>CAWJJX010000006.1:0-121718 GCA_963843495.1 uncultured Solirubrobacterales bacterium | reverse complement strand
CATCGCCACGTATTGCTCACCTGCGGCGATCAACGCGACGTTGGGTTGGTCAACGCGGAAGCGGCCGCTGGCGATGCCGCGCTCGAGATCGCGGACGGCGAAGGGATTGAGCGCGTGGGAGATCAGCTGGTGATCGACCTCGAGGCGGACCAGGAGCCATCCCCATTCGGGATACCTCCTGCGCGCGCTCGACCAGCGTGCGGTGTGCGACGGCAACCACCTCGGCTGGATCGTCGATGTCCTGCGTCACCGCGTCTATAGCCTCCCCCGCGGTCGTCGCCTCCTGCTCGACCACCGCCGCAACGACATCATCCTTGCTCTCGAAATGGGAGTAGAAGGAGCCGAAGCCGACATCGGCTTCGTCGGTGATCTCGTTGATGCGCGTGGCGTCGACGCCTTTGTCGGCGAACAGGGTGCGGGCCGCTGCGACGAGCTTTGCGCGCGTCGCGGCGCGTCTGCGGGCCTGACGATCGCCAGTGGCTGCGGTGCTGTCAGGGCTGACGCCCTCGATCGTACGCCGCACACGAGAGGTGGCCGTCACGATGCGCCCGCCCGGTGGAAGGTCGACGTCAGACCGCTGAAGCCCTGCAGCGTGTTGTTGCGCAGACGCCTGGGATCGGCGACGGTGATCGTGTCGACGTGCGGGCACATGGCCTTCAGGAGCGCCTGCATCTCGACCGCGGTCGCGGCGAGGCTTGCGTTGACCCTTTCTTCGGCCTGCGTCTTGTCGCCGGGGACCTCGAATTCGATCAGCGCGGCATGCCCGTCGGCGGAGACTTGACCGCCACCGCCGACCGGCGAGCTGAGCTGCTCGACCGATGGGACGGCCTCCAGCCGTCGCGTCGCTTCGTCGACCGCGGCTTCGAACTCCGGGTCGGACGCGGTGAAGCGGTTGCTCTGGACGAGCACCAGCTCGTCGTTGGGATTGAGCTCGGCGCGTTCGAGCGCCAGCTCGGCCCGGCCCGACTCGCCGGAGACCGCTTCGGCGTCGGTCAGCTGCTTCTGCCCGACCGCGCCGCCGACGGCGATCGACAGGACGACGAAGGCCAGCCAGCCGAAGATCGCGACCTTGCGATGGGTGGCGCTCCAGCGGGCGGCGCGGGCCGCGATGTTGGTCTTTCTCGGTTGCATGATGTTCCTCTCGGTCTGGAAGTGGATGGGACCGGTCGAGCTTCACATCGCGCCAGTCGCGTTCCAATGCGGCTGACAGGCGTCTTGGGGTGCGGCTCTCCGCGCCGAAAGGGTGTGGCTGCCCGTACCCCCGAAGTCCCTGTTGTGAAGGACAATCGAGCCGTGCCAACGTCCGTCCTGATAGTCGACGACCACCCCAGCTTCCGGGCCAGCGCCCGACGGATGCTCGAGGCGAGCGGCTATGCGGTGGTCGGCGAGGCGGCCGACGGCGAGGCGGCGATCGCCGCCGCCAGCGAGCTCGATCCCGACCTGGTGCTGCTCGACGTGCAGCTGCCCGACCTCGACGGCTTCGAGGTCGCCGCCCGGATCGCCGCCCTCACCGGCGCCGCGCCGGAGATCGTCCTCACCTCCAGCCGCGACCTCTCCGACTTCGGCGACGCGGTGGCCGAGAGCCCGGCCCGCGGCTTCATCGCCAAGAGCGAGCTCAGCGGCGAGACCTTCGCGGAGCTGACCGGATGAGCAGCCTGCGCCGCGCCCTGATCGCGCTCGGGGTGCTCGCCTTCCTGACCGGGATCGGGTGCGGCGCGCTGATCCTGACCAGCGACCACACCAGCTCCCGGGGCCTGGCCGCGGCCCTGATCCTGACCGCGGGCTGGAGCTTCGCCGGCACCGGCCTCTACGCCTGGGACCGCCGCCCTGGCAACAACATCGGGCCACTGATGACGGCTGTCGGCTTCACCTTCTTCTTTCAGGGGCTGCAGGCGTCGAGCAACAGTGTCGTCTTCGCGATCGGGATCGTCGGCTCGGCGGTCCCCTACGCGATCCTCGTCCACCTCCTGGTCAGCTTCCCCGCCGGCCGCCTCGAGGGCCGCTTCCAGCACATCGTCGTCGGCGCGGCCTACCTGACGACGACGGTCCTGCAGCTGGCCTGGGCGATCTTCATCGACCCGGCCAACCAGAGCGACTGCGGGAACTGCCCGGAGAACCCGATCCTGATCGCCGGCCACGAAGCGGTCGCCGACGTGATCAACTCCTTCCAGGTCGCGATCGCATCCTTCGGGATCGCCTCGACCGTGGTGATCGTCTTCCTGCGCTGGCGCCGCAGCACGCCGGCGCAGCGCCGCGCCCTCACCCCCGTCGTCCTCACCGGGGCGATCGCCTTCACGATCCTGCTGGCACAGCTGGTCCTCAGCGAGATCGGCATACCCCAGGCGGTCGAAGACGGCGGCTTCATCGCCTCGATCGCGATCTTCGCCTCCCTCCCCTTCGCCTTCCTGCTGGGGCTGCTGCGCTCGCGGATCGGGCGGGCCGAGGAGATGACCACCGCGCTCAGCGCCGAGAACGAGCAGCTGAACGCCGAGCTGCGGGCCAAGGTGGAGGAGCTGCGGGCCTCGCGGGCGCGGATCGTCGAGGCCGGCTACGCCGAGCGCCGCCGGGTCGAGCGCGATCTCCACGACGGCGCCCAGCAGCGCCTAATGGCGCTGACGATGAACCTGCGGCTGGCCCGCGACAAGCTCGAGGGGGACCCGGCGACGACCGCCGAGCTGCTCGACGAGGCGATGGACGAGCTCGCCGCGGCGACCGCTGAGCTGCGCGAGCTGGCCCGCGGGATCCACCCGGCCGTGCTCACTGATCGCGGCCTCGCCGCGGCCCTCGACGGCCTCGCCGAACGCTCGCCGGTCCCGGTGCAGATTCTCGGCGCGCCCAGCGAGCGGCTGCCCGCGCCGATCGAGTCGACGACCTACTTCGTCGTCGCCGAGGCGCTCACCAACGTCGCTCGCTATGCCGAGGCGGAGGGGGCGAGCGTGCGCGTCGGCCGCGCCGACGGGGTGGTCGAGATCGAGGTCCGCGACGACGGCGTCGGCGGCGCCGACCCCGAGGCGGGCACGGGCCTGCGCGGCCTCGAAGACCGCGTCGCCGCACTCGAAGGCAGCTTCGAAGTCCATAGCCGCCCCGGCCAGGGAACGACCGTGGAGGCGAGGATCCCGTGCGAGTAGTCGTCGCCGACGACTCGACCCTGCTGCGCGAGGGCCTGGTGCGGCTGCTCGAAGAGGGGGGCTTGGAGGTCGTCGGCCAGGCCGGAGACGCCGAGGAGCTGCTGCGCAAGGTCCGGGCCCACAAGCCCGACGTCGCCGTCGTCGACGTGCGGATGCCGCCGACCCACACCGACGAGGGGCTGCGGGCGGCGCGCGAGATCCGCGCCGAGCTGCCCCAGGTCTCGGTCCTGGTGCTCTCCCAGTACGTCGAAGTCGCCTACGCCCGCGAGCTGTTGGCCGAGAGCGCCGAGGGGCTCGGCTACCTGCTCAAGGACCGCGTCGCCGACGTCGAGGCGCTGACCGACGCGGTGCGCCGGGTGGGCGACGGAGGCTCGGCGCTCGACCCCGAGGTCGTCTCGCAGATGCTCGGCCGCCGTCGCGACGACGACCCGCTCGAGCAGCTGACACCGCGCGAGCGCGAGGTGCTGGGCCTGATGGCCGAGGGACGCTCGAACGGAGCGATCGCCGCCGAGCTGGTGGTCACCGAGCGCGCCGTCGAGAAGCACGTCACCGGAATCTTCTCCAAGCTCGACCTCGCCGCCAGCAGCGAGGATCACCGCCGAGTGCTCGCGGTGCTGCGCTTTCTCGACCAGCCGGGCTGAGCGAGCTCGACGGCTGGGCGACTAGATAGAGGGCTGCTCGGAGCACTCACAGTAACGGTGGACCCGGGTAACGCTTTGCGTGTGAGTGGGCGGCGCGAATCTCAAATATGCACATGGCCGTCACCTCGGGGGTAGGCTAGTCACTCCAATGCCGATCAAGTCTTTCATCTGGACTGGCGAGATCCCGCAAGTAGAAGACCAGACAGTCCTCCCCAGCGGAGACATCCTCAATCCGGTGCCCGCGGATGGGTATATCGAGTACTTCACGCCCTTCTCGGCGTTCTTCAAGAGCGACAATCCCGATAAGGACTCACAAACCTACGTGGTGGCGTATTTCTCAACGGAGGCGGATGGTCGGTCGATGGTCTTTACATGTTGGGACCAGTACTTCGACGGTATCCACCGTCTGCTGACCCATGAGAACAAGCAGATCGCCCGCGGGACAAAGCGAGCAATTGAGGAGTCCTGGCCGACATTTGCCACGGTGCTCGAGCGTGAACCGGGCACCAGCCAGCCAACTTTTCGGGGCTATACGGAGGTCGGTTCGTCCCAGGAGAAAATCCTTCTCGCCGTAACGTTTGCGCCCGTCGCCGAGGTAACCCCCCTATCTGAGTTGTTCAAAGGGCCTTCGAAGAAGGCAATCATCCAAGTGCTGAACACGTCTATCGCTCTCGTACTCGAGACCCAAGCGGGACTTCCGAACCTCGCCGACTACGTCGGTGAGGAGAAGAGTCTGCTCGAGCGACTCGATCAGTTTGCCCAATATGGGGAGGAATTGCGCCCCGTATTTGACGCCGTTAGTCCCTTCCTTGGGGGCTGATCGCCAAGGGCGCACCGCCGCGACTGCTTTAGCGCGACTCGAAGCACAATCCGTGCGCCACATGCCGCCGCTCAGCGTCACTATTCTCAACCGATGGCTGGCGCGCTTGGGTGGGGGGCTTTGGCGGCCGCCTCGCTGCCGTTGGGGGCGCTGCTGGCGTTCGCGCGACGCTGGCCGGCCCAGCAGGTTGGGCTGGTGCTGGCCTTTGGCGCCGGGGCGCTGATCAGCGCCGTCAGCTTCGAGCTGGCGGCGGAGGGGCTCATGGTCGGCAGCCTCGGGGCCACCGCGGTCGGGCTCGGGATCGGAGCTCTCGCCTACTTCTATCTCGACGGGGTGATCGCGAGCAGATTCACGGCCGGCCGGGGCCGACGGGGACGGACGAGCGGCTCCAGCCCCGGCACCGCGCTCGCGCTCGGCGCCTTCCTCGACGGGATTCCGGAGCAGCTCGTCCTCGGGATCGGGCTGGCGGCCGGAGAGGGGGTCGGCGTCGGGCTCCTCGCGGCGATCTTCGTCTCCAACCTGCCGGAGGCGATCGGCTCGGCGAGCGAGATGCGCAAATCGGGCACCAGTCGCCCCAGGGTCCTGCGGCTCTGGGTCGTCGTCGCCGCGATCTGCACGATCGCCACCGTCGCCGGCTACGCGATCGCCGACACGGCCTCCGGTGAGCTCCGCGCCGGCATCGACGGTTTCGCGGCGGGCGCGCTCCTGGTCATGCTGATCGACTCGATGATCCCCGAGGCGAGCCGCGAGTCCGGTCGCGTCGCCGGACTCGTCACTACCCTCGGCTTCGCCGTGGCGACGGCGCTTTCCAGCATCTCCTAGCCCGCGTGCAGCAGCCCGCTGATTCGCCATCGGGGCGCGGGGGTACCCGTGGGCGATGAAACCTAAGACGCTGCTCGTCCCCGCCCTGGTCGCCCTCGCACTCACCCTCACCGCCGCGGGCTGCGGCGATGAGAACGATGACTCTTCGCCCGCCACAACCACGACCGAGGCAGGCACCGAAGCAAGCGGCGGCAATGCCCCGGCTCCCAGCGGCGACGCGGTGCGGTCGGCCAAGGTCGAGATCGCCGACTTCGCCTACGACCCCGACCCGGTGACGATCGAGGAAGGCGGCAAGGTGACCTGGATCAACCGCGACGCCGCGCCGCACACCGCGACGGCCGAAGACGGCAGCTTCGACACCGGCACGCTGGAGGAAGGCAAGCTCAAGTCGGAGAGCTTCAAGCAGCCGGGCACCTACGCCTACATCTGCTCGATCCACCCGCAGATGCAGGGGACCGTCGAAGTGGTTGGCGGCTGACCAGGCCTAGCGGTCGGGCCCGCTCAGGCCGGGATGGACGCCTCTGCCGATTCCCTGCTCGTCGACCAGCTTCTGCAGGAGGGCGGCCAGCCGCTTGCGCTCGGTCTCGCTCATCCCTCGGGTCAGGTCCTCTTCGTGCTCCGCCGCGATCTTGCGACCGCGGGCGAGGAGCTTGCGGCCCGCGGCGGTCAGGTAGAGGGCACGAATGCGGCGGTCGCTCGGGTGCGGGCGGCGGTCGACGAGGCCGCGCTGCTCGAGCTCGTCGACGATCGAGACCATGCGGCTCGCCGGAGCCCCGATCGCCTCGCCGATCGCCTGCTGGGAGTTGCCCTCGGCGGCATCGACCGCGTTGAGGACGCGGAAGAGCGGCGGTTGCAAGTCAAGTGCCGCGATCCGCTCGGCGAACCGCTGCGAGGCGTAGATACCGACCTGCGAGAGCAGGAAGGCGAGGGTCGAGGGCGCCCGGTCTCCCTCCAGGCCAGCCGGGCTCACGAGGATGCAATCCTGGTCGTTCGGGTATCGAGACGAGTGCCCCCCACGTCCGCCAGAGTACATGCCACTCGTTTCTGATACAAATCATTCGCTTCCCAAATCGTTTTAGTTTGTAACGAATCCAGCCACCGAGAAGGGAGTCTCGTATGACGCGCCAGCTCGCCCGCCTCGCTGACCTCGCCTACCGTCGCCGCGGCCGCATGGTCCTCGCCTGGATCGTCTCGGCGATCGTGATCATCGGGCTCGGCTCCTCGCTGGCCGGCGAGTACGAAGCCGACTACAACACCCCCGGCTCGGAGTCCAAGGCGGCGAGCGAGCTGACCGAAAAAGAGTTCGGCGGCTACTCCGGCCAGGAAGTGTTCGTCGTCTGGAAGGACGAGGCGGGGGCGATGACTCCGGCGGCAAGAAAACGCGTCGACGCATTCCTCGCGGAGGCCGAGCAGATCGACAAGGTCGGGAAAGCGACGCCGATCCGCGTCTCCGACGACGGGTCGATTGGCGCCACGACGCTGCCCCTGACCGTCCCCGGCTGGGAGGTCCCGAAAGAGGACGGCGAAAAGCTGGTCGCCGCGGCCGAAGGCAACAGCGGCAACGGGCTCGAGATCAAGCTCGGCGGCGATCCGATCTACAGGACCCAGGAAGGGGCCAGCCCCGAGGGGGTCGGCCTGCTCGGCGGCGCGATCGTCCTCCTGATCGCCTTCGGCTCGCTGGTCGCGGCCGGCCTGCCGCTGGTGATCGCGATCGTCGGCCTCGGCATCACCGGCGGCGGACTGATCGCGCTGCTCGCCAACGTGATCGACGTGCCTGACTGGACTCTTGCGGTCGCGGGACTGATCGGGATCGGGGTCGGGATCGATTACGCGCTGCTCGTGCTGACCCGCTTCCGGTCCGCGCTGAAAGACGGCAAGGACCGGCATGACGCGGTGGTCGAGGCGGTGACCACCGCGGGGCGCAGCGTGATCATCGCCGGCTGCACGGTGGTGATCGCCGTCCTCGGCCTCTTCCTCACCGGTCTCCCCTACATGTACGGCGTCGCGATCTCAGCCGGGATGGCGGTGCTGGTCGTGATGCTCGCTGCGGTGACGCTGCTGCCGGCGCTCCTCTCCTACCTCGGCCCGCGGGTCGACCGCCTGCGAATCCCGCTCCTCGGCCGCAGCCTGAGCAAGGCAGAAGGGGATGGCGAATCGCCAGCCGCGCGCTGGAGCCACGCCGTGCAGCGCCGGCCCTGGACCGCGGCGATCGTCGGCACCGCGGTGCTGCTCGCGCTTGCGGCGCCGGCCCTCGGCATGCGCCTTGGCTTCCCCGACGCCGGCAACGACGCGCCCGACACGATGACCCGCCAGTCCTACGACCTGATGTCCGAGGGGTTTGGCCCGGGCTCCAACGGCCCGATCGTGATCGTGGCCGAAGTGCCGGATTCCGCCGCCCAGAGCGGCGTCGACAATCTGGCGAGCAGCCTGCGAGCCGATCCGGGGATCGACTTCGTCACGAAACCGGTCTTGAACGAAGACGGCGACGCGGCGCTGATCACGGCGATCCCGACCACCTCCCCCCAGGATGAGGCGACGCAGGACCTGGTCAACCGGGTGCGCGAGACCACCGTGCCCGAAGCGATGGGGGGTACCGGCGCCAACGCCGAGGTCGGGGGCCTGAACGCGGCGCTCGAGGACCAGAGCGATTACATGGTCGATCGCATGCCCCTCTTCATCGGAGGCGTCGTCGGCCTCTCCTTCCTGCTCCTCCTGATCGCCTTCCACTCGCCGCTGATCTCACTGAAGGCCGGGATCATGAACCTGCTCTCGGTCTGCGCTGCCTATGGCGTGATGACCCTGGTCGCGCAGGGCGGCGCGGTCGGCGAATTGATCGGGATCGACCACGAAGTGCCGATCGCGCCGTTCATGCCGGTGATGATGTTCGCGATCCTCTTCGGCCTCTCGATGGACTACGAGGTCTTCCTGATCTCGCGCATCCGCGAGGAGTACCTGAAGGACGGCGACACCCGGCGCGCGGTCGCCGACGGCCTGGCCAAGACGGCGCGGGTGATCACCGCGGCGGCGGCGATCATGGTCGTCGTCTTCCTCGCCTTCGTCGCCTCGCCGGAAGTCTTCCTGAAGCTCTTCGGGATCGGCCTTGCCGCGGCGATCTTCCTCGACGCCACCGTCGTGCGAATGGTCCTGGTGCCAGCCGTGATGCAGCTGCTCGGCAAGTGGAACTGGTGGATCCCGAACTGGCTGGAGCGAGCCCTGCCGCGGCTCGACGTCGAGCGAGTCGCGGTCGGGACGGCGGAGGGCCGGACCTAGGCCCCTGGAGTAACTCGGTGGTTAGCCGGATCGGCTCGGTTTCTTAGGCAACGAGTCGGGTCCGCGCGCCGATCGGCAACCACCGAACCCGCTCCCGTATGTCCTCGGGCGCCTGGGAGAGCTCGCGTTCGATTGCCTCCTGGCCCTCCCGAAAGTGCTTCCACCCCTCGTAGTGGATCGGGATGACGGTGCCGGGCCGGACCAACCGGCACAGCTCGATGGCTTCCTTGGCGTTCATCGTGTAACGCGCCGGGCCTGAGATCGGGAAGCGGACGCCTCCCAAGTGCAGGAGGGCGGTGCTGATCTCCAAGCGCTCGGCGACCTGGCGCACGCCGTCGTAGAGCACGGTATCCCCCGATATCCAGAGGACACCGTGCTCTTGCCCCTCCCACCGCAGCGCGAACCCGATCACGTCACCGACGATCGGGCGGCTCAGCGGGGGGCCGTGGCGGCACGGCGTGGCCGTGATCTCGATCGATGGCCGCCCCTGCGCCTCCAGTCGCGTAGTGGCCCACGGCTCGAGGCCGCGAGCATTGCCGCCAAGCCGCTTCGCGCCAGGGGCGGTCGTGATGACTGCTCCCGCCGAGGGCAGCATCGCCCGACCGGCGGCGTCGAGGTTGTCGTCGTGGTGATCGTGGCTGAGCAGGACGGCATCGATCGGTCCGAGGTCAGACGGGGCCACCGCCGGCCCGGCCAGCTTCCGTGACCCCGTGCCCCAGCCAAAGCGATAGCTCTGACCGGGCGGATCGAACGTCGGGTCAGTCAGCAGGCGCCAGCCGTCGACCTCGATCAGGACCGTGGGACCGCCGATGTGGGTCAGCTCGACATCCACCGCGCAGGCGACATTACTGAGGCATCGAGAAAGTGAGCATGCGAGTGGCTTCGATCCGTGTGTAGGTGGGGCCGGAATCGAGGAAGTCCTTCCACTCGGGGCCGTATCGCGGCACGTAGATCTCCAGCAGCGCGCGTCGCAAGCCCGCCTCCTCCTCGCTCCGAACGTCGAGCGGGACCGCGCGTCCATGGACGGTGATGGCGAGCTCCTCACCTGGGAGGTGTGTGGCGCTCACATGCGGCCGTGCGCGGATATGCCGCAACCGGACCGAGTCGGGCGCCGAGCCAAAGTGGAACGCGCCGCGGTAAAAGATGCCGTCCACCGGCCCAACGATTGGCCGACCGTCGGCGGTCACCGTGGCCAGCGCGAGCAGGCACATGCCCGTCAGTCGCTCAGCGACCTGCTCGGCGCGGAGCCGTCGCTCGGGGGTATGGATTCTCAGCAGGTGTGGGCCCGCACTCGCATAGCTGCGGTCGAGCAGCTCCTGCAACGCAGCGATATCGGCCGGCGACTCATGCATGGGCGCAGCACATCACGCTGCTCATAGCGTTCCGGCCTTCCCAGATCGTCAGCGGCCCTCGACGCGCGCCTTCAGCTCGCCTGGGCGCGCGTTTACAAGCATCGCCCGGGCGGCAGCCTCGACCGGGCCGCGGATGATCATCCCGAGCACACGGCCGGGGTCGGCGTCGAGCGTATAGGTCGCTCGCGTCCGTCTCTCCCCGAGATCCTCCAGCTCCCAGGAGCCATCGACCGACTTGAGCTCGCCCTTCTCCTGCGTCCAGGAAAGGCGGGTGGGCGGCTCGTAGCTGAAGCGCACCTGGGTCTTGACGTGCCTGACCTTGATGTCGCTCTCACTCTCAACCAGGGTCGGACGGCCGGCCTCGTCTCGCTCCAGCGGCGTCACCGCCACCAGGCCACCCTGCCAATCCGGTGCGATCAGCACGTCCTCGACCAGGGCCCAGATCTCGTTGATCGGCGCGTCGATCTCGGTGCTGGCGGTACCGCCCATGTGTGCCATCGGAGCCCTCTCCTCGTAGGGGAAAGACGGTACCGAAACGCGCTCTCCCACTCCTTGCGCGCGCAGTGCGGGCCGCAGGCGGATCCGGGTTCCTCCCGCACCCGAGCGGATCTGAACCAGGTCACAGAGCTGGTTCGCCAGCCAGAGACCGCGACCACCCTCCTGGGTCGGCTCCGGGTGCAGACGGCCCACCAGCGGTTCCACGATCGTGCCCGCGTCCTGGAACTCGACGACGAGGCGGTCGTCCTCCACCCAAATGCGGAGACGTCCAGACCCGCCTCCGTGGGCGATGCTGTTGGCCGCAAGCTCGCTGGCGGCCACGACCAGATCGGCCAAGTCGCGTCGCGGAAAGCCCGCGTCCCGTGCCGCCCGCTCGACCCGGCGCCTGACCTCAGCCAGCGTTCCGCGGCTGAACTCGAAGCACTCCGCGTCCGCTGGATGAGCGTTCAGCGCTCCGGCGAAGCAATCGCCCTCGGCGACGTACTCGGCGCTCGGCTCGGCGGCGCCACCGCGGGCGACCGCACGGTGTGAGCGGGCGACCCGCTCCAGCACGTCGTCCCGGAGCGCCCGGCCGTCGTAGGGGCAGAGCAGCGACCACGCGGGGGAGGAAGAGAAGGCGACGTTGAGCAGGGACTCATGGCGCTCGCACTCGTCGATCTCGGCCGCGTCGCGGCCGGGCCAGACCGGTTCGCCGATGCCACGCATGGGTGAACCGCCGCACTCCTCCACGAGCTCGCGCCAGAACGGGATGATCCGCGCGGGGTTGCGTCCCAGCGCTTCCATGTCCGCAAAGCGAACCGCGGTGGCCTCGGCCCCCAGCTCGCCCTCGATCAGCCGGGCGTTGGCGCCGCTGACGGCAACCAGAGCGGGTTCGCCCGCGTTGATCGCGACGCGGAGGAACGGAATCGTGGCGCCGAGGAACTCGTCCGAATCGCCGTAGATCAAGGCCTCGTGTCTGAATCCCGGCTCCCCCATGGCCTTGCTCAGCGTTCTACCTGCCACCCGCACCGAGCTGTCCGCGGCCACGGAAATCGACGTGTTTAGACATCCCGGCAACCTGGGTAGTGGCCGTTCATTCGGGTTGTCCAATGAGTCAAGGGAGGATGTGCGATGTTCAGGTGTGAGAGGTGTGGAAGCCGTTACAGCGCCATGCACGCGGTGGCGATCGAGAGCTGCCCGCGCTGTCAGATCCGCGACCGGATCTCTGCGCCACTTGTTTTCAAGCCCTTTAACTTCCCCGAGCAAGGGGAAACGAAACCACGGAGCCTGCCGCTCACAACTACAGCGGCGGAGCCCGACGGAGCGAGGCTCGAGCCAACGCCCCAAGCGGTCGAGTGAGCTAGCTGGTCAGTACCAACGTCCCCGCGCGAAGCCGCCGAACGCGATCAGGCCGATCAGCGCGATGATCAGGCCGATCCAGAAGCTCCAGACGAACATCAGGACTATCCCGATGATGACGATGATGCCGCCTAGCGAGATGCCCATTTCTTCCTCCTCCTAGCGAGAACGCTCCTTGGGTGTGGCCTCTCGATACCCCGCCGGGTCACTTTGAACACCGGAGACCGGTCGCGTACGCTTGCGCCGTGGTCAACGTCTACAAGCCCAGCTTCGAGGACGGGCAACGACCGGAGGGCTTCCGCGCGCGCCGAGCGAGGATCGGCTACGAGCTCGGCAGCGAGCTGATCGGGGCCAGCCTCTGGGAGCTGCCGCCGGGTGAGGCGGCCTACCCGTACCACTTCCACTACTCCGACGAGGAGATCGTGATCGTCCTCTCCGGACGGCCGACCCTGCGCACGCCAGAGGGCGTGCGCGAGCTGGAGGAGGGAGAGGCGATTCGCTTTCCGCTCGGCGAGGAGGGAGCGCACCAGATCCGCAACGACTCTGGCGAGACCGCGACCTTCCTCGCGATCAGCAGCCACGGCCGCCCCGACGTCGTCGTCTACCCAGACTCGGACAAGATCGGCTTCGGCGAGCGCCTGCCGAGGGGCGGCGGCATGAGGGCCTTCTTTCGCCGAGGCGACGGCGTCGACTACTTCGAGGGTGAGACGGGCGACAACGCTTGAAGCTCTCGTGAGCGAGAGCGTCGAGGTCGAGCGTCCGAGCTGACGCGCTTCAGGCCTATCGCCACTCGGGGGCGAGCATCGAGTAGACGACGCTGTCGAGGAAGCGGCCGCCGACGAATTCGACTTGGCGCAACGTGCCCTCCTGGTGAAAGCCGAGGCGCTCCGGGATCGCGCGGCTGCGGTGGTTCTCCGTGGCGGCGCGGATCTCGACGCGGTGTAGGTCCCAAGCTGAGAAGGCATGGTCGACCAGAGCCCGAACGGCGGCGGTCATCGTTCCCCTGCCCTCGTGCTCGGAGCCGAGCCAGTAACCGAGGTTGGTCGAGCCATACGGGCGGTTGAAGTTGACGCAGCCGACCACGCCGGCAATCCGCCCTTCGCTGACGACCCCCAGCTGAGCTCCGTCGCCACGAGCCTGCTGGTTCTCGGCTTCGCTCAGGAACTGGAGGGTGTCCTCGGCGGTCTGCTGGGCGGCCCAGGCCAGCCACGGCGTAAGCCGCGCCCGGTTGACCGCGATCAGCCCGTGCAGCTCCTCGGCGTCGCTTCGCCGCAGGGGGCGAAGCTGCGTGGTGTCGGAGATCTGGAGCTTCATCGTCCGGGCGTTGCTTCGCTCAGGGCGTCACGCAGTCCCATTCTCCGCGTTTTCGCCTTCATGAGCGCGGGTAGCTCGCCAACGTGAAGGTCCTTTTCACGCCGATTGGAGTGCTCGCCGGACTGGCCGCTGGATTCGCCGCGCAAAAGGGGTTCGAGCGGCTCTGGGCGGTCCTCGACGACGAGGACGCTCCAGAGGTCGAGGACCGCGACGTCTCCTACCCGAAGCTGGTCGTGGCGCTGATCCTCGAGGGCGCGATCTTCCGCTTGGTCAAAGGGATGGTCGACCGCGGCGCCCGCCTCGGTTTCCTCTCGCTGACCGGCAGCTGGCCGGGCGAGGACACCGACTCAAGATCCTGAGCGCTCGGGGGCGTTTAGCCAATCGCCGAAACGGGCAGGGAGGGAGAATGACCGAGGAGAGAGACGAGCGGACCCTCCGCGAAGAGGAAGAAGCCGCAGCGGCCGAAGCGCGCCGCATCGGCGGCCACAGCGGCATGGAGGGAATGGACGAGGCCAAGCGGGCATCGGCCGAGCACGGCGGTGGCGAGTCTGAGGGTTTCGAGGAAGCCGAGGAGCTGCTCGAAGCACAGGCGAGCCACGGCGACCCGGCGGTCAACCCGCTGCACGAGGCCGGCCAGGTCGAGGAGGACGAGGACCCGTCTGTCCACGGCGAGCCCGACCACGTCGATTCGACCGAGACCGAGATCGACGCCACTCGATGAGGCTGGTCGAGCATTTGGCCGACGTGCACGCGATCGAGGAGCAGGCGCTGATCCAGATGCGCTCGGCCCCCGAGATCGCCGGGGAGAAGCACCTTGCCGAGATCTTCGAGCGGCATCTGGAGGAGACGGAGGAGCAGGAGCGCCGCGTGCGCGAGCGGCTCGAAGCCCACAACGCGACGCCCTCGGCGGCGAAGGACGCCGCCGGCAAGGGCGGGGGGGTCGGCATGCTCTTCTTTGCCGCCAGCCAGCCCGACACCCCCGGAAAGCTCGTCGCCCACGCCTTCGCCTACGAGCACCTCGAGCTGGCCGCCTACGAGCTGCTGCGTCAAAGCGCCGAACGGGTCGGTGCCGAGGCGACGGTTGCGGTCGCGAGCGAAATCGGCCAGGAGGAGCAGCTGATGGCCGAACGCCTCGAGGCGTCGTTCGACACGGCGGTGGACGTATCGCTCCGCGATGCGAGCCATGAGGAGATCGCGGTCCAGCTCGATCGCTACCTCGCCGACGCGCACGCGATCGAGCGCCAGGCGCTGCAGCTGCTCGACGAGGCGCCAAGGCTCGTCCGCGACGCCGAGCTGCAGCTGACCTTCACCGAGCACCTCAGAGAGACCGAAGACCACCTCGAATGGCTCGAGCGGCGAATCGACGCGCGGGGCGCAAAGCCGTCCAGGGCAAGGGACGCCGCGCTGCGGTTCGGCGGTCTCGGCGCCGGCGCCTTCTTCGCCACACAGCCGGACACCGCGGCGAAGCTGACCGGCTTCGGCTTCGCCTTCGAGCACCTCGAGATCGCCGCATACGAACTGCTCGCCCGCGTCGCCCGCCGGGCTGAAGACGGCGAGACCGAGATGGTGGCGGAGCGAATCGTCGCCGACGAGCGAACGGCGGCGGACAAGTTGGCAGGCAGCTGGGGCCGGGCGCTCAGCCCAAGCCAGACCGCCTAGTTGGGGGCGGGGGCCTCTCCCCCGGTTCCGGAAACTCGGCACCGACCTCCTCGGCGGGCTTGTCCTCCCGCAATCCCTTGAACGAGGCGTGGCGGACCATGCCCTCGGCGGTCATCTCGCGGAACTCGATCTCGGCCACGAGCCGAGGCTCGACGAAGTTGGCCGTGCGCGGAACCTTCTTGCCGGCGAACGGGCTGGTCTTGCGAGCGAGCGGCTTCAAGCGCTCGGGCAGCTCCTTCAGGTCAGCCGCGGAGAAACCGGTGCCCACCTTGCCGGCATAGCGCAGCTCATCGCCATCGAAGTAGCCGAGGAGGAGGGCGCCGAGGAGGTTGCGGCGGCGACCTTCGCCGGGCTGCCAGCCACCGATCACGAGCTCCTGGCGGCCGACGTTCTTCACCTTGAGCCAGGCGCCGGTGCGCTTGCCGGGGGAGTAGCGGCCGTCGAGCCGCTTCATCACGATCCCCTCCAGGCCGCGTTCGCCTGCCGCGGTGAGAAGCTCCTTGGCCTGGCCGACCGCGTGGCGGGGCGTCTGGAAGCCCGGCCCGTTCAGCTCCAGGCCTTCGAGCAACTCGCGTCGGCGAACGTAAGGCTCGCCCATCAGGTCGCGGCCATCGAGGTAGAGGAGGTCGAAGACGACGTAGGTGACCGGGTGCGACTTCATCCGCCGCCGCACGACGCTCTCGGCGGTCTGGTGGATGCGCTGCTGCAGCCGCTCGAAGCTCGGCCGGCCCTCGGCGTCGAAGGCGACCAGCTCGCCGTCGAGCACGGCGTCGCGCGCCCCGAGCGCACGCGTGAGCCGTTTCACCTCCGGGTACTGGCGAGTGACGTCGTTGAGGTTGCGGGTCTGCAACTCGAGCCGGCCCGGCCGGCAGTAGGCGATCGCCCGCACGCCGTCCCACTTGACCTCCACGGCCCAGCCCTCGTCACTCGCCGGCAGCTTCGAGAGTCGCGCCAGCATCGGCACCACCGCCTCGGGATATGGGTCGCGTTCCCGCGCGGGCGGGTCCATGCGGTGGATCATCCAGTCGCGCTCGCTGCCAGCGCGAAAGAGCGCGTACTTGCCGCTTAGCCGCTCGCCGGCGAAGCTGAAGACGACCTTGCCGTCCTCCCACTTGTGGCACTCGTAGGTGCCGCGGTCCCAGATCCGCACCGCACCGGCGCCGTACTCGCCGGCCGGGATCTCACCCTCGAACTCCATGTACTCGAGCGGGTGGTCCTCGGTATGGACCGCCTTACGGTTCTCGGCTGGGTCGTCGGGGATGCCGTTGGGGATCGCCCAGGAGACGGCAACCCCCTCGCGTTCGAGCCTCAGGTCCCAGTGCAGGCGGCGGGCGCTGTGTTCCTGCACGACGAAGCGCGGGGCCTTCGTCTTCCGCGTTGCCCGCTTCTTCTTCCCCTTGGGGCGCGTCGTCGCAGCGGGCTCCGAGGTTCTGGCGAAATCCCGCTTGCGCTCGTACTCGCCCAGCTCGTCTGGTTCTTTTCGCCGGCGCGACGTCACTCTCCCCTCCTACCCGTCGGGCTCAAGCGCTCTCCATCCATGGCCCAGATGACGTCTCACCAGCAGGGGCACAGTTTCGATCCCCACCACTGAGGGTAAAAGTGCTTCGGCGGGGCGGTTCCCCCCGAAAGCTGACGGACACTCCGAGCAACGCAGAGAGGCCGACGATGGGCACAGCGGCGCTCATCGTCGCCCTCTCGTTCGCCTCGTCGTTTGCTCCTCCGACTAACGGGAAGTCGGAACCGCTAGTCGGCGACCGCGACGAAGGGCATCGTCTCATCGAGGCCGGTGAGGGACATCACCCGCTGGACCGCCACGGCCTTGCTCGGCACGAGGCGAAGGCGGACATCCTCGCCATCCTCGTTCATGCGGCGATGGGCGGCAACGAGGACGGCGATGCCCGTGGAGTCGATGAACTCGAGCGCGGTCATGTCGAGCGTCACGGTGCTCGTCTCCCGCTCAGCTCTCTCGAGCGCCTCGGAGAGCGTCTCGGCGTTGGCGAGATCGAGCTCGCCGGCCAGGGCCAGCGTGTGGCCGGCGGCCTCTTGCAGGACCCTGATAGCGAGGGTTCCGTTGGATAGTTCGCGGTTGCCGCTTTCGTCGCTCATCGTCCCTCCCGGAGAACCCCATCTCCGGGGTTCGGACGGCTCGGCGCGGCTCGATGGCTCGATGCGCCAAACCGGCCCTATACGGGAAGTCTAGAGGACAATTGGCCGTCTAGTGGCGAAATCGCACGCCTAGCCGTATCGCCGCGCGAGGGGTTGGAAGGCGCGCCACCAGCCATCGTCGAGAGTCGCGTGGCGGACCTCGTCCAGCAGCGAGCCGTCGTTGTCGTGCAGCCGGTAGCTCACTACCGGCGGATCGCTACCCTCGTCGACCTCGAGGATGCGAGCCATCATCAGGAAGGGCGGGCGGCTCAGCCACAGTTGCGACGGTTGCGGATATTGCCTCTTCTCCAGCCTGCGCATGGGTCGCCCTTACCCCGGCGGTCGGGGCAGCAAACGATGGTGCGGCGGCTCTATCGCTCGCCTACCTACGGCTGCACTACGAGCGCCGCGGACTCTCCTCCACGCGATCCTCTGTTTGACGACGCGCCTCGGGGGTACTCCCACCACCGTGTACACGGATCCCAGCCCCCGTCGGTCCCCCGCGGACCGCCGAGACCGACACGCCGAAAGGAGCCTGGGGTGAGCCGAGGCCCTGACGGCAGGATCACGCTCCGCGCGCTCGACCGGGTGCGCGAAATGGCCAGGCCGTCGAGAAGGAGGCGCGATGGAGGCATCATCAGCCGCAGATTTCCTTCCCCGCCGGCGGACGCTTCCCGCCTTGCGCCGAGCCGCTGGCGAGTGCCAGAGCTGGTGGGCGAGCAGCCCGGCGACGCGTAGCTGCCCCGCTGGCGCCGTCTAAGCGATCTCGGGCAGGACCAGGCGCTCGTAGAACTCGAAGAAGCCCTCCTGGTCCGGCCCGATCTGGTGGATGTAGACGTGGTCATAGCCGGCGTCGACGTACTCACGAATCGCGTCGAGGTGGTGCTCGGGGTCGGGCCCGCAGACGACGCTCTCGGCGATGTCCTCCTCACGGACGAGATCGACCGCCTCTTCGAAGTGCGAGGGCAGTGGCAGCTCGAGGAAGTGGCTGCCGCTGATAGCTCCGTTTGGCCACCACTCGAGCGCGGTGCGGCGCGCCTCGTCCTCATCGGCGGCCCAGCAGACGTGGAGCTGCCCGTAGGTAGGCTTGCCCTCGCCGCCGCCGGAGCGAAAGCGCTCGACCGACTCCGCCACGGGAGAGGTGCCGATCATGCCATCTCCCGCGCGCGCGGCCAGGTCCACCGACTTCTCGCCGCCGACGGCGACGAGGATCGGAGGGGGCTCCTCGGGGAGCGAGTAGATGCGGGCATTCTGGACGGTGTAGTGGCGTCCTCGGTGGCTCTTCAGCCCACCTCTCCAGAGCAGGCGGATCACCTCGATCGCCTCCTCCAGGCGCTCCTGGCGCTCGGGGACCGCTGGCCATCGCTCGCCGAGGATGTGCTCGTTGAGGTTCTCGCCGCTGCCGACGCCGAGCGAGAAGCGGCCCGGCAGCAGCGTTGCCACGGTGGCGGCTGCGTGGGCGACGATCGCCGGGTGGATCCGCGTGGTCGGGCAGGTGACGCCGGTGATCAGCTCGATCCGCTCGGTCGCCTGGGCGATCGCCCCCAGCACTCCCCAGACGAAGGGGCTGTTCCCCTGGCGGTCGATCCAGGGGTGGAAGTGGTCGGAGATGCCGGCAAAGGCGAACCCCGCCTGCTCGGCGCGAACCGCCTGCTCCACCAGGGAGGGAGCGGAGTGCTCCTCGCTCGAGAGGGTGTAGCCGATCGCCGCCACGTCGCTTCGCTACCCCTCCCGCGCCGGCCTCAACCAGTGCTTGAGGGCGTTTGTGCAAAGGGGTCAGGGGTATGTCGAAGTAGTGGAGACTGGCCTGGACACCGAGCGATCGGGGCGTGGCTCGCGCACCCGCGTCCTCGTGCTCGCAACCGAGGAGCTGACCGGAAGGGAGCTGGTGGGCGAGCTCGGCCGGCACCTACGCGAGGCCCGCTCGAGCGAGGTGATGGTTGTCGTTCCCGCTGTGGAGAAGACCGCCTTTCAGCACGCGCTCGGCGACGTCGACAAAGCCGTGAAGGAAGCCGAAAAGCGGCTGGAGACCTCGTTGGACGAACTCGGGCGCGCTGGTATCCGGGCGCTGGGCGCGATCGGCGACAGCGACCCCCTGGTCGCCGCCGAAGACGCGCTGCGCGAGTTCGTCGCCGACGAGGTGCTGATCGTCGCCCACGCCGAGGACCAGGCGCGCTGGTTCGAGGACGGGCTCTTCGAGCGCGCCCGGGAGGAGCTGCGACCGGCCCTGCGCATGGTCACCGTGCGCCGCGAGAGCGACGAGCGCGAGCCCCATCTGGCCGGCGTCGAGGAGTCGGCGCCGGGCCACCGGCCTCATCCGGGCAACGAGAAGGAGCTGACGCTCTCACGGAACATGCCCCAGCTCACCAGGGGGGACGTCGGCGGGATCCTCGTCGCCATCGTAGGCACGATCCTCGCCATCGTCCTGGCAGCCACCGGGCCAGGCACCGAATCCCCCGGCGGCGCGGCGCAGATCCTGATCGCGATGGCTGTCGCCCTGATCAACATGGCCCACGTCGTGGGTCTGATCCTGCTGGAGAGCGTCGGCCAGCGCGGTGGCTGGCAGAGCTTCTTCCGCAATCTCTCGATCGTGGCCACGCCATCGGCGGTCATCGCCAACGGCTTGATCTCCCTCCTCGCCTGAAGTAACCGAGGCGATGCTCGGTGCGCCGATGGACGCTTGATCGAGTCTTTACCCGATCTTGACCTGCGGCAAAGCTTCGCCCGCGACCCTGACCACGTCACCGACGAAGGGAGGCACGGATGCCGCAGATACTCGTAGTGACTGACGCCCCGCGGGAGGACGCGAGCCAGGTCGTCTACCGGGAGCGGATCGCCACCACCGATCTCGAGTCAGACCACTTCTCGGGCCAGCTGGTCGAGCGGGTCGGCTGGGCCGTCCGCGATGCCAACGAGCTGGAACGGAAGGATGCCCACGACCCGGCTCGCTAGCCGGGTCGCCGCTCAGGTCTTGCGTTCGAGGTCCGAGACCTCGGCGGCCTTGTCCTCGACCTTCTCCTGAGCGCGGTCCAGCTGCTCCTTCTTCTCGCCCTTCTCCTCCTCGCGTCTCCCCTGGCGGCGCAGCGAGGCGTCGTCGGCCAGATCACCCGCGGCCTGCTTCGCCCGGCCGGTCAGCTTGTCGAGAATGCCCATCAAGTCCTCTCTTTCCTAAGTCGTTCGCGGACCTGACGGGTACCCCCGGTGCCGCCGGCGAAACACCGGCCGGGCTGATGCGGCGCTAGGTCGCCGCGGGCTGGTAGGTGAGCAGCAGGACGCCGTCGCCCACCGTTTTCGAGTCGACGAGTCGCAACGATTTCTTGTCGCTGACTTCGCCAAAGACCCGCTTGCCTGCGCCGAGCAGGACCGGGAAGACCATCAGTCGCAGCTCGTCGACCAGGTCGTGCTCGAGCAGCGCCTGCACCAACTGGGCGCTGCCGGCGACGAGGATGACGCCGTCGACCTCGTCCTTCAGCTGGCGAACCTCGGCGGCGACGTCGCCACGCAGCACGGTCGAGTTCTCCCAGCTGGCCTCTTCGAGAGTCGAGGAGACGACGTACTTCGGCATCGAGTTCATCTTCTCCGCGAAACCGGCCTCGTCTTCCCTCGTCGGCCAGGCCGCGGCGAACCCTTCGTAGGTGACCCGACCCAACAATTGTGCCTCGGCCTCGTGCAGCTCGTCCAGCTTGAACTTGTTGCCCTCGGCGCCGCGATCGATCTCGAAGGTCCAGCCGCCGTGGCGATAGCTCTCGCCGCCGCCCGGAGCCTCCATGACGCCGTCGAGGGACACGAACTCGGTTACGACGATCCTTCCCATGCTCACTTCTCCTTCCTGGTCGACTGCTTTTGGTTGTACTCAGACGACGAACGGCGCAGCGCCAAATCGACAGCCAGTTGTACTTTCGGTCGATGTTCGAGCGGATCACGATCGCCGTCGCCGACCTGACCGCCTCCGAGCGCTTCTACCGCACGGTGCTCTCCACGCTTCGCGTCGAGCCGAGCGAGCGCGCCGAGGGAACCCTTGCCTGGGACGACTTCGCGCTGGTAGCAGCGGAGCACGAGAGCGGTGCCACACACCGCCTGCACGTCGGCTTCGTCGCACCCTCGCGCGAGCACGTCGACGAGTTCTGGCGGGCGGGCGTTGGTGCGGGCTACGAGGACGACGGGGAGCCCGGCGAGCGACCGCAATACACCCCCAGCTACTACGGAGGCTTCCTCCGAGACCCGGACGACAACAGCATCGAGGCCGTGCACCACGCCGACGTGCGCCGCGGTGGCAACGTCGACCACCTCTGGATCCGCGCGCGGGATCTCGGCGCTTCCATTTCCTTCTACGAAACGATCGCCCGCCACACCGGCCTGCGCGAGGGCCGGCGCTGGGAGAATGGCCGCCAGTTCCGCGGCGCCTGGGCGACCTTCTCCCTGGTCGACGACGGAGCCGACCCGACGGAGAACCTCCACCTCGCCTTCCCCGCCCCCGACCGCACCACGGTCGAGGACTTCCACCGGGCGGCCACTGCCGCCGGCTACCGTGGGATCCGAGAGCCCGGCGCGGACGAGGGAAGCTCCGCCTCTTATCTCGCCCAGGTCCTCGACCCCGACGGGGCGATCGTCGAGTCGATCTGTCGCGGGCCGCGAGTGACTACGACGACGAAGGAGACGTGATGGCCGAGTACCTGCAGGTGTCGACGACCGTCGCCTCCGAGGAGGAGGCGGAGAGGATCGGGGCGGTGCTGATCGAGCGGCGGCTGGCGGCCTGCGTGCAGGTGCTGGGACCGATGGTCAGCCGGTATTGGTGGCAGGGAGAGGTCGAGCAGGCGCGCGAGTGGCTCTGCCTGGCGAAGACCGAGTCCTCGCGCTACCCCGAGCTCGAGGCGACGATCGGCGAGCTCCACAGCTACGACGAGCCGGAGCTGGTCGCGACGCCGATCGTCGCGGGAAGCGCGGGCTATCTCGGCTGGATCGACGAGAGCCTACGGCGCTGAGCGCTCGGCTCAGGCCTCGCTTCCCTGCCCCGAGTAGCGCAGCGAGCCCGGGGTGGTCAGGTCCTCGCCGGTCTCCAGCAGGGTCTTCAGCCCGGAGAGGATCATCGGCCAGCCGCCGAAGAGTTCGTCGTTCGCGCCCTCGCGCAGCTGGTCGTGGGTGACCGTGAGCCGGCAGGAGTCCTCGACGGGTTCGATCTCCCAGGTGACCCGGGACTCCCCTTCGCCCTTCACCTGCTCGCTCCAGAGCGCGGTGAAGGTCTGCACCAGCCTCCGCGGCGGCTCGACCTCGAGGTTCTCGCCCTCGCTGATCGGGAAGCCGGCCTCTTGGTGGACGGCCTCATAGCGCGAGCCGGGCGTCCAGTCCGACTTGACCCCGACGCCAAAGTTGTACCGGCCCCGCAGCTCGGGGTCGACGATCGCCTCCCAGAGCCGCTCGGGCGTGGTCTTGATGTAGATCTCGAAAACCTTCTCCATGGTCCTGTCCTCCAGTCTTTTCTTCAGGTCTGACAATGCGGCGGCGCGCGGCTCGGCGAACTTGCTCACCCAGCGGTCGTGGACGAGCCGGATCGGGACCGGGTTGAGGAAGTGCAGCTTCTCGCGACCCTGCCTGCGGGTCACGATCAGCCCCGCCTCCTCCAGCACCCGCAGGTGCTTCATCACCCCGAAGCGCGTCATCGGCAAGCGCCCCTCGAGCGCGCTCAGCGTCTGCCCGTCCTGCTTGAACAGCTCGTCGAGCAGGCCGCGCCTGGTCGGATCGCCGAGCGCCTTGAACACCTCGTCCATGTCAGAACTATAGGTGACTATTTAGTCACATGTCAACCCGTAGGCTTTTCCGATCGCTTCGCGATCGAGACGACGGCAGGCAATCGATCTCGCGGCTGCGGCTGCGCTCTGGCTCGCCACGGCCGCCGCGCCCGCGGCGGGGGAAGAGGTCGTGCCCTGGGGAGCGGGCTGCGCCCCGGCGCCGGGCGCAGGGGTCCGGACCAGCGAGAGCTGCGGCGCCGAGCTCGTCAACGGGCGGGCGGTGGCGCCGCCGGGAGCGCCCGCCGTGGTGGCGAAGGCGATCGCCGCCGCCAATCACATCGCGGACAGGCCGTACGTCTGGGGCGGCGGGCACGCCGCTTGGCGATCGCGCGGCTACGACTGCTCGGGCGCGGTCGGCTACGTGCTCCATGCCATCGGCCTGCTCGACGTGACGATGGTCTCGGGGCAGCTCGCGAGCTGGGGCGTCCCCGGCCGCGGCCGCTGGATCACCGTCTACGCAAACGCGGACCACGTCTTTATGACGATCGCCGGGCTGCGCTTCGATACCCGCGACAACCCGCCGAGAGTGCGCGGCCCGCGCTGGCACCGGGCACGCGTCGACCCGCAGCGCTTCGTCGCGCGGCACCCGCTCGGCCTCTGAACCGCGATCAGCCTCGTGGCCGGAATTCGTCGAGGAGCTCGAGCATCTTGCGGTGGTAGGCGACACCAACCATGAGCGTTCGCTGGGAGCGCTGCCACTCCTCGGTGCCGTGGACCTCGTCGAGGTATCCCTGCAGCTCCTCCAGCTTCTCGCGGTGCCAGGTGGCCCGCGCCTCGAGCAGCGGCGCGGGGTCGGCGCCGGCGAAGGTCTTGAGCACGGCTTCGTCGCGCAGCTGCGGCGGCGAGAGGCTCGGATCGGCGGCCCAGGCGGCGAGCGCCTCCCGCCCCTCGGCGGTGAGCGAGTAGGTTTTGCGCCGTCGCCCGCCCGCCTCCTGGCGCACCTCCAGGTATCCCGCTGCCGCCAGGCGCGCCGGCTCCTCGTAGGCGGTCGTGTGGGGCACGGGCCAGAAGTTCTGGATCGACTTCTCGAGCAGCTGCTTGATCTCGTACGGGGTCGCCTCTCCGAGCTGGTGGAGCATCGCGAGCACCGCGTGCGAGGTGGCGGTGAGACGAATGGGCTTGCTTTTCATAGTTCGATGCGTATAGTACGGTACGAACGGTTACGAAGACAACCCCCCGGAGGTCGAGATGCCCGATGGAACCCCCAGCAACGGCAGCCAACCGGACTTCGACGTCGTGATCGTCGGCGCCAGCCTCGCCGGTTGCGCGACCGCGATCGGGCTCGGTCGCGCCGGCGCCAGCGTCGCCCTGGTCGAGAAGAGCCCCGACCCGAGCGCCTACAAGCGCATCTGCTCACACTTCATCCAGGCTTCTGGGGTACCGGCGATCGAACGCCTCGGCCTGCTCGACCCGATCATGGCCGCGGGCGGGGTGCGCTCGGCGGTCCGCGCCTGGACCCAATGGGGATGGATCGAAGCACCCGCCGACCGTGCGCAACTACTCGGCTCAACCTGCGCCGCGAGGTGCTCGACCCGATGATCCGCGAGATGGCCGCGGCGACCCCGGGCGTCGAGCTGATGCTCGGCCGCACCGTCGGGTCGCTGGTACGCAGCGGCGAGACCGTCGAGGGGGTGGTCGTCCGCGACGTCGACGGCAATGAGACGACGCTGCGCTCACGGCTCGTCGTCGGGGCGGACGGCCGCGACTCGCAGGTCGCCGAGATGGCGGCGGTCGCGACCAAGACGCTTCCCGCACGGCCGCTTCGGCCTACGGCGCCTATTTCGAGGGCCCGCCCCCCTCGCCCGATGGACGCACCCCCATCTGGATGCTCGACCCGCAGTGGGCGGCTGCGTTCCCCACCGACGACGGCCTCACCTTCTACGGGGCGATGCCGACCAAGGACAGGCTCCCGGAGTTCAAACGCGACCCGGAGGCCGCGCTCCTCGCCTTCGTCGCCGACATCCCGGACGCGCCGCCGATCCGGGACTGCCGCCGCGTGAGCGAGGTGCAGGGGAAGATCGAGATGCCCAACAAGGTGCGCAGCGCAGGTTGCTCCTGGGGTCGCGCTCGCCGGGGACGCAGCGCTGACCGTCGACCCGCTGTTCGGCGTCGGCTGCGGCTGGGCGCTGCAGTCCGCTGAGTGGCTCTCCGAGAGCGTCGCCCCGGCGCTGCGCGGCGAGGAGCCGCTCGAACAGGGCCTCGAGCGCTACCGGAAGCGACACACCCACGAGCTGCGCGGCCACGCCTTCGTGATCAACGACTACGCGACGGGGCGACGGCTGGCAGTCGAGGGAACGGTTGATCTTCGCGGCCGCGGCGCGCGACGCCGGGGTCGCCGCCCTGTTTGACGATCTCGGCACGCGCCAGGCAAAGCCGGGGCGCACCCTGGCGGCGATCATGCCGCGGGCGCTTGCCGTCAACGCGCGGCACGCCCTCCGCCATCGGCGCGCGGGCGCGGCGGTGCAGCGGCCGGCCCAGGCGGTGAGCTGATGGCGGTCGCGGTCGAGCGGACCAGGATCTCGGTCGCAGGGGCCCAGCCGCGCTTGGCCCAGGCCGGGCCCACCGAGTCGGGCGAGGCGGTCGTCTTCATCCACGGCAATCCCGGCTCGGCCGACGACTGGGAGGCGCTGGTCGGGGCGATCGGGGAGCGCGGGCGACGAGCCGTCGCCTTCGACCTGCCGGACTTCGGCGAGACGGCCGCACCACCGGAATTCGAGCACTCGTCTCCCTCCTACGCCGGCTTCGTCGCCGAGCTGCTGGAGACGCTGGGCATCGATCGCGTCCACCTCGTGATCCACGACTTCGGCGGGCCGATCGGGCTGGCCTGGGCGGCGATGAACCCCGGCGCGGTCGCCAGCGTCACCCTGATCGACACCGGCATCGCACCCGGCTACCGCTGGCACCGCCTCGCTCGGATTTGGCGCACGCCGGTGCTCGGCGAGATCTTTCAGGCAACCGCGACCCGGGGCGCCTTCCGGATGATTCTCAACCGCAGCGAGCCGCGCGGCCTGCCGCGGGAGTTCGTCGACCAGATGTACGACCACTTCGACCGGCGGACCCGGCGGGCCGTGCTGAAGCTCTACCGCGCCACCGACGATCCGGGCGAGATGGGCGCCGGCTTCGCCTCACCGACGGAACCGCGCGACCTGCCCGCCCTGGTGATCTGGGGCGAGCACGACCCGTACCTCCCCTCCGAATACGCCTTCCGCCAGCGTGAGGCCTTCCCCTCCGCCGACGTACACGTGCTGCCGATGAGCGGTCACTGGCCCTACGTCGACTCCCCCGACACGGTCGAGCGCCTGCTGCTCGAATTCCTCGACCGGATCGCGGTCGCGCCGTCCCCCACTGGTTGACGCTTTTTGTTTAGTCGATTAGCCTTGCTGGCTGGCATGGAGGCGAGCGAGGCACACGAGAAGGTCACCGTGATTACGCTCGGGCCGGGCGGCACCTGCCACGAGCGCGCGGTCAAGCGCTACATGGAGTTCCAGGGGGTGAGGAACTACGGGATCGAGCTGATCACGGACTTCTTCGTCGGCCTGGAGATGCTGCGCGAGACCCCCAACGCATTCCTCGTCCAGTGCAGCGCCCACCCAAAGGTGCACGAGATCACCGAGAAGTACTGGACCGAGGTCTTCGTCATCGACACCTTCATCTACCCGACCAAGCACCTGGTGCTGCTCAGCCGGCGCGAGGTCGAGGTGCCGCGCTCGCTGGGGATCGTCCCCGCCACCAAGGGATACGTCGACCTCTCCCAATGGGACGAGGTGATCGACGTCGTCTCCAAGCCGGTCGTTGCCGAAGGCCTCCTGCGCGGCGAGTACGACTCCGGCCTCACCCACATGGAGCACGTCGAGGAGCACACCGAGGAGCTGCGGCTCGACCTCGACATCGGCGAAATCGATACGACCTGGGTCGTCTACGGCCGCCAGAAGCGCTTCAAAGGCGAGGTGATCGGCATCCCCTCCTCAGAGCTCTTCCAAACGGGCGAGCCCGTCGCCACCGCCTGATCCATCCGAACTGCATCAACTTTCCTACCCAGCAGGTAGAGAAGTTGATGCAGTTCACAGGGTCGGCGGTTGGCGTTGGTTAGCCTGGCGGGCATGGCTGCCGATAGAGGCGAGGGGATCGAGGTCGAGGGGCTCGTGCGGGAGTTCAAGAACGGACCGCGGGCGGTGGACGGGATCGACCTGCAGGTCGAGGCCGGTGAGATCTACGGCTTCCTCGGGCCCAACGGCGCCGGCAAGTCGACGACGGTGCTGATGCTGACGACGCTGCTGCCGCCGACGGCGGGGACGGCGCGCGTGGCCGGCTTCGACATCGTCAAGGAGGGACCGCGGGTGCGCGCCTCGATCGGCGCCGCCCTGCAGGAGGCCGCGCTCGATCCCCTGCTGAGCGGGCGCGAGCACATGCGCCTGCAGACCGCCCTGCACGGCCTGCCGAAGGGCGAGCGGGCGCAGCGCGGACAGGAGTTGCTGCAACGGGTGGGGCTGGCACAGGCCGCCGACCGCAAGGTGGGCGGGTACTCGGGCGGGATGAAACGGCGCCTCGACCTGGCGCTGGCGCTCGTCCACCGTCCTCGCATCCTCTTCCTCGACGAGCCGACCACCGGGCTCGACATCCAGAGCCGCACCGCGCTGTGGGAGGAGGTGGCGCGCCTGGCCGCCGAGGAGGGCGTCACCGTCTTCCTCACCACGCAATACCTGGAGGAGGCCGACGCGCTTGCCGGCCGGGTTGGGATCATCGACCACGGCCACATCGTCGCCGAGGGGACGCCGGCCGAGCTGAAGGCCGAGATCGGCCGGCCGACGGTCGAAGCGGCGCCGCGCGATCCGGACGATCGCGGGCGAGTCGCGGCGGTGCTGGAGCGCTTCGGGCCGCGAGCCGGCTCCTCGCCGCGGGGCGAGGCGGCGCGGCTCGAGGGGGGCGAGGCGCAGCTCGCCGAGGTCGTCCGCGCCCTCGACGCCGAGGGGATCGCAATCGAGCGGCTGCAGCTCCACGCCCCCTCACTCGACGACGTCTTCCTCGCCAAGACGGGTCGCTCGCTGGAGGGGGCGGAGGACGAGGAGGAAGAGGAGGCCGCTGCTGCTGAGGAGGTCGGCGAGGAGACAGTGGGCGCGGCGTGAGCAGCCGCCTGCGCACCCAGGTCGGGCAGCTCGCCCACCGCTCGGTGCTGCGCACCCTGCGCCAGCCGGCGCAGATCGTGCCGGCGCTCGTCTTCCCGCTCTTCCTGCTCGCCGTCAACTCGGGAGGCCTCCAGGACGCGACCAACCTGCCCGGCTTCCCCACCGACTCCTACCTCACCTTCGCCCTCGCGGTGCCCTTCATGCAGGGGGCGCTGTTCTCGGTGATGAACGCCGGCACCGACCTCGCCCGCGACATCGAGACCGGCTTCCTCAACCGGCTGGCGCTGACGCCGCTGCGCGGTGCGGCGCTGCTCAGCGGCCTGCTCGCCGGCGCGGTCGTGCTCGGGCTGGTGCAGGCGGCGACCTACCTGACCGTCGGGCTGATCGCCGGCGCCGAACTGGTGACCGGCGCGGCGGGGGCGCTGACGATCGTCGCCCTCTCGGTCCTGATCACCGTCAGCTTCGGCTCGATCGGCCTCTTCGCCGCCCTGCGCACGGGCTCCGGCGAGGCGGTGCAGAGCCTCTTCCCGGTCTTCTTCGTCTTCCTCTTCCTCTCCGCGATGGCGCTGCCGCTGGAACTGATCCAGACCGACTGGTTCCGCACCGTCGCCACCATCAACCCGGTCACTTACCTGCTCGAGGCCTTCCGCTCTCTGCTGATCGAAGGCTGGGACCTGGGGGCGCTGGCGCTTGGCTTCGGCATCGGCGCCACGGTGCTGACGATCGGCATGGCCGCCGCGAGCGGCGCCCTGAAAACGAGGCTGGTGCGGACGTGAACGGGCACAGCGACAACGCCGCCGGCTTCCGCACGATCGCCCTCGCGGTCGCCTGGCGCAGCGTCCACAACTTCCTCACCAACCCGACCTTCCTGATCCCGGCCATAGCCTTCCCGCTCTTCTTCTTCATCGCCTTCGCCGGCGGGCTCTCGGCGATGGGCAACGTGCCCGGCTTCGACTTCCCCAGCGGCTACACGGCCTTCCAGTTCGTCTTCGTCCTGCTCCAGTCGGCGGCCTTCGGCGGCGTCTTCACCGGTTTCGGGATCGCGCGCGACTTCGAGATCGGCTTCGCCAACCGCTATCTGCTCGCCGCCACCAACCGCGGCGGGATCGTCGCCGGCTACGCGCTCGCCGCTCTAGCCCGCGCCGCGATCACGTGGACGGTGCTGACGACGATCGCGCTGATCGCCGGCATGCAGGTCGGCGGCGACGGCGTCGAACTCTTCGGCCTCTACGGCCTCGCCGTGCTGACCAACCTGGCGGCGACGATGTGGGCGGCCGGGGTGGCGATGCGGGTGCGCTCGATCCAGGGCGGGCCGCTGATGCAGTTCCCCGCCTTCCTCATCCTCTTCCTCGCCCCGGTCTACGTCCCGCTCAGCCTGCTCAGCGGCTGGATCCACGCGGTCGCCTCGGTTAATCCTGTGACCGCGCTGCTGGAGGCCGGGCGCGGCTTCATCTCCGGCGAACCGGTGGTGGTCGCCCTCGCCTTCGCGATCGCGGTCACCCTTCCGGTTCTCTTCGCGCTCTGGGCTCGCGGCGGCCTCAAGCGCGCCGAAGCCGCCGGCTGACCCCGGTCCTCAGTAGGCCGTGTTTCGCGACCGAGGTCGGGGGATGGACTTGTAGCTCGGGGGCGCCGCGGTTCCAGAGGGCGGCGTCGATCTCGTCGGGCGAGAGAGCGCCATCGGTGGCGGCCGAGAGCAGCTCGACGGCCTGCACGGCGCAGGCGCGCAGCTCGACCTCCTCGGGCGAGCCGTGGATGAGCAGCTCGCCTGCGTCGATCGCGTCCGCGAGCCCTGAGTCCAGGCGCAGGACCCCATCGATGCGGAGAACGTGTGGGACGAGGTTGTCGGCGAACGCGGTGAGGCGACCGACGTCGGGGAACCTGGCTACCCCGGCGCGATCGAGGTCCGCCGCCGCGATCTGGGCGCGCTTGAAGAAGGGAACGGGCTCGCCCTCGTAGGTCGAGACGTCGGCGAACGACTCCCACCCGGCGAGCAGGTCGGCGAGGGCGACGGCCGACCCGCCAGCGGCGTCGACCACCGCCTCGAAGCTGCCGTCGTGGTCGGTGGACACCCGCCCGCCGACATCGCGCAGCGCCGCCGCGTAATCCGCCATCAGCGGATGCTCACTGTCCTGGCCGAGGACGGCGGCGATCGACGCGGGCGTGAGCTTGGCCAGCTCGGCCATCGACCACGCTCCGTGCGTCTGGAAGCGCTCGGCCAGGCTCGCCGCGATGGTGGCGTAGCCGCTGTGGCCCTCGCGCTTGCGAATCGTCGGCCACCAGCCCGAGCCGAAATTGATCGCGTCGAGGCAGATGACGAAGGCGGCGCGCACCTCGCGATCGCCCTGGACCTCGGGGTACGGATCGGCGCCAACGGGGACCGCGGCAGTCGCCAGAGCCGTCGCGTACTCCGGAATCGCCGCTTCGTCGATGGCAACACCGCGGGCAGCCCCAGCTACGCGAGCGCACGCCGCGCGAACCCGATCCGGGACTGAAGCCCCCACCTCCTCCCCACCGAACTGCATCAAATTTTCATCCAACGCCCGCCTAGGACGGGGCGTCTGCGCGCCCATAGCGATCCTCGAGGCGCACGACGTCATCGAGGTGGGGGGTAGAGACCTCCAGCACGACCGTGTCCTCGATCGCCTCGATGGAGTGAACAGTTCCAGGCGCAACCCGCCAGGCATGCCCGGGGCCGATCTCCTGCTCGTGCAGGTCGTCGGCGCTCGGGCCCCACGTGAGACGCAGCCGCCCGGAGAGCAGGTAGGACGTCTCGTCCTTCTCGCGGTGCAGCTGAAGCGAGAGCCGGTGACCGGCCTCCACGTGCAGCAGCTTGCCAGCGTAGGCATCGGTCTCGGCCCACCAGAGCTCGTGTCCCCAGGGCTTCTCCACCCGACGCGGCTCCCGATCCTCCACGGCGGGGATCGTATTGCTCGGTAGACGACCCCGTCCCGCTCGACGATGCGAGAAGATCCGCTGGTGGCACTTACAGACCGGGTGCGAGAGTGGCAGCGGCTGGGCGGGAGCGAGAATTTCGGCGGCTACTCGATCCACACGTTCCGGCGCAGGGCCGACGGCCCGCTGCTGCTGCTCCTGCACGGCTTCCCTTCCAGCTCCTACGACTGGCGGGAGCTGATCGAGCGGGAACCCGGGTCCAACGTGCTCGCCTTCGACTTCCTCGGCTTCGGCCTCTCCGAGAAGCCGCGCGAGCATGACTACAGCCTCTTCTGGCAGGCGGACCTGGCCGAGGAGCTGGTGCGCAGGCACGGCGAAGGCCGCCCCGTCTTCTTCTGCGCCCACGACATGGGCACATCGGTCGCCAACGAGCTGATGGCGCGCGACCTCGAGGGCCGGCTCGAGATGAGCCTCGCCGGGATCCTCCTCTTCAACGGCAGCATGGTGCTCGAGCGCGCCACCCCGACGCCGGCGCAACGGGCGCTGCGCAGCCCGCTCGGCCCGCTGGTCGCCAGGCTCTCCAGCGAGCGCCTCTTTCGCCAGCAGCTCGGTTCGGTCTTCGCGGCCGCCCACCCGCTCAGCGAGGAGGAGGCCGCCGACCAGTGGTCGCTGGTCTGCCACAACGGAGGTCGCACGCACGCCCACCGCACGATCTCCTACATGGACCAGCGCGAAAGGTACGCCGAGCGCTGGCACGGGGCGATCCGCGAGTGGGACGGCAAGCTCAGCCTCGCCTGGGGCCTGCTCGACCCCGTCGCGAACACGAACGTGCTCGCCGCCCTGCGCGAGCTGCGGCCCGGTGTGCCGGTCGTCGAGCTGCCCGAGCTCGCCCATTACCCGCAGCTCGAAGACCCCGACCAGATCGCGGCGGCCCTCCGCGATGCGGTCGCGCTTTCCGCCGCGTAGCCGTCTTGGACAGGGACCCGGGCGGGGAGGGAGAGAAAACCCGGATCCCTGTCCGTGCTCAGAGCATCAGCCTGAGTTGACGGCTTTCACCAGGACGCCAGCGGCGCCCTGCATCCCGGCCAGGTTGGGGTGGATCGGGGCCGATGGGTTGTTCGGCACCAATGGCTCCACCCAACGCACCGAGGAGCTCTTGCAAGAGTCGTGGCCGATGCTGGCCCCGTACCAGTCGACCAGGGTCGCCCCGCTCACCGAGGCCTGCGTCGCGAGCATCGCGTTGAGCTGCCGCTGCTTCGCCCGCAGGTAGGGAGCGTCGGTGTAGCTAACCGGCATCCGCGGCCAGCAACCGGGGCCGGTCTCGGGGAAGATCGCCGGGTAGTTGACCAGGTAGACGCGTGCGGCGGGCGAGCGAGCCTGTATGCCCTGCAGCACGGCCGCGACCTTGGGCGCCGTCGCCTCGATCCGAGCCGCGATCTGATCGTTGTCGCCGGGAGCGTATTTGTCCCTGCAGGGCGAGCTGAACGGGTTGAGCGTGATGCAGCTCTGGGCGATCTCGGAGAAGCCGATGTCATTGCCGCCGATCGTCAGCGAGACGACTTTGGTGCTCGCGTCAAGCGAATCGAACTGCGGTGGGTTGGGACCGTCGATCTCGATGCTCTGCGGGTTGGTCATGTCGTCGGTCTTCGCCCCGCTGCAGCTCGGATCGCGCAGGGAGCCGATGCTCGGCGCCGCCAGGCCGGGGTAGTTGTGGTCGGACTTGAGGCAGCCGAGCGGGAAGACCGGGTTGGGAATGAAGGGGCCGGCGGCGTAGGAGTCGCCGAGTGAGACGTAGGTCGCCGCGCGTGCGCCCGCGGCGAGGACACCAAGGACGACGAGAGTCACGAGGACTAGGAGCAGTCGACGCATCGGAGCCAGGGTACCCGATTTTAAGTAGTCCAATCGCGACTGGCGTCGATTTGTCGGCAAGCCGTTCGTCGCTAGGGTGAGAGCGGCGATCGACGCTGCTCACGAGACAGGAGGGATCCGATGCAGTTCATGCTTGCCTTGATCAGTGAGGAGCGCAACTGGGAGGACGTCACCCCCGAGGAGGTCAAGCGCAACCTGGCCGAGATGGGGCGGTTCAACGACGAGCTGATGGAGGCCGGTGCCATGGTCACCGGGGCCGGCCTGCAGGAGCGGGCGACCGGGACCACGGTCCACTACGGCGAGGGCGTGCCAGTCGTCACCGACGGCCCCTTCGCCGAGACCAAGGAGCAGCTGGCCGGCTTCTGGCTGATCGAGTGCGATGGCCTCAACGAGGCGCTCGCCTGGGCGAAGAAGATCCCACTCGAGGACGGCCACGTCGAAATCCGCCCGATGGTCGACTCCGGCGAGGAACTGGTGGCAAAGGCGGAAGCCTCGTAGCGGTCGCTCGCGACAGCGTCGTCGGCCGCACCTTCCGGCACGAGTCGGGCCGCGCGGTCGCGACGCTGATCCGCGTCACCGGCGACTTCGACGTCGCCGAAGAGGCGGTGCAGGAGGCCTTCGTCGTCGCCCTCGAGCGCTGGCCGCGCGAGGGCGTGCCGGAGAACCCGGGCGCCTGGATCACCCAGGTCGCCCGCAACCGGGCGATCGACCGGCTGCGCCGCGAGGGGGTGCTGCGCGACAAGCTCGCGGCGCTGGAGCGGCTGGAAGCGCTGCGGTCCGAGCCGGAGACCGTGCCCGGCGAGGGGCTCGGCGAGATCGAGGACGACCGCCTGCGGCTGATCTTCACCTGCTGCCACCCGGCACTGGCGCTCGAGGCGCGGGTGGCGCTCACCCTGCGCAGCCTCGGCGGCCTGAGCACACCGGAGGTCGCGCGGGCACTGCTCGCAAGCGAGAGCGCGATGGCGCAGCGCATCGTCCGCGCCAAGCGCAAGATCGCGGCGGCTCGAATCCGCTACGAGATTCCGGTCGCCGAGCAGATGCCTGAGCGGCTGCCGGCGGTGCTGGCGACGCTCTACCTGATCTTCAACGAGGGCTACCTCGCCTCCAGCAGCGAGGCCCTGGTACGGACCGAGCTGAGCGGCGAGGCGATCCGGCTCACCCGCGTGCTGGTCTCGATGCTGCCGCGCGAGCCCGAGGCACGCGGCCTGCTGGCGCTGATGTTGCTGACCGACGCGCGGCGGGCTGCCCGGGTCGACGAAGACGGCGAGCTGGTCCTGCTCGAGGACCAGAACCGGGAGCTGTGGGACCGCGAGCTGATCGCCGAGGGACTGGCGCTCGCGCAGGAAGCGGCGGCGAGCGGCCCGGTCGGCCCGTACACGGTGCAGGCCCGCATCGCCGCGGTCCACGACGAGGCCGAGAGCGCCGCCGAGACCGACTGGCCGCGGATCGCCCGGCTCTACGCCTGGCTTGCCGAGCTCGCCCCGAGCCCAGTGGTCGAGCTCAACCGCGCCGTTGCCGTGGCGATGTCCGAGGGGCCGGAGCGGGGCCTGGAGATGATCGAGGCGATCGAGGGTCTCGACGACTACCAGCCGCTGCACAGCGCTCGCGCCGACCTACTGCGCCGCCTCGACCGCCGGGACGAGGCGGCCGAGTCCTACGCCCGCGCCTTCGAGCTGACCGCCAACCCAGTCGAGCGCCGCTTCCTCCAGCGCCGCCTGTCCGCACTCTGACGTTCCGGTGCGCCTTATCCACGCATAACGGGGATAAGGCGCACCGGAAGCGGGTGGGGTTGGAGTTAGGCCTCGGAGTAGGCGGGCTCGCCGGTGCGCTGGTGCTCCTCCGGCTCGGCCGCGGCCATCTCCTCCGGCGAGGGCATCGGGGCCGGCTTCAGCACCGTCACCGCAACCACGGCGGCGATCGCGACCAGGACCGCGCCGATCAGGTAGGCGAGGTGGTAGCCGGCATTGAGCGCTGCCAGGTTCGAGGCACCGTCGGCAAGCTGGCTGTCGGTGCGCTCGGTCGCCAGCGTCGCCAGCACGGCGAGGCCGATCGCGCCACCGACCTGCATGCTGGTGTTGACCAGGCCCGAGGCGAGGCCGGCGTCGCTCTGCGTCGCTCCCGACATCGCCAGGGTCATCAGCGAGGGGAAGGCGGTACCGACGCCCGCGCCGACGAGCATCATCGGCGCCAGCAGGTCGGCGACGTAGCTACCGTCGACCGGCGTGCGGGCGAAGAGCAGCAGGCCGGCGCCGATCATCAGCACGCCGGGGATCAGCGTCGTGCGCGGGCCGAAGCGCATGATCAGCTTTTCCGAGAAGCCCAGCGAGAGTGTCCCCATCACGATCGTCGCGGGCAGGAAGGCGAGGCCCACCTCGAGCGCGTCGTACCCGAGGACCCGCTGCAGGTAGAGGGCGCCGAGGAAGAACATGCCGAACATGCCGGCAACGAGCAGCGCCTGGATCGTGTTGGCGCCGGCGACGTTGCGCGAGCGGAAGAGGCGCAGCGGCATCAGCGGGTTGGCGATCCGTGCCTGGCGGGCGATGAAGGCGGCCAGCAAGGCCCATGAGATGGCGCTCAGAACGAGTGTCTGAGTCGAGCCCCAGCCGTGCTCGCTGATCCCCAGGATCGTGTAGACGCCGATCATCAGCGAGGCGGTGATCAGCGCGGCGCCTGGGATGTCGGCGCCTTCCTTGAGCCCGATCCCGCCGCGGCCGTCGACCAGTCGCAGGGCGCCATACGCCGTCGCGATCCCGATCGGCAGGTTGATCAGGAAGATCCAGTGCCAGCTGATCGCCTGGGTAAGGGCGCCACCGGCCAGCAGGCCGATCGAGCCGCCGGCGGAGGCGACGAAGCCGTAGACGCCAATCGCTTTCGCCTGCTCGCGCGGCTCGGGGAAGAGGGTCACGATCATGCCCAGGATCACGGCCGAGGCGAGCGCCCCACCGATGCCCTGGACGAAGCGGGCGCCGATCAGCATTGCCTGGCTCTCCGAGACGGCGCAGGCCAGCGAGGCCATGGTGAAAATCGCCAGGCCGACGAGGAAGACGCGCCGCTGGCCGAGCAGGTCCCCCATCCGCCCCGCTAGCAGCAGCAGGCCGCCGAAGGGAATCAGGTAGGCGTTGACGACCCAGGCGAGGTTGCTCTGGGAGAAGTCGAGGCTGTCCTGGATCGAGGGCAGGGCGACGTTGACGATCGTCGCGTCGAGGACGATCATCAGCATTCCCGCGCAGAGGACGTAGAGGGCGAGCCAGCGCCTGCTGTCCGGCGCGGCGGCCTCGGGAGCCTGAGTGGCGGTCGTTGCTGCTTCGGCTGTCATCTCAGCGCCTCCTTGTCCTCGAGTGGCACAGTTGCGAGCACTGTAGCAAAGAGTTCAAAAAAACAATTACTCACTTGCATATCCGCTTAACTTGGTTGTAAACTTGTGGCGATGGCAACCAAGCGCACTTACCAGGACGCCTGTCGCTTCGCCCACGCACTCGACCTCATCGGTGAGCGCTGGGCGCTGCTGATCGTCCGCGAGCTGCTCCTCGGTCCCAAGCGCTTCACCGACCTGCGCGGGGGTCTCCCCCACGCGAGCACCAACATCTTGTCAGAGCGGCTGCGTGAGCTCGAGCACAATGCGATCGTGCGCCGGCGCAAGCTGCCGCCCCCGGCCGCCTCGACCGTCTACGAGCTGACCGAGTGGGGCCGCGAGCTGGAGCCGATCGTGACCAAGCTGGGCGCCTGGGGCGCCCGATCGCCGATCACCCCCGACGCCCAGGAGATCGGCGTCGACTCGATCGTCCTCGCCCTCGGCTCGCTCTTCGACCCCGCGATGGCGGAGGGCATCGACGCCCACTACGAGCTACGGATCGGCGCGGACCGCTTCCGAGTCGACGTCTCCGGAGGCGAGGTCGAGCTGAGACGCGATGAGGTCACCGACCCCGAGGCGACCCTCACGGTCCCCGACGCGACGACCATGGCCGCCCTTCTCACCCGCCAGCTGTCCCTCGGCAACGCACTCGCCTCCGGGGCCCTGGAGATCGCCGGCGGCAAGCGCGCCGCCGAGCGCTTCCTCCGCCTCTTCCCGATGCCGGAGCCGTGCATCCGCACGGCGACCGAGGGTCCGGAGCTCGCCGGGGCACTCGGCTGAGCGTCAGGTGGTCCAGGCGCAGGGATGGGGCTGAGCCACCCGGTGAGCGTCGAGACGGGCACTGGCGGACGGCGCTCGCTCGCGGCGAGCCAGGCTCCGAAGCGGGTCCTCTTCACTCCGATCCGGGCCTCCGGTCCCACCGCGGCGCGCGCCGCCGCCAGCACTCCGTCCGACTCTCCCCCATAGAGGCCGCGCAGGCCGTCGAGCGCGAAGAACGCCTCTCCCACGCGCTCGGACTCGACCGCCGCCCCAATCCCCTCGAGCGCTCGAACCGTCCGCTCCGTCAGCTCACCGGCATCGACCGGGTCGCCCAGCGCGGAATCGGGGATCAGGACGCAAGCGACTTCCATACGAACGTATGTTCGTACAAAGAGCGGACGAAATCAAGTCGCCGGTCTCGAGACTTCGGACCTCGATCCTCAGGGCCAGTCGCAGACAGCCTCGAGCTCGGCCGGGGGCGGGCCCTCGCCTTCGGCGACCCGTTTCGCCACCACCGCGACCATGGCAGCGACCGCAGCCCACTCGCGGCTGGGAAAGGACGGCGGGGAGGAGTCGCCCTCGCGAACTTGGCGCAACCGCACCGCCAGTCGCTCGATCGCCTCGTGCTGGAGGCGCACCCCCTCCGACCCGACCGCGACGATCTCGATCGTCAGCAGCCTCGCCGTCGGGAGATCGGCCGCGAGCAGGGCCGCCGCGGTGCGAATCGCGACCCCCACTCCCTCCTCCGGCGCGCAATCGCCGTCACAGGCCCGTTCGATCTCCTCCATGAGCCGCCCGGACAGCTCCTCGAAGCTGGCCAGCATGCACTCCTGCCGCCCTTTGAACTGCCGGTAGAAGCTGGCGGTAGAGACCCCGGCACGGCGAGCCAGGTCGGCGACGGTGGTCCCCGCATACCCCTTCTCGGCGCACACCTCCGCCATCGCCGCGATCAGCCGTTCGCGCTGATTTCGTGCGATGAGCTCAGGAGGGATTCCGTGCGGCCCCGGCGGCAACCGCCTGGCAGGCTTCTCCTTCACCGCCAAAAAGGATAAAGCGCGTTCCCAAATGGATCAGTAGGTACCGCCGGGGTGACCGCGGCCTCTGCGGACTCCACCATCATCACCCCCGCACCTTGCAGCTCCCCGAGAGCACCGAGCTCAGCTCCGTCCCGCCGCTGAAGGCAAAGGAGGTGCGGGCAAGGGGGAAGACCGCGCCGGGGAAGCCCTCAGGAGCAGGGCAGCCGGAGCTGATGTAGGAGTGTGAGCGGCCCTTGTAGTGAAAGCGCCGGTTGAGGGTCATGCTGATCGAGGTCAGCCGCCCCCAGGCCTTCATCGCGGCTGGAAGGGGGGCGTTCAGCAAGATGCCGTAGGTGCCCTTCTTCAGCTGGACCACCTCAAAGACGATGACGAAGGAGGTGGCGAAGGGACGGGGGGAGTAGATGTGGCCGTAGAGGACGGGCTTTTTGCCTTTGACGCTGTTGAAGACCAAGAGCCTGCCTTGGGATGAATAGGTTTCCTGGCCGGCGAGGGTGATTTCGGCGCTGAAGTCCCCCTTGCCGACCAAGGCGGAGCGACAGCTGGCGAGGGCGTGGGAGCTGGAGCCAGGCTGGATCCTCCCGTACTCGCAGGTGGGAAGGCCCTCGTAGTCAAGGCGCCCATGTCGGTTCAGCTCGATCCGCAGCGCCTTCAGCGTCGGTGGTGGGCTCTGGTCGGTGGTGGTGATCTCACCGCCGACCGAGACCGAGATCGGGGCCACTCCGGTGCGTGGCAGGCGCTTTGGCGCCATCTTGCCCGAGACCGTGACGCGCAGGTTGCCCTTTTGGGAGATCTCAGCTTGGGCCAGAGCGCTGAGGGCGAGGATCGCGATCAATGCCCCAAAGGAGGCGAGGTGAAGTCGTTTGCGGTTGCTCATTTGCTTTTCCTTGACGTAGGTGGTTGATGGAAGTGACCCTCAGACCGGCAATGGGGAGGGCAGCGCCAGGCCCACCTTCCAGGCGCCCCCCTCGAAGTACATCGGCATGCTGTAGAGGGTCTGCCCTGGTGGGCCGATGAAGATCAGATAGGAAGGATCGCCGGGGACGTGGCCGTCGCCGCGAAAGCTCAGCACTTCGGTGATCTGGGCCTCCTGGCGCAGCTGGGACTGGGCGGTGCCTTTGTCGAGGATCGCCATCGCGCTGGCGCAATCAACGTCTTTGCCTTGGCTCTCGATTTGCTTGATGAACTTGTCGAGCTCGGCCATCGGCCTGCTGGCAAAGGCTGAGCAGACGGCCTGCCAGTCTCCTTGCAGGCGCTCGTTGAGGTAGGCCTGCAGGGCGATCGCCGCCTCTGTGCGGGCGTCCTCGCTTGCCTCGGTGCCATATGTCTGCACGCTGTTGTCACCTCCCTTCACCGTCTCAACGCCGGGGGCGGGCGCTTCAGAGCCCTCGGTCGGGGCGGAGCTGATCGGTGGGACTCGCACCGTGCTCGCGCTCTCAGGGGAGGAGCCTGAGTCCTCGTCGCCGCCCTTCACGGAAGGGCTCTCCTTCTCCTCGCCCTCCTTGCCCTGCTTCTGTTTGCCGGCGCTCTGTTGGGGGGGCTGAGTGGCGGTGGTGGCCTCGGTCGTGCCCGCCGCGCTGGATGCGCTCTCGCTGCTATCGCTCTCGCTCCCGCCTCCGCAGCCAGCAAGCACCAACACCGCGCAGATCCCCAGCGCCACCAACCGCCTCATCGCCGAGCCCTGCGGTGCTGCCCGCTCTTCTTGGCCCCCTTGCCTTTCTTGCCCTTCTTGCCCTTGCAGGTGCCGCGCAGGACCGTGTTGAACTCCGCGCCGATGTTGTTCTGACCAAGGGCGCTGACCGCGGCGAAGGGAGGTGCTGCGCAGACGTTCACCGAGTTGGTGAGAAGGCCGCGCTTTCCTCCGTAGAGCGTCATCACGAAGCGATCGACCGGCTGGTCGGGGAGCTCGTCGAAGAAGGCTTTTATGCCCCCTTGCTTGGTCGGGCCGATTTTCCCCTCGACGATGATCCGCACCGCGCCGGAGTAGAGGTCTGCGACCAAGTCTGGGAGCTTGTTGGAAGAGGAGCGCAAATACACGTTGCCGCGCAGGGGCTCATCCAAGAGAGGTGTATAGGCGACCGCTTGGCCGTAGACCGAGCCCGCCGGGCATTCGCGGTTTTGGAAGCGGGGACGAGTGCAGATCTCTTTGATGTGGTTCTGGGCGAGGAACTGCGATCGGGGCATTTCGACCGCGATCCGCTTCAGGTTCGAGTCCTCCGGCCCCCTGGCGGCGAAGGTGGCCCTCAGCTGCGGATAGCCGCCGCGGTGGGGGTTGCCCCGCAGGCGGATGCCCAGTTTGGGCTTGAAGCCCAAGGTGAGGCAGTTCAAGAGCTGGAAGTGGCGGGCGATCGTGATCGTGGAGTCATCAGCTTTGTTTTCGAAGGAAGCACCCGAGCCGGTCATCGTCGATTCGAGCTTCGACGCCTCACAAGAGGAGGGGTTGTGGGTGAATTGGTGGCGGTCCATGTAGACGCGGACCTCTCTTAGGTGAAGCGGGATGCCCTCAATGATGTGGGGGATCGGGTCTGAGACCGAGGAGTCGATCCGAAGCTGGGCGGTGCGGGGGTCGACCTGGAAGGCAGAGCGGATGATGATCGTGCCCAGGTCAAAGGGACCGACCGTGGCCGAGTTGACCGTGACCAAGGACAATGGTGCGCCTTTGTAAGGGCCGGCGAGATAGATCCGGCCTGCTGCATAAGTGAGCGCAGGTCCGACTCCGTAGCCGGTCAGGGTCCGCCCCACCTGGGAAGCAGCAGGACAAGAGGGATTTGCTTCCTCGCCAAAGCCGGTGTTCAGCCTCGAGGCTTCGATCGCCGCCTCCGGGCAGAAGGGGATGCCCGCCAATTTGCCGGTGATCCCCTTGGGCAGGATCAAGGAGTAGGAGGTGATCTCCTGATCGGTGTCGTGGCGAATCAGGTGCACGTAGTAGGGGGTGTAGGAGTTGACGTTGGAGTTGACCCCGCCGGTGATCGCATCGACGTTGAAGGGAGGCGCTGCTCCCGGGATCGGGCACGGTCCGAAGTCGATGCCGCTCGTTATGTCTGAGCTGGTCGGAGTTCCAGAGATCGTCGCCCCGTTTGACCAGGGCGTCATCAGGGTGCGGGTGATCGCTTTGCCGCAAGAGCCCGGGCTGACCAGGAAGGCGCGCTGTCCCGCCTTGAAGTTCATCTGCAGATCGGTATAGGGGAGCTCCGGCAGGCCCTCGAAGGTGGCGGTGATCGTGCCGTCTGCGGGATTTGGGTCGATCCTGCCCGCCAGCTTGATCATCACCCCGCGTGCTGGGAGCTTTGCGACCAGGTAGACGGCAACCAAGGCGCCGAAGGGATTGACCCTTGGTTGAGCGAGGTAGATCGCCCCGTCGAAGAATTCTTTCCCAGAGACGTCTTCGAAGAGCGGCGTGTTGACGAAGAACCTTCCGATCTTCGCCCCGTTGGGGCAGCCGTTGCCCTCCCCGTTGAAGGGTGTCTCCGCTGCGTATTGGCCAGGCGTGCAGCCGATCAGCCCCGCTCCCACCGAGGGATTGACGGTAACTCCCTGGGGCAGGTTGACGACCACCCGCCTCGCCGCCGATGGGACCGGCTGAGTCGGTTTGGAGAGCCCTTCCAGGTCGGCTTTGAGGCGGAAGTCATAGCCCGCGCCCGTAGAGGCCTTGGTCGTGTTGAGGAAGCCGAGGGGAAGCGGGGTGAAGGGCAGGCTCGAGCAGGCGGTCAGCGGGACGGGCTGGCCGATCGTGTTGAGGTTGGCTGCCGTGGCTGAGACCGCCGCCGGCTGCTGCCAGGCATTAGCCGTGGCGGTGAAGGAGAGCGAGGGCGAGCACCCTGTCGGCAGGGTGAGGAAGGCTTTGGGCGGGTATTCCAACGGCGGACCGACCCCGCAGGTGGCGGGGATGAATTTTTCAACATCTTTTCCTTCTTTGTTTTTGACGATTTCGGTTTTCGAGAGCTCGCCGTGATAATCGCCGGGATCTACCTCGTTCAGGCAGTTGCCCCGTTCTGGGTCATGGGCGAGGGCCCAGGGAACGCCCCAGAGGTTGATGTCGAGGCCACTGATGTCGAGCGCCTGGGAGAAGTCAGATAGCTCAAGCGAGAGCGTGTAGCGGCCAGCCGAGTCGGGCACCAGAGCGGCGTCGAAGACGAGCGGCGCTCCGTAGGGGGAGGCGCCGAGCTGGGCGGGCACCCCCGGTGAGGCCTTCAGGTTGAAGAGCCCGAAGCGCCGCGTTACGCCGCCGCCGAAGGTGGTGTGGACGTCGACCGTTCCGACCTGGGTATAGATCGGGCAGCTCTCGCCCGAGCGGCTTTCTTCATAGGGGGAGGAGCGCGGGGTCTGGAACTCGACCAGCGAGCACTTGACCAGCTCGCTTGCGATCGAGCCCTGGAAGGTCGGATTGAGGAGCATTCCCTGGGGGGCTTCGATCCGCAGGTTGCGCAGGTCCCCGTCGGGGAAGGAGTCGCTTTTTTCTTTGAAGCCCAGGTGCATGCTCCACTCGTGGGGGTGGGTCCCCGCGGCGCTCGAGGATTTGCCTTCCGTGGTTCGCACCGCGACCGAGAAGCCTTCTTTGCCCGGCTTGAACCCAAAGGCGGCCTGGGCTACCGGAGCAAGCAGGAGCGACGTCGCCAGGGCCGCGAGCGCGATCGGCACCAGCCGCCTCATCGCCTGCCCCCCTGACGACGGTGGCGGCGTTTTGCCGTCCTCTTCGCTTTCTTCTTCACGCACTTCTTGACCTTCTTGCCGCCTTTGGTCTTCACCGTCTTTGGCACCTTGCCCTCGGGGCAGCTCTTCGATGCCTTGAACCCGTAGCGGCTATAGCGAACCGGGGGGTTGCCTGGACCTGAGAGCAGCGTGGTCAGGGTCGGCTCGACCGGTTCGGGCGGCAGCACCTGGCATGAGTCGCCCTCACAAGAGGGTGGGTCAGGCGGTTCGGGGAAGCCACCGCCGATCCGCGCGTCATATAGGTCGAAGGCGCCGGGGTCTGCTCCCACCAGTGAGCTGCCGGTGAGGAAGTAGGCGTCCGATCCGTCTGACGAAGCATCGATGAAGCGCGAGGGCGCGACGTCTCTGCCGGAGGAGAGCAGCGCTGCACAGCCCGCGGCGCGGGTGCAGCTGCCCTCGCCTTGTGCCTCCCACTGATAGACGTCGGGCGCACCGACGCCGAGGGTTTTTTCCACCGTGTTGGTGTCGGTGGGGCCGATCGCGTCCTGGGAGTCGAAGAAGACCCGTTTGCCGTTGGCGGAGAGGACGCGGGGCTTATAGGCAGCAAAGCCTGAGCCGTTCTTGATCGCGCCGGGGATGCTCGAGGGCCCGATCGGTCTGCCGTTGGTCGGGTTGCAAGAGACGCAGCTCAGTTTGGCCGCGCTTGCGTCATAGAGGTAGACCTGGGAGTCCGGTTCCCCGGTGATGAGGTCGGTGTTGTCGTAGGTGTTGGCGGCGTAGTCCTCGAGCGGCGTGGTCGAGACGAAGAGGAGCTTCGTGCCGTCTTGGGTGACCCGTGAGGTGCCGGTGGCGGGCGGGTAGTTGGAGGCGTCTGCCGCCTCGGCGACTTTGGTTGCAGCGTCGCAGCCGTTTGCGGCAGCGCTGTTTGCAGCGGCACAGCGGTAAAGGCCACCTGAGCGCAGGTAGTAGAGGCTGGCGCCGTTAGAAGCGGCTCCCAGCACCCCTTGCACATCGGCGGTGGAGGTCAGCTTGGTGGCGGTGTTCGCAACCGTCCCGTAGCGGTAGAGGTCACCCCCTTTGCTGAAGTAGGCGACCGACCCATCGGCAGAGGCGAGCTGGAAGCTCCCCCCTCCCCCGCCGTCTGCGTCTGCCTGCTTCAGCGTCGCCCCGTCGCGAACGTGGAGGTTGCCGCCTTCGTAGAAGTAGACGCGCGCTCCGTCGGCGGAGACCGCGTTCGCTCCCTGGGCGGCGAGGGTGGCGCCGGGGGCGGCGTTCAAGAGTTTCAGCGCCCCCCCGCCGGTCGACCACTCATAGAGGTTGGCGTTGGGGCCCGCGCAGCCGTCAACCGCCGTCGCGGTCAGCTTCGCGCAGCCGGCGAGGACCACGTGAGTGAGGGCTTCGGAGGCGCCGGCAAGGGTGACCTCGAACTGCGATGCGCTCAGCCCCGAGAGCGATGTCTCTGCAGGGCCGAGCAACGCCTCAAAGCCTCCAGTGGAGGTCGTTCGCAGGTAGTAGTCCTGATAGCCCGCTGGGGCATCTGTCCCGGGCAGGGTCGGGTTTGGCACCGGGCAACCAGTCGCTTCTCCGCGACAGCCTTTTCCATTGAGGAGAAGGGCCCGGGCAAGATCGGTAGAGAAGAGCCGGTACGGGGCGCCGCCCTGATCTATGTCATAGGAGCCCGAGAAGATCGGCACGGTGATGTTCTGCGTCGACCAGCCACCCGCAGTGCGGGTGGAGATGTATTGGGAGGCGGGAGGAGCGCCCTGACCACCGGCAAAGGAAGAGGAAGAGGAGTAGGTGATCAGCGAGCCCTGGGCGGCGGCCTGCAGGGTGCCGCCTTTTGCCAGCGCTTCGGGCCCGTCGATGCCGCCGCCGTTTTTGTCAAACGGGCTGACCATCTCCCAGCCGCGCCCGTCGGGTAGGAGGGGACCGCCTGAGGTTGGGGAGGTGAGGAAGAAGGGGTAGGGCGCAGAGGTCGGTGAGGTGACCTGGCCGTGGCCGTTGGTGAGCACCAACCGGTAGAGGTAGGTGGTGTCCGGTGAGAGACCGGGGATCGTCGGGAAGTCGACTGGGATCATCCCCGCTTCGACACCGATCACGTTGATGTTCACCCGTTTGGCCCCAGTGAAGCCTTTGACCTGGAAGTCGGCTTTGCTCGCGTACTCGAAGTAGCCACCGGTGAGCGAGCCGTTGGGATCTATTTCGGCGCTAAGGGTCGCCGAGCGCGAGTCGACCTGTGAGGACCAGATATCTCCAACAAGCGGCGGGCCGGCGGCTGGAGCCGGGGCCGCACTCGCTCCCAAGACGATCAGGGTAAGCAAGATGGCGCCACCGCCTGCCAGGGGGCGGTGGCGCTTTGCCTTTGCGATGCGCATCTCCTGCGCTCCTCGCTACCTATTGGCGCGATGGCGGCGCTGGGCGCGTTTTGCCTTGCGCTTCGCCTTGCCGCATTTGCTGTTCTTCAAGGCCGGGGTCAGTTCGATCCCCTTGCCGTTTTGGCCCTCGAAGCGACCGACTGCACGGTGGGTGCCCTTGCAGATGTTGGTCGAGTTCTGCAGAAGACCCTTCTTTTGGCCCAGCATGTTCAAGGTAAAGCTCGAGACCGGCAGGTCGGGAATCCCTTCGAAGGTGGTGCGGATCGCGCCTTTGACCGAGTCGATCCTTCCCGCTACCGCGACCTTGATCGGCTGGTGGGGCGGGCCGTTCAGGGCAAAGACCAAGTCGGGCAGTTCGTTTGAGGAGCTCCTTAGGTAGACGTTGCCGTCAAGGGCGTAGTCGACCAGTGGGCTTGTCGCGGTTGCATGGCCGTAGATCGACGCTTCCGGGCAGGCCGAGCCGTTGCCGTCGCCGTCTGCGAACTGCACCCTGGTGCAGACGGTGCCGATGTGGGCCTGGTCGAGGAACTCAGAGCGCGGTAGGGCTACCGATGCCTGGGCGATGTTGGCGCCGCCCTCTGGCATCGTCAGCGTTGCGCTGAGCGCCGGATGCCCTCCTCGCTTGGTGCCGCCGATCAGGCGGATGCCTAGCTTCGGTTTGAAAGGCAGACCCGTGCACTCGCCGAGCTGGTAGCGGGAGAAGAGCGGAGCTGCCTGGCCCAGGGTCGAGATGAAGGAGCCCTCGACACCGCTCGGGTCGCAGCTCGTCCCAGTCAAGGTGAAGTCGGGCCGGTCGAGCTTTACGGTGACCGTGCGCACATCCAGTGGGATTCCCTGCAGGATCGAGGGCACCGGATCAGAGACCGCGGTGATCTGGCCCGTGGTGGAATCCAGATGGAGCGCTGCCCTGACCACCACCGTGCCGAGGTCATAGGGACCCGACACCGCTGGGGTGATCACTGCGAGTGAGAGCGGTGCGCCTTTATAGGGGCCCGCCAGGTAGGCATCGCCGTGGGCGTAGTAGGGCGAGGGGCCGGCTCCCGCTCCAGCGGTGATGGAACCAAGGCGGGAGCTCGCCGGGCAGGAGGGAGATGCCTGCTCGGCTGCCCCCGTCTTGGCGGCCGCAGCTGCAAGCGCCCCATCGGAGCACTGGCCGGTGCCGGCAAGCTTTCCGGTCAGCCCCGGCGGCATCTTCGTCGTGAACGAGGAGAGCTGCTGGGAGCCGTCGGGGCGGCGCAGGTGCAAGACGAAGGGGGTGTACTTGGCCGCGATCGGGCTCACCACCCCGGCGTCGAGGCTCGGGTTGTTGGGCAGGGCGGCGCCGCAGCCCCCGCCTGCGGGGGGGGTGGAGATCGCGTAGTCATCACGTGGCGTTGCCGGCGGGCCTGAGTCAGGCGCCGACCATGGCGTCATCTCCGAGGTGGTCGAGTGCGTGCCGCATACCGCTGGTGTGCGAAGCACGCCGTGAGCGCCGCCGAAGAAGTTCAGCTCGAAGGTGTTGAACGGCAGCTGGGGGTTGTTGTCGAAGGTGCTGATCAGCCGCCCGGTGCTCGGATCCGCTTCGACTTTGCCCGGCAGCTTGACCAGCGTGCCCGAGGGCTTGTCGTCGATCACGACATAGATCGCCAAGAGCGAACCGAAGGGGTTGTCTTTTGGCGTCGCGGCGTAGACCGAGCCCAGGAGCGGGTGGTCGACAAGAGGCGTGTCTACTTGGACCGCGCCGATCCGCGATGCGTCGGGGCAGGTGACCGGGTTGCCATTTGGCACCGCAGTGTTCACGTCGATCCCGATCTGCGCCGGGGAGCAGCCAGTGAGACCGTTGGCACCCGAGGGGTTGATCACGAGCCCCTCGGGCAGGGCTACCACGGCCTTTCTCAAGTGCGCGGTCCCCCGTTGGCTCATCGAGCTCGTCTGCGGCACGGCGAGGTCGACTTCCAACCCGCTCGGCGAGTCGGCCACGGTTGTCGTCGGCCTCGCTTTCAGCGTCGGGCTGAATTCGAGCCCCGCGCAGCCGGTGATCCCGATCTCGTTGCCGTTGGCGTCGCGCATCACGTCCTCGGCGGTCGCCGGTGGGCCTTTCGGGTTTACCCACGAGAACGCTTCGGCTTCGCCGACCGGCGTCTCCGAGCAGGAGGTGGGCATCGTCAGCTGTGGCGTGTCCTGGGCAGGGACCGGGCAGGGGGGGGTGGAGCAGTCGCCGAAGGTGCTCACGCGCGCTTCATCGAAGCTGGGCGAGCTCGGGTCTCCCCAGAGCAGAAGCTGGGTCCCCGTCGCCGGCGCCGCGAACAGCCCCGGGATGCCCTTCACTTCCGCCATCTCGGTGTAGTCGCCGGCGCGCACCCTCCCCTCGACGTGGATCGGGTATTGGACGGCTATGAAGCCAAAGTTTGACGCCTTGCCCGGCGCCGGCTCCATGTTGTAGAGGGGTTGTGCGGCGATCTGCGGGCCGACGACGGAGGTGAGGACGTTGACCACCCCGTTCTGCGTGTTGGCGGGGCAGGCAAAGGCCTCCATCACCACCTCTTCGCAGCGCCTCGGCGTCGCCGTTGGGTTGACGATCATCCCCCGTGGCAGATAGGTGTAGACGTCGCGCTCGCCACCCTCGACGCCAGCAGGAAATCCTGCCAAGTTTTGGGTGGAGAAGCTGAGGTTGACCGAGAACACGTGCGGGTGCCCCCCGGCCAGCGTTTCGGCCGTGCCGTCCTCGGCGTAGGGGGTGATGCCGAAGCCCGGTATGCCAGGCAGGAAGTCGAAGGGAGCGATCGTGGAAGAGATCTTCGTCGTGTTGGTGGCGACCACCGCAGTCGTGCCGCCGCCCGAGAGGATCGCCTGGTCGACAATCGTGTCGCCCTCCTGCAAGAACGTGCCGGTCCCGTCGACGTTGAAGCCGATATTGGCGCTGATGAACTGGCCCGGCTGAACCGGGCCGGGAAAGACGCAGGTGACGGTCGGGCCGGCGCTTGTGCAGGTACCGGGAGCGCTTTGGGTGCCCGCTCCTGCTTCTATCACCGTCAGGCCCGCCGGCAACGTGTCGGTGATCGTGATCGGCCCTTTGGTCGGCGCCGTGCCGACGTTGGTTGCCAGAAGAAAGTACTGGGGCATCCCGGCAAACCCGCTTTCGTAGATCGCTCCCGGTTCGAAGTTGGTCGGGATCGAGGTGATGTCAAAGCGCCATGCCGGGGCCGCAGCGCCCGCGGGGGAGGCCGGGACCAGTAGGGCCACGAGGGACAAAAGGGCGATCGCGATCTTCTTGGTCATGGCGTTCATCGACTCGCCCTCCGGTTGTTGTTGGCAGCTCGCTTGCGGTCGCGCTTTTGCTTTTTGCTCCCGTGCTGCTTGGCGACGCAGCGCACCTTGCCTTTGCTGCGCACCTGGCGCTTGCCTTTCGGACAGCGCGTGCTGTCCGTATTGGACTTCGGGTTGCCTGGGCCCTCGAATACGGCCGAGCCCGCACCGGAAGCGTCAGAGGGTTGGCTCGAGGGGCCGCGACAGGCATCGCCTTCGCAGGGCGCCGGGCGCGTCGCGTGCTGATAGGCGAGGCCGCCGTTTACCTTGACCGCATAGATCTCATGCAGGGTGTCTTCGTCGGAGGGCACCAGCTGCTGGCGGCTGAAGATGAAGGCGGTATCACCCGATTCGGAGACGTCGGCCAAATATGAGGGGTAGGCGCCGGTCCCGGTCGAGAGCAAGTAGAGACAGCCGTCGTTGGCGGTGCTGTAGGCAGTACCTCCCTGGGTACAGCTACCCGTGCCGGGCGCCTCCCACATGTAGACGTCGAGGCAGGATGGCCCCACCCCGAGTTCGACTTCGTTGTCATTCGAGCAGCTCACTTCCCCGTTGACGTCGGCGGGCACGAGCTTCTCGGGGGTCTGGAAGAAGAAGCGGTTGCCGTCCGCGGAGAGGTTGCGGCTCAGGAAGGGCTGCGCTCCGAAAGAACTGTGAGAAGTGGGTGCGTGGTACATGTCGGGGTTCTTGAGTTCGGGTTCGCCGGTCGGCGGAGCGCCGGTCGGATCGCAGGTGAGGCAATCGATCCCGCCGCTCTCGGCGTCGTAGCGGTAGTACTGCGGGACACCCTGGTTGTCGTAGGCGGTGAGCCGGTAGCGCGACTGGAAGGCGAGTACCTGGCCGTCGGCGCTGACGCGGGAGGTCTTCATACCCCCACTGGGACCACCTATTGTTTTGTTCCCAGCCCAGTTGAAGCCATCGCCCTCGTCGGCGTCGATCCGGGCGACGAAACCGATGCAGCCACCAGCAGTTGCGCAGGGGCCGGCGCCGTCAGCCTGCCAGAGGTAGGCCGAGCAAGCGCCCGAGAAGGTGCTGAAACCTTCGGGCGCTCCTCCGGCGCAGTCGCCCGCGGCGGCCGGGCCAGCCCCGTCGAGGTCGGCGTTGGCGGCGAAGTAAACGTAGTCGGCGCTGTCGGAGTAGCCGAGCACGCCCACAGCTTCCGCCCCTGGGGCGAGGTCGGTGAGGCGCTGGCCGGCGGGGGCGCTGGCGTTGAAGCGGTAGAGGTCTTCGGCGCCAGCCGTTGCTGTGGAGTCGTCGGTCAGCTTCTGCTGGGACCTGAAGAGTGCGTGAGAGCCGTCCGGCGTCGCGCCCATGAAGATCGGTTTGAAGGTACCGGCCGGATCCGATTCAGTGCGCTCGGATGCTGCTACCTCCACAGTGATCGGGCTGGGGCCGGTTGCGTCGCGGCGCAGGTAGAGCTGGCCGGTTGCGCGATCGATGAAGTAGATATCGCCGCCCGTGGAGACGGCGTTCCCGTCTTGGATGTAGCCGTCGAAGGCTGCCGGGGCTTCGGAGCCACTGGGGGGAACGCATGGCGGGCTGCCGCAGGCCGAGTCGGGGAGCACGCCGGCAAGCGTCATCTCGCCCGTTTCGCGGTCATAGAGATAGACGTTGCGGGCAGTGGCGAGGGGTGCGGGTCCCGAGGTGACCGGAACATTGCCGCCCGCGTGAAAGACAACCTTCGAGGCGCTGCCGAATGCGCCGGCCAGCCTAAAGGTATTGGCATTGAAACCCACGCCATGTGGGACTAGGACAGTGACGGAACCGCCGATACTGTCGCGCAGCAACAGGGCATTGCTGATGGTGGTGGAGGCGAAGACCGTGGCGAGGCTAATGCGCAGGTCTCCTGTCCAGACTTTGGCGGTGCCTCTCTCGCCATAGATGGGGGGCGGGTTCATCCCTGCGGTCGACCATTGGCCGCCGGCAAAGCTGGAGAGAAAGGTGTTGAATTGTTGGAGGCTTTCACCACCGGGAAAGCCCGCGAACGTGAAGAAGGTGATCCCGTCGCCCGAGCTGGAGGCCTGGACCGAGTAGGGCGAGCCGTAGGCGTCTGAGCCGTACTTGTCGGTCGGAGTCACCTGCTCATAGGCCCGGCAGTCGGGGAGCTTGGCCGAAGGGCCGGTGCGGAGCAGGTCGTTGGGGCAGGAGCCGAAGCTGGCCGACGAGGGGAAGGTGGCGGCGGCCAGGCCACTGCTGGCCGTGGGGCCGGTCAGGTTGGTGGCGAGGAGCTTGAAGTAGTACTGGGTGGCGGGGTTGAGGCCGCCGATGACCGGCGAGACTTCGATCGGCGTCGATCCGTCGCCGATCTGCACGGGTGCGGTGGAGGAGCCCAGTGAAGGCGTGGTGCCGTACTGGACCACGTAGGAGGTGGGCGAGTGGCCAGGGTCGATCGTCGCGGTGACGCGCACCGAGCGCTCGTCGACTGTCCTTGCTTTGGCTTCGGTGAGAGCCGGCGGGCCTGAGGCGGTGGTGAAGCTCTGCACCGTCGAGGTGACGGGGGCAAAGCTGGAGAAGTAGGGGCGGGTGACCTGCAGGCGGACGAAGTATTTCTGGCCGGGCGCCAGGCCGGTGACTTTTTGAGTGATGCTCTGACTGCCGCCGTTGAGGTTCAGCAAGTCACAGCGGAGTGGGAACGGCGGCGTAGCACGGAGCGAGACGTTGGTGCCATTCCCGAGCGTGGCAAACGACAGGATGAGCGTATTTTCTTTGACAGCTTTGATACTCGCTCCGCCGATCAGCTGACCGACGGTGAAAACGCCGCTGGTCGTTTTGACATTGGTGATCGTCGTCCCGGAGACATCACCGGTCCCTTCCGCATAGCCGGCATCGGCCCAGTGAGCCTCGTCGGTCGAGTACTGGAACTTGCAGCTGACCAGGCCGCCGTTGGGGTCAACTGTCCCGCTGAAGGTCGCGCTGCGGTCGGCTATGGCCGTGACCGCCCCAAAAGGCATGCTGGCAGCCGGGTTGGGTAGGGCGGAGGAGTCGGCGATGACGTAGGCGCGGTGGGCGGCGGTGAGGCCACTGACGTTCGTCGCCGAGACGTAGAAGCGCCCGCTGGTGCTGTCGAAGCCGAAGCCACGAACGGCCCCGAAACCCGCTGCAGCTCCGTGTGCGTCGTCTGTAGCTGCAGGGGCGACGCTAAGGCCGGGTTCGTTGGTGGGGCCGAACTGCTGCACGACGGTCGGGCCCGAGGAGGGATCGCGAAGGACGTAGAGGACGGTGCCGGCGGGATCGACGGCGAGGCCGGCTGTTGTCGAGGAGGCTTCGCCGGTGAGCAGCGGGCCGGGGTGACCCTCGCTGGTGGTGGTGACCGAGCAGCTTCCCGAGCCACTCAGCGTTGTGCAGGTCATCTGCGGCTGGCTGGAGGCAGCGAGGGCACCCTGGAGGGTGACCGTGACGTTAGGCAGTTCACCCGAGAGGGAGAAGTTGCCGGTGCCGCAGGCATCCTCGAGGCCGTTTTTGATGATCGTCAGGCCATTTCCGCCGCCGATGTAGGTGAGTTCCCCGGTCAGACTGCCGCTGGGACAGGCGAACCTGAAGTCGTCACCGGAGTTGAAGCCGGTGAAGGTGATTTCCTGGCGCTCGTTGTTGGGCGGCACTATCGGGGCGAGGAAGCCGACGCCGCCGCCGTTGGCGTCTTCGGAGTCGTAGCGGAGGACGTCGCCGTTTTCGTTGGAGTCCGAGGCGTAGACGATCCCGCGGGAGTCCACGGCGACGCTGCGGGGCTGTTCTGGGCCGAAGTTGGCCGAGGAGCCAAAGGAGGCGGGCGAGGTGCCGTCGAGGTCGTAGGTGCCGACACGCTGGTTGCCGGAGTCAGCCAGGTAAACGCTGCCGGTGGAGGCGTTGCCGTCGGCAGGGCTTACGGCAATGCCGAAGCCGTTTTCTGCGAAGCCTTCGCCGAACTGGCCGGCCCCGGAACCGCCGACTCCCGCCTTGCAGACGTCGCTTTCGGCTTCGTTGCAGACCTCATAGCCCGTGCCGGTGTCGCCCGGTCCCGATTCGGCAACGTCAAAGCCGAAGGAGCGGATGAAGTTGCCGGCGCCGTCGTACTCGTCGATGCGGCGGTTGCCGCGATCGGAGACGTAGACGTTGCCGGTGTCGAGGTCCACCGCGACCGACTGGGGAGCGCTGAGGGAACCGTTGCCGCTCGCGGTGCCGTCGCCGCCGGAGGCGACGCCGGCCTTGCACTCGGTCGCGACCGTGCAGACCTCGAAGCCGGTGCCGGTGTCGTTGGCGATGCTCGATTTCCCGTTGATGATCGTGGAGATCGAGATCGTGCCGGTAAGCTCGCTCGCGTCGCCGGAGATCGTCGGCTGGTTGGAGCCGCCCAGAGCGCCCTTGAAGGTGACGATGTAGGGGTTGTCGGCAGTACCGAAGCCCGAAACCGAGACGTTGCCGCTGCCGACAGTCGGCAGCGCAGCGAGTGCGCCCTCGACGGTGGAGGCACCGAGCTGAGCCTCGATCGGTTTAGTCGTGAAGCCTTCGAAAGAGAGCGTGTAGGTGCCGGCGACGGCAACTTCGTTGAGCACGATGCGCTGGCGCTCGTTGATGCTCGGGGCGATCACATCCTTGCCCCAGGCGCTGACGAAGTTGCCATTGCTGTCGAAGCGCTCGATGCGGTTGTTTTTTTCGTCGGCGACGTAGGCATCTCCTGTGCCGCTGACAGCGACGTCGCGCGGGTTGTTGAGCTCGCCGCCAAAGCTGCCCGATTCGGCGAAGGTGCCAAAGCTGCTGATCAGCTCCTTGGCGGCGAAGGCCGAGGAGGTAAAGAGCGCCAGGGAGAGGAGCGCGGCAGCGAGAGAAAGGGCAACGAGGCGACCTCGATGCGAGGGCGCACCACTCCCGTCGGCGTCGCTGGACGTACCACGGCTGGACGTACCACGGGTGGCGTCGGCTCCACGGACGAATGAGCCCGAGCGGCCGCCCCGGCCCTGAGTCGATCCCGCGGACGATGCCTTCGCGTGGCTTCTCACGTAGCTCTCTCCTTGTCCCGTGAGCCCCTCTGCCGACCGCTTCCCTTGGCGGCCCCCTTGGGCTCGGTTTCCCTGTTACAGCGTGTTCCCTGATTCGCTTGCCGGAAGCGGACAGTTCCCAGAAGGTGCTGTCTGTACCGCCAAGTGGCGCAAGTGAAGCACCCGTTTCAGGGGTTGTCAAGGAGAAGTTCCCAAAAGAAAAAGCTCGTTCCCAGACCAGTTCCCTGGAGGGATACGGGCGTACCGAGTCGTCAGGCCGCTTCGCGCGCCAAGCGCGTGGCCTCCTCCGCCCCGATGTAGGGCGAGAGGATGAACTCGGCGAAGTCAGGGAGGAGCTCCTCGAGCTGCTCCGTCTCCCCCGCCGCGACCGTGCGGCTGGCGAGCATGACGAGGGCGCCGATCACGGACTCCTCGGTCGTCTCCGGCAGCGGTCGCTCGCTGGCGCGCTCCTCCCGACCCAGCCGCAGGAACGGCACCGCCTCGTGCACCGCCTCGTGGAAACGCGCTGAGACGGCCGGGCCCGCGGCCTGCGACTCGACCAGGCAGAGGCGGGCGAGGTCGGGCTCGGAGGCAAGGAAGCTGAGCACGGTGCGGGCGGCGGCGATCGCGCGCTCCGGCCAGCTCTCCAGTGGCGCCACCGCCTCTGCCGCCAACTCGCGGACATGGTCGACCACGACCTCGAAGGCGGCGAGGAAGCACTGCTCCTTGTCCTCGAAGTTGGCGTAGAAGACGCGGCGGGAGACCTGGGCCTGCTTGGTGATGTGGGTGATCGTCACCGCCCTGTAGCCGTGCTCGGCGACGGCCGTCGCCAGGCCGGCGATCAGCCGCTCGCGCTGGTTGTGGGCGACTTGCTCGCGGCTGTAGCCATGGCGGCCCGCGGGCAGGGGCCCGAGCATCTCCTCGCCGGCCACGGCCTACGCGGAGCTCGCTTCGGCGGCCTGTCCCGCCTCGCGCGCCGCCTCTTCCTCGCCGACGTACGGCCGCAGCAGGAACTCGAGCGCCTCCGGCAGCAGTGCCCGCAGCTCCCCCTCCTCCCCAGCGATCAGCCGCTGGTTGATCACCCAGAGGACGCCGCCAGCGAGGGTGTCCTCGAGCGTCGCCGGCAGATCCGCCTGGCGAGGATTGAGCTCGCGGCCAGGGCGCAGCAGCGGCACGAACCGTTTCAGCGCCGCCTCGTGCCGCGCTGCCGGCTCAGGCCCCGCCGCCGGCGCCTCGACCAGGCAAGCGCGCGCCACGTTGGGGTGGGCGGCCACCTGCTCCAGCAGCGTCCCGAGCCCCGCGCCGACCTTGTCCGGCCACGGCCCAGCTTCCCGATCGTAGGCTTCCTCGACCGCGTACAGCGTGCGCTCGATCGCCGCGTCGAGCAGGGCGAGGAAGGCCTCGTCCTTGTCAGCGAAGTGCTTGTAGAAGGTCGCGTAGCCGACCCGGGCGCGGCGCACGATCTGCTCGATCGTCGCGTTTGCGTAGCCCTGCTCGGCGACGAGGTCGGCGGTGGCCTCGAGGATGCGGCGGAGCTGATCCGCCGAGGCCTCGGCACGACTGACCGGCTCGGGGCCGGGCGGCTGCCGCGAGGCCTTTCCAGGCAATGCGCGCACGGAGTCAGGATAGCGCGCGTTCCTATTGGTACGAAATGAGTATATGAAGTGACATAAGTTCCCAAAAATGGGCTAAGGTACCCCGAGTGGAGGGTCCTCCCACACTGCGAGCGGTCAGGTCATGGGACGAGGCGATCCCCGAGCGCGCATCAGACGAGGGGGCCCTGGAAGCGATGCTGCTGAGCGTCGGCGCCCACGGCTACGACCAAGCGAGCGTCGGCGAGGTCCTCAAGCGCTCCGGGCTCTCGCGCGAGCGCTTCCAGCGCCGTTTCGGCGGCAAGGAGGGCTGCTTCGCCGAGGCCTACGAGATGGGCGCGGAGCGCCTCTGCGGGGAAGTGCTCGAGGCCGGCCGCAGGGCGGACGGATGGCGCGCCGGCTTCCGCGCCGCTCTCGCCCGCCTTCTGCGCACGGTCGCCGAGCAGCCCTTACTGGCGAGAGCGCTCTTGATCGAGGTGCGCGCCGCCCGCGGCCAAGCCTGGGCAAAGCATCAGCAGATGGTCGAGCGCATGGTCGCCGCCCTCGATACCGCCCGCCAGGAGCCGAACGCACGCGGGACCGCGACGCCGCTGACTGCCCAGTTCGTCGCCGGCGCGATCGAGGAATCGATCTGCACCGAGATCGGCGCCGGTCGCGCCGCCACGGTGGAGCGCCTGCTCCCCGACCTCGCCCACCTCGCCGTGCTCAACTACTTCGGCGAGGACGAGGCCTGGTTCGAGCTCGGTACCCCGGACCTCACCCCGGTCAAAGCACTCGACTGAGCGCTAATCCTTCTCGGCGGCGATCTTCGCGGCCTCGGCGCTGCCGAGGTACGGCGTCAGGGTGAACTCGACCAGATCCGGCAGCAGCTCCTCCAGCTGCTCGGCTTTGCCGGCGATGATGCGGCGGGAGATCAGCGAGACCATGCCGCCGACGAGGGCCTCCTCGGTGGTCGGCGAGAGGCGGGAGAGGACCTCGGGGGGGCGGCCCTCACGGCCGCCCTGGAAGTAGGGGACGAAGCTCTGGATGGCGGCGTCGTAACGCTCGACCACGACCGGGCCGGCCACAAGCGCCTCGACCATGCACAGGCGGGCGAGGTGTGGCTCGGCGGCGAGGAAAGAGAGCATGGCGGAGATCCCGGCGCGGACCGCGTGCGGCCAGTCCTCGGCTTCCTCGAACCCGGCAGAGACGCGCTCGCGCAGCTCCGCCATCACCGTGTCGTAGGCGGCGACGAAGCACTCGTCCTTGCTGTTGAAGTGCTCGTAGAAGGTGCGGCGGGAGACGGCCGCGTGGCGGGTGATGTGGGCGATCGTCGTGCCCGAGTAGCCGTTTTCGGCGATCGCCTCGGCGAGGCCGGCGATCAGCCGCTCGCGCTGGTTGTGGACGACGAACTCCCGCGGGAGGCCGTGTCGGCCGGGTGGGAGGCGCGCAAGCTCGGGCGGATAGTCCTCGGGCGGAACCTCGGATTCGCCCGATTTGCGCGAGGTGCGTTTGGCCACATCGCGACGATATCGCGCCGGAGGGTCGAAGCTGCGCGACAGCTCAGCGAGAGCCGCGTCCATACCGAGATAGGGCATCACGGCGGCCGACATCAGCTGCGGCACGAGCGCCGGCAGCTCCTCCGCCTGCCCCCGCACGACCTTGGCGTAGACCTGGCCGTAGGCGGAGCCCGCGAGCGCCTCGGCCGTGGTGTGGGGCACCGCTTCGGGGTCCTCCATCTCGTTGCGGCCGGCGTCGATCAGCGAGGCGATCACCCGCATCGTCATGTCGCGGCGGGCGCGGGCGGCGTCGCCGGCCGCGAGCACCTCGACCGCGAAGCAGGCGCGGCTGGGGTCGCTGCGCAGGTTCTCGACGATCTCGCAGGCGACGGCACGGAGGCGATCGGGCCAGGTCCCCTCGCTGTTGTAGGCCTCGAGCATCTCCCGCATGCAGCCCTCGTTGATCTCCTGCCAAGCGGAGAGGAAACAGTCGTACTTGCCGCGAAAGTGGCGGTCGAAGGCGGGGCGGTCCAGCTCCGCCCGCTCGAGGATCAGCTCGATCGTGGTCTCGGCGTAGCCGCGCTCGGCGGCGATCTCGATCAGAGCCTCGACGATGCGCTCGCGCTCGGGGCTGGCAGAGCGCTCGCGCGTCTCAAGGTCAAGCACTAGTTCATCGGGCCCCCAGTCCCTGCCTTGGCGGACATTGCGCCGAGCTCCCTGGACTTACTCGACGGCGCACGGCTCTCTGGCTCAGCCGGCGGTGGCGGTGGGTGACGCTTCCAGCGCGGTGCGCTTGGCCGCCTCGGCCCCGAGGTACGGCGTCAGCGCGAACTCGACCAGCTCCGGCAGCAGGTCCTCGATCTGCTCGGCCTGGCCCATGATGATGCGCTGGTAGAGGATCCAGAAGATCCCGCCGACGATCGTCTCCTCCAGCGTGGCCGGCAGCTCCTCGCCCTTCGACGAGACCTTGCGCCCCATGCGGAAGAGGGGGACGAAGGCCTGGATCGAGCGCTCGTAGCGGTCGACCGCGGCCGGGCCGGCGGAGAGCGCCTCGACGATGCAGGTGCGGGCCAGCGCGGGCTCGCTGGCGACGTAGTGGAGGAAGGCGGCGAGGCCGGCGTTGACCCGGGCCGGCCAGGTGTCGACCTTGCTGGCGGCGTCGACCACGCGGCGCAGCGCCTCCTTGACCGCGAACTCCGAGGCGGCGAGGAAGCAGTCCTCCTTGGAGGAGAAGTTCTCGTAGAAGGTGTTGCGGGCGATCCCGGCCCGGCTGACGATGTCGGCGACGGTGACGGCGCGGTAGCCCTTCTCGACGGTCTCCTCTGCGAGGGCGGCGATTATGCGCGCACGCTGGTGCTGGGTGATGAAGTCGCGGGGCAGAGGGTGCCGACCCGGCGGCATTCTCGTCGCCTGCGGGGCACGATCAGCCATGGACGCCAGAGTACCCCTACGAGAATCCGATTCCAAGCTGGACGTATTCGCGAGATACCGCTACAGTACCGGGGCCAGACAACCCGTTCCCTTGATCGAGTGGAGGAAGGATCAAATGGGAGAGCAGGCCGCATCCAAGGTCCGGGCAGGGGCTGAGGGGGCCGGCGCTGCGCGGAGGGTCTTCCCCCCCGCCCCGACACTGAGACTGGTGAGCTCGCCGAAGCGCCAAAGGATCCTCGAAGGCATGCTCGACGTGGTCGGCGAGAGCGGGTACGAGAGCGCGTCCGTGCGTGCTGTGCTGGCAAATACCGGCCTCTACAGGCAGGCCTTCTACGACAACTTCACGGACAGGGAGGGCTGCTACATCGAGGCCTTCGGCCTGGGGGTGGCGCGCTTGGAAGCGCTCGCCGCCGCGGCCGCGGCCGGCGAGGAGACCTGGCAGGGCAAGCTTCGTGCGGGCCTCAGCGCCCTGCTCGAGAACTTTGAAGCGGAACCCGGGCTGGGGCGCGCGCTGATCGTCGAAGTGCACTCCGCCGGCCCCGAAGCGCTGCAAAGACGCGCCAAGGTGATGAAACGCATCGAGGATTTCATCGATTCGGCGCGTCAGGCGTCCGAGGCGCTCGAATCGCCGCCGCCGATCGCCGCCGAGGGGATAGTCGCCGGCATGCACGCGGTGATCCACGCCCGCCTTGCGGCTGGCTCTGAGCAGGGATTTCAGGAGCTTTTGCCGGAGTTCATGTACTTCGCCGTGCTGCCCTATTTCGGGCCCGAGGTAGCCGACGCGGAGATGCGCGCCGCCCGCGTTTGAGGCCCTCCGGCGGCGTTGGACAGGTCGCGATTCCTGCCCTACGCTGACTGAGTGGGTTCGCCATCGACATCGAATCCAGAGCATCCGCCCAGTGGGCGACACGGCCTGCCCCGAGCCTACGCGGTGCGGTCGCAGCGGGAGAGGCTGCTGGAGGCGATGGTGAGGGTGGCGGCGGCGAAGGGTTACGAGGCGACGACGGTCACCGACGTGATCGAGGTCGCCGGGGTTTCGCGCGAGACCTTCCACGAGTACTTCGACGACAAGGCGGCCTGCTTCCTCGAGGCCTACGACGCCGTGATCGACGTGCTCGTCGCCCACGTCACCAGCGCCTTCGAATCAGCCGCCGGCGAGCCCTGGCCGGAGCGGATCGCCGCTGGGCTGCGCGCCCTGGTCGAGCTGCTCGCCGCCGAGGCCGACATCGCGCGGATGGCGATGGTCGAGGTGACCGCCGCCGGCGACGACGCCCGTGCCCGCTACCGCGCCGCTCTCGCTCGCTTCACCCCATTCCTCGAGGAAGGCCGCGAGTACTCGAGCAGGGTCGAGGAGCTACCCCCCGACACCGCCCGCTTCGCGATTGGCGGTGCGACGTCGATGATCTTCGACGAGATCCGAGCGGGGCGGGGACCGGAGCTGGTCCGCATCCTTCCGGACCTGGTCTTTGCAGTGTTGATGCCTTATCTCGGTCCCGAGGACGCTGAGGACGAGATGCGGCGGGTCATGCACCAGGCGTAGGTCGGTCAGACTCCGGTGCCGTGGCGACCCTCGCCGCCGGCGAAGCGAGCTGCGCCCTGAGCTGCGACATGGAGAGTCTCTCGGCCTAGCTTGTGCTCTAGCTCGAGGCCCTCGGCTAGGGGGAGGCCGAAGCCTTCTGTTGCGGCGCGGCGGTCGGCGAGCATCGTCTCTTGGGGGAAGCTGGCGATTTTCTCGGCGAGCTCTAGGGCGCGGTCCAGGTGCTTGCTGGGCTCGACCAGCTCGTTGACGAGGCCGATGCGGTGGGCCTCCTCGGCGTCGACCGGGCGGCCGGTGAGGATTAGCTCGAGGGCGCGACCCATACCGATGACACGGGGAAGGCGCTGGGTGCCGCCGTCGACCAGGGGCACCCCCCAGCGGCGCTCGAAGAGACCGAAGGTCGATTGTGGGGTGGCGATCCGCATGTCGCACCAGAGCGCCAGCTCTACCCCGCCGGCCAGGCACCAGCCGTCGACGGCGGCGATCACCGGCTTGGACGGGGTGACCCTGGTCGGCCCCATCGGGCCCTCGGGGTGGTCGACGTCGAGGTCGATCGCCTTCAGGTCGGCGCCGGCGCAGAAAGCAACCCCGCCGGCGCCAGTGAGAACGAGGACGCGAGCACCATCGTCGGCCTCGAACTCCCGCAGGGCCGCGCGGAAGGCCTCGGCGGCAGCGTTGTCGATCGCATTGCGCCGCTCGGGCCGATCGATCGTGATCACTGCGGCTGCGCCGACCCGCTCATAACGGAGCTCCTCGCTCATCGGCCCCAACAATAGGCGGGAGCGGGCGGGCTAGTCGCCATCGGACTCACGGGGTTCCCGGCGACGCCCTGCTCCCGGGTTGCGCCCCGGTCGCTGATCTGGACGGCAGGCATTCCAGATCAAGGGACAAGCTACGTCCGCCGACGGACACTCAAAGCTGGGTTGCCTGGCGACCCGAAGCCAACGCACAAAAAATGCGACCGGCGGTGACGCTCGTCGCCTGCCCCGTGCGTAGCCTTCGCACGTGAAGCTCGTCGCGCCACCTTCGAGACGGTGTTCCGCTGGGCTTCCGCGGAGCCTGTCTCTCCCAGTCGCAAAGCGAACTTAGCGCGCCCCCGATCGCCGCGCTAGGGGGGCGACGAAAACGTTCCCGCAAAGTCCGGGAAATCCGGCGTCCGGGAAGGCAAGCGCCTGGAGGACATACAGGCCGTGTTCGAGGCGCGCGCCGCGCGGCGATAGGCCTGCGGCTACCCTTGGGGCGGTGAGGATCGACGAGATCATCGCCAGCCCGGGCCCGACCTTCTCGGTCGAGTTCTTCCCGCCGAAGACCGACGAGGCGCGGGAGGGCCTTTTCGCGACGGCGCGCTCGCTGCGCGAGCTGGAGCCGGACTTCGTCTCGGTCACCTACGGCGCCGGCGGCTCGACCCGCGAGGGCACGGTCGAGATCACCCGGGCGCTGAAGGACGAGCTCGGCTACGAGACGATGGCGCATCTGAGCTGCGTCGGCGAGACCAAAGACGGCCTCGCCGCCACGCTGGAGCGGATCGGCGCTGCCGGGATCGAGAACGTGTTCGCGCTCCGCGGCGACCCCCCGCGAGGGCAGGAGGACTTCGTCCAACCAGAGGGCGGGCTGGGGAGCGCGGCCGAGCTCGCCGCCTTCATCACCGCCGGCTGGGACTTCACCGTCGGCGGCGCCTGCTTCCCCGAGGTGCACCCCGAGGCGCCCGACCTGGAGACGGACCTCGCCTATCTGAAAACCAAGGTCGAGGCCGGCGCCTCCTTTCTCATCACCCAGCTCTTCTTCGACAACCAGGTCTACTTCGACTTCGTCGCGGCGGCGCGGGCCGCCGGGATCGAGGTCCCGATCCTCGCCGGGGTGATCCCGGTGGCGAGCTTCGCCCAAACCAAGCGGATCTGCTCGCTCTGCGACGCCTCGATCCCGCCCCGCCTCGAAGCGGCGTTCGCCGCGGCCGAGGGCGACGAGCGCGCTGAGTTCGAGCTGGGGGTCGCGTATGCGGCCCAGCAGTGCAGCGAGCTGCTAGTCGCCGGTGCCCCGGGGATCCACTTCTACGCGCTCAACCGGGCGCCGGCAACGCGAGCGGTGCTGGGCGCCCTGCAGGCGGCGCGGCCATGGGACCGCCGGCGCGGTGATGCCAGCGAGCTTGCCGGGTCCCTCTGAGTAAACTGGACAGCCTCGACGATGGCGAATCGCAGGGAGGAAGAGAGAGAGCGGCTACGCCAGGCGCGCCAGGAACGCGAGCATAAAGCCGTCGGCTCTGAGCGACGCCGGCTGATGCTCGGCTACGGCGTCGCCGGCGTGATCGGCATCGCGGTCCTGATCGGCATCGTGGTCGCGATCGTCTCGGCGGCAAGCGAGAACGGCGGCGGCAACGCCCACATCGTCCAGACGAGCGGCTCGACGAACGGCGTGCAGCCCGACGAACGGAGCGGCAGCGACATCCCGCTGCCCAAAGTCGAGAACCTGCAGAAAGCGGCGAAAATGGCCGACTGCGACCTGCGGCTACAGCTGCGGGACGAGGGCAACAGCCACCTTCCACAGGCAGCGCAAGCGCCTGAATACAGAACGAACCCGCCGACCTCCGGCGACCACGTCGAGCCGCCATACCAGCAGGCGGACGGCGCCTACAGCGAAATGCCGAGGGAACTGGACCTTGTTCACTCGCTCGAGCACGGCCGGCTGCAGATCCAGTACTCGCCCGATCTGCCCGAGAGCGCGCAGCTGGAACTGATCGGCCTCTACGACACGATGTACGGAGCGTCGCTGCTCTTCCCCAACGAGAACATGCCCTACGAGGTGGCGGCCACGACCTGGACCAACCTGATCGGCTGCAACGAATACAAGGGCGCGATCACCCTGGACGCGATCCGCGACTTCGGCAAAGTGACCTGGGGCAAGTACGGCGGCGAGCCGGTGGACGCGTTCCCCCATAACGGCCCGACGCCAGCGGCGCCGTCGATCAACTAGCCCGGTAGAGCGGGAAGAAGCTCCCCTCGCGATTGGCCGAGAGGCGGGCATACGCCTCGCGATCGCAGACGATCTCAGAGGTGCGCCAGACCTGCTCGCGGTTGGCGAAGCCGCGCTTGAACTCCTCCAGCCGATCCCCGCGCGCGATGCCGCCGCCGAGGTTGAGCGGAAGGCCACGGTCGGCGGAGAGCTCGACCAGCGCGGCGACGACGTTCTTCATCGGCGAATCGCGCAGGTGGGAATCGGCGCTGCCGCTGAGGTAGTAGTGCAGGCAGCCATCGCTTACGGCCGCGATCGAGGCGGCCACGACCTCTCCCTCGGGGGCGAGAGCAAGGGCGAGCCAGGTTTGCGGGGACTCGAGGATGCGGTCGAAGTACGCAGCGCCGAAGAAGTAGCGCTCGGCGGCGCCCGTGCGGCGCATCGTCTGCTCGTAGGCGGCGAGGAAGCCGGTCCGGTCGGGGGGGGTCGTCTCCGGTCCTGGGACCACGCGCATCGTGTAGCCGCGACGCAGGTTCTTGTTGATCTGGTTGCGATCGCTCGGTCGGCTCTTCGGCGGCAGCGCCGGGTCGGCGATCTGGACGATGTTGCGCTCGCTGGCGCCGTGCAGCGGCGGCGGCTCGGCGAGGGTATGGCGGACGAAGGCGCTGACCAGGCCGGTGGCGGAGAAGTCGACCTGTGCGGGATCTACTTCGGCAAGCGATGAAGTCGCGAAACCGGGATAGCCGTACGGGGAGATCGCGTCGTGGGCCTCGCCGCCCGGGATCGGCCGGACGATCAGCGGGGCGAGCAGCCGCGAGCCGTCGGCGGCGATCCGCAGCGTGTGGGTGACGGCTTCGGCGTCGAGGAACTCGCGCGAGCGGAAGAAGTCCTCGCCGGCGGCGGCCTCGCCGCGATCCTCGATCAGCTCGGCAGTCGGGATCGGTGCGCTCACGGAAGCAGGTCGGCGGCGGCGGCGTGGAACTCGTCAGGGAGGACTCCCCAGACCTCGCAGTCGTCGGCGGGGGCGCCCTCGCGGCGCAGGTGGGCGCGCATCGTCCCCTCGTGCTTCCAGCCCAGTCCGGCGACGGTCTTCTTCGCGACCTCGTTGCGGGCGGGAATGCGGCCGTAGACGCGGTGGGCGCCGAACTCGTCGAAGGCCTTCGCCAGGGTGAGGGCCTCGGCGCGGCGGCCGACCCCCTTGCCGCGCACTTCGTCGCCGATCAACGCCCCCAGCTCCGGCGCCGTCTGGCGAAAGAGGCCGTAGAGGGCAGTGAAGCCGACCGGCTCGTCGTGACCCTCAACCACGATCGCGTACTTGCGGTCCTCGCCGGACTCATCCATCGCCCGCCCCACCCAGGCCTCCGCCTCCTCGACGGAGAACCCATCCCGCTGCTCCATCAGCGTCGCCGTCGCCTCGGGGTTGTTGAACCAGCGGTGCACGGCAGCGGCATCGCCGGGCTTGAAGGGACGCAGGGAGACTGCGGAGCGGTCTTCCATGGTCGAACCCTAACCTCGGGGCGTCAATCCGGCGCCAGGCCATGGCCGGTGACGAGGAGCCAGGTGGTCTTGGCGAGGATGCGGGCGTCGAGAAGGGCACTGCGGCGGTCGACGTACCAGACGTCGAGCTCGATCCGCTCGGCCCAGGGGATGCCGGCGCGGCCCTGGACCTGCGCCCAGCCGGTGATGCCGGGACGGACCTCGTGGCGGCGGCGCTGGCGCGGCGTGTAGTCGTCGACCTGGGCGGGGATCGTCGGACGGGGGCCGACGATCGCCATCTCTCCCCGTAGGACATTGACGAGGTTGGGGATCTCGTCGAGCGAGGTGCGCCGCAGGAGGCGGCCGGCGGCGGTGACGCGCGGGTCGTCGCGGGTGACGACGGTGCCGACGCCGACGGGGTCGGAGCCCTCGACCATCGTGCGCAGCTTCAGCATCTCGAACTCGCGACCGCCGAGACCGACGCGGCGCTGGCGGTAGAAGATCGGACCCCGGCTGCCCAGCTTGATCGCGATCGAGGCGATCAGCAGCAGGGGCGAGAGGATCGTCAGCGCAATCGAGGCGATCAGGATGTCGACGGCTCTCGGCACCCCTACCGCGTCCCCGGCGCCTTCTCCCACGCCGCCGGCGGGCCCTTGCGCAGGCGGTCCCAGAGACCGGCGGCGATCGAGAGCGTGGTCAGGGCGTAGTAGCGGGCGATGCGGAACGGGGCGATGCGGAACTGCCCACCGAGGATCGCCGCGGCGATCACGGCCAGCTGGATGCCGTAGGTGACCACGTACACCCCGCCCCGCCCGAGCAGGGCGAGGTTTGCGAGGAAGGCGACGAGGTGCAGGAACGGGGTGAGGTAGCGCAGCAGCCTGTGGGAGAGGATCTCGAAGGCATAGAGGGCCGAGTAGCCACGGGGCGAGATCATCCGCTCGCCGACGACGATGTCCCAGAGACCGGCCATCATCCTGCGCTTGCGGGCGAACTCCCCCTCGAGGGTTGGGACCATCTTCTCTTCGGCGCGGGCCTCGGGCGCGTAGAGGGAGCGACGGCCGCGCTTGGCCAGCTCGAACGGGAATGAGAGGTCGTGACTGGCGGAGGGCGCCAGCGGCAGGTAAGCCTCCCGGCGCACGGCGTAGATCGCGCCGTTGCCCGCCGTGACCCCTGCCAGTGCCGACTCCATCTCCCGCACCGCCATCTCGTAGCGCCAGTAAGCCCCCTCGAGGTTGCCGCCGTCGGAGTCGAGGAAGCGAACCTGGCCGCAGACGTAGCCGACGTCGGGCTTGGCGAAGGGCGCGACGAGCTGACGCAGCGCGTCTGGCGCCCAAACACTGTTGGCATCGGAGAAAACGAGGATCTCGCCCGAGGCCCGCTCCACCGCGGCGTTCTGGGCAAGCAGCTTGCCGCCGCGCGGCAGCTCGAGCACCAAGTCAGCACCGGCGGCGCGAGCGCGCTCGGCGGTGGCGTCGCCGGAGCCGTCGGAGGCGACGATCAGCTCGAGCCTCTCCCGTGGGTAGTCGAGGGCGAGGGCGTTGGCGACCTTGTCGGCGATCACCTCCTCCTCGTCGTAGGCGGCGACGATCAGTGAGACTCGAGGGAGGTCCTCGAGTCTGGGCGGAGTCGGCCGCTGTCGCCGCAGCGCCACCAGGAGCCGAAGCAGGAACGGATAGCCGACGTGCGCATAGACGATCAGCCCAGCGGAGATCCAAAAGGCCGCGGCGAGCATCCGGCGATTATCTGCTTCCGGTGCGCTTTATGTGGCCATGGGTGGCATAAAGCGCACCGGAGCGGGTGGCGCGGTTCAGGTTGTCAACTCCTCGTAGAGGGCGAGGGTCTGGCGGGCAATCGCGTCCCAGGAGTAGGGACCGCTCGCGGCTCGCTCGGCCGCCGCGGCGAGCTTCGCCCGGGCGGCCGGATCGTCGATCAGCTCGGAGAGGGTCGCCGCAAGGGCGGTGGGATCCTCCGGCGGCACGAGGCGCGCCGCTCCGGCGGCAGCGACCTCCGGGAAGCCGCCGACCGCGCTGAGGACCAGCGGCTTGCCGAAGGCGAGGGCGGTGTAGAGGACGCCGGAGTGCTCGGCGTCGCGGTAGGGCAGGGCGACGAGATCGGCGCGGCGGACGATGGCGGGGATCTCGGCATCCTCGACGAAGCGGGTGACGAAGCGGACGCGGCCGCTCGCCTCCGCCGCGAGCCGTCGCAGCGGCTCGACCGCCATGCGGGGGTTACCGACGACCCACAGCTCGGCGCCCTTCACCTCGCGAAACGCCTGCAGCAGGGTGTCGATGCCCTTGTAGGGGCGGAGCAGGCCGAAGAAGAGGATCACCGGTCCGTCGGCGCCCTCGAGCTCAGGGGGCAACGGCTTCTCGTCAGGCAGGCGAGTGAGGTAGTCGAAGGCGCCGTGGGGGATGACGCGGACTCGATCGGGGTCGACGCCGACCTCGTCGCGAAGGCGGGAGGCGCCGTGCTCGGAGTGGGCGATGATCGCGTCCATGCGGCCGAACACGCGCCGTGCCGTGCGGCGCTGTCTTTGGCTCGGGCGGGGCGGGAGAACGTAGTGGGCGGTGATTAGCCGCGGCCGGTGCGGCGGCAGCAGGTGAGCGTCGAGGGAGGGGACCGAGAGCCACTGGTAGTGGACGACGTCGGCGTCGATCGCGCCGCGCAGGCGCAGCATGTCCGGCACGTGCTCGGCAAGCTTGAAGGCCCGGCGGCCGGTGGCGTCCAGGCCGCGGCCGCCCGCGCGGCGGTAGAAGCGCTCGCGCACCCGGTAGCCCTCCGGCTCGGGGACCGGCCCGTAGAGGAATTTGCTGGTCAGCAGCTCGACGTCGGCGCCGGCACGGGCGAGTGCCGCGGCGAGGGCGCGGTCGTAGGGCGGCGTGAAGGCCGAGGGGTCGACAAGCTGCACCTTCATTGCCGCGATTATCGTGACCGGCTTGGCGCCAACGCTTTCCTACTGCGTCGTGAACACGAACGGCCGCGAGCACCTGCTCGCCTGCCTGGACGCGATCGAGCGCACCCATCCGCAGGGGATCGAGCGCGAGGTGCTCGTCCTCGACAACGCCTCCGATGACGGCTCGGCGGAGGCGGTGCGTGCTCGCGGAGGCGATATCCGCCTGATCGCGCTCGAGCGGCGCGTCGGCAAGGCCGAGAACGACTCGGCCCTGATGCGCGAGGCGAGTGGCCGCTACTGCCTGCTGCTGAACGAGGACGCGGAGCTGCTGGCGGGGGCGCCCGCGGCCCTGCTGAGGGCGCTAGAGGAAGACCCGCGCGCCGCCGCCGCGACGCCCCAGCTGCTCGACAGCGGCGGCAGGCGGGTTGCCTGCGCCTGGCGCTTCCCCGGCGTCAGCACGGCGCTCGTCGGCGCCCTCTTCCTCCACCGGTTCTCCACCGTGCAGAGCAGCGGCCGGGAGACACGGCGCGTCGACTGGGCACAGTCGAGCGCCCTGCTGGTGCGGCGCGAGGCAGCCGCCGCGGTCGGCTACATGGACCCGCGCTTCTTCGTCTACTACGACGAGTGCGACTTCGCCAAGCGCCTCGACGAGGCTGGCTGGCACAGCCTCTTCGTCCCCTCGGCCGAGGCGATCCACCATGACCAGCTCTCCACCGACCTCTCCGTTGGCCTGCCCCGCATCGTCGAGTTCCACCGCAATCGAGATCTGTACATGCGGGTGCACCACGGCCGCGCGGGAGCGCTGGCCGTCCGCCTCCTAACCGCCTGGTCCTACGCCCTGCGCGCCCTCGGAGCCACCGTCCTCCCCAACCACCCAGCGAGGATCTACTGGGCCCACGCCCGCCAGGCCGTCCTCCCCCACCGCGGCGAAAGCCTCGCCGACCGCGCCCGCGCTCCCCGCTGACTTCGCCTTTTGAGGTCCGTATGCGCCCCGAAAGGCGAAGTCAGCGGTTAGAGGCGGGTGTCCTCGTCCATGAGCTCGGCCTCGTAGGTCTCGGGGACGCGGCCGTCGACGGCGGGCTCCGGGCGGAGGGTGCGGAGACGGGCGATCAGCTGGCGGGGGTGGCGCAGCTGGGACAGCCAGTGGCGCTCGCTCTGGTTGAAGAAGCCCGCGAGAAGGAGCATCAGGGGGTATGCGAGCCAGAGGATCGTCCGGGATGCCAGGCCAGCTAGGCCGTCCGTCGGCAGCAGCAGCTCGCCCAGGCCGACGAGGGCGGCGGAGACGAGGACGATCCGCGCCAGGCGCGCCCACTCGTAGGGGACCGGGAAGAGTCGCTGGGTGAAGCCGTACATCAGCGCCAGCACGACCAGGTAGGAGCCGACCAGGGCGAGACCGGCGCCGACGATCCCCAGCGGGGGGACCAGCACCAGGTTGAGGCCGACGTTGGCGGCCAGGGCGGCGGCCGTGGCCGGGAAGTTGAACTCGGTGCGCCCGGTCCTGCCGAGGATGACGACGAGGACCATGTAGAGGGCGTAGAGAGTGACGCCGGTGGCGATCAGGCCGATCGCCTCGTAGGAGCCGAAGAACTCCGGCGCCGCCAGGGCGCGGACGATCCAGCGCGAGAGCAGCCACATGCCGACGACGACGAAGGCGCAGCCAGCGACGAACCAGGTGACGACCGCGGCGTAGGCGCGGCGCGCCTCGCCGTCGTCGCGGATCGAGTAGGCGAGCGGCGGCCAGGCGAGCTGGAAGCCGCGCACGAGGACGTTCACCCCCTGGGCGAACTTGACCGCGAGCGAGTAGAGGCCCGCCTCGGCGAGGCCGAGGGAGCGGACGATGATGATGCGGTCGACGAAGTTGAGCATGTACAGGGAGAGCTCGGCTGGCATCGTCGGCAGGCCGAAGCGCATCAGCCGGCGCAGCAGCGGCCGGTCGATCCACAGCGAGAGACGGCGGCGGTGGACGAAGATCAGGCCGAGGACGAAGGCGGCGCCGCTGATGTAGCTGCCGAGGAGGAGGCCGCGGGCGCCCTCCCCCGCACCGACGACGAGGACGACGGTGAGGCCAACCGCCGAGATGACGCTGAGCATCGTCGCGGCGAAGAAGGCGCGGGCGCGCTCCTCGAGGCGGAAGATGGTGAGCAGGTACTCGAACATCGTCAGCACCCAGAGGCCGCCGATCGAGATCCGGGCCAGATCGGGCGCGGATTCGTTGAGGAGCGCTTCGGAGATGGGGCCGGCGAAAGGCAGCGCGATCAGCGCCGCCGCCGTCGCGAACCAGAAGAGCGCGGCGAAGGAGGTGGCGACGACGCGATCCGGGCTCTCGTCGTCCTTGTAGTAGAAGCGCAGCAGCGCCTCGATCACGCCGAGGCGGACGATGATGCTTGCCGAGACGACCGCGGCGAACATCACCTCGGCGGCGCCGTAGTCGTCCGGCGTCAAGTAGCGCGTGTAGAGCGGGAGCAGGGCTACCGCGATCAGCTTCGAGACGATGCTCGCCGCCGTATATGCGGCGCCGGTCGTCGCTAGGCGGCGGAGGTATCCCGACACGGCTCGACCCTACGTTGCTCGGCGGCCGCAAGCGACGCGCCGAGCGCCAGGAGGACCCAGGCGATCGGGTCCTCGAAGAAGCCGGCGTAGGCCATCGAGTGGACGATCAGGGCTGCGAAGGAGGCGAGGACCGCTGCTCGGGCTATGGGGGCTTGGCGCTCGGATAGGCGAGACAACGAGGGACGGAGGCCACCGGCCATCGTCAACAGGGCTGTTGCAAGCAGAGCCACGTAGAGCGCGAGGGCGATCAGGCCCCCCTCGGCGGCGATGGTTATCGGTTCTGTGTGGGAGACGGAGACGGGGGCGTCGTCGGTGTCGATGTGTTGGCGATAGGCCTTTGGAAAGGAACCAGAGCCGTAGCCGTAGACGGGGCGCTGGGCGAACAGGTGCAGGCCCCCGGAGACGAGGTCGGCGCGGCCGCCCGTGTCGACATTGAGCCGGTCGGGACTCAACTTGGAGACACCGCCGGCGAAAAGCACGACCAGCACGCCGGCGATGGCGCAAGCGCCGACCGCCGCCACCGTCCACTTGACGCTCCACTTGAGCGCCGCGAGAACAGCCAGGCCCGCCAGCAGGGCGGCAAAGCTCGACTGCGAGAAGGTGAACAGGAGCCCGAACCAGACGATCGCGATCAGCGCCGTCAGCAGGGCAAGGGTGCGTCGCTCGCGTGCCCACAGCAGCACGCTCATGGCGATAACGGCAACCAACCCGAGGTAGCGCCCGTAGATGTTCGGGTCCCAGAAGATCGAGTTGACCCGGAAGTAGGTGTGGAATTCATTCGACCTGATCACCTGGTCATTCCAGAACAGCTCACGGCTGGCGTACTCGACCGTGCCGACGACGACGAAAGCAACGGCCTCCACAGCGATGACCCACATCACGAGGTTCAAAAGCCTTCGATCCCAGCTGACGTCCCGCATCAGCCCGTAGAGGAGGCTGAACGGCACCAGGAAGAAGCACACATCCTGAAGTCCTTTGGAGAAGTCGGCCGAGTACAGGACCTGCACCGCGTACAGCGCGACAGTTCCGGCCAACAGCCAGGAGAGCCAAACGCCTCGGCCGGGGGATGACGTCGCGGGGGGCGCCGCGGGCTGGGCACGCCAGTCCCTGACCGCAGTTGCCAGGACTCCGCCGGCGATCACCAGATACAGCGGGACCAAGAGGTTCGCGGTGTCACCGCCGGCGTGGAGCGGAATACGAAAGGGAAGAGCAGCGACGAGCGCAAGCGGGAGCAAGATCGGCCAACGTCGCGAGACGAATGCAAGCGCCGCGGAGACGCCGGCCGCCAGCATGATCAGCCCAATCAAGCGACCCGTGTCATCACGCAGATCGGCGATCTGGCGGGTGTCCCACTGATCGCCGAGGATGAGGGCCGGGAATAGGGCGAGCGCGAGGAGCATCGCTGTCGAGCGCAGACGGCCCAGGGGGAGCAGGATCGCCCCGCAAGCCGCGGCTGCGGCGAGCAGCACACCCAACCCGGCGAGCACCTCGCTCAACTGACGCCTCCGCCGGCCTCACGGCAGCGGCCCACCGGGCGGCGCTCCCCGCGGTGCAGCCGCATCGAGCCCGGCGGCACGAGCACCCGGTCCTGGCCGAGCAGCTTGACGCGCAGCTTGTAGCGCCCCGGCGGCGCCATGCCGTCGAGACGACTGCGACCGTCCCAGTAGAAGGTGTGGAACTTGTAGCGCTCGAGGAGCTCGTTGCGGGCGAGGGTGACGACGAGCCTGCCGCCCGGCCTGACCACCTGCACGGTGGCCCGGTCGGACTGCGTCGTGCGGAAGCGGATGCGGATGCGGTCGAAGCGGCAATCGCCGTTGGGCGTGAACGCGCGGCTCTTCGGCACACCGAACGTGACGCGGTCGAGGACGAGCGGGTCGCGCTTGAGGCGCTGGGACCAGGCGAAGGCGGCGAGCGTGGCGAGGACTAGGAGGGCGAAGACCAGGCCGGCCCAGGCCTTAGAGCCCATTCGGGCTCTTACCCTTCGGCCGAGGCATTGTCCTCGCCGACGACCACCGAGACCGGCGCGCCGCCGGAGACCGAGGCGATTTCCGGCGTCATCAGGCGCACTTCGGAGATATCGAGGGCGTTGGCAACCCGACGCGCCTCCGGCGCGTTGCCGCGCTCGAACATGACCACGCTTTCGGTGAAGCTGGTGCTGCTGTTGGTCACCGCACCCAGCTGGAAGCCCCGCTGCTCGACCTCGTCGCCGAATTTGGCCGCGAGCCCGGGGACGGCGGTCCCGTTCAGCACCGTCACCTCGATCTCGCTCGGCCTGGTCGCCGCCGCCTTGCTGCCGCTCCCGCGCTTGCCGTCGGCACTGTCGGACCCCTGCGTCGCCAGGTAAACGCCCCCCGCGGCGAGGGCAAGGACGATGACGAAGATCCCGACGAGGTAGCGCGGGTCGGCCAGCCGGGCACCGAAGGTGGAGAACCCTTCGCGCAGCCGTTCGCGCCGAGTCACCTCGGGCAGGCCGGCCTCGCGGCGGCGGCGGCGCTCCTCGCGGTGCTCCACCGCCTCGTGCTCGGCGGTGCGCGCTTCCTCCAGCGCCCGCAGCTCCTCCGCCCGCTTCGCCGCCACGGCCGAGGTTGCCTCCTTGCGCTCCGCGTCGCGCTCGGGCGCGGAGCCGGCCCACTCGCGCAGGCGCCGGATGTCGCGCGCCTGCGAGAAAGCCAGCAGGGCGAGCAGGGCGAGGCCGACGAACGAAGCCAGGCCTGCGAAGGCGCCGATTTCCTTGAGCAGCTCCACGGAGTGGCTGCGAGAGGCTACTCGTCGTAGACGACTGCCGCCGCGTCACCACCCGGCGCGGTGATCATCTCGACCACTCGCTGGGCCAGGTTCGCCTCGTCGCCAGCCAGCACCAGGTGCTCGAGCGAGTTGAGCGTGGCGTCGATCCACTCTGGGTCCAGCGGCGTCTCGCGCACCGCGCGGCGGATCCTCTTCGCCGCCGTCGGCTGCTCGCTCTCGGCCAGGCCGAAGAGCTCCTCGTGCAGCTTCTCCCCCGGCCGTGGCTTGGTGAACTCGACCGCGATGTCGGTCTCCGGCTCGTAGCCGGCAAGGCGGATCATGTTGTGGGCGAGGTCGACGATCTTCACCGGTTCCCCCATGTCGAGGACGAAGACCTCCCCCTTGCCGGCGCCAATGTCGCCCGCCCGGATCACCAGCTGCACCGCCTCGGGGATCGTCATGAAGTAGCGCGTCATCTCCGGGTGAGTGACGGTCACCGGCCCGCCGCGCTCGATCTGGCTGCGGAAGATCGGCACGACGCTGCCGGAGGAGTTGAGCACGTTGCCGAAGCGGACGCTGGCGAAGCGCGTGCCGGGGTGCTTGCGCCCCGCCGACTCGACGATCCACTCCGCCATCGCCTTCGAGGCCCCCATCACGGTTTTCGGGTTGACCGCCTTGTCGGTGGAGATGAGGACGAAGCGCTCGACGTCCGAGGCGGCCGCCGTCTCGGCGGTGATCCGCGTCGCGATCGCGTTGTTGCGGACCGCCTCCAGCGGGTTCGCCTCCATCAGCGGCACGTGCTTGTAGGCGGCGGCGTGGAAGACGACGCTGGGCTTGAAGCGCTGCATCGTCTCCAGCATCCGGTGCGGCTCCTTGCAATCGGCGAGCACCGCCTCGCCGCGGGTGAAGTGGCGCTCCTCGACCATCTCGCGGTCGATCTCGAAGAGGTTGTCCTCGGCATGGTCGACCATCACCAGCAGGCGCGGCCCGACCCGGGCGATCTGGCGACAGAGCTCGGAGCCGATCGAGCCGCCGGCGCCGGTGACGAGCACGATGCGGTCGCGCAGGTAGGCACCGACCCGGTCGAGCTCGACCACGATCGGGTCGCGGCCGAGCACGTCCTCGACCTGGACATCGCGCAGCTGCTTGTTGAGCTGGACGCCGCCGCGCAGCAGCTCGAAGACCGTGGGCAGCGTGCGCACGCGGATCTCGCGCTCGCGACAGGCGGCGACGACGTTCGCCCGCAGGGTCCCCGGCGCCGAGGGAATCGCGATCACGACCTCGTCGGGCCGCGTCTCGTCGAGGATCGTCGCGATCTGCTTGGTCGAGCCGAGCACCTTGAGGCCGCCGGACATCCGCATCCCGCGCTTGCGCGGGTCGTCGTCGACGAAGCCAATCGCGGTCGTGCCGAGGTCGGGGTTGAGCTGCAGCTCGCGCACGACCATCTGGCCGCCGGACCCGGCGCCGACGACGAGCACCTCGTGCCGGGGCAGGCGCCCTGAGCGCGAGGGGCGCTCGACGATCAGGCGCACGGCGAGGCGGGCGCCGGTGAGCAGCATCAGGGTGAGGATGAAGTCCATCACCGCCACCGAGCGCGGCAGGTCGTGGGCGAAGGGCTTCAGGACCGTGAAGGCGACGACGAGGATCGCGCTGGACACGGTGACGGCGCGCACGATCTGCATGAAGTCGCGGCCGCTGACGTAGCGCCACCACTTCTGATAGAGGCCGAAGGCGGCAAAGACGATGAGCTTGCCGACCACGACGAAGCCGACCGCCTGGGCGAAGAGGGTCTCGTAGCGGGGCGGCAGGCCGTGCGGGTCGTCGAGGAAGCGCAGGCGGAAGGCCAGGTAGAAGGCAAGCGCGACGAGCGCCGCGTCGGCGCAAACCTGGAGAACCCGGTTGCGGTAGACAGGGTGGTTCAACCGGCGCATGGGGGCCCGGCGAGTTTAGTCGCTGGCCGCCCGCACGCCTACAATCCCCGCTTCGCGCATGCTCCCCTTCGCCAGCGTCACAGACTTCTTCCTCGACCCGATCGTCAACGCCGGGACCGATTTCATCAGCGCCACCGGCCTGCCGGCGGTGTTCGTGCTGATGGCGCTGGAGTCGGCCTGCTTGCCGGTGCCCAGCGAGGCGATCATGCTCTTCGCCGGCGCCAGCGTCGCCGCCGGGGACCTCTCCCTGTTCGGCGTCGTCGCCGCCGGGGTGCTGGGGAACCTAGTCGGCTCCTGGGCCGCCTACGCCGTCGGCTACTACGCCCGGCTCGACCTGCTGGAGAAGAACCGGCTGATCCACCTGCCGCCGAAGTACCTGAAATGGGCCGACGAGTGGTTCGAGCGCTACGGCGACGCCACGGTCTTCTTCACCCGCATGCTGCCGATCATCCGCACCTTCATCTCCCTTCCGGCGGGAGTGGCGCGGATGCCCTTCTGGCGCTTCACCGTCCTCACCCTGCTCGGCTGCATCCCCTGGGTGCTGATGCTGGCGCTGATCGGCCGCAGCGTCGGCGACAACTGGGAGGAGTGGCGTGACCACCTCCACTACCTCGACTACGCCGTCCTCGCCGCCGGCGTTGGCCTCGTCATCTTCCTCCTGATCAAGCGGCGCGGCGGCGGAGGCGGATCCTCGGTAGCGCCGGACAACGAGGAGGAAACGCGGGGCCCGGCGCAGCCGGCCGCTTCGCGCGGGACTTGAGCAGCCACGCCGACGGCAGGATCCCGGACCCGCGCGCTCTCGCGCTCGGCGTCGTCCAAGGCCCGGCGGAGCTCTTGCCCGTCTCCAGCTCAGCTCACATCGTCCTCGTCCCCTGGCTGGCGGGATGGGACTGGGAGGCAATCGACCCGGAGGTGCGAAAGAGCTTCGAGGTGGCGCTGCACGCCGGCGCGGCGGCGGCGCTGATCGTCGGCCAGCGCGCGCTGATCGTCGAAGAGCTGCGCGCCTTCGACCTGCGCGGCGCCGTCGTCCTCGCCCTCTCCTTCCTCCCTGCGGCCCTAGTCGGTTACAAGTTGGAGCGACCGATCGAGCGGCGCTTGGGCGGCCCGCGGGCCACCGCATATGGCCTGCTCGCCGGCGCCGGCGCGATGCTCGCCGGCGACACGCGGCCCCAGTTGCGGGGCCGCGGCGAGGCGGGCGCGGTCGACGGGCTCGTCCTCGGCGTCGCGCAGGCCGCGGCGCTCGCCCCCGGCGTCTCCCGCAACGGCATCACCCTCGCGGCGGCGCGCTGGCGGCGCTTCTCCCGCGACCAGGCCAACCTGCTCTCGCGCACGATCGCCCTGCCGATCATCGTCGGCGCCACCGCGCTGAAGGGCGCCCGCCTCGCCCGCCGCGGTGCCACGCCGGAGCTGCGCCGCTCGATGGCCCTCGGCGTCGCCGCCTCCTTCGCCTCGACCCTCGCCTCGCAGCGCCTGATCAAGCTGGTCGAGCGGGACCGGGCGCTGTGGCCTTACGCGGCGTACCGAGTCAGCCTGGCGGCCGCCGTACTTGCAAAGCTGCGGAGGTGAACGGCGACGCCTACGCAAGGGCCGGGGTCGACCAGGGTGCGGCGGATTCTGCCGTCGCCGGTCTGGTCAAGGCGCTGAGCGGGATCCAGCTCGGGCGCGAGTCGCGCCAGGTGCCGCTGCCCGGGCATTACGCGAGCGTGATCAGGCTCGATGAGCGAACCGGGATCGCGCTCTCGACCGACGGGGTGGGGACCAAGCTCCTGGTCGCCGAGCAGCTGGGACGCTTCGACACGGTCGGCGTCGACTGCGTGGCGATGAACGTCAACGACGTGATCTGCGTCGGAGCCGAGCCGCTGGCGATGCTCGACTACATCGCGCTAGACCACGCGGACCCGACCGTCTGCGCAGAAGTCGGCGTGGGGCTGGCGCGGGGCGCCGAGCTCGCCGGGGTCGAGATCCCGGGCGGCGAGCTGGCCCAGCTCGGCGAGATGGTGCGAGGGGTCGACGTCTCCGGCGCCTGCTTCGGCACCGTCGCCCTGGAGGAGATCGTCGACGGCTCCCCGGTGCGCCCCGGAGACGCCGTGCTCGGCCTCCCTTCCACCGGCCTGCACTCCAACGGCTACACGCTCGCCCGCTCCGCTTTCGAGGGCGTCTCGCTCGACGATGACCCCGAAGGGCGGCTCGGGCGGCCGCTGGGCGAGGAGCTGCTGGAGCCAACGGAGATCTACGTCAAGCCGGTCCTCGAGCTGCTGCGCACCGAGGTCGAGGTGCGCGGCCTCGCCCACATCACCTCAGGCGGCCTGGACAACCTGCTTCGCCTGGCCAACGACGGTGGCTATGAGATCGACGATCCGCTGCCGGTGCACCCGGTCTTCGAGCTGATCCGGGAGCGCTCGGGCACCCCGGATGAAGAGATGCACGAGGTCTTCAACATGGGCTGCGGCTTCTGCTGCGTCGTTGCTGCGAGCGACGAGAATGAGGCCCTGCAGCTGCTGCGCTCCCACTACCCCGCGGCGAAGCGGATCGGCCACGCGATCGCGGGCGTGCACGAAGTTCGCCGCGTCTGAGCGGGAAATACAGGTGCGATAGAGAACCTCTATCGGCACCGTGCCCGACAATGTCCGCACCTAGATGGAAGCCCGCTCGAGCAGCGCGATGATCGGAACCGTGCTCTCCGGCCGCTACCGGCTGGAGGCGAAGCTGGGCAGCGGCGGGATGTCGACGGTCTACCTGGCGCAGGACCAGACGCTCGACCGGCCGGTAGCGGTGAAGGTGATGCACCGCGAGATGTCCGAGCAGGCCGACCAGCTGCAGCGCTTCCGCCAGGAGGCGCGGGCGGTCGCCAAGCTGTCCCACCCCAATGTCGTCTCGGTGATCGACGCCGGTGAGGACGGCGGCTACCCCTACATCGTCTTCGAGTACGTCGAAGGGGAGACGCTGAAGCAGCGCATCGGCCGCGAGGGGGCGCTGGAGCCGCAGGAGGCAATCGCCTACGCGATCGAGATCGCCCGCGGCCTCTCGGTCGCCCACGCGCGCAACATGGTCCACCGCGACATCAAGCCGCAGAACATCCTGATCGACGCCGAGGGGCGGGCGAAGCTGACCGACTTCGGCATCTCGCGCCAGCTCGAGCAGGACGGGATGACGGCGACGGGACGCGTGCTCGGCACCACCGATTACGTCGCCCCCGAGCAGGCCATGGGCCGCAGCGTCGACCCCCGCTCAGACGTCTACTCGCTCGGCGTCGTCCTCTACGAGATGTTGGTCGGCCAGGTTCCCTTCCAGGCCGAGAGCCAGGTCGGCGTGGCGATGAAGCACGTCAACGAGGAGCTGCCCGACGTGCAGCGGCGACGACCCGAGGTCTCCGCCGCCGTGGCCCTCGTGGTCGAGCGCGCCACGGCCAAGGACCCCGAGAAGAGATACCAGCACGTGGGCGAGATGATCGACGACCTCTCGACCGCGCTCGAGGTCGAGGCGGCTCGCGCCGGCTCGACGACGGGCGAGGCAACCAGCGTGCTCGACGCGGTGCCGCCCCCGAAGCGCAAGCTGCCGGGGCGGGCGCGCTGGAACTGGCTCGCGATCCTCGCCCTGCTACTCGTGGCCGGGGGCACGCTGCTCGCGGTCCAGCTGATCTCCAGCGGCGATCTCGGCGGAGGCGGCGCCCAGAAGGGGGCCGGCAAGCCGGTGCCGCTCGAATCGGCGACCGACTACGACCCCCAGGGCGACGGCGAAGAGATCGGCAGCACGGTGGAACTCGTCGTCGACGGAGACCCGACCGAGACGGGCTGGGAAACCGAGCACTACGACTCCGAGACTTTTGCCGGGACGAAGACTGGGCCGAACCCCGGCGTCGGCATCTACGTCACCGCCGGGGAAGCGGTGAGGCCAGCCAAGATGATCGTGCGCACGCCGACGTCCGGCTGGGACGCCGAGGTCTTCGCCGCACCCTCGGGACCGCCCGGTGAGCTCTCCGAATGGGGCGAACCGATCGGCAGCGTCGTCGACGCCTCGACGAACGAGGAAATCGACCTGGCTCCGACTGAGGCAGCCCGCTACTTCCTGCTCTGGTTCACCAAGGCATCCGAAGCGCGCGACCAGCCCGGTCGCTACCAGGTCGAGGTCAGCGACATCGAGGTGCTGCGCTGACTCAGAACTCGTGGGAGCGGGCGCGCTCGTGGCGCTCGACCGCAAGCGCCACGAGGCGGTCGCAGAGCGCCGGGTAGGCCAGGCCCGAGGCCTCCCAGAGCCTGGCGTAGACGCTGGTCTCGGTGAAGCCGGGCATCGTGTTGATCTCGTTGAGGAGGACGGTGCCGTCGGCCTCGACGAAGAAGTCGCAGCGGGCGAGGCCGGCGCAGCCGGCGTGCTCGAAGGCGCGCAGCGCCAGCTCACGGACGCGGGCGAGGCCTTCCTCGCCGATCGGTGCGGGCACCGCGAGCTCCATGCCGCCCTGGCGGTACTTGGTCTCGTAGTCGTACCACTCCCCGTTTGCGATCACCTCGCCCGGCTGGGACGCTTCGACCGTCTCGTTGCCGAGCAGCGAGCACTCCACCTCGCGACCCACCGCGTGGGCCTCGACGATCACCCGCGGGTCGTGGCGCCGGGCAAGCGCCACCGCCCGGTCCAGTTCCTCGCCGCAGGACTCGACCCGGCTGATCCCTACGCTCGAGCCCAGCCGCGAGGGCTTTACCCAGAGCGGCGTTCCCATCGCCTCGCAGCGCTCGCGCCAGCCCGGCTCACCCGCGGCGGCGAACTCGACCTGCGGCAGGCCGGCGGCGGCGAAGAGCCGCTTCAGCGTCAGCTTGTCCATGCAGATCGCCGAGGCGAGCACGTCGGAGCCGGCGTAGGGCAAGTCGAGCCACTCGAGCAGGCCTTGGACGCTGCCGTCCTCGCCGAACGGCCCATGCAGGACCGGAAAGGCGACGTCCGCGCCGAGCAGGCCGCCCGCCGGCGCCAGCTCGACCGGCGCGCCGTCGCAGCGCCACTCGCCCCCGCGCGAGATCGTCACGCGCAACGTCTCATGACCGGCCTGCTCGAGGCCGCGAGCGACCGCCTCCGCCGATCGCAGCGAGACATCGTGCTCGGAGGAACGGCCGCCGCCGAGGACCGCGACCCTCATTCTTCTTCTTCGGCTTCCACTTCGGGTTCGGAGGAGCCGCTGGCCAGCCTCCCGACCACCAGGGTGACGGTGCTCCCCGGTTCCAGCCTCGAGCCCGGCGGCGGGAACTGATCGGTGACGCGGCCGGCCTGGGAGGGGACTTCGGTCTCCTGTTCGCTGACGTCGGGCTCCAGGCCCGCGGCGCGCACAGCTTCCACGGCTTCCGCCCGCAGCTTGCCGATCACGTTCGGCGCGGTCGCCTTTTCCTCCCCTTTGGAGACGACGATCGAGACGGTCGAGCCGGGGGGAAGCTTCGAGCCGGCGCTTGGGGACTGACGGATCACCTCGCCGGCTGGCGTCGAGCTCTCTTCTTCTTCGACGCTCGGGGTGAAGCCGCGGCCGCGGATCTGCTGCACGGCGAGCGAGCGCTGCGCTCCCACCAGTACCGGCACCGGCGCCAGCCTCGGCCCGCTGGACACGGTGAGGACGACATCGGTGCCGCGGGTTGCCGTCTCGCCGCCCGAAGGCTGGGAGCGGATCACCAAGCCCTCTTCGACGTCTTCGGAGTTGGCCGTTTCGACGCGAGGGTCGAAGCCCGCTTCCTCCAGCCTCTCCCTGGCTTCCTCCGCGGCGAGGCCGGACGTGGAGGGGACCTTGGCGGTGCCGGGGCCGGCGCTGACGGTAAGCATTACCTTCGGCTTGGAGCAGAAGAAGGTGACGAAGGCGCAATCGAGCGAGGCCTGATCGGCGGGCGGCGAAGCCGCCGGGTCCTGCTCGAGCACCGTGCCCGCCGGCGCTTCGCGCTCGACCCTCTTCACGTCGCCGACACTGAAACCGTTCTGCTGCAGGAGGGCGATCGCGACGTTGAGCTCGTTGCCGGTGACCGCGGGCACCTCGGTGGTGGTGTCGCGGGTCAGCGCGAACCCCGCGAGGAGCCCGATCAGGACCGCCACGGCCACGAGGGACCAGATCCGCCGGCGTCGCCGGCGCTCGCGCTCCTCCTCGGGCTCGCCCGCGGGCGCCTCCTCGGGCGTGGCGACGACGGGCGGCAGCGGCGCGAAGGCGGCGGTGCCGCGGCCGCCGCTCGGGTCCTGCAACGCGGCGTCGAGCGCGGCGATGAAAGCGTCGGCGCTCTGGAAGCGCTGGCCGGGCTCCTTCTCCAGCGCTCGCATCACGACGGCGTCGAGGGCCGGGGAGACTGCCGAATTGATCGAGCTTGGGCGCTGAGGGGGTTGGGAGACCTGCTTCATCGCCACGGCGACGGCGCTCTCGCCCTCGAACGGGACCCTCGCGGTCAGCGCCTCGTAGAGCATCACCCCGATCGAGTAGAGGTCGGAGACCGCGGTCACGTCGAGTCCCTGCGCCTGCTCGGGCGAGAAGTAGTGAGGCGTGCCCATCACCGAGCCGGCCTGGGTTATCTCCGAGACGCCGGCGCGGGCGATGCCGAAGTCGGTCACGGTCGCTTTGCCCTCGGCGTCGACGATCACGTTTTGCGGCTTCAGGTCGCGGTGGACGACGCCGTGCCGGTGGGCGAAGCGGGCTCCCTCCAGCACCTGGCGGACCAAGCCCACCGCCTGCTCGGGAGTGAGGCCGGCGTCGATCAGCTGCTTCAGCGTGCGCCCCTCCAAGTGCTGCATGGCGATGTAGTAGGTCCCGTCGACCTCGCCGCGGTCGAAGACCGAGACCACGTTCGGGTGCTGCAACCCCGCTGCGGCCTCTGCCTCCCGCTTGAAGCGCTCGACGAACTCGCGGTCCTGGGCGAAGCGGGAGTGCAGGACCTTGAGCGCGATTTGCCGTTGCAGGTGCGTGTCGTCGGCCAGCCAGACGTCGGCCATCCCCCCCGAGCCGATGCGGCGCAGGACCCGGTAGCGGCCGTCGACGACGGTCCCCTCGCCCACCTCAGCCACCCGCGTCCTCCTCTTCGCTCAACTCATTCATCGCTCAAGATCGCTTCCGCCACCTGGCGGAAGATCGGCGCGGCGACGTCGTTGCCGAACTGTTCTGTGCACTCGACCGTGGCCGCGATCGCGATCTCAGGGTCCTCAGCGGGCGCGAAGCCTATGAACCAAGCCTGGTTCTCGTCTTCGCCGCCGCCGCACGATTCGTTGAAGGGGGTTTCCGCCGTTCCGGTCTTGCCGGCCACGGCGACACCGGGGATAGCCGCGTTCGTCCCTGTGCCTTCGGCGACGACGCCCTGCATCGCGGTGTTCAGCTCCGCCGCCGTCTCCTCGCTGATCGGCTGACTGTACTCGGAGGGGTCGAGGCGTTTCGTCACTCGCCCGTCGGGGTCGACGACACGGCTCCAGATCTGCGGCTTCATCTGCCTGCCGCCGTTGGCGATCGCCGCCGCGACCTCGGCCATCTGCAGCGGCGTCACCAGCAGGCGCTCTTGGCCGATGGCCGTTCGAGCGAGGTCGATCGGGTCGTTCCGGGTCAGCAGCTCTTCTTCCTCGAAGATCCCGCTGGTCTCGACCTGATCAGCGGGGAGGTCGATCGCGGGCTCGGCGTTGAAGCCGAAGCGGTCCATGTATTCGAACAGGGTGTCCTCGCCGATCTGCTGGCCGAGCTGGCCGAACCAGGTATTGACCGAGTTGGTCAGGGCCGTGTCGAGGGTGGTGCCGAAGAAGTCCTCGCCGAAGTCGTTTTCCAGCGGCTGGCCTTCGACCTCGAGCGATCCGGGGGCGTCGATTGGCGTCTCCGGCGTGATCGCGCCGCTGTCGAGCCCAGCCGCCGCCGTCACCACCTTGAAGGTCGAGCCCGGCGGGTACCGTCCCTGCGTGGCACGGTTGAAGAGCGGGGTTTCCAGGGTGTTTTCGTTCAGCTCAGTGAGCTTGAAGGGGATCCGGTTCGGGTCAAAGGGGGGGTTAGAGGCGAGCACGCGCACGCGCCCACTCTGCGGCTCGATCGCGACGACAGCACCGAAGCCGGCGGCGGCGAGACCTTCGAGCGCGACGCGCTGTGCCTCGGGGTCGAGGTTGGTGACGACGTCGTTGCCCTCTTGGCGCCGCCCGCGCAGCTCGTCGAGTATCGAGCTGAATTCGGAGTCCTCGCCGACCAGCTCGTCGTTGTGGAACTGCTCGAACTCCGTGTCGCCCTCTTCGACGAAGCTGTAGCCGATCGGGTGGCCGAACAGGGTGCCCTCGGGGTAACGGCGCACGTAGCGCAGCGAGTCCCCGCTGCCCTTGGGCACCGAGCGGGCGATCACCGTCCCATCCGCGGCGAGGATCCGCCCGCGCTCGATTTGCTGCTGCTCGAGCAGCAGCCGCTTGTTGGCGTCCTCTTCCTTCAGCGCCTCGGCGTCGAACACCGACCAGTACGAGGTGAAGCCGACCAGGACCGCGAAGAGCGCGACGACGAAGGCGAATAGCTTGACGATCTGGCTGTTCACCGTCCCTCCAGGGCGAGCTCGCCGGGACGAGCGGCGGCGGCTGCCGTCTCGCGCCGTGCCCGGTCGGAGATCAGCAGGAGCAGGGCGAGGAGGACGAAGTTGGCGACGATCGAGCTGCCGCCGTAGCTGATGAAGGGCAGCGTGACGCCGGTCAGCGGGATCACCCTGGTGACGCCGCCGATGATCACGAAGGCCTGGATCGAGAAGACCGCGGTCAGCCCGGTCGCGAGCAGCTTCGAGAAGCCGTCGTCGGCGATCAGGGCGATCTTGAAACCGCGGGCCGCGATCAGGAGATAGATCAGGACGACCGCGCAGGCCCCGAAGAGGCCGACCTCGTTGACGATCAGCGAGTAGATCGTGTCGGTCTGCGCTGCCGGCAGGAGCGCGTTGTCCGTGCCGGGGATCGTGATCAGCGCCTGACCGAAGCCCTTGCCGAATAGCCCGCCGTCGGCTTGGGCGAAGATCGATTGCAGGATCTGGTACCCGCTCCCCTGTGGATGCGCGTAGGGATCGAGCCAGATCTCGATCCGCTCGTGCACGTGCGGCACCGTGGAAGCGAAGAACCAGGCGCCGAACAGGAACATCGCCATCCCAATCGCGACAAAGGAGAAGCGGCCGGTGGCGACGTAGAGCAGAGCGAGGAAGGCGGCGAAGAACATCAGCGAGCTGCCCAGGTCGCGGATAAAGACGAGCATGAACATCGAGGCGCTCCAGACGACCAGCATCGGGCCGAAGTGCTTGAGCGGCGGCAGCGTGATCCCGAGCACGCGCTTGGCGCCGACGATCAGCACCTCGCGGTGCTCGCGCAGGTAGCTGGCGAGGAAGACGACGAGGCAGATCTTCGAGAACTCGGCCGGCTGGAAGGCAAGCGGGCCGATCTTCACCCCGAGGTAGGCGCCGTTGACCTGCTGGCCGATCCCCGGTAGGCGCGGCGCCAGGAGCAGGAGCAGGCCCACGACTGCGATCGTGTAGCGGTAGCGCTCGAGCACGTCGTAGTCGCGCAGGAAGTGGATCGTCAGGGCGAAGAGGACGAGGCCGAGCACGAACCAGTTCGCCTGGTCGCGGGCGAGGTCGGCGTCGATCCGGTAGATCATCACCAGACCGAAGGCCATCAGCAGCGCGACCAAGGGGAAGAGGTACGGGTCGGCGTTGGGGAGGCGGATCCGCAGGTAGAAGTGCGTGGCGAGGCAGACGGCGAAGAAGTAGGCGCCGTAGACGAGGCTGGCGTTGTCGAGGCGGGCGCTCTCCTGGGCAAAGACCGCAGCGAAGCCGGCGGTGAGGAGCGCCGCCACCGGCACGAGAGCCATCAGCTCCCGATTCCTAGCGCTCACCTGACCCCTTGCGATTCTTCGATGTCCTCGACCAGCGAGACCGCGTCCTCGCGCGAGCGCAGCTCGTGCCCGGTGACGGCGTCGCGGCGTCGCGGCGGCAGCGAGTCGGTTTGGAGCGGGCTCGCGTAATGCTCCTCGTAGAGCTCGATCCCGAAGGGCAGCTCGTAGGGCAGGCCGCGGTAGAGGGCCATGCGCCCGCCGGCGTCGGTGCCGAGGAACCAGACTTGGCGGTTGCCGTACCAGGCGCCGAAGGCGATGGCGGCGATCAGGACCAGCGCGACGAGGGCCTTGGCAGCGCGGCGCAACCCCCGACGAGGTCGCTTGACGGCGAGCTGTTCGCGGCGCTCGTGCGCCGCCGCGGCGGCGGCGCGGCGGCGCACCTCGGTCGCGGTGAGGCCAGCCTCCTCCGCGGCTGGACCGACCAGCGTCGCTCCCTCGGGTTGACGCTGGGGAGCCGCCGCGTCCTCGAGCCGGAAGGCGAGAGCGGTGATGTTGTCTCGACCGCCGGCGCGGTTGGCCTCATCGACCAGCGCCCGCACCGCCGCCTCCATCGAGGTCGCGCCCGCGAGCAGCTTGGCGATTTGCTCCTCGACCAGCATCGTCGTCAGTCCGTCGGAGCAGATCAGGAAGACGTCCCCCGGCGCGGCGGGCACCGTCTGGATGTCGGGCTCGACCTCGGGCTCGGGCCCGAGGGCGCGGGTGATGATCGACCGTTGCGGATGGTCCTCGGCCTGGGCATCGGTGAGCTGGCCCTTGCGCCGCATCTCCTCGACCAGCGAGTGGTCGCGGGTGAGCTGCTCCATCCGGCCGTCGCGAAGGCGGTAGGCCCGGCTGTCGCCGACGTGGCCGATCGCCACCTCTTCGCGCTCGGCGCCGACGATCGCCGCCGTCAGCGTCGTGCCCATGCCGGCACGCGAGGGATCGGCGCGGGCGAGGTCGTGGATCGTGCGGTTGGCCGAGAGGATCGTCTCGCGCAGGAGCTGCTCCGGCGAGGTGCCGGGCGGCAGATCGACGTCGAACGCGTCGGCGGCCGCCTTGGATGCCACCTCCCCCGCCTGGGCCCCGCCCATGCCGTCGGCGACGACGAAGATCGGCGCGCGCACGAAGAAGGAATCCTCGTTGGCGTTGCGCTGGCGCCCCGTGTCGGAGCGGAAGGCCTGGTCGTCGATCCTCAGCATCGCTTTACGCGTGTGCCTCGTACCTGAACTCGGTGTCCCCGATTCGCACGACGTCTCCGTCGACGAGCTCCGCCTCGCCGACCAGCGTGGCGTCGTTGAGCAAGGTGCCGTTGGTCGAGTTCATGTCCTCGATGTAGGTGTGCCCCTCACGACTGAAGATCCTTGCGTGCAGGCCGGAGGCATAGCGATCGTCGATGCGAACGTCAGCCTCGCCGGAGCGGCCGATCGAGAGGCCGCCGATCAGGTCGAAGCGCTCGCCCTCGCGCAAGCCGCCCCCCCGCTCGGCGACCAGCCAGGCCTCCGTTGCGCCGGTGACCGCCCCGTCGAAGGCGGGGGCCTGGTGAAATCCCGTCGCGTCTGGCGCCGGCGCCACCGTGCGCCGCAAATCCTTCAGCGCGCTGCGCGCGATCCAGAGCAGGAACAGGTAGAGGACGGCGAGAAAGCCGAACTTGAGGGCGACGGAGATCGGGTCGTAGTCCACTACTGCTCGATGTCGAACCGAAAGGTCGTCGTGCCGAGTGTGACCTCATCGCCAGGGCTGAGACGGCTCGTGGAGACTCGCCGACCGTTCACCTTCACTCCGTTGGTCGAGCCGAGATCGGCGATCGTCCAGTCGCCGCTCTCGGAGCGGCGCAGCTCGGCGTGGCGGCGGGAGACGTTGGGGTCGCCGAGCACGCACTCGGCCTGCTTCGAGCGGCCGATCGTCGCTCGCGGGCCCTCCAGCACGTAGCGGCGATCCTGCAGCGAGACGACCGCGCGCGTCGCGATCAGGGCCTCGGGGCGGGGCGGGCTCTGGGCGGACGCCCTCTCCTTCACCGCCGAGTAGACCATCGTGTGGCCTTCCTCCCCCTGGCTCGGGCCCTCGCCCTCCCGCGCGGGTGGCTTCACCAGTCGGGTCTGGATTCCGAACTCGCCGAGGCGGAGACGCTCATCGGTCTTGAACTCGACCGCGGGCCGGGTCAGCAGGTCATAGCTGCGGCGGCGGGCGTGCTCGAGCAGGTAGCCGGAGAGCTCCTGCTCGAGGGAGCGCTCATATCCCTCGAGCTTGGCCCTGTCCTGCTTGGAGAGGTGGACGGTGTACTCGTTGGGGACGTAGACTCGGGCCACGCCGGCGGTCTTATGCGCATCCATCTCCTTCGCCAGCTTGCGGGCAAGCTCGACCGGCTGGACCTCAGAGCTGAAGGCGCGGCTGAAAACGCCCTCGACGAGGCCTTCGATCCGACTCTCGAGGTTGCGTAGAACGCTGATCGGTGGCTCCTTCTTTGCGAGCGAAGCGGCCCGCTCGTGCGGGGAAGCCGCTCGAATCCTACGGGAGCAGGGTGCCGTGACCTATGGCCAACCAAGCTCCCAGGGCCGCGGCGGCGGCGATCGCCGCAGCGCGCAGGGGCAGTTGGGCGGGGCGGGGCGGTGAGTGGTCGGCGAGACGATCGAGGGAGCCCTCGACCGCCTCCCCCAGCTCCTCCAGGCTGGGGCGGCGATCCGGCCTTGCTTCGAGGCAAGCGTCGACCGCGACGGCGAGCTCGCGCGGCAGGTCCGGGCGCAGGCGACGCAGCGGTCGCGGGCGGCTGCCGATCGCCCTGGCGGTCGCTGCGGGGGTGCCACGCCGGTTGGGGTTCTCCCCGCTCCAGCACTCGTAGAGCATCAGGCCCAGCGAGTAGACGTCCACCTCGGGCCCCGCCTCGCGTCCCTCTGCCTGCTCCGGCGCCATGTAGGCGAGCGTGCCGACGACGTCGCCGGGAGCCGTCAGCGCAGCGGCGTCGGTAAGACGGGCGACGCCGAAATCCATCAGCTTGGCGCGCGGCTCGCCTTCCTCGGTGACGAGCACGTTCTGAGGCTTGATGTCGCGGTGGACCACCGAGCGGCAATGGGCATGGTCGAGCGCCTCGCAGAGGTCGGCCCCGATCTCGCCTATCTCGCGGTCGCTCAACGCCCCGTCACGGTTGAGCTGGGCAAGGGTCGCGCCGTCGACCAGCTCGGTCACCATCAGCGCGTTGCCGTCCTCCTCGCCGAGCTCGTACAGCGTGACGATGCCGGGGTGGTTGAGCCGGGCGGCGGCCTGGGCCTCCCGCAGCACCCGGCGCGATCCGCGCTCGCCCGCGGATTCGATCGCCTTGACCGCGACCGAGCGCTTGAGCCGCCCATCCCACGCCTCGTAGACGGTGCCGAAGCCGCCGCTGCCGATGCGGCGCTCGATCAGAAAGCGGTCGAGTACGAGCGAGCCAACCAAAGCACACTCCGACTTCGCCGCGAATCCGCTTCCTCCTGCGACATACTCCCTGCTTCTTGGAGGATTCCACGGTAACCCGGCCGCGACGTCGGCCACGCCCGGCACGTCGGCCGGAACGGCAACAGATCATGCTGCGGCGTGGTCTCGCCCTCGGCGGCGGCCTCCTGCTGCTGATCCTGATCGTGCTCGGAGTCAAGGGCTGCCTCGACGCGCGCAAGAACCGGGCGCTGAGCGACTACGCCCGCGACGTCACCCAGATAGTCGAAGAGACCCAGCAGACCAGCAAAAACCTGTTCGGCAAGCTCGCCGACCCGGGCAGCCTCTCGGTGACAGAGTTCGTCGCAGAGGTCAACGCGGACCGCAGCGCAATGGACAACTACGCCACCCGCGTCGACGGGCTCAGCACCCCGGGCGACATGAGCCACGCCCAGAACGCCCTGGAGCTGGTCTACGAGCTGCGCAGCAGCGCGATGGACGAAATCGCGGAAAAGGCGAGCACGGCCCTGGGGGACATCGGCTCCGAGCAGGCAACGGCGGTGATCGCGCGGGAAATGCGGACGCTGCTCGGAAGCGACGTCCTCTACGCGGCGGTCGTGCGCCCCGAGATCAACGCCGTCCTGGCCGACAACGGCATCGACGACAACGACGTGCCGAAAAGCGTCTTCCTGGCCGACGACACCAAATGGCTGAGCGAGACCGCGGTGGGCGAAGCGCTCGGCTCGGTCAGCGGCTCGACCGCTGCCGCTACCCCCGGCGTGCACGGCCTGGGCCTGATCGGGACCAACGTCAACGGCACCGAACTGATCACCGAATCGACCACCTCGGTGAGCAGTGAAGGCACTCCGGAAGTGGAAGTGGAAGTGGAAAACCAGGGCGAATCGACCGAGAACGGCATCACGGTCTCCGTCTCGGTAAGCGGTGAAACGACGCTGCAGGGAACGATCGACACGATCGCCGCCGGAGAATCGGCGACCGCCTCGATCCCGCTGACGCCCGCGCCCAGAGGCGAAGTGACGCTCGAAGTCGAGGTCGACACGGTGCCGGGCGAGCGGGTCTCCGAGAACAACGAAGCCAGCTACACGGTCGCGTTCGAATAGGAGCCGCGGCGTGCGGATCGCCTACCTGGGGCCGGCCGGGACCTTCACCGAAGACGCCCTGCACGGGGCGGTGGGTGAGGGTGCGTCGTTCGAGCCGCTGCGCGCGCCCACCGTCCACGACGCGATCCTCGCGGTCGAGCGCGGCGAGGCGGAGCGGGCGCTCGTCCCCTTTGAGAACTCGATCGAGGGGTCGGTGCGGAGCACGCTCGACGCGCTCGCCTTCGAGGCCGCGGGGGTGACGATCGTCGGCGAGCACGACTACACCGTGAGCGCCCAGCTGATCGCCCGCGAGCCGCTCGAGCTGGCACGGATAGAGGCCGTCCTCTCGCATCCGCAACCGCTCGCACAGTGCGCTCGCTTCCTGCGCGATCAGCTGCCGCGAGCCGAGCGGCGCAGCGCCAGCAGCACTGCCGAGGCCGTGCGCCTGGTTAGCGAGTCCGAGGAGCCGTGGGCGGCGATCGGCGCCCGATCCGCCGCCGAGCTGTACGGCTGCGCGATCCTACGCGAGGGCGTCGAGGACGAGGCGAACAACGTCACCCGGTTCGTCTGGATCGCGCCGGCGGGCACCGAGCCCGAGGCCGGACTGACGTGGAAGACGTCGCTCGTCTTCTCCGAGCTCGGCGAGGACCACCCCGGCGCCCTGGTCGACGCTCTGCGCGAGTTCTCCGACCGGGGGGTCAACCTAAGCCGGATCGAGTCGCGACCGCTGCGCCAGGGGCTGGGCCGCTACATGTTCTTCTGCGACCTCGAGGGAGCGCTCTCCGAGGCGCCCGTTGCTGACGCGATCGAGGCGCTGCGGGGCAAGGCCGAGTCAGTGCGCATCTTGGGCTCTTACCCGACTGCGTAGAATTCCCCAGCAATATGGCGCGAGTCCTCGTACTCAACGCAACGTATGAGCCGATCAACGTGTGCACGCTGAGACGAGCCGCCGTGCTGCTCTTGAAGGAAAAGGCCGAGCTGCTCGAGCGGCGCGAGGGCGCCATCCACTCTGAGCACATGACGATGGAGCGCCCCGACGTGATCCGCTTGGTCAGCTACGTGCGGATCCCGCGGGAAGCGCACAGGAGAAAGATCACCCGCCGCGCGGTCCTCGCGCGGGACTCGTGGACCTGTCAGTACTGCGGCTCGCGCAAGTCGGGCCTCACGGTCGACCACGTGATCCCGCGCAGCCGCGGCGGCAAATCGGTCTGGGAGAACATCGTCGCCGCGTGCGCCAGCTGCAACCGCCGCAAGGGCAACCGCCTCCCCCGCGAGATCCAGATGCACCCCCAGAAGGCGCCGAAGGCGCCAGGGCCCACGGTTTTCATCCAGGTCGCCAGCCCCAGCATTCCCGAAGCCTGGCAGCAGTACTTGCCTGCCGCGGCTTAGCTCTGGCGGAGGCTGGGACCCGCCGCGTTTGGCGCCTGGGCAAATCCCAGCAACGCCGGCAACTCGGCCATCGATTCGAAGATCCTGGCGCCCTCGCGCTCCAAGCCCTCGCCGTTGCCATCGGGCGAGTAGCCGAGGGTCGACATTCCGGCTGCCTTAGCAGCGGCTACACCGAACAGGCTGTCCTCCACGACGACGCACTGCTCCGGCGCGACGCCCATGCACGACGCTGCGTGCAGGAACAAGTCGGGTGCCGGCTTGCCTCGCCGAACTTCTTCCGCCGAGTAGATTCGGCCGGAGAAGCGATCCCAGAGTCCGGTGAGGCCAAGGGTGAGGCGCATCTTCTCGTGGCTGCCGCTGGAGGCAATGCAGGCGGCTAAGTCGATCTCGTCTAGCGCCTCGATGACACCCTGGACGGGCTGCAGCTCGCGTCGAAACCCCTCGCGCACAGCAGCGTCGAGGTCCTCCTCCCACCCGGACGGCAGCGGTCGCCCCAAGCGTTCGGTCAGGATCTGTAGCGTCGCCGGCATCCCCAGGCCGAGGAAGTCTCGAACGCAATCCTCGTAGCTCATCTCCAGGCCAAGCTTCCGGATCTGCTCCGCCTGGATGCGCAGCGAAATCCGGTCGCTGTCGACCAGCACCCCGTCGCAATCGAAGATCACGAGGCCAGGCTTGTCGGTTCTTCCTTGGCCTGACATGCCTACCTATTCGAGGAGCAGTTTCACAGTTGGTGGAAGCTCGGCGGGAGTGGTCGCCATGGCGTCGGCGCCCGCCGCGCGTAGCTCCTTGCGGCTGCCGATGCCCCAGGTCACCCCGATGGAGAGCAAGGAGTGGGCATTGGCGCCAGCGATGTCGTGCGAGCGGTCGCCAATCATGACGGCCCGCTGCGGATAGTCGAGCATCCTTAGGGCGGCGGCGATTGTGGTCGCCTTGTCCTCGCCATGCGCGCTCAAATCGGGGCCGGCGACCGCAGTGAAGAACGGCCGCAACCCGAGGGCGCCCAGCAGAGGCTCGGCGAAGGCGGGCGACTTCGACGTGGCCACCCCCAGCTGGTATTCCCCGGCCAGCTCACTCAGGACATCGCCGATCCTCGGCACGACAACGGTCTCGCGCAAAGAGGCCTCGGCGTAATGGCTGCGGTAGCTGTCGATGCATGAGGCCACGAGCTTCGAATCCGAAGGGTGCCCGGTGAGCTCCACGAAAGCGGAAGCGAGCGGCGGCCCGATAAAGCGGTGAAGAACCTCGACGGGCTGTGCGCAAAGGCCATGCTCGGTGAGAGCGTGATTGATGCAGCCGGTGATGGCGTCCCGGGAGTCCACCAAGACCCCGTCGAGGTCGAAAAGCACGCAACTGCGGTTGGTACCGGGCACCCAGCCAGTGTGCCAATAGCCGCCGCGGAAGGTCTCGAGGGTGCCTCGCAAACGACACCTTGAGCAATTCCAAGGAATACCCGCTTGTTGCGGCTTCGAACCATTGATCTAGAGTGCTTGATCAATGGGCGACCCGGCGGGAGACTACCTAGCTGAAAACTCAGCTCTTCACACATTGAAAGGAGCAAAGCAAATGATCCGCACACATGGATTCAGGGTCTTTAGCCTGTCTTTGCTGGCTGTAATCGGCCTCATGGCCGCTGCCGCCTCAGGGGCGTCAGCGGAAGCGGGCAAAGTATTAATTTTAAACGCAGCTGAAACCCAGGCGACCGACTTACACGCGGGATTCACCCTGGGTGTCGACTTATTAGGTGTGCTTGATATTCCAACCAGGCATTTAACGATCGACTGCCCAAAATATGAAGTCTGGGAAGGATTAATATTAACGGGCGGTATCGCCCACATAAAAGTCTTATTCAGCGAATGCCAAGTGTGGGTATTGTTACCTGAATTAGAATTATATCCACAATGCGAAGTTTACCCAACGACGGCAGACCGCACTGCTGGCACCAACGAAGGTCATATTTCCGTCGAGGCATTACTCTTAGTCTTATTACACACAGGAACTGGTGGAAGCGAAACCATAGTGGTGGCCAAACCCAAAGAAGCTGGCGGACTTTTCACGAAAATCTTCTTCAAAGAATGCTCCGCGGGGACATTCGCCGATATCAAAGGTGAAGTCGACTTCTTGTTCCATACTGCCGGGCATCAAGTTGAACACTTAGCGGAAGAAGCGACGGGATCATTCAAGTTACATCAGCTGAAGTACAACAACGGCGATGCGAATCTTTTAGGCACTGCATGGGTGGGGCTCATCGGGGAGCACGCGAACTATCGGTGGGGAATTATCTAAGGCGAGCCCTACCAAAGACAGCGGGCCGATAAGGGATAGCAGCGGTAGTTCGCGCGCGCCCTGACGAACAAGGCAATGCGGGGGTCGGGCCGGGCGGGAAGCAGCGGGTCGTCGGGGAGGGTCTCGACGACCTGCTACTCGCTGAGCTGTTCCTGTCCGTCGTCCTCGGCCGAGCTGGAATCGTCATCGACGACCAAGGCAACCGCCGAGACGCAGTCGTCGTCCTTCATGTTCATCACCCGCACGCCCTGGGTGGCGCGGCCCATCTGAGAGATGCCGCCTGCTTGGGTGCGTTGGACCATGCCGTTTTGGGAGATGAAGAGGAGGTCCTGGTGTTCGCGGACGATGAGGGCACCGGCCAGGCCGCCCTTCTTCGGGGTCAGCTTGGCGGTGAGGACGCCCTTGGTGCCGCGGCCCTTGACCGGGTACTCGGAGACCGAGGTGCGCTTGCCGTAGCCGTTCTCGGTGACGACGAAGAGCTCGGCGTCGTCGCGCGCCACGTCCATCCCGAGCACGCGGTTGGCCTCGCCGTTGACCTTGGCGGAGACGTTCATCCCCTTCACGCCGCTGGTGTCGCGGCCCATCGGCCGCACCGCATCCTCGGAGAAGCGCGAAGCGTGGCCGGACTTGGAGACGAGCAGGATGTCGTCCTCGCCCGAGGTCAGGCGAACCTGGACCAGCTCGTCGTTGTCGCGGATCTTGATCGCGATGATGCCGTCGGCGCGGATCGGGGTGTTGTAGGCGGTGAACTCGGTCTTCTTGACCAGGCCCTGGGCGGTGGCGAAGACGAGGTACTTGTTCTCCTGAAGTCGCGCGTGGGGATCACCGCCGTGACCTTCTCGCCGTCGCGCAGCGGCAGCACGTTGACCAGGGCGCGGCCTTTCGAGGTGCGCGACCCCTCCGGCAGCTCGTAGACCTTGAGCCGGTACGACCTTGCCGCGGTTGGTGAAGAAGAGCAGGAAGTCGTGGGTCGAGCAGATGTGCAGGTGCTCGATGTAATCGTCCTCCTTCAGGTCCATCCCCATCACGCCGCGGCCGCCGCGGTGCTGCTGCCGATAGGTCGCGAGAGGAAGGCGCTTGGCGTAGCCCGAGTGGGTGATCGAGATCACCATCTGCTGGTCGGCGATCATGTCCTCGATGTTCATGTCGCCCTCGAAGTGGGTGATCTCAGTGCGCCGCTCGTCGCCGTAGCGCTTGTCGACTTCGTCGAGCTCCTCGACGATCACGGCGTCGATCCGGGCCGGGTCGCCAAGGATCGCGCGCAGCTCGGCTATCCGCTTGGCCAGCTCTTCGTGCTCCTCGCGCAGCTTGTCGGACTCCAGCGCGGTGAGGCGGGCGAGGCGCATATCGAGGATCGCCTGGGCCTGCTCCTCGGATAGCTCGAAGCGTTCCACCAGGCCGCTCTTGGCCGTCTCGGTGTCGGCCGAGCCGCGGATCAGCTCGATCACCGCATCGAGGTTGTCGAGCGCGATCAGCAGCCCCTCGAGGATGTGAGCGCGGGCCTCGGCGCGGCGCAGCTCGTGCTGGGTGCGCCGGATCACGACCTCGCGCTGGTGGCTGACGTAGTGCTCGATCAGCTCCTTGAGGCTGAGCGTTCGCGGCACGCCGTCGACGAGGGCAACCATGTTGATGCCGAAGGTGCTCTGCATCGCGGTCCGCTTGTAGAGCTGGTTGAGCACGACCTCGGGCGGGTCGCCACCGCGCTTGGTCTCGATCACGAGGCGCATCCCGGAGCGGTCCGACTCGTCGCGGAGGTCGGAGACGCCGGTGATCTTCTTGTCCCGCACGAGGTCAGCGATCTTGGTGATCAAACCGCCGTCGCCGCCCTTCTTGACCATGAACGGAAGCTCGGTGACGATGATCGCGTCGCGGCCGCCCTTGAGCGGCTCGACGTGGGCGCGAGCGCGGATCCGGACCGAGGCGCGGCCGGAAGCGTAGGCGTCGCGGACGCCTTCGGCGCTCATGATCCCGCCACCGGGGAAGTCAGGTCCCTTGACGTGCTCCATCAGCCCGGCCAGATCGATCCCAGGGTTGGCGAGGTAGGCCTTGACCGCGCCGATCACCTCGCTCAGGTTGTGCGGCGGGATGTTGGTCGCCATGCCGACCGCGATCCCGGCGGCGCCGTTGACCAGCAGGTTGGGGAAACGGGCCGGCAGCACCAGCGGCTCCTGCTGGGACTCGTCGTAGTTCGGCCCCCACTCGACCGTGTCGGCCTCGATGTCGCGCAGCAGCTCGGTCGAGAGCCGCGCCAGCCGGGCCTCGGTGTACCTCATCGCCGCCGGTGGGTCGTCGTCGATCGAGCCGAAGTTGCCCTGGCCGTCTACGAGCATGTAGCGCAGGGAGAAGTCCTGCGCCATGCGGGCGAGGGTGTCGTAGATCGCGCTGTCGCCGTGTGGGTGGTACTTGCCCATCACCTCGCCGACGATGAAGGCGGACTTGCGGTAGGGACGGTTCGGCTGCAGGGCGAGGTCGTGCATCGCGTAGAGCACACGGCGGTGCACTGGCTTCAACCCGTCGCGCACGTCCGGGAGGGCGCGGCCGACGATCACGCTCATCGCGTAGTCGAGATACGACGAGCGCATCTCGGTGGTCAGCTCGCGCTCCTCGATCCGCCCGCCGGTGAGCGCGTCGGCGCCCTCCACTAGATCACCCGCCTTTCAATCCCAGCCGCGTCGCTAGACATCGATGAACCCGACCTCGGTGGCATGTCTTTCGATGAAGGCCTTGCGCGGCTCGACCTTGTCGCCCATCAGGTCGGCGAAGACCTTCTCCGCCAGCGCGGCATCGTCAATCCGCACTCGCTCGAGGGTGCGGCTGGACGGGTCCATCGTCGTCTCGCGCAGCTGTTCGGCGTTCATCTCGCCCAGCCCCTTGAAGCGCTGCATGGTGACCCCGTGGCGAGCCAGCTCCAGCACCATGCGACGCAACTCGGCGAAGGACTCCGCCGTGCGCTGTTTCTGGTCGAGGGTGAGCTCGAAAGGCGGGCGGCCGATCTGCTTCAGCAGCTCGGCGTGCGACTCGACCAGGCGCCGATAGTCGTTGGATTCAAACAGCGCCGCCGAGAGCTCGTAGGCGCGGGCGAGCCCGTCGCGGCGGTGGACCGCGCGGACCAAGATCCCTTCCCCCGATTCGGAAACCACCTCCGTGTCGAAGGGCTCGGCCTCGCCCGCGTCGCCGCTCAGCAGCTCCTTCACCTCGGCGAGGGAGGCGGCGCCCCGGTCGAGGACTTCGGACTCGCCGAGGAAGCGCACCAGCTCATGGCCGAAATCGGCCTGCAGCGAATCGGCCCAACCCTCGTGCTCCTTGAGGCGGCGGTTGAAGCGTTGCCAGCGGGTCGCGGTCAGGTTGTGCGACTCGCCCTGGGCATCGACGATCTCCATCTGCTCGAGCTTGTCGCGCAGCAGCAGCTCCTCCAGCTCGGACTCCTTCTCGACATAGGTCTCCTGCTTGCCGTTCTTCAGCTTGTAGAGCGGCGGCTTGGCGATGTAGACGTAGCCGGCCTCGATCAGCTCCGGCATCTCGCGGTAGAGGAAGGTGAGGACGAGGGTGCGGATGTGGGCACCGTCGACGTCGGCGTCGGTCATCAGGACGACCTTGTGGTAGCGCGCCTCTTTGACGTCGAACTCCTCGCGGATGCCAGTGCCGACCGCCGTGATCAGAGCCTGGATCTCCTGATTGGAGAGGACCTTGTCGATCCGCGCCTTCTCGACGTTGATGATCTTGCCGCGCAGCGGCAGGACTGCCTGGGTGTTGCGATCACGGCCTTGCTTCGCCGAACCACCGGCGGAATCGCCCTCGACGATGAAGAGCTCGGCCAGGGCCGGGTCGCGCACCGTGCAATCGGCGAGCTTGCCCGGCAGGGTCGAGTTCTCCAGCGCCGACTTGCGCCGCGTGAGGTCGCGCGCCTTGCGCGCCGCCTGACGCGCGCGGGCGGCGTCGACCGCCTTGCCGACAATACGTTTCGCCTCACCCGGGTTCTCCTCGAAGAACTCGCCGAGCTTGCGGTTGACCGTCTCCTTGACCAGGCCCTCGACCGGCGGGTTGCCGAGCTTGGTCTTGGTCTGCCCCTCGAACTGCGGATCGGCGAGCTTGACCGAGATCACCGCCGTCAGCCCCTCGCGGACGTCGTCGCCGGTGAGGTTCTCGTCTTTCTCTTTGAGCAAGCCTTTGCCGCGGGCATACGCATTGAGGGTCCGGGTCAGCGCCGCGCGGAAGCCGGAGAGGTGCGAGCCGCCCTCGTGGGTGTTGATGTTGTTGGCGAAGCTGAAGACGGATTCCTGGTAGGAGGAGTTCCACTGCATCGCCACCTCCACCTGGCCGTCCTCGGTCTCGCCTTCGAAATAGACCGTCTTGCGGTGCAGCGCGTCCTTGTTCTCGTTGAGGTGGGCGACGAAGTCGACGATGCCGCCCTCGTAGTGGAAGGTGTCGCGCTGCCCGGCACCGCGCTCGTCGACGAGCTCGATCTTGAGGCCACGCGTGAGGAAGGCCGTCTCGCGCAGGCGCTCGGCCAGGGTCGCGTAGTCGAACTCGAGCTCGTCGAAGATCTCGTCGTCCGGGAGGAAGGTGATCGACGTGCCGGTGGTGTCGGTGGCCTCGGTATTGGCAAGCGCCGCCTGCGGCTTGCCGCGCTCGTAATCCTGCGTCCAGACGGCGCCGTCGCGGCTGATCTGGAGATGAAGGCGCTCCGAGAGCGCGTTGACGACCGAGATCCCGACCCCGTGCAGGCCACCGGAGACCTTGTAGCCCCCGCCGTCCCCGAACTTGCCGCCGGCGTGAAGGGTCGTCAGCACCACCTCCGCCGCGGGCCGCTTCTCCTTTTTCAGTTCGTCGACCGGGATCCCGCGACCGTCGTCGATGACGGTGCAGCTGTTGTCCGGGTGCAGGACGACGCGAACGTGGTCGCAGTGGCTGGCGAGCGCCTCGTCGACGGAGTTGTCGACGACCTCGTAGACCAGATGGTGCAGTCCGCGGGGGCCGGTCGAGCCGATGTACATGCCCGGGCGCTTGCGGACTGCTTCCAGGCCCTCGAGGACAGTGATGTCCTTGGCGCCATAGGAGGCCTCCCCGCTCTTCTTCTTCGCGGTCGGCTTCGTCTTCTCAGGCAATTAGTCCCTTCCCGCTCTCATAGAAAACCCCGGCCGTCTGGGCTCTTCCCACACCGGTCCGGGGCAGAAACTCGAGTTGACATAAGGATACCAGCTCGACCCTCCCAACCGAGGGTCCTCTTGAAACAAAAGACCTGCAAATCAACGATAAATCTGCCCTCCATCAGGCATCTTCCACACGGAAGCGCAAACTCGCTGGCGATTGCTCGCCGAGCCGCTCCCGCAGGCGGCCCAGGAGCTGCTCCTGCATCAAATCCAACTCCTGCGCCCAGACGGAATCCGTGCAGCTGACCAGCACCTCCCCGTTGCGCTCCGAGATCGGGCGCGCTGCGGCGCCGATCCGCTCGCCGACCACCTCCGCCCAGGCGCTCTGCACTGCCGCCAGGCGCGTCTTCGGAGCCGCCTCCGCAAGCGCTGCGCGCAGAGCCGTCGCGGCGGGGCGCGGGGCGGGGCGGTGGGTCACGCTGCCACCGCCCCGGCGATTGCGTTCGGCATGCGGATGAGCCGCGTTCGGGCGGGCTGCGGGAGGGCATCCATCGCGGCGGCCGTGATCAACGCCTGGCCCTCCCCCGCGAGGCGCTCGACGAGGCGCTCACGGCGATCCGGGTCGAGCTCGCTCATCACGTCGTCGAGGAGCAGTAGCGGCGCGATGCCGCGGGCGGCCAGCAGCGCCGCGCGCTGGGCGAACAGGAGCGCCAGCAACGCCGCGCGCTGCTGGCCCTGAGAGCCGTAACGCCGCAGCGAGCGGCCGGTGGCCTCGATCCTGAGCTCGTCCAGGTGCGGCCCCCAGGAGCTGCGGCCGAGGCGAAGGTCGGCGTCGCGGCGCTCGGCGAGGCCCGCCCGAATCTCCTCCGCGGTGCCGGGCGACCGCGGGGCGTACTCGATCGAGGCACCACCCTCCAGGCCGAGATCGTCCGCCGCAGCGGCGAAGGGTTCGGTCAGCTCGGCGACGGCCTCCGCGCGGGCCTCGACCAGTGTCGCCGACGCTTCAGCCATGGTCGCGTCCCAGACTTCGAGCGCGCTTGCGTCGGTGCGGCCATCCTTGAGCCGCGCCAGCAGCGCGTTGCGCTGAGCCAGGACCTGACCGAATCGCTGGCGCAAGTCGGCGCGGGAGGGCCAGCGGGCGGCGACGAAACGGTCCAGATGGGCGCGCCGCTCGCCCGGCGGGCCCTTGATCAACGCCAGGCGATCAGGTGAGAAGACCGCAACGGGCGGCCGGCTCCGTGCCAGGGTCCCGGGATCGACAGCGTTGCCGTCGAGCAGATGACGGCGCCCCTCGGCGCGGCTGACCGAGGCGAGCAGCCTCGCGTCGATCCCGTCCGCATCGCGGACCGTGGCCTCCGCCCGGGCCAGGGAGCCGCCGAAGGGAATCAGGTCGCGGCGGTCGGAGGTGCGAAAGGAACGGCCCGTGAGCGCAAAGTAGAGGGCCTCGAGCAGGTTCGTCTTGCCGGTGCCGTTGGGGCCAACGAGGCTGGCGATCCCAGGGCCCAGCTCGACGCGCACCCGCTCCAAGCTGCGCAGTGGCCTCGCTTCGACGACGGTGACCAGCACCGGCACGTCCTCAGACGTTGAGGCGGATCGGCATCACCAGATAGCGGAAGTCTTCGTTGTCGACCGGCTGCAACAGCCCGGGGCGCAGCGGCGAGATCAGGCGCAGCATCACCTCGTCCCCCTCGACGCTTTCGATCCCCTCGCGCAGGAAGTCCGGGTTGAAGCCGATCTCCAGCGGCTCCCCGTCGAAGGCCGCGGGCATCGTCTCCTCGGCGTCGCCGACGTCCGGGGTCGAGGCGGCAACCTTCAGCTCGCCAGGCGCAAAGGAGAGCCGCAGCGGGGCGTTGCGCTGCGCAAGCTGGCTGACGCGGCGGGTGACGTCAAGCAGCTCGGGTCGCGGCAAGCGGATGTCGTGCTCGTAGGACTCCGGCAGGAGCTGTCGAAAGTTGGGGAATTGGCCCTCGATCAGCCTCGTGTTGAGGACGATGGCCCCTGCCTGGAAGACCGCCTGGTTGCGCGAGAGCGCAACGGCAACCTGGTCCACTCCCTCAGTGGAGACGATCCGCGCCAGCTCGCGCATGGCGCGGGCCGGGATGTTCGCCTCGAGCTCGCCGTCGATCCCGCCCTCCAGCTCGGTCCGCTTCACCGCGAGCCGGTAGGAGTCCGTCGCCACCATCGTCATCTCCGAGCCGCTGGCGCTGACCAGGACACCGGTCAGCACGGGCCGCATGTCATCGCGAGAAGCGGCCCGGGCGACTAGCTCGACGGTCGATGCGAGGGCGGGGGCCGGAATCCGCATCGGCTCGCCCTCCTCCTCCGGGAACTTCGGGAAGTCCTCGCTGGGCAGCGTGCGTAGATGGAAGCTCGAGCCGCCGTTGCGGATCTCGACGTCGCGCTCGGCCTCGCGCAGCGCGATCTCAACCGTTGGGTCACCGAGGGAGCGGGCCAGCTCCGCCAGCAGCCGCCCGGGGAGCAGAATCGAGCCGGTTCCCTCGGTCTCCGCCTCCAGCCTCGTCTTCAAGCCCATCTCGAGATCGGTTGCGCAGAGGTCGACCCCATCCCCGTCGATCGAGATCAGGATGCCGGAAAGCGATTGTGTCGCGGCGCGGGTGGAGACCGCGCGGGAGACCACAGAGAGCTTTCCGACAAGCTCCTCTCGTTTTGTCTTCAGCTTCAAATGACCACTGCCTTCTTGAGTTGGGTTAGGGCGTGTGGAAAACAGCGAGAAAAGGCCGGATTGCGCTCTGGCCGTGGTTTCTCCGCCTGTGGATGGATCTGTGGAAGAGGCATGATTCTTACAGCGCCGTCGGCCGTCAGGAGCTGCCTGTGGAGACGGTGTGGATTGCGCGGCGGAGCTCCTCGACACGAGCCTGAAGGCCCTTGTCTTCGCCGAATCGCGCTTCGATTCTGCGGATCGAGTTGAGCACGGTCGAGTGGTCGCGCCCGCCGAAGAGCCGACCGATCTGGGGCAGGGAGAGATCGGTCAGCTCGCGCGTTAGGTAAATCGCCACCTGCCGAGCGCGCAACGGGGTGGCGGCCCGCGTGGAGCCGACGAGCTCGGCGCGGGAGATGCCGAAGGCAGACGAGACGCGTTGCTGGATCTCCTCCACGGGGCTGGCATCGCTGCGTTTCGCTGCTCGGGGCACCACCGCGTCGATCAGGTCGGAGCTGATCGGCCTGGCGGTCAGGGAGGCGTGGGCGAGCACGCGCGTAAGGGCGCCGTGGAGCTGACGGACGTTGGCGTCGATGCGGCCCGCCAGTGCGGCCAGGACGTCGCTCTCAGCCTCCGCCCCCGCCTCGTGAACCAGGCGGCGAAGGACGGTGAGGCGCGTGGCCATGTTCGGTGGCTCGACAGCCACGGTGAGGCCCCACTCGAAGCGGTCACGTAGGCGGGTCTCCAGGGTCGAGAGCTCGCTTGGAATGCGGTCGGCGGAGAGAACCAGCTGGCTGCCGCCTTCGAAGAGCGCGTTGAAGGTATGGAAGAACTCGTCCTCGGTGTGGCGCTTGCCCTCGAGGAACTGGACGTCGTCGACGAGCAGGACGTTGAGGTCGCGGTGGCGTCGCTTGAACTCCTCGGCGCCGGAGTTGCGCAGCGCCGCCACGAACTCGTTCGTGAAGCGCTCGGCTGTCGTGTAGCGAACGTTGAGCGCCGGCGCGTTGTCGGCGAGGTAGTTGGCGATCGCGACGAGCAGGTGAGTCTTTCCCAAGCCGGGGGGGCCGTGCAGGAAGAACGGGTTGTAGGCCTCAGAGGGAGCCTCGGCGACGGCCAGTGCGCCGGCATGGGCCACCCGGTTGCCCTCCCCGATCACGAAGCGGTCAAAGGTGTAGTTGACGTTGAGGGCTGTGTCGCGCGCGCTTGGCCCTTGCAGACCTGGCGCATCGCCCTCAGCGACGAAGGCGACTTCGGTCAACTCCGAATCCAAGCTCGCCATCGCATCGCAGATGAGGGTCGAGTAACGCCGCTCGCTCCATGCCCGGATTCCCTCGGGAGCCGAGAGGAAGAGACGATTCCCTTGCGCGCCGACTACCTGGAGCGGCTCGAGCCAGAGCTGGAAAGTGGACGGGGGCACGGACGCACGCAGGCGATCGCGAACGTCTTGCCAGAGCGAGTCGAGGGTCGGTTTCTCCGCGCCATCATCCACCGGCTGCCGACCATAGCGACGCCCGACAGGGGCGAAATCGTGCCTGACGCAAATGCCGGGAAAAGCTTTGTGGCGAGTGGGGCCGCCCGCTCCCAAGTCATCCGTATACTGCGCGGCCGATGAAGCGGACCTATCAGCCGAAGAAGCGAAAGCGGGCCAAGACGCACGGCTTCCGGGCGCGGATGAGCACACGGGGCGGCCGCGCGATCCTCAAGCGCCGCCGCCGCAAAGGCCGCAAGCGCCTCACCCACTAGATGGCGGCAAGACGACGCCGCCTCTCTCGCAGCGGCGAGTTCGACCGCGTCTACCGCGACGGATCATCACATGCGACCCGCCACCTGGTGCTCTACAGCTTTCCCCGCAAGGCGGACGAGGAGGGCGAGGAGGTGAGGCTCGGGGTCTCCGTCAGCCGCAAGGTGGGTGGGGCGGTCGACCGCAACAGGGTGAAGCGGGTTCTGCGGGAAGCTTTCTGGGAGCTCGCGGATCGCCTCCCGCCTGGCCACGACTTCGTCCTCGTTGCCCGTCCCGAGATCGGGGACCTGATCGGACGGGACGGAAGCAAGGGGGCGCGGGTGAGCATCGAAGAGGCCCTCGCCGCCTCGACCGGGAACGGTTCCACGTGAAACGCCTCCTGCTTGCCCTGATCGCTGCGTACCAGCGCTGGGTCTCACCGGCGATTCCCCGCCGCTGTCGCTACGAGCCCAGTTGCTCCGCCTACGCCGCCGAGTCCGTGCGCCGCTTCGGCGCCATTCGGGGGACGCTCCTCGGGGCTTGGCGCCTGCTGCGCTGCAATCCCTTCAGCCACGGCGGCTTCGACCCGGTTCCCGCGCGCTTCACGCTCAGGGTCGGGCCGGTCGATCCTGCCGAGTATCACGGTGAGCTGCGTACATGATCCTCCCGACCGCCGACATTCTTCAGCCGATCGAGGACGCCGCCGAGGCGGTCCTCGATTTCTTCCACGACAACGCCGGGCTCAGCTGGGGTACCTCGATCATCGCCCTGACCATCACCGTGCGAGCGCTGCTGATCCCGCTCACCTACCGTCAGATCAAGGGCATGCGGGCGCTGCAGGCGCTTCAGCCACAGATCAAGGAAATCCAGGCGAAGTTCAAAAACGACCGCCAGCGCATGCAGCAGGAGATGATGCGCTTCTACCAGGAGAACAAGGTCAACCCCCTTGCCTCCTGCCTTCCCCTAATCCTCCAGCTGCCGATCTTCTTCGCCTTGTTCAACCTGCTGCGCGGCGACAGCTTCGAGGAAGACGTGAAAGCGGGAGGCGAAGCGGGCTGGTTCTTCATCAACTCGGTGATCGAAAAGCCGCAGGGGGCGGAGACCATCATCCTGATGGTCCTCTTCGCCGGCTCGATGGCGCTCTCCACGATCGTCACGGTGCGCTCGTCACCCACGACGGGCAGCAGCAACCAGCAGTACCTGATGATCGGCGCCTTCTCGCTCGTCGGCCTCTTCTTCGTGCCGACCTTCCCAGCCGGCCTCAGCCTCTACTGGATCACGACCAACTTCTGGACCGCGCTGCAGGCCTACGCGGCAGCGAAGCTGATTCCGGCGCCCCAGGTGACCACGCCTGAGGAAGTACAAGCAGCAAAGCCCCCCCCTCCTCCGCCGCGGAAGAAGAAGAAGCGTAGGTAGCGGGCGCAGCCGCCCCGCAGCGGGGTGGTGGGCACCCATTCGGTGACAGGACCCGCCGCGCCAAAACCCTCTGACTTGCAGCAATTCAGTTCACGAATAAACTGGCCGCGTGACTGGTGCAGACGACTGGCCGGACGCCCCGGCCGAGCGCGTCCGGGAGCTCGTGGAAGGAGTCCTCGATGAGCTGGATTTGGACGGAGAGGTCGAGATCGTCGAGGACGACGATCGGATCACGGCTGCGATCGAGGGGGACGAGGATTACGGTCTGCTGATCGGCAAGCGGGGCCAGACGATCGACGCGGTGCAGCTGCTCGCCTACCAGGCCGCCTTCAGGGGGATCCGCGAGCGCAAGCGGGTCGTCGTCGACGCCGCGGGCTACCGCGACCGCCGTCGAGAGATGCTGACGGCCCGTGCTGACCGGGCGGCCGAGCAGGCGCTGAACGGCAACCACAGCGTCGAGATGGACCCAATGAGCGCTCAAGAGCGCCGGGTCGTCCACGAGCACCTAAAGGAGCGCTCCGGCGTCGAGACGTACAGCGAAGGCGACGAGCCGCGCCGCTGTGTGGTCGTCGCCCCGCTCCTCGCCGAGTGAGCGACCCGACGGCAACCCTCGATCCCTCGCAACGAGCCGCGCTGGAGCGGATACTCGAGCTGCTCGCCGCCGAGCGCGCCTCGGTCAGCTCCGTGACGGACCAAGCCCGCGCCTGGAAGGTCCACGTCGCCGACAGCCTCACGGGGCTAGAGGCGCCGGCCCTGCGCGAGGCGGCAACGATCGCCGATATCGGCTCTGGAGCTGGCTTTCCGGGCCTCGTCCTGGCGATCGCCCTGCCTAGCGCGCGCGTCGATCTGATCGAGTCCGTCGGCCGCAAGTGCGACTTCATCCGGCGCGCAATCGACGCGGCCGGAATCGAAAACGCAGACGTGATCAATGCCCGCTCGGAGGACCTCGCCACGGGAGATGGCCGCGAGTCCTACGCGGCCGCGACAGCCCGCGCCGTCGGCCGTCTCTCCACCCTCGCCGAGCTCGCCTCACCCCTGCTCGAGGACGGAGGCACCCTCGTAGCCTGGAAGGGCAAGCGCGACCCCGGCGAGGAGGCCCAACTCGCCGGCGCTGCCGACATCCTGGCCATGCATTCCGAACGCATCCTTGCCGTCGGCCCCTATGCCGGCAGTCAGCACCGCCACCTCCATGTCATCCGCAAGATCGGCCCGACGCCGGAGAAGCTCCCCCGCCGCTCGGGCATCGCGAAGAAGAAGCCATACGGCTAGAGGGCGAACTAGTCTCCTCTCGCATGGGTGCCGTCTACGCGATCGCGAACCAGAAGGGCGGCGTCGGCAAGACGACCACGGCCGTCAACGTCGCCGCCTGCGTCGCCTCGTCCGGCGCGCAGACACTGCTGGTCGACCTCGACCCGCAGTGCAACGCGACGGTGGCCCTGGGCGGCGAGCGCGACATGCACCCCTCCTCCTACGACTGCCTGATCGGCGACGTCTCGGTAGCCGAGGCGGCTCGGCCGGCGGGCCCCGACAACTTCTGGTTGGTCCCGGCCAATCGCGACCTCGCCGGCGCCGCGGTCGAGCTGCCGAGGATCGAGGGGTCGGAGACCCGCCTGCGCGAGCGTCTCGGTCCGGTGCGCGAGCGCTTCGCCTACACGCTGCTCGACTGCCCCCCCTCGCTGGGTCCCGTCAGCGTCAACGCCCTCACCGCCGCCGACCGCGTGATCGTGCCCGTGCAAGCGGAGTACCTGGCGCTCGAGGGGCTGGTCCAGTTCCTCGACACGCTGGCGATGATCCGCCGCGAGCTAAACCCGGCGCTCGAAGTGTCGGGCCTCTTGGTCACCATGCACGACGAGCGCACTCGCCTCGCCCAGGACGTCGAGCGCGAACTTCGCCAGCACTTCCCCGAAATGGTCTTCGACACGGTCATCCCGCGCAGCGTCCGGGTCGCCGAGGCCCCGAGCTATGGTCTGCCGGTGACCGAGCACTCCCCCCAGTCGCGCGGCTCGGCTGCGTACCGCGCCCTGGCCGAGGAGCTGGCCGAGCGTGGCTAGCACCGCCCGTCGCGGCCTCGGCAGCGGGCTCGCGGCGATCCTCCCGGAGGCCGAGAGCGACCACGCGGGGGAGCTGCGCGAGCTGCCGACCGAGCTGATCAAGCCAAACCCAAACCAGCCGCGAACGAAGATCGACCCGGATTCCCTCGCCGGCCTCGCCACCTCGATCGAGGCCAACGGCGTCGTGCAGCCCCTCCTCGTCCGGCCCCTCCCCGACGGTAGCTACGAGCTGATCGCCGGCGAGCGCCGCTGGCGGGCGGCGCAGGCCGCCGGCCTCGCGAAAGTGCCCGCGGTCATCCGGGATCAGGAGCTGGCGGAGCGCATGCAGGTGGCGTTGATCGAGAACATGGTCCGCGAGGACCTCAACCCGGTCGACGAGGCGCGCGCCTGCGCGGCGCTCGTCGATGACCTCGGTCTATCCAAGGAGGAGCTGGCCCGCCGCGTCGGCCGCAGCCGACCAGCCGTGTCCAACCTGATCCGCCTGCTCGACCTCCCCGACGAGGCCCTGGCGCTGCTCGAGTCGGGCGAGCTGAGCGAGGGGCACGGAAAGGCCCTGCTGACCGCCGAGGGCAATGACGTCCGCCGCCGCCTCGCCCGCGACGCGGCCCGCTCCGGATGGTCCGTCCGCGAGACCGAGAAGCGCGCCAAGCTGGCTGGCCAGCCAAAAGAGAGAAGAGGATCGCGAGTGCAGCTTGCGCCCGAGGAGGCCGGCGCTCTGCGCGAGGCCGAAGACGAGCTCGAGTCGGTCCTCGGACACGAGGTCAAGCTGCGGCCAAGGGCGGGGGAGATCGCGGTCGAGATCCGGCTCTCGGACCTCGACGAGCTGCGCTCGCTCGTCCGCGAGCTGGCCCGGCGCCGCCGCTGAGAGGACGTCGATTGGCCCCCTGATCCCTCGCTATCCTTCGGCTTGGCTCCGGGCGATTAGCCCAGTTGGTCAGCAGCGCGTCTTCAAGGACCAGGTCCCTGGTTTGATTCGGATCGCCCGATCGTGCAGCAGATGCAGATCTACGCGTTAGTTTCGACATGGTCGGGCAGCAGCCGATCGTCTTGGTCAATACGGTTGATAACAGCAACAAGTTCCTGCTGATCTGGATCGGGCACCCCGAAGGCGGCGGCGATCCTGATGAAGCTCCAGGGGGCCTCGACGCCCCGGCCGATGACCGACTACCTGCTTCGACCTGCTCGACGCCAGCAGCTCGATGCCAAATGCGAGCGTGTCTCGGTGACCCAGCTGCGCGACAACACCTTCGGCCGCCTCCATCACTGTCTCGATCAACGGCTGGAGCTGCAGATACTGATTCCGCCCCTCCGATGCCCTCCTGCTCGCCGTCCGGGTTCGGCACCGATATTCGCCGACGAGGCACGTGATCGAGGAGCTGGCGATCCAGTTCTAGTACGACGTCGAGGACACCGAGGAGGTCTGTCCACAAGTTCAAGGAGTTCCTCGACGGTGCCTCCGACGACTTCGCCCAGGGTGAGGATTCCTAGGCGTTCGCCGGCGTCAGCGCCAGGCTCAAGGTCCTCGACCAGCTGCTCAACGTCAGTCTGGCCGCCTCCGCAGCCTGGGGGAGGAGGCTGGTGTCGGTGAGGCCGGGGATCGCGTTGACCTCGATACCGCGGCCCGTCCGCACTCAACGTCAGCGTCGACCTGAAGCCCGGACAGGCCGAGAGCCTCGGACCGTGGCCAACGCCGTTCCGGCCACCGCTGCGGACTTTCCGCCCCGCCGAGCTCGGCAGACCAGGTATGCCGATCTCGTAGCTAGTCTCAAAGTCGTAGCGGTCGCCGCTGTGCGGGATCGCCTCGACGATCGGCAGAGGCTCGTTGCCGAGCACGCTGACCGCCAGCTCGGCGGCCTTCACCAGCGTCCACCAGGAGAACCCGGTCGTCGACGAAGGCCGACGAGGGCCTCGGGCACGTCGAACCAGCTCTCGGGCGAATTTCACACCCAGTGCCGCGCCGCCACGGCTCTGGCTGACCACGAGCGGGAAGCCGAGCCGCTCCTCGAGCCCGCCGAGGCGCGTCGGCGCGCTCAGCTCGCGGAAGGCGGTCCTGTTGAGGCCTACCAGCTGCAGTTGTACACTGCTGGAGCGTAGGTCGCGCTCGGCGAGCACCTTGTTGATGCAGCGCGTGCAGGCGGCGATCCCCGGGCCGTGAGGGATGCCGAGGATCTCGAGCAGCTCCTGCGCCGTCCCTGTCCTCGCCGCCTGGGCGAGGACATGGCGGCGACGAAGGCGACGTCGGGACGTCCGACCAGATGCTGCTTGACCAGCTCACCGTCGGCCTCGAGCGGCAGCGGCTGTGGCCCAGCCGCTCGAGCGCGTCCTCCACCCGCGCACCCTGACGTAGCGCGACACCCTGGTCTCCAAGGAGCGTCCGCCTTTCAGGACCGTACCTTCATCCCGCGCCTTCCTCCGCTTTGCGGAACGGGACGACGTTCTCCGTCTCGGTCGAGCTGGGCTCTTCTGCCGCTTCTCGGGGACGGCGGGGACTCGCCGGTCAGGGCTGAGTAGAGCTCGACCTGCTCGCCGACCACCTGCCAGACCAGCAGGGAATTCCCTCGCGGATCTGGTCCTCGTTCCCTGGCGGCAAGAAGTTGTAGGCGCATCAAGCTGCGCCCGGCGCCGTCCACGTAGGCGGCCTGGCCGGGCACGAAGGTGACGTCCTCGCGCAGCGCCCTCCGCCAGCAGGTCGCTGGTGTCGATGGAGGGCGGCAGGGCGGCCCAGACGAACAGACCGCGAGCCTTTGGGGGCCCTTGGTCCAGGCTGCCTGTGGCGGGAAGTAGGTGCGCAGCGCGTCGATCATCGCGTCGCGGCGGAAGCGGAGATCTTCGTCAAGGCTCTCGACGTACGTGGTCCAGCTCCCCTCGAGCAAACCGCGCACGAAGTATTGGGGGCCGAACGTCGAGGTGCAGGTCTGATGCCTGCTTGCCGAGCACGACCTTCTCCATCACCGGCGGCGAGCAGGATCAGCCAGCCAGGCGGATCCCGGGGAGTATCTTGGAGAAGGCGCCGACGTAGATGACGATGTGATCGTTGAGCTGGTAGAGCGGGTGGCAGGGCTCGCCGCCTGAGCGCGCAGGAGGCCGTAGGTATTGTCCTCGGCGACGAGCAGCTTGAGCGGGCCAGCTCAACCAGCGCCGCCGCGCTCCAGAGCATCGTCACCCCGGCCGGGTTCTGGAATGGGTCGCAGTAGATCAGCTTCGGGCCGGCCTGCCTTGCCTTGTCCAGCCGGTCCAGGATTCTCCAGCTCCTCCACCCGCATCCCGTCGCCGTCGCACTCGACCTGGATCGTCTCCGCCTTGTAGTGCAGAAGACGGGGATCGCCCCCGGGTAGGTCGGGGCCTCACAGATCACCGCGACGATCGCTGGTAATCGATCAGCGTCTTGCAGAGCAGGTCGATCGCCGGCGACCGGCGGCGACGATCACGTCCTCGGGGTCGGGGAACATTCCCCTCCTGGTGCCCATCACCTCGACGCGGCAGCCGCCACGCTCGTGGAAAGCCCTCGGTCGGCCCTGACTGGCAGTGCCTCCGCCGCCCACTCCTGGGCGGCCACCGTGTCATCGGCGCAGCGACGCCTGCGGCGGGAAGGTCGAGGCGTTGGTAGCTCGCCCGCCAGGGAGATCACGTCGGGGTGCGCGGTCACAGCCATCAGGTCGCGCATCGCCGAGGCACGCATCACGCCGGTCCGCCTCGCGGAAGAGGCCGGCGTAGCGCTCGAGGTCGCTGCTGCTGGCGTGGGCGCGGCGCCGGTGGTGGGTCCGACATTCGGAACAGTGTGCCGAATCAGCGCCGCGCCCGGCGAGTCAGGTTTTGGTGTGGACCTTTTCTGGCATCCGCCAGCTTGGCGTCGGCATCGCGATCGGGATGCTCGCCGGCACTACCGGCACCCAGGGCTCGGCCCGGTCGATGACGATCCTGGCCGGAGTCATCGCCCTCGTCATCGTGACGTTCTCCGGCCGGCACCGCTGATCAGCACCCCCGTCGGGGCCTTCTTCTGCCTCGCCGGCGCGGTCTTTGCCTGCATCGTCGTCAGCGACGTGGTCGGCGCCGCCGGACGTCGCGAGGGCAGCGGCTCGAGCGCGCTCGGCTTCCTCGTCTCCATCGTTGCCCTCGTCGTGCTGGCGATCTCGATCCTGGATCTCACCGGCGGCGCTGCTCGTGCTCGCCGCCCCTCGCCTGGCTCGGGGTTCTCCTGCTGAACGTCGCGCCCAGCGCAAGCATGCCGGCCTCCGCGTGCCGCGCTAGCCGGCCGCCGCGCAACTCGGTTCAGGATCATTGGCCGCGGTGCCCGCCAAAGAAGCTGATCCTCAGCGACGTCGACTCGCTGCGTACGGACATGCTCCAGCGCGCGGTCCTGCGAGGGGCGGGCGCCCACCTTCGGCGCCCTGGTCGAGCGCGGGGGTCCTCGTCGAAGACTGCGTCTCCAGCTTCCCCGCTACGCCCGTCGCATGCGCCGAGATGGTCACCGGCGCCGGCGCGGCAGGGGTACTGGATCAGCGGCATGAACTGGTACACCTACTGGCTCAAGCAGCGCTACGTCGAGTACGGCTCCTCGCTGCAGGCGAGCCGCGCGTTCGGGATCGGCCCTCTACGACCTCGTCTACAACATGAACCTCGCCCACCTCAACCCGGGCCTCACGCTCTTCGAGCGACTCGACGAGCGTGCTGTACCGCCGGACCTTTCCTCGGACATCTACCTGGGGCGCCACCGCCACCAGGTTTCGCTCAGGGAACTCCGCGCCGCGCCGTCGACGCGACCCTGGCTCAAGTTCTCCGGCGATCACCTGGGTACCTCGTAGCTTCATGAAACTGAACGAAGTACAGGCGACAGCACAAAAAAAAAAAAAAGGAATGTATTGTCTTGGCTCGTAACCAGACCCCCGGGTAGGTGCCCAGCGACCGCTCCCGCCACACCAGCCAGTGGGACGCGTGAATGCACCCATGTGAGAATCCAGGGTACTGCTCATGTGCAAGACCCCAGCCATCCTCGGGGTCAGGGGCCGGCTCCGGGGCCAAAATCGTGGCGGTGGAGCGCCGAGCGAGCGTCCCCCGGTGCGCGGACGGCGTGAGCTATCTGCGCGGGGGATGGTGTGACACCTGCCACGTGCCGCCCTCACAATTTCCGCCACGTCCCCGGTGAAGATGAACGGAACAGGGCCCAGCCAGGTTCCGAGTGAAGACCGATCCTGCTGGTGGGGCTGATGGACCCGGCCGCCATCGTCCGGCCGCTCCTGCGCACGCGCCAGGTCCGCGAGTTCACGCCCGAGCCCCTGTCCGCGGAGGTCCTCGCGGCGCTCGCGGACGTCGCGCGTTGGACCGGCAGCAGCCGCAACGAGCAGCCGTGGCGGTTCCTCGTCCTGACCGACGAGCCCACCCTTCGGCGGATCCACGAGCTGGGCCTGCCCCAGACTCGGTCGCTGGCGACGGCGACCGCCGCCCTCGCGATCGTGCTGCCGGCCGGCCCCGAGCGCGAGGTCCGCGACGCCTACGACGACGGGCGTGTTGCGGAGCGGGTGCTCGTCGCGGCGTCGATGCTGGGGATCGGCGCCGGGATCGCCTGGGTCCGCCGCGACATCCGTGCCGCCACGAACGAGCTGCTCGGGATCCCCGACGACCACCTCGTGCGAACGATCATGTCCCTGGGCCACCCGACGCGAGGCGGCCCGCGCCCCGAAGTCCGCGCCCGGCACCGCACGGCTGCCGCGCGAGGCGACGGTGTTCAGCGACCGCTGGCCCGGGCTGACCACGGCAACGACCCCTTGAGTTGCAACCCCGCGGCCCCTTGACAAGCGTTCCTTGTCAAGCCCCCCGGGCGGGGGTACCCTCGGTCGCGGCGAGGCCTGTCAAGACTTGACAGGTCCGTCAGTCTCCGCCGGAAGCCCGAGGGGAACCCGGGGAGGGGCTGCGCTTGGCCGTCGGCGTCGTCGCCGAGATCAAGGGCCGTCTGCCCGTCGCGGACGTGGTGGGCGAGACCGTCCAGCTGAAGAAGGCGGGCACGACCCTCAAGGGCCTGTGCCCGTTCCACGGCGAGAAGACGGCCTCGTTCGTCGTGACGCCCGTCGCGCGACACCTGGCACTGCTTCGGCTGCGGCAAGCACGGCGACATCTTCACGTTCGTGATGGAGCGCGACTCCGTGGCCTTCCCGGAGGCGCTCAAGATGCTCGCCGCCCGGGCCGGCGTGGAGCTCGACGAGCGGACCAAGGCGGGGGACGCCCGCAACGCCCGCCTGCGCTCCGTGCTCGAGAGCGCGATCGCCTTCTACCACGCGGTCCTGCTGCACTCGAAGGCGGGCGAGCCGGCCCTCGCGTACCTGCGTGACCGCGGCTTCACCGACGCCACCATCGAGAAGCACCAGCTGGGCTGGGCGCCCGGCGGCTGGGACACGCTCGTCCGCCAGCTCGCGGCCAAGCGCCAGGTCGACGCGGCGAGCTCCTGAGGTCGGCCTCGCGAGCCCGCGCCAGCGCGGCGGCGGCGTGTACGACCGGTTCCGCGAGCGGGTGATCTTCCCGATCCGCGACGCGAACGGGCACCCGGTCGGGCTCGGCGGGCGGATCCTCGGCAAGGAGGGCGAGGCAGCGCGAACGGGACCCAAGACCCCGAACTCGCCGGCCGACCGCGCTGTTCGACAAGAGCCGCACGCTGTACCTCATCGACCGCGCCAAGACGACGATCCGCAAGGCCGGCCAGGCGGTCATCGTCGAGGGCTACACCGACGCGCTGATGGCCCACCAGGCCGGGTTCGACAACGTCGTCGCGAGCCTCGGCACCGCGCTGACGCCGGACCAGGTCGCGCTGATCACCCGCTACGCGAAGCGGATCGCCCTGGCCTACGACGTCGACGCCGCCGGCGAGAAGGCCGGGCACGTTCGGCGCGACGGCGCTCGAGGAGCTCATCCGCCAGCTCGCCGCCGACGACTCCGGCGTGGAGCTGGACGACGTCCGCGTCGTCCGCCTGCCCGAGGGCAAGGACCCCGACGAGGTCCTCCGCGAGGAGCCCGATCGCTGGCGCGAGGAGGTCCGCACGGCCCGGCCCATCGTCGACCACCTGATCGACGTCCACGCCCGTGCCCACGACCTCAAGACCGCCGGCGGCAAGACGCGCTTCGCCGACGCCGTCCTGGCGATCGTCCGCAGCCTGCCCGAACCCGCTCCTGCGCGACGCGTACCTCGCACGCGTCCGCCAGGTCAGCGGGGTGGAGGAGCGGACGCTGCTCGAGGCGCTGCACCGCCGCGCGACTGAGCGCGACGCCGGCCGCGCGGCCCGACGGCGCGACCGGTTCTCAGCGCGTCGGCGGTCACCCACGCCCCCGACGCCCTGCCGGTCACCGACATCCTGCGCGGCGTCTCGCCCACCGAGCAGCAGCTCCTCCGGCTCGTCCTGCTCGTCCCGGAGATGCACGACCTGGTGCTCGACGGGGTCGGTCCCGACCGGCTCCCAACCAGGTCGCCCGCGAGCTGTTCCGGGCCGTCGTCATCGCCCGCACGGGACGACCACGGCGTCCGGCCGCCGTTCGCGCTGGCGACGATCCTCGACGGGCTCGACGAGGAGAGCCGTGCCCTCGGCCAGGCGCTGGTCTCGCGACCGGGCCCGGACCCGCGCGACCTGAACGACCGTGCGCTCGCGTACGAGATCGAGCGGCTGGTCCTCGAGCTCGAGGACGACGAGTGGCAGGAGCGCAGCGGCTACAACCGCGACCTCACCGCCGAGGCGGAGCGCGAGGGCGACGCCGCGTCCGTCGATCGGCTGATGCTCGAACGCCGCCTCCTCAACGAACAACGCCGCTCGCTCGACAAGCGGCGCGACCAGACCCACTCCTCGCTCGCCCGGCGGTGCCCGCCGGATGAGCCCCACCCTGCCGCACCCGGACCGTCACCCCGCGCTCCCACCCCCGGAGGTCCCGCTGACCATGGCCGATCCCCTGGACAAGCAGCTCGTCGAGGCCGTGCTGGCGCGACCGCGTCGCTCCAGGCGCGACCTCGAGGAGGCGAAGCTCGCGAACATGCGCCCGCGCAAGGCGACGGCCACGGCCGAGCCCGACGACGAGGCCATGCTGACGCCGACGCCGACGACGAGGACGACTTCGACCTGTCCGCCGAGGACGCCGAGCCGGACGCCGCCGCGGTGCTCTCGGTCGAGATCGTGAGCGAGGAGGCGATCGAGGGCGTCGCGGTCCCGCCGGACATGGACGCGCCCGCGAAGCTCTCGCCGGCGGAGGTCGACGAGCCGACCACCGAGGAGCTCGAGGCCGAGGCGATCGCCGCGGACATGATCGGGATCGACGACCCGGTCCGGATGTACCTCAAGGAGATCGGCAAGGTCGCGCTCGCTGACCGCCGAGGAGGAGGTCGTCCTCGCCAAGGCGATCGAGCTCGGCGAGCAGATCATCGACGAGCCGTGGAAGGCGGTCGTCTCGCTCCACGAGTGGACCCTCCACGACACCGAGCGCAAGACGCGGACGACGAAGCCGCAGCACCGCCTGCCGTTCGGCGCCGAGACCCACGAGATGGTCGCCGACGCCCTCGCGGACCCCGGGCGGCCGACCTGCTGGCCGCCCGCCGCGACTTCCACCTCGTGAAGGCCGGGAAGGACGTCCAGTCCGAGGGGACGACGGCGCTGCTCAAGGAGGCGAGGGCGCTGCTCGCACCTACGCGGCGACGCCGACCCGCCGAGGTCTTCCAGCCGCTGCTCGACTGGTCGTACCTCTCGGTCCACAACGGGGACCTGGACTCGCGCGACAACCTCGGGCCTGCGGGCGATCTACGACTGGACCCGCGACGACGTCGCGTTCCCGGCGCTCCAGCGCTGGATCGAGGCCGGCAACGACTCCGACTTCATGCGCAAGCTGGGCTTCGACCCCGAGGTCCCGCCGCAGACCAAGATGCGCGACCGCCGCGGCGAGGTGGTCCGGATCGGGCGCGACGCCCGCGAGCAGCTGACCCGGACCTGCGCTGGTCGTCTCGATCGCGAAGAAGTACATCGGCCGCGGGATGTCGTTCCTGGACCTGATCCAGGAGGGCAACATCGGCCTCATCCGGGCGGTCGAGAAGTTCGACTTCGAGAAGGGCTTCAAGTTCTCGACCTACGCCACCTGGTGGATCCGCCAGGCGATCACCCGCGCCATCGCCGACCAGGCGCGCACGATCCGCATCCCGGTCCACATGGTGGAGACCATCAACCGGCTGATCCGCGTCTCGCGCCAGCTGCTCCAGGAGCTCGGCCGCGAGCCGACGGTCGAGGAGATCGCCGAGGCGATGTCCAAGGGCCAGGAGGTCGTGGTCACCCCGGAGAAGGTCCGCGAGATCATCAAGGTCTCCCAGGAGCCGGTGTCGCTCGAGACGCCGATCGGCGAGGAGGAGGACTCCCACCTCGGCGACTTCATCGAGGACCGCGGCGCCCTCGCCCCGGCCGAGGCCGCCTCGCACCAGCTGCTCAAGGAGCAGGTCGAGGCCGTGCTCGACTCGCTGACCGGCCGCGAGCGCCGCGTGCTCCAGCTGCGCTTCGGCCTCGAGGACGGGCGCGCCCGGACGCTCGAGGAGGTCGGCAAGGAGTTCAACGTCACCCGCGAGCGCATCCGCCAGATCGAGGCGAAGGCGCTGCGCAAGCTGCGCCACCCGTCCCGGAGCCGCAAGCTCAAGGACTACCTCGAGTAAGAAGGAGACAGCGTCATGAAGTTCGTCGTCGGGTTCCTGAGCGGCATCATCGTGGGCGCGGTGGGGGCCGTCGCGTACTCGGTATAGACCGGCCGCGACCTGCGCGAGGAGTTCGAGGGTGTCCGCGGCGAGCTCAGCCGCGGCGACTTCGACGCCCTCGGCACGCGCCTCGAGTCCCGCGTCACCGAGGTCCAGACCCAGCTCGAGTCCCGCATCACCGAGATCAAGGACAAGGCCCAGACCGCCGCCGACGACGGCGCCGCGTCGCTCAACGGCGCCACCAACGGCGCGGCCTCCGACGCCGCCGACGCGGTCGCCGGCGCGGCCGAGAGCGCCGGCGAAGCCCTCGGAGAGGCCAAGGGCACCGTGGAGTCCGTCGAGGACGCGCAACTGAACAAGTAGGACAGCCCTCCCGGCTACACCGGAGATGAGGGAGGACCTGACCGCGAGGGACGTTCCGCGTCTCCATCGAGAAGAAGAGCCTCGACGAACCTGGATGACGCGAAGGTTCGTTTCCCGAGGGCAAGCACGACCTGTGGCACCTGGCTCGTGATGATGGGTTGTGCCGTCCAGCCTGGGCTTCTGCTGGTCTACGTCGTTTGCCTCACCGTAGGGCTCGCCGTCGTGGGCCAGTACCGACCATCGCTGACGTGGCAAGGGCCGCTTCCGGGTCTGAAGCCGGACGACGGCGTGGCCGAGTTTGGGCCGGTGAGTCACTAGGAGGCTGCCCCGGGCATGATGCCTGGGTCGTCGGGAAATCAGCCGGTGGTTGTTGTTGATGTGTTAGTATGTACGCAACTGAGCCAGCAAACATGAACAATAAAAAAAAACGTATTGCTGCCGATGATTGTCTCGTTTGTTTTCTCGGAACCTGTTGGATCTTTTTCGGCACTCCACCCGGCTGTACAGAGCCTTGGGCCTTGATCCTGATCGTCGCCCTGCGGTACGAGTGAGCTGGTCCGTGACAGCACAAGCACACCCATGCTGTTTCCATGGCTGCTCGCAGACAGAACGCTTTGCTGCTCTGCTGTTCTGGGCAGGGCCCTCCCGGAGGGGGTGTGGGTGGCTTCAATATGGAAACATGTAACTGAGCCAGTAGATGTACATAAAAAAAAAAAAAAAAAACGTCAGATTGCTTGGTTGGACCCTGCCGTAGATGTAGTTTAGCTGCTTCTGGACACCAGGAACGTGTAAGTGCTGTGATGGATGTCTGTCTGCCCCGGTGCGCCTCGCGGCGAAAGCCCAGGCTGCGATGCTGGATGTTCACGGCCAGGAAAGGCTGTACGCCGCGCATCGGCAGGCTCAACAACTCGGTCAGGAAGTCCGCCGACTCCCTGGTCCTTCGCGACGAATGGCGTGATTCAAGATGACGTTGATGTATTGCCAGAAACCACCGGCGATGCCGAGGATTGGCCAGATGGTTGATGTGATAGTTTGACCTGCTGGATTGACATGAAGACGACTTCAGCCATTGCATCGATGGTGGCACGATGCTGGAACTTATTTCGACATTCGGGTAGTGGTCGCTGTTTCGGTGATCGTCGCGCCGATGGCCGGGTTGCTTCACAGCCGAACGCCGCCGGCTGCGCGGGGATCAATGCCGGTGATCCTGGTACTGATCGCTGCCGGGCGACAGATCCACCGCCACGTGTAGCACGTTCGCCCAGCGGATCGTTGCCGCGCAAGACCTGACGCACCGGGCTGCTCGGCGAACCGTCTTCACCGAACCGAGCGCCAGGGCGACGATCGAGGACGTATCGACAACCTGCAGCGCCGCGCCCATGCCGACGCGCAGCGAGACGGACGAAGTCCTGCAGATCCGCTCGACCGATGATGATGGTGGTGGCCAAGGCCGCGACGCGCTGACCCGTGCCCGGACGACGCGTTGGACGATGTTCCGCCGCCCAGCGTCGAGGAATGCAGGCGGCTGTGCATGAGGGTATCGCCATGGTTGCTGCATGTTCGTCGAAATCCAGCAGCCAGCGCGTCGTGGTTGGCTGCGTAGACGTGGCCATCGCCGGGACAGGGCCCGGTGGTGGGCTGGCGATCGCGTGGACCCTCCTCGATCTGGTGGGTACAGAACCGTATGACACCCGTTGAACGCAACTGCTCGCGGCCGCCGTCGTCGGTGGTTGATGTTCCCGCGACGATCGCCGGGAGGGCGACCAGCGCTGATGACGTCGACCTGGGTGCCGATGAGGCTGCGGTTGCGCGCAGCTCGCACTGTTTTTCCTTGCGCCGACCAGGCGGGCAGCAGCCCGGTGCATCGGCAAGGCGCTGCAGGATCCGCAAGTCCCACAGAAACGGTCGCGACGAAGGCCTTTTCCTGCCGCTATGCGCGTGGTCTGCATATCCGGCTTCATCGACGATCATGAGGTGCATACACTGTTTGGTTATCCGGAGCAGCATCCATGATCTCACTGGCGGAATCGCTTTGTGTGGTCGGCGCGCCCGGCGACCCGCAGGGCACCAAGTGTGGCGGGGGCTGCTCCACTGATCTGTACTGGTTCGGTCGCCGAGATGATGCGTGGTCTAGCCCGACCATTCATTCGCCTATGATATCCAAATGAATATTTGTGTTCCTGATGAGTATTGTGAGCAAATCTTGTGTGTGCAATTGAAATGTAGGTTTGAGAGGAGAACTTTATAGTCTATTTGGGGTGAGGTACTTCCACTTGATTTGTGAATCTCACTATGAAGACCATTGCTACTGCTGGGTTGATTGACAGGAGCAGCAAATGACATTGGCCTTTGCGGCTGTGTTGGCATCCGACTTTTGGAGGTGCACTTGGGAATCTCACAAGTGCAGGGAGACAGTGAAACTCTTTGAGCTAGTGGGAGACAGAATGTTGTCTCAAAATTTGTATGTATTAGCGCCTGTTGTCCTAGGCGTGTGCAGTGGTAGTTGTTCTGCTGGGTCAGAAGGACAGAGGCAGGAGATCACTTGGTGTGGCAACAGGCATGTGATTGGAGAGGATTGTTGCTGAAAAACTGTGTATGTTGAAATCTGAGTGGTGTCTAGCTGGGTTGCCAACAAATCCCTGACTGATGGAGGCTGAGTGCATCTGTGCTCTCTGCATTCCTGTTTGGAGCAAGAGAATGAATGAATGAAGACACACACAAAAACATAGCCATTGCCAATGTGGTGTGAATGATGGTGTTGGAAATTAGCCATTTGACCTGCTGGTAGGTGTAGAGCATGCTGCCCTGGGCCTTCTGGTAAGCCCATGACTAACCGGTACAGCCAGTGAATTATGATGTTTCTGATTTCAAGAATTTGGTGTATCGGTAGAGCTGCATTTAGTGATTGATGGAAAAGGTGGCGATCTTGAGTGTTCTGTGTACAGTGAGCTGATTGGAAATGTAGTGACAGCCGGGGGCGGCCTGGAAATCCAAGACCTTCTGAGCAATACCTAAACTTGGAATCAGTGTAGACAAAAAACATCGCCACATTTGGTTATGAATGAGCGGATCGGCATGACATGCGACGCGCTGATCGGCTCCAGATTGCCGCCATTGGCATTGACGGCGATAAACCCCCTTTGCCGCGGTCACGCGGCCGGTTGCGGTTTCGACATCACCTTGCCGTCTTCCGACGTTGATGCCCGTAACCTTGGTGTTCCATAAGGTGCGCGCCTGCCGCGGCTGCCGCCCTCGCGGTGCCAACGACAAGCTTCATCGGCTGGATATGGCCGGTGCCCTTGTCATAGATGCCGCCGAGATAGCGAGCGGAACCCAGCCGCTCGGCGAGTTTCCTGAAAATCCATGTAATGGATGTGCGGATAGCCAAAGCGGCTTGCCATCAGTTCGGCGTGGGCCTGATATTGCTTCAGGTAACGCTTCTTGTGGACGACCGACATCTGCCCCTGGGCATGTATTCAGATGTCGATCCCGTGCGTCTCGGCAAATTCAAGGAGGTGGCTTTTCGCCTCTTCGGCAAGGTCGAACAAGGCCTTGGCGCGGGTAAACCCGTACTGGCCTTCATCTTCCCGCCCACGCACGCTGTCCGGTGCCGAGCTGGCCGTTTTTGCGGCCGGAAGCGCCATCGCCGAACGCCAGGCTCGAGCAGCACCACATCCACGCCCGCCGATGCCAGGTGCACCGCCGCGGAGAGGCCGGTAAAGCCCCCGCCGATGATCACGACATCGGTCTGCCGCGGGCCATCGAGCGCCGGATATTCCGCGCGGTCGTCGGTCGGTCATACCAGGAGATGCCGGGGGAGATGGGTGATTGGTAGGGCATGGAACATCCTCCACGTTGATCTGCGGCGTGACTGCTGTGCGTGGTTCGACGGGCTCACCATGAGGGAAGTGAGCTGGCTGCAACAGTGGAAAAACGGTGAACTGCACGATGATCGGCAGCAGCGTCGCCACTTGGTTCTCGACGGCCAATCCAGTCCCCTCATGGGCGAGCTTATCTGAGCTTGTCGAAGGGCGAACCACGCACAGCAGTTGCGCAGGAAAGATTTACACATTCAGCAACAGGAACTCGCGTTCCCATGGGCTGATGACCTCCATGAAAGTCTCGAACTCGGCCCGCTTGATGGCGGCATAGGTAATGGCGAAGGGTTCGCCCAGCATGGCGATCAGGTCCTTGTCCTGCTCGAACAGGATCGTCGCCTCGATCAGCCCGCGCGGCAGTTCGATCAGATTGTCATTGACCGTTGTAGAGGCAGGAGCATCGGGCTCGGTCCTGTTGTTCATGCCGAGGAGACCGCAGGCAAGGGACGCCGCGAGCGCAAGATAGGGATTTGCGTCCGACGAAGGGATGCGGTTCTCGACGCGGCGTGCGGCAGGATCGGAGCGCGGCACGCGAAAGGCCGTGGTGCGGTTGTCATAGCCCCATTTGACGTTGACCGGCGCCGAGGCGGCCGGCGTCAGTCGCCGGTAGGAGTTCACGTAAGGCGCGAACATGACGAGCGAGGCGGGTACATGTTTCTGCATGCCGCCGATGAAATGCCGGAAGGCGTCGCTCTCCGTGCCATCGGGGTTGGAGAACACGTTGCGGCCGGTCTTCTTGTCGACGATGGACTGGTGGATATGCATGGCCGATCCCGGCTGGCCCTGGATGGGCTTGGCCATGAAGGTCGCATACATGTCGTGCTTGAGCGCCGCTTCCCTGATCGTGCGCTTGAACAGGAAAACCTGGTCGGCGAGCTCGACCGGATCGCCGTGGCGCAGGTTGATTTCCAGCTGCGCGGCGCCTTCCTCATGGATGAGCGTGTCGATCTCGAGGCCCTGGCTCTCGGAGAAATGGTAGATGTCGTCGATCAGTTCATCGAACTCGTTGACCCCGGCAATGGAATAGCCCTGGCCGCCGCCAATGGCGCGGCCCGAACGGCCGACAGGCGGGGTCAATGGATAGTCGGGATCCGGGTTCTTCTTGACGAGGTAGAATTCGATTTCCGGCGCAACGACCGGTTTCAGGCCCTTCTTGTTGTAGGCGGCAACGACACGCTTCAGGACGTTGCGCGGTGTGAACTCGACCGCTTGTCCATCCTTGTTGACGAGATCGCAGATCACCTGCGCCGTGGGATCGCTTTCCCACGGTACTTCCGAAAGCGTCGAAAGGTCGGGCATCAGTTTCAGGTCGCCATCATCCTCCGGATAGGAGAAGCCGTGGCCGTCTTCGGGATACGAGCCGGAGATGGTCGCCATGAACACGGCGGAGGGCAGGGCGAGCGAGGTATTGGAGGTGAATTTCTTCGACGGCATCATCTTGCCGCGCGCAACGCCCGCCTGATCCGGCGTTATGCATTCGATGTCTTCGATATCCCGCCAGGCCAGCCACTCGGATGCTTCGCGCCAGTTTTTCACGCCGCGGGTCGCCTTGACATAGGCGGGCGTACGCCGCCGTGTTGTGGTCCGTGCGGGTTTCTTCTCGGGGGTATCGGAGGGCATCAATCACCAGAATGAGTTGCGATGCCAAAATGATAGAGCAAATTGTTACCGGATGGGAGACGGTGCCCGGATAAATTTGCGTGGGCAACCAGGCTGCAATGTTCCGCTTCGTCGGGCATATACCTCCCCGTCATCCTCGGGCTTGACCCGAGGACCCATGCATCTCTCGTTGTCATGCCAAAACATGGGGATTGGATCCTCGGGTCAAGCCCGAGCATGACGGAGTGCAGAGGGTGGAAGAATGAAAGATACGAATGAAAAGATACGGATGAAGAGGATGACGAACGACCAGCATTGAGGATGACGAAGTACGTCCTGCCAAGAGGGGGAACCCGTATCAAAGCCGCCCGCGATCTCTCGCGAGCGGCCTTGCGCCGTGCGGGCTCCAGACCGAAACCCGAGAAGGCCACGGCAGCGTTTACTGGCGGGTGACCACGACGGGGATCAGGAGGTCGCCCCAATTGCCGTCACCCCCATGGTGGCGGGCGGAGCGGACCAGCTCCACTGACACGCCGGCGTCAACCGCCTTCATCACGGATTGGTTCAGGCGATGCAGGTCGTTGGCGACCATGCGAATGACAGCCTGCTGGTCTGCATTCATGGCCGATGATTGCTCCTCGGCCCGTTCCTTGACGCGTGTCTGCGGTGCCATGATCTTCTCCTTTTCTGGCGTTGCAGCGGACGATCCCATGATCGTCCGGGGGTGGGCAGGCGGCAGTTATGGGCCGTGTCGCCTGTCCTTTTAAGATTTACTCTGCGGCGGGGCGGAATTGATCCGTCTCGGTCAATTCCTTCATTGCGGTCGTCGAGGACTGGCCGCCGGTGATGGCCAGCGAAACCGCATCGAAATAGCCGGTGCCGACTTCCCGCTGGTGCTTGGTCGCCGTGTAGCCATTGACCTCGGCAGCGAATTCCGCTTCCTGCAGTTCCGAATAGGCCGACATCTGCCGGTCCTTGTAGCCGCGGGCGAGTTCGAACATGCCAAAGTTGAGCTGGTGGAACCCGGCCAGCGTGATGAACTGGAATTTGTAGCCCATCGCACCCAGCTCGCGCTGGAACTTGGCGATTGTCGCCTCATCCAGATGCTTCTTCCAGTTGAAGGAAGGCGAGCAGTTATAGGCCAGCAGCTTGTCCGGGTGCTCCTTGCGCACGCCTTCGGCAAAGCGCCTGGCCTGTTCGAGGTCGGGCTTCGACGTCTCGCACCAGATCAGGTCCGCATGCGGCGCATAGGCGATCGCCCTCGCGATGCAGAACTCAAGGCCGTTCTTCACCTGATAGAAGCCTTCGGTCGTCCGCCCCGCATCGTAGTCGACGAATGGCTGGTCGCGTTCGTCGATATCCGATGTCAGAAGCTTGGCTGCCTCCGCGTCGGTACGGGCGATGACGAGGGTAGGCGTGCCCATGACGTCGGCGGCGAGCCGCGCAGCGTTGAGATTGCGGATATGCGCCGCAGTCGGGATGAGCACCTTGCCGCCGAGATGGCCGCACTTCTTCTCGGAAGCCAGCTGGTCTTCATAGTGGACGCCAGCGGCGCCGGCCTCGATGAAGGCCTTCATGATCTCGAAGGCGTTGAGCGGTCCGCCAAAGCCGGCCTTCCGCATCGGCGACGATCGGCGCGAACCATGTCTCGAC
>CAWJJX010000005.1:0-425577 GCA_963843495.1 uncultured Solirubrobacterales bacterium | reverse complement strand
TTGAGAGGCGGGCCGAAGAAGTTCCAGGCACTTATCGCCAGGGTGCCCGACCGTCGCGCTGGTTCGTCCATTTCAGCCACTAATGGCTGAAATAGAGCGGGATCACTCCTAACTCCGCGGGAGCGGGCGAACCCACAAAACCGGGCAAACTGAAGCTTGGAAAGGGTGGGGCTGGTGACCAAGGATCTTCGCAACCGAGGCCTGGGGATAGGCTGAGCAGACCCAATTTGAAGGAGGAGCTCGATGAGCGTCCTTATCCGCTTTGCCCCCTCGGCCCTGACGGTCGCCCAGTACGACGAGTCCGTCAGCAAGCTCGAAGCCGCCGGTGACTTCCCTCCCGACGGACTCGACTACCACGTCTGTTTCGGCACCGAGGGAACCCTCCGCGTCAGCGAGATCTGGGATTCCAGGCAGCAGCTCGAGGCATTCGGCGAGCGACTGATGCCCGTCCTCGCTGAGGTCGGCATCGACCCCGGCGAGCCGGAAATCGTGGAGATCCACAACATCGTCAAGCGCTGACTGGATCAAGCGGCGAGGTCACGGCGATCGAAGAGCCATGCTCCAAGCGCGACCAGGGCCACCGCGGCGACGGTGACCCTGACGAACGCGAGCGGATCGATCCCGTCTTCGATCGCGTTGCCGTAGTGCTTGAAGACCGATCCGTAGCGGATCCAGTCGAGGTCGGTGTCGAGACGGCCGATCAGGTCCATCACGTACATCGCGACGAGGACACCTGCGATCGACCCGGTGACAACGCTGGTGCGCAGCGAGAAGCCCATGACGACGACGCCGAGCCCGGCGAAGAGCAGCGCCAGCGGCCAGACGTTGGCGAAGCCCGCAAGCGCCGGGCCGAAAGCGAGACCGGCGCCGGCCGCCCAGCTGCCGAGCATGGTCAGGAGCAGGGAGACGGCGAGGACCGAGGCCAGCTCGACCGCGGTCGCGGCGAAGCTCGCGCCGACCAGGCGGCGGCGGGATATCGGCGCCGAGAGCAGCACGTCGAGACGGCCGCTTTCGGCGGCGCCGGAGAGGCCGCTTGCAACCGAGCGCACCGCCAGGTAGCCGACCGCGAGGGGAACGATCAGGCTCAGCATCTCGGCCTCCAGGTACTGCAGGAACACCGGAACTGCGCCGATTCCAGTCGCGAGTGCAGTGGCCGAGGCAGCCAGCAGAAGGACAACGATGTCCGACATTTCAGAGGGCGCTTACGCAGTAGTCGCAGGCCGCCATGCGCGGCGCATCATCTCAATGCACGCGGGTCGCCGGAGTCGGCTTCGACGGCACCGCGTAGTCGCCACGCGGGCATTAGCTCGTCGCCCAGAGTTGTATTTCGTGCCGAGCATCAACGCGGCAAAGGGCTCGAATACATAGCTCTCGAAATTGTCGGTGATGGTGACAACCTGAAAATCCATTGCAGTGACGCGCTCCTCCTGGCGCTCCTTCCGGAGGCGGTTGGCCCGACACGACTCAATCGCACCGCATATCCGTTTAACCCCCCGCCCACCTCGCTCAGCGGCTCATCTCAGGACTCAGGAGGCGCCTGCAAAGGCCGCCGGTTCGAGCCCGGCTAGCTCCTCGTGCGGGGGCTACTGCTTGGCGCTGTTGCGGCCGGGACCGCCGAGGAGTTGGTCGGAGCCGGGGCCGCCAATGAGGCGGTCATTGCCGCCGGCGCCTTTCAGCACGTCTCTTCCGGGTCCACCCAGCAGGATGTCTGCATCCGCTCCGCCCGCGAGCTGGTCGCGACCGCCCTCGCCGCAGACGACGTCTTTGCCGCCGAGGCTCTGGACTTTGTCATCGCCTTCCCCCGCAGCAATCACGTCGCGTTTCGGGGTGCCCCGCAGCGACTCGGAGCGGCCGGTGCCGAGGATCGTCGCGGGCAGACCGTTGCACTTCACCTCCGGCGCCGCCGGGCCCCCGGACTGACCGGAGCCCGAGCCGGGGCCGCCGGACCCACCAGGACCGGGGCCAGGCCCGAGACCGGGATCTGGATCCGGCCCGGGATCTTCGCCGGGCCGGCTCCCGGGCGCCTCTCGCTCGAAGTGGAGCAGCGCCGGGACGCCACTGCCGTTCGCCACGTAGAGATCGTGGCCGTCTGAGCTGACCACCACACCGAACGGGCCGGCGAGCAGGCCGAATTCGCCGAAGCCGGCGCAGCCCTGCACCCCGTTGTCGCGCAGGCAGCGGATGTGAGTGAGCGCACCTCCCGGCGAAGCCAACCCGAAGGTGCTCAGCGCCGAGTCCTGGAACGCCACCGTGTAGAGGTTGGCCGAGTCGGGGCTCACCACCGCATCGGTCACCGAGGCGAGGCCGGCGCCAGTCGCGTCGTCGAGCTCCGTGCAGCCGGGCGCGTCGACGTCTATGTCGTTGGCCAGGCAGTCCTGCCGGGTCAGCGCTCCGGTCGTCGCGTCCCGAGAGAAGTGGTAGACGACGCCCAACCCGGTCTCGTCGGTGGCGTAGACGCTGGAGCCCCCCGGGCTGAGGGTGATGTGATTCAGGAAGTCGTAGTTGACGCCCGACTCCTCCGCACAGTTGTCCGAGAACGCGGTGGCGTCGTCGTCGTCGGCGATACAACCGGCGAGGGTCAACGCGCCGCCGACGCCGCGGGTGAACCAGCTGATCGCGTCGCGCCCCACCGAAGTCACGTAGAGGTGTTTTCCGTCGGGGCTGAGCGCCAATCCCTGAGGCGCTTCGAGCGGCTCGGCCTGCGTCGCGCACCCGGTGATCGGCACCTCGCGGTAGCAGCTCTGCAGCGTCAGGTCGGCTGAGAAGTGACTCAGCGTCGCGTCGCCGCTCACCGCATACACCGCGCCGTCGGGGGCCACCAGGACGCGGAGCGGTCCGTCGAGGCTGGCGACTTCGCCAGCGCAACCCCAATCCGGCAGGTCGTCGTCCTCGACACAGCCAGCGAAGCTGAGCGCCCCGCCAGCGCCGACGGTAAGTCGCACGATGGTGTCCGAAGTCTCGGCCGCGACGTAGAGAGACGAGCCGTTGGGGGAGAAGGCGAGGGAACGCGGCTGGAGGAGCACGTTGGCAGCGAGATGCGTGCAGCCCATGTCGCCGCCGCCGTTGGTGTCGATGCAGCTGGCGTAGGCCACCGAGCCATCGGCGAGGCTGCGGGTGAAGCCGACTACTGAGTCCTGCATGTCCGCGACGAACACCAGTTTCCCGTCGGGACTGATGGCGATGTCACGGCCTCCCTCGAGCACTTCATTCGGCACCGCGGTGCACGGGCCGGAGACGAACCGCGCGACGCAGTCTTTGAAGCTGAGATCGCCCGTCGCGGCCGAGGCCCCGGGCACACAGAGCAGTATCAGCAGGACGGGAACCAGCGCGAGGATCGGGCGGCGCACGCGACGATCTTAATTCCCGCTCTGGTCTCAGGCCTTGAGCGGACTTTCCAACTGTGCAACCTGAGAGTTAGGTCAGCGCGCTGATGCCTTGAGGCGAAGCTTCTTGCGCCTGGACGCCCTTTCCCCACCGGGGTCCAGGCGACGGCCGAGATGACGAGACGGGCGCGGGATGCACGCGCCTTGCGCAGGGTCGGTCGCGCTTTGCGCGGGACTCGGAGCACCGGTGCGCCGCCGCCGCTGGCTGAAGCGCGGGCCCTGCGCGGAACGGAAGGCTACCGCGAACTGCAAGCTCTCGAGCCGGCAATCGGACGGCGACTCCAGCACTCCTGCATCCCCGCCCTGGAGCAGTCGATTCGTCAACAAGGTGGGACTGACGCTAGTTCGGCCGGAGGCGAGGCGCAGCCGGTCCTGCCGCCGATAGGTCCTATCGTCCAGGCATGGAGCTGAGCAAGCAGCAGGCTGAAGTCCTAGGGGCTAATACCGGCGTGGCGCCGGAGCCGCCCTTCGTACCTGAGCCGCCGACGGCCGAGGAGCTGGACCGAGAGCGCAATCGCTCGCGACTCAAGAAGCTCGGCGCGCTCCTGATCCCCCTCCTCCTCCTGGCCAGCAAGGGCAAGGGCCTTCTCTTGGCCCTGATCAAGATCAAGGCCGTGACGACGCTCGGGACGATGTTCATCTCGATCGCGGCCTACGCCCTAGCCTTCGGCTGGCCGTTTGCCGTCGGCTTCGTCCTCTTGCTCTTGATCCACGAGATGGGACACGTCATCCAGCTGCGCCGCGAGGGCGTCGAGGCCTCGGCCCCGATCTTCATCCCATTCCTCGGCGCGGTGATTGCGGTCAAGTCGCTCGGCAAGGATGCCGCAGCGGAGGCCCGTGTCGGGCTGGCTGGCCCGATCCTCGGCACCATCGGAACCCTCGTCCCGCTCGCGATTTGGCTGGCGACCGGGAGCGACCTCTGGCGCGCTCTGGCCTACATCGGCTTTTTCATCAACCTGATCAATTTGCTGCCGGTACTGCCGCTCGACGGTGGACGGGCGATGGCTGTCCTCGGCCCCAAGGTCTGGATTGCCGGGATCCTTATAGCCGTCGCCGCTGCCGTGATTTTCCTTGGCCCGATCATGCTTTTCTTCGTCCTCTTGCTCGGCGGACCCGAGCTCTATCACCGCTTCAAGAATCGGCACTCAGAGGAGAGCCGCGATTTTCACTCGGTGCCGACGAGTACCAAAGTCGCCGTTGCCGCTGTTTACCTTATCCTCGCGGCCCTGCTCATCGTCGGTGCCGCTGAGACCTACGTTCCTCGCACCCTCTAGCGCACGGGAGTGAATCCCAGCCGCACTGGGCACCCGCCGAGGGTCCCGCGACACCGATCAGTCGTCGGTGCACTCGACCGCGATCGGGCCAAACAATTGCCGATAGACCAAGGTCTACCGCTGTTTGTTCTCGCGACTTGCCTCGCCAGCCGTTGCCAGCTCGCACGCACGACAACGCGCGGGCCTAGCGCAAGAGGATGCGACAGCGCTTAAGCAGCTCCTCGAGGGTCTTTGGACGAAGACCGCCGAGGCGACGGCTGAGTCGCTCATGGGAGATTGCCCGCAACTGCTCAGGCATTGCGAACCCGTCCTCTTTCAGACCGCCCTCTGAGGCGGGAATATGGAGATGCAGTGCGTTGCTGAAATCGGTCCGGGTGAGAGGCACGGCGATGGAAAGTCCGAGGCCCGTCTGATTCAGCTGATCGACCGAGACGATCACGAAGGGCCGTGACTTGGCTTGCTCTCGTCCTCGAGTCGGATCAGGGTCGGTCCAATAGACCTCGCCTTGACACGGACGAGGCTCTACCACTCTGGCGCCGACGCCTCGAAGCCGGACTCGATCTCTTCACTCTCGGCGCGATAGGCAGAAATAGCCTCAGGATTGCCTGCGAGCTTCTTGAACCCCGCGGCAACGTCGGCCAGCAATGCCTCCTCGTCAGCCGCGCTGACTAGCTTCGCGACCACCTCGCCGGCAGGCTCTCCGCGGCGGGTTGCAAGCTCATTCAGCCGATCGCGAGTCTCGGTCGGGACCCGAATCGTGGTGGTCTCCGTTGAGGCCATGTAGATAAAGAGTCTACAGAACCCGCCGCCCTTGAGAGACACCCTTTAGGGGCCGGCTGTCTCGAAAATCCAGACGGTCGCCTTCCAAGAGGTAAATCTCTATTTGCAGGGATTTTGTACTTTCGAAATTGTCCCCCGATTGTCCCCCTGGCAAGGTCCAGGCGGTCCATCAAAATAAAAAGGCGCCCATTTGCAGGGCTTTATAGGTGGACGACCGGATTCGAACCGGCGACCGCCTGGACCACAACCAGGAGCTCTACCAGCTGAGCTACGTCCACCGCGTGGCTTTCAATCTAGCGGGCGCGGCGTCAGGTTGGGGCTAGCTGGGTCGGGTGGATTCGGCTAGGGCGGCGAAGGCCCTCAGGCCGGGGGTCGTCCGCTCGATCAGGTCGGGGTCAGCGGCTTCCGCTTCGGCCGGGAGGGTGGCTGCGCCGTCGTCTCCCAGAGCCTTGCCGGCTTCTCTGACCATTTGGGGGACCGCGAGCCAGGCCTCTAGGAGGGCGAAGTCGGCCTCGGGGTGGAAGAGGACTCCCCAGGCATTGCCATGGCGGAAGGCCTGGATCTCGGTTTGGGCCGAGCGGGCCAGGTGGGTCGCGCCGTCGGGCAGGTCGAAGACGTCGCCGTGCCAGTGCAGGACGGTCGTGCTGGGCGCGAGGGCGCCCAGGACCGGGTCCTCGGGGGCGAGGATCTCGACGGGGGCGTAGCCAAGCTCGGGGCCCTCCCCCGCCCTGACCTCGGCCCCGAGGGCACGGGCCAGCAGCTGCGCGCCCAGGCAGATGCCCAGTAGCGGAAGATCTCGTCTCACGGCCTCGGCTATCCACTCGCGCTCGGCTCCCAGTCCGGGATGGCCGGCGACGTCGTCGACGTTCATCGGGCCGCCCATCACGACGGCACCCGCCACCTCGTCGTGAGCGGGCAGCGCCTGGCCGGCGAGGGGTTTGACGGTGTGCACCGCGAGGCCGCCGCTGGCGTCGAGGATGCGATGGGGCGTCTCCCAGGGGACGTGCTGGATCGCCAGCAGGGTTGGACGGTCGTCCGTGCTCACGACGCGTCAGGCTAGCCGCGCTACGGTGGCGGCATGCGGAAGCCGGGCTTTGCGACCCTTCGACCCGAGGCGCGTCCAATGGCCGCGACCGGGATGCACGCGCGGGGAGCCGCCGCGATCGGAGCGCTTGCCGTCGGCGCGGCAGCGGTCGGAGGCTTCGCGATCGGGCGGCTCAGCATCAAGCGACTGGCGGTGCAGCAGGCGGCGATCGGGAAGCTGAAGGTCGAGGAGGTCGAGGTCGGCCGCCTCAGCGTGCGGGAGCGGACGCCCGAGGCGTGAGCCGTCGGGTCCCGATCGCAGTGCTCGTGGTGCTCCTCGGAGCCGCCGCCCTGCTTGGCGCCGGTTCGAGCGCGGCGCTCGGGCCCTACCCCGACCTTGGCGCCTGCTCTGTCTTCCCCGACCCGCCGACGTCGTTGCCGCCCAATGCCCCCTCCCTCGCCACTGAGGCGGCCTGGAACCAGGACATCTCCAAGGCACCCGTTGCGCCGGGCTCCGCGGCGACGATCGCCTACATCAACGCCAACGGCGGCGACCACCTCCACCCCGACTTCGGCTCGCCTCGCACCTACGGCTTTCCCTACGCAGTGGTTGGCCCCGGCCAGCGCAAGCTGCCGATCCGCTACACCGCCTACGGCGAGGAGAGCGATCCCGGCCCGTTCCCGATCCCAAAGGGCGCTCCGGTCGAGGGCGGCAACCGCAGCGACGGCGACCGCCACGTGCTCGTCGTCGACCGCTCGAGCTGCACGCTGTACGAGCTGTACCGCGCCTTCTTCAAGCCCGGCGGCAAGGCTCACTGGAACGCCGACTCGGGCACTCGCTGGGACCTGCGCTCCGCCTCCCGTCGGCCCGACTCCTGGACCTCCGCCGACGCCGCCGGGCTACCGATCTTCCCCGGCCTCGTCCGCTACGACGAGGTCGCCTCCGGTCAGCTCGACCACGCGATCCGCGTCACCTTCGAGAGCACCCGCGACGCCTGGGTCCACCCGGCCTCCCATTGCGCCGGCGATACGAGCGACCCGCGCGCGCCGGCGATGGGGACCCGTCTGCGGCTGAAGGCCGGTTACGGCCTCGGCGGCTTCAGCGGTGGCGCCCGCGTGATCGCGGAAGCGCTGAAGCGCTACGGGCTGATCGTCGCCGACAACGGCTCCAACTGGTTCTTCAGTGGCAGCAGCGACCGCCGCTGGGACGACGAGAACCTGAACCAGCTGAAGCGCATCCCCGGCAGCGCCTTCGAGGTCGTGCGCAGCGCCGCGCGCGTCCACAACTGCTGAGCGACACCACCGTTCCGGTGCGCTTTATGTGCCCTATGGAGGCATAAAGCGCACCGGAAGCACCCCGATCGGCCTAACCCACCAGCCGCACCTCGCGGAAGCCGGCGCGCAGCCTCCCGCGCAGCTCGGCCGCCACTTCCCCCGCCCGCTCGTCCTCGGCCCGCGCGGCCAGGACGACCTCGGTCGCCGGGTAGCTGCCCAGCTGGTCCTCAACCGCCTGCACGATGTCCTCGTCACCGACCCGGGCCTCCGCGGCGATTCCGGCCTTGGCGAGCGCCGCGACCGTCACCACGAGCTGTTGCTGGGCGCGGTGGCGCGCACCCTCCAGATCCGAGGCCCAGCGGTCCAGGAAACCGATCCGGGCGGGCACCAGCACCAGCACGTCGGTGCCCTCACCCGCCTGCCCGAGGCTCGCCGCATCCGCCACCCGGCTCACGTCCGCGGGGTCGTCGAGCGCGGCCGCCGCGACGATCAGGACGTGACGCTCCCCCTCCCCGGCCCGCCTCGATCCAATCGGTCCCCGCGGCCGCTGGCGAACCGCCACGACGACGATGCTCAGGACCACCAGGGCTCCAACCGCAAGTCCCACTCCCCCGCCGCCGACGAAGAAGCCCGCAATGATCGGCACGGCGATCACGGCGATTATCAGGGGGAGCTTCCACGGCGCCATCGCATTAACTAGGTTGGCACGCGGTGACCACCTGGGGCGGGCGTCGCGACGGAGGACTTTCCTCCGCCGCCCAGCCCTAGGCCCTGCGCGCGCCGAGTCGGGGCAGCAAGAGCATCGCGAGCCCGACCAGGATCACGATGATCCCGAGCACGTAGTGGACGAGGATCGCCAAGACGATCCCGATGATGATCAGCAGTATCGATAGCTCCATGCCGCCAGAGCTACCCGCCGGTCTACGCCGTCAAACCGTCGCTCAGCCGCGGGTGCCGCCGCCCCTGCCGTCCGGCGACCAGCCTGGGCCGCGAAAGACATAGCCCAGCCGGTCTCGCCAGCTGGTGGCGGCGCGGACGTCGCGCGCCAGGTCGACGAACTCGTGGAAGGCGACGCGGGTAGGACGGAAGGTGCGGAGGTTCCTGGTCAGGCCGTAGCGAGGCTTCTCGGTCTCACCCTGGAAGGTGCCGAAGATCCGGTCCCAGATGATCAGGATGCCTCCGTAGTTGCGGTCGAGGTAGACCTCGTTGGCGCCGTGGTGAACGCGATGGTGCGAGGGCGTGTTGAAGAAGAACTCGATCGGCGCCGGCAGGCGCTTCACCCGCTCGGTGTGGATCCAGAACTGGTAGATCAGGGAAATCGCCAGCTGGGTGAGGATCATCCACGGGGCAAAGCCGAGCAGGGCCAGCGGCGCCCAGAAGGGCAGCGCCGTCATCGGCGTCCAGGTCTGCCGCAGCGCGGTCGAGAGGTTGTAGTGCTGGGAGGAGTGGTGGACGACGTGGCTCGCCCAGAAGACCCGCACCTCGTGGTGGATGCGGTGGAACCAGTAGTAGGCGAGGTCGTCGGCGAAGAAGAGCAGGACGTAGGTCCCCCACGCGTCAGCCGGCATCCGCAGCGGGGTGAGCTCGTAGAGGCCCGCGTAGACGAGGACGACAGCCAGCTTCCAGACCGCGTTGATCGCGACGTTGCCGCCGCCCATGGCAAGGCTGGTGCGCGTGTCGCGTGACTCGTAGCCGATCAGCTCGTCGTCACGCGCGTACTTGAAGGAAAGCAGCTCGACGACGAGCAGCAGCACGAATGCCGGGATCGCGTAGTAGAGGACCTCCGCCACACGCCCAATCTAGCGGCTAGGACGTCCTCCCAATCCAGAGAATCCCCGCGATCGAAGCCCCCGCCAGCAGGGCGAGCGCGATGTCCGTTCTGCGCTCAGAGCTACTCATTGCACCTTTGAGAACACGCTCGAGCGCTGGGGGATGCTGTGTTTACAAACACCCAATCTAGGGCTAGATCGCGAGGTAACCGCCCGCGAGGCGCTGCGCCACCAGATCGGCGGTCTCCTCGGGCTCCTGCCCGTCGAGATCGATCGCGTTGCGCTCCAGCTCGCCGAGGTCCTCGAAGCTCCGCCAGAGCTGCTCGACCACCTCGGGCTCGGCGAGCGGCACTCGTTCGCGGGCCCGCGCTCGCGCGGTGCACGTCGCAAGCGGGGCGCGCAGGACGGCGTAGGCGACGTCGCGGCCCGCCTCGCGGAACGTGTCTCTCAGCGGGGCGAGAAACCACTTGGGGATGACGATCCCGTCGACGACCGTGAAGTACCCCGCCTCCGCGTAACCCGCCGCGGCCTGGGCGACGAGGCCCATCACCAGCTGGTTCTGCTCGTGTGACCCAGGCTTCCATGGCTCGACGTGCCCGGAGCGGATGAAGCGGAAGAAGGCGTCGGACTCCAGGTGAACGGCCCGGCTAAAGCGAGCGGCGAGGATCTCAGCAGTGGTCGACTTCCCAACGCCGGGAGGTCCCGTGAGTACCAGGATCGGGGTGTCCGCCTGCGCCGGCATGTCGCGGCCGATTATCCACACTGGCCAGTCAGCCAGTAGCATCGACAAGGTGAGCGAGGAGGCGCCGCAGATGAAGGCAGCCGAGGAAGACCTCAAGGACGCGCTGGTCACGGAGCGCGAGCACTGGGTCGACGGCCCGCCCCATGCGCTGTTCAAGCGGATGCGTCAGGAGTGCCCGGTCCACTGGACCTCGAAAATCACCGAATTCCCGGAATCGGCCGGCTACTGGTCGGCGACGACCGCCGACGACGTCCACGAGGTGAGCCGCGACTGGGAGACGTACTCCTCCGAACTCGGCGGCGTCACCGCGGTCACGGAGGTCTTCCCGATCGAGCTCGCGCGGGCGATGTTCATCGGCATGGACCCGCCCAAGCACGACCGGATCAAGGCCCTCTTCCAGGCTGGCTTCACCCCAAAGCGAATCGCTGCGCACGAGGAGGCGATCCGGAAGATCGTCGTCGACGTCCTCGACCGAATCGACGGTCGCGAGACCTGCGATCTGGTCGTCGACGTCGCTCAGCCCGCCGTCTCGCGGGTGATCGGGAGCTTCATGGGCATCCCCGAGGAGGACGACGCGATCTGGGCCGAGCTCATGAACTCGACCCTGGCGGCCAGCGACCCCGACTACAGCCCGGAGGGCGCCGCGGGCATCGAGGCCGTGATCGAAAAGGCCCTCGCAGAAATCTTCACCCGCTGCAACGCGATGATCGCGGAGCGGCGCGAGAATCCCACCGACGATCTGACCAGCGTCCTCGTCCATGCCGAAGTCGAGGGCGAGAAGCTCGAGGAGCACGAGATCGTGATGGGCTTCTTCCTGCTCGTCGCCGCCGGCAACGACAGCACCAAGGCGACTTACTCGAGCGGGATGCGCGCGCTGCTCGAAGACCCCGACCAGCTACGGCTGGTCCTCGACGATCCCGCGCTGGTCCCCGGAGTGGTCGAGGAGTCGCTTCGCATGTTCCCCGCATTCGCCCACTTCCGCCGCACCGCGACCCGCGACACGACGCTGGGCGACCAGGAGATCAAGGAGGGCGAGAAGGTGGTCATGTGGTACACGTCCTCGAACCGCGACGAGTCACGCTACGAGGACCCGGACCGCTTCGACGTTCTGCGCAACCCAGAGCACCAGGCCTTTGGCGCCGGCGGCCGCCACTTCTGCCTCGGCACGGCGCTCGCCCGCCTGGAGCTGAAGATCCTTTTCGAGGAGACCCTCGCTCGCTACCCCAGCATGACCCTGGCGGGCGAGCCGGCCTTCGTCGAGTCGGCCTTCCTCAACCAGCTGAAGACGCTGCCCGTTCGCCTCTCGGCCTAGCTCTCGCGAGAGCCAGGAACACCCCCGGCTGGATTCGAACCAGCGACCCTCGGATTAGAAGTCCGACGCTCTGTCCACTGAGCTACGGGGGCGTGCGGCCAAGATTAGGCCCTGGCGGCGGGGTTGATGCCTGGCGTAGGATCGGCGGGATGCCGAGCATCAACGCATCGGGGACGGAGCTGCATTACCTGCGCGCGGGCGCGGGAGATCCGATGCTGTTGATCCAGGGAATGAGCGCGACTCATCTCGCCTGGGGCCGGCCCTTCCTCGGGGAGCTGGAGCGGAGCTTCGAGTGCGTCATCTTCGACAACCGTGGCATGGGCCTCTCCGGTCACGCCGAGCTGCCCTTCACGACCGCCGATATGGCGGGAGACGCCATCGGCCTGCTCGACGCGCTGGGGATCGAGAGCGCCCACGTGGTCGGCATTTCGATGGGCGGCATGATCGCCCAAGAGCTGGCGCTCGCCAACCCCGAGCGGGTCCGCACCCTCACGCTCGGCGCCACCTACTGCGGCGGCCCGCAGGGAAGCTTGATGGCGCCCGAGGACCTGCAGCTGCTCGGCGCCGCCTACGCCTCCGGGGAGCCCGAGCAGGTCTTCCGCGCGATGTGGGAGATCAATCTCTCCCCCGGCTTCCGCGAAGACGATTCCCGCTTCGCCGCTTTCGCCGAGATGGGCGCCGCGCTGCGCGCCCCGCAGCCGGTCGTGCTGCAGCAGATGCAGGCCTGCGCCGAGCACAGGACCAGCGACCGCCTCGGCGAGATCTCGCCTTCCACACTCGTCATCCACGGTGACGCCGACCGGTTGCTCGGACCGAACAATGGCCGCGAGATCGCCACGCTCCTCCCCGGCTCTCGCCTGGAGATGCTCGAGGGCGTGGGCCACATGTTCTGGTGGGAGCAGCCACAGCGCTCGGCGGAGCTGATCCGCGAGCACGCCCTGGCGCCCGTCTGAGGGACGCGTCGGGCTCAGCCCAACGTCGTCTCGGGAGGGATGTCGTCGCACCCCGCCGGGTCGAGCTTGCCGTTGACCTTGAACACGTAGTCGGGCAGGGGCGTGATGTCGGGCTCTTCCAGGACCTTCGTCAGCGCCGGGTCGGAGCGCACCCAGCGGTAGATCGGGTACCAGTAGGGCGCCTCGATCGAGTCCTGGGTGAAGCGGCTGAGGATCAGGTAGTCGTAGTCGCCTGCGTTGATCCGACGGCGGAACTGCGAGCAGCTGGTCGCCAGCCTGTAGGTGCCGTCCGGGCCGGGCACGCCGATGTACTGCACGCGGTTGTCGAGGTTGGCGCCGTAGAAGCCGTACTGGCCGAAGAAGATCTCCCCCGACCCGGCGATCCCGATCCGCTTGCCGTGCTGGTTGTGGGCGAACTCGTACGCCCGCTGCGGGCCCCCTTCCTGGAGGAATGGGGTCGTCCGCGTGTAGTGGTGGCGGTAGTACTGGACCTCCTGGGCGCGGCCGAGGATGACCGCGAGCAGCACGACGACGCTGGCCGCGGCCGCGACCGCCGTGCGGCTGAGGATCCGCCGCGAGCGCGCGAAGCCGAGGGCGGCGGGCGCCCAGACCAGGGCAAGGGTGAGGAAGACGGTCCCGACGATGAACCCCGGGTACCAGCGGGGCGTCGTCAGCACCGTTATCGCGTAGACGGCAGTGAGGAAGAGCAGGGTCTGCCACGCCCTGCTGTCGGGCGCTCGCAGCGGTCTCGCAATCGGCAGCATGATGAGCGCCAGGACCAGCCCCGGCGCCAGGTAGCGCGTATTCGTGAAGAAACCCGTCGGCGAGCCCTCCTGCCCGGCCGCCGTCAACGGCGTGAAGATGTAGACGACGGCAGTTGCAAGCGCACCCACTGCCAGCACCCGCAGGATCAGGTTGCGGGAGCGAAAGGCGATGTAGATGGCCGCCGCCACGGCCATGATCAGGATCAGCGGCCAGAGTGGCCCGAACGCGTTGTCGAGCTCAGGGAAGAACCAATGGCGGTAGATGGTCGGCTCGGTCAGGTAGTCGGCGACGGCGAAGCGGGGCCTCGGATCGAGCGGCATCTGATCGGGCTGGGGCAGGTGCAACGGGCCGAAGCCGATCTGGGGCGTGGGATTGCCGCCGCTGCCGATCATCGCCCGCACGTACCAGTAGCCGCCGACCACGAAGGTCGAGAGGCCCAGCACCCAGGCGGTCGTGAGCCGCCGGCCACGGCCGCTGAAGGCGATCATTCCGAGCGTGATCGCGACCACCGGGATCAGGAACGTGACCTTGACCGAGACCGCGAGGCCGGCGGCGATGCCGGCGATCGCGAGCGGGCCCTTGTCTAGCAGCGGCGCGTCCTTCTCCGGCGCGTCCTGCACGGCCCCCGCCGCGGGCGCGCGCCGCTGATGCCCGTTGATCAGGAAGGCGGCGAAGGCGATCAGGAAGGCCAGCCCCATGATGTCGTTGCGGCCCTCGCCTGGCTGCGTCTCGATCATCACCCCGGCGTCGAGCACGAGCGCCGCCGCGACCAGCGTCGCCGGCCCGACCTTGTAGGGGCGGCCAACGCACCAGGCGGCGAGCAGGGCGATCGAGAGCCAGGCGAGGTTGATCAGCGGTGAGAGCCAATCGGTCTTGAAGAGGACGATCGCGGCCCCATGGACGAGCTCGGAGCTCTGCGGGTAGAACCACGCGGCAATCCGCAGCGGGTCGGTGAAGTGCAGGTGGACGATCGAGTGTTCCTGCGCGATCCGTGCCGAGAACGGCATGTGGTACCAGGTCGTGTCGCCGCCGAACATGCCGTGGTCGAGGCTCATCTGCGCCGGGAAGGTCCACTCGGCGACCGTGAACGAGGCGACGCCGAGCGCGATCAGCAGCGCGACCGGCTGCACCAGCGGGGCGCTCACCTCGTGCCCGTTGCGGGGGGCGTAGCGCCAGCCGAGCAGGGCCGCCAGCAGCCCGACGCCGATGCAGAACAGGATGATCCAGCCGGTGTGGAGGATGCTGAGGGTGCCGAGCAGCTCCAGCGAGATGACGAGCAGGGCGACGGCGATCGTGGCGTCGGCGAGCCGGGCGAGGGCGCCGGAGAACTCCGGCACGATCCAGCGCCGTAGCCAGTAGCCGCCTAGCCCGACCGCGCAGAGAATGCCGATCACAGCCAGGCTGGCGCCGATGTAGGAGCCGAAAGACGGGGTCACCGGCGCGGGATGCTATTCGCCGCGCCGGGTGGCGGACTACGCGGCCGGGATGCGGCAGGAGACGCCGGTGCCGGCGAGGCCGCAATAGCCGTTCGGCACCTTGTGCAGGTACTGCTGGTGGTAGTCCTCGGCGTAGTAGAAGGGGCCGGCCGGCTCGATCTCGGTCGTGATCGGCTCGTGGCCGGCCGGCGCGCAGCGCCTCGTCGTACATCTGCGTGGTCGCCTCGGCCGTCTCGCTGCTGCGCCTCGTCGGTGAAGTAGATCGGCGGAGCGGTACTGCGTGCCGACATCGTTGCCCTGGCGCATGCCCTGGGTCGGGTCGTGCGCCTCGAAGAAGACCTCCAGCAGGTGCTCGTAGGAGATCCTTGTCGGGTCGAAAACGACCAGCACCGCCTCGGCGTGGCCGGTCTTGCCGGAGCAGACCTCCTCGTAGGTCGGGTTGGGCGTGGTCCCGCTCATGTAGCCGACCGCCGTCGTGTAGACGCCGTCGAGCTCCCAGAAGAGCTGCTCCGCGCCCCAGAAGCAGCCGAGCGCGAAGTAGGCGGTCTCGATCCCGTCGGGGAAGGGCGGTTGCAGGGGCGTCCCGAGCACCGCGTGCCGCTCAGGCACGTCGAACGCGGGCTCGCTGCGCCCCGGCAGCGCCTCATCAGCCGAGGGCATCCGCGTCTTCTCCGGATTCAGCATCGTGATCAGCTTGCCAAGTCGGTCCATCATTCTCCTTCGCTCTCGCCGACCGACCATAGCGCCGAGGCATTGGCGGCCCTGACAGCCGCCCCATCGCGAACTGCATCAACTTTTCACCCTGGCAGGGTAGAGAAGTTGATGCAGTTCGCGTCGGGAACGGGTAGCTTGCGCGCATCGGCTGCCTCGTCGTCCTCTTCGCTCTGATCTCGCCGCGGCTGGCGCTGTTTGTGCTGTGGCTGTTCTCCGACCTGCTCAGCCGCGCCTTCGAGGACTGGTTCGTGCCTCTTCTCGGCTTCTTCCTGCTGCCCTGGACGACACTCGCCTACGCGGTGATGTGGAGCTCCTCCGACGGGGTCATCGGCTTCGAGTGGTTCATCGTCGTCCTCGCCTTCATCTTCGACCTCGGCTCATACGCCAAGAGCGGGCGCCAGAGGTCCAGCGCATAGCGGCGCTGGTCAGCGGGCCTCTACGGGAAACGCCATCCGTACGTGAGCCTTGGCGAGGACGACGAAATCGCGCTTCTCCGCCTCGCCCCCAGCCAGCGGGGAGATTTCGACGTTCACCAGCGGGATGAAGGGGACGTCTGGGCGATTGATGTTGTCCGAGAGGCGGCTGTGGTACCCCTCCGGTGGAAGCGTCACGTCGCCGACGACCAAATGCCGATCGGTCTCGAAGCACACCCGTTCGATCCGGTATTGGCTGTGGTCTCTTGGCCTCACAATGCCTCTATCGGCAGAAAAAACTCCTGCATAAGCCGACAATCGTCCAGGGGCCTATGATCGGCCGGTGACGAGCGAGGCATCGACGGAACGACTCGATCCCCTGGCGGAGTTGCGCGAATGGATCGAGGACGCCCGGCGAGCCGAGTTGGCGCACCCTGCCTCGGTGGCCTTGGTAACTGTCGGAGCTAACGGCCGGCCGTCGGCGCGCACCGTCACGCTCAAGCGCCTGGAGGACGATGGGCTCGTCTTCACGACAGCCCTATGGACCCGCAAGGCCCGAGAGATCGAGGTCAGTCCTCACGTCGCCCTGCTCTTTCACTGGCCTTCGCTCGGACGACAGGTGCACCTAACCGGCAAGGCGATCCAAGCCGAGCGTGCGCTGGCCGAAGAGTTGTTCGCCGAGCGCGACACTTCCCATCAACTACAGACCGTCGTCTCCCGCCAGGGAGAGCCCATCGACAGCCTCGACCCTCTTCGCGACAGGCTCGCCCATCTCGCGGCCGTACAAGAGACAGGACCCCCTTGCCCCGAAGACTGGGGTGCCCTCAAGGTCGATCCACAGACGGTGGAGCTTTGGCGAGAAGCGAATGATCGCATCCACGAGCGCCGCCTATTCGAGCGCGGCGGAACCGGCTGGACCATGACGCTGCTCTCACCGTAGTCACCGGGGAAACGGTCATAGCGGGCGGCTGGTCAGAGACCTAGGACCAGGGCAAGAGCATCGTCTACGGCTCGAAGCTCGTCGGCTTCAAGACGTCCGGCGGAACGCCCGAGGCGTTGTGGATCGACGACAGTGGTTTGCTCGACGAGGATGCGTGTCTCGGTCCCGTCAAGCTCAATCGTCGGACGAAACGTGGCTGGCCGAGCGCGAGTCGAGGTTGGTGCAACAAGCGTCGTACTCAAAGCCATGAGCTCATCGGCTTGGACCACAATCGCATAGCGAGCGCCGCTCTGCTCCCTTCCCTGCGCGCCCCGTGGAGAAGGCAAGCGAAAGACCTCGCCCCGAACCATCTCAGTCGAGAGGTTCCGGCGCGAGCTCCCCCATCTGCTCGCGAATGATCCGCATCTCAGTTCGATCCGCTTCGTCAGCTGCCAATTGCGCAACCTCTTCGGCGATGGAGGATCGCGATCGGCGTCGAGCTGCCGACTCCCGCAGGGCCGTGCGAACCGCCTCAGAGTCGCTCATTGCTCCACCCCGAACGATTCGAAGGGCAGCCGCAGAGCTGTCATCGAGACGGACGTGAAGGGAGCGACTCATGGTGCAAATGTAGCACGAATCGTGCTACAAATATCGGGGCGCCCGGATTCGAACCGGGGACCTCGGCCACCCAAAGGCCGCGCGCTACCAGGCTGCGCCACGCCCCGCTAAGGCCCAGTGTAGAGCGGGCCTTGGCGGCGGGCAGAGTTGCCCCGGCGGCAATCGCTAGGTTTCGCGGCGATGGCCGACGTGCGCCCCATCGACGCCTTGCACTACGACCTCGACCGGGTCGGGCCGACTGCAGGACGTCGTCGCTCCCCCCTACGACGTGATCGACGCCGCGCAGCGGCGGGAGCTGCTGGCGCGCTCTCCCCACAACGCGGTCGGGATCGACCTGCCCAAGCCCTACGGGGAGACCGGGCCCCAGGTCGAGGGCGAGGGCGATCCGTACGCGCGGGCCGCCGAGTCGATCGAGTCATGGCTCACTGAGGGCGCCCTCGTACGCGACGAGGAACCGACGATCTGGGCGATGGAGCAGGAGTACACCGGTCCCGACGGGACGACGCGCGTCCGCCACGGCATCCTCGCCCGCGTCCGGGTCGACGACTTCGACGCCGGCACGGTGCTCCCCCACGAGCGCACCCTGCCCGGTCCCAAGCAGGACCGGCTGGAACTGATGCGCGCGACCCGCTGCAACCTCTCGCCGATCTTCTCGCTCAGCACCGTTGACCCCTGGTCCGCCGTCGCGGGTGAGACGGCCGCGACGAAGCCCTGGGGAGAGGCGACGGACCCCTCCGGCGCCGTCACCCGCGTCTGGCGGCTGCCCGGCGTCGGCGACGCGGTGACCGAGCTGCTCGCCGACGCCCAGCTCCTGATCGCCGACGGCCACCACCGCTACGAGACCGCGATCGCCTACCGCGACGAGGTCGGCGGCGAAGGCCCGCACAACTACACGCTGATGGCGCTTACCGGGCTCGACGACCCCGGCCTCTCGATTTTCCCCACCCACCGCCTGCTCTCCGGCTTCGCCGACGATCCCGAGCGCCAGCGCCGCCTCGGCGAGGGCCTGCGGGAGATCTTCGACGTCGAGGAGGTCGCGGCCGACAGCATCGACCCGCGCGGCGAGGGGGGCGTTGGCGTCTTCGGCTTCATCGACTCCCACCACAAGCAGGCCTTCCGCCTGCGCCTCAAGGACTCGGCCGTCGCCGAGCTCGACCGCCAGCTGGCGGGACAGCCCGAGGCCTACCGTCGTCTCGATGCAGCGATCCTCGAGACCCTGGTGCTGAAGGGCATCGCGGGACTGAGCGAAGACGACATCCTCGCCAAGCGCGGGCTCGGCTACGCGAAGAGCGTCGAGGACTCGCTGCGCCTGCTCGACGAGGGCGCCTACGAGGTCGCCTTCGTGCTGCGCCCGATCCCGGTCGACCAGACGCGGGAAATCTGCGAGAGCGACGCCAACATGCCGCCGAAGTCGACCTACTTCTACCCCAAGGTGCTCACGGGCCTCGTCTTCAACCCCTTGGCGTAGGGACCGCGGCGTAGGATCGGTCCGGCCGTGGTCAAGATCTACACGAAGAAGGGGGACGACGGGACGACCTCGCTCTGGTACGGCGGTCGCGTGCCCAAGCACCATAGGCGGACCGAGGCCTACGGCGCGCTCGACGAGGCCTGCTCGCAGCTCGGCGTCGCGCGCGCCCTCTGCGACGCCGGCGAGGCGGAGCTTGCCGGCGACATCCTGCGGCTCCAGGACGACCTCTTCGTCGCCGGGGCCGAGCTGGCGACCGCGCCGGAGGCGGCGGAGCGGCTCGAAGACGGCGTCAGCCGCGTCACCGAGGCGATGGTCGCGGAGCTGGAGGAGCGGATCGACCGCTACATGAGCGAGGTTGAGCTGCCGCCGCAGTTCGTCATCCCCGGCGGCAACCTCCTCTCCGCCCAGCTCGACGTCGCCCGTACCGTGATCCGACGCGCCGAGCGGTGGATCAGCGCCCTGGCCGACGACGGCGAGCTGGCGAGCGAGACCGTGATCCACCTCGTCAACCGGGCGTCCGACTTCGCCTACGCGATGGCCCGCTTCGCCGATGTCGAGGACCCGGTGCTCTTCGAGGGCCGCCGCAAGTCCGGATGAAGGTCGTCGCCCGCCGCCGAGAGGGGTTCGCCCACGAGGTCGAGATCGAAGGCGGGCACACCCTCCTCGTGGACGAGCCCACTGAGGCCGGCGGTCGCGACACCGGACCCTCCCCCACCCGGCTCCTTGGCGCCTCGCTCGCCAGCTGCGTTGCGGTGACGATGGAGATGTACGCGGAGCGCAAGGGGTGGGGGCTCGGCGCCGTGGAGGTCAACGTTGACGTCGAGTACCGCGACTACGCCCCGCGCTCATTCAATGTGACCGTGCAGCTGCCGGACGGGCTGAGCGACGAGCGGCGCGAGCGCCTGCTGGCGATCGCCCGCAAGTGCCCCGTACACAAGGCGCTGGCCGGCGAGACCCAGGTGACCGTCTCCGACGCCGCCGAGGCGCCCTGATGGACCTCGGGCTCGAGGGGCGCAACTGCGTGGTCACCGGCGCCAGCCGCGGGATCGGGCTGGAGGCCGCGCGGCTGCTCTGCGCCGAGGGCGCGAACGTGCTCCTGGTCGCCCGCGATGAGGGGCGGCTCCGCACCGCTGCTGAGGAAGCTGGCGCCGCCGGGGGGGCAGCCGCAACGCTCAGCCTCGACGTCACCGCCGAGGACGCAGGCGAGCGGCTGCTGGCGACGGCGCGCGAGCGCTTCGGCTCGCTCGATGTGCTCGTCAACAACGCCGGCACGGCGAAGTGGCGCGACCTCGACGAGGTGCCCGACGAGGACTGGCGCGCCCAGTACGAGCTGAACGTGATGGCGCCGCTGCGGGCGATGCGCGCCGCCGCGCCGGCGATGGCCGGGCGCGGCTGGGGCCGCATCGTCAACGTCTGCTCGACCGCCGGCAAGCGGCCCTCGGCCGCAATGCCGGAGTACTCGGTGGCGAAGGCGGCGGAGCTCTCGCTCTCGCGCCTCTTCGCCGACCGCTACGCGAAGAGCGGCGTCCTCGTCAACGCGATCTGCCCGGGGCCGGTCGAATCGGAGATGTGGATGGAGCCGGGCGGCCTGCTCGACCAGTCGCAGGAGATGTCCGGCGCCACCAGCCGCGAGGAGGCGCTCGCCGCCGCCGGCTCGAAGCGACCGATCGGCCGCCTCGCCGCGGCCGAGGAGATCGCCGCCGCGATCGTCTTCCTCTGCTCCGAGCGCGCCTCCTACGTCAGCGGCGCCGCCTGGTCGGTGGATGGCGGCACCGTCCAAGTGATCATTTGAGACGGCTGCAAACCGGCGCCTGGCGGCGTCCTCGGTCGCTCGCGTGCAGAGCACGCCACGCTCCCTGCGTCCTTGCCAGACTTGGTTTTCGCCGTCTCCCGAGATGAAACCTGCCGTCGAAGCAGCCGTCCTCCTGCCCCTCTACGGCTGGCCCGACGACCCCGGGCTGATCTTCACCGAGCGCCGTGCCGACATGCGCCGTCACGCCGGCGAGATCTCCTTCCCCGGTGGGCGTCACGATCCCGGCGACACCGACCTCAGCGCCACGGCGCTGCGCGAGGCACAGGAGGAGATCGGCCTCGATCCGGCGCAGGTCGAGCTGGGCGAGGCCCTGCCAGCGACGACCACTTTCGTCACCGGCTATCGCATCCACCCCTTCGTCGGCCACATCCCCCACCCCACCGAGCTTTCGCTCACGCCGAGTCCAGACGAGGTGGAGACCCTGCTCACCTTCTCGCTGGAGGTCCTCCGCGAGAGCTACGAGATCCGCCGCCTCGTCCGTCGCGGCGTGCCGATCCACACCCCAACCTACGAGATCGAAGGCCACCTGATCTGGGGCGCGACCGCCCGGATCGTCGGGGACCTGCTCGACCGGCTCTAGACGTCCTTCGCGACCGGAACGCCCACGAGGTTGCCCCACTCGGTCCAGGAGCCGTCGTAGTTCTTGACGTCCCCCTGGCCAAGCAGCTCGTGCAGGACGAACCAGGTGTGGGCGGAGCGCTCGCCGATCCGGCAGTAGGCGATCACCGGGTCGTTCCCATTGATCACGCCCTTGGACGAGTAGAGGTCGTTCAGCTCCTCGGCAGACTTAAAGGTGCCGTCCTCGTTCACCGCCTGCGCCCAGGGAACCGAGGCGGCACCCGGGATGTGACCGGCTCGCTGCGCGCCCTCCTGCTCATAGCCGGGCATCGCGATCAGCTCGCCCGAGAACTCCTGCGGGCTGCGCACATCGACCAAGTGGGTCGGGGAATCGATTGCCGCCATGACCTCTTCGCGGAAAGCCCGGATTGAGTCGTCGCCGGGCTGCGCCTCAAAGGTCGCGGGCGGATAGTCAGGTGCCTCGGTGCTGGTCTCGCGCCCCTCGGCGATCCACTTCTCGCGCGGGCCGTTGACCAACCTCACCTTGTCGTGTCCGTAGTAGAGGAAGTACCAGTAGGTATAGGCGGCGAACCAGTTGTTGCGATCGCCATAGAGGACGACGGTGTGATCGTTGGAGATGCCACGGCTGCCCATCAGAGCGCCGAAGTCCCCCGGTCCGAGGAAGTCGCGCCTGACCTGGTCCTGCAGATCGGCGCGCCAGTCGAACCCGATCGCGCCGGGAATGTGAGCCTCGGCGTACAGCGCTGGGTTCTCGTCGACCTCGACGATGCGGATCGAGTCGTCGTCGAGATGATCGGCGACCCAATCGGTCTCAACGAGGACGTCCTTTGCGTAGCTCATCGGCAACCTCGCTTCCGTGTGGCCGAATTCAGATCCTCATTCGAGGATAGACGTGTCGCACCGCCGGCCGGCCGGGTGCTCAGCGAGCGATTCTCAGGGTGGCTTCGAGCATCGCGTCGAGCCAGACCTGGGGGTCATCGGGGGTCGCCTTGACCACCTCGGCGGGAATCCGCCACGTGGCCGCGGCAGTCCGGACGGCCGCCTCGCCTCGCGCCAGGTCACCCGGTTCCACCGTGCCGGCGGCCTCATAGACGAAGCCCCGCACCGGGGTGTCCACCAGCCTTTCGAGCAGGCGTTCCAATCGCGTGCCGTGGACAGCGGCGACCGCCTCCGGCTCCCCGCGCGCGGAGCCGAGCAGCCAGTGCACAACCGTGATGTCACCGATCAGGTCGAGCAGGGTGCCGGGCCTGTCGGGATCGGCAAGTACGGGCTCGATCCCGGCCGCCTCGATCGCCGCCAGCGCCTCCTCGCGGCGGGTGGTGCCGCGCACCGCCCAGCCCTCCGCCAGCAGGCGATCTCCCAGCAGCCGCCCGCGGCAGCCGCAGCCGACGATCAGCGCCCGCGCCACCCAGCGTGCCTACATCGCCTCGAAGCGCCTGCTGCGGCGCAGGCGCTCCCGCTCCTCGGCCGCCACTTCTTCGCGCAGCTCGTGCTCGGTGCGCTCCTCGACACCGCGACGGCGGCGCATCTCGTTCTGCGCCGCGAGCATCTGCTGCACGTCGTCGATTTCGTTCTGCGCCTCGAGTTCAGGCGAGCGGGTGGGCTTCCAGTCGACGAGATCGGCGCTGCTGCCAGGGTAGAAATGGCCGATCAGGACCAGGGCGCCGATGATCAGCGCAAGCATTCCAAGCGTTCCGAGGAAGAAGCCCACGGCGCAAGGATACGCCGAGGACGCCGGTGGACTTAAATCCCCGACGTGCCGGAGGCTTATGTCATCGACGCGATCCGCACTCCGATGGGCGCCTACCGGGGCGCCCTCGCCGGAGTTCGGCCCGACGACCTCGCCGCTCACACGATCGCCGCCGTGGTCGAGCGCACCGGCGTCGACCCGGCGCAGATCACCGACGTCTACCTCGGCGCCGCCAACCAGTCGGGTGAGGACAACCGCGACGTTGCGCGGATGGCGGCGCTCCTCGCCGGCCTGCCGGAGAGCGTCCCCGGCGCGACGGTCAACCGCCTCTGCGGCTCCGGCCTGGAGGCGATCAACGCCGCCGCGCGCGCCGTGAAGCTCGGCGAGGGCGACTTCTACCTCGGCGGCGGCGTCGAGTCGATGAGCAGGGCGCCCTGGGTGGTCGGCAAGCCCGAGCGCGTCCTGCCCCGCGGCCCGCAGACGATGCACGACACCACGCTCGGCTGGCGCTTCGTCAACCCCCGCATGGCGGAGCTAGGGATCTCGACCGAGTCGATGGGCGAGACCGGCGAGAACGTGGCCGAGCGCTACGGGATCAGCCGCGAGGACCAGGACGCCTTCGGCCTGCGCAGCCACCAGCGGGCGGTGGCCGCCGCCGAGGCGGGGGTCTTTGCCGAGGAGATCGTGCCGATCGAGGCGCCGAAGGGGCGCGAGACCGTGACCGTCGAGAGCGACGAGGGCCCGCGCGCCGACGCCTCGCTGGAGAAGATGGCCAAGCTCCGCCCCGCCTTCCGCGAGGGCGGCACCGTCACCGCCGGCAACGCCTCGACCCTCAACGACGGCGCCGCCTGCACGCTGATCGCCTCAGAGGCGGGAGCCAAGGAGCTCGGGGCCGAGCCCCTTGCCCGCGTCGTCGCCTTCGGCGTCGCCGGCGTCGACCCCGCCTACATGGGGATCGGCCCCGCCCTCGCAATCCCCCGCGCGCTCGCCGCCGCCAGTCTGGAGCTGGGCGACATCGACCTGATCGAGCTGAACGAGGCCTTCGCCTCGCAGGTACTCGCCTGCGCCCGCGAGCTCGGCATCGATGAGGAGAAGCTCAACGTCAACGGCGGCGCGATCGCCCTCGGCCACCCGCTCGGCTGCTCCGGCGCCCGCCTCGCCACAACCCTCGTCCGCGAGCTCCGCCGACGCGGCGGCAAATACGGCATCGCCACGATGTGCGTCGGCGTCGGCCAGGGCCTGGCTACGGTCTTCGAAGCCGTCTAACCCTGCCCAAGCGAACTGCATCAACTTTTCTACCTGCTGGATCGAGAAGTTGATGCAGTTCGCGTTGAGGGCGTCTGAGATAGCCTCGCGCGTCGGATGACGGTGGCACTTCGAGAGCTGGCGAGCGTGGATGGACAGATCACGTCCACCGCCGAGGCGACGGTGCCGCTGAAGGACGACGGGCTCTACCGGGGCGACGGCGCCTTTGAGGTGATCAGGCTGTACGAGGGCAGGCCGTTCGCGCTCGGCGACCACCTCGACCGGCTCGAGCGCTCGGGTGCGGCGATCCAGCTCGAGTTCGACCGGGCCGCGCTGGAGCGCGAGATCGAGGCGCTGCTCGCCGAGCTTGGCGACGCCGACGGGCAGCTGCGGCTGATCGTCACCCGCGGCGCCCGGCGTCTGGCCATGACCGAGCCGATCCCGCCGCACGCGGAGACTGTGCGCGTTGCCACCGTCACCTACTCCCCTTCCGTGATCCTCAACGGGGTCAAGTCGCTCTCCTACGCGGCGAACATGCAGGCGACCCGCCTCGCGCAGGCGCAGGGGGCCGACGAGGCGGTTCTGGTCCAGCCCGATGGCATCGTCCTGGAGCCGCCGACCTCTTCGATCTTCTGGGTCTCCCCGCAGGGCTCGCTGCGCACTCCGGCGCTCGACAACGGCGTGCTCGAGTCGATCACGCGGGACCGGCTGGTGAAGACGCTGCAGGTCGAAGAGGGCGCCTGGCCCGTCGCCGATCTACGCGCCGCCAAGGAGGCGTTCCTCGCCTCGACCACCCGCGAGATCCAGGCTGTCTCGGCGATCGACGGGGCCGAGCTGTCCCAGGCCCCCGGCCCCCGTACCCGCGAGGCGCAAGAAGCGTTCGCGGCCACCCTCGGAAAGGAGCTTTGACCTTGGACTTCCAGTTGACCGACGAGCAGCGGCTGATCTCCGAAACTGCGCGCGAATTCGCCGACAAGGAGATCACGCCGCGGGTGCGCGAGAACGACCGCGCCGCTCGCTTCGACCGCGAGCTTGCGAGCAAGCTGGGCGAGGTCGGGTACCTCGGCGCGCCCGTTGCCGAGCAGTACGGCGGGCGCGGCCTCGACTACATCGGCTACGGCCTGATCGTCGAACAGGTGGGCCGCGCCGACTCTTCCGCCCGCACGGTGGTCTCGGTGCAGACCTCGCTGGTCGCCGGCTCAATTGAGAGGTGGGGCACCGAGGAGCAGAAGCAGAGGTGGCTGCCGCGGCTCTGCTCGGGCGAGGCGCTCGGCTGCTTCGGCCTGACCGAGCCCGACACAGGCTCGGACGCCGCCAACCTGCGCACCCGCGCGACCAAGACCGATTCGGGCTGGTCGATCAGCGGCCAGAAGATGTGGATCTCGCTCGGCAACTTCTCAGAGGTGGCGCTGATCTTCGCCCAGACCGACCCCGAGAAGAAGCACCGCGGCCTCGCCTGCTTCCTCGTCCCGACCGACAGCGAGGGCTTCACCACGCAGGAGATCCACGGCAAGCTCGGCCTGCGCTCCTCCGACACGGCGGAGCTCTCACTCGACAGCGTCGAGGTGGGCGACGACGCGATGCTCGGCGAGATCGGCGACGGCTTCAAGGTTGCGATGAGCGCCCTCGACAACGGCCGCTACAGCGTCGCCGCCGGCTGCGTCGGCATCTGCGAAGGATGCGTCGAAGCCTCCGTCGCCTACTCCAAGGAGCGCAAGCAGTTCGGCGTGCCTCTCGCCCGCTTCCAGCTGGTGCAGGAGATGATCGCCGACATGATCGTCAAACGCGACGCGGCACGGATGCTGGTCTACCGGGCCGGTGTGCTCAAGGACGAAGGCAAGCCGAACACGACCGAGACCTCGGTGGCGAAGCTCTACGCGACCGAGTCCGCGGTCGAGTGCGCCAACCTGGCGATCCAGGTCCACGGCGGCGCCGGCTACGTCGACGACTACCCGGTCGAGCGCTACCTGCGCGACGCCCGCGTGACCACCCTGTACGAGGGCACCTCTCAGATCCAGAAGCTGATCATCGGCCGCGCCGCCACTGGGATCAACGCGATGACGCCGCTCGAGGCCGAATAGCACCGTGGCCGGGCTGGTCGAGACCTCGCTCGACGGGCACGTCGCCCTGCTACGCCTCAACCGTCCCGAGGCGCGCAATGCCCTCTCCCCCGAGATGATGGAGGAGCTCGCCTCCGAGCTCGAGCGCCTCGACCCCGACCCAGAGGTGCGCTGCGTGGTGATCGCCGGCTCGGACGAGGTCTTCGCCGCCGGCGCCGACATCAAGGCGATGAGCGAGCGCAGCTTCGCCGAGGCGCTGCGCCACCCGGCCGCCAGCTTCTGGCGGCGGCTGGCCGCAGTGAAGACGCCGATGGTCGCCGCCGTGTCCGGCTGGGCGCTGGGTGGCGGCTGCGAGCTGGCGCTCGCCTGCGACATGATCGTTGCCTCGGAGACGGCGACCTTCGGCCAGCCCGAGATCACCCTGGGGATCATCCCCGGCGGCGGCGGCACCCAGCGGCTGGCGCGGGTTCTGGGCAAGCAGCAGACCATGGAGTACGTCCTCACCGGTCGCCGCTTCGACGCGAAAATGGCGCTGGAACTGGGGCTCGTCAACAAGGTGGCCGCCAAGAAGCGCTGGTTGGAGGAGGCGATGGAGCTCGCTCGCGCCGTCGCCGGGAAACCGCCGATCGCCACCCGCCTCGCAAAGCAGGCGGTGCTCGCCGCCGAGGAGACCGCGCTCAGCGCCGGCCTCGAGAACGAGCGGCGGCTCTACGAGCTGGCGATGGCGACCGAGGACCGGGTCGAGGGCATGCGGGCCTTCCTCGAGAAGCGAGAGCCGAGGTTCGAGGGAAAGTGAAGGTCGAGCGGGTCGGCGTCGTCGGCGCCGGCACGATGGGGGCGGGGATCGCGCAGGTCGCGGCGCTGGGCGGCTACGAGACGCGCCTCCACGACCCGGTCCCGGCGGCCCTGGCAACCGGCATCGACAGGCTCCACCGCGCCCTCGCCAAGGGCGCGGCGAAGGGGATGTGGAGCGAAACGGAGAGCGAGAAGGCGGGCGGGCGGGTCGGTGCCGCCGCCAGCCTCGCCGATCTCGGCGAATGCGACCTGGTGATCGAGGCGGCGCCGGAGGACCTGGAGCTGAAGCGGGAGCTGTTCGCCTCGCTGGCCGCCACCTGCGGCCCCGAGACGATCCTCGCCAGCAACACCTCCTCGCTGCCTGTGACGGCGATCGCCGCGGCGACGCCCGGGCGCGAGCGCGTCGTCGGCATGCACTTCTTCAACCCACCGGCGCTGATGAAGCTGGTCGAGGTGGTGGCCACCGCCGAGTCCTCGGAGGGGGCACTCGTGGCGGCGACGGAGGTCGGGGCGCGCATGGGCCGCACCCCGATCAGGGCCAAGGACAGCCCCGGCTTCATCGCCAACCGCCTGGCGCGTCCGTTCACGCTCGAGTCCCTGCGCATGCTCGCTGGCGGAGTGGCGGAGGCCGAGACGATCGACCGCGTCTGCCGCATCGGCGGCGGCTTCCGCATGGGCCCCTTCGAGCTGATCGACCTGATCGGCCTCGACGTCAACCTCAGCGTCGCCCGCTCGTTCTACTCCCAAGGAGGCGAACCGGAGCGCTGGCGGCCGAGTGAGATCCAGGAACGCCTGGTCGGCGAGGGCCGCCTCGGCCGCAAGAGCGGCCATGGCTTCTACGAGTACGGCGAGGACACCCGCCGAAAGCCGGACCCCGATCTCGGCATCGACGCTCCCACCCTCGACCCGGAGGCGCTGGCCAGGATCGACCCCGCAGCACCCGAAATCCTCCCCCGCTTGGTCGCTCAAATCGCCAATGAGGCCGCCTTCGCGCTGGAGGAGGAGATCGGATCGCCGGCGGACATGGACACGGCGATGCGGCTCGGCTTCAACTGGCCCCGCGGCCCGCTCGAGCTGACCGAGCTGATCGGCGCCAAGCGCGACCCTGGGCCTGCTCGAAGAGCTGCGCGAAGAGCACGGCGAGGCCTACCGCCCGGCGGCCCTGCTGCTGGCAGCTGCGAGGAGCTAGCGATGGCCGTGAATCGCAAGCCGGCGAGCCCGCAGATCGCGGAGCAGAACCGGACGGCCGCCGCCTCCCTGCCCCAGTCGCGCGAGGACTTCGCCGAGGCGCGCCGGGGCCTGGTCGCGCCCTTCGACCCGCCGCGGATCGAGAACGAGGACGGCCGCACGGTCTGGGACCTCGAGTCCTACGACTTCCTCGACGGCGAGTCACCCCGACGGCGCACCCGAGCCTCTGGCGGCAGAGTCAGCTGAGCCGGATCGCCGGACTCTTCGAGCTGGCGCCGGGCTTCTACCAGCTGCGCGGCTTCGACCTCTCGAACATGCACGTGATCGAGGGGAACGAGGGCATCGTCGTCATCGACCCGCTGATCTCGACCGAGACCGCGGCGGCGGCGCTCGCTCTCTACCGCGAGCACCGCGGCGAGCGTCCCGTCACCGGCCTGATCTACACCCACAGCCACGTCGACCACTTCGGCGGCGCCAAGGGCATCGTCTCCGAGGAGCGAGGTCGAGGCGGCGAGGTCCCGGTCCTCGCGCCCGCCGGGTTCCTCCACCACGCGGTCAGCGAGAACGTCTTCGCCGGCACGGCGATGGCGCGGCGGGCGGGCTACATGTACGGGGCGCTGCTCGGTCGCGGGCCCGACGGCCAGGTCGGCTCCGGCCTCGGCCAGACGACCTCGCTCGGCACGATCACCCTGATCCCGCCCACCCTCGACATCACCGAGACCGGCCAGGAGGAGACGGTCGACGGCGTCCGGATGGTCTTCCAGCTGACCCCGGGACCGAGGCGCCGGCGGAGATGAACTTCCACTTCCCCGACGCGCGCGTGCTCTGCATCGCCGAGAACGCCACCCGCACGATGCACAACATCCTCACCCTGCGCGGCGCCCTGGTCCGCGACCCGCAGGTCTGGGCGCACTACCTCGACGAGGCGATCGAGCTCTTCGGCGACGCAGCGACGTGCTCTTCGCCGGCCACCACTGGCCGCTGCTGGGGCAGCGAGCGGATCGTCGACTACCTGGAAGAGCAGCGCGACCTCTACGCCTACCTGCACGACCAGACCCTGCGCCTGCTGAACCAGGGCTACACCGGGCCGCGAGATCGCCGAGCTGATCGAGCTGCCGCCGAGCCTGGAGCGCGAGTGGCACTGCCGCGGCTACTACGGCTCGGTCAGCCACAACGCCAAGGCGATCTACCAGCGCTACATGGGCTGGTTCGACGGCAACCCCGCCCACCTCTGGGAGCACCCGCCGGTCGAGCAGGCGCGCCGCTACGTCGAGTTCATGGGTGGCGCCGAGGCGGTGCTGGAGAAGGCGCGGGCCTCCTTCGAGGCGGGCGACTACCGCTGGGTCGCCGAGGTCGTCAATCACGTCGTCTTCGCCGAGCCCGAGAACGAGGCGGCCCGCGAGCTGCAGGCCGACGCGCTCGAGCAGCTCGGCTACGGCGCCGAGAACGCGACCTGGCGCAACTTCTTCCTGATGGGCGCGAAGGAGCTGCGCGAGGGCGTCGCCGGCACGCCGACCGCAACCGCCCCACCCGACGTCCTCGCCCAGCTCACGGTCGGCCAGATGCTCGACGCGATGGCGATCCGCCTCGACGGCCCCCGCGCCGCCGGACAGCACCTGCGGATCGACTGGGTCGTCACCGACCCCGACGAGCACCACCCGATCACCGTCCGCCACGGCGTCCTCCGCCACCGTGCCGGCAGCCACGAGCCCGCAGCCGACGCGCGCCTGGTGGTCGAGCGCGAGGCGCTGAACCAACTACTGCTCAAAACCGCCGACCTCGGCGAGCTGGCCGAGAGCGGCCGGCTGCGGGTCGAGGGCGACGGCGTCAAGCTCGGCGAGCTGCTCGGCCTGCTCGACGAGCCCGACCCCGGCTTCGCCATCGTCACCCCCGAGTAGGTCGTCCCCAGGCCCCTCCCATTTCAGCGTGCCGCAATCGCACGTCCATTTGGGTACTTTTGAGGTCCTTTCTAAGAACTAAAAAGGAGAAAGGCCCTTGAAGCTCAGACTCGCAATCGCCGCGATCGCCGCCACACTTGCCCTCGCTCTCTCCCCGTCCGCAACCGTGGCGGCCGACAAGGACTGCGCCGACTTCAGCTCATGGCGAGCTGCGCAGAAGTTCTACAAAAAACACGGCGGGCCGAAATACGATCCGCACCGGCTCGACGGCGACAACGACGGGGTCGCCTGCGAGAGGCTTCGCTGAGCGCCCGAGCGTTCTCCGGCCCTACCGGGCCGGGCGCCAGATCACTTCGTCCACGTAGCACCAGCTCCAGTCCTCGCCGGGCTCGACCGAGCGGATTACCGGGTGGCCGGTCTCATGGTGGTGGGCCGTGGCGTGCTTTCCGACCGAGTTGTCGCAGCAGCCGACGTGCCCGCAGCTCTGGCACATCCGCAGGTGGACCCACTGCATCCCCTGCGCCAGGCACTCCTCGCAACCGGCGATCTCGGCTGGTGGGTCGGGTACCTGGATCGAGTCGAGGTGTGAGCAGAGCTGAGCCGTACCGGCACCTTAGCGGCCCACCCGTTCCCGTCTCGGAAGCGCTTGCGAGAGCCATATCTGCCATCGTGATGACGATGGGGGAGCGGGAATCGGGGGGCGAGGCGATCACCGAGGAGGGCATCGCGGCCTTGCGCGAGGAGATAGAGCAGCTGGAAGGGCCAGCGCGGACTCAGATGGCGGCGCGGATCAAAGCGGCGCGCGACCTCGGCGACCTCAAGGAGAACGCCGAGTACCACATCGCCAAGGAGGACCAGGCCCACCTGGAGACCAAGATCAAGCGGCTGCGCGAGCGCCTGCGCACCGCAGTCGTCGTCGAGGTCGACGGCGACGCCGACACCTTCGCATTCGGCCGCACCGCCGAGGTGCTCGACGAGGGAAAAGGCGAGATCAACACCTGGACGCTGGTCGGCTCCACCGAAGCCGACCTCTCCCAGGGCCGCCTCTCAGCCGAGTCCCCGATCGGCAAGGCCCTCCGCGACGGCAAGGTCGGCCAGCCGATCGAAATCGAGACCCCCCGCGGCCCCCGCACCTTCCTGATCCAGAAGCTGCTCGGCTGACCCGACCGAGCCGACACCTCGACGCGGCCTCGCCGCATATCGTGTGACCCATGCCCGTCCCTGACTTCCAGTCGCTGATGCGGCCTCTGCTGGAGATACTCGCGGACGACGACGAGCACTCGATTCAATCCATTCGTCGGGATCTGGCGATCGGCCTCTCGCTGGATCAAGAGGACATCGACGAAATGATCCCCAGCGGTCGCGTCACGACCTTCCAGAATCGCGTTGGCTGGGCGATGACCTACCTGAATCGCGCCAAGCTCGTTCGCAGACCCCGACGCGCCGTATATCGGATCACCGAGAGAGGGCACGAAGTGCTTAACGCCAACCCGGTGCGAGTGGACATGAAGGTGCTGTCCCAATTCGATGAGTTCTCAGAGTTCCGGCGAGCGCGGGGTCATAGCGCGGAGGCCGCGGAAGACGGCCTCACAACCGCCGATGAGCAGACCCCCGAGGAGCGCATAGAGGCTGCATATCGTGAACTTCGCTCCGCGCTCGCGGGCGAGCTACTGGAAAGGATCCACGATCAGTCGCCGGAGTTTTTCGAGCAGCTGGTCCTCGACGTCCTGCACGCGATCGGTTACGGCGGCAAACGGGAAGATTCCTCCGAACGTCTCGGCAAGAGCGGGGATGAAGGCGTCGATGGCGTCATTCGCGAAGATCGTCTCGGTCTGGACACGGTTTACATCCAGGCGAAGAAGTGGACTGGAACCGTTGGCCGCCCCGAGATACAGAAATTCGTAGGGGCCCTTCAGGGCCAAAACGCGACAAAGGGTGTCTTCATCACGACCTCGTCGTTCAGCCCCGACGCGATCGAGTACGCCGCGAAGGTGAGCCCTCGAATCATCCTCGTTGACGGGAATGAACTGGCCCAGCTGATGATCGAATACGACGTCGGCGTTGCGGTATCTCGAACGCACCTCCTCAAGCGCCTCGACCTGGACTACTTCGTCACCGAAGACGAGGAGTCCACCAGCACCCCTTCAGCGGAGGCAGACGGCGCGTCGCCAAGTCCGCTCGAAACCAGCGAGCAAGAGCTCGCGCCCTAGTTACGACCCCGGCGTCGGGGCGATCTCGGCGGGCTCGCCGCCGGGCATCCAGTGGGCCTCGGGCGAGGGTGGGGTGTCGCGCAGGTACCACTCGGCGTCGAGGGCGCCCATGCAGCCGGTGCCGGCGGCGGTGACGGCCTGGCGGTAGGTGTGGTCGACGACGTCGCCGACGGCGAAGACGCCGCCGAGGTTGGTGCGGGTCGCGCCGGGCTCGGTGACGATGTAGCCGTCCTCGTCGGTATCGACCTGGCCCTCGACGATCTCGGACTTGGGGATGTGGCCGATCGCGACGAAGGCGCCGTCAACGTCGAACTCCTCGCGCTCGTCGGTCTCGGCGTTGCGCAGCCGTACGTGGTCGAGCTTGCCGTCCTCGCCGGAGACGAACTCCTCCGACGACGAAGGGGGTCTTGAAGGAGATGTTGTCGCGCTCCCTGGCGCGCTCGAACATGATCTTCGAGGCGCGGAACTCGTCGCGGCGGTTGACCACGATCAGATCGCTGGCGTACTTGGAGATGAAGATCGAGTCCTCCATCGCCGAGTCGCCGCCGCCGATCACGACCACCTTCCGGTCTTTGAAGAAGGCACCGTCGCAGACGCCGCAGGTGGAGACGCCGCGTCCACCCAGCTCCATCTCGCCCGGAACGCCGAGCCGCCGCGGCTCCGCCCCCATCGCCAGGATCACCGTCTTGGCCAGGTGCTCCTCGTCGCCGAGGAAGACCCTCTGCACGCCGCCGTCGGAGAGCTCGACCCGGTCGACGTCGTCGGTGACGAAGCGCGTGCCGAAGCGCTCCGCCTGGGCGCGGAACTGGCTCATCATCTCCGGCCCCATGATCCCCTCCGGGTAGCCGGGATAGTTCTCGACGTCGGTCGTGTTCTGCAGTTGCCCACCCCACTGGAAGCCCTCGAAGACGAGTGGCTCGAGGTTGGCGCGCGCGGTGTAGAGCGCAGCCGTGTAGCCGGCCGGTCCCCCGCCGATGATGATCACGTTCTCGACCTTGTTCTCGTCCGTCATCTCTGCCGCCTGGAGTCTAATACTTTACTTTTTATAGTACCTGGGCCAGGCAAGCTCGGCTCCTCGGCCGCGGGCCGGGGGTGGCGGTCGATCGGCAGGCCCTCCTCTTCCCAGCGCTGGGTGGTGTGGCGGAGTTGGAAGAACGCGATCACCCCCAGCGGCAACGGCATCCAGAAGGCGACCAGCCGGTAGACGAGGATGGCGGGGAAGACGGTCTCCTCGGGGATCCCGAAGAGGACGAAGGCGCCGATCATCCCCGCGTCCACAGCCCCCACTCCGGCCGGTGCCAGCGGGAAGAGGTTGGCGACCATGCCGAGGAAGAATCCCTGGACCACGACCGCGAGCGGCACGTGCACGCCGAAGGCCTTGAAGGAAGCCCAGAGAATGCCGATGTTGGCCGCCCAGAAGCCGGCCGCCCCGATTACCGCGAGCCCCCCGCGCGACGGGGTGACGAAGAGGCCAGCGGTGAACCTGAGCCCCTCGCCGACAGTGGCCGGCACCTTTGCGACGGAGGCGACGATGGCCTTGCTCCGCTCCCCCCTAGCCAGGGACGCGAGCCGGTGTCCCAGGTCCGGCGGGATCAGCGCCACGAGCACGCCGGTGAGGAGGAGGAACCCGGCAACACCGGCGGGGACGATCGTCAGCTCGACCGAGCCCTTCCCGGGGACGACCCCGGTCCGCAGCAGCACACCGCAGACGATCAGGGCCACTGGGTAGAACGCGTACTGAAGGGCGAGGAAGGCGACCATCCTTCGGCCCACCTCGTGTCGGCGCATGCCTGCCTTGCGCAGAGCCCAAAAACTGAGCACGATGCCGCCCGCCCCGCCGGCGGAGAACAGTCGCGTCGCGGCGAGCCCGGCCATGTTGATCTCGTAGGTCTCTTTCCAGGTCAGCGGCATCACGTCGCCGCCGACGACCGCCTTGAACAACGCGACATAGGTGGCGAGCGCCATCACGTTGAAGCCGATCGCCACCGCGATCCAAATCAGATCAGCATCGTCGAGCTTGTCGAGCGCGTTGCCCAGCCCGACCAGCTTGGGGAAGAGGAAGTAGATCCCGATCAGCAGGGCGAAGACGGCGACCGCCGTCTGGATCAAGCGTCGCCGGGTGAAGATCGGAAGCTCAGCGGCACCGCCGCCGTTCACCGAACCCTCGTGAGACACCTAAAGGAAGCTACCCGGTGGCGAGGCGCTCCAAGCGACGCAGGCCATGATTCACCTTCAGCACCGCCGGTTCGGCGAGCGGCTCCCCCCGCCGCACCGCGGCGACCAGGCCGGCACCGGCAACCAAGTCGGTGACGTAGTGCTCTCCCAGGTAGACGAGCGCGAAGCCCAGCGTCAGCGCGTAGCCCCAGCCGATCGCCCCCTCCGTCCGGCCCGCCTCGGAGAGCGAGATCGCCGCCATCGTCGAGGTGGCGAAGTGCAGGGACGGCATCGCCGCCCAGGGGTTGCCACCGAGCGCCCCGTACATCGCGGGCCAGGCGGATTTCCAGGTCGCTTCCCCAACCGGCACCATGATCCGCCGCACCTCCTCGCCAGTCGCACCCTGCTCGGAAGCCCACCACGGGGGTGCCGTGGGCAGCGCGAAGTAGCCGACGCAGCCGAGGTCGAAGACGGCGGCGAGCTGGCGCGCGGCGCGGGGGAACCGCTCCGGATGGCGGATCAGAATCCAGACTAGGGCGGCGTAGGGCTCGAGGAACCAGAGCCAGTGCACCCAGGTGAGGAAGCGATCGAGCGTGCCGACCCGCCGCAGGCCCGAGAGGGCGCGCTGCAACCGCGCGTTGGGAAGCCGGCCGAGGCCAATCGCGCGGTCGATCGCTATCGGGTAGCGAACGCGGAGGCGGCGGCGCAGGCGGTCGGGGTCGTCGAAGGGCAGCTCGTGGACCATCGTGAAAGCCCACATCTGCATCGCGTAGAGGGCGACGTCGCGCTTGTGCGAGCGCGGCCGCAGGACGGCGATCGCGAGCGGGCCGGCCGCGGTGGCGGCGATCGTGCCCGCCGCCGGCACATTCAGGCGCCGGCGCAAGAGCGGAACGGCCACCGCGGCGAGGAGCGCGCCCCCCGCCCCGGCGCGCACCGCGACGCGAAGCGCCGGAGATGGCCGCGAGCGCCCCTTCATCAAGTCGGCGAGTATAGGTCTGCCGCGCAATGCGGGGCCGCCGCCGCGCCGCCCGGCGTGATTAGAATGGCCGCGCTTTGGAGCCTCACTCTCCCGGGACCGACCAGATCAACACGCTGCTGTGGATCGGCTTCGTCGCCGCGACGATCGTCGTCGTCGCGGTCAACGGCGCGCTGATCTACGCCCTGCGCCGCTCGGGTCGCGGCGACGCCCCCCAGCCTGCACCGCGCAACCAGCGGCGCACCCAGGTGCGCGTGGCCGGAGCCCTGACCGCCTTCGCCGCCGCGATCCTCGTGCTCAGCCTGATCTACACCGGGAAGGCGCGCGACGTCCCGACCACCGGACCAGCCGGCCTCGCGGCAGCGAAATCGAGCCCCCTGCGCATCGAGACGACCGGCCAGCAGTGGCTCTGGCGCTACGACTACCCCAATCAAGCCTTCTCGTACTACAAGCTGGTCGTCCCCGTCGACACCACGGTCGAGCTGGAGCTCCACTCGACCGACGTGATCCACACCTGGGACGTGCCCGAGCTGGCCGCCAAGAAGGACGCGGTGCCCGGCAAGACCAGCACGGTCGTCTTCCGCGCCGACGAGGAGGGCGTCTACGAGGGCCAATCGGCGACCTTCTCCGGCCAGGCCTACGCGACGATGCGGACCGAGGTCGAGGTCGTCTCGCCGCAGGAATACGAGGACTTCGTCGCGAGGCAGAAAAGCGATATCCAGGCCGCCCAGGACCGAGTCGTGGGCCTGATCGAAAAGGGAGAAGTGCCGTGATCGCCGATGCCCGCCCCGAGATCGTCGTCGACGGCTTCCCGCGCCGGCGCCCGCGCTGGATCGAGATCGCAACGAGCGCCGACCACAAGGACGTCGGCCGCGTCCTGATCGTCGCCGCGCTCGGCTTCCTCTTCATCGCCCTGATCGAGCTGCTGCTGATGCGCGTGCAGCTGCTGATTCCGGAAAACACCTTCCTCTCCCCGGTCACCTTCAACCGCATGCTCTCGCTCTACGGGGCCACGGCGATCTTCTTCTTCGCCGTGCCCTTGGCGCTGGGCCTCTTCTACTACCTGGTGCCGCTGCAGATCGGCGCCCGCGGCACGGCGCTGCCGCGACTGGGCCAGCTCGGGCTCTGGCTCTTCGTGGCCGGCGCCACCGTCCTCTACGCCGGCTTCCTCTTCACCCCCTCCGAGGCTGGCGTCAACCCGCTGGCACCGCTGTCGGAGCTCGCCTTCCTGCCGGACAACGGCGTCGATGCCTGGGCGGCCGCATGCGGGCTAGCGACCCTGGGGTTCGTCCTGATCGCGATCAACCTGGTGGCGACGCTGCGCAAGCTGCGCGCGCCGGGCATGGCCTGGCGGCGCCTGCCGGTCTTCACCTGGGCCGCGATGACCTGCTCCTCGCTGCTGCTCGCGATCGGCCCGGTGATGCTGGCGGCGATCGCGATGCTGCTGATCGACCGCAACTTCGACGGGGTCTTCTTCGCCGACAGCGGCGCGCCGCTGCTCTGGGCGCACCTGAGCTGGATCTTCTACACCGGCACCTACATGCTGGTCCTGATCACCGCCCTCGGCGCAATCGCCGAGATCGTGCCCGTCTTCGCCCGCAGGCCCCTCGCGGGGCGGGGCGCGGTGATCGGATCGCTGGTCGCGATCGCCGTGATCGGCACCCTCGCCTGGATGCAGAACATGCTCACCGCGCCGATCGGGATCGGGTGGATGTACTACGCGATGATCATGTCGCTCGCCCTGATCGTCCCCTTCGGCCTGATCGTCTTCAACCTGATCGCGACGATGCTCAGCGGGACCCTGCACATGCGCGCTCCGCTGCTCTTCGCGATCGGCTCGATCTCGGCGATCTCGCTCGGGCTCGCTGCCGAGATCGAGCACTCGATGGTCGCTGTCGCCTGGCGCCTGCACAACACGACCGACGCCACCGCCGCCACACACATCGCCCTGATCGGCGGCAGCGTCTTCGGCGGCTTCGCCGCGCTGCACTACTGGTACCCGAAGCTAATGGGGCGCACGATGGGCGAGACCCTGGCGCGGCTCTCCTTCTGGACCATCGTGGTCGGCACCCTGCTCGCCTTCGTCCCCCTCTTCCTCGCCGGTGCCGAACACGGCCAGGTGGTGGACGCCTACAAGTTCTTCGACGGCACTGGCGTCAGCGCAGAGAACCTGATCGCCTCGATCGGCTCCCTGGTGCTCGCGATCGGGATCGTGTTGACGCTCGTCAACGCGATCGCCAGCCGCGATGGCGGCCCCCGAGCTGGTCATGACCAGTGGGGCGGAGACACGCTCGAGTGGTTCGCGCTCTCGCCGCCGGAGCCGCACAACTTCGACGTGCTGCCCGACGTGCGCAGCGAGCTGCCGATGCGGGACATCCGCGCGGCTATCGCACACCGCACCAGCCGCGCTGAGCCGGCGACGCACGAGACTCAGCCGGTAGCCTGATCCCGTGAGCGGCGCCGACACGGCCCTCGTCGCGCAGCGCCCCGCCGCGCTCGCGACCCTGCGCGACTACGTCACCCTTACCAAGCCGAAGGTGCAGTCGCTGCTGCTCCTGACCACGATCACGACGATGTACGTGGCGGGCGATCCATCGCTCGGTCTCGTGTTCCTCACCTGCCTCGGCGGAGCGCTCTCCGCCGGTGGCGCGGGGGCGATCAACCACGCCGTCGACCGCGACATCGACAGGATGATGGCCCGCACGGCCGATCGGCCCGTCGCCAGCGGCCGGATCTCTCCGAGCGCTGCGATCGCCTTCGGCGCCGGGCTGGGCTGCGCCTCCTTCGCGCTGCTGGCGCTCACGGTCAATCCCCTCGCCGCCGCACTCTCCCTCAGCGGCCTGCTCGGCTACGTCTTCGTCTACACGCTCTGGCTCAAGCGCCGCACCCCACAGAACATCGTCATCGGCGGCGCCGCTGGCGCGGTCCCGCCTCTGGTCGCCTGGGCTGCGGTGACGGGCGGGCTGGGCGGCACCGCCTTCTACCTCTTCGCGATCGTCTTCTTCTGGACGCCGCCGCACTTCTGGGCGCTCTCGCTGCTGATGAAGGACGAGTACGCCAAGGTCGGGGTCCCGATGCTTCCGGTCGTGCGCGGCGAGACCGAGACCCGCCGCCAGATCCTCCTCTACACAGTGCTCCTCTACGCCGTCACCCAGCTGCCCTTCTGCGCCGGCGCCTTCGGGATCGAGTACCTGCTCGCCTCGATGGCGCTCGGAGCCGCGTTCATCTACTGCGCCGTGCGCCTGCTGCGCAGCGCCGATCGGACCTGGGCGCTGCGCACCTATCTCTTCTCGCTCGCCTATCTGGCGCTGCTCTTCATCTCGATGCCGCTCGACCGGCTGGTCTGACCGCCGAATTCGGATCCGCGTGTGCCCAGGGGCACGCGTGGTCAAGCAGGTCAAGGACGCAAGGAGGCTGAATAGCAGCGCTATTCAGCCGACTGAGGACGCAGAGATGCGCTGGCCACGCGGGTCATCCGGGGGCGCGGGGATTCGGAGTCGGCGGTCTGGTAGAAATCCGGGCCGATGGATCGCGAGACCGCAAGGAGCACGATGGCGGCCGGCCTGCTGGCTGGCGGCATCGCCGCCGCGATCTTCGCCCTCTGCTTCGTCGCCGCGATGCTCTACATCGCCTCATGACGCAGCACCGGCGAGTCCCCGAGCCCGGAGAGCTGATCTCCCCGGCGCGTCCCTCTTGGGCACCGCTGGCGTTCGGCTTCGCTCTCGCGTTGACCGTCTGCGGCATCTTCGCCCAGGGCTTCATGGTGCGCGGCTGGATCTACTCGATCATCGGCGCTGTCATCGCCCTCATCGCCCTGCGCGGCATGATCAGGGGCGCGATCGGCGACTACTTCAAGCTTCCCCGCAAGCAGCGGGTGCGGGGCGCAGTGCTGCCGGTCGAACAGATCTCCTCCCCGCCAAAGCCGTAATCAGTCGGGGCTCATCGCCGACGTGGCCCCCTCGGTGGTCCACACCCGGACTATGTCGCGCATTGAGAGCACGCCGACCAGGTCGGGGCCCTCGTAGACGACCAGGTGGCGGATGCCGCGGCGGGACATCTCCGCCGCCGCCCGCTCCAGGCTCCAGTCCGGCGAGGCGGCGATCACGCTGTCGCTCATGTGGTCGGCGACGCGCTCGGAATCGGGGTCCTCACCGCGCCCAACCGAGATCAGGATGTCGCGCTCGGTGACGATGCTCGGCACCGGGGTCTCGTCGTCGCTGACCAGCGCCGCTCCCGTCCCTTTCTCCGCCATCATCGCCGCCGCCTCGCGCAGCGTGTGCGTCGGCCCAACGGTCAGGACCACCTCCGACATCCCATCCCGTACGTGCATCTGCGCCTCCTTCTCGGCGGTTCGTGAGTTAGTGAGGATCGCCTCAAGCCTACCCCACCAACACGCCTGCACAAGCGGCTTTTCGCGGGCCTGGGCATATAGACTTTCGGCCCGCCTCGCGCCGTATGTCCAAGCTCCCGAACCTCATTCGCCCGCTGCTCGTCCTCGCCGTCCTGGCGGGCATCGCGCTGCCGGCCTCCGGCTGCGGCACCAGCACTGCAGACGTCGCCCGCGGCCGGGTCCTCTTCGTCCAGAAGTGCGGCACCTGCCACGCGATGGCCGAGGCCGGGACAACGGCGCAGATCGGTCCCGACCTCGACGACGCCTTCGCCGCCGCCCGTGAAGTCGGGGAGAACGACAGCACGATCGAAGGCGTGGTCGAGGCGCAGGTGGAGTTTCCGCGCCCAGCCACATCCAACCGGGGCGCCGTGATGCCGCCCGACGTGGTCGAGGGGCAGGACCTCGAGGACGTCGCCGCGTACGTCGGCCTCTATGCGGGCGTGCCCGGCGCCGCCCCGCCGAAAGTCCCCGGCGGCCCCGGCGCTCAGGTCTTCGCCAACAACGGATGCGGCGGCTGCCACGTCCTGGCGGCTGCCAAATCCGGCGGCGTCACCGGGCCCGACCTGGACGAAGTCCTGCCGGGCCAGTCAGCCGCGATGATCAAAGAGTCGATCGTCGACCCCAATACGGTGATCGCCAAAGGCTATCCGCCCAACGTGATGCCGGCCAACTTCTCGACGAGCATCACCCCGGACGAAATGGAAGAGCTCGTCGAATACCTGATCGACTCGACCGCCAAAGGCGGCGGGTCGAAGCAGAAAAAAGGCGGCTGAGCAGCGGGGCGGCCGGGGGACGGCCGCTGGCATCATCCTGAAGCATCCCGATGCGCAACCGCCTCCGCGTCACACCGCAGCTCTACGCCACCGTCGCGCTCGTCGCCCTGGGAGCGCTCGCGCTGATCGTGCTGACTGGGGCCGGCGTGCGCCTGACGGGCTCCGGCCTGGGGTGCCCGGACTGGCCCAAGTGCTACGGGCAGACGGTGCCGCCGCTCGACACCCACGCAGTGATCGAGTACGGAAATCGCGTCCTGACAGGGTTCGTTGGTCTCGCCGTGATCGCCGCCAGCGTTCTCGCCTTCTTCCGCCAGCCCTTCCGCTGGCACCTGGCGCTGTTCGGGGCGCTGTTGCCGCTGGGGGTGATCGGGCAGGCGATCCTGGGCGCCCTGGTGGTCAAGTACCACCTCGCCCCCGGGCTGGTGATGTCCCACTACCTGCTCTCGATGCTGCTGCTCGACGCCGCCTTCGCCCTCGCCTGGTGCGCCCGCCACGAGCCATGGGAGCGACGGCGCTCCGACGACCGCCTGGGCGTCTGGGCGGTGCGCGGCCTGATCCCGCTCGGGCAGCTGACGATCCTCGCCGGCACCATCGCGACGGCGTCCGGCCCCCACGCCGGCGCCCATGAGGGGGAGCTGGTCCACCGCTTCGACTTCGAGGGCACCGGGACGCTCGAGTGGGTGGTGCAGCGCCACGCCGTGATCGCCACTGTCTTCGGCATCGCAGCGATCGGCGTCTGGCTCCTTCTGCGGCGCCCTAGAGGCGATGACAGGGCCGCAGGGCCGCTGAGCGTCGTGATCGCCCTGCTGGCGCTACAGGGAGTCGTGGGGGGCGTCCAGTGGGCGCTGGAGCTCCCCGCTGAGATCGTCTGGCTGCACGTGGCCCTCGCTACCGTCACTTGGCTGGCGATGCTGTGGACGGTTGCCGCCGCCGGGCGCCTACAGCCGCGCGGGGTCGGCTCAGCCGATACGACGAAGCGCGACAGCCGCCCCGACGTTCCGGACGCCGTCCTGACTCAGAGCTGAGTCAGGATCAGCCCCAGCTGCGTCGCCATCAGGCCGACCAGCGCGGCGATCATCACGCCGCCGAACTGGATCATCGTCCGCTGCATCGCATCGATGCGCTGATTCAATTCGGCGAAGCCCTCATCCATCCGCCGGTTCACTTCGGCGAAACCGAGGTCCATCCGCCCACTCAGCTCGTCGACCTGTTGCTTCAGGTCGTCCAGGCGGTCGTCGGTCCAGCGCGAGGTCATCAGCTCCATTCTGACAGGCTAGGAGACAGAACGTTTCGGGACAAGACCGGAGTGTGCCCGATCTGATGCGGATCTGTCAGGAAACGGCGTGCTCCGCCGCGAGGTCGACCACCACATGCGTGATCGGCAGGCCGATCTCCTCGCGCGCCCGGTCGACCACCCCGCGCTCGAGCCAGCGCGAGCGCTCCGGCGGGTGCGTGGAGATGATGATCTCGTCGGCTGGGAAGAGCCGCAGCGCGTCCTCGATCGCCATGTTGGGGTCGGAGTCGCCGATTTCGCCCTTCGCCTTCAAGCCGAGCTCGCCGATCGCGATCAGCGAGAGCTCCATCCGCTGCCGCGCCAGCTCGATCGCCTCGTCGATGTCCGATGCCCAGTGCGAGGCACGCGAGCCAGCCAGCGCCGGCGTGACGACGAGGATCTCGCACCTCCGCTCACGACAGCGCTCGCGGATCGCGTTCAACAGGGCCTCGCCCCCAACCGTCTCGTTGGCGACGACCAGGAGCCTGAACTTCCCGGGCCCGCCCTTGGTGAGGGAAACGCTGCGGGGCAGCGACCCGCGCGAGCTGCGGTAGCCCAAGCCGACGCCAAACCCAATCAACGCCGCCGCCCAGATCACCCCGACCACCGGCCGCGTCAGCAACGTCAACACGATCACCGACACCGCCGCCAAACCGATGACCACAACCCACTTAAAAGCGTCGGCCTCTGACCTCAGGGGATTGTGCATGTCCCAATTTTTACCCTGAGACGGCGAAAATCAAGCCTGACCAGAACGCAGAGAGCGTGGCGTGCTCTGCACGCGAGCGACCGAGGACGCCGTCAGGCGCCGATTTGCAGGCGTCAAGGCAGGTCATGATGCGCAGTCCTTTCCTGAGCATTTAGGCTTGACCCCTGCGATGGGTCTCTTCAGCCGCCTGTTCAACGCCGAAGCCAGCCCTGCCATCGAGGACATCAGGACAGAAGTCATCGGCGACGAGATAGTCAACGTCGTTGGCGAGTCGAACTACCAACCGGCAATCCGCGAGGCATGTGGCTGGAAGCCGGGAACCGACACGCACTTCGAGTGCTTCGCTGAACTCGTTCCCGAGCCAACCAACCGCTACGACCCGAACGCGGTACGAGTGGACATAGATGGCACCTGCGTCGGCTATCTCTCGCGGGCAGATGCCCTGGAACTCGGGCGGGCGATCAGCGAGGCCCTTGCCGAGCACGGCTCGGGTCTAGTGCGTGCAGTCATTGCCGGCCGCGCTGCTGGCGAGACGGACAATCTCGGCGTCTTTCTGCACCTGAAACTCGGCCGGGAGATCGTGCCCAACGACTCAGACTAAGTATGGCCCGACGTATTCCCGAGCAGACGATGGACTGGTCGCGCTTCGATGATCACCGCCGCGTCCGAGTCGTCGGTAACCAGTACCACCAACCCGCCTTGCTGACAGCAAGTGAGCACCTGATTCAGCTGGAAAGTGACCGCTGCGAAACGGAGGCGACGCTTGTACGCGAGCCGAACAACGCCCACGATCCCCTTGCAATCCAGGTGATGGTGCAGGGGAAACGGGTCGGTTATCTCCAGCAAGGATCAGCCAAGCGCTACAACAAGCGGGTGAAGACGCTCGAAGATGACGGGAAGCGACCGGCCTACCCCCTGCTCATCCGAATGCAGTCGCCGGGGATGCTCCAGGCTCACCTGCAAATCCCGTACAACAGCGAGCTGCTCGAGGGCTTCAAGAACACGAAGCGACCTTGACGTGCGCTCGGTTTCGTGTCGCCCGCCTGCTTGACGCACGGAGACCGATGCCTCTGCGGAATCCGGCTCGCTAGGGCCGATCTAGAGAATGTAGACAGTCGTGTAGACGATGATCCACATGACGTCTACGAAGTGCCAGTAGATGCCGGACACCTCGACGCCTAGGTGGTCCTTGGCGGCGGGGCCGAAGTGGCCGCGGAAGGCGCGGATCGTGGCGAAGCTGAGCAGGCAGAGGCCGACGAAGACGTGGGCGCCGTGCAGGCCGGTGAGGCTGTAGAAGATCGAGCCGAAGCCGAGGTCACGGGCGCTGAAGCCGAGGTGCACGTACTCGTTGACCTGGATGAAGAGGAAGGTGGCGCCAAGCAGCCAGGTGAGCACCAAGCCGAGCTTGAGGCCCTTGTGGTCGCCGCGCCGGATCGACTCCAGCGCGTAGTGGATCGTGAAGCTGGAGGAGACGAGGATCGCCGTGTTGATCCCCGCCACGGCGACCGGCAGCTCGAAGGGCTGCGGCGGCCACTCGGGCGGGTTGACGACGACGCGGAGGAAGAAGTAGGCGGCGAAGAAGGCGCCGAAGAGCATCACCTCGGAGACGATGAAGAGCAGGATCCCGAGCGTTTGCCGGTCGATGCGCGAACTCTGGTGGGCCTCCGGCGGCCCGTGGTGGTGCTCCTCGTGGGCGTGATCGCCGAGGGCGACGGTGGCGCTCTCCATCAGGCCTCCCCTCCCTCAGCGACCGCGGCGGCCACGGCCGAAGCGGGCCGGCCCACCTCGAGGTGCTCGACCGGCTTCTCCGTGATCTCGCGAACCTTGCCGATCAGGTCCTCCTCCAGCCAGCGCGAGGCCTCGCCGGCGAAGGTCGAGATCAGCACCTCGTCGATGCGGTAATGCTCGACGGCGTTCTGCACCGCGCGGAAGGGGTCGGGGCTCATCGGCTGACCGGTGGCGTCGACGTCGGCACGGTAGAGCTCGGCGAGCGTCGAAGCCAGGTCGCGCACGATCTGGGCCTCGGTGACGTCGTCCGCCCGCGGGCAGATGATCGTGTAGCGGTGCGGGCGCTCGCTCGCCCTTTCCTTCAGCCGGTTGAGCAGGTCGGGCGTGGCCACCGTCTGGGTCGCGACGACGAGGGTGTGGATGACGTCCCAGCGGATCGAGTCGTCTTCGATCCGCACGGGGATGTGGGTGACAGTCACCTCGGGCTCGAAGCGCGCCTTGGCCCACTCGACCAGGTCCTTGCGCGTGATGCCGAAGCGAGTCTCGTAGAGGCAGGAGAGCAACACCTCGCCCGGCTCGTGGGCACGGACGGCATCATCGAGGGCCAAGGAGGGTTGTGGGTCCATCACCTCGCCGACCGACTCGATCCCGTACTCGGAGAGGATCGACATCGTCACCTCGACCCGCGCCCGCGCCGCCTCACGCAGCTCGCCGGAGTCGATCAGCTGGCCCGCCGCCGGCTGGTTCTGGGGAGCGGCGACGGCGACGAAGGGAACGCTCTCCGCGCGCTCGCGCACCGCCTGCAGCAGCTTGCGCCCGCCGGCGACCTCGTTGAGGAAGACCAGCAGCGGTTGCGCTTCGGCGCTCTCGCTCACGATGACCCCACCACGGCGGGCTTCGGCTCGGTGACCTCGGCACCCTCGCCGGCCATGATCGCGTGCCGGGCACCCGGGACGCCGAACTCGTAAGGACCGCCGACGACGCGGGGAATCTCGTCGAAGTTGAAGATCGGGGGCGGCGAGGAGACCTGCCACTCGATCGAGTTGGCGCGCCAGGGATTGGCTTCAGCGCGCGGGCCGAAGCGCCAGCTGACGATCATGTTGTAGAGGAAGACGACCTGGCAGGCGCCGAGCAGGAAGGCGCCGCAGCTGATCAGGATGTTCCACTCGCCGAACTGGGTCGCGTAGTCGGCAACACGGCGCGGCATCCCGTCCATCCCCACCCAGTGCATCGGGATGAAGGTGAGCCAGGTGCCGATCAGAGTGCCCCAGAAGTGGACCCGGCCGAGCTTCTCGTCGTACATGCGCCCGGTCATCTTGGGGAACCAGTGGTAGATCCCGGCGAAGATCGTGAAGACGGAGCCACCGAAGAGGACGAAGTGGATGTGGGCAACGATGAAGTAGGTGTCGGAGACGTGGATGTCGATCGGCACCATGCCCAGCATCACGCCGCTGATGCCGCCGATCGTGAAGGTGACGATGAAGGCGAGCGCGAACAGCATCGCGGTCGAGTACGTGTGGATCTTGCCGAAGTAGAGCGTGCCCAGCCAGGAGAAGATCTTGATCCCGGTCGGCACGGCGATCAGCAGCGTCGTGATCATCATCGGCACCCGCAGCCAGCTGAACATGCCCGCCACGAACATGTGGTGCGCCCAGACCGAGTAGCTGAGCACGACGATCCCGATCAGCGCCAACGCCATCAGCCGGTAACCGAAGATCGGCTTGCGCGCGTGCGTCGAGATGACCTCGCTGATGATCCCGAAGCCGGGCAGCATCATGATGTAGACGGCAGGGTGCGAGTAGAACCAGAAGATGTGCTGGTAGCTGACCACATCACCGCCGCCGGCGAACTGGAAGAACTGGGTGTGCATCGCGCGGTCGAAGAGGACCATGAACTGGACGCCGGCGATGAAGGGCGTTGCGGCGACCACCAGCAGCGAGGTGGAGAGGTTCGCCCAAACGAGCAGCGGCATGCGCCAGAAGGTCATTCCGGGCGCGCGCATGGTGATGATCGTGACCAGGAAGTTGAGCGCGGTCGCGATCGAGGAGGCGCCGGCGAACTGCACGCCGAGGTTGAAGAAGGACTGCCCGAGCGGTGCCCCGGTCGAGAGCGGCGCGTAGCCGGTCCAGCCCGCGTCGAAGGCGCCGCCAGGGGCCAGGAAGCTGCCGATGAAGAGCAGGCCGGCCAGCGGCAGCATCCAGAAGCTGAGCGCGTTGAGGCGCGGGAACGCCATGTCCGGCGCGCCGATCATCAGCGGCAGCACGTAGTTCGCGATCCCGGCGAAGACCGGGATGACGAAGACGAAGATCATCAGCACCGCGTGGGTGGAGAAAAGGCTGTTGTAGGTGGCGGCGTCGACGATCTGGGTGCCGGGCTGCGCCAGCTCGGCCCGGATCAGCATCGCCATCAGGCCGCCCACGAAGAAGAAGAAGAAGGTGGTGACGATGTACTGGATGCCGATCACCTTGTGATCGGTGTTGAAGTGGAAGTAGTCCTTCCAGCTCTTCGCCCCGTGCTGGGAGTGGCTCTCGGGGATGGTCGGCGCCCCGACAGCCCAGCGCAGCCAGTAGTCGAAGCAGCCGAAGCCGAGCAGGAAGCCGAGCGGCCCGGTGACCAGCGGCACGACGACATGCGGGTAGCCAGTCTGTTCGGTCTGGAAGACCGGCAGCCCGGAGGCCTCTCGCAGGACGACGACGAGGGCGAAGCCGAAGGCGGCACCCAGGAACGCCCCGAGCATCCCCCTGATCCAACCCGGTTGCTTGATCGCGGCCACCATCAGCGAATGACCAACCCCATGGCCGCGTGCGACTGGGGGCGTGCGTGGCCAAGCAGATCAAGGACGCAGGGTGCAGCCTTTGGTGGAGCCAAAGGCAAACCCGAGGACGCAGAGATGCGCAGTGCCACGCGCGTCATCCAGGCGTGCGGGGTCGTGGGGTTGGTCATTCCTGCCTCCATTATGCCCCGCCGGCACCGACCGGCACCGGGTTGGTCTCCGTGTCCAGGATGATCGATTCCGCCAGTGGTTGCGGCACCTCTTCATCGAGCCCAGCCACCCATTTGCGGAAGTCGGCCGGACTTTCGACGACCACTTTGGCCCGCATCGCGGCGTGGCCAAAGCCGCAGAGCTCGGTGCAGATCAGCTGGTAGGCGCCGAGCTTGTCCGGCGTGACGATCGCCGTCGTCGTGATCCCCGGCACGGCGTCCTTCTTGATCCGCCACTCCGGCACCCAGAAGGAGTGGATCACGTCCTGGGAGTGCATCTTGAAGTGGACCTGACGATCGAGCGGCACGTGCAACTCCCCCTCCGACCAGGCGTTGTCCTTGCCCGGATAGCCGAAGCTCCAGGCGAACTGCTGGGAGAAGACGTCGACGGTGAGCGGGTTATCGGCCGGCTCTTCGATGTCGTTGAGGACCGCCCAGCTGTAGCCGGCGCCGAAGAGGACGATGATCGTCGGGATCACGGTCCAGGCCACCTCGAGCCGCGTGTTGCCGTGGATCGGCTCGCCATCGGACTCGTCCCCCGGCTTCGCGCGGAATTTCCACAGGGCATAGCCGAGCATCACCATCACCAGCGAGAAGACGAAGGCCGAGAGGACGATCATCACGTCGAGCAGCGTGTCGATCTTCGGCGCCGCCGTGGAGGCCTGCTGGCCGTCCCAGTTGATCGGCAGCATCACCGCGGAGATGACCACGGTGAGCGCAACGGTGGCGGCGAGCATCTTCGCTATCGGCAGGCGGCCAATCATCGGCGGACGGGCATTCTATGCATCCGGCAGACGGTCCAGCTCGCCCCGCGAGGCGGCGATCACGCCGCCGGCGACGCCCTCCCAGCTCCAGAGCCGGCGGGCGGTCTCCACCAGGGCTTCGCGCGCCTGGGAGCGCTCCTCCTCGCCGAGGGCCAACCAGGCGCAGAGGCGCTCCGCAATCGCCTCAGCCGCCCCCTGCTCGACCGGGAAGGAGGTGAGACGGCCCACCTCTGTCGGCAGCGCGGCGGCCAGCTGGCGCGAGACCTCGAGCATCCCCGAGTGCCCGGCAGAGACCGGCAGCGCACCGCAGGCGGCGGCCTCTGCGGCCACCATCCCGAACGCCTCGGGAAAGGTGCTCGGCATCACCAGCGCCTCGGCATTTGGCAGCAGGTCTGCGACCTGGTCGTGCTCGAGCCGGCCGATCAGCTCGACCGTGCCGGCCGCCGCTCGGGCGGCCTCCGCGTAGCCCGGCGGTGGATCGGCGAGGAACGAGGAGAGGATCGGCAGCGCCTCCTCCTCCTCCTCCTCGCCTCCCTCCAGAGCGCGACCGGCCGCGGCGATCGCGCGCGCGTCATCGAGATCGCCGCGCTCGAGGCTGGCGAGCAGCCGACGCAGCGCCCTCTCGTACTCGCCAAAGCCGGCGATCCGCAGGCGCGCGTCCGGGTGCTTGGCGACGACGAGCGGCCAGGCGGCGAGCAGCAGGTCGACCCCCTTGGAGACGATCAGCTTGCCGACGAAGACGATCAGCGGCTCGGGCCGCCGCTCGGGCAGAGGCTGGAATTTCTCGATGTCGACGCCGGGTGGGCCGAGGCGGGTCCTGCCCTGGAGATCGGGAACGTCCGGCAGCGCCGCCCAGAGCGACTCGGCCGTGTGGCGGGAGCCGACGAGGACGCCGGTGGCCGCCTCCATGCCCTCTTCCGCGTACGGCAGGAAGCGCGGGTGGGGCTTGACCGTGTACTCCAGGGCGGAGCCGTGGATCTTGGCGGCGAAGGAGCCGATGCCAGCCCGGGCGAGGATCGCCGGCCCCATCACCAAGTGGTTGGCGAGGGCCGCGTCGACGCCGCCGATCCCCGCGGCGACCTCGCGCACGGCGGTGACGTTGGCCTCGACGTAGCGGTTGAGCTCCTCCTCGGTCAGCTCGGGAAAGGCCTTGACCTCGAAGCCCTCGTAGGGGTCCTTGACGTAGACAGGCAGCAGGCCGCCGATGTCGGGGTTGTGGATCTCGACGCCGTCGATCTCGACCTCGCGGTCCTGGCAGAGGAGATGGACCTCGTGCCCGAGCCCGGCCAGCGCCCGGGCCAGGTTGGCGTTGTAGATGTTGCTGCCCGTGCCGCGCAGCATGTAGCCGTGGAAGATCAGAATCCGCATCGCAGCCGCGGAAACTATTAGTCTTCGCCGCCGTGAACCCGAAGCAGCTCTACCGCATGCGCGCCCGGGCCTCCGGCCGCGAGGCGCTGGCCCACGCCGAGCCCGGCACGGTCTACCTCGACCGCGAGACCAGCGAGGAGATGGAGCCAGTGGCAATGGTCCTCCCCCTCGCCCCTTCAGCCTCAGCCCTCCCCCGCACCCCGGAGAACCTGCGGGCCTGCCGCCGCTGCGACCAACTGATCGGCCTCGACGTCAGCGACTGCCCGTACTGCAGTCTGCGTCAAGAAGCTCTGTAACTCTCGGGGAGGGGACGGACGCCGGTAGGGCCTCCTCACTCGCAACTCGTCGTTGGAGCGGAAACAGCTGTCGCCTCAAGCTGCTCCCCTCCTCCCGCGCAAAACGTTCGGAGGCCCTACCGACGTCCGTCCTCATCAGCTTCAAACGAAGAGACCCTGACGCCCCATTGAAGCGTCGCCGGCGTCTCGTCTCAGGAGCTTTCGAGGGATGTAAGCGTTGCGTAGCCCTCGCGTCCCTTAGGGCTTCTTGACCACCGTCGCCGTATAAAGAAGACGAGCGTTGGAGTAGTAGCAGCCGTACGTCTTGGTCTTTCCGACGCCCTGCTGGGGGTTTCCGTTCTGGATGTCTTCCTTCGAGGCGCAGTGATCCTCTAGGCGGCTGCCCCGCCAGGTTTCTTCGTCGGAGACGTTGAAGGCGAACATCGGGGCCCAGGTGGGGATGGTGAGGGCGACTACCTGGCCGCGCAGGACGGAGAGCGGATGGTCGAGTGTGAAGATCGGGGTGCTGCCGAAGTAGGGGTTGAGGACCTCGAGCGGGCTCTGCCGGACGAGCGTGTATTTGGGAGGGCTGGAATCCTCGACCGGCCTCAGGACGCCGATCCGCGCTTCGGACGGCGTGCCGAGGAATTCGTTGAAGAACCCGACCTCGTTAGTGGTCGTTTTGGTGTCCGCTCGCGAGGGCCGCGACAGGGTGATCGACCAGGCGACGATCTTGCCGTCGAAGGGGACCTCGTAGGGCCGCTCGACGCCGCCGGCGATCGCCTGGAAACCCGTCACGTGCCCCTCCACCCGGCAGGGGACCACCTCGACGTTGTTGACGATCTTGCCGGGGCAGGACGGGGGCGGCGTCGTCGCCGTCTTGCCGAGCACGACGACGCGCATCGGCGCCGAGTCGGCGGAACCGGGCCAGAGGGTCACGACCAGCGCCGCGAGGGCGCAGGCCAGCCCCAGCGCCACCGGCGCGCGTGACCAGCCGCCTTGCTTTTCCGCTGCTCCTCTCACGATCTCAACTTGCAACCCGGGGCCTGGGGCGGGGTTGCGGCCACGATTCTGCCTTCCTGGCCGGCTGGACGCGGGGTTCCGTGCGGTATTGCACGATCCCGGCCAGTCCGCCTCGGTAGGGTTGCCTGCCGGTATGGACGACCAATTCATTCCCGCCGGACTCGCCTCGCTGGGGATCGAGGCCGACGAAGTCGACCTGGCGGTGATGAATGCCGCTCACCGGATGTTCTGGCCGGGGATCCTGAGCCTGCTCTCGCGCGACCTCGGGGAAGTCGAGCCGGAGCGCAGGCCCGACATGTCTAGAGCGCCGGAGGACGAGGGCTCGTGAGCGCGCTCGATCTCTCGTTGCGTGACCAGGCGGCGGCGATCGCCGCCGACGAGGTCAACCCGGCGGAGCTGCTCGACGCCACCCTGGCGCGGATCGAGGAGCGCAATCCGGCGATCAACGCGGTGGTGGAGACGTTCCCCGAGCGCTCGCGGGAGATGCTCGCCAACGCTCCGAAGGGGCCTCTTCGTGGGGTGCCGGTCGTGATCAAGGATGAGTGGCCGCTGCCCTGGCGGGCGCAGCGCTTCGGCGCCGCCGAGATGCTCTCCCCCACCGCGCCGGGCGAGTCCGGTCCGTACCGCGCCCTGCGCGACGGCGGCGCGGTGATCGTCGGGGTGGGGAACATGCACGAGCTGGGCGCGGGAAGCACCGGCAACGTCTCCGTCTATGGGGCCGCGCGGAACCCATGGGACACCGAGCGCTGCCCGGGAGGCTCTTCCAGCGGCCCGGCTGCGGCGACGGCGGCGCGCCTGGTCGCCGGCGCAGTGGGAGCCGACGGGCTCGGCTCGGTGCGCTTTCCCGCCGCCTACTGCGGCCTCACCGGGCTGAAGCCGACCTTTGCCCGCTCGGCGATGGCGGGCCACCACATGGCGGCGGTGACAAACCTGATCGTCTCCGGGCCGCTCTGCGCCGACGCCGCCGACTGCCGCCTGCTCGGCTCTGTTCTGTTCGGCGAAGACCTGAACGCCGGAGATGCCGCCGGGCTACGAATCGGCGTCGTTCGCGACACGGTCTCAGAAGACGTCGCCCCCGAGGTACGCGACGCCTGTGAGGTGGCGATCGAGGCGCTGCGAGCCGAGACCGGCGGCGAGGTGCGGGAGATCGAGCTGGCCGACCTCGAGGCCGCGACGCTCTCGGCGATCCTTGCGATCAACGCCGAGGCGCTCACCGGCGTCCCTCCGCAACGGCTCAACGACCTCAATCACGACGTCAGCCCCATAAACCGCGGCTTCATCAAGTACCGGATGCTGCTGCCGGCGGCGGTGCCGATTCAGGCCGCGCGCGTGCGCACGCTGATGCGGCGCCGACTGGCGGCGCTGTTCGGGGAGGTGGACGTGATCGCGTGGCCGACGACCCCCGCTGTGGCGCCGCCGCTGGAGGCACCGATGGTCGAGCTCCCCTCCGGAACGCTGACGGCCGACCAGGCCAACGTGCGCGGCGCGGCCCTGGCCAACCTGACCGGCATTCCGGCGATCAGCGTCCCGGTCGGGCTCAGCAGCGACGGGCTGCCCATCGCACTGCAGTTGCAGGCGGCCTGGGGGCGCGACGAGCTGCTGCTCGACGCAGCCGAGGCCCTCGAGCGCGCCAACGAGCGGCGCTGGGTCGAGTCGCTGCCGCCGATGGCTCAGTCCGAGCCGGCCGGCGCCTGATGCCGGCGATAGTCGTCGAGGGGCTCGAGCGCGCCTTCGACGAAGTGCTCGCGGTCCAGGGCGTCGACCTCGAGATCGACGAGGGCGAGATCTTCGGGTTTCTCGGCCCCAACGGTGCCGGCAAGACGACGACGGTGCGGATGCTGACCACCCTGCTTCTCCCCACCGGAGGCCGGGCGACCGTGGCCGGCCACGACGTCGTGCGGGAATCGCGCGCGGTGCGCGCCTCGATCGGCGTCGCCCTGCAGGAGGCCGCCCTCGACCCGCTGATGACCGGTCGCGAGCTGATCCGGCTGCAGGCCACGCTGCAGGGCCTGCCGGGTAACGAGGGAAGGCGGCGCGCCGACGACCTGCTCGAACGGGTCGACCTCGTCGGCGCCGCCGATCGCCGCGTCGGCACCTACTCGGGCGGGATGAAGCGCCGGCTCGATCTCGCCGCGGCGCTGGTCCACGAGCCCCTCGTGCTCTTCCTCGACGAGCCGACTACCGGTCTCGACCCGGTCAGCCGCAAGACGATCTGGGAGGAGGTGCGGGCCCTGAACGACGAGGGAACGACCGTCTTCCTCACCACCCAGTACCTGGAGGAGGCCGACCAGCTCGCCGACAACGTGGCGATCATCGACAGCGGCCGGATCGTCGCCGAGGGCACGCCCGAGTCGCTCAAGTCCGAGGTCGGCAACCCCCACATCCAGCTGCAGCTCGCCGAGGGCTCGATCGCCGCGGCGGAGGAGGTCTGCGCCCGGGTCGGCAAGCTCCTCCCCCCGCGCGACGGCCGGACGGTGCTCGTCGAGGTCGAGAACGGCGCCGCCGACATCCCGCGCACCGTTCGGGCGCTCGACGACGCCGGTATCGCGGTCGAGTCGCTGGAGCTGGTCCGCCCCACGCTCGACGACGTCTTCGTCAATAAGACCGGACACCACCTCGAGAAGGAGGACGAGGAGGGCTCCGAGCGCGCGGCGGTCGAGGTATAGATGGGAAAGAGCGGCCTCGCAACCAACCTGCGAGTGGTGAAGGCGCTGGGCGCGCGCTCGATCCGCCAGACCTTTCGCCGGCCCCAGTTGATGGCGCCGATCATCGTCTTCCCGACGCTGCTGCTGGCGATCCAGACCGGCGGCGCGGGCGGCGCCGTCCACCTTCCCGGCTTCCCGCCGGTGCAGAGCTTCCTCCAGTTCATGCTGGCCGGGGCGATGATGCAGTCGCTGATGCTCGCCGGCAACAGCGGCGGGATCGCGCTCGCGGTCGACATCGAGATGGGCTTCACCGATCGCCTCTTCTCGGCACCGATCCCGCGCTACACGATCGTGCTGGGACGGCTGGCGGGAACGGCGGCACTGGGGACGTTCGCGGCGCTCTGGTTCCTTGCGATCGGCCTCCTCTTCGGGGCCGAGATAGAGAGCGGCGTGCCGGGAGCGCTGATCGCGATCGCGCTGGTCACCGCGACGGCGATGGCGGTTGGCGGCATCGGTGCCGCGATCGCGCTGCGGACCGGCAGCGCCAGCGTCGTCCAGGGCCTCTTCCCGCTCGTCCTCGTCCTCCTCTTCCTCTCCTCCGCCTTCTTCCCCAACGAGCTGATGATCGAGCCGGCGAAGACGATCGCCGAATACAACCCGCTCAGCTTCATCGTCGAGGGCATCCGCGATCCGATCATCTCCGGGATCAGCATCACCGAGGAGATCGAGGCGGTGGCGGCGATCGCCGGCATCGTCGTCCTCGGGCTGGCCCTGAGCGCCAGTGCGCTGCGCCACCGGCTGAGGGTGGGCTGATGGAAGCCACCGCGACCATCCCGGAGTGGCGCGTGAACCTGGCGACGATCGCGGCTCTGATGGCGCGGTCCAAGAACGAGCTCATCCGCGTCCCCGGAGCCGCCATCCCCGGCGTGCTCGCGCCGACGATCTTCTTCCTCGGCCTGAACGGCGTCTTCGGCGCGCTCACCCAGCTGCGCGGCTTCGAAACCGGGACCTACGAGAGCTTCATCGTCCCGGTCAGCATGCTGCAGGGGGCCGGCTTCACCGGCGCCGCGGCAGGGGTCAACCTCGCCCGCGACATCGAGCAGGGGTGGGTCGACCGGCTGCTCGTCTCACCCGCGCCACGCTGGGTGCTGCTGGCCGGCAACGTCCTCGCCGCCAGCACCAGGGCCCTGATCCCCGCCACCGTCGTCTTCGCGATCGCCCTCCCCCTCGGCGCCGGCTGGCCGGGAATCGATGGCCTCCTCGTCACCTACTTCATGGTCGCCGCGATGGCCGCGGTCGCCGCCTGCTGGGGATCGATGCTGGCGCTGCGTTTCAAGAGCCAGTCGGCGGCGCCGCTGATGCAGGCCGGGATGATGGCGCTGATCCTCACCACCACCGCCTACGCGCCGCTGGCACTGCTGCAGCCGTGGCTGCGCAGCGTCGCCGAAGTCAACCCGGTAACCGAGGTGGTCGACGCGGCGCGACAGGGCTTCGTCGGCAGCGTCACCTGGGCCGGAACCTGGCCCGCCATCGTCGCCCTCCTGGCCCTCCTCACCCTCCTAGGCGCCCTAGCCCTCCGCGAAATGCGCCGCACGGCAAATTGAGCGGCCGACGGGACCGAAAGCGATCTATTTCTCCACTTTCGGTCCCGTCGGCCGCCGCTTCGTTGGCTGCGCGGGTGTTGGAGGAGGGTTGGGTGGAGGGGGAGCGGGACGGGACGGCGTTCGCGTATACGCGGCCTAGTCCCTCGCGCTATCCCTGGCAGTGGTACTGGGACTCCTGCTTTGCCGCGATCGTCTGGCGGTGTTTCGACCGGCCCCGGGCGCGGGCGGAGCTGGAGACGCTTCTAGCCGCCCAGCGCCCCGACGGATTCATCGGCCACACGATCTTCTGGGAGCGGCCGGTCTCGTTCTCGCGGCTGCCCTTCTACAACGTCGCTTCGCGGCGCTCGTTCCAGACTGAGACGATCCAGCCGCCACTGCTGGCCTGGGCCTGGCGGATCGCCGTCGGCGACCCGGCCGCGGAGCCCCGGATCGCGGCCCAGGCAGACTGGCTGGCGGCGAACCGCGACCTCGAGGGCGACGGGCTGCTCTGGATCGTCCAGCCCGACGAGTCCGGCCTCGACGCCTCGCCCAAGTTCGACCCCGTCTGGGGCTGGCGGTCCTGCGCGCGGCCGGGCTTCCCGCTGCTGGTGCAGCGCAACCGGCGGCTCGGCTTCGACGCGCGCCGCGTCCGCGAGCACGGTGGGCCCGTCGTCTGCGAGACCCTGGTCAACACGCTGTGGTCGCTGTCCCTGCAGGCCCTGGGCCGGCCCTCGGCGACACCTGCTCTCGTCAACCGCCTCTGGGACGAGCGGCGCGGCCTCTTCCTCGACGAGGCGCAGCCGGGCGGCCAGCGCCCCGCGGTCGTCACCTGGGCCTCCCTCGCCCCCCTCGCCCTCCCCGACCTCCCCGAGGCGATCGGCCGGCGCCTGGTCGAGGAGCACCTGCTCGACGAGAGCGAGTTCCTCACCCCCATCGCGCCGCCTTCTGTCGCCGCCTCAGAGCCCAGCTACGAGCCCGGGGGCACGCGGGGCCCGCTGCGCCGCTACTGGCGCGGCCCCACATGGGTCAACTCCGCCTGGCTGCTCTGGCTCGGCCTGCGCCGCCTCGGCTACGAGGAGGCCGCCGCCCGAATGGCCCACGGCCTAGTCGGCGCGGTCGAGCGCGAAGGCCTACGCGAGTACTACGACCCCCGCACCGGCACCGGCCTCGGGGCCCGCGACTTCGCCTGGTCAGCGTTGATCGCAGAGCTGGCGGATCCATGGGACATCCCGGCCGTGAAAACCAAGCCTGGCTAGGACGCAGGGAGCGTGGCGTGCTCTGCACGCGAGCGACCGAGGACACCGCCAGGCGCCGGTTTGCAGCGGCCGCCTATTTGTAGCGGTAGGTGATCCTGCCCCGGTCTAGGTCGTATGGCGAAAGCTCGATCTTGACGCGGTCGCCGGGGAGGATGCGGATGTAGTGGCGACGCATCTTGCCCGAGATGTGGCCGAGCACATCGTGGCCGTTGTCGAGTTTCACCCGGAACATCGTGTTGGGGAGGGCCTCGGTGATCTCACCCTCCATCTCGATCTTCTCCTCTTTCGCCATGCGGCGGGGAGCGTAGCGGACGGCCCCCCAGCCCGCCTCAACCGCGCAGCTGCCGGGCGCGCTCCACCGCCTGTGCCCGCGTAGAAACCTCCCCCGCATACTGGGCCGCCTCGAGCTCGTCGAGCAGTGCGCCCAGCTCGGGACCCTCGACGAGGCCCAGCGCGGCAGCGAGCTCGTCGCCACGCAGGAGGGGCTGCGGCGGCCCCTGGCGGCGCCAGTCGAGCGCTGCGGCCAGCATTTCGCCCGCCAGGCCGAGGTGGGCCTCGATCGCCTCTTCAGAGGCGAGTGGACCGGATCCACGCGCCGAGAGTCGGTCGGCGATCGTGAGCAGGGTCACGTCGACGCCGACCGGGTCGGTCGCGCGCAGGTACTCGTGGACCCGCCGCGGCGGCAGCGGCGCCTCGTGCACCATGAAGCCGAGCCGCAGGTGGTGCAGGGTCAGGTCCTGCAGGTGGCGCGAGAGCCCGCGGCTGGCGCGGAGCCGCCGGCAGATCGCGTCGACGATCTCCGCTCCATCATGGTCGTGGCCGATGAAGGTGACGTAGCCGTCCCTTTCGGTTCGCGTGGCAGGCTTGCCGATGTCGTGGAGCAATGCGCCGAAGCGGAGCGCGGTGCCGCGACTGAACTCGTCGGCGAGCGGCTCGGCGAGCAGATCGGCGATCTCAGCCGCGCGCTCGCCGCCAAAGCGATCCAGGTCGGTCTCGACCTCGAGCGTCCTTTCCAGCACCGCGATCGTGTGACCGTGCACGTCGAGGTGGTGGTTCGGCCCCTGCTCGACCCCGCGCAGCGCCTCGAACTCGGGGAGGACCACCGGCGTCAGCTCGAGCTCGTCGAGCAACTCCAGGCCACGCAAGGGGTCGGGTCCGCCGATGAGCTGCCTTAGCTCGAGCAGCTGCCGCTCTCCCGCCGCGTCAGCGAGGCGCTCCGCTTCGGCGCTAGCCAGTGAGACGGTGCCGGAGTCGACCTCCAAGCCCATCCCGGCCGCCAGCCGCGCCGCGCGCAGCAGGCGCAGCGGATCGGCGGCGAAGCTGCGCTCGCTGACGACTCGAAGCAGGCGACGATCGAGGTCGGCGAGGCCGCCGCTTGGGTCGATCGGATCACCACCGCCGAGCGGCACCGCCACGGCGCCAATCGTGAAATCCCGCTCGGCGAGGTCCGCCTCGATCGTCGCGCCCCGCAGCGCGGCCACGTCGATCTGCCAGGAGTTATCGGCCGCGACGGCGCGCCAGGTCGCAAACTCCGAAGAAAGCTCGAACGAGTGCCCCGTGCCCTCGCGAGCGATCGCCTTGGCGGCGGCCGCCGGGTCGCCCGCAACCGCGAGGTCGAGGTCAGTGACCTCCTTTCCGAGGGCGGCGTCCCGGACTGCCCCGCCGGCGATCCAGACGCCCTCTGCGCCCCCCAGCGCACGGCGCGCGAGGCCGACGAGCGGCGCAGCGCCGAGGCGGTCGGCAACCGTCATGCGCCTTCGCGCGGCACCCGCCCGGAGATGCCGCAGGTGACCTCGTAGTTGATCGTGCCGAGCCGAGCCGCAACCTCCTCGGCGAGGATCTCCTCCTCTCCCTGGGAGCCGATCAGCACTGCCTCGTCGCCGGGCTCGACCTCCGTCTCGGGCCCGAGGTCGATCGTGACGTTGTCCATCGAGACAGTGCCGACGAGAGGGTGGCGGCGGCCGCGGACCAGCACCTCGGCGTTGTTGGAGAGGCCGCGGCGGACGCCGTCCCCATAGCCAAGGGGCAGCACCCCGACCCAGGTGTCGGCGGCTGCCCGCCAGGTCCGCCCATAGCCGGCGCTCTCACCGGCGGCGAAGCGCTTTACGTCGGCAACGTAGGAGCGCAGCGACATCGCCGGCGCCAGGCCGCGCTCGGCGGGGTCCGACTGGAACGGGTCGAGCCCGTAGACGGCGACGCCACAGCGCGCCATGTCGAAGTGGGCGCCGCGGTCGCGGAAGACGGCGGCGCTGTTGGCCGCGTGCGCCGTCACGTCGGGGAACTCGGCCTTCACGGCGGCCTCGACCTTCGCGAAGCGCTCGAGCTGGGCGTCGAAGAAGTCCGAGTCCGGTTCATCGGCGGTGGCGAAGTGGGTCCAGACTCCTGCCAGCTCGAGCTCCGGCTCCGCAGCGCAGGCGCGGGCGAGCGTCAGGACCTCATCCGGGTCCGGGTTGCCGAGCCGCCCCATGCCACTGTCGTGCTTGACGTGAACGCGGACCGGTCGGCCCTGAGCGCGGCCCCGATCGGCTGCCAGCCGGCGGAAGCCGTCGCGCCAGATTGCCACCTCAGAGCCGGCCGCTAGCGCGGTGTCGAGGTCCTCCGGGGTCAGCGCCCCCATCGTCAGCAGCGGAATTTGGGGGAAACGGCGCCCCACCTGAGCGGCCTCGGCGCCCGTCGCCACCGCCAGCCTGCTCGCACCTCCGGCCAACGCCGCGGATGCGCAGGCATCGGCCCCGTGGCCGTAGCCATCGGCCTTGACCACCGCGCAGAGCTCAGCTCCCTCGCGCAACTCCGCCTTCAACCGCGCGCAGTTGCGGGCCACGGCGCCGAGGTCGATCCGGGCGACTGCCCGCGTCATCGCTACTCGGCGACGAGCGCGGCCAGCGCGTCGGCTCGCGTCACCAGCCCGGCGAGGCGGCCCTCGCCGTCGACGACGGGAAGATGGTTGTGGTGCTTCTCGGCGATCGTCTTGGCCACCGACTCGACGTCATCGTCGACGCGAACGACGATCGGCTCCGGCGTCATCAGCTCGGAGACCTTGGTGGCGAAGGCCTTGTTGAGCCTTTCCTCGAAGCCCTTCATCGAGCCGACGAAGACGACCCCTCCCATGATGTTGAGGTAGTGCGGCAGGTGCAGATCGGCCTCCTCGTCGCCGAGGACCAGATCCGACTCAGAGACGATCCCAACCAGGCGCCGGTCCTCCTCGACGACCGGGATCGCGCCCATGTCGGTTTTCGCCAGCAGCTCGATCGCGGCCCGCGCATCGGCGTCGGGGGAGACGGTCGGCACCCCGGCGTCCATGATCTCGGCGGCGGTCTTCATAAGCAGTAGGCGAGGTTATTCGACGCGTACGCCGGGACGCAGCCCGATCGGGATCGAGTCGATCACGTCGGTGGCGATCACCGACTCGGCGGCGCCAATCCTGCCCGCCGCGTCCCGCCCCGCGCGGGCGTGAGCGATCACCGCCGCGCAGGCCGCCGCGAACGGGTCGAGGCCACGGGCGAGCATCGCCGCGACGATGCCGGAGAGCACGTCGCCGGTGCCGGCGGTGGCGAGCGCAGGGGCGGAGAGCGCATTGACGGCAACACGCTCGCCGTCGGTGACGATCGTGTCATCGCCCTTGAGCACAACGACGGCGTCCGCCGCGCGAGCGGCCTCGCGCGCTGACGAGAGCCGGTGGGCCGAGATTTCCTCGGGGGAGCGCTCGAGCAGCCGGCCGAGCTCCCCCGCGTGGGGGGTGAGCAGCGTTGGTGCGCTCCGCTCCGCAAGGGCCTCGATCTCACCGGCGAACGCGTTGAGGCCGTCGGCGTCTATCGCCAGCGGCGCCTCGATCGCGGCGACCGCTTCGCGAGCCAGCTCCACAGCTCCGGGGTCGCGCCCCATCCCCGGCCCCAGGACGCCCGCCGCCGCCCGCTCGAACGCGCGCAGCACCGCCTTCAGCGAGGCCGGGGCCAAGCAGCCATCCCCGCCCGGGCACCCAACCGACATCACCTCTGGCTGCCCGGCCTCGAAGATCGGCTCCAGGTCGGCGGGCACGGCCACGGTCGCATAGCCGGCACCAGCGCGGATCGCCGCCTTGGAGGACATCTGCACGGCCCCCGTGAGGCCGCGCGAGCCACCGGCGATCACGACCTGCCCGGAGCTGAACTTGGTCGAGCGCGGGCCACGCCGAGGCGGCAGCGCCAACACCGCCGGAGCGATCTCTCCCCCCGTGGCTTCCCCGGGTGCGCCGCCAGGAATCCCGATCGGCGCCACGCGGAGCTCCCCGGTGTGCCACTTGCCCGGGGCGATCTGGTGTCCCAGCTTGGCCGCGTGAAAGCTGACGGTCAGGTCAGCCTCGACGGCGACCCCCTCCACCTCGCCGCTCGAGGCATCGACGCCCGAGGCGATGTCGCAGGCCACCACCGGCGCCCCACACCGATTGATTGCCTCGATCGCCGCCGCCAACGGTTCCCGTGGTGCACCAGAGAATCCGGTGCCGAAAATCGCGTCAACCACCGCCCCCGAGCCCGCCAGCCACCCATCCAAGCCCCCGATCACCTGCTCGGCGGGGAAGCGCGCCAGGTTGGCAGCTGCGTCCCCGCTCAACTCATCCCCCGGCCAGAGCAACAGCGCCTCGACCTCGAAGCCCATTCCCCTCAAGTGTCGCGCGGCCACCAGACCGTCGCCGGCGTTGTTCCCCTTCCCGCAAACGACTCGAATCGCCCCGTCCCTCACAAGCTCGGCAGCGGCGTCCGCCACGGCCCGTCCCGCAGCCTCCATCAGCTCCAGCGAGGGAATCTCGCGCTCCTCGATCGCCCACAGGTCGAGTGCGCGCATCCCCCCCGCGTCGTACAGCGGGCTCAGCCACGACTCCATCCTGGGGAGACTAACCCGGCTCTGCAACAGCGACGGCCGCGGCGAAGTCCTTCGAGTGCGTGAGGGAGATCTTGATGTCCAGCCCCTCGCCAAGCTCGGCGGCGCGCCCCGAGAGCCGAACGCTTGGCGGCTCGCCCGCCACCACCTCGACCTCGCACAGGCCAAACCCGTCTGTGAGGCCGAGCGCCTTCACCACCGCCTCCTTGGCGGCGAACCGCGCCGCCAGGTGACGGCCGGGCCGGGCTCGCACGGCCGCGTACTCGCGCTCGGCCGAGGTGAAAACCCGAGCCGCCAGACGTGGATGGCGCTCAAGTGCCCGCTCGAGACGATCGATCTCCAGCAGGTCGATGCCGAGGCCCGAGGCCACCGGCCTCAGTTGCCGACGCCGGCGATGACCCTGACGGTGGCGAGATCGTCTTCGCCGCCGGTGCCGATGGCGACGTAGTCGACGTTCCTCAGGTACGGCCGGGCTTCCCAGAAGTCTGTGTCGGAGCGCGGCACCAGGGCTTCGGCGAGGCGCAGTGCGGCCGGGCCGTCGACGAAGCCGCTGATCGGCGTCCCACCCAGTGAGGAGACCGCCGCTTTGTAGGCGGCGGTGCCGTCGAGCGTCGCGCTCGATTCGCCGCCGACGCCCTCGAGGGCCTGAGCCAATCCGTAGCCGATCGCGATCCTCTTGCCCTGCGCGACGACGACGACCGGCTTGGGGCCGAGTTTCTCGCTGCGGATCGAGAAGCCGCTCGCATTGCCGCTGACCGCGGTAACTCCCGGCACCCGGCTCGTGCGCAACAGAGTGCCCAGGGAGGCGATCGATTTGGTCGCTTCCTGGGAGCTCGTGGTCAGCACCAACGCCCCACCCAGATCATCGCGATTGGTCCCTTCGGCGAAGACCGCCGCTTCTTCGATCGAGGCGACGATTCCATCGAGATCGATGCCGGCGGCACTGAGCGTGCTCTTCAGCTGGTTGGGTTTGAGCTGGGGCGGGATGCCGGTCTCGTCGATGCTGTCGATCGCTTCCTTGAGCTGGTCGCCGAAGTTGGTGCCCGCGACTGCGGCGAGCGAGCTCGCGGGGAGTTCGCCAAGCAGTTTCGAGGCGTCCCCACTCGGGACTTCCTCGCCATCGAAATCGCTGCTGATGTCGATCTCGAGCTGTTCTGGGCCGGGCAGCAGGCTCGCCACGGCGGTCGCTTCGCTTGGATCGACGCCCGAGCTCTCGAGAAGCTGGCCGGCCTGCGGGTCGACCTCGCCTTCGCCCTGGCCGATCAGGCGGCCCACGTCTACGTAGATATCGGCGATGCTGCCTTCCGAGGCGGCGGAGATCGTCTGCTCGAATCGGTCTTCGTCGGCAAGCGAGTCACCCTCCTGGGCGTCCACCGCTTCTTTGAACTGCTCTTCCCCGTCGGTGATCACGAAGAACTCGTCGATCACGCCAACGGCGGTGTCTTCCGACCCCCCGACCTTGAAATCGATCCCCTCGTAGGTGGCGTCCTGAAAGCCGTCGTCGCCCTGGCCCGTCTGCCGGTCGATGAACCTCTGCGTGGCCTGGAGGTTGGTGGTCGCAACCGCGATCAGCGGTTCGGCCAGGTCCCCGTCCACCAGGCGTTTGAAGGCCATGCCGGCGTCGCCACCGAGCCACGGTTCGACTTCGCTGGAGAAGTCGAAGGACGTCCCGTCCTCGCTTACCGAGCTTTCGAGTTTGGCGGCGATGTAGTTGCCGAGATCGTTGATCCCCGCAACCGTCTGGGCAAGCGAGTCGACGTCGGCCTTCAGCGAGGCCGGCGGATTCAGCTTGGCTTCGAAGTAGACGACCGAGCCGGGAACGGCGAGATTTGCCGCGGTTGGTTCAGAGCTGCCGCCGTCTCCACCGCAGCCACCGAGGGCGATCACGGCGGCAATCGCAAGGGCTCCAATGGTTAGACGACTCTTGATCATTCGCATGAGGGTAGCGGGAGAGGATTCGTCATGACTACTCGACGGTCACCGTCTTCGCCAGGTTACGCGGCTGATCGACGTTCAACCCGCGCGCGCGGGCGATGTCGTAGGCGAGCAGCTGCAGCGGCAGGATCGCCACGATCGGCTGCAGGATCCAATCGGTGCGGGCGACCTCGATCGTCTCGTCGGCGACTTCTCGGACCCGCTCGCTTCCCTCGGTCGCTATCGCGATAGTCGCCGCGCCCCGCGCCCGCACCTCTTCGACGTTGGAGAGCACCTTGTCGAGGACGGGACTCTCGGTCGCCACGCAGATCACCGGCGTCGACTCGTCGAGCAGCGCGATCGGGCCGTGCTTCATCTCCCCCGCCGCGTAGGCGTCAGTAGGGATGTAGGAGATCTCCTTCAGCTTCAGCGCTCCCTCGAGGCAGACCGGCAGGCCGATGTGCCGGCCCAGGTAGAGGAAGAAGTCGTGCTCCCAGTGGGCTTCCGCCACCTGCCGCACCCGCGCCTCGGCGGCGCCGATGGTCGTTTCGATCTTCGAGGGGATCGACTTCAGCTCGGCGACCAGCCCGGCAAGGCGCTCGGGCCCAAGCGTGCCGTGAAGCTCGGCGAGCCTCAGCCCCAGCAGGTACATCGCGGCCACCTGGGCGACGAAGGTCTTGGTGGCCGCCACGCTCACCTCGGGCCCGGCCCGGGTGTAGAGGACGGCGTCGGCGTCGCGGGTCGCCTGGCTGCCCATCACGTTGGTGATCGCCAGCACGGTGGCTCCGTTCTCGCGGGCGAGCCGCATCGCCGCCAGCGTGTCGGCGGTCTCCCCTGACTGGGTGATCCCGATCACGAGGTCGGTGTCGCCGATCACCGGGTTTCGGTAGCGGTACTCGGAGGCGATGTCCATCTCAACCGGCACTCGCGCCCACTCCTCGATCGCGTAGCGCCCGACGAGCCCGGCGTGGTAGGAGGTGCCGCAGGCGACGATGACGATCCGTTTCACGTTGCGCAGCAGCTCCTCGTCGAGCTCCAGTTCGGAGAGGTCGACGCCGTCGTCGCTGGGCAGCCGGTCCGCGATCGTCTCGGCGACAGCGTCCGCCTGTTCGTGGATCTCCTTCAGCATGAAGGTCTCATAGCCGCCCTTCTCCGCCGCGGCCTCGTCCCAGGAGATCTCCTCGGCCTCGCGCTCGACCGGGCTGCCGGCGGCATCGGTGATCGAGACCGAGTCGGCTTCGATCGTCACGACCTCGTCGTTCTCGATCGCCACCGCGTCGCGGGTCTCGGCGAGGAAAGCCGGGATCGCGGAGGCAAGGAAGGTCTCGCCGGCGCCGATCCCGGCCACGAGCGGGCACTCGCGGCGGGCGCCCGACCAGGCGACCGGGCTCGCCCGCGTGCATAGCGACGAAGGCGTAGTGACCCCGCAGCTCAGCGAAAGCGGCGCGCACGGCGGCGGTCAGGTCGCCGTCGTAGTGGCGCTCGATCAGGTGGGCGACGATCTCGGCGTCGGTCTCAGAGCTGAAGTGGTGGCCCTGATCGGCGAGCTCGCGGCGCAGCTCCGCATGGTTCTCGACGATCCCGTTGAGGACGATGTGGATGCGGTCGGAGCAGTCGCCGTGGGGATGGGCGTTCTCCTCGGTGACGCGGCCGTGAGTGGCCCAGCGGGTGTGCGCCACGCCCGTGGTGGCGACGGGAGCCGCGATCGCGACCCCACCGTCGCTCTGCTCCTCCCGCTCGACCGCTGCCCGCAGGTTGTCGAGGTTGCCGACCGCGCGCACGCTGTCGATCTGCCCGTCCTCGATCACGGAGACCCCGGCCGAGTCGTAGCCGCGGTACTCGAGCTTCTCGAGGCCGGCGACCAGGAGGTCGAGGCAGGGGCGCCCGCCCACGTATCCGACGATTCCGCACATCAGCTCTTGGTCAACGTTACGAGAGGGGACACGGAAGGCGAGTAAGCGTAGAGGCAGCAGCCCCTAGGAGGGGACTAACGAAACTCGCGTCTGCGACTGGCGAGCGCCGGACCAAGCGGGGCAAGGACGCAGGGAGGCCAAATAGCAGCGCTATTTGGCCGACCGAGGACGCGGCACCGCGCCGTGTCCGCCGCCGCCAGGCGTGGGCGGGGGTTTCGCTAGTCCCTCCTATGCCAGCTCCCGCCGCACCAAGCTGGCAAGCCGCTCGCAGGCGGCGTCCGCCTCGGCCTCCGTCGGCGCCTCGACCATCACCCGCACCAGGGGCTCCGTGCCCGAGGGGCGCAGCAGCACCCGACCGCGGCCCGCGAGCGCCTCGCCCTCTCCCTCGACCGCCTCCCAGACCGCCGTGGCCCCGGCGATCGCCTCGCGATCGGCGACCTCGACGTTGACCAGCTTCTGCGGCAGCTTCTCCATCGGGGCGGCGGTCGGCGAGGTCGCTCGTGCCCAGCTCCCGCATCGTCATCAGGGCGGCTGCGATCCCGTCGCCGGTGGCGACGAAGCGAGTGTCGATGATGTGGCCGGACTGCTCGCCTCCCAGTGCCCAGCCGCGCCCGCGCAGCTCGTCGAGGACGTAGCGGTCGCCTACCTGGGCGACGGCGACCTCGATGCCAGCCTCCTCCATCGCCTGGTGGAACCCGTAGTTGCTCATCACGGTAACGGCAACGCCGCCCGGCAGCTCGCCGCGCGCGGCCATGCCCCGAGCCGCGAGCGCGATCAGCTCGTCGCCGTCGTGCGTGCGGCCGTCGCCGTCGACGGCGAGCACCCGGTCGCCGTCGCCGTCGAAGGCGAAGCCGACGCTCGCCTCCGAGGCGACGATCGCCTCGGCCAGCCGGTCGAGGTGGGTGGAGCCGCAACCGTCGTTGATGTTGCGCCCGTCCGGCTCGGCCGCGATCAGCTCAACCGCGGCGCCGAGGCGCTCGAAGATCGCCGGGGCGGCGCGAAACGTGGCGCCGTTGGCGCAGTCCAGCAGCACCCTGCGGCCCGAGAGATCGAGCGGGAAGGCGGCCTCGAGCGCGCGCAGGTAGTCCTCCAGGCCACCGTTCAGCTCCCGCACGTGACCGGGCTCCGCGGCTGGTGAAGGCGCGTCGAGGAGCCCCTCGATCCTTGCCTCGGATTCGTCGTCGAGCTTGGTCCCCCGCGCGGAGAAGAACTTGATCCCGTTGTCGCGGTACGGGTTGTGCGAGGCGGAGACGACCGCGGCGAGATCGAGGCCCAGCCGCTTGACCAGGATCGCCGCGGCCGGCGTCGGCAGGACCCCGCCGAGCAGGGCATCGCCACCGGCAGCCGCGATCCCCGCGGCCAGCGCCGACTCCAGCATCGGGCCGGACTCGCGCGTATCGCGCACGATCAGGATCTGCGGGCGGTCCCCGTTGAGCGAGGCCGCCGCCGCTCGTCCCAGCGCCGTCGCCAACTCGGCGGTGAGGAACGTCCCCGCCTCTCCTCGGACCCCGTCGGTTCCGAAGAGCTTGCGCCCCGTCGTCACCGAGCGGACCCTAGCGCTTGGAGAACTGCGGGCGCTTGCGCGCCTTCTTGAGACCGGCCTTGCGGCGCTCCTTCGCCCGCGCATCCCGGGTGAGGAAGCCGCGCCGCTTCAGCTCGCCGCGGAGGTCCGGATCGACCTCGGTCAGGGCGCGGGCGATCCCGTGCCGGACCGCGCCGGCCTGGCCGCTGATGCCGCCGCCGTGGACGCGCACGCGCACATCGACGCTGCCCTCATAGCCGGTGGTCGTCAGCGGCTGCCGCGCGATCGTCTGGTGCAGCGGGCGCGGGAAGAACTCCTCGAGCGCCCGTTCGTTGATCTGGATCTTGCCGCTGCCCGGCAGGAGGGTGACGCGGGCGATCGAGGTCTTGCGCTTGCCGGTGGCGAGAAAGCGTGCGTCCCCGGCCAGCTTGGCGGGGGCGCGGCTGGCGGCGCTCGGGGCAGGCTCCTCCTCGGTCTCGCCGGCGAGCTCGGCCTCGCGCTGTGCCCGCTCCTCCTCTTCAGCTTCCTTCCGCGCCTGCTCCTCGGCGCTGAGGGGTCGCTCCTCGCGCTCAACCGCGATCGGTTCCAGATCGGCGCCGGGGATGACGTCTTCTTTCTCCTCCTTGGCCTTTGCCTCGGGCTTGGCTTTCTCAGCTTTCTCCGCGGGCGACGGCTGCTCGGCCTCGGCCGCGGAGGCGGCGTCGCCCTCAGCCTCAGGCGCTTCGGCCACCGGCTCCTCCGCCGCATCTTCCGCGGGTGGCGTGGGGGTGGGCTCGTCGCCCGTAGCTTGCGAGGGCGAGGTGTCCTCCCCCGCGACAGGACCCGCGGTCGATGCGTCCGAGCCCTCGGCCGAACCCTCGTCTTGCTCTGAAGTCTCTTTCTTCTCGTCCTCTGTCATCTCTCAACTTCCATCGGTTTCGGCTGCTGGGCAGCGTGTGGGTGCTCCGGGCCCGCGTACACCTTCAGCTTCGTCAGCTGCTGGCGGGCCAGTCGGTTGCGGGGCAGCATGCCCTTCACCGCCTTGCGGATGACCTCCTCCGGCCGGCGCTCGAGCATCTCGGCGAGGGTCCGCGACTTGATCCCGCCCGGGTAGCCGCTGTGGCGCCAGTAGCGCTTCTGGTTCAGCTTGTCGCCGGTGACGTGGATCTTCTCGGCGTTGACGACGACGATGAAGTCGCCGGTGTCGACGTGAGGCGTGTACTCGGGCTTGCGCTTGCCCCGCAGCGCGTCGGCGATGCGGGTCGCAAGGCGCCCGAGGGTCTGCCCCTCGGCGTCGACGACGTACCAGTCGCGCTGGCGGTCGGCAGGCGTGGCTACATAGGTCTTCATCAGCGAAAAGCCGCGGGGGGCTCCCAGCGGCCCCGGCATGATAGCCGCCGGGGCCGCATCGGCGTACGCGGCCGCATTCGTGTCTATACTGCCGCGCCAACAGTGCCGAATCCCGCCCGCTCAGGGGGCGGGAGCGGAGGAACCGCAGGAGCCGTTGCAGGTTCCAGGGGCGAATCGGCCGAAAAGGTCGTAGCGCATCTCTTTCAGCGCGAGCCCGACAGCTAACTCCGTAGGCGAACGAAAGAGAGGGCATGTGGCAGGTAAGAGCGCCCGGCCTTGGTTGGCGGGATTTTTCTTCACGGTCGCAGTGGTGGCTATCTCGTTGACCCTGGCCGTCGCGAGCGCCGTCGCGACCACGGGCGGAGCGCCGACGCCGAGCGGCAGCCCACCCCCGCCGGGTAGCCCGGCTGGTACGCCTGCGGCAGACGTGCCCAGCGTCGGGGCGCTGAGCCTGGTCTCCGCCGTGACGGCGCCGCGCAAGTCGTTTTTCTACGGCGTCCGCTACCCGAGCGTCCGCTTCACGATCGCCAGCACCCAGCCCCAGAACGACATCCAGATCAACGTGGTCGACTCCGCCGGAGGAGTGGTCCGCAGCTTCTATCGCAACGACGTCGCCCCCGGGACCGAGGTTCGGATCCGCTGGGACGGGACGACCGCGGAAGGACGACCGGCACGCAACGGCCGCTACAGCTTCAGGATCGAGGGTCAGGGGACCGCCCAGGCCGCCGCCCGCGCCGCCACGTCGTCTGAGCCGCTCAGCCTCGCCTTCGCCCTCTACGGCTACGCCTTCCCGGTCCTCGGCGCGCACGACTTCGGCAGCAGCGGCTCCCGCTTCGGCGCCGGGCGCTCCGGCCACACGCATCAAGGCCACGACACGATGGCGGCCTGCGGCACGCCCCTCATCGCCGCCCGCGGCGGCACCGTCCAGTACTCCGGCTACCAGGGCAACGCGGGTAACTACGTCGTCATCGACGGCAAGGGCACGACGCTGGACTTCATGTACGCCCACATGGCCGAACCCTCCCCGCTGCAAGCAGGCGACCTCGTTCGCACTGGTCAACCGATCGGCATCGTCGGCGACACCGGCGACGCCAGCGCCTGCCACCTCCATTTCGAGATCTGGACAGCCCCCGGCTGGTATGAGGGCGGCAGCCCCGTCGACCCGCTGTCCTACCTCGAAAAGTGGGACCGCTACAGCTGAGCGACGCCTAGCTCTGCTCAAGTTTATTTGATTAAAGGATCCTGATGTGCTAGGACCGGTCCAGTCCGAGGCCGGCATCCAGGCCCGGAGTGACCGCGCGTCGGAAGCCGAGAACCGTGCTGGGCAAGCCGACTCCCGATTTCCTGACGCCAACCGTCGGATGGGAGGAAAGCAATGAGACTGACCAAGGCACTTGGCCTTTCCGTGCTCGCCGTCGTCGTCGCCATGGCGTTTCTCGGTACGGCCTCTGCTCAAGCCGACAAAGAAATCGCGCTGTGCTTTACAGAAGAAGTGTTATGCAACAGTGGCCACTGGCCCGAAAAGTTAATGGACAGTTTAACCGAAGAAGTTTTGTTTTTAGGCCCGGTGAACGTGATATGCGAACACTCGCGGATTCACGGCGAGACAGTGAAAGCAATGGGAACTGCTTTGTTATTCGCCATCTTAGAAATGGCGTTCGATAACTGTAGAAAAACATGCGGAAACGTCGAAGTCGATAGTGAATTTGCCGACGGCAAATTCACGGTATTCGCCAAAGACGTCTATTTATTTGTGCTCAATTTTAAAATCAAAATGTCCGAATGCCCCCTTGGAACCAAATGCGCATACAGCGGCGAAGAAGTCGTGATGAGTGCTGCAAACACCGGGGAAGGGTCGATATTAGTGAATGCCGAAAAAGAGAAACTGACGAAGACTGAAGGAACCATAGCCGTCTGTGGCCTCGCCACGGAATGGGACGCATGCTACGAGCTCGAAAATCCGATGTTAAATTTCTACCTCTCGTTATATGAATTAATATGAGCGTTAGGCCTCATCGACATCAGCGAGAGACACACCTGTGACCGCACACGCGTCATTTGGATTGACGTTTCGTTGCCACAGCTGCATGAGAGCAAGTGCAGCGGCGACCGGAATTGTCGCAGGCAACACGTCAACCGCAAGGAAGAACAAGTCGAATCCGAGCGCCAGGGGTCGCCACATGCGTTGCCCCCATTAGCCGCCGACGGACCTGAAGCGGGCCCATATGACCCGTTTTGGGCCCGTCGGCAGGGAGCGCGAAGAGGCAGCCGACGAGTGCGGCTATGAAGGTCGCGGAAGCCCATTCGGGCATCGCCGAAGTGGACGGAGGCAACGGGCAACTACGTCGTCATCGGCGGCAAGGGCACCAGCCCCAGTCGACCCGCTGTCCTACCTCGAAAAGTGGGACCGCTACAGCTGAGTTACGCCGGCGCGCCGGCTGTCAGGCTGAAGCTCGATCGGCCCCTCGCCAGGGAGACGTCTTCAGGGCGGGACCGAACCCGGCAGCGAAGAGAGCCCCGGCGCGGCAACCGTGGACGCGGCGGCCATGGTCGCGCAGGAGGGGTTCGCCGCGCACGCTGAAGCCGTGACGCGGGTGGCGCTCGAAGACCCTCTCGAGGCCCGCGCGGTCGAGCTGCCAAGCGCGAGCGCCGAGTACGTCGAGGACGATCCCGTCGTGAGCGAGGTGCTGCAGCTCGCCCTGCTCGCGACCGACGCTGGGGTTGAGATGCAACGTGATCGCATCGAGCACGTCGTGCTGTAGAACCGAGGAGAGCGGCGAGGCCTCGAGCAGGTCCGCGGCGACTTCGGCGCCGGCGAGCGTGAAGCAGCGATCGGTGAGCTCGTCCATCGTCTCGAAGGCGTAGTCGTGGAGCATGGTCGCGGCAAAGAGAGCCTCCTCGTCGCAATCGATCCCCTCGGCGATGCCGAGTGCGCGGGCAAAGAGGAAGGAGCGGTAGCCGTGCTCGACCACCATCGGGTCGAGGTCGCCGCAGGCGCCGATCACCTCGCGGGCAAAGGCGGAGTCGGGCGGGGTCAGCTGCGAGGGATCGGGACCGCTGCCACCGCGACCGGCGCGGGCGGAGATCATGCCAGGCACGATCGTCGCTGCTCTCAGTACTGCCGCGGCCACGAACCTCGCCCGCTCACCACGACCGAGGATCCCCCGCGTCCTGCGAGTCCACTCGATCGTGCCGATCTCCCCCACCAACCAGCTCATGCCGCTCTCCTTTCGGAACTACCAACGCGAATTCGCGCGCTGATTCGACCTGTCTGAAGCTCCGTACAGCGCTCGACCACTACCCCGGTGGGATTGACGATTGCCGTACAGCCGTAGCCGCACCGCAGTGTGGAGCGCTCGACTACGTCCGAAGAGACCACCCAGACGGAGCTGTCCCTGGCACGGTCGATCAAATTCTGCAGTGCCGACGCCGCCACCGCCTTGCAACCCGCCACGGAAGGCTGTTGTTGAGTGGATAGAAGATCAAGGCGGCACCACGCTCCGCGAGATCCCTCGCCGCCTCCGGGAAGTTCGCGTCGAAGCAGATGTTGACGCCGAACCTAATCCCATTCCTCTCAAAGACGGGTGCATCGTTTCCTGCCTCGAATGCAGACTCGACGAGGTGCTGCTTGCGGTACCGGCCAACCAGCTTGCCCCGCTCGACCACGGCAGCCGAGTTGAACAGGCCAGCGTCTGAACGCTCGATCAAGCCCAGGATCAAAGTCGAATCGAAGCCGGCGAGTTCATCGAGAATTGTGTCGAACCGGGCGGAATCGAGGTCGATGCTGTTTCGAGTAGCAGGAGCCGGCTTGCGGAAGTACCCGGTGAGAAAGCACTCGGGCAGGCAGAGCACGTCTATCCGCTCGTCCTCCGCCCAGGCGAGCGCCCGCTTTATCTCCTCAAGCGACTTGCTCAGGTCTCCGCCAGTCGGGGACATCTGGCAGGAACCGACCGATATTTCGGCAGTCCGAGAGCCTGACTGGGGAGGAGACGAATGCATATGCGCTGGAAGAGCAACCGTCATTTCAGGCGCTGCACCACCCACAGCGCCAACGCCACGGGCACCGTTGCCGGCAACGTATCCACGGCAAAGAACAGCAAATCAAACCCCAGCGCCAGCACAGCCACCAACCCCGCCCCGAACAGCTGCCGACGGGACCCAAAGTGGTCTATACGTTCGCTTTGGGTCCCGTCGGCGGAGGGTTGGGCTAGGAGGCAGCCGACGAGGGCGGCTATGAAGAGGTCGCCGAAGCCCATCCGGGCGTCGCCGAAGTGGACGGCCTGGAGGCGGGGCAGATCGGCCGCGGGGGTCGCCGTACTGAGGACGGCGTTCGGTCCCTGCAGCAAATCGGCAGCGACGAACCACGCGTCGATCGCCGCCATCGCGTAGACCCCAAGCCGCAGCCACAGGGCGGGGACGACCGAGACGAGCAGCCAGCCCAAAGCGATGCAGGCCAGGCCAGAGAGAGCGGTCGCTGCGGCCTCGCCGGCGAGCGATCCTTTCGAAGCCCACGCGAGCGCAAAGAGCGGGATTGCCGCCAGCGCCCACGCCGGCCGCGAGCCGTGAACCAGCTGCCCCAGCGCCAGTGCCGCCAGTGGCGGCACTGCGACAAGCGCCAGCCAGGCCAGCGCCGTTGCCGAGTTCGAGTCGAGCTCGATCACCCAAACCACGACGACGATCGAGAGTGCCGGGATCAGCGCCCACCAGCGACTGCGCAACCGCTCGATCAACGGCAGCGCCCGCGGTGCCGGCAGCGCCACCAACGCGGCCTGCAATAGCCCGAGCGCTGAGATCGAAACCGCAAACGAGGACATCAGCGTCCGTTCCGGTGCGCCTTATGTGGTCAGGAGCCACATAAAGCGCACCGGAAGCGTCACTCCCACTCGATGGTTGCCGGAGGCTTGGAGGAGATGTCCAGCGCCACGCGATTGACGTCGGGGATCTCGTTGATGATGCGGTTGGAGACTTTCTCCAGCAGGTCGTAAGGCAAGCGAGCCCAGTCGGCGGTCATCGCGTCGTCGGAGGTGACGGCACGGATCACGATCGGGTAGGCGTAGGTGCGCCCGTCGCCCTGGACGCCGACCGAGCGCACCACCGGCAACACGCAGAAGGACTGCCAGAGCTGGCGGTAGAGCTCGGCGGCGCGGATCTCCTCCTGCAGGATCGCGTCGGCCGCCCGCAGGATGTCGAGGCGCTCTTTGTTGACCTCGCCACCGACGATGCGAATCGCCAGGCCCGGTCCGGGGAAGGGCTGGCGCCAGACCATCCGCTCGGGCAGGCCCAGCTCCGCTCCGACCGCCCGCACCTCGTCCTTGAACAGCATCCGCAACGGCTCGACCAGCTCGAACTCGAGGTCCTCCGGCAGGCCGCCGACGTTGTGGTGCGACTTGATCGTCGCCGCATGGTCGCTGCCGCCCGACTCGATCACGTCGGAGTAGAGCGTGCCCTGGACGAGATAGGAGACGTCCTCGAGCTTCGCCGCCTCCTCCTCGAAGACGCGGATGAACTCCTCGCCGATGATCTTGCGCTTGCGCTCGGGGTCATCGACCCCGGCCAGCTTGGCGAGGAAGCGCTCCTCGGCTTCGACGTGGACGAGCGGGATGCCGAACTGCTCGAAGGCGGCGACGACCTGCTCGGCCTCGTTCAGCCGCATCAGGCCGTGGTCGACGAAGACGCAGGTCAATCGATCGCCCACCGCGCGGTGGACCAGCAGCGCGGCGACGGAGGAGTCGACCCCGCCCGAGAGCCCGCAGATCACCTTCCCCTCCCCGACCTGCGCCTGGACCTTCGCCACCTGCTCGGCGATCACCGACTGCGGCGACCACTGCTGCTCGCAGCCGGCGACGTCGCGCAGGAAGCGGGTGAGGATCTCGGTGCCGTAGGGCGTGTGGACGACCTCCGGGTGGAACTGGATCCCGTAGAGACCGCGATCCGGGTACTCGCAGGCAGCCACCGGCGAGCCCGGGCTCGAGGCCAGCGCGGTGAACCCCTCCGGCGGCTCGAAGACCGCGTCCCGGTGGCTCATCCAGCAGTGCTGCTCCTCCGGCAGGCCGGCGAGCAGCCGCCCGCCACCGTCGCGCAGGGTGAGGTCGGTGCGGCCGAACTCACCCGCCTCGGCCGCCTCGACCCGGCCGCCGAGCGCGTGGACCATCGCCTGCATCCCGTAACAGATGCCGAGCAGTGGAATTTCCAGATCGAGGAGCTCGGTGGGAAACGCCGGCGCCCCCTCCTCGTAGACCGAGGCGGGACCACCGGAGAGGACCAGGCCCTTCGGCGCCCGCTCCCGGATCGCCTCGACCGACGTCGTCGACGGGAGCAGCTCGGCGAAGACCCCGCACTCGCGGATCCGCCGGGCGATCAGCTGCGAGTACTGGCCCCCGAAGTCGAGGACAAGCACCTCCTCGGAGGCCTGGGCCGGCGCCGCGGTGACGCCGGCCTCAGTCGTCGGCGACTCCAACACCGGCGGAGACCGCCGCCCGTCCATTCGAGCCCATGCCCACCGACTGCTCGTTCTGCAGCTTCTTGCCCTCGCTCATCAGCGCCGGCGCGACCATCACCTCGGCCCGCTGGAAGGAGCGGATGTCCTCGTAGCCGCAGGTGGCCATCGAGGTCTTCAGCGCCCCCATCAGGTTGAAGGTGCCGTCGTTCTCCTGCGCCGGGCCGAGCAGGATCTCCTCCATCGTCCCGTCCTGCTTGGTGGAGACGCGGGTGCCGCGCGGCAGCGAGGGATGGAAGGTCGCCATTCCCCAGTGGAAGCCGCGGCCGGGCGCCTCCTTGGCGCGGGCCAGCGGCGAGCCGACCATCACCGAGTCGGCGCCGCAGGCGATCGCCTTGGAGACGTCGCCGCCGGTGCGCATGCCGCCGTCGGCGATCACGTTGACGTACTCGCCGGTCTCGAGCATGTGCTGGGAGCGCGCCGCCGCGACGTCGGCGATCGCGGTCGCCTGGGGGACGCCGATCCCGAGCACGCCGCGGGTCGTGCAGGCCGCCCCGGGCCCGACGCCGACGAGCACGCCGACCGCGCCGGTCCGCATCAGGTGCAGCCCGGTCGAGTAGGAGGCGCAGCCGCCGACCACGGTCGGCACCGGCACCTCGGCGATGAACTCCTTCAGGTTGAGCGGCTCGACCGTGGTCGAGACGTGTTCGGCCGAGATCACCGTGCCCTGGATGACGAGGATGTCGATCCCGGCCTCGACCGCGACCTCGAAGTGGTCGCGCACCTTCTGCGGCGTCAGCGAGCCGCAGGCGACCGCGCCGCGCTCCTTGATCTCGGCGATCCGCTGCCCGATCAGCTCCGGCTTGACCGGCTCGTTGTAGATCTCCTGCATGAGCCGGGTCGCCTGGTGCACGGAGGCCGCCGCGATCTTCTCCAGCTGCTCCTCGGCGTTCTCGAAGCGGGTCCAGATCCCCTCCAGATTGAGCACCCCGAGGCCGCCGAGCTCGTTGACCAGCACCGCGGTGTCGGGGCTGACGACGCCATCCATCGCCGAGGCGACGAGCGGCAGCTCGAAGCGATAGGGGCCGAGCGTCCAGCTGATGTCAATGTCGTCGGGATCGCGGGTGCGGCGCGACGGGACGATCGCGATGTCGTCGAATCCGTAAGCGCGCCTCCCCTTCTTGCCTCGACCGATGTCGATCTCCAATTAGGACCTCCAGGGTGGCGTTGAGGACCCAGCCTACACTTCGGCGGGGACCTCCAGGTCCTGGACGTGGACCTCGCCAAGGAGGCGCTCGACCTGGCCGCGATCGACGACGCCGGCACCGAAGTGCTGGGTCGACTCGGCCCCGCAGGCGACGCCGTAGGCGAGGCACTCGTCCGCCGCGCACCCGTCGTAGCGAGCCGCCACGTAACCGGCCAGGAACGCGTCGCCGGAGCCGACCGTCGAGACCGGCTCGAGCGACTCCGTGCGAACCTCGAGGAAGCGGCGCTCGGCCCCCTCGCCGACCACGGCGACGCATCCGTCCGGCCTCGTGATCGCCGCCTCAGCGGCGCCGATGCGGACCAGCTCGGAGAGCCCGTTGACGAGGTCGTCGCGATCGGCGAACTCGTGCCCGACCAGCTCCTCGGCCTCACGCTCGTTCGGAGTGACGATCGCGGCGCCGGCGCGCAGCCCGGCGAGCATCGCTTCGCCCTCCGCATCCAGCACCACCGGCACCGCGCGCTCATTGAGCTCCCTTACCAGGCGCGCGTAGAGGTCCTCGCCCGCGCCGGGCGGCAGGGTGCCGGCGATCACGCAGAGCTTGGCCCCCTCGGCGAGGTAGCTGAGGCGCGAGGCGAAGGCCTCGACCTCCTCCGCGCTGACCGCGGGCCCGCGCTCGTTGATCTCGGTCTGCTCGCCAGAGGTCGGATCGATCACCGCCATGTTCACCCGCGTCTCTCCGACGATCCGGGTGAAGTCGGTCAGCACCGCTTCCTCGCGCAGCTGCTCCAGCACGCGGGTCCCGGTCGGGCCGCCGGCGAAGCCGGTCGCGACCACGGGACGGCCGAGCAGCTTCAGGGCCCGCGCGACGTTGATCCCCTTGCCGCCGGCGACGGTGCGGCTCTCGACGGCGCGGTGGCGGTGGCCGAGGCGGAAGTTGGGGACGGCGACCGTGCGGTCGATGGCGGCGTTGAGGGTGACCGTGAGGATCACTCGACCGTCCTCCCGTCACGCTGCCTCACGGCTCGCCTCTCCTCGGGACCAACCTTCACATCGCCTCCTCGTGCCCTGCGGCGCAGCAGCCACCAGATCAGAGTTGCGCCGACCAGTATCGCGAAAATCGCGATCCCGATTGGGATCGGCTCCTCGCTCAAGAGGCTGTCAGCCCGATCGAGGAGGCTTGCCTCGGGCACAGCGTACGCCGCACGCAGCGGAACCGAGGCGGCCCGCATGCCGTCGACGAACACCGTGGCGCTGCCCAGCCTCGCGCCGCGGCGGATCGGACCCTCCACCTCTCCCGGGGCCCGCACGGCGACGCTGAGCCGCTGGTCGCGGCGGACGCCGAGGGCGATTGCGCGGGCGGCGCGCAGCGGAAGCTCGCCATCCTCGTATCGGATCGAGGGCGCGGCCATCGCCTCGCCGTCACGAACCGGCACTCGCTGCTGGTAGAGACGGAAGCCGTACTCGAGCAACTCCATGTTGTCGCGGTAGCGGGCTTCGTCGGTCGGGGCGCCAACTGCGACCGAGATCAGCTCAACTCCCTTGCGCCGGCCCGAGCCGACGAGCACGTAGCCGGCGCCGAAGGTGTGCCCCGTCTTCACGCCGGTCACCCAAGGCGCCATCTCCAGCAGCTCGTTGATCGTCGTTATCCGGCGCGGTGGCCTGACGCTGCGCAGGAGGGCGCTGCGGGAGCCCGCGATGCGGGCGAAGGCCGGCACCGCCATCAGGCGGCGAGCCAGCGCGGCCAGGTCGCGCGCGCTGGAGTGGTTGCCCGCCTGGTCGAGGCCGATCGGGTTGGCGTAGTGAGTGTCGGCCAGCCCCAGCGCCGCGGCGTAGCGGTTCATCTGCCGCACGAAGCGCGCTTCGGAGCCCGCGGCGGCGTCCGCAAGGACGTGCGCCGCGTCGTTGCCGCTGAGCAGGATCAGGCCGTAGAGGAGGTCGCGCACGCTGATCCTCTGCCCGGCGCGCAGGCCCAGCAGTGACTCACCGTATTCCGCCTGGTAGGGCACAGCGCGCACGACCCGGTTAAGCGGCAACTCGCGCATCGCCACCCATGCCGTCATCAGCTTCGTCGCGCTGGCGACCGGCAGCTCCCGCGCCGCTGCGCGCGAAAGGAGGACCTCGCCCGTACGGGCGTCGATGACAGTCCAAGCGCGCGCCTCGAGCTGAGGCGCCTCGGCGGCCGATGCGGGCGCGGCGAGCGCCAGCGCCAGCAGCGCGCTTGCCGCCAGCGCCCAGAGGCGCCCCCTCACTTCAGCTCGAGCTTTTCCCCGGTGATCAGGATCTGCGGGTCCACTTCGGGATTGAGCCGTTCGATGCGGACCACGGGCACACCGGTCCGCCGGGCTATCGCGATCAAGGTATCGCCGCTCTGAACGACATAGGTGGCGGGCGCGTTGCGCCGCTTCTGGGCCGCCTCTCGTGCCTTCACCGAGCCCCCGCGATCGTCTGAGCCGGAGGAGCCGCCGCCGATGCCACCTCCCGCGATCACCGCCACGGCGATCACGAAGGCCACGATCAGTGCCGTCGCCGCGAAGATCCGGGCGGAAGCTGAGGAGCGCTGGTTCATTGGACGTGGCGGGCAATCGGATGAGCGATGGGGATCGTATATCCGCTCAAGGCCGTTCTACCTGGTCGAGACGTCCCAGACCGCGGCTCGCAGCTGCTCGGCCGCGGCGACGGGATCGGCGGCGGCCGCGATCCCGCGCGAAGCGGCCACCAGCGCCGAGGCCCGGCCCGCAACGAAGGCAGGCCCGAGCAGCTGCGGCTGACCGCCCTGGGCTCCGACCCCTGGCACGAGGAATATCGAGCGCGGCATCAGCTCGCGCAGCCGGGCGATGTGCTCTGGCGCGGTTGCGCCGACCACGGCTCCCATCCCGCTCATCCCGCCCTCTCCCAGCAGCCGCTCGGAGAGCTCGTCGACGATCTCCGCCAGCCGCTCGTGAAGCGGCCGCTGCGGCGCGGGCAGATCCTGCAGATCGGCGGCGCCGGGGTTGCTGGTGCGAACCAGCGCGAAGATCCCGGCGCCGGAGGAGGCCGCCGCCGCGACCAGGGGCTCCAGTGCGTCGATGCCGAGCAGTGGGTTAGCAGTGAAGGCGTCGACCCCGAGCCCCGGAACCGACCCCCACGGGGTCGGTGTCTCCCCGACCAGCGCCTGTGCGTAGGCAGCCGCGGTAACCGGGACGTCGCCGCGCTTGCCATCGGCGACGACGAGGAGGCCCGCCTCTCGCGCCGCGTCGCAGACCTCGGCCAGTGCAGCCCAACCGGGTGCGCCGAGCCGCTCAAAGCAGGCGAGCTGCGGCTTCACCGCCACGCAGGCCGGCCCGGCGCGCTCGATCAGGGAGCGACAGTGAGCCGTGACCGCCCCGGCCGCGCGCTCGGCGACCGAGGCGGCGGAGTCGTCGGCCCCCTCCCCGGAGAGCTTCGACGGATCGGGGTCGAGGCCGAGGCAGATCTGGCTGCGGCGCTCTTCGACGAGCGCCGCAAGCCGATCCGCGAAGGACTCCTGACTCAGCCTTTGACCTTGGACTTCAGCGCCGAGCCGGCGGAGAAGCGGGGGACTTTGCCGCCCGGGATGGTGATCCGCTCGCCGGTACGCGGGTTGACGCCCTGGCGGGGCCCGCGCTCGGCGACGTGGAACTTGCCGAAGCCCGTGAAGCTGACTTCACCGCCGCTGCTCAGCGTGTCGGTGATCGCGTCGAGCACGGCGTCAACCGCGTCGCTGGCTGCTTTCTTGCTGCCCAGCCGCTCGTCGCCTGCAAGTTGATCCAGAAACTCAGCCTTTGTCACGTCGAAGCTCCTCCGTCTCCATGGGGGTTTGAAGTCGCGGGCAATCTAACAGCGCGCACGGCGTAAGCCGCGCCACATCAGGCACCGGCGACCGTCATCGCCTCGATCAGCAGCGACGGTGTCTTGACGGAGCCCCCAAAGGGGACCCAGCGCGCATCGGCGCCCGCTGCCCGCACGGACTTCAGCATCGAGACGAGATCGCCGGCGATCGTGAACTCGCGCAGCGGCTCGGCCAGCTCGCCACCGCTGATCGTCCGCCCCGAAGCGCCAACCGAGAAGACCCCGGTTACGGGGTTGACGCCCGAGTGCAGGCCGGCGACGTCGGTGACGAGAACCCCGTCTCCCGCCTCGGCGAGAAGCTGCTCGGCCCCGAGCTCGCCGGGGACGACGATGAGGTTGGACGCCGAGACCGACGGTAGTGACCGGTATCCACCGCGCCCGGCGTTGCCCGTGGAGGCTGCGTCGCCGCGTCGCGCGGTGTAGGTGTCGTAGAGGTAGTTGCGCAAGCTGGCGCTCTCTATAAGGGGCGTTCGACGCCGGGGCACGCCCTCGCCGTCGAATGGGGCCGTGGCGAAGCCGTGGGGGTCGAGGCCGTCGTCGTGGAGGACGAGCGCCTCGGCGGCGACCTCCGTCCCCAGCCGATCGGCGAAGGGGGAGCGCCCACGCTGCACGGCGCTCGCGCTCAACCCCCTGCCGAGCAGGGAGACGAAGCTCGCGGCGACGGTTGGGTCGAGGACCACCGGGCACGAGCGCGATCGCGGCTTGCCGGCCCCGATCATCGCGGCGGCGCGCTCGGCGCCCTCGCGGCCGATCGCGGCGGGGTCGAGCGCGGCGGGACCGCGCCCGAGGCCGAAGCCGAGGCCGGTCTCGCGCGCCCCCTCCCCCTCAGCCAGCGCCTGCACGTAGCCGTAACAGCTGGAGCTCTCGTACTCGCCCTCGATCCCGGTGGAGGAGACGAGCGCCACCCGCTCGGCCGAGTCGGCGTAGACGGCCTGCTCGACGCCGGCGACCCGCGGGTCAGCCTCGAGCGCCGCCCGCTCCACCGCAAGAGCGATCTCGGCGACCCGGGCCGTCGACCACGCCCCAACCGACGGATCGCTCAGTCCCCCCACGTCCACCTGCTCCGGTGCGCCTTTTCCCCCCATAGGGTGGATAAGGCGCACCGGAAGCTCGGGGGGGGCGGCGAATTGGTCCTCGTCGGCGGTTTGGGCCGCCTCTGAGGCGCGGGATGCGATTGCGGTTACGCCGGGGTCGGAGAGGTCGGTGCCGAAGGCGTAGCCGACGCGGGTGCCGATCCAGGCGCGCACGCCGATGCCACGCTTGGTCGCCGCGGTGAGGCTCTCGACCACGCCGCCGTGAGCCCGCACCTCCCGCCCGGCGTCCTCGGAGGCGTAGGCCTCGGCGTCCGACGCTCCCGCCGAAAGCGCCGCCTCGACCGCCCGCCGAGCCGCCTCGATCAAACTTCGGTCCCCCCGACGGTCATCGCCTTGATCCGGACGTGCCCCTGGCCGGTCCCCACCGGCACTTTCTGCCCCGCCTTGCCGCAGACGCCCGTCTTCATCTCGAAGTCGTCGCCGACCGCGTCGATCGCCGCCAGCGCCTGCAGGCAGTTGCCGACCAGCGTCGCCCCGCGGCACGGCTTGGTCGGGCGGCCGTCCTCAATCAGGTAGCCCTCGGAGACGCCGAAGACGAAGTCGCCGGTGGCCGGGTCGACCTGCCCGCCGCCGAAGGAGACCGCGTAGAAGCCGCGCTTGACCTCGGCGATCATCTCCTCAGGCTTGACCTCCCCCGGCGCGATGTAGGTGTTGGTCATCCGCGGGACGGGCAGGTGGCGAAAGCTCTCGCGTCGCCCGTTGCCGGTCGAGGCGACGCCGTCGCGCCGCGCCGTCAGCCCGTCGTAGAGGAAGGAGGCGAGGCGGCCATCCTCGATCACCATCGTCTTCTGTGTCGGGGCTCCCTCGTCGTCGATCGCGTCACTGCCCCACTCGTGGGGAAGGCGGCCGTCGTCGTAGGCGGTGAGCAGGGGCTCGGCGACCATCTCCCCAAGCTTGCCGGCGTAGACGCTGGCGCCCTTCTGCACGTGGTCAGCCTCGAGCCCGTGACCGGTCATCTCGTGGAAGAGGACGCCGCCGAAGCCGCCGCCGACCACGACCGGCATTGAGCCGGCCGGCGCGGGGACGGCGTCGAGCAGCGTCAGCGCCTTGCGGGCGGCGCCAGCGGCGATCTCCCCGGGGTCCCCTTCGAAGAGCTCGAAGCCGCGATGCCCGCCGAGGGTCTCGGCGCCGGTCTCGACGGTGTCGCCGCGCCGCGCCACCGCCTGGGCGCCGATCCGCACCCGGGTGCGATCGTCGCCGGTGAAGAGGCCCTCGGAGTTGGCGACCGAGACCTCCCGGCGGGCCTCCGCGTAGGAGGCCATGAACTGGGTGATCTCGGGGCCGGTGCCGCGGCCGCGCTCGTCCAGCTCGCGCAGCAGCGCCGCCTTGCGGTCGGCGGTGACCGAGCCGGGCGGCTGCTGGACCGGCAACGGTTCGCTTGCCACCGCCCGCAGCGGGCGTGGCTCCGCCCGCTCGGCGCGCAAGGCGGCTGAGGCCTCTTCTGCGGCGCGCTCGAGATCCTCGGAGGCAAGGCCGTCGACGTGGGCGAAATAGGTGGTGCCGCCGCTGATGACGCGCACCCCGGCCCCCTCCTCGGCACCGGCCTGGACGGCTTCGATCCGCGACTCGTCGATCGCCATCGTCATCCCGGCGTTGCGTTCGGCGAAGACCTCGGCGAACTCGCCGCCGTGGGCGAGCGCCCGAGAGAGGACGCGTTCGGCGACGTCGGGCTCGAGCAGCCCGTTCCCGCCGCTCACGCCCTCGGCCTCTTCCCGGCGACCTCGATCAGGCGCCCCGCGGCGACGAAGAGCTCGCCCCCCGCGACCGAGTCGGCGGCGTGGTCCTCAGCGCGGCCACCGGAGTAATAAAGGCGAGCGAAGGGACGGCGGGATACCCGGCGGCGGCGCATGTAGGCCGCCGCCTCGTCGGCGTAGCCGGAGACGCGCTCGAGCAATACCCGGTGTGGCTTGGGCGGGCTCACTCCCCACCCCGCCCATCGCCGCCCGCGGCGAGGTCGCGCAACACTGAGCGCATGTCGAAGAGCATCAGCGAGGCCAGCGCGAAGCGGTCAGTCACGGCCACGGCGGCGAGGCCGGCGTGGCGCATGGCGAAGACCTCTCCCTGCTCGGTGGCGATGTGCACCTGCTCGACCGGAGCCCCACCCGCCCGGTCGGCGACCTCGAGCAGCGCGGCGGCGTCCTCCCACCAGCGATCGGGATGCCCGCTCGCGGCGATAACCGAGCCGTCCTCGCCGAGGATCGCGCCCCCGCGCAGGTCGGGTGACATCTCGGTCAGGTAGGCGAGCGCGCTCTCCGCCGCCTCGCCTGCGGCCGTCGGCACCACGTCGCTCGTCTCGCCGTCGGGCATCTCGGCCAAAATACCGACCCGTGTCCCTCGCAAGAGCCTCCTGGATCACCGTCGTCGCGGTCTCCGCGATCGCGGTGGTCCTCTTCGCGATCAGCGGCTACACCGGCTACGCGATCACCGTGGGCGCCGTCGGCCTCGCCGCCGCGGTAAATCTCCTGCCCAACCCCTAGCCAGCGCGGAACGGGCCGGAGCGGGCGCGAGCGGGGTCGCGCAGGGAGGTCTCGGGCTCGACGTGGATCAAGACCTCGGCGTGGAGGATCCTCGCCTCGATCTCGGCGCGCATCGCGTGCGCGAGCTCGTGAGCGCGCTCGAGGCTGGTGCCGGCGCGGTACTGGACGTGCAGGTCGATGTGGCGATGGCTGCCGGCCCGGCGTGCGCGCAGCTTGTGGTAGCCGGCGACCTCCGGCGTGCGGGCGGCGGCGATCGCGGCCTCGATCCTGTCCATCTCCTCAGCGGGAAGCGCTTCGTCGACGAGTACCCCGGAGGAGCGCCTGATGATCCTGATCCCGGCGACCACGATCGCAGCCGCGACGAGGAGCGCAGTGATCGAGTCGAAGGCAGCCGCACCGGTGATCTGCACCAGCCCGAGCCCCACCAGCACCCCAATCGAAGTGAGGGCGTCCGCTCGCAGGTGCGCAGCGTCCCCTTCCAGCGCCGGTGAGTCGTGGGCCTTCGCCTGTCGCGAGAGCACGCGGGAGACGGCGAGGTTGGCCAGCACCGAGAAACCCATCACCGCGATGCCGACCCCGAGCGAGTCGACCTCGGCTCCCACCACCAGCCGGTGCGTCGCCTCGTAGACGATGATCCCGGCGCCGACCAGGATCAGCAGCCCCTCGATCGTCGCCGCCAGGCTCTCGACCTTCTCGTGGCCGTAGGGGTGGTCGGCGTCGGCAGGCTCGTCGGCCTTGCGCACGGAGACGAAGGCGACGACGGAGGCAACGAGGTCGATCAGCGAGTGGATCGCCTCGGTGATGATCGCAATCGAGCCGGTGATCGCCCCGGCGGCCAGCTTGATCGCGATCAGCAGCGAGTTGGAGGCGATCGAGAGCGCCGCCGCGCCGCTCTTGGTGCGGATCATCGTGCCCCGGCCGCTGCCTCGCTGCTTCCCAGGTGCGCCATCAGCAGCCTCGCCGCGCGGCCGCGGTGGCTGATCTCGTTCTTCTCCGCCTGGCTCAGCTCCGACATCGTGCGAGCGTCGTCAGGGCCGGTGTCGTCGGGGACGAAGGCCGGGTCGTAGCCGAAGCCGCCCTCACCCCGCGGAGCCTCGATCAACTGGCCCTCGCAGCGGGCCTCGAAGACGCGCTCGGAGCCGTCGGCATCGACGAGCGCCAGCGCACAGTGGTAGGCGGCGCGCCGGCCCTCGCCCGCTTCGGCCACCTCGCCCAGCAGCTTCGCTAGGTTCTCCTCGTCGCTAGCGTCGGGGCCGCCGTAGCGGGCGGAGTGGATGCCGGGCCGACCGCCAAGCCCCATCGCCTCGATCCCGGAGTCGTCGCCGATGGCGGGGCGGCCGGTTACGGCCTGTGCGGCGCGTGCCTTTTCGAGCGCGATCTCGGCGAAGGACTCGCCCTCCTCGGGCGGCAGCTCAATCCCCTCCGGCAGGGGCTCCAGCTCGACCCCCGCGAGCAGTTCGCGCATCTCGCGCAGCTTGTGCTTGTTGGCGGTGGCGAAGATCAAGGGCCGACTACCCACCGCCGGCTACCCGCTCCTGCACCTGTTGCAAGCGCGAGATCCCCATCTCGGCGAGGCCGAGCAGCTCGTCGAGCGAGGCACGGGAGAGCGGCGTGCGCTCCGCCGTCGCCTGCACCTCGACCAGGCCGCCATCGCTGGTCATCACGACGTTGGCGTCGACCTCGGCGGCGGAGTCCTCGGCGTAATCGAGGTCGCAGAGCGCGCGTCCGTCGACCATGCCGACGCTGACCGCGGCCACCGAGCCATTCAGCGGCATCGCCTCGAGCTGTCTCGCGTCGAGCAGCTTCTGGCAGGCGAGCCGCAGGGCGACGTAGCCGCCTGTGATCGCCGCGCAACGCGTCCCCCCGTCGGCCTGGAGGACGTCGCAGTCGACGTAGATGCTGCGTTCGCCCAGCGCTTTCGGGTCGACGACGACCCGCAGCGAGCGGCCTATCAGTCGCTGGATCTCGACCCCGCGCCCGTCCTGCTTCCCCTTGGCGATATCGCGCGCCTTGCGATCGCCGGTCGAGGCGGGCAGCATCGCGTACTCGGCGGTCACCCAGCCCTTGCCGCGCCCTCCCATCCAGCGCGGCACCGAGTTGGCCACCGACGCGGTGCAGATCACCCGCGTCTTGCCGATCGAGATCAGCGCCGAGCCGTCGGCGGTAGCGACGAAGCCGGGGTCAATCGAGACAGGGCGGATATCGGCCGGCGCGCGGTCGTAGCTGCGGGAGGCTGGCATTTCGCGAGCGAGTCTAAGTCAGCGCACCGTAACGATGGCTCACTACATAGGAAGGGCCGTGGCTGACCACGGCCCTTCCTTCCCACTGGGGTGGCCCCGAGCGCCGGACCAGTCACCGACGTCAATGAGCCTTAAGGAAGAGAATAAACTGACAAAACCTGAACAGTCAAGAAGCTCTCTCTGGTGAAGTTTCCCAACCTGCGGGGAGAGTGAGTGAATGAGCGCGCTGCATCGACGCTCATTTGAACGCCACCCTGTCGACTGCCTCCTTGATCTTGTTGACGATTACATCGGCGAGCTCGGTCCCCTGCTTGCCGTTGAACCCTTTCATCGCCGCAACCATCCCCACCATCAGCAGCGAGACGAGCAGGATCAGGCCGACGTACTCGACCGTCCCCTGACCCCGCTCACCAGCCGCAAGAGCCCTAATGGCGCGGATCCGCTCCGACGCCGCCGCGTGCATATACCCCATCACTAGATAGATCATCCGATGCCTCCATTCGTCGATTGGAGGCCGATGCTGACCCGCCGGGACACACGGATCTAGACCCGAGTGTGCCGGCTCGGCGACGAAATCGTTGCGGCTACCCCCGCACCTTGCAGCTCCCCGAGAGCACCGAGCTCAGCTCCGTCCCGCCGCTGAAGGCAAAGGAAGTACGGGCGAGGGGGAAGACTGCGCCGGGGAAGCCCTCCGGAGCAGGGCAACCCGAGCTGATGTAGGAGTGCGAGCGGCCTTTGTAGTTAAAGCGTCTGTTCAGGGTCATCTCGATCGAGGTCAACCGCCCCCAGGCCCTCATCGCGGCAGGAAGGGGGGCGTTCAAGAGGATGCCGTAGGTCCCTTTGCGCAGCCGGACCACCTCAAAGACGATGACGAAGGAGGTTGCAAAGGGTCGGGGGGAGTAGATATGGCCGTAGAGGACGGGCTTTTTGCCTTTGACGCTGTTGAAGACCAAGAGCCTTCCTTGGGAGGAATAGGTTTCTTGGCCTGCGAGGGTGATTTCGGCGCTGAAGCTCCCTTTGCCCACCAATGCTGAGCGACAGCTGGCGAGTGCGTGGGAGCTAGAGCCCGGCTGGATCCTCCCGTACTCGCAGGTGGGAAGGCCCTCGTAGTCAAGGCGCCCATGTCGATTCAGCTCGATCCGAAGCGCCCGAAGCTGCGGTGGCGGGCTCTGGTCGGTGGTGGTGATCTCACCGCCGACCGAGACCGAGATCGGGGCTGCTCCTGTTCGCGGCAGGCGCTTTGGCTTCATCTTGCCCGAGACCGTGACGCGCAGGTTGCCCTTTTGGGAGATCTCCGCTTGGGCAAGAGCGCTCAAGGAGAGGATCGCGATCAATGCCCCGAAGGAGGCGAGGTGAAGTCGTTTGCGGTTGCTCATCGGTTTGCTTTCCTGACGTCGGTGGTTGATTGAAGTGATCGGTTGAGGCGCCCTCAGACCGGCAGCTCAGAGGGCAGCGCCATGCCCACCTTCCAGCCGCCCCCCTCGAGATACATCGGCATGCTGTAGAGGGTCGATCCCGGCGGGCCGACGAAGATCAGATAGGAAGGGTTACCGGGGACGTGGCCATCGCCGCGAAAGCTCAGCACTTCGGTGATCTGAGCCTCTTGTCGCAGCTGGGACTGGGCGGTGCCCTGGTCGAGGATCGCCATCGTTCCGGCACAACCGACTTCTTTGCCCCGGTCTTGGAGCTGTTGGGCGAATTTGTCGATCTGGGCCAGCGCCCTGCTGGCAAGCGCTGAGCAGACGCCCTCCCAATCGCCCTCCAGGCGCTCGTTGAGGAATGCCTGCAAGGCGACCGCCGCTTCGGTGCGCTCGCTATCGCTTGCCTCTGTGCCGTAGGTCTGCACGCTGTTGTCGCCTCCCTTCACTGTCTTAACACCGGGAGCGGGCTCTTCGGAGCCCTCGATTGGGGAGGAGCTGATCGGGGGGACTCGCACCATGCGGGCGCTCTTAGAGGAGCCGCCGTCCTTCTCGGCGTTCTTGGCGGCAGAGCTCTCCTTCTCTATTCCCTTGGCCTCCTTGCCCTGTTTCTGCTCAGCGGCGCTCTTGGATGACTTCTCCGGGACGCTGGTGGTGACCTCGGCCTCACCCACAGCGGTGGAAGCGGTGTCCGTGTCGCTGCCTCCCCCACAGCCCCCAAGCGCCAGCACCGCGCAAACCCCCAGCGCCACCAGACGCCTCATCGCCGTGCCCTGCGGTCCTGCGCGCTCTTCTTAGCCCCCTTGCCTTTCTTCCCCTTCTTGCCCTTGCACTGCCCGCGCAAGACCGTGTTGAACTCCGCGCCGATGTTGTTCTGACCCAAGGCGCTGACCGCGGCAAACGGCGGTGCTGCGCAGACGTTCACCGAGTTGGTGAGCAATCCTCGTTTTCCTCCGTAGAGCGTCATCACGAAGCGATCGACCGGTTGATCTGGGAGCTCGTCAAAGAAGGCTTTGATGCCGCCCTGCTTGGTCGGGCCGATCCTTCCCTCGACGACGATCCGCACCGCTCCGGAGTAGAGGTCTGCGACCAAGTCTGGGAGCTTGTTGGAGGAAGAGCGCAGATACACGTTGCCACGCAGGGGCTCATCAAGAAGAGGGGTGTAGGCGACTGCCTGTCCGTAGACCGATCCCGCCGGGCATTCGCGGTTTTGGAACCTCGGACGGGTGCAGATCTCTTTGATGTGGTTTTGGGCTAGGAACTGCGATCGCGGCATTTCGACCGCGATCCGCTTCAGGTTTGAGTCCTGCGGCCCCCTAGCAGCGAAGGTGGCCCGGAGCTCGGGATAGCCACCACGATGGGGATTGCCTCTGAGGCGAATGCCAAGTTTGGGTTTGAAGCCCAAGGTCAGGCAGTTGAGGAGCTGGAAGTGGCGGGCGATCGTGACCGAGGAATCATCGGCTGGGGTGGCAAAGGAGGCACCGGAGCCCGTCATCGTCGATTCCAGCTTCGATGCCTCACAAGAGGAGGGGTTGTGGGTGAACTGGGGGCGGTCCATGTAGACGCGGACCTCTCTGAGGTGAAGCGGGATGCCGCCGATGATGTGGGGGATCGGGTCAGAGACCGAGGAGTCGATTCGCAATTGCGCGGTGCGGGGATCGACCTGGAAGGCGGAGCGGATGATGATCGTGCCGAGGTCAAAGGGACCGACCGTGGCCGAGTTGACGGTGACCAATGAGAGAGGCGCGCCTTTGTATGGCCCAGCGAGGTAGATCCTTCCTGCGGCGTAGGTGAGCGCCGGGCCTACCCCGTAGCCGGTCAGGGTCCGCCCGACCTGGGAAGCAGCGGGGCAGGATGGAAGGGCTTCCTCGCCAAAGCCGGTGTTTACCCTCGAGGCTTCGATCGCTGCCTCCGGGCAGAAGGGGATGCCTGCAAGTTTCCCGGTAATCCCCTTGGGCAAGATCAGCGAGTAGGAGGTGATCTCCTGGTCGGTGTCATGGCGGATCAGGTGCACGTAGTAGGGGGTGTAGGAGTTGACGTTGGAGTTGACCCCGCCGGTGATCGCATCGACGTTGAAGGGCGCTGCGCCTGGGATCGGGCAGGGGCCGAAGTCCACTCCCGAGGTGATGTCAGAGCTGGTCGGGGTTCCCGAGATCGTCGCCCCGTTTGACCAAGGGGTCATCAGGGTGCGGGTGATCGCTTTGCCGCAGAAGGACGGGCTGACCAAGAAGGCGCGCTGGCCGGCCTTGAAGTTCATCTGCAGGTCGGTATAGGGGAGCTCTGGCAGGCCCTCGAAGGTGGCGGTGATCGTTCCGTCTATGGGATTTGGATCGATCCTGCCCGCAAGTTTGATCATCACCCCTCGAGTTGGCAGCTTTGCGACCAGGTAGACCGCGACAAGCGATCCAAAGGGATTGACGCGAGGTTGGGCCAAGTAGATCGCCCCGTCGAAGAATTCCTTCCCGGAGACGTCTTCGAAGAGCGGCGTGTTGACGAAGAACCTTCCGATATTCGCCCCGTTGGGGCAGCCGTTGCCCTGGCCGTTGAAGGGTGTCTCCGCTGCGTACTGGGTGGGGGTGCAGCCGATTAGCCCCGCTCCAACTGAGGGGTTGACCGTAACCCCCTGGGGCAGGTTCACCACCACCCTACGCGCCGCCGATGGGACCGGCTGGGTCGGTTTGAAGAGCCCTTCCAGGTCGGCTTTGAGGCGGAAGTCATAGCCCGAGCCCGTCGAGGCCTTGGTCGTGTTGAGGAAACCAAGCGGCAGCGGCGTGAAGGGCAGGAACGAGCAGGCGGTTATCGGCACCGCCTGGCCGATCGTGTTCAGGTTGGCTGTCGTGGCGCTCACCTGCGCGGGTTGCTGCCAGGAGTTGGCCGTAGCGGTGAAGGAGAGCTGCGGCGAGCACCCGGTGGGCAAAGTGAGGAAGGCTTTCGGCGGGTATTCGTCGGGAAGGCCGACCCCGCAGGTGGCGGGGATGAACACTTCTTTTCCTTCGACGATCACGATTTTCGAGAGCTCGCCGTGATAGTCGCCGGGGTCGACCTCGTTCAGGCAGTTGCCGCGTTCTGGGTCGTGGGCGGTGCTCCAGGGCACGCCCCAGAGGTTCAGATCGATGCCGCTGACGTCGAGCGCTTGGGAGAAGTCGCGCAACTGCAAAGAGAGCGTGTAGCGGCCGGCGGAGTCGGGCACCAAGGTGACGTCGAAGACGAGCGGGGAGCGGTAGGGAGAGGCGCCGAGCTGGGCTGGCACTCCCGGGGGGGCCTTCAGGTTGAAGAGCCCGAAGCGCCTCGTTACGCCGCCGCCGTAGGTGGTGTGGACGTCGATCGTTCCTACCTGGGTGTAGACCGGGCAATTCTCGCCCGAGCGGCTTTCTTCGAAGGGGGAGGAGCGCGGGGTGCGGAAGTCGACCAGCGAGCACTTGACTAGCTCTGCGGTGACCGATCCCTGAAAGGTGGGATTGAGGAGCATTCCCTGGGGAGCTTCGATCCGCAGGTCCCGCAGGTCCCCGTCGGGGAAGGAGTCGCTTTTTTCTTTGAAGCCCAGGTGCATGCTCCACTCGTGGGGATGGGTACCCGCTGCGGTCGAGGGTTTTCCTTCTGCGGTGCGCACCGCAACCGAGAAGCCTTCTTTGCCGGGCTTGAAGCCGAAGGAGGCCTGGGCGGCGGGGGCGAGCAGCAGCGCAATAGCAAGAGCGGCGATTGCAGCTGCGATATAGCGCCTCATCGCCGGCCTCCCCCACGGCGCTGGCGGCGCTTTGGCTTGGCCGTCCTCTTCTTCACGCACTTCTTGACCTTCTTGCCGCCTTTGGTCTTCACCGTCTTTGGCACCTTGCCCTCAGGACAGCTCTTCGAAGCTTTGAACCCGTAGCGCGAATAGCGAACCGGGGGGTTGCCAGGACCCGAGAGCAAAGTGGTCAGGGTCGGATCGACCGGTTCGGGCGGCAGCACCTGGCATGAGTCGCCCTCACACGGAATCGGCCCAGGCGGTTCTGGGAAGCCGCCGCCGATCCGCGCGTCATAGAGATCGAAGGCACCGGGGTCGCGACCGACCAGAGAGCTGCCGGTGAGGAAGTAGGCGTCCGAGCCGTCGGCGGCGGCGTCGATGAAGCGCGAGGGGGCGGCATCGCGACCAGAAGAGATCAGAGAAGCGCAACCTGCCGCGCGCGCGCAGCTGCCCTCGCCTTGAGCCTCCCACTGGTAGACGTCAGGAGCGCCGGTGCCGAGGCTTGCCGGCACCGTGTTGGTGTCGCTGGGGGCGATCGCGTCCTGGGAGTCGAAGAAGACCCGTTTGCCGTTGGCGGAAAGGACGCGTGGCTTATAGGCCTGCAGAGCAGACCCGTTTTTGATCGCCCCGGGAATGCTCGAGGGCCCGATCGGCCGCCCGTTGGTCGGGTTGCAGGAGACGCAGCTCAGTTTGGCCGCCGTTGCGTCATAGAGATAGACCTGCGAGTCCGGTTCTTCGGTGACCAGATCGGTGTTGTCGTAGGTGTTGGCGGCGTAGTCTTTGAGCGGCGTAGTCGAGACGAAGAGGAGCTTGGTGCCGTCTTGCGTGACCCTCGAGGTGCCGGTCGCAGGCGGGTAATTGGAGGCGTCTGCCCCCTCAGCGACTTTGGTCGCAGAGTCGCAGCCGTTTGCGGGCGCCGTGTTCGCAGCGGTGCAGCGGTAGAGCCCGCCCGAACGCAGGTAGTAGAGGCTCGAGCCGTTGGCAGCTGCTCCCAGCACCCCCTGCACGTCTGCTGTGGAGGTCAGCTTGGTCGCGGCATCGGTTGAAGCGTTGTAACGGTAGAGGTCGCCTGACTTGGTGAAGTAAGCGATGGAGCCATCGCTCGAGGCGAGTTGGAAGCTCCCCCCTCCCCCAGCGCCTTCATCTGCCTGCTTCAGCGTCGCCCCGTCGCGCACATGCAGGTTGCCGCCTTCGTAGAGATAGACGCGGGTGCCGTCGGTAGAGACGGCGTTCGCGCTCTGGGTGGCGAGAGTGGCACCGGGGGATGCATTCAGCAGTTTCAGCGCGCCCCCTCCGATCGACCACTCATAGAGGTTGTTCGAGGGGCCAGCGCAGCCGTCTACCGCCGTTGCGGTCAGCTTCGCGCAGCTGGCGAGGATCACGTGGGTGAGGCCTTCGGAGGCACCGGCCAAGGTGACTTCGAACTGCGAGGCACTCTGACCCGAGAGCCCGGTCTCGCTCGGGCCCAGCAATGCCTCAAAGCCACCGGTGGAGGTGCTGCGCAGGTAGTAGTCCTGAAAGCCCGCTGGGGCATCTGTACCCGGAAGGGTCGGGTTGGGCACCGGGCAACCGCTTGCTTCGCCGCGACAGCCCTTGCCGTTCAGGAGCAACGCGCGTGTCAGGTCGGATGAAAAGAGCCGGTAAGGAGCACCGCCCTCATCGATGTCATAGGAGCCCGAGAAGATCGGCACGGTGATGTTCTGCGTGGACCAGCCACCTGCGGTTCGGGTTGAGACGTACTGGGATGCGGGGGGAGCTCCCTGTCCGCCGGCAAAGGAGGATGAGGAGGAATAGGTGATCAGCAAGCCCTGGGCGGCGGCCTGCAAGGTGCCGCCTTTTGCCAACGCTTCGGGCGGGTCGATGCCGCCGCCGTTTTTGTCAAATGGGCTGACCATCTCCCAGCCGCGGCCATCGGGCAGGAGCGGACCCCCTGAGGCTGGGGAGGTGTGGAAGAAGGGGAAGGGCGCTGAAGTGGGTGAGACGGTCTGGCCGTGGCCGTTGGTGACCACGAGCCGGTAGAGGTAGATGGTGTCTGAGGCAAGGCCCGAGACGGTCGGGAAGTTGACCGGGATCATCCCCGCTTCTGAGCCGATCACGTTGACGTTCACCCGTTTGGCTCCGGTGAAGCCTTTGGCGCCGAAGTCGGCTTTGCTCGCGTACTCGAAGTAGCCGCCGGTGAGCGAGTCGTTGGGGTCGATTTCGGCGGAAAGAGTCGCCGAACGCGAGTCGACCTCAGAGGCCCAGAGCTCACCGACGATTGGGGGTCCCGCAGCGCTTGCGCCGGGGGCACTCGCCCCCAAGGCGATCAGGGTGAGCAAGATGGCGCCACCGCACGTGAGGGGGTGGTGGCGCCTTGCCTTTGCGATGCGCATCTCCTGCGCTCCTCGTTACCTGTTGGCGCGATGGCGGCGCTGGGCGCGCTTTGCCTTGCGCTTAGCCTTGCCGCATTTGGCGTTCTTCAAGGCCGGGGTCAGTTCGATCCCCTTGCCGTTTTGTCCCTCAAAGCGCCCGACGGCACGATGGGTGCCCTTGCAGATGTTGGTCGAGTTCTGCAAAAGGCCCTTCTTCTGTCCGAACATGTTCAAGACGAAGCTCGAGACCGGAAGGTCTGGAATGCCTTCGAAGGTGGATCGGATCGCGCCTTTGACCGAGTCGATCCTTCCCGCCACGGCTACCTTGATCGGCTGGTGGGGCGGGCCGCTTAGGGCGAAGACCAAATCGGGCAGTTCGTTGGAGGAGGAACGCAGGTAGACGTTGCCGTCAAGGGGATAGTCGACCAGTGGGCTTGTCGCGGTTGCGTGGCCGTAGATCGACGCTTCCGGGCAAGCCGAGCCGTTGCCGTCGCCGTCTGCGAACTGCACCCTGGTGCAGACGGTGCCGATGTGTCCCTGGTCGAGGAACTCAGAGCGCGGCAGGGCCACCGATGCCTGGGCGATGTTGGCGCCGCCCTCTGGCATCGTCAACGTTGCTTGCAGCGCCGGGTGCCCTCCTCGCTTGGTGCCGCCGATCAGGCGAATACCGAGCTTCGGTTTGAACGGCAAGCCGGTGCACTCACCGAGCTGGTAGCGGGAGAAGAGCGGCGCTACCTGGCCCAAGGTCGAGATGAACGATCCCTCGATCGCGCTCGCATCGCAGCTCGTCCCGGTCAGGGTGAAGTCAGGTCGGTCGAGCTTTACGGTGACCGTGCGCACGTCCAGTGGGATGCCCTGCAGGATCGAGGGGACCGGATCGGAGACAGCGGTGATCTGGCCTGTGGTGGAATCCAGATGGAGCGCTGCTCTGACCACGACCGTGCCGAGGTCATAGGGACCCGACACCGCTGGGGTGATCGCTGCCAATGAGAGCGGGGCGCCTTTATAGGGACCGGCCAGGAAGGCATCGCCGTGGGCGTAGTAGGGCGAGGGGCCGGCGCCTGCTCCGGCGACTACAGATCCCAGGTGGGAGCTGGTCGGACAAGAGGGAGATGCCTGCTCGGCCGCCCCCGACTTGCTTGCTGCCGCTGCCAGGGCCCCATCTGAGCACTGGCCGGTGCCGGCAAGCTTTCCTGTCAAGCCAGGCGGCATCTTGGTCGTGAACGAGGAGAGCTGCTGGGAGCCGTCGGGACGGCGCAGGTGCAAGACGAAGGGGGTGTACTTGGCCGCGATCGGGCTCACCACCCCGGCGTCGAGGCTTGGGTTGTTGGGCAAAGAGGCGCCGCAGCCCCCGCCCGCGGGCGGGGTGGAGATTGCGTAATCGTCGCGCGGTGTTGCCGGCGGGCCGGAGTCAGGCGCAGACCACGGGGTCATCTCAGACGTCGTCGAGTGAGTGCCGCATACAGCGGGGGTGCGAAGGACACCATGAGCGCCGCCGAAGAATTTCAACTTGAAGTTGTTGAACGGCAGCTGGGGGTTGTTGTCGAAGGTGCTCACCAGCCGACCGGTGTTCGGGTCCGCTTCGACTTTGCCCGGCAGCTTCACCAGCGTGCCCGAGGGCTTGTCGTCGATCACGACGTAGATCGCCAGCAATGAGCCGAAGGGGTTGTCTTTTGGCGTCGCCGCGTAGACCGAGCCCAGCAGCGGATGGTCGACCAAGGGCGAGTCGACTTCGATCGCGCCGATCCGCGAGGCGTCCGGACACGTCACCGGGTTGCCATTTGGCACCGCGGTCGCCGTGTCGATCCCGATTTGCGCCGGGGAGCAGCCCGCCAAGCCGTTCGCCCCCGAGGGATTCACTACCAACCCCTCGGGCAGAGCGACCACGGCCTTTCGCAGGTGCGCGGTCCCCCGCTGGCTCATGGATTTGGTCTGCGGCACGGCGAGGTCCACTTCCAGGCCGCTCGGCGAGTCAGCCACGTTCGTCGTCGGCCTCGCTTTCAGCGTCGGGCTGAATTCGAGCCCCGCGCAGCCTGTCTGGCCGATTTCGTTGCCGTTGGCGTCGCGCATCACGTCAGCGCGCGTCGCCGGCGGCCCTTTCGGGTTTGCCCACGAGAACGCTTCGGCTTCGCCGACCGGCGTCTCTGAGCACGAGGTGGGCATCGTCAGCGCCGGCGTGTCCTGCGCGGGCACCGGACAGGGAGATTTGGCGCAGTCACCGAAGGTGCTTTTACGCACTGCATCGAAGCTTGGCGAGCTGGGGTCGCCCCAGAGCAGGACCTGCGTGCCCGTCCCCGGCTTGCCGGTCAGCCCGGGGATGCCCCTCACTTCCGCCATCTCGGTGTAGTCGCCCGGGCGCACCCCGCCCTCTATGTGAACCGGGTAGGTAACAGCGACGAAGCCGAAGTTTGAGGCTTTGCCCGGCGCCGGCTCCATGTTGTAAACGCTCTGTGCGAGGTTCAGCGGGGACAGCACCGAGGTGAGAACGTTGACCATCCCGATCTGCGTGTTGGCCGGGCAGGCAAAGGCCTCCAGTTCCACCTCTCCGCAGCGCCGCGGCGTCGCCGTCGGGTTGACGATCATCCCCCGCGGCAGGTAGGTGTAGACGTCGCGTTGGCCGCCGTCGACACCGAAAGGAGGGTTGCCGAGTTTCTGCGTGGAGAAGCTGAGGTTGACCGAGAACACGTGCGGGTGCCCGCCAGCCAGCGTTTCGGCCGTGCCGTCCTCGGCATAGGGAGTCATACCAAAGCCCGGTATGCCCGGCAGGAAGTCAAAGGGGGCGATAGCCGAGGAGATCTTCGTCGTGTTATTGGCGACGACCGCGGTCGTGCCGCCGCCCGAGAGGACCGCCTGATCGGCGATCGTGTCGCCCTCGTGCAGGATCGTGCCGGTTCCGTCAACGTCGAAGCCGATCCGAATGCTGATGAACTGGCCCGGCTGGACCGGGCCGGGGATGACGCAGGTGACGGTCGGGGCGGCATTCGTACAGGTGCCGGAGGAGCTGCCGCCGGTCGTCGCCGAGTCTTTCAGCGTCAGCCCCGCCGGCAGCGTGTCGGTGATCGTGACCGGCCCTTTGGTCGGCGCCGTGCCGACATTGGTCGCCAGCAGGAAGTACTCGGGGAGACCGCCGTTGGCCCCGCTGGTGAATTTGGTACCCGGAGCGAAGTTTGTCGGAATCGAGGTGATGTCAAAGCGCCAAGCCGGGGACGGGGCGGCGCTCGCCTGGGAGGCTGGCCCCAGTAGTGCCAAGAGGGCCAGAAGGGCGATCGCGATCTTCTTGGTCATGGTGCTCATCGATTCGCCCTCCGGTTGTTGTTGGCAGCTCGCTTGCGGTCGCGCTTCTGTTTTTTGCTCCCGCGCTGCTTGGCCACGCAGCGCGTCTTGCCTTTGCTGCGCACCTGGCGCTTGCCTTTCGGGCAGCGCGTGGTGTCCGTGCCCGACTTCGGGTTACCGGGGCCCTCGAAGACCGCGGTACCTGCGCCGGGAGCGTCGGAGGGCTTGCTCGCGGCCCCGCGGCAGGCATCGCCTTCGCAGGCCGCCGGGCGCGTCGCGTGCTGGTATGCGAGGCCGCCGTTGACTTTGACCGCGTAGATGTCCTCCTGAGTGTCTTCGTCGGAGGGCACCAGCTGCTGGCGGCTGAAGATGAAGGCCGCATCACCCGATTCGGAGACGTCAGCGAGGTAGGAGGGGTAGGCACCGGTCCCGGTCGAGAGCAAATAGATGCAGCCGTCGTTGGCAGGGCTGTAGGCGGTGCCTCCCTGGGTGCAGCTGCCGCCCGGTGTGCCGGGCGCCTCCCACATATAGACGTCGGTGCAGGCAGGGTTGTCACCCGCGGCGCCGGTCTCGGGATCGGGGCCCTCCGGGCAGGCCTGTTCCCCATTGACGTCGGCAGAGACGAGCTTCTGGGGGGTCTGGAAGAAGAAGCGGTTGCCGTCGGGGGAGAGGTTGCGGCTGATGAAGGGCTGGGCGCTGTAGACAGTGTGGGAAGAGGAGACGTGGAACATGTCAGGGTTCTTGAGTTCGGGCGCACCGGTCGGCGGGGCGCCGGTCGGGTCGCAGGTGAGGCAGGAGATCTCGCCGCTCTCGGCGTCGTAGCGGTAGAACTGCTGGCAGCGGCCTTCGGTGCCGCGGCACACTCCCTCACTCGTCGGCCGGTTGTCGTACGTCGTGAGAGGTCGCTGGGAGCGGAAGATGAGGATGCGGCCGTCGGCGCTGACGCGCGAGGCCTTTAGGTTCTCGGGCTGACCACTGCTGCTACCCGCCCAGTTGTAGCCGTCGCTTCCTCCATATACGTCGGCGCTTTCTCCAGGCGCTAGAACTCCGCTGAGGTCGAGTCGGGCGACGAAGCTGATACAACCGCCCGCGGTGGCACAGGTGCCGGTGCCGTCGGCCTGCCAGAGGTAGACCGAGCAGGTGCCCACGAAGCTGTTGAAAATTCCGACTCCGTTCGCTTTTCCGGCGCAATTGCCGGAAGCGGCCGGGCCGGCGCCGTCGAGGTCGGCGTTGGCGGCGAGATAGACGCGGGAGCCACTATCGGAGTAGTCGAGGACGCCAACGGCTTGAGCACCGGGGGCGAGATCGGTGAGGCGCTGGCCAACCGGGGCGCTGGCGTCAAAGCGGTAGAGGTCTTCGGTGCCAGGTGCCGTGCCGGCGTTGTCGGTCAGCTCCTCCTCGGACTTGAAGAAAGCGTGCCCGCCGTCCGGCGTGGCGCCCATGAAGGTGGGTTCAAAGGTGCCGGCAGGATCCGGGTTGGTGCGCTCCGAGGCCGAGACCTGCACGGTGGTGGCGCCGGGATCGGCTGCTTCGTGGCGCAGGTAGAGCTGCTTGGAGGAGAAGTCGGTGAAGTAGACATTCCCGCTCGAGGAGACCGCATGACCGTCCCGGACGAAGTTCTCGAAGGCAGCTGGGAGCACGGAGCCGCCGGCGGGAACGCAAGGGGGACTGCCACAGGCCGAGTCGGGAAGCAAACCAGCGAGGGTGCGCTCCCCCGTGTCGCGGTCGTAGAGGTAAACGTTACGGGCAGTGGAAATGGGGGCCGGTCCGGAAGTGACCGGGACGGCGCCACTAGCTTGGAAGACGACCTTCGAGTTGCCGTCGAACGCCCCGCCAAGGATGAAGGTTTCGAAGCCTGAGCCCTGCGGGATGACAATCGTGCGAGAGCCGCCGGCACTGTCGCGCATCACCAGGCTGTGCCCCCCCGGCAGGGCAGAAAATCGCGCTCTGACGAAGCTGAGGGCAACATCAGAGGTCCAAGCCAGGACTCTGACCGCCTCCCCGTAGCTTGGCGGCGTACTTAGCCCCGCGGTTGACCAGTCGCCATCGGCGAAGCGGGAAAGAAGGACGTTGAATTCCTGGAAGCCTTCGCCACCGGGGAAGCCGGCAAACGTGTAGAAGGTGATCCCGTCTCCCGAGCTTGACGCCTCGACGCTGTTGGGGGAGCCGTAGGCGTCCGAGCCGTACTTATCGGTCGGAGTCACCTGCTCGTAAGCGCGGCAGTGGGGTAGCTTGGCTGAGGGGCCGGTGCGGAGCAGGTCGTTGGGGCAGGAGCCAAAGCTGGGGGGCGAGGAAAAGGTGGTGAGGGCCAGGCCTTCGCTGGCTGTGGACCCGACCAGATTTGTGGCGACCAGCTTGAAGTAGTACTGGGTGGCAGGGCTGAGGCCAGTGATGACCGAAGAGACTTCGATCGGTTTGCTGCCGCTACCGATATTCACCGGAGCGGCGGATGAACCCAGGGCCGGCGTGGTGCCGTACTGAACCGCGTAAGCGGTGGGCGAGTTGGCCGGATCGATCGTGGCGGAGACGCGCACCGAGTGCTCGTCGACCATGCTAGCTGACGCGCCGGCGAGGGCCGGCGGGCCTGAAGCGGTCGTGAAGGTCGCCACTCCGCCCGAGGTGACTGGGGTGAAGCTGGAGAAGTAGGGACGCGTGACCTGCAGCCGGACGAAGTATTTCTGACCGGGAACGAGGCCAGCGACCTCCTGGCTGACGTTCTGTTCGCCGCTGTTGAGGTTCAGCGAGTCACAGCGAGGCGGGAACGCCGGGGTGGCCCTGAGCAGTACGTTGGTGCCGTTCCCGATGCCAAATGACAGGGTGAGTGTTTTACCGTTGACGGCAACGATCCTCGCTCCGTTGATCAGCTGGCCGACGACGAAGGCGCCACTGGTAGTTGTGACATTGGTGATCGTCCCTCCGGAAACATCGCCAGTACCTTCCGCTCCGCCGGCGTCGGTCCAGCTGATTTCGTCGGTCGAGTACTGGAACTTGCAGCTGACATAGCCACCCTTGGGGTCGACCGCGCCGTGAAAGGTCGCGCTGCGGTCGCCTATGGCCGTGACTGCGCCGGAGAAGGGCAGACTCGCAATCGGATTGGGCAGCGAGGATGAGTCGGCAAGGACGTAGACGCGGTGGGCCGAGGTGAAGGATTCTCCGAAGAAATCGGGGTCGCCAGTCGCGGCGAGGAAAAGGCGCCCGGCCACGTCATCGATGCCGAATCCCTGCGTGCTGGAGAGCGTAAACGCCCTGCCGTGAGTGTCGTCGACCGCGGTCGGCGCGGCGGTGAGACCGGGAGCTTGACCCGGAGGGCTCGCGGTGGAGCCGAACTGCTGGACACTGCCCGAGGAGTGCAGGACATAGAGAACGTCAACGTCCGAGCCGCCGCCGTCGCTATCGGGGTCGACCGCGAGGCCCAGGGTGGAGCCCGGGAGCAGCGGGCCGGCGTTGCCGTCGCTGGTCGTGTTGACCGAGCAGCTGCCCGGCCCGGTCAGCTTGGTGCAGGTCATCGGCGGCTGGTTGGCGCCGCCGAGGGTCCCCTGGAAGGTGACTTCGGTATTGGGCGGGTTGCCCGAGAAGGAGAAGTTGCTGGCGCCACAGGCTGCTTCGAGGCCGTTTTTGATGATCGTCAGGCCGTTGGCGCTGGCCGAGTAGGTGAGTTCTTCGGTCGGGGTGCCGTTGGGGCAGGTGAGCGTGTACTTGTCACCGACGGCGAAGCCGGTGAAGGTGATCTGCTGCACCTCGTTGCTGGGCGCGAGGATCGGCGCGAGGAAGCCGACGCCACCGCCGTTGGCGTTCTGGGAGTCGTAGCGCTGGACGACGCCCCCTTGGTTTGAGTCCGAGGCGTAGACGATGCCCCTGGAGTCCACGGCGATGCTGCGGGGCTGTTCTGAGCCGAAGACGGCGGCGGAGCCGAAGTTGGCGGGTGAGGTGCCGTCGAGGTTATAGGTCTCGACGCGCTGGTTGCCGGTATTGGCAAGGAAGACGCTGCCGGTGGAGGTGTTGCCGTCGGATGGGCTGACGGCAATGCCGAAGCCGTTTTCGGTGAAGCCTTCGCCGTACTGGCCGGTGCCTGAGCCACCTTCGCCCGCCTTGCAGACGTCGCCTTCTGCTTCGTTGCAGACCTCATAGCCAGTACCGGTGTCGCCCGGTCCCGATTCGGCCACGTCGAAGCCGAAGGAGCGGATGAAGTTGCCGGCGCCGTCGTACTCGTCGATTCTGCGGTTTTCGCGATCGGAGACGTAGACGTTGCCGGTGTCCTGATCGACTGCGACCGACTGGGGAGTCGCGAGGGTTCCGTTTCCGGCCGAGGTACCGTCGCCGCCGGAGGCGTCACCGGCCTTGCACTCGGTCGCGACGGTGCAGATCTCGAAGCCGGTTCCGGTGTCATTGGCGACGGTCGATTTCCCGTGGACGATGGTCGAGAGCGTGATCGTGCCGGTCAGGTCGCTGGTGTCAGCGGTCACCGTCGGCTGGTTGGCGCCACCGAGGGCGCCCGTGAAGGTGATGATGAAGGGGTTGATGGCGGTGCCTTCGCCCGAGACCGAGACGTTGCCGCTGCCCACGGTCGGTAGGGCGGCGAGTTCGCTTTCGACAAAGAAGGCGAAGTTGAATGGGATCGGAGCGGTGGTGGAGCCGTCGAAGGAGAGAGTGAAGGTGCCGGCGGTGGCTTTGACGACCATGCGCTGGCGCTCGTTGATACTGGGGGCAATCACGTCCTTGCCCCAGGTGCTAATGAAGTTCCCGTTGCTGGCGAAGCGCTCGATGCGGTTGTTGGCTTCGTCGGCTACATAGACGTCGCCGGAGTCGGCAGGGCCAACGCCCGTGCCATTGACGGCAATATCGCGCGGGTTGTTGAAATCGCCACCGAAGCCACCCGATCCCGAGGCGCTGCCGAAGCTGCTGATCAGCTCCTTAGAGGCGAAGGCGGAAGAAGCGAAGAGCGCAAGCGCTAGGAGCGCGGCGGCGAGAGAGAGGGCGAGGAGACGGCCCCGGCGTGAGGGCGCGCCACTCCCGTCAGCGTCGCTGGACGTACCACGGGTGGCGATCGCTCCACGGATGCTGCCGCCCTGGCCTTCGGCTCGGTGAATGCTCGATCCCGCGGACGATGCCTTCGCGTGGCTTCTCACGTAGCGCTCTCCTTGTCCCGTGAGCCCCTCTGCCGGCCGCTTCCCTTGGCGGCCCCCGTGGGCTCGGTTTCCCTGTGGTGCTTCCCCGGTAGGTACAGCCCGGTTGCGGCAGCATAAAAGATCTGTTTTCTGAATGCAAGTTTCAGTTTTTAATTAGAAGGACTACGGATCTAAAGCGCGGCTGGAGCTGCTTGCCCAGAGGGGCCCAGACCTTCCGCGAGGGAGATCGAACAGCCACAAGAGGAAGCAGAGCTGTGCTTAGACCTGAGTACGGGCGAGGCGGCGGGCCTCGTCTCGGCCGAGGTACGGCGCAAGGACCAGCTCGACCAGGTCAGGGAGCAGCTCGTTCAGGTGCGTCGCGCCTCCCGTCTTTAGCCGGCGAGAGATCAGGGCGGTAACCCCGCCCATCAGGGCCTGGTCGCGGACTTCGACATCGAGGTCGGAGCGGTCGGGGTCGGGTCTGATCGTCTCGGCGAGCAGCTGCATCGCATCCCGGTAGCGCGTCGCCACCTCGCCGCCCGCGACGAGCGGTTCGACCAGGTAGAAGCTGGCCACAGCTGCGTCACGGGAGAGGACCTCGAGCAGCGCCGCAAGCCGCTCTCGCACCCGCTCCGGCGACGGCCCCGCCGGATCTCCCGCCGCCAGCATCGCCGTACGCACGTGCGCGTCGATCATCTCGTAGGCGGCAAGAAAGCAGTCCTCCTTGCCCTCGAAGTGCTCGTAGAAGGTGCGGCGGGAAATCTTCGCAGCTGCGGCGATACGGGCAATCGTCGTCTCGTTGTAGCCGTGCTCGGCGACCGCTTCGACGACGCCGTTGAGCAGGCGCTCGCGCTGGTTCTCGGCGACGAAGTCCGGGGACAGGCCGTGCCGTCCCGGCGGCAGGCGCGTGCGCCCAGAAGCGAGCTCTGAAGTCACATCGGGCGCGTCAGCCATCGGCGGGAGCGGCTGACGCGGCGACCATCGGGCCGCCCTCGCCATCGCCGAGGTAGGGAGAGAGTGCGATCTCGATCATCCGGGGCAGCAACTCCCGCACGCCCCTCCCCCGCTCCAGCTCCAGGCGCTCGCGCAACAGCCAAGCGATCCCGCCGACCGTCGCTTCCTCAATGGTCTCCGGCAACCCCACCGCGGCTGGAAGAGCGCGTCCCTCGCGCAGCTTCGCCTCAGCCGCGCCGAGGGCAGCCTCGTACCGAGCCCTCAGCGCGGACCCGCCCATGGCGGCCTCGACCAAGCACATACGGGCTCGCGCCGGCTTTGCTTCGACTATCGTCAGCAACGCACCCAGGCCCTGGCGCACCTGTTCCTCCCAAGCCCGTTCGGCGGGCACCGCCTCGCGCAGCTTCGCCCGCACCTCCCCCACCGCCCGATCGAAAGCCGCGACGAAGCACTCTTCCTTGTCTTCGAAGTGCTCGTAGAAGGTCACCGAGGAGACCTTGGCGAGTTTGACGATCGCTTCGATCGTCGTCCCGCCGCAGCCGCGCTCGGCGATCAGCTGCTCGGTCGCGGCGAGGATCCGCTCGCGCTGGCCAGCCGCACCGGGGCCGCGGGGCCGGTCTCCGTCCCGCGTCCTCGTCGACTCAACCGCAAGTCGCTGCGAGAGGTACTGCATGAGCCGAGGATAGCCCTTTCTAAAAAGAATTCATATCCGGAAAAAAAGGAGTAGTTTTTATACGGAGCCCGGGAGACCGGGAGAAGCTCGGGACAAGGAGAGCACCGCAATGCGACCAGAATCGTGCGCGGCAGCCAGGGAGGCGCTCCCGCTCGAAGCGACACCGACCACGCCGGAATCCGAGATCCGCGAGGGGGCGATGGAAGGCGTCCTCACCAGCGTCGGCGAACTCGGCTACCGCGACGCCTCGGTGCGCACGATCCTCGAGTTCAGCAGTGGCCACCGCCGCCAGTTCTACGAACAGTTCGAGAGCAAGGAGGACTGCTTCGAGCAGGCCTACGCGGTCTGGGTCGAGCGGCTCGGCGTCAGCCTGCTGGAAGCGGCTGTCGCCACCGACGGTGGCTGGCGGTCGGCGGTGCGGGCAGCGCTGATGCGGCTCGTCGACTTCGTCGCCGCGCGGCCGCTGATCGCCCGCTCCCTCTTCGTCGAAGTGCACGTCGCAGGGGGGGCGGCGCTGGCCAAGCACGAGGAGGCAGTGGACCGGCTCGCCGAGGCGCTCGACAGCGTGCGGTCGGAGCTCGACCCCGAGGAGGCCCCACCCGCCGCGACCGGCGTCTTCGTCGTCGGCGGCATCGAGGCCTGCGTCTGCGACGTCCTCGCCGCCGGGGACCCGAGCCGGATAAGGGACGCCCTCCCCGAGCTGATGCACCTCGCGGTTGGCTCCTACCTCGGCAAGGAGGCCGCCGAGGAGGCGATCGAGGAGGCACGCGCCTCGCTGACGCGGGCGCCGGAAGACGGTAAGACCGCATGACTCGCCTGGAACTGATCACCGACGAGTCCGCTGTCGCCGAGCCCAGGCCCTTCGAGGAGGGCACGCCGCTACCCAGGCGCCTCCCACCCGGCCGGCACGGCATCCCCGCCAACCTGGTGGTGGAGCACCAGCGCCGCCGGCTGATCGCCTCGATGGCGAAGGCGCTGGCCGAGCACGGCTACGCGAACGTCACCACAACTCAAGTCAGCAAGGTCGCCAACGTCTCCACGAGCACCTTCTACAAGCACTTCGGCAACCTCTGGGACTGCGCCCTCGCCGCCTACGTCGCCAGTGCCGACATGCTCTGCGAGCGAATCGAAGCAGCCTGCGATGCGCGCGATCCCCGCGCCGAGCCACTCGCGGTCGGAATCGACACGGCGCTTGCGCTCTTTGCCTCCGAGCCGGCGGTGGCGCGGCTGCTCAGCGTCCAGCCCCCGCTGGAGGCACCGGCGCTGGCCGCCGCGCGGCGACTGCTGATCTCTCGCCTCGCCGCGATGCTGCGCCGCGGCCGCGGACCGGAGGAAGCGCCACAACCGCTGGGTCTGGACGAGCGGTTGATCGACGCGACGCTCGCCTTCCTCAGCAGCCGCATCGCCGCCGGAGAGGCGGCGAGCCTGACGGAGCTCGGCCCCGAGCTGACCGCGATCCTCACCCGCGGCCGCCGCGCCGCCTGACCCGCGACGACTCCGGCTGGGGATACGCTCAGCCGCGTGCGCGCGCTGGTCGTGACGAACTTCCTGCCCGATGCCGGGTATCCCGCCAGGGGGCAGTGGGTCCGTGACCAGGTGAAGGAGATGCGGAAGCGGGGGATCGAGGTCGAGCTCTTTGGCTTCCCCCCCGGCCGCAGTCACTATCTCCCCGCGACGCGCCAGCTGCGAGAGCTGCTGCGACGTGAGCGCTTCGACCTCGTCCACGCCCACTACGGCCTGCCCGGGTGGTGCGCGCGACTGGCCGGCGCGCAACCACTCGTGGTCAGCTTCCACGGCACCGACGTGCGACACCGTCTGGTTGGACCGCTCTCGCGTCGCCTTGCCCGCCGGGCGGACCTCGTCGCCGCCGTCTCCAGAGCGCTCTTCGCCCCCGAGGGGGGGCGCCCAGGCCTCCCCCGCGTTCCCGGCTCCGCGGTCCTGCCCTGCGGGCCCGACCTCAGCCGCTTCGGACCTCGACCGCGCGACCAGGCGCGCGCCGAGCTCGGGCTCGACCCTGCCGGGCGCTTCCTCTTCTTCCCGGCCGATCCCGCCCGCCACTCCAAGCGGTGGGATCGCGCGGACCAGCTCGCCCGCGCCTGCGAGGCCGAGCTCCTCACCGGCGGCTCGATCGACCCCAAGCTGATGCCGCTCTGGGTCAACGCCGCGAATGCTGTCCTCGTTACGTCTGACTACGAGGGCTTCGGCCTCGCCGCCATCGAGGCGCTCGCCTGCGACGTTCCCGTCCTCTCCACTCCGGTCGGCGTCGCTCCGTACGCCCTCGCTGGCGTCAGCGGCACCCTCTGCGCCCCCTTCGACGTCGAGGTCTGGGCGGCCGTCGCCGGGCCCCTGCTCGACGCCCCGGACCCTCGGGTCGAGGGCGCCGCCCGCGCGGCCTCGCTTTCCGCCGCCCGCATGGCGGAACGGACGATCGAGGCCTACCGCGACGTGCTCGCCGCTGAGTAATAGATTGAACGCGATGAGCGAGCCAGCAGGCCAGCCCGGTAGCGCGGACCTGAGCGCGCAGGTGGAGATGGCGAAGCGACGGCTGGAGGAGGCGGCCGCGGCGGCGAGCACCGCCGAGAAGCGCGTTGCGGTGGAGATCAAAGCGCTCGAGTCCGAGCTGGAGAAAGAGCGCGCTCGGGCCTCCGAAGCGCTGGAGGAGCTGCGTGCCGCCCACGCCGAAGAGCTGCGCCGCGAGCGCGAGGCCAAAGACCAGGTGATCGCCGCCGCCGATGCTCGCCTGGCCGAGATCGAAGCCCAGACCGAGGCGACGGAGAAGCGGATCGAGGCGGCAGAGAAACGCGCCGCCGACGCCGAGGGAGCGATCGGCGAGGAGCGGGCGCGGGCTCGCGAGGCGGCGGCGGCGTGGCTGCGCGGGCAGGTTGAGGAGATCCGCCGAGAGGCGGGGCAGCGATAGCGCCCAGCGCCGAGTTCGACGTTGCCGTCGTCGGCGGCGGCGCTGCCGGGCTGTGGGCCGCCCTGCGCGCGGCCGAGGGTGGCGGCAGCGTCTGCGTGATCTCGCGCACGCCGCTTTCCCAGAGCGCCAGCTTCTGGGCCCAGGGGGGACTGGCCGCCGCGCTGGAGCCGGGCGACTCCCCGGCGCAGCACGCGGCTGACACGATCGCCGCGGGGCGGGGGCTCTGTCGCCCCTCGGCCGTGCAGGTCCTCGTCGGGGAGGCGCCCACCGCGGTGGCCGAGCTGCGCGCTCGCGGGGTCCAGTTCGACTTAGACCCCGACGGAGAGCTCTCGCTCGGCCTCGAGGGCGGGCACACCCGCCGCCGCATCGTCCATTCCGGCGGTAGCGCGACGGGACACGAGATCACCTCGAAGCTGGCGGCGATGGTCGCCGCCGAGCCCCGGATCGAGGCGCGCGAGCGAACCTCGATGACCGCGCTGTGGAGCGACGACGGGCGCTGCCACGGGGTGCTCACCGACAATGGCCGCGTGCGGGCGGCGGCGACCGTGCTGGCAACGGGCGGCGCCGCGGCACTCTGGCGGCGGACCAGCAACCCGCGGGGCGCGATCGGCGCCGGCCCGACGATGGCGGCCGCCGCGGGGGCGGACCTCGCCGACCTCGAGTTCTGCCAGTTCCACCCGACCGCGCTCTTCCTGCCGGGCACGCGCTTCGACGGCCTGTTGATCACCGAGGCGGTCCGCGGCGAGGGCGCGACGCTGCTCGATGCCTCGGGCCGCCGCTTCACCGACGAGCTGGCGCCGCGCGACGCGGTCACCGCGGCGATCCTCGACCGGCTGGAGGCCGACGGCACGAGCGCGGTGGAGCTCGACCTGCGCAGCCTCGATCCCGGCCGCTTTCCCAACGTCTTCGAAGCGCTTGGGGAGGCCGGCCTCGACCCCGCCGCCAGGCCAGTCCCGGTCTCCCCCGCGGCTCACTACACGATGGGGGGCATCGCGGTCGACCTCGACGGACGCTCCTCCCTCCCCGGCCTCTACGCGGTCGGCGAGTGCTCCTGCACCGGCCTGCATGGCGCCAACCGGCTCGCGTCCAACTCGCTCAGCGAGTGCTTCGTCTTCGGCGGCCGCGCGGGCCTTGCGGCGTTGGACGAGACGACGGCGGCAAACCCCGGCGAGCCCGGCCCCTGGCGGTTCGAGCCCCCGACCGAGGCAACCCGCGACGCGGTCTGGAGGCTCGCCGGCCCGATGCGAGATGCGGCGCGGCTGGAAGAGCTGCGCTCCGATCCCTCCGATCCCTATCCCCTCGCCGCCGCCATCGCCACCAGCGGGCTGGAGCGCCAGGAGTCGCGGGGCGGCCACCTGCGCTCCGACTTCCCGAACCTCGATCCAACGCTCGACGGCGTCCACATCGTCCTCGGCCCGGACGGCAAGGTCCGCCGCGAACACTGGGCGTGAGCTAGCTTCACCTCGTGCTGCTCGGGGTCGACGTAGGCGGGACCTTCACCGACGCCGTTCTCTTCGACGGCGAGCGGCTCCACACGGCGAAGCTGCCGACCACGCCGGAGGACCAGTCGGTCGCGGTGATCGATGCAGTGGAGGAGGTGCTGCGGCGCGCCGGTGCGACCGGCGCCGACGTCGATTCCTTCGCCCACGGGATGACCGTTGGCACCAACGCGCTGCTGGAGGAGCGCGGCGCCCGCACGGCGCTGATCGCGACCCGCGGCTTCGCTGACCTGCTCGAGATCGGCCGCCAGGACCGGCCCCACCTCTACAGGCTCTGTGCTCCGAAGCCGACGGCCCTCGTGCCGGCCGAGCTGCGCTTCGAGGCTAATGAGCGGGTCGGCCCGGAAGGATCGGTCGAGCCGCTCGGGGAGGACGAGCCCTCGAGGCTCGCCGAGCTCGTACGCGGCAGCGGCGCCGAAGCCGTCGCGATCTGCCTGCTCTTCTCCTACGTCGAGCCGGAGCACGAGCGGCGCATTGCCGAGCACCTGCGCCGCGAGCTGCCCGGTGTCCACCTCTCCGCCTCGCACGAGGTCCTGCCCCGCTTCCGCGAGTACGAGCGCGGCTCGACCACCACGATCGACGCCTACCTCTCCCCCCTGCTCGGCCGCTATCTGGAGCGCCTCGGCCAGGCGGCGTCCCGAGCGGACCTGCCCGAACCGCTGGTGATGCGGTCCTCGGGCGGCGTGGTGTCCGCCTCCGAGGCTGCTCGGGCGGGCGCCTGGAGCGTGCTCTCGGGGCCGGCGGGGGGTGCCGTGGGCGCAGCCGCGATTGCGCGGACGAGCGGCGACGGCAACGCGCTCGGCCTCGACATGGGCGGCACCTCGTGCGACGTCTGCGTGGTCGAGGAAGGCAGCGTGCGCCAGACGGACTCACGCACGATCGGCGGCCGCGTGATCCAGCTGCCGATGGTCGACGTCCACACGGTCGGGGCGGGCGGCGGCTCGATCGCCTGGTGCGACGCGGGCGGTGCGCTCAGGGTCGGCCCGCGCTCGGCCGGCGCCGAGCCCGGGCCCGCCTGCTACGGCCGCGGCGGCGAGGAGCCAACGGTCACCGACGCCAATCTGCTGCTCGGCCGCCTCGCCCCAGACTCGAAGCTGGCGGGAGGTGTGGCGCTGGACGTCGGGGCGGCCCAGAACGCCGTCGGCGCCCTGGCCAGCGCGCTCGGCCTCGATGATCTCGAGACCGCCGAGGGCATCGTCCGCGTCGCCAACCAGGAGATGGCACGAGCGCTGCGCGTGGTCACGGTCGAGCGCGGCGTCGACCCCCGCCGCTTTGCCCTCCTTCCCTTCGGCGGTGCCGGGCCGATGCACGCGGCGGAGATTGCCGCCGAGCTGGGCATCGACCGCCTCCTCTGCCCCCGCGCCGGTGGCGTCCTCTCAGCACTCGGGCTCTGCGCCTCGGACCGACGCCGCGACACGACGCGGACGGTGATGCTGAGCGGTGCTGAGCTGACGGCGTCGCGCCTGGCCGAGGAGGTCACGGAACTCGTCGCCACGCTGGACGGCGAGATCGGGGGGGCCGAGCCGGAGATCGTCTACGAGATGCGCTACGCCGGGCAGGCCTTCGAGCTGCCGGTGCCGGGCTCGCCCACGCCCGACCCAGAGGACCTCGCCGAGCGCTTCGCCGCCGCCCACGAGGAGCGCTACGGGCACCGCGATCCCGAGGGCGAGGTCGTGCTGGTCGACATCCGCCTGGCGATGGTGGCAACCGGCGCCCGCCCACGACCGAGCGCCGCAGCGGCGGGTGGGGTCGAGCGAAGCGAGCGCCCTGTGCGCTTCGGCGGAGCGACAGTCGATGCAACTGTGCTCCGTGGCGAGCCGCCGGCCGGCGAGCGGATCGAGGGGCCGGCGATCTTCGAGCTGCCGGAGACGACGCTGGTGCTGCCAGCCGGATGGCACGCAGAGGTCGACGATGCCGGCACGATCCGAGCGGAGCGCGAGCGATGAGCCCCCTCGACCCTGTGACCCTGCAGGTGATGATCGGTGGGTTGCGTGCCGCCTGCGACGAGATGGGCGCGGCGCTGATCCGCTCCTCCTACTCGGCCAACATCAAGGAGCGCCACGATTGCTCGACCGCGCTGTTCAACCCGCGTGGAGAGCTGGTGATGCAGGCGGAGCACATCCCCGTCCACCTGGGCTCGATGCCGGACGCAGTCGCCGCAGTGCTCGATCTCGAGCAGCGGCCGGGTGGCACCTGGATCCTCAACGACCCCTATCAGGGCGGCACCCACCTGCCCGACATCACCCTGATCTCCCCTGTGCTCTTCGACGAGGAGCTGCTCGGCTTCGCCGCCTGCCGCGCGCACCACGCCGACGTCGGCGGGGTGACCCCGGGGAGCATGCCGGCGCACTCGCGACAGCTCGACGAAGAGGGCGTGGTGATCCCGCCCACTCAGGCGGACCCGGAGACCCTGACGCGGCTGGCTTCCCGGATGCGCTTCCCGGATCAGCGACTGGCCGACCTCCGTGCCCAGGCCGCGGCCAACCGGATAGGCGAGCTGCGCCTGCGCGAGCTCGCACAGCGACACGAGGTCGGGGCCCTGCGCGCGGGCATGGAGGAGATCCTCGCCTACGCGGAGCGCCGCACCCGCACGGCGCTCGCCGAGCTCCCGGACGGCACCTACCGTGCCGAGGACGTGCTCGAGGAAGACTCGAGCGGGGAGCCGCACGATGCCGTCCTTCAAGTTGAGGCGACGATCGCCGGCGATCGCCTCGTCCTCGACTTCGGCGGCAGCGCCCTCCAGGTCGAGGGCAACCTCAACTGCCCCCTCTCGGTCACCAAGTCAGCGGCCTTCTTCGCCGTGCGGGTGCTGACCGATCCCGACGCGCCGCCCTGCGCCGGCGCCTACCGGCCGATCGAGGTGATCGCACCCAGGGGCTGCCTTCTCAACGCCGAGCCACCCGCCGCCGTCGCCGCCGGGAACGTGGAGACGTCGAGCCGCGTCGCCGACCTCGTCATCTCCGCCCTCGGCGGGGCGCGGCCCGTCCAGGCCCAGGGGCAGGGAACCATGAACAACCTGACCCTCGCCAACGAGGACTTCACCTATTACGAGACGATCGGCGGCGGCCAGGGTGCCTGCCCCGACGCCGACGGCCCGAGCGCGATCCACGTGGCGATGTCGAACACGCTCAACACCCCGGTCGAGGCCCTGGAGACCGAGTTCCCCCTCCGCGTCCGCGAGCTCTCCCTGCGCCGGGGCAGCGGTGGCGCCGGCCACCATCGCGGCGGCGACGGCATCGTCCGCGAGCTAGAGGCCCTCGCCCCCATGCGCTACACCCTGATCACCGAGCGCCGCCGCCACCCACCGCGCGGCCGAGCCGGCGGCGAGGACGCCGCCGAGGGCCGCAACCTCCACAACGGCGCGCCCCTGCCAGGCAAGGCAGACGGCGACCTGCGCCCGGGCGACACCCTCCGAATCGAGACCCCCGGAGGGGCCGGCCACGGCAAACCGTGATCTTGGTCACAGATTTGGCGATCCAGCCAGTCTCGTCTAGAATGCCGAATTCGGGCGGGCTTCTCACCTGGAACGGGGTCCGAAGCGTCCCCACCAGTCAAGTTTCAACAACCTTTCTCAAGGTAAGACTTCAAATGCCGATCGCTTTCAAGGAATGGGCCGTAACGGTCCGTGCGCTCGCCGAGGGCGAGCAGCTCCTCACCCTGCGCAAGGGCGGGATCCGCGAGGAGAACAAGCACTTCGAGCTCGATCACGAGCGCTTCTTCCTCTACCCGACGTTCGACCACCAACAGAACAACCTGGTTCGCGAGTCGCATCACCCCGAGCTGGGTCGCGCGCTCGAGGAGGGCGTCTGGCCCGACGAGGAGCCGCCCGCCCGGGCCCTGCTGCAGGACGGTGGGATCTCCCAGCCGGAACGGGTTCGCCTGCGCGCCTGGGCAGAGGTCACCGACCACATCACTGTCACCGACCCCCGCGTCGTCGACGGCCTCTCTCCCTACTACGTATGGACCCCCGACTACGCCGAGAAGCGGCTCAACTGGAAGCGGCGCCACCCTCTGCACGTGCTGCTGCTCAGGGTCCACCGCATCCCGCGCCCGGTCACGGTCCGCGTCCGCGAGGAGTACCACGGCTGCCGCTCCTGGGTCGAGGTCGATCGCGAACTGCCCTTCGAGGGCACGCCGGTGATGGCCGACGAAGAGTTCGAGCGCGCCCGCGCCGAGATCCTCGGAGTTTGCGGCGCCGCAGAGCCAGCGCTCGTCTGATCTCGAAGTAGTCTCGATCCGTGCCTTGGGTTGAGACGGACTCGCTCAGCTTCACCGCGCGCCACGACAGCGGCGACACCGCCTTCGCCGAGCGAACCCTGGACCGCATGGAGGAACTGCGGCTGCGCCTGGAGGACCGCTTCGATCGCGTTCCGGGGAAGATCACGGTGGTCGTCCACACCAACCCGGCCTGGCTGTCGCTGGCACACCCCTTCCTGCCCGCCGCCCGCTGGTCGGCGGCGCCCGCCGGTCGGCGCTACCTCGCAGGCTGGGCGATGTCCAGCGAGCTGCACGTGCTCAACGACCCCCACATGGAGCGCCGAGCCGCGGGTGAGGACTCGCGCGAGGCGCTGCGCGGCACGGCCGAGCGCCTCTACGCGCAGCTGGTGATCGCCGCCAACAACCCGGCCCTGCCGCCCTCGTGGACGCCGCGCCGCTTCGCCCGCTACCTGCGCTGGGCCTGGCTGGTCGAAGGCGGTGCCCAGTACTTCGCGCGCCAGGTCGGCCTCTACCGCGCGGCGGTGATCCGCCGCCTGCGCGAGAGTGCCCGCCCGTCCTTCCCCCCGTCGCGGCGCGACGCAGTGATCCTCGGCGGCACGATCTTCGACCTGCTCGAGCTCGAACGCGGCCCCGATGCGTGTCAGCGGCTCGTCTCACAGCTGCGCCCGGGCGGCACCACGCCCTCGCTCGAAGCTGCCTTCGAGGCGCGAGCGCCGGAGATCGAGGACGCCTGGCGCGGCTACCTGCGCGAAATCAACCGGCCGAGCGTCGGCTAGTCGGTGCCCGGGGTCCCCTCGAGCACTTCGCGCGCCTCCTGGGCGGCGGCCTCGGGCACGAGGATCTGACGCGGCCCAGCCGCCAAGAACTCGGGATTGTCGACGGTCCGCTGCACCATGCTCGGAATGCCGTGCTCGCCGAGCAAGCCCTGGATCATCTCGGCCTCCATCTGGTTCAGCGCATAGGCCACCTTGACCAGGCGGCCGCTACTCGACGACGAGCCCTGCATCGGCGATCTTCAGGTCCTTGAGCCAGTAGCCCTTCACGTCAGGGACGTCGGCGTCCTGCAGCGAGACGATCACGTAGATCGCATCGGGCCAGTTAACAGCCTGGTTGACGTCGGTCTGTGACGGATAGGCGGCGCTCTTCGTGTGCGAGTGATAGATCGCCAGCAGCTCCTTGCCATCGTCTTCGATCACCTTGAGCGCGTTGTACTGCCCCTGCGGGTCCATCTCATAGCGCAGCGGGCTGGCGGCGGAGTTGACCACGGGGATCACGACGCTCGCCTCCCCGTCGACACCCCCAACCATCCCGCAGCACTCGTTCGGCAGGTCCTCGCGCGCGTGCGCAACCATCTCGTCGATCAGCTTCTGTGCGATCCGCATCGGCCGGCCGAGGCTAGCGGACAGCAGCACCCCGCAGCGCCAAGCGCCGGAATGCCCACCATGCCGGCTTCGGGCGTGCGTCGAGATCGAAAAGGCCGGCGTACTGGCAAAACACGCAGTGCACGTCGGCGGCGGGATAGTCGCGCCAGGAAAACCAGTCAACGCCCCTGATGCGCCAGCGATCGCGCTCGCGTATCAGGAGCTCGAACACACGGCGCAGGAACGTGGCCTGACCGAAGAGGCCGCGATCGTACGTGCTCGGGATTGAGCTGCTCGACGCCACGCCCAGCTCGGTTACCAGCAACGGCTTGCGGTGATCGCCAGCCAGAGCCATCACGCGCCTCGTGATCCGAACCTGAAGGATGACATCCGCGACCGTTGGGGCATAGGGATGCACGGCAGCCACATCGAAGGAGCCCCGAACGCCGGGTACCTCGTAAAAGCGCTGCAGGAAGACCCACGGAGACATGCCGGCCGTGATGGGAGCCACTCCCGCGGCGACGATCTCGGCGCGATCGTCGACCGCGCGGATCGCCCACGCCGAGAGTCGCAACAACCGCGCGTATCCGCGCGGGGCAGGCTTGGGGTGCCAGGCGAGCAGGAAATTGGGCTCGTTCCAGATCTGCCATTGGCGAATCGGCATCGCCCTCCCCGCGTCGGCCCAGACGGTGCCGCCGGGTCCGTAACGGCGCACCAGCCGAGCAAGGAACGCCGACCATCCACGCCTCGCGCGCGCCGAGAAGAGAGGGGGCCGCTCCGGATCATGGGTGAGCCAGCTCGGGGTGCTGCTGACGAAAGGCATGACTCGAATACCGGCAGCCGCTGCTCGCACAATCGTCTCGTCGAGCTCCGCGAACTCATATTGCCCGGGGCGTGGCTCCACCTGGGACCAACCAATCGAGATGCGAACCGTGCCGACGACGCCGCGCATCAGGGCGAAGTCGCGCGCCTCGAGCGGACTCTGGGGAACGACGCCGAAAAACGACCGCGGCAGAGCCTGAGCCGGCGCTGCGGCGACGACGCCGGAGGCAATCGTGATTACGAAAATCGCTAGGAACGCGCTCGCGACGGCGCGTGCGCTCAAAGCACTACCGACGTACGCGGTCTTTTCCAGGACCACCGAAAAGCAAGTCGGCGCCCGGGCCACCGCAGATCAGATCGTTGCCACCCAGTGCGTGGACTTCGTCTCCTCCCCCAAGTGCCGCGATGACGTCCCGATGATGCGTTCCGCGCAGCACGTCTTTGCTTCTCGTGCCGACAACCGTCGCCCGGTGACCCAGGCATCGAGCACGGCTCGCCCGACCGATGAAGCGAAATATGCGAGGCTCCGCCGGCCCGCAGGAGCCCCGAGGGCAGATTGGCGAACCGGGATCGAGCACCACCGGGCTTCCGTTTGGCCCGATGCCAAGGCTGCCGCCATCGAGATACCTTTCGTTCGTCTCGATCGGCGCTGCTCCCCCGGCGAAAGTGCGATCAATGCTGCCACCGGGGCGCATGCGGAAGGCGATCGAGCTTTCCAGCTCGAACGAATATCCCAAGCCGACAACCCTCCCACCGGCATCCCCTGTGGCTGCTTCAACGGGAATGGGCAGCAACCTCACACCTTTTCGACCGAATTTCCGATTCGGTGAGCCGTCGGCGCGCAATCGCACCACGTAACCACGACCGAGGGCCCCGGCACTACCAAGAACGTCGAGGGCTCCCTGACGCCGGGGCACCATCGCCATGGCCAGGCTGGTTCCCACGTCTGGCTGGTGCCGCAAATGAGAGAACACCTCCCCAAACGACGGACTGAAACCCTGATCCAGGCTTCCATTCGACGTAATGCGGGAGATACGCGGACCCGTCGGATATGACCCCGTCGCGAGCATCGTCGAGCCATCGGGCATAAGCGCAGCCGCCTGTCCGTATTCCGCCGTCGGCGAGACTGTCAGCCGGGCAACGCCACCTTTGCCAAACCCTGGATCCAAGCCACCGTTCGGCAAGAACCTAGCCAGCATCAGTTCCGTCGAATACGCGTCAGGCGCAGCTTGTGCGCCAGGCGCTGGAGGGCCCAACCACACTCCTGCAGCGATGATGGCTCCGTCGGAGCCGACAAGGACCCGAGTCGTTTCGGGTCTCGCAAGCTGTGCGGCGACGACGGTGCCGCCGGGACCGAAGGCGGGGTCGGGCGCCCCATTCGCCTGAAAGCGCTGCACCAGGATCCCTTCTCGAGAGCGAGCAACAACTACCGGCCGTCCGCTGGGATCGACTGCGAATGAAGACCCGGAGGACAAGCCCGCTGGGAGGATAATCGGAGCCGATGCGGCTCCGAACGAGCCGTCCAAGGAGCCGTCCGGGGTGTAACGAGCAACCGTCAGGCTCATGCAGTCCGATACGCCACAGCTCTTTCGCTCAACGGCGAAAACACCATTTTCGGGGCCAACTGCAATCTCGAGCGCTTCCCCGGCTGGACGTACCACACCAGTCCCGCCAAACGAGCGATCCAGGTCCCCCGGGGCTGCCGTTGCGGAGCCGTGCCACAGTGTCATCGCCCCAAGGAAAACGATCGGCGCAACCGCGACGCGCCGCAGCCGCGCGATCCCCTCTCTCACCGAGATCATCGGTGGAATCAAACACTAAATTCGAGTGAAGTTGCGTTTTGGTACGGCTTGGGGTCCTACCACCAAACCGTGGAATCGAGGTTCTCGATCTCCTCGATCGGCTTGGTGTAGACGCCGGAAGAGAGGTACTTCCAGCCGTCGTCAGGGATGAGGAAGACGACGTTGCCGCTCTCCAGCTCGCCGGCGATACGGACGGCGATCGCAGCGATGGCGCCGGAGGAAACGCCAGCGAAGATGCCCTCCTCGTCGAGCAGGCGCTTGGTCCAGACGATCGCGTCGCGGTTGGAGACCATGATCTTGCGGTCGAGAATCGAGAGATCGATGATCGGCGGGATGAAGCCGTCGTCGAGCGAGCGAAGGCCCTGGACCAGCTCGCCCTGCATCGGCTCGGCAGCGACGATCAGCGTCTCGGGGTTCGCCTCCTTCAGGCGGCGGCCGTTGCCCATCAGGGTGCCGCCGGTGCCGAGGCCGCCGACGAATGCGGTCACCTCGTCGACCTCTTCGAGGATCTCGGGGGCAGTCCCCTCGTAGTGAGCACGCGGGTTGGCCTCATTGCCGTACTGATAGGGCATGTAGTAGCCGGGGTCGTCGGCCATCTCCAGCGCCACCTCGACCGCCCCGTTAGAGCCCTTCGCTCCCTCCGAATAGACGACCTCCGCCCCGTACATGCGCAGCAGCTGGGTGCGCTCCTCGGTGACGTTGTCGGGCATCACGACCTTCAGCGGGTAGCCCTTGCGACGGCAGATCATCGCCAGCGAGATGCCGGTGTTACCGGAGGTCGGCTCGAGGATCGTTTGCCCGGGCTCGATCAGGCCCTGGGCCTCGGCCGCGTCGATCATCGACTTTGCGACCCGGTCCTTGACCGACCCGGTCGGATTGTGCCCCTCGAGCTTGGCGTAGATGCGGACGTTGGGGTTCGGGGAGAGACGGGGCAGCTCGACCAGCGGCGTGTTGCCGATCGACTCGACGATGTTGCCGAAGCGCCCGCCGCAGGGCCGGTTTAGAAGCTCGTCGTAGGCCATTGCTCTCCCGTTACTTCAAAAAGTATAGCTTCGACCTAGCGAACTGCATCAACTTTTCCCTCTGGCAGGTAGAGAAGTTGATGCAGTTCGTAGAGGGGCGCTGGCGCGGGCTCAGCCGCCGGCCATCGCCGGCAAGATCACGACGGTGTCCCCATCCGAGACCGAGGTGCCCAAACCGTCGAGGACTCGAACGTCCTCGTCGTTGAGATAGACGTTGACGTAGCGGTTGAGGTCGCCGTCCTCGCCGAAGAGCTGGGGCTCGGTATCGGGATGCTCAGCGGTGAGAGCGCGCAGCACCTCGCCGACGTTGGACCCGCTGACCTCGACCTCGGGCTGCCCGCCCGTCTGCGGGCGCAGCACCGGAGGTATGCGAACGGTCGCCATTGCGGACGCGATCCTAGTCGAGCGTGGCTACCCAGCGCAGAACAGCTCGTAGTCGGGAAACTGGCCCATCTCCGACTCGAGGATCTCCGGCGCGTTCTCGCCGCAGATCGGGCACTCGGGATCGCGCCGGACTTTGAGCTCGGTGAAGCGCGTGCTGAGCGCCTCGTAGAGGAGCAGGCGGCCGATCAACGGCTCGCCCGCGCCCAGGACCAGCTTCAGGACCTCATTTGCCTGCAGCGTTCCCATCGTGCCGGCCATCACGCCGAGCACGCCATTAGCCGAGCAGCTCGGCGCGAGCTCGGCCGGCGGCGGGGTCGGATAGAGGCAGCGGTAGCAGGGGCCCTCGAAAGGCACGAAGGTCGAGATCTGACCATCGAAGCTGAGGATCGACGCCGAGACCACCGGCTTGCGCAGCCGCACCGAGGCGTCGTTGAGCAGGTAGCGGGTGGGGAAGTTGTCCGCCCCGTCGACGATCACGTCGTAGGGCTCGATGATCTCGAGGATGTTGGATGAGTCGAGGCGCAGGCGGTGCTCAATCACCTCGACGTCCGGGTTGAGCGCCTCGATCGTCACTCGCGCCGACTCGGTCTTCGGCGTGCCGATCCGCTCGGTGTTGTGGATCACCTGGCGCTGCAGGTTGGAGGCGTCGACGACGTCGTCATCCACCAAGCCGATCGTGCCGATGCCGGCCGCGGCAAGGTAGAGCGCGGTCGGCGCGCCGAGGCCGCCGGCGCCGAGCAGCAGCACCTTGGCGTTCAGCATCTTCAGCTGACCATCCACCCCCACCTCGGGCAGGAGCGTGTGGCGCGAGTAGCGCTCGCGCTGCTCGGGCGTCATCCCCTCGGTCGCGACCACGGGGAGCCCCTGCTCTTGCCAGGCGAGAATGCCACCAGCCATCGAGGCGACGTCCTCGTAGCCGAGCGCCTGCATCTGCTCGGCCGCCTTGTAGGAGCGGTTGCCGCTACGGCAGTAGAGGATCGTGCGGGCCGACTTGTCGGGTGCGGCAGCAGCGATCTCATCACCGAGCAGCCCCGGTGGTACCAGCTTGCCGTTCTCGAGGTGAGCCTCCTGGTACTCGTGCGGCTCGCGCGTGTCGATCAGGACGACGTCGCCGCCCTCGATCTCCTGCGCCGCCTCAAACGGCTCGATCTCCTCGATTTGCGACTTGGTCTGGGCCCCAGTGGCCATGCGGTCTCCTAAATACCTAAATTCCGATCCGGCTTTACTTCAAAAAGTATAGCGCGGGCCAGAACTGCAGCCTTCGCGGTCAAATTAGCGTCACGATGACTCCGGTGAAGCCGACGATCATCGTCGCAAGCATGCCTCCGCCGATCTGGATGATCAGACGCTGGTTGGCATCGAAACGGCTGGTCATTTCGCTGCGGAGTGCGCGGAATTCGAGCCCGACGTCGTCGAAGCGCCTGTGTACCTCGTCGAAACGCCGATCGACTTCATCGAAGCGCTGATCGATCCGGTCGAACCGCTCTTCCAGGCGCTCATCGGTCCAGCTCTTAGCCATCGTCGCCATGATGACAGCGTAATGAGCTGTCTGCACACGTGGCGCGCAGAATGCGACGATTCTGAGGCGATTCTCAGACCAGAGTGGGGCGCATCTGACGAAGGCGGCGGACCCGCTCTTCGATCGGCGGGTGGGTCGAGAAGAGGCCGGCGATGCCGCCGCCGCTGAAGGGCTTGACGATGTAAAGCGGCTCGGACGCCTGGTTGACCTGCATCGGCATTGCCTCCGCCCCCTGCTCGAGACGCAGCAGAGCGCTGGCCAGCGACTCGGGGTTGCCGCAGATTTCGGCGCCGCCCGCGTCGGCCGCGTACTCGCGCTGACGCGAGATCGAGAGCTGGATGATGCTCGCCGCAATCGGGGCGAGGAGGACCAGCGCCAGAGAGGCGACGAGGCTGAGCGGCGACTCGTCGTCGCCGCCGAACCACATCATCATGTAGGCGAGATAGGTGATCGCGGCGCCGATCGCCGATGCGACCGACTGGATCAGGATGTCGCGGTGCTTGATGTGGGCGAGCTCGTGGGCGAGCACTCCCCGCAGCTCGTCCTCGGAGAGCAGTTTCGTGATCCCGCGGGTGACCGCGACCGCGGCGTGCTGCGGATTCCGACCGGTGGCGAAGGCGTTGGGCTGATCCTGGGGGATCATGTACAGACGCGGCATCGGCAGGCCGGCGCGGGTCGTCAGTTCGCGCACGATCTGGTAGAGGCGCGGCGCTTCGGACTCCTCGATCGGCTCGGCCCGGCTCATCTTCAGCGCCAGCTTGTCGCTGAAGAAGTAGGAGGCGAGGTTCATCAGCAGGGCGATGACGAGGAAGACGCCAGCGGTGCTGGGGCCGCCGATCAATGCGCCTATCACGACCAGCAGGCCGGAGAGGCCGGCCAACAGCAGGGTCGTGCGGATAGTCGCGCCGAAGGTGGACTGCCTGGTGGTCTTCATTCGAGTGCTCGCTCCTGTGCTCGCTTGCCGCTTGGTCGTTGAATTGTGGCGGCCTCGTGCCACATAGGCCATAGGTGGCAACCCCTATTCTCGCCCTGTGACGACCCTGGTCATCGTTGCGCTGACCCTCGTGGTCGCAGCGCTCGCCGTCCGCCTCCTCGTCCTAAGACGTCGCTTCGGCCCGCTGGAGACGCTGATTGAGGAGATGGAGAAGGTCGACCTGAGCCGCCCGGGGCCGCTGCTGCCGCGTTCGATCGACGGCGTCGGCGAGACCGAGGAGGTGGCCCGAATCGAGCTTGCCTTCCTGCGCATGATGCAACGGCTCGAAGCCGAGCGACGCCGCGCCGGCAGCGCCGCGCTGCAGGCCCAAGAGGAGGAGCGGGCGCGTGTCGCCCGGGACCTGCACGACGAGGTCAACCAGTCGCTGACCGGACTGCTGCTGCGTTTGGAGGCGACGCGCGAGGCGGCGCCGCCCGAGCTGGAGGGGCAGCTGGCCGAGACTAAGGCGCTGGCCAACCAGGCGATGCGCGAGCTGCTCTCGCTGGCGCGGCAACTCCGCCCGACCGCGCTCGACGACCTCGGCCTCGCCGCGGCGACCGCCGGGCAGGTCGAGCAGCTCGCCCGCGGCGAGATCGAGGCCGACTTCTCCGCCGAGGGCACCTTCTCCGACCTCGACGACGACGCCCAGCTGGTCGTCTACCGCGTCGCGCAGGAGGCGCTTTCCAACGCCGCCCGCCACAGCGGGGCCGCGCATGTCGAGGTGCGCCTCCGGCGCGATGGGGCCGCGGGTGGCGTCGAGCTGGAGGTCGCCGACGACGGCCGTGGCTTCGCCTTCGACGATGCCGAGGGCGGGCTCGGCATCGCCGGGATGCGCGAGCGGGCGCTCCTGGTCGGCGGCGAACTGACGATCGAGTCCCGTCCTGGCCGCGGCACCACAGTCCGGCTCTCCGTCCCCGCCTGACCTCTCCGGTGCGCTTTATGCCGCCATGGACCACATAAAGCGCACCGGAAGATCTCAGCCTGGTGGCTGTGAGGATCCTGATCGCCGACGACCACGGCATCGTCCGCTCCGGTATTCGCCTGTTGCTCGAGCGCCAGCCCGACATCGAGGTCGTCGCCGAGGCCGGCCGACGGTGCCGAAGCACGCGAGCTGGCCGTGCGCGAGCGGCCCGACCTGGCGATCCTCGACGTGAAGATGCCGAAGCTGACCGGCCTGCAGGCGACGCGCGAGATCAAGCGAGCAGGCGCCGGAGGTCGCGGTCCTGATCCTCTCGATGCACGACGACGAGCGCTACCTCTTCGAGGCGCTGAAGGCGGGCGCCTCGGGCTACGTGCTGAAGGCGCAGGCGGACACCGACCTGCTCGCGGCGATCCGCGCGGTCGAGCGCGGCGAGCCGTTCCTCACCCCGGAGGCCCAGCGGACGCTGATCAAGGACGTGCTCGAGCGCGGCTCCAGCGGCGAGGAGGAGCTCACCCCGCGCGAGGAGGAGATCGTCAAGCTCGTCGCCGAGGCGCACACGACCAAGCAGATCGCCGAGATCCTCCACCTCTCCGAGAAGACGGTCGAGAACCACCGCGCCAACGCGATGCGCAAGCTCGGCATGCGCGACCGGGTCGAGCTGGTCCGCTACGCGATCCGGCGCGGCCTGATCGAGCCCTGAGCGCGAAGCGGCATAACCGACCGCTTCAGTAGGATTTAGGTCGCATGCTGTTCTCGACCAAAGCCGAGTACGGAGTTCGCCTGATGGTCGAGCTGGGTCGCCAGCCCGGCTCGGGGCCGATCTCGCTCAGCGCCGTCGCCGAGGCCGAGCGGCTGCCGCTCTCCTACCTCGAGCACCTCGTCGCGCGGCTGCGCAAGGCGGGCCTGGTGACCTCGACCCGCGGCGCGCACGGCGGCTACCGCCTGGCGAAGCCGGCCGAGGAGATCACGATGGACGCGGTAGTCGAGGCCCTGGAAGGGCAGATCGCCCCGATGGAGTGCTTCCACGACTCCCCGGACGGCAAAGTGCTCTGCTCGCACGAGGACGACGGCGACCGGGCCTGCGCGACGAAGCTGCTCTGGACCCGGGTCCAGGGCGGCGTCACCAAAGCCTTGTCCGGCACGACGCTGGCGGAGCTGGTCGAGTTCGCCGGCGGGAGCGCCGCGGCCGACCGGCGGGCCACCGTCGGCACGGCGGCCTGACCCGCCCCGAGACCTTCCAAGACGAGAAACGGAGTGAAATTGGCTGAGCTGGAGATTCGCAACCTGCACGTGAGCGCCGAGGACAAGCAGATCCTCCATGGCCTCGACCTCGACGTCGAGAAGGGCAAGGTGCACGCCCTGATGGGGCCGAACGGCTCGGGCAAGTCGACCCTCGCCAACGCGATCATGGGCCATCCCGCGTTCGAGGTGACCGAGGGCGACGATCACCTTCAAGGGCGAGGACATCACCGAGGCCGACCCGGACGAGCGCTCGCGCGCCGGCCTCTTCATGGCCTTCCAGTATCCCGTCGCGATCCCCGGCGTCTCGGTCAGCAAGTACCTGCGGATGATCATCAACGCCCAGCGCGAGGCGCGCGGCGAGGACGCAGATCAAGATCAAAGACTTCGCCAGGCTCGCCCAGGAGGCGATGGAGCTGGCGAACATTCCCAAAGACTTCTCCAGCCGCTACCTCAACGACGGCTTCTCCGGCGGCGAGAAGAAGCGGATGGAGCTGCTGCAGCTGGCGCTGCTGCGACCGGAGATAGCCGTCCTCGACGAGACCGACTCAGGGCTCGACATCGACGCCCTGCGCACGGTCGCCGAGGGCGTCAACAAGTTCACGGGCCCGGACATGGGCGTGCTGATCATCACCCACTACCAGCGCATCCTGCACATGGTCAAGCCCGACTTCGTCCACGTGATGTTCGAGGGCCGGATCGTCAAGGAGGGTGGCCCCGAGCTAGTCGAACAGCTCGAGGAGAAGGGCTACGGCTGGATCCGCGAGGAGGTCGAGGCGGGCGCCACCGCCTGAACGGAGGGGAGCGATGGAGCAGACGACCGCAAAACGCTCCTCTCCCCCGCGGCGTTCCCGATCGAGAAGGTGCGCGCGGCGTTCCCGGCGCTCGAGCGCGAGGTCCATGGACAGCCGGTCGCCTACCTCGACAGCGGCGCCAGCGCGCAGCGGGTACTGGCTTCGATCCAGGCGGTCGACCGCTACGAGCGCTCCCATCACTCCAACGTTCACCGCGGCTCGCACACGCTGAGCGCCGAGGCGACGGCGGCCTACGAGGGAGCGCGGGCGACGGTTGCCGACCACATCGGCGCGGCGGACCGTCGCGAGGTGACCTTCGTCCGCAACGCGACCGAGGCGATCAACCTGGTGGCACGCACCTGGGGCGACGCCAACGTCGGTGCGGGCGATCGCATCCTGCTCACCGAGATGGAGCACCACTCCAACATCGTGCCCTGGCAGCAGCTGGCCGAGCGGGTCGGAGCGGAGATCGATTGGGCGCCGATCGACGAGGAGGGCCTACTGGACATGGAGGCCTTCGAGGCGCTGCTCGCGCATGGGCCGAAGCTCGTCGCCGTCACCCACGTCTCCAACGTGCTCGGGAACCGAGAACCCGTTGGCGGAAATCTCACGGCTGGCGCACGATGCCGGCGCGCTGGTACTCGCCGACGGGGCGCAGGCCGCGCCGAAGCTGCCCCTTGACGTCGCCGAGCTGGGCGTCGACTTCTACGCCGTCACTGGCCACAAGCTCTACGCCCCGACCGGGATCGGCGCCCTCTGGGCGCGGCTGGACCTTTTGCGGGAGATGCCACCCTTCCTCGGCGGCGGCTCGATGATCCGCAAGGTAACTCGTGATGGCACGACTTACGCCGATCCGCCAGCGCGCTTCGAGGCGGGCACACCGGCGATCGCGCAAGCGATCGGGATGGCCTCGGCGCTGCGCTGGCTCGACGGCCTCGGCATGGAGGCGGTGCTGGAGCACGAGCGGCAGATCGCCGACTACGCGCTGGAGCAGCTGGAGGACGTTCCCGCGCTGCGCGTCTTCGGCCCGCCACGAGGGCAGGAGCGGATCGGGCCGGTCTCCTTCGAGCTCGAGGGCGTCCACGCCCACGACGTCTCGGAGATCCTCGACCGTCACGCCATCGCCGTCCGCGCCGGCCACCACTGCACTCAGCCATTGATGGACCGCCTCGGCGTCGCCGCCACAGCCCGCGCCAGCTTCGGCGTCTACACCACGCCCGAGGAGATCGACCGCCTGGTCGACGGGCTCCATGACGCTCGCAAGGTCTTCGGCCTCTGATGGACGAGCTCTACCGGGACCAGATCCTCGAGCACTACAAGCGGCCGCACAATTTCGGGCGGCTGGAGCAGCCCGACCTGGAGTTCGAGGACAACAACCCGTTTTGCGGCGATGAGCAACACGTGATGCTCCGCCTTGACGGAGAGGGACGGGTAGCCGAGGTCGCCTTCGAGGGCAAAGGATGCGCGATCTCGACCGCGGCGACCTCGCTGCTGACCGACGAGCTGGTCGGCAAGACGCGCGAGGAGGTGCTGCGGCTGCCGAAGGAGTTCGTCCTCGACCTGCTCGGGATCGAGATCTCGGCGACGCGGATGAAGTGCGCGATGCTGGGCCTGAAGGTGGTGAAGAGCGCCAGCCTCGGCGAGCCCGCCGAATGGGAGGACGAGGGCGAGACCGGCAGCCCCAGCGAAGCGACGGCAATCTGAGCAGGGCCGTTCCGGTGCGCCTTATCCCCGTATGCGGGGGATAAGGCGCACCGGAAGGTGTTTTAGGCGCTTGTGGGAGCTTCTTCGCTGAGGGCGATGACGGCGAAGGAGGCGCCGTGGGGGTCGGTGAGGATCGAGAAGCGGCCGGCCGGGACTTCCATCGGCTCCACCATCACGCTCCCCCTCCCTGCTTGGCCTGCGCGACCGCCGCGTCGGTGTCCTCGACCGCGAGGTAGACCTGCCAGTGGGCGGGCACCTGCTCGGGAACGCCGCGTTCCGCCATGTTGAGGATGCCGCCGACCGGGTTGCCATTGAGGCTGATCGTCGTGTAGGTACCCACGTCGCCCATGTCGTTGTCTTCGAAGCCCCAGCCGAAGACGGCGCCGTAGAACGCCTTTGCACCCTCTACGTCGCGGGTGTTGAGCTCGTTCCAGGAGAGCGCCCCAGGCTCGTTGACGAGTTCGGCACCGATGAACGTGCCGGGCTGCCAGACGCCGAAGACCGCGCCGGCGGGATCTGTGAAGACCGCCATCGTGCCCAGGTCGAGGACTTCCATCGGCTCGGCGATCACGGTGCCGCCCGCGTCCCTGACCGCGTCGGCGGTCGCGGCCGCGCTCTCTACCGAGACGTAGCTGCTCCAGGCCGGCGGCTGGCCCTCCTGCATCAGCGGCATCATGCCGGCGACGGGCTTGCCGCCCTTCATCGCCTGGCGGTAGCCGCCGGTCTGCTCGGAGGCCTCGGTCTCAGGCACGTCCCAGCCGAGCAGACCTCCGTAGAACTCGATCGACGCGTCCAGATCGGGTGAAGCGTGGTCCACCCAGCACGGCGTTCCCGGCTCGTAGCTCGTCCTCTCGGGCATCTCCTCTTCCTCTCCTCGAAGGTCGTCTGTTCGGTTTGTGATCCTCGCACCTTCGCCCGGGCGCGAGTCAAATGCTTGTTACGGTGCCGGGCCCGGTGGGTCGGATCGCTAAAATCCGACCGTAGAACTAGGATTAAGTCTCAACCCGCACTAGCTCTACCCGGTTGAGCGGGTAAGCGGGTAATCAAAGTAGGAGCCCTTTTGCCAGAGACCGCTGGAACAACGATCGCCGTTTGCCCCGCCGCCGAGCTGCCCGATGGCACGATGCGCCTGGTCGAGCACGAGGGGCGCAAGATCGGCGTCTTCAACTGCGAGGGGGCGCTCTACGCGATCGAGGATCGCTGCTCGCACGACGACGGGCCGCTCGCCGAGGGCGAGTTCGACCCGGCTGCCTGCACCGTCGAGTGCCCCCGCCACGGCTCCCTCTTCGACCTCAGCACCGGCAGGCCGAAGACGCTCCCCGCTTTCGCTCCGGTGCAGACGTTCACGGCGGCCGTCGTGGACGACACCATCACCCTGGAGGTCGAGTAGACCATGGCCACACCTGAGGTCGTAGCTGAGAAACGAGAGCTCGCCGGCATCAACGCCGACTACAAGGAGAAGTTCGGCTTCCATGATCCCGAGTCCGGTTACGCCTACAAGGCGCCGAAGGGCCTCTCACGCGAGGTGGTCGAATCGATCTCCGAGTACAAGGACGAGCCGCAGTGGATGCGGGACTTCCGGCTGAAGGCACTGGAGCACTTCTACTCGCGCCCGACCCCAACCTGGGGTGGCAACCTCGGCCAAATCGACTTCGACGACATCCATTACTTCGTCCGTGCCTCCGAAAAGAACAGCCGCGACTGGAGCGAGGTCCCCGAGGACATCAAGAACACCTTCGACCGGCTGGGCATCCCCGAGGCTGAGCGCAAATTCCTCTCCGGGGTCGGTGCCCAGTACGAGTCCGAGGTCGTCTACCACCAGGTCAACGAGAAGCTCGAGGCCCAGGGCGTGATCTTCACCGACATGGACACGGCGCTGCGCGAGCACGAGGACCTGGTGCGCGAGTACTGGGCGACGATCATCCCGCCCAACGACAACAAGCTGGCGGCGCTCAACTCGGCCGTTTGGTCGGGTGGCTCCTTCGTCTACGTGCCGGCCGGAGTCAAGGTCGAGATGCCGCTGCAGGCCTACTTCCGGATCAACACCGAGAACATGGGCCAGTTCGAGCGCACGCTGATCATCTGCGAGGAGGGCGCCGACGTCCACTACATCGAGGGCTGCACGGCGCCGGTCTACTCGACCGACTCGCTGCACTCCGCGGTGGTCGAGATCTGCGCCAAGCCGAGCTCGCGGGTCCGCTACACGACCGTGCAGAACTGGTCGCAGAACGTCTTCAACCTGGTCACCAAGCGCGCCGTCGCGCATGAGAAGGCGACGATGGAGTGGGTTGACTGCAACCTCGGCTCGAAGCTGACGATGAAGTACCCGTCGATCTACCTGCTCGGGCCCGAGGCCCACGGCGAGATCCTCTCGATCGCCTTCGCCGGCGACGGCCAGCACCAGGACGCCGGCGGCAAGATCATCCACGCGGCGCCACGCACGTCCTCCTCGATCTTCTCCAAGTCGATCTCCAAGGACGGCGGGCGGGCGACCTACCGCGGCCTGCTGGAAATCGCCGACGGGGCGACCGAGTCCCGCTCCAAGGTCGTCTGCGACGCGCTGCTGCTCGACGAGGATTCGCGCTCGGACACCTACCCGACGATCCGCATCGACGAGAACGACGCCGACGTCGGCCACGAGGCCACCGTCTCCAAGATCGGCGACGAGCAGCTCTTCTACCTGCAGAGCCGCGGCCTCGACGAGGAGGAGGCCTCGAAGATGATCGTCAACGGCTTCATCGAGCCCGTCACCAAGGAGCTGCCGATGGAGTACGCGGTCGAGCTCAACCGGCTGATCGAGTTGCAGATGGAGGGCTCGATTGGCTGAGGCCGTTGCGACGCTGCCACCCCTTCCCGACCAGAAGTCGAAGGGGTGGGAATTCACCGATCTCTCTGGCCTCGACTTCGACGCCTACGAGCCTGCTCCGGTCGACGCCTCGATCCAGGGCGCGGAGGGCGTCACGATCGTCTCCCTGGCGGAGGCGGCGGAGTCCCAGGCCGAGCTGATCGCGGAGCGCCTCGGCGCGCTCGTCGACTCCGGAGACCCGTTCGTCGCCCGCAACGAGGCCTCTCGCCACGACGGGGTTCTCGTCCATGTGCCCCGCGGCATCAGGGTCGCCGACCCGATCCGGATCGAGGTCCCGCTCCAGGAGAGCGGGGGCGCCGTCAACTGGCGCACTCTGATCGTCCTCGAGGAGGGGGCCGAGGTCGAGGTCTGGGAGCACTGGTCCTCGCCAAATGACGACGTCGACGCCCTGCTCAACTCGGTGGTCGAGCTGAACGTCGGCGAGGGGGCCACGCTGCGCTACGTCAACACCCAGGACATCTCCGAGTCGGCCTGGATCTTCGCCACCCAGCGCGCCCAGGTCGAGCGCGACGGTCGCCTCGACTGGACGGCCCTGGGATTCGGCTCCGCACGCGGCAAGGTGCGGATGGAGACCAACCTCGCCGGTCCCGGCTCCGAGGCGCGCGTGACCGGCGGCTACGCGGGCGGCGCCGGACAGCACCTCGACTACGACACCACCCAGGAGCACGCCGCCCCCCACACCAACTCCGACCTCGCCTTTCGCGGCGTTTTGGCGGCGGGCGCCACCGCAGTCTGGCGCGGAATGATCCGCGTCGACCCCGGCGCCCAGCAGACCGACGCCTTCCAGGAGAGCCGCAACCTGCTGCTCTCCACCGAGGCCCACGCCGACGCGATCCCCGGCCTGGAGATTGAAGCCGACGACGTGCGCTGCACGCACGCCGCCGCGGTCGCCCAGATCGATCGGGATCAGCTCTTCTACCTGACCTCGCGCGGGCTCGACCCAGCCGAGGCGAAGTCGCTGATCATCGAAGGATTCCTCGAGTCGCTGGTCGAGAGACTGGCCGAGGGCCCTGTGCGCGACGAGATCTCAGCGGCGCTCGAGCGCCGGCTCGGCGAGATCCTCTAGGCCAGCTCTCCGAACCCGGACCCTCCCACTTGCGCCGGGACCGCTTGCCTTGCGAGCGGCGGCCCCGGCGCAACAAGAGGGAGAGGGATAGTCATGAGTCGAGTCGAAAGCAATGGACTCGGCGGCTCAGTAAAGCAAAGGCAAATGCATTTACATCGGTATTACACCGCAGATCACTCAACAGTTTCCGCAAAAAGCGGGGTCATCATGAGTTCGCCGCCGAGAGCAGGTAGAGACCGAAACAGGTGAAGGCAACCATCACCGCCAGCATCCAGTACTGCGAGCGGGCCGCCTGGCGGTAATCACCCCAGTAGGCCGTGGCACGGTCGTGGGCGAGAACGAGGCCAATGACGTGCCCGATCACAAGCGCCGCCACCTGCACGTACCAGATCGCGTTGGCGCTGAGGATCTTGAAATCGATCCCGCCGGAGGCGGTACCGAAGAGGTCGGTGGTCGCGGTCCCCAGCGGGTCGGAGAGGAGGTATGTGAACTGCGCCTGCTCCTGGAAGACGAAGAGGCTGAAATAGTGGGCCACGAGGTAGGCGAACGCGATCGGTATCAGGGTGTGGGCGAAGCCGGCACGGAGTTTCGACAGCGGCGGCGCGGACCCCACCGTGGACATGCCGCGCACCCCGATCAGGTACACCAAACCCACGCCGACAAAGATGAGCAGCAAGAAAAGCGTGTCGGTGAGCCGCAACGCGGTCGTGAGGCCGAGGCCGGCGTCGGCCAACCATTCGAAGGTATCCAGGATGATGCCCTCGAGCACTCCCTCCTGCGCACCGTCGAAGCTGGTCGTCGCGATGGAGGCGATTACGACCGCCGCTGAGCCCGGAACCGTTGCCCAGTGGGTGGCCGCGGAGAGCGGCAGCCGTCTTCCCAACCGGCCGTCCCGCACACCGAAGCTGCCGAGCTGGGAGAACATCCCGAAGTAGACGGAGAACACCTCCCCCTTATCGCACCACTCCTCGACGCCGAAGACGGCCATCATCGTCAGGGTGTAGAGGGTGTAGATCACCACCGCCAACGCGGCCGTGTCGGGGGCCAAGCCGACCGCCACGCCTCCGCTGACGCCATAGACGATCTCCAGCCAGACAAATGCCAGCAGGCCGATCGCCGCTGGCCACCTTCCAAGCGCACGCGGGTATGGCAAGTGAGCCGCTCGTTGCCCCGCGATCGCGGCAAAAGCGGCGCCCACGACGCGGCCGATCGCCCGCCACGGGTTGAACGGCCGGAATACGTCACCCAGCAGAACGCTGAATAGCGGGAAGCCGAGCCAAGCAGTGACGAAGATGAAGGTAATGGCGAAATTGCGGTCGGGGGCTTCGGTGCCTCCCAGCCCGGCGTACACAGAGACCCCCAGCAGGAAGACTCCGGCCGCTCCACAGAGGATCTGCAGCGGGAGGCTCAGCAGCCCCCGCGAAAGCCGATCGTCAACCGGTCGCCATCGTTCCTCCTCCAAACGCGGTTTCCGCCAGGCGGCGGAGAGCGCGAAAAAGGAGACGATGAGGACGAGCGACGCTCCCCAGGCAAAAAGCCAGGTGGGAATCGGAAGGTCCTCACGGGCGACCAGCGCGTGGGCGACCGGTAGGAAGGGTGTGGTCATGGATTAACGGTCAGCTCGAGGATCGGTTCCCCGCGGTCCTCCAGCTCGACCTCGAATCCGCCTTCGATCGTCGCGGGGAAATCGAAGCTGACCGAGCCCCCCGCTTCGACCTCCTTCATCAGGTCGTAGCCATGAACGTGGATCTCCTCGCTTACGTCCGAGTCCACCTTGAAGCGGACTCTTTCACCCTCGTCCAAGGTGAGGCTCTGGACGCCGCCCACGGGTTTGCCGTTCTCGATGACGATGGTCAGGGGCTGGGGTTCGGTGTTCGCTTTGGGCCGGGCGTCACTGTTGCCCTTGCCGCTGCCATCGATGCTGGTCTTGCTGCTGCCGTCGACGCTGCTCTTGCTGTCGCTGTCGTTGCCGCCGTCATCCTTCAATACGACGAACAGCCCGACCGCCACGACTACGGCGGCGGCGCCAACGATCACACGCATGGTGTTCGTATTCATCAGTTGCTCCTTCGCTCGAAGCACGGCACTCGCCGTGCGGTCTCTCGGGTCTAAGGAGCGAGCGGGGGCGGGCGTTGGGCATAGCCGAACGCGAGCAGGAGCCCGCCGCCGACCGCATGCGCGCGCGGCGGACGGGGGCAAGGCTGACTCTTGACGGCGCGGGCGGGCGATACGGAGGCGATCCGAGTGGCGAGCCAGACAATCGCCTCGACGCCGGGGTAGTGCCCGCAGATCAGCGCGACGAGCAGCACAAGCAGTGGAGTCAGCGCAAGCAGCAGCTCGAGCATTGCGGGGACAATCTATCGGAAAGTTTTAACCGCTCCTAAGCGAATAGCTTTCGGCGATGCGCCCCGAGCGGGACGACATCGCAGCGCCGGATCTGGCGGCAAGCCTGAACTGGATCGGCGACCCCCCCGCCTCGATGCCGGTTGCGACCGCGGGGGGGCCGGTACTCGTCCACTTCTTCGACTACGCACAGCTCAACAGCGTGCGCACCCTGCCCTACGTGGTCGAGTGGGACAGGCGCTACCGCGAAGCCGGCTTGACCACGCTGGGCGTACAGGCGGCTCGCTTCCCGTTCGCCCGCGAGACGGACGCCGTCGCCTCCGGCTTGCGCGAGCTCGGCGTCGAGTTCCCGGTGGCGATCGATGCCGAGCGCGACCTCTGGCACTCCTACGGCTGCGAAGGGTGGCCCAGCCTCTTCCTCTGGTCGACCGGCGGCGTGCTTGCCTGGTTCCACTTCGGCGAGGGTGAGTACCTGGGCAGTGAGATGGCGATCCAGGCCGAGCTGCGCGAGCTGGATGCGCTGCGCTCGCTGCCCGAGCCGATGGGCCCCCTGCGGCCGGCGGATGGGCCGGGGGCAAAGGTGATGCCCCCCAGCGAAGAGATTTTCCCGGGGGGGTCCTGGGAGAGGGCGTGGCTGGCCGGAGAGGACGGAGACGAGCTCTTGATCGAGTACGGGGCCGGTGCCGCCCACGCGACCGTGGAGGGCGAAGGTCGGATCGAGGTGAGCCTGGACGGGACACCGATCGCTGCCGTTGAGGTGAGCGGGCCTGCCCTCTATGCGCTCGCCGAGCACGACCGGCACGAGACCCACGCGCTCTCGCTCTGCCCCACCCCGGGGCTCCGCATCTGGTCGGTCAGCTTCGGCGCCGGCGTGCCCTAGGCGCGCGCCGAAAGCTCATCGCGAATCTCCTTGGGCAGCATGAAGCGCACGTCCTCGTGGACCGTGCGCAGCTCCGAGACGTCCTCGGCGCCCCGTTCGCGGAAGAGCTCGACCAGGCGCTCGACCAGCTCCTCGGGGGCGCTGGCGCCGGAGGTGATGCCCACGGTCTCCACCCCCTCGAGCCACTCCTCGCGAACCTGGGTGTGGTTGTCGATCAGGTGGGAGGCGGCGCCGTGTTCGCGCGCGACCTCGACCAACCGGTTGGAGTTCGAGGAGTTGGTGGAGCCGATCACGAGGACCAGCTCGCACTCGCGGGCGAGCTGCTTGACGGCGATCTGGCGGTTGGTCGTCGCGTAACAGATGTCGTCGGACTTGGAGCTGACGATCGCGGGGAACTTGGCCCGCAGGGCGGCGATCACCTCCGCGGTCTCGTCAACCGAGAGCGTCGTCTGGGTGATGAAGGCCACCTTGCCCGGATCGGGGACCTCCAGCGTCTCCACTTCGTCGGCGGTTTCGATCAGGACGATGCTGTCCGGCGCCTCGCCGGTGGTCCCTTCCACCTCCTCGTGCCCCTCGTGGCCGATCATGATGATCGTGTAGCCGTCGGCGGCGAAGCGGCGGGCGGAGACGTGGACCTTGGTAACCAGCGGGCAGGTCGCATCGATCGTCCGCAGCCGGCGCGCCGCGGCGTTCTCGTGGACAGCGGGGGCAACGCCGTGGGCCGAGAAGACGACCATCTCGCCCTCCGGGACCTCTGCCTCCTCCTCGACGAAGATCGCGCCGCGTTTGGAGAGCTCCTCCACGACGTGCTTGTTGTGGACGATCTCCTTGCGCACGTACACGGGCGCGCCATAGAGCTCGAGCGCGCGCTCGACCGTCTGCACGGCGCGGTCGACGCCGGCGCAGTAGCCGCGCGGCGCGGCGAGCAGGACTCGTTTCGGGGCCGCGATGGTGACGGGAGGCATGGCTGCAGGTAGCTAGCCTAGGAGGATGGCAACCCAAGGACGCCATCTCGACCGACTGACGGCCGTCGACGCCTCGTTCCTCACCAACGAGACTTCGGCCAGCCACATGCACGTGGGCGCGATCCTGATCTTCGAGGGGCCGCCGCCCAAGTACGTCGACCTGGTCGAGCACGTGCGCGGCCGCCTCGATCAGGTGCCTCGCTTCCGCCAGCGCCTCGTCGTGCCGCCGCTGGAGGCGGGCCGGCCGCTCTGGGCGGACGACGTCAACTTCAACCTCACCTACCACATCCGTCACACCGCGCTGCCCGAGCCGGGTGGCGAACAGGAGCTGAAGCGGCTTGCCGCACGCGTGTTCTCGCAGCAGCTGGATCGCTCCAAGCCGCTCTGGGAGCTGTGGCTGGCACAGGGGCTCGAGCGCGACCGCTTCGCCCTGCTGACCAAGACCCACCACGCGATGGTCGACGGCATCTCCGGCGTCGACATTGGCACCGTCCTCTTCGACCTCGAGCCGGTGCCCGAGCCCGCGTCGAGCAATGACGGCTGGATGCCGGAGCGCGAGCCGACCACGGCCGAGCTGGTCGCTCGTGGCGCGGTCGACGCCGCCGCGGCGCCGGTGAAGCTGATCGAGCGGGCGGTGGCGGCGGTGAGGCACCCCGAGTCCGCCGCGCGCCGCGTCGGCGAGGCGCTGGAGGGACTGAGCGAGGTGGTCGGCGCTCTCGCCGACCCGGCGCCCGACGTGCCGCTGAACCAGCAGATCGGGCCGCACCGTCGCTTTACCTGGACGCGCTCGGAGCTGGCGACCTTCAAGCGGATCAAGGACGCGCTCGGCGGCACCGTCAACGACGTCGTTCTGGCGGTGGTGACCGGGGCGCTGCGCGAGTGGCTGCACGGCCGCGGGATTCGCACCGAGGGACTGGAGCTGCGGGCGCTGGTGCCGGTCTCGATTCGCACGAAAGACGAGCGTGGCGACCTCGGCAACCGGATCGCGGCGATGCGCGGCCCCCTACCCGTCTACGTCGAGGACCCGGTGCGCCGGCTGCGGGTGGTGAGCGAGCAGATGGAGGGCCTGAAGCGCTCCAAGCAGGCGCTCGGAGCCGAAGTGATCGCCCGCTTCAACGACTTCGCGCCGCCGACGCTGCTGGCGCAGGCATCGCGGATCAACTTCTCCACCCGCCTCTTCAACATGATCGTCACCAACGTCCCCGGGCCACAGCTGCCGCTCTACGTCCTCGGCCGCGAGCTGGAGGAGGTCTTCCCGGTCGCCTTCCTGCCCCCGAACCACACTCTCGCGGTGGCGATCATGAGCTACAACGGCCACCTCGGCTTCGGCCTGCTCGCCGACTACGACTCGATGGAAGACGTCGAAGACTTCGCCGAGGGACTCAACCGCGCCCTGGCCGAGCTGGAGGAAGCGGCTGGGGCAGCTTTGAAAGCTCCTTAGCGTTGTCGGAATCGCTTTGAAAGTTTCCGCTACTTATCTTTCAAAGCGCGGATCCGAAGCTCTGGGAGGAGCGTGCGATGCGTCCTCTCATCCAGACAGCCGTCATCGGCCCTCGTAGCGAAGTGTCCGCGAAACGCGACTAGTCGACTCGATGTGGGACCAAGGGATGGGTTCGGCGCACCCGAGGCCATTCGGGGAGACGGTCGGCGAAGTACCCAAGCGCCGCGCCGCTGGCTACAGCTAGCAGACCAAGGGCGGCGGCGGCGACCCCAGCACCGGTATCAAGGCCATTCAGAAGTAGAACAAGCCCAGTGGCCGCAGCGGCGGGGATCGCGATGAGGGCTATGCGGGTTGCCATGGAGCCAGTGTAGTTCACGTCAACGAGTCGACTAGGAGAATTAGGGCGCCTAGGGCAACGCCAAAGAAGAATCCAATGGCCGTGGCGCGCTCGATCTCCGCTTGCGTACGACCAGCAAGGATCGCGGCGTAGTGCGCCGCGCCACCGAAGAGACCTGTGAAGCCGACCAGCGCGGCGATGGCACCCGAAAGCTCGTTGGTGAAGATGCCGCCGAAGCGAAGATCGATCATGAGCCCCGAGGCTAGTCAAGTCCTCGGACAAAACATTTCGCCAATCGTGAGCTATTACCCTGGTCCGATGGCCATTCTCGTAGCCCTCTTCATCGTCGTGCCGATCGTCGAGCTGTACGTGATCATCCAGATCGGCTCGCTGATCGGGGTCGTGCCGACGCTGGCGCTGCTGCTCGCCGACGCCCTGCTCGGCTCGCTGCTGCTGCGCCACCAAGGCCGTGGCGCCTGGCGCCGCTTCAACGCGGCCCTGGCGGAGCGCCGCTTCCCTGGCCGGGAGGTCGCCGACGGCCTCCTGATCGCGATCGGCGGCACCCTCCTGCTCACCCCTGGGTTCGTCACTGACATAGTCGGCCTGATCCTCCTGATCCCGCCGACCCGCGCCATCGTCAGGCGCCTTCTGCGCGGCTACGTGGGACGGCGCTTCGTCATCGTCGGCGCACCCGGCATGCCTGGCCAGGGCCGGCCAGACCGCTCCTACGACTTCGACGCTAACGCCGAGGAGATCGACACCGACGACCCCAGCCTGACCCAGCCCGAGCGCTGACTCCTCAGCCGATTCGGCTGCACAGGGGCCGTGTAGCGACGAAGGGTCTCTATGTCCGTTCGACCAGGCTCCGGCGAGTAGCCCGCGATGACCGCCGAGCTCCCGGCGATCGCCATCAGCGAGCGGGCGCCAAAGATGATCGGCAGGACGACCACCACGGCGGCGCCCGTCACCCACGCCCAGCGCGGCGCGCGCCAGAGCCCCGAGGCCCGCAGCACGACGATGCCTGACACGAGCCGCGCCGCGCCGAGCCACAGAACGGCAGCGCCAAGGAAGTTGGCCGCAACGGCTGCCACAGCAAACGCATCGAGCCCCGGCGGGGCGACGAGCAGGTAGCCCGTCCCAGCCGTCCACACCCCGAACCCGCGCGAGAAGTGCGCACCAGTCGAGGCGGGCAGAAGCAGGCGCTGCCATCGCCGCAGCCGGCCCGAAAGCCAGGGGGGACGGCCAAGGGAGAAGACGAATGCCTCGAGCTGATTCCCGAGCCCCGCAAGAACGAACGTCAGCGCGACAAAGACAATGCTGAACGCGGCTACCTCGCGGTGGCCCGCATCTATTTCCTGGCCGACGCCATAGGCCAGCGGGCCGGCGACGATCCCAAAGGCGAGAAATAGGGGCAAGAACACTCGCATCCGCGGCTGGCGGACTTGCGAGCCCATGCCAATACCGATCCTCGCCAACCCGGTATCCCCGCCTAGTAGCCCAGGGCGAATTTGGCGTCTTCGGCCATCAAGAGGAGACCACCCGAAGAATTCCGCGCGAAGAGCCCACCAACTGGCCCCGAGCGTCGAAGGCTCGAAGGAGAACGGATCTCGCAATGACCCGCCCACGCATCTTGATCACGAAATAGCCAAAGGGGCCAGGTTGCTTGAGCCTCTCCTGAAGTCCGCCACGGATTCGCGCGACGATGGCGTTTGCTCGGAATATCCGCGCGGCTCCACTACGACGAAACGAGACCCGCACGGAGGCGACGTCTGGGGCCAGGCTTCCACTGAACTCAGCGTCCCGAGGAAGGCTAACCCTTTTCGTGATGGATTCAACGTTGACAGCTCCACCGCCCGCAGCTCCTTGCGCAACCGGGCCACACCTAAAAGACGTCCAGCGCTCGCGGAGGTACTCGATCCACACGCACATCTGGCCGCCTCCCGGTGGAAGACCATCTGCGGCTGCAGCCCAACCAGCTCCAGCTATCTCGACTGGGCCGTTGAGCAAGGTGCCATGTCCAATCACCAAAGCGGGCGTTGTCTGCCTCCCCTCCTCGGGCGGAAAAAGCTCAGTACTCGGCCGACCTCCAATCGAGCCTTGAGCCGGAGGACCATCGCTAGCCCGAGCAAGGGAGACCGCCACGGAAGCCACAGCCATCAGCGCGATCGCAAGTCGGTAGATGCCCCGCACATTTGCAAGATATCGGAGCGTCCCAAATCGAGACCTAATCAACCCATCCTCAATGCATCTCTCGTCCTCGTAGATTCCACTACTCAGTGTTAATCAAACAATCACGCTAAGCTTTCCACGGTGGAGAGCTTCGCTGGCGGAAAAATCGACTGCTATTGCGGCCCAGCGGACATCGACGCGCCCGACGACCTCGAGGCGACGATCGTCGACTTCATCTCGGGGACGACCGAGACGCTGGACATCGCAGTCCAGGAGCTCGACTCCTTCGCGATCGCCGAGGCGGTGATCGCGAAGAGGCGGGAGGGCAAGAGCGTGCGCGTCCTGCTCAACCGCTCCTACCTCCAGGACGACAACGAGCACAGACCGGACCCGAGCCTGACCACCGTGGCAGAGCTAGCGGCTGACGAGAGCGCGCACAAGGTCAACCGCGAGGTCTTCGCCGCACTCTGCCGCTGCGACGTCGAGGTCCGCATCGACCTCAACCCCGACGACAAGATCTTCCACCACAAGTTCGCCCTGCGCGACGTGCGCTTGAAAGACGGGGACAAACCGCGCCGGGGCAAACAGCCCGGCTTGCTGACCGGGTCGGCGAACTTCACCGACACCGACTGCCACAAAAACCTCAACCACCTCTTCGTCTTCAAAGACGCCGATCTCCACGACGACTTCGCACAGGAGTTTCGCGAGGCCTGGGCGGGAGAGTTCGGCCGCGGTCGCCTCGGCAAGCCGCCGAAAACCCACAATTTCTCGGGCGTTCCGGTCAAGGTGCTCTTCGCTCCCGACCACGGGCCCGAGTCCGAGGTCGTCAAGCAGATGTTGAAGTGCCCCAAAGGAGGGCGGATCGACTTCGCCATGTTCACCTTCGTGGGCTCTTCGGCGATAGACGACGTGATGATCGTGCTCGCCGGCGCGGAGCGAACCGTCCGCGGCGTGCTGGATCGAGGCCAGGCGGCGATGCCGACCGCGGCATCGCAATGGCTGCACGGGGCCGGAATCGAGGTCTTAGTGCCGAAGCCTGAGAAAGAGTCCGGCATCGCGAAGCTCCACCACAAGCTCGCCGTGATCGACGGCTCCACCGTCATCGGCGGCTCCTTCAACTACTCCGAACCGGCGACCCTCTACAACGACGAGGCGATGCTCGTGCTCGGAAGCCCTCACACAAAATCTGAAGGCATTGAGGTTGACGCGCCGGAATGCGCGGCAATCGCCGACTTCTTCAGCACCGAGATCGAGCGCATCCGCTCCCTCAGCAGGGCCTGGCAGCCAAACTAGCCCTGATCGACAGGACATCCGACTCGGGGCACGGGAATCTGGATCGACGGGAGGAGGTGAATGGGCATGACGATCAAACCGGTCACGCCGGTTGCGCCGCTGTTGCTTATCTACAAGCAGCGGTAGGGGTCATAGAAGAGAATGGCAAGCAGATCTTCATTCGATCGCTGAGCTTGGGTTGGTCACCCGGCCCGCGAAGAGAACGGCTCCAGTTCGGTCGTCGCGCAGGAAGAAGAGAAACGGCCGGTTGGCCTTGAAGGTGATCGCGTCGCGCGGGTGCCGCGGGGCCGACGTGACGGTCATCCCGACGACTGTTGCAGCGGCAGCGACGGTTCCCTCCTCGTCAACGATGAAATCAGCGACGTGCTTGACGAAAGCGATCTTCAAATGCGCTGCGCTCGTGATGCGGGAAAAGTTTGCGTCTTCGCTGAACGCTGTCGGCATGCCGAGCTCCTTAAGGGCACTGGTCAGCTCGATATCGGTGTTCAAGTGGAAACGCGGCAGGCTGAGGATCACTGGCCTTGCCGAGAGGCCGCGGGCGATCCGTGCCAGGCTGCCGCCGTCGAGACGATGCTGCAGCGCGCCGAGTTGCTGCCGCACGGGCAGCACGACCAGCAGTGAAAGCGTCGAGGAGCGATACGGCAAGGCCACCGCCCTGTAACCCGGACCCGCACCGTAGCGCAGCGACTCGGTCTGATGCATGAAGTCGACAGTGGCCTTTCCAGCGGCCCCATGAAACACCCCGGGCCTGGTTTCGTTCGGCTCGAACGGATGCTCCCAGTCTGCATCGAGGTAGACCGCGTTGGCCAGCGCCAGCGCCATTTCTTCGGGCAGCGAATCGAGGATCCTGGGAACCAGCCCCTTGGTGTGCTCACTCGCCCAACTGTTAATCGCGTCAAGGGCGCCCGTCGGGTCGCCCACAAAGTCGACGGTTTCCGGAGCGGCACCGAATCGCCGCAGGGCGCCGGAGAGGAAGGCGGGCTCAAACGGCAGCCCTCGCTGGAGAAATAGGCCGTTGGCGATCTCGAGCGTGGGCGGCTCCGGGTCGCCCACTGCGGCGGCGGCCTGTCCGGCAATGATGGCGCGCTGAAGATCCCCTACGGCAGCGAAGGCGGTAGGCCCTTTCAGATGGAGGGTGCGCGCGATCTCCTCGGCGGTGCGCGCGACGCCGCCCGTCCCTGTCATCGCCAGCGCCCCCATGACGCTGTCGGGCGACAGAACAAGATTCCCTGGCCCATGAGCGCCCATCAGGTCGAGGCCGAATGCGCCCGTAGCGGCCGCCGGGGCGAGAGAGGTGTATGGGGAGGCGACGGGGCGCTTTGGCGTCTTGGCCTGGCTGGTGCTAGCCAAGTCGCCGATGCCAACCGCTACCAGGAGAACCAGGATGCTGGCTGCGGCAATGAGAGAACGCGCGCAAACCGACGGATTACAGCCCCCTACCTGCGTAACCATGGTGAACAAGCCTACAGCCGGCCTCCAGCGGCTCGTGGCCGCCATCACGCCCACAGGAGGTATCCCGCACGTCCCAGGTGATCGCCTGCGTCCGACTATTCGTCGATGTTCCGCATCCGCTCAGTCAGCAGGTCTGGCGGCCAAGCCAGCACTGATTGGCAGGCCGCCCGTCTCGCCACACCGGAGAAGGTCCGCTACAGACAATACATTTCTGCAATGGCGGAGTCGTCATCCAGCCTGCCGAGCAGTTTGCCGAGGGCACGGTCAACGAAGTCGCGCCGATGGCAATCCGCCACCTGATCGACCACTGGGAAGCAATCGCAGAGTCATGGAAGAGCTAAAGCGCAGCAAGTTCACCGCAGCGGGCGAGATCGCCAATAAGCGACTTGTTGAAGCTGCAACCGAACCTAATCGCTACCCCGAGGGCACTGCCTTCATCGCCGCCGACCAGGAGGGTTTTGGCGCGATTCTCGCCGAGGCCGTGGCAGAGCATCGGCCGCTCGCAATCGTCTATCCCGACGGACGCGAGATCGTCGCAGCCCCCCGTGGGGGGGCGCTTGCGTTCTTCGAGCACCTGCTGACCCGCCGCCGCGAGTCCAAGAGCAAGCGCCACGAGCCTGCCGTGCCGATCCCCGCCGACTACCAGGTGGAAATCAGGGACCGCCAGCCTCTCGCCGCTGCCTGAGCGATGTTCCGAACCTGAGTGCTGGTCAGGCCGCCACGACCGAGGAGATCGATGCGGGCGACCTCAACTCAGCCGACCCGACCATTGAGCTCAGGTCTCGGCGAACATCGGGCCCGCCAGCGCTAGTTATACTGAGACGTATGACTCATAAGGTTGGCGTCAAGGGCCAGGTGGTCATCCCGAAGGCGATTCGAGACGAAATCGGGATCAGGCCTGGCGATGAGGTGGTTTTCGAACCGGACGGCAAGGACGTGCGAGTCCGTCGCGTTACCGATGACGCCAAGGCGCATCGCGAACGCATCGAGGCGTTGCGCGGCGTCTGGGCCGACATCCCCGGCCTCGGCACGGATGACCTGCTCACCGCCCGTCGTGAGGAGCGCGCGCTCGAGGAACGAAAGGCGCGGAGCCTCCTTGACGATCGTCCTTGACACCTGGGCTCTACTAGCCCACCTGCGAGACGAGGAGCCAGCCGAGCGGGTCCGCGAAGCGTGGATAGAGCAAGGTGCCTCGATGTGTTCCGTGAATCTCGGAGAGGCCCTCTATCTCGAGATGCGAGTACGCGGAGTGGACAAGGCCGGCGACACCATCGACAAGGTTCGGAAAGAGCTGAACGTCATTCATCCCGATTGGGAACTGGTGATAGGGGCAGCCAAAATCAAGGCCAGCGGCGGCCTCTCATTCGCCGATGCGTTCTGCATTGCGACCGCCGAGCGCATGGACGCACCCCTTTGGACTGGCGACCCCGAGATCATTGACATGGCTACGGAGCTCCGGTGCGACGTCGAAGACCTTCGTGGTAAGTCCTTGCGCCGCTAAAAACTCCGAGTGAACCGCGCGTGGACGAGGCTCGCGTGTACGTCTGACCCTGTCACCGGGACGTTCGCGCGACCCGGGAAGTCCAGCGCAAGATTGCCAGTCAACGCCGGGGAAAGTGAGTCTTTGCTGCGTGTGAGCGACGCGGATCCGGAGAAGGGGGGCGGCAGATTGAGCGTAGCGATCCGCAATCGCGGGTCAAACCGGAAAGCGCCCGGCGACCCCGTGCCACGCACCTCTCTCTCGATGCGAATGCCGTCACGCCGTTCCTTCAGCGACGCCGTGAAGAGAGTTCGAGCGCTCGGCCTGTTCTTGTTCACCTGAAAGGAAAGGCTGCGACCATGCGCAAAGGAGACGCCAAGAAGCCTTGCTCCCGGCAGACCAGGGCCACTGGTTTCTCCATAGCCTCTGCCGCTGCAGAGTCCGTTAGCCGCGAACAGCAAACTAGGCAGCTGAGCGACGCGACTCTCTCGGGCTCGCGTATAGCCCTGCTCGCCATTGAATTCGATGATGCCTTCGTAGGTACCTGGTTCGTAGGTCAGCTCGCGCCCGAGGCACTTCGGATGCACGGTCTTCTCGCGGCCAGATGGACGACGGACCACATCGACCCGTCCGACCCTCCCAAGATCGGCCTGAAGCGAATCCGCTGTCAGCTTCGCAGGGGCCAAATAGGAAGCCGTCTCGCCCCGCTTTCCGACAAAGAGCATGATCCAACCGCTGTCCTGATCCTCTTCGGAATAGGCAACCGCCACAATCGAGTAGCCGTGACTCCCCTGCAGAGTGAAACTGCCTTCCAGTGCACCCGTACCCAATGCGCGGTAGCTGTTGAACTCGTCGCAACCATAGGTCCCGGCCAAACCACAGAGGCCAGGCTGACGAGCGCCAGGCAGAGTTTCATGCGTAGACCCATAGGTCACACCCTATGCAATTGCCCGAAGATCTACGACCAGACGAAGCGTCGCCTGCTCTCAACTACATCGGCTGGCGGATAGATGCCGCATCGTAGGCCGCCCTCTCAGATGAGCGCGGATCGAAGCTGACCCGATTTCGCTTGCTCATCGTGCAGGCTGCCGAGTCGGGTCAGGAGATAGACCTACCCACAGAAGGTGGCCACTTTTTCAGCAAGAACGCCACAGCGCAAAGCGCCCACAGGGCGGCCATGATCGCATGAAACAACCTGTCGTCGGCCCATAGGAGCGCAAAAGCCGCATTGCAGAGGCTTATCAGCAGATAGCCCCAAACGATCCACCGCCTTTGCCGTGGGGAGAGCGGACGACGCCTACGTTCACCAGTTGACCCGGGTGTAGCGGTCGCCCACTCCGAGGCCTCTTCAGGCCGTGGCAGCCAATTTCGGGTGGTATCGCCGAGATTGCGTCGCAAACCCAGGCCAACGACAGCGACGCCAAGCGCAAGCGCGACGACCCAAGCGATGAGATCGCTGCTCATCTGACTCGCTTCAAAACGGCGCACCTTGCCAGCATCGAGCCCATCCCTTAGCGTCGTCTGGCGGGCTGGAATCTCGCTTCGAATAGGCGTCCTCGGACATCATCTCGTGGAAGACTCAACGCAACGGCCCTGCAAGTGGGCTGTTTCTGCTTGCCGTGGGGACAGCGGTGGGGACGGTAGGGCCGGTTGGACAGCACCGATGAGGGATTGGCTTCTAGCCTCTGCGTCCGTCGCTCTAACCGCGGTGCAGATAGACCGGCAGACGCGACGAGGACCTTGGAGGCGATCTGGCCGCCAGTGAGCCGCGTCCGCATTGCCGCAATGGACCCTATATAGAGAAGCCATGATCTGGAACATCAAAGCGCGCCTCATGGCCGGCGAAGCCGTTCTCGGGTATTTCGAGATTGCCGGTTCGGACGACCCACTGCCCGGACACCTACGGTGGACGCCTGAGTCAGGAGCGATGATCGAGGTGGTCGATCCACGTTGGCAAAAGCGAGTCAACACTGAACATCTGACGGTCCACGGTCTCCTCGGTGAGTCCTATCCAATCACTCTCTTGAACGGCATCGTGCGAACCACGGTCCTAGACGATCGCATCAAGAGAATCGGGGCCTACACGCTGGCTCTGGGAGAGCACATCCAGCCCGAGTCCACCTGGGATAGGGCCATCTATGCCTCCCGCAATCTTGCAGAGTGGCGCGGCATTACCGGCCTCGATCACTCGTTGCCCGACAGCCCAGACGGCCGTCATCGCTATCGGATCGATTGGACTGCTCCGTCGGTAGACGAAGTGTCAGTGAAGGGAGCCCGGCTGAAGTTCGCCACCGATGCGGAGTGGGAAATCGGTCTGATGCCGGTATACAAGCTTGGCTCACAGCAGCGCGTGGTCGTTGAGCCTCGACGTCCACAGCGATTGGAAGCGTTGTCTCGGGACTACGCGATGCCCTTGGTGGCACTGACCGCATTTGCAGCGGACCGACCCGACTCGATCATCGAAGAGCACTACGCCCACCGGAAACGGAATCAGCGCATCGAGGTCTGGCGGGCCGGCGCTTCGATGGAGCCACCAGAATGGCGGCCCAACGCTCTCCTGTTCTATGCGAGCGAGCTACCCGACTTCCGGCTGTCCGTCATCCGCTGGTGGCGTCTGTATGAGAAGACGCGCCCTGCGCTCGGCATCTTCGGGGACTCCATCAACGAAGGCCTCACTTTTTCGCGCCCGCGCCTGATCACCCTCCATACGGCCATCTGCGGATACACGGACGCCCGCCACGGGCATCGGGATCCGCGCAAGCTTCGCGCCTATGCGGGTGTCGCTGATGAGATCACCGGATGCTCCAACAATGTCCTCGGATTGTTTGGCGCGGCGAGGGACTACTTCGCCCACTTGGGAAGCCCTGGACAGAAGTACTCAGTGGCTGAAATCGAAGACGGCACCCCGAAAGTGACTCGGCGGGCGGCAGCGCTCCTTCAGGCCAGTCTCTTGGCTGAGCTTGGCTTCTCGAAGACGAAATCCGCTGCTCTCCTGGTGCGGCACTACAGAAACTGGCCCCTTTGAGGGTCAACGCCTCTAAGCGGTAGCGTCAGTTGGGCAAACACCTATTACGGATGGAGGCACCATGACCGATCGCGATTCCCTTGGCGGCGCGGCCTTCATAGCGCGCGAGACTCTGTTCCATCACCCCCACCTGAACACGCCGCAGGCGATCAGCAGCGGCCCGCTCAGCATCCAGCAGATCGAGGTCCAGGGCTTCGCTGAAGGGCTCGCGGAACTCGCCGCGCTCCAGCCGCCGCAGGCCTACCAGACGGCCAACGGGACTTGGAAGCTAACCCCCGCTGGGGTTGAAGGAGCTGCTGGATGAAACCTGGGTCAGGACGGCGGTGCATTCCGGACAGCGTTTTGCCGCGCTTGGGATTGGCGTGAGACATTCGGGACAGTCGCGCGTCCCGGATTCGCCCTCGTACCTTCGATTGACCTTCCACAGTGGAATGACGAGCGAGCAGACGATGGCAAAGGCAATGGCGGCACTGATGACGAAGCCATACGCGAATTCGGTGTTGTTAATCGTGAAGCTGAGAAATGGGAATTCGGACTGCCCAAAGAGCCCGAAAATGATGGGCATGATCAAGTTTTCGACGGTGGCTCTCACCAGCTCGAAGGTGGCAAGCGCGAGCAACAGACCGACTGCAACGACGATCAGGTCGCTTCGCGCTAGGTCGTCAAGCTTGCGAAGCATCAGCAGTCCCCTTCGGGCCTGTACATGGGCTTGAACCTATAGGAACCGATGGAGTCCGAGCGCTTTGACCTGGGTCAGGGCCTTATCTCTTTGTCCGTGAACTGCCCGATACGCGTTCCGCCTGGGTCCCAGCCCATCCCATCGAGCAGGTCGCCGGGAGGGAGGGCCAGCGAGCCCGCGAGTTTGATCAGCGTGTCCACGCGGCAGACTCGTTCGCCGCGCTCGATCTGACCCACTGCTGTGCGGTGGAGCGAAGCCATGACCGCCAGCTCTTCCTGGGAAAGCTTGGCCCGCCTGCGGCAGTAGGCGAGGTTCGCGCCGAGCTGGTCCGCGACCACCATTAGCGCTCGTCCTCTTCCTCCATTGAGAAACCGCCAGGCCGGTAGTGGCCGGAGTTCGAGACGATCCCGGCGAGCAAGTCATCGGACGAGACTTCGAGGGCGTCTCTGAGCTTGACCAGCGTGTCGATGCGGGCGATGCGCAGTCCCCGCTCAAGCTGGCTTACCTCGGTTCGGTGGACAGAGGCCCGAAGGCTCACCTCCTCCTGAGAGAGGTCGGCGAGCTTGCGCTGACGGGCGAGGTTGTCACCGAAGCGGCCGGCGATATCAACGAACATCGCTCTCGCCTCCTGAGAGCTGGCCGAGCAAGCCGTGCAGCGCCTTGTGCTCGGTCATCACCCGCTCGTACTCGTTCTCCTTGTCGTATATCTCGGCGAGATCGCGAAGCACGTCGTGAACGTCGCGGTCGGGAACGATGGAGCCGCTGTCGAGGGCTGTGAGCAGCCGCTCGTAGACGGCCTCTTCTCGATGCAGGCGGCGCGGCTCTTTGAGCTGTTTGGGGTATTGGGCCAGCTCTTCTCGAATGCCGTTGCGAGCGATCTCGAAGAGGTCGCGCAGAAACTTGCGGTGCTCGGCGGGGATCGTGAGGGCGACGGCATCGCCGTCCCCCGTAGGGTTCTGATCAGCCATGAGGAGCTCTGCCTCCTTGTGGTCAGGCTCCCGGTTGGCGTTAGCGCGCCGCCGGGAGCCGCTTTAAATTTCAGGTTGGCTTGACGAGGGTAGCAATCTTGGTGCTAGGGGGCTACAGACTTGCTATTTCTTGCCGATAATCCTCGCGATTCGAGTCCAGTGCAATTCGGCCGCCTCGCCCATCTCGCGTAGCGTCAAGCCCGCCTCCCGGCCCCGCTCGAAGCTCTCGCGCCGAGCCTTACGGGCCTCTTCGTGCTTGTCGCCGGTCTGCTCGAACCTCGCCTGAGCACGGCGAATATCAGCACGCGCCTTCTGCCTCGCATCGTCTGCCATTGGCGGAGCCTATTGGCGTCGCTGTCCGCCCCGCGTGTGAGGCTGCCCGACCGTGCCGTATGAGCGGACCATCGAGATCGGGATCATCGACGGCGTCATCGTGCGCCTCAACCACTCGGGACGGCCAATCGAGCGCTACTCGGTCGTTCTCTTGGCGTTCGAGGACGGCGCGTGGCAGACAATTCGCGTCTACGACAATCACCTGGGAACCCACCACATGCATCGCTACACTCGGCAAGGCGGAAAGCAGCCCGAAACCCCGTTTCACGAGGGGCCGACCAACGAGGCCATTCCGGCCGCGATCGCCCACCTAAAAGCCCATTGGGAAGCGATAATCGAATCATGGAGAAGCTAGCCCGCAGCAAAAACACCCCCGGCACCGACGCCGCCTTCGACCTTCTCGGTCGTGTCGCTGTCGATCCCGAAACCGATGAGCGCTATCCGGATACAACGGTTCTCATCCCGGCCGACTCTCCCGACGCCTCAAAGCTGATGTCTCAAGCCGTGGCCGAGCGGAAGCCAATCGCAATCGTCTTCCCCGACGGCTCAGACGTGGTCTGGCGACCCCCCGCGGCGACGGGGGCGGTTCTCCTGCTGTCGATTTGCCTCCTGTGGCTCGCCGACCACATTCGGCGCAAGCGAGACCGCCCGACCTTCGTGCCCCGGGAGTGGGTCACCGAGTTTCACGCGGCGGGCGGGCACAAGCTCGCTGCTTAGATCTACTCGTTTGATCGATGAACGAGGGGACCGATTCGAGCACCCTGTTCGCCGTGGGTGCTGTCGGTGTGGTCGGCACGCTGGCCGGAGTTGTCCTGAATGACTTCTTGGCCCGGACGAGAGAGAAGCGAGCAGCCTCGGGCCGTCAACGCCGGGCCATTACGGCGGTGATCGGAGAGCTGCTCGACGCAGCATCGATCCTCGACACGGCAATAAAGCGACAAGCTTGGTGGCCACCTGGCGATGCCCCCCGAGATCGGGCGTGGGTGCAGTATGCCGACGATCTGGCTGAGGTTCTCAGCGACGAGCAATGGAACCGCGTCCGCATGACCTACGAGACCCTTCGTTCGCTCGACGCCCTGAGGGATGTGCCGCAACAACCAGCGCCTGTCGGGAGTTCACCCGCAGAACAGGCGCAATGGCATCGGCGATGGCCTGACGCAGCATCATCTGCCACGGACAGCGCCCAGGCCGTCTGGGCGGCCCTAGAAATGCTCCGTCCGTTTAAGAGATAGCCCCGGACCTACCCGCAGAAATAGCGCCGCGAGGGCGGCAGTCAAGGACGCGAAGCGCCCGACCCCCGCAGGGGGTTGACGGCTGCCCGAGCGGTGCTTCAATCGCCGGTAGGTCCGGGCGCTGCCAACTCATCGGCCGATGCTCAGTCTTCTACCGAGCTGGCGCGCTCTCGCCGCGTGCTGCCCTAGACCGAGGACCCGCTGAGCCTCTTGCAATCGCCGCAGCGTCGCCTGCTGGCGCGCTCGCTCAGCTCCTCGTTTCGCCTCCCGGCCAAGGGCTTTGTTCGGGTCCTTGATGCCGTGCTCCTGGCGGTAGCGCTCGATCTGCGACACACCGCGATCCCATGCCTTCCGCTTTGTCGGATCGCTTGGCCTCTCCCCCAGCTCGGCCTTGACGTAGGCGGGCGGGGAGATCCGCGCGGCGATGATCGCCAGCTCGCGGCGCTGCGCGAGAACCTGATCGGCTACGGCCAGCTCGCGGCGGGCGGCATCACCGACGCCGGGCATGTCCGCCAGCTCGGCCTCAAGGCGCGCAGTCTCCCGCCGCGACCTTGCCTCCCAGGAGTTGATGCGCGCCAGCTCCTCGCCGCGCTCGCGGCGCGGTAGCGCCTGCACCGCCTCGCGCTCGGCCGCGAAGCGGTCGAGCCGTTCGCGGGCTCGCTCGATCCGCTCCTGCAAGCTGCGCCGCTGGCTCTCCATGCTTTCCTCCCGGCCTGCGGCGGCTCGCAGCTCATCGCGCCAGGCGACCATCTCCTCAGTCGGCAGGCCGGAGAACTTCGAGCGCAGCGCCTCGTCGTGGGCGGCGAGCTGCGCCCGGTCGCGCTCGGCGGCTTCGCCGATATGCGGGATGCCCTCGCGCAGGTAGGGCGACTCCGGCGCGATCTCCTCGCGGTGGGTCTGAATCTCCGGCGTGGCGTAGATGAAAGTCTCCTCGCGGCTGCGCGAGGCGGCGACGTATAGCTCCTGCTTGTCCATCGACGGGTCGGCCGCGATGAAGGCGCGATCTACGGTCGTGCCCTGCGCCGAGTAGGTCGTGACGGCATAGGCGTGTTCGAGCGCCGGGGCCTCTGAGTGCGGGTTGGTCCGCGCCAGGTAGTCGTCGCCGATCTCGACGCTCTTGGCCTGGTCGATGCCGTCGAGGACGACGCGGCGCTCGGCGGCGTCGACCTCGGCGATGCGCCAGCGCTCGCGGTTGAAGATTTCGGCGCGGGGGTCGTTGACGCGGGTGATGACGAGATCGCCGGCGGCGAAGCCGACCTCCCCCACTTCGATCTCTTGCGCTCCGAGCTGCCCGTCCTGGCGGCGGACCTCGCGCGCCAGCTCGTTCAGCTTCCGCACGTCGGCGTTTCGCTTGGCGACCATCACGGCGTCCTCGCCGCGCTCGAATGCCTCATGCCAGTCGCGCACCATCGCCTCGCGGCGGGCCTCCGCGTCGGGGGCGACCGTGACCCTCTCCCCCGATTCATAGAGGCTCAGCGCCTCGCGCCCCTCGCCCTCGCGTATGCGCTTCGCCGCATCGCGGTCGAGATCGTGGCGGTGGCGGATCACCTCGTCTAGGTAGATCGGCTCGCCGCGCTCGGCAAGCGCCCGGAACAAGCCGCCCGCCTCGATCTCGCCAAGCTGCTCGGGATCGCCGACGAGGACGAGCTTCGCTTGCGCTCGCTCGGCGTGGGAGACGAGTCGTGCCAGCGCAGCGGAGTCCACCATCCCCGCCTCGTCGATCAAGAGGACCGATTCGCGCGGCAAACCCTCGCCGCTGTCGTGCTCGGCCCGGTCGAACTGCAAGAGCAAGCTGGCGATGCTCGAAGCGGGCAAGCCTTCGGCTCGCATGACGTTCGCCGCGCGCCAGGTCGGCGCTGCGGCGCGCAGCTCGATCCCCGCCTGCGCCCAGCCCTCGGCTGCGGCGACGATGGCGAAGGTCTTACCGCTACCCGCCTCGCCGATCACCACGGCGACTCCCTCGGGGCTCGTCAGGAGACGGCGGATCATCTCGCGCTGGTCGGCCTTCAAGGTCGGGCGAGCGCCGATCAGGCGCGCCGCGATCAGCTCGCCTGCGGGGTCCGGTCCCTGCGCCCGCATTCGCTCCGCTGCCGCCAGCGCCTCGCGCTCAAGCTCCCAGATACGCCGGGTCGTGTAACGGGGGCCTTTGGCGGTGTCGGCAATCTGGATCACGGAATCGGACGCGAGGAAGGCGTCGGCCAAGCGCTCGACCTCGGCTCCTTGTGCACCCTCGAACAGCGAGTCGGCGACGGCCTGGATCGCCTCGCGGCGGTCGAAGTGAGACGCCGCCGCCGTGACGGCGCGGCCAAGCTGGACCTCCGAGACGCCGGGAGCGGCCTGGTGCTCGAATCTCAGTGCCCCCTCCGGGTCGAAGGTGCGCGCGATCGCCTCACGGTCCAAGCCAACCTCCTCTGCCCTCGATCTCCAGCGTTCAAGCAGCTCGCCGTGGGCGACGTCGCGCTCCTTCGGCTTGCGGGTGACGAGTGCCGCGACCTGCATCGAGCGGGCCGAAGCGTCCGCGCCCGCCGCCTCGAGTATCTCCGCGCGGCGGGTTGAGAAGGCGCGTAGGTGCTCGTCGGCGAAGCCCGCGATCTCGGCGATGCCCTTGCGAGTCGGCTGCCACTCGACACCGAGGCGGCGAGTCAACTCGTGACGAAGGTGGGCCTCGTAGATGTAGCTGGCGGTCTTGGCGTGGTCGTAGATCGCCGGGTGGTAGAGGCGGGTCCAGCGCCCGTCCGGCCCCTTGGTCGCGTTGGCGATGAGGACGTGGGTGTGGAGCTGCGGATCGCCGTTGCGAGAGGAGCGATGGACGTAACCTGCGGCCAGGTAGCCGTTGCCCGTGACGAACTCCGAGCCTCCGGCTCCACGTCGAGTCCAGCACGCCTCGCGCTGCATGTAGTCGAGGGCGGCTCCTACCGCTTCGCGGTGGGCAGCTTTGACCTCGACGGCGGCGACGGGCCCGCCGAATCCCCACAGCAGGGAGACGGACTTGGGAGCCGAGAAGGTGAGATCGAAGCCGGGGACCGAGCCGTTGGAAGGGACGCCGCGCATCCCGACCAGCGGCTCCCCGTCTGCGGGGTTGCGGCCGGTCAGCATCGCTTCGAGCTGGGCGGCCTCGACCTCGCCCGACAGGCCCAGATCCTCGGAGGCGTCGCCGAGCCATTCTCCGGCGACCTCGCCCTCGCCGGAGTAGTAGTCCTCAGCGCCTTCGGCCACCTTGTCGAGGTAGTAGCGCTCCTGGCCTTTTCCGAGCTTGCCGATGGACAGCATCACCCTCTCTGTCCAACGGGAGCGCGTTTTGCCCCGCTCTCTTAACGAAGTGATAGGGCGTGAGGGAGGTTGCTGTTGGCTGTTAGAGCTGCGGCCTGGGTGGCTTCTCATGGCTGGATCGCTGCCATGAGAAGGTCTGGCCTCCTTGGCCTTTCCTGGCCTTGGCCCTTGGCTCGGTGATCTCCTCTAGGAGCTTTTGCGTTTCGCGTTGCTCGCTATGGCGTAGACGACGCCCTGAGCAAGGGCCACGAACTCATGCGCTCGCTGGGGAGAAATATCCTTCTCGCCGCCGTGAACGGCAAGGTTGCGCAGGACGCTCAAACCTTCGATCGCATCATGCGTCTCGGTAGTTATTAGCCCCTTTTCCCGTGCGAGGTCGGCTAGGCGTCGGACGCTCCACGGAGCATCTTCAACGGCGATCCCGTTTTCTTCAAGCACGTACCTCAGCGAAGCCTCAACCTGCGCAAAAGCCTCGACAATCGCCGCCGGTGGACTGTGCTCGGCGATCTCATCGAGCTTCCCGGCAGCTCCCCCGATTTCGCCCTCAGAAATCGAAGGCGGCAAGCCGAGATCATCCTCCACATCAGTTACCCGGCGCTTCCACTCCAAGCTAAACGGCCCGGCAGCGAGCTTGCCCGTAGCACTGGCAAGCGCGTCAGTGAGCGGCCTCCTGAAAAGCAGAGCAATGATGAGCACCGTCGCTGGCCAGGCAATAGCGGCAATGAACTCGGCGACCGACATGCACTAATCCTCGCTCTCTGGCCGGATGGCGCTCACTGAGCCAATACACGGTGCCGCTCATAGCGACAGCGCGGAATTGCCGGGGGCGTTCGCTGGCGTTTTCGGACATATCCGATGCAAACGACCGTCTTGATGGACAGCAGGTACGCCATGCCAAACCGCCCTTCTCCCCCACGCCTCGGCCTGACGGTCGAGGAGGCCGCGGAAGCCGTCGGCATGAGCGAGTCGTCGTTCAAGCGCCACGTTCAGCCAGAGCTTCGGATCGTCCGTCGCGGAAGCCTGCGGATCATCCCTATCCCGGAGATCGAGAGATGGCTCGAAGGCAACGCCACGTTGGCCGGAACGACCCGAGCAGCGTCTAGACTGATGCAGACAAAAAAGCGCCCCCGCGCCGTTGGAGCGGCCGGGGGCATGGCCCAAGGAGAGGTAGCTCCATGAGCAACTCGAAGCGTAGTGCGGCCCTTCAGGGGATCGAAGTCCGAACGGACTCAAAGGGCAGGAAGCGATACAGGGGGACCGTCAGCGACAAAATCGCAGGCAGACATCTGCGGGGGCCGTGGACCGGATCGTTGGCCGAGGCACGGTCCTGGCGGGTGGATGCTCAGGCCCGCCTGCAGGCGGGCACCCTCTCGGCCGCGACTGGGCCGACCGTCGCCGAGGCAGCAGAGCAATTCATCGCGGACATGAAGTCGGACACGTTCCGGCAAAAGGGCGGGCATGTCTACAAGCCGAGCACCATCCAGGGATACGAGCGCGATCTGACCAAGTACGCCGTGCCAGAGCTGGGATCGAAGCGGATCAGCCGTCTACAGCGTCCTGAACTTCAACGCTGGGTCGATGGGTTGACGACGCCGGAGAGATCGCCGTCCACGATCAGGAACATCGTCGCCGCGCTGCGAGCCTTGATCGGCTTCGCGGAACTGCGCGGGTGGGTCCATGTGAATCCCTGCAACGGACTTCGACTTCCGGCAGGGCAGAAGGCGCGGGATCGAATCGCCTCACCCGGCGAAGCAGAAGAACTGATCGCCGCGATGCGCCCCAAGGACCGGGCCACGCTCGGCCTCGCCGTCTACGCCGGTCTGCGACTTGGCGAGCTGCTTGCGCTCGACGTTGCCGCCGTCGATCTCGATGGCGGTTGGATTCACGTTCACCGAAGCTGGGACAGAGGGACCAAGCAGTTCATCCCCACGAAGTCCCGCAAGCCGCGCAGCGTGCCGATCATCGACAAGCTCGCCGTGCTCCTGGCCGACCATTTCGTCCTGCTCGATCACCCCAGCGACGGCCTGCTCTTTCCGAGTTTCAGCAACCCCGAGTGGCCGACCGACCCCGGCATCCTGCGCCGTCGTATCCACGCGCGCTGGGAGAAGGCAAGTCTCAAACCGCTCGGCTTTCACGAGGGTCGCCACACCTATGCCAGCATCGCCATCGCCGCCGGACTCAACCCCAAGACGCTGAGCACTTACCTCGGCCACGCGACGATCACGATCACCCTCGACCGCTACGGACACCTGATGCCAGGCAGCGAGGTCGAAGCTCGGCGCCTCCTTAACAACTACCTGCATAGCGCATGATTCCGTTTGGTATCGAGACACTGACGCTTGCGTACCGTACGATTCACGCCGCTCGCCACCCCGAACCGGTCTCGATTCTCAGTGGAACTACACAGAGGCGCATATCTCGTTCGCAGACGTCTTGTCGTGGCGACGCCGGCCGCGATCATTTTCGTCGTCCTGGGGTTCATCGGAACCGACGACATAGGGAATCCACCTTGGCTGTCGGTCGGCCTTGGCATGGCGCTTTCCGCTGTCTTCCTGGAACCGTATTTCGCGGGGCCCCGCTCGGCGCTGGTCAACGGGGCAGCCGCAGGACTCGCCATCTTGAACACGCCAAAAGGCGAGATCGAGACGCTCTGGTGGATCAGTCTCGTCGCGCTGGTGTGCATCGCTGCCCTGGGGCTGATCGCAAGCGTCACCCATCGAGGCTCGATCAACCGTATCTGCAAGGGAATCTCGTCCCGCCTGGGGCGTGCGCCAGTTGTCGGTGGATCACTGCTCCTGCTGTGCGTTCTCATCAGCGCCACTGACACCCACGACAGCTTCCAATGGCTCTTTGTCGGATCAGCCATTTTGGTGGCGGCGATCTCGACGGACTGGATGCGGCTTCTGTCGGCGACTCGTCGATTGCCAGTCGCCGCAACCGCCGTCTCGGCAGTCGGCCCGAGGATGCTCCTCGTCGCCGACACTCCATCCGACTACTCGCCAGGAACTCCGGTCAGCGTCTCCCATGCCGATCAGATCGCTCCGGCAACGATTGTGGCCCGGCTCCCACATCCCGAGGGAACCCGACATCAGGTGGCGCTGTCGGTCGACTGCGCTGACCTTTGCCCCGAGCTTCCCGCCGAGATTGACATTGCGCCCGCCCACGACCCTGAGCCGTTGGTCGCGGCCGTCGGAGCGGGTTCAACCCAGCACACGCTTGAGTTCGAACCCCTCAGTGACCTCCCTGTTGGCGCCCCAGTCTCCGTGCGACGCGGGGAGGAAAACATTCTGTATCAGGTTGTCCAGTCTCGACTTAAGGAAAACACGTGGGCCGGGACTCGGGCCATCACGACCCATGCTCAAGCTCGGCTAGTCGGAAGACCAGACGTAGACGAGCTGCGAGGTGGGGCAAATCTGCCGATTCCACACGAGCCGATCTTCGACGCGACCTCCCTTTCTCAGGCCATGCCAGCCGGCTTTCATCAGGTCGGGGTGCTGAAGGAGACGGGCATCCAGATCGGCCTCAAACTCGACAAAGGACGCCAAGGTCACATTGCTGTCCTAGGAATGTCGGGAATGGGGAAGACCGTTGCGGCAACTCGCATTTGCGAAGCGTTTGGAGCCACGAACGTTGTCATAGCTCTCGACACGACGGGCGAGTATCAGTCGCGTCTCAACTTTCCGCCCTGGACCAAAGGCGATTTCGACACCCTCGGTCACTTTGCGCATGAGCCTGCGGGGCACCAGCCGCCCGTAGCGACGGCATTCATCAAAGAATGCATGGAGGCTGGATCGAATCAGTACCGCAATGACGAAGACCCAACTCCCCGGGTCGTTGTCTTGGAGGAGGCGCACAACTTCATCCCCGAGTTTCCTCTCGCGCTTCGCGACCACCAGCGAGAGATAGGAGAGAGCACTCGCTACATCATGCAGGCCAGGAAGTTCGCGATCTCATTCTTGATCGTTTCCCAGCGCACCGCTGTCGTCTCGAAGACTGCCCTGAGCCAATGCGAGAACTACATCATCCTCAAGACCTTGGACAAGACCAGCCTCGAATATTTCGAGTCGGTCGTTGGCCCCGAGGTGAGGAACGCGATTCCCACGCTGGGGCGCTACGAGGCCGTTTGTGTCGGCCCAGCGTTCAATGCTGATGAGCCGGTGATCGTGGAGCTGTCCCACGATCAACCGGCAGAGAATCAACAGCCGGTTACCACCGGCTGACCGCAACCCGCTCCGTAGGGACAGCCGTGGGGACGGGATGGGGACAAAACTGACCCTTTATGACCCCCTATGACCCCGCAACCCCTGCCTAGAAGCCAAGTGCGAACTTGGCGTCCTCGGTCATCATCTCCGGGGACCAAGGGGGCTCGAAGATCATCTTGGGATGGACGGCGGAGACGCCGGGGAGGTCGCCTACGAACTCCTTCATCTGCTCGGAGACCTGGGGGCCGATCGGGCAGGCGGGGGTGGTGAGGGTGAAGGTGACGTAGACCTCCTCGCCCTCGATCTCGACGTCGTAGACGAGGCCCAGGGAGACGAAGTCGAGCCCCAGCTCGGGGTCGATCACCTCCTCGAGCGCCTCGAGGACATCGTCTTCGGTCAGAACCGCGGTCTCGTTCTCAGTCATCGGCCAATGGTAGCCGGGTGCTAGGGCGCGCCCGGGGCCGGGGGCTCAGTCGGCGGTTCGCCGCCGGGGGCGAGCTCGAGCTGCCACCAGCCGACGTCGCGCCAGGCGCCGGCCTTCCAGCCAATCTCGCGGAACACGCCAACCGGCTCGAAGCCGAGCTGCTCGTGCAACGCGACGCTAGCCTCGTTGGGAAGCGTGATGCCGGCGCAGGCCGTTCGGTAACCCTGATGGCGCAGGCGCTCGAGGAGGGCTTCGTAGAGGCGCCGCCCGACTCCCTCACGCTGGCGCCCGTCCGCGACGTAGACCGAGACGTCCGCTGACCACCGGTAGGCCGGCCTCTCCCGGTGCCGGCAGGCATACGCGTAGCCGACCACCTCACCGTCCGCCTCCGCGACGAGCCAGGGATGCGTTGCCGTCGTGCGCCTGATTCGCGTGGCCACCTCTTCCACGCTGGGAGGCACCTCCTCGAAGGAGGTGGGGCTCGCCTGGACGTGAGGGGCGTAGATCCGCGCGCAGGCGGCGGCGTCGCGCTCGGGATCGGCGTCTCGGATCGTGACCGGTTTCATCTTCGGGCTCCCGGCGGTTCAGCCGGGCGAGCCAATTTAGACCTCCGGGCCGACCGCATCACCGCGCTAATAGGCTCCCGGCCGATGAGCGACGAGAGACAGATCGTGCGGCGGTCGATTGGGATCGCCTTCGCCGACGGCGGGCTGCTGGCGCTGAGCGCCGTCCGCCCCGAGGGCACGTCCGGCCACGGCGACGAGGCGGTGGCGGCGATCCTCTGTGATCCCGATGGCGCACCCGTCGAGGTGGCCGAGGCGCTGCTCTCGACCGAGTACGGCCCCGACGGGGTGCAGCGCCGAGCGACGCTGGAGCTATGGGTGGACGGCGAGGAGGGACAGCCCCTGCGCGGCGCCGGCACGCTGATCAGCGCCAGCTCGGTTCGGCACCCGGGCCTGCGTGGAGAGATCGCCTTCTTCCGCTGGTCGGTCGCGGGACGCGAGGGCCTCGGTCACTACGAGGTGGTTCACGCGGATGGCTGAGATCGAGGCGGTCGTCTCCGACTTCGGCGGCGTGCTGACCACACCGCTGATCCAGTCCTTCATGGCCTTCCAGGACGAGACAGGGATCTCGACCGAGACGCTCGGCCTGGCGATGCAGGCGGCCGCCGAGAAGAACGGCGAGAACCCGCTGTTCGAGATGGAGCGCGGCGAAATCACCGAGGTGGCATTCCTCGAGCTGCTGACCGACTCGCTCGAGCCCCTGCTCGGCCACCGGCCGGAGATGCACCGCTTCAAAGAGATCTACTTCGAGGCGCTCGAACCCAACCCGCCGATGATCGAGCTGATGCGCGAGCTGAAGGCGGAGGGCTACCAGATGGCGATGCTGACCAACAACGTGCGCGAGTGGGAGCCGCTCTGGCGCTCGATGCTCCCGGTCGACGAGATCTTCGAGGAGGTCGTCGACTCCGGCTTCGTCGGCTGCCGCAAGCCCGAATCGAAGATCTACGCGCTGACCCTGGAGCGAATCGGCCGCGACGCCGGGAGCTGTCTCTTCGTCAACGACGTCCTCGTCAACTGCGAAGGGGCGCGCAAGGCGGGTCTGCACGCCGTGCACTTCCAGGACAACGAGCAGGCAATCCCCGAGATCCGCGCCGCGCTCGCCTAGCCCCTCCTAGAGCAGGTGGCGCCGCAGGAAGTCGACCTGGTCGGCGACGAATGCCTCGTGCTCCGGGCCGTCGTAGACGTCGAAGTGGTCGACGCCGGGATAGGTGCGGAGCTCGCCGCGGGGCGCGCGCTTGGCCGCGGCGATCGCCGGGCCCGGTCTCGCCACCTTGTCGGCCTCGCCGACGCAGACGAGCCAGGGGCAGCGCAGCTTGGCGGCATGACGGGCGGGCCGGTATGGCCGCCCGAGCAGCCAGCGCGAGGAGACGCGGTTGCGCCAGCGGGAGTCCTCGCCGATCGAGACCACGTGACGCCATCCCTCCTCCCCACCCGGCGAGTTGATCAACGCCGCCTCGTGTGGTTGGCCGACCACCGGGAGGTGCTCGCCGCGTGCCGCGGCAACCAACATCCGGGCGGTCACCCGGCGCGAGGAGCGATGCGCTTGACGGACGATGTCGAGAAAGGGCACCTGGCTGATCACCGCAGCCACCCGAGGGTCGGCTGCGGCGGCGGCGAGCGCGTTGCCCGCCCCCATCGAGGAGCCGAAGGTCGCGACCCGAGCCGGATCGATCCCGGCCAGCGAGCGCCCGAAGGCGATAGCCGCCCGCCAGTCCTCGAGCTGGCGCCTGGGATCGAACAGGTCGGGCTCGCCACCGCTGTCGCCGAAGCCCCGGTGGTCGAAGACGAGCGCGGCAACCCCCGCCGCGGCGAATCGCTCGGCGAACGGCCCCAGCCGGTCGCGGCGCGTCCCCGAAAGCCCGTGCGCCATCACGATCAGCGGCGATTCGGTGGCGTTCTCTGTGGGCGAGTACAGCCACGCCGCGCATCGATTGTCACCCGAATCAAAGGCGAGGTCATCGCGATCCATCGTTGATTCAACGAGGAGAAGCGACCAAGCGTGAGATCACTAATTCACGCCACGCAGACGATCGCGCTCTCCTAGACCTACTCCTCAGTCTGGTCAATCACTCGCGAGCGCTTCGGACGGCGGCTCCGGTTCAGCTCACGATCAACAAGGAGGCAAGCCGCACCGCCCACGAGAAGGCAAACCGCAAGCGTGCCAAACACCGCTTGGACCACCGAGTTATCCACGGTAAAGACAGCGATAGCCGCACCGGCAGCAATACCGATGATCATCAGGCCGGCGTTGAACCAGCGGTCTGACTCTGCCGGAATCTCCCACTCCTCCCGGGTGATCACCCGCCGCCGCACCTGGTCCCGTTGACCTTCCTCGACCCGCTTTAGTTGTGGCTGCTCGCGCATAGCTTTTTCCTCTAGAAGAGCACGAATCTCCGTTGACCCCGTTCGGTCTACGCGGATTCGACCATCTGCCAAGCAATGAACAGGATGGGGCCTAGCGGATTTTGATACCGCCCGTTTGTAAGCGTAAGAGGCTGTACTTCGCATGAACAAGCGGGATCGACCCGACGTAGAAGACCACTGACAAGGCGGACCGCCCATGGAAGAACGCTTGGGCGACGAAGTCATCCTGGGGTCAAGACGGCGACGATATGGAACGAATGGCGACCGACTGGTGCCGCTGGCTAGAGGCGCTCGTATATTAGGGACTGCAAGCAATATCGCTCGTTTGAACACGAGCATCGAAAGGCAATCGTGGAAGTAGCCCTGGCGATTCAGGCGCTCATCATTCTTCTGCTGGTTCAGAAGCTTCTTCTGAACCCGTAGACGTTTAAACGTGGCGACTAACGCGATTAGCTTCTAAGGGAAGAAATCTAAAAATTATGAAATCGGGACAGGGGAGCAGAAATGGCAAAAACGCCTGAGAACCACAACAAGCGCTGGACCCAGCAAGCGGAACGCGAGTTGCGGAAACTGGCTAAAGGAAACACGCCGACTGGCCTGATCGCCCACAAGCTGAAACGCACTGAGGCAGGAGTGAGGGGCAAGGCCAGCGATATCAACCTTTCCCTCAAGCCGACCAATAAGAGTCCCTATAACCGGCGCAAAAATAATCCTGGCTAGAGCCAGGGGTCGTCAGGCTCGTCGGCGAGCTCCCAATCTTCGAACGGGTTCCGCTGCTCCTTCTCAAAATTCTTCTGACGGCGATTCTGCCGCCAGTTGAACCAGAAGCGCCGGGGAAACCAGTAGCCACGCCTTCCCGAGCCCCGCAAGTTCAAGGTCACTCGCTCGAAGAAGCGCTAGAGCTGTTCGATCCGCTCCTGTTGAGCTTCTGCCTGTTTGAGCGTGGTAATTGGCGGGCCATCTTTCGCCGCCTCGCACTCGATAGTCAGCTTGCCGGTTGCCGGTTCGCCCAGGCCGCTGGAGCTGGCCTCCCATTGGACCGTGTAGGAGCCTGGTCCGGGAACCCGCAGCGCGAAGGCAGGCACGTCCCGATGATCGCCTTGGTTGACCCGGCCAAGGTCGAAGTCAACCACTGGCTCGCCGTTCTCCGTTGAGTACGAAGCTGCCTCAGCATCCTTCGGCCAGGGGATCTTGGATGCGATGCGTTGCATCTTTGAGAAATCCCTCGGAGCGAAGTAAGCGCCGATGCCCGGAGCAAAGTTCGGGCGAATTGGCGGCTCCCCCACTTCCGGTAGATCGTGCGCCAGTTTGAACCCCTCGGCGCAGCGCAAGCGCAAGTGAACGTGATCCGCTGGCGCGCTCCCAAGCTCCTCAATCCGCAGCTTGCCCTTGAAGACCTTCAGATGCTCTTCGCGGGAGACTTCAAGCCGCTCAACCCAGTCGGCCAGTTGCCCTCCGTAAGCGGCAACTTTGCCTTCAAATTGCTCAAAGTCCCCATCGGTCGTCCCAGTGAACTGGGCCTGGAGAGACGCGAGGGCGGACTGCGCGACGAACGGACCGATCTGCCCTAGCTCGTCTGGAGGCTCAAGGGCCGGGCGTTCCGGCATCGTCTCCAAGGCCAGGTCAACCTGCCCCTGAATGATCGCCTCGCGGTCCAGGTAGCGCTTGCGCCAACCGGGTACGAGGCTCAGCAGCCCAGGGTCAGGAGTGTTCCGAAAGCCCACCTGGAACCGTGGTCGCGAGGGCAAGAAGTGATTGAGCGCCACGAGCCCTACACTGACCAAGGTTCCCAGCAGGATGAGTCCGTCGAACAAGTCTCGTTCGATTGACGCCCAACCGGATAGACCGATGGCGAGAACCAGCCCAACCAATCCGTAGCGGTGGCGGGGCGGCAGCTCGCTCAGACGTTGAAGTGCAGCCATCCTCCTACTGCTCCTCTGCTCTCTTCACCAGCTCGGAGAGCTTCAAGTCGAGCGCTTTCGCGATTTGGTTGAGCGCGGTCAGGCTCGCGTTGCGCTGGCCGTTTTCGACCCCGCTTAGATAGGTCGGATGCAGCCCTGACTTCTTGGCGAAAGCCGCCTGCGTTAGCCCCTTCTCTTCTCGGGCAACCCGAACCGCCCGGCCGAAGGCTTTATGGGAAGGCTTGGCTTTCGTTGATCGAGGAGCCACGAGGGGAACTTGCCAGATCCTCCGGTCGGCTGCTTGACAATCCAAAATCGCTCCAGGCTCAAGCCAGCGGGGAAGATTCTCGCTTCGCCCGTCCCGCTTAACTCGCCTCTCCAGGCAAGTCGGCCAAACCAGCCGTAAAAGCCCAGCTGATACTTGAAACGAAGGCGGCTCAGTTGTCCGAGCCGGCGCGGTCCCAGATGTAGAGCTCGACGGCCTCCAACGCGAGGGCCATCTGGCGGGGCGGTGAGAGGAGTCCGAGGACCAGCTCGAGGGCGTCCTCCTCGGCGACGCCGGCGTCGAACGGCCTCCTCGCCGCGGAAGCCGGCGGCCAGCTTGAGGGCTTCGCGGCGGTTCTCGCCGAGGGAGCCGAAAGCGCCCATGAGGAAGTCGCGGTTGGGGACCGGGTGGCCCACCTCGAGCGACCCGTGCCAGGCGGCGAGCATCGAGAGGTCATGCTCGTCGAGCTCGGAGAGGGCCTTGGCGTAGTGGGTCTCGAGCTCGTCGTCGGGGATCTCGTCGACCCAGGCGCGCACGGCCTCGCCGAGCAGCTGCCTGCGCGCCTCGCGACCGATCGAGTCCGAGATCGCGCGCACCGCATCGGCTGGGTCAACGAAGCAGAGGGCCATCTGGAGCGCAATTTAGAGAGGGCGGAAGACGCCAAAGCGGGTTTGGGAAGCCGCAGTTTGCGATTGGGACGCGCCGGGCGCGTACGTAAGGTGGGCGGGTGCCGCTAACGCTGATCCTCGGACCTCCGAACTCAGGCCGAGCGGGGCGGATCAGGCAGGGCATGATCGCCGTGCTCGACCGCGATCCGGTCCTCGTCGTTCCCACCCTCGACGACGTCTACGCCTTCGAGCGCGAGCTTTGCGCCGAGGGCGCGATTCTCGGCGCCGACGTGATGACCTTCGGCGGCCTGTTCGGCGCGGTGGCCAGCGCCGGAGGAGCGCCGCCGGGTGCCGTTCTCACCCCCGCGCAGCGCCTGGGCGCGGTCGCGGCGGCGGTAACCGAGCGGCGAGCGGAGATCGGCCCGTTGCGCGTCTCCGCCCTCCAGCCCGGCTTCCCGGCGGCGCTGGAGCGCCTGCTCGATGAGCTGCAGGCGGCCGGGCTCGAGCCCGCCGACGTCGAAGCGGCGGCCGGGACCCTCGAGGGGTCGGCCTACCTCGGCGCCATCTCAACCCTGTTCGCCGCCTACGCGCGGGTGCGCGACGGCCTCGGCCTGGTCGACACCCACGGGATCGCGCGCGAGGCGATCGCCCTGCTGCAAGCCGGGAGCGGGTTCTGGCAACGACCGGTCTTCCTCTACGGCCTCGATGACCTGACGCCGAACCAGCTAGACCTGATCCACGCGCTCGCCTCCGCGGTCGACGTGACGGTGACGCTTCCCTACGAGGAGGGACACGCGGCGCTCGAGCTCCGCAACGCCCCCCTGCTCGCGGCGCTCGATGAGATCGGGATCGACTCCGTCGAGAAGGCGCCGGCCGATCCCGGCAACACGGACTCACCGCTTCTCTTCCACCTCGAGCGGAGCCTCGGCGCGACGACGGCCGAGCGTCGGCCGGCCGACGAGAGCCTCGTCTTCCTGCGCTCCGCCGGCGAGCGCGGCGAGGCCGAGGCAATAGCGACCGAGGTGGCGCGCCTGCTCACTGACGGGACCGATCCGGAGCAGATCGCGATCGTCGTGCGCGACCCGGGGCGGCGCGGATTGCTCCTCGCCTCGGTCCTCGATTCGTACGGGATCCCGACCGCTTTGGAGGCTGAGATCCCGGTCGCGTCCACCTCGGTGGGCGGTGCGCTGAGCGCCCTGCTGGCGGCCGTGCTTGGAAGCGGGCGGGCGACGGACCTGCTGCGCTACCTGCGCGGGCCCTCGGGAACCGCGCCGGGGAAGGTCGACTGGTTCGAGCGCGCGCTCCGCCGCAATCGCGTCCGGAGCGCGACGGCGGCGCTGCAGCTTTGGGAGGAGAAGCACGGGGAAGCGCCGGAGGGGGTCGCCCGGATCCGCGGGGCCGCCGGGAGACCAGCGGACCTGACTGCCGAGGTCGGCGCGCTCGCGCGGGAGATGGGCGCCCGCACGGGCTCGAGGGAGGAGTTGCTGGCCGCCGGCGCGATCGCGACCGCGATGGCCGAGCGCGCCGAGCTCGACGGCCTGGCCCCTCCGCCCGAAGCGGTCGCGCAGGCGCTGGCCATGGTCTCGGTGCGGGTGTGGAGCGGGCCGGTCGAGGACCGGGTGAGGATCACCGATCCCCGCCGCGTGCGGGCGGCGCGCTTCGACAACGTGTTCGTCGCCTCGCTGCAGGACGGGGAGTTCCCCCGCGGCGCCGGGCACTCGGACCCGTTCCTCTCCGAGCGCCAGCGCGAATCGCTGAGGCTGCGGCCCCGCCACGACGAGGAGGCGGAGGAGCGCTACCTCTTCCACGCCTGCCTGGCGCTGCCGAAACGGCGGCTCTTCCTCTCCCACCGCGATAGCGACGAGAACGGCGTCGCCGAGGCGCCGTCCCCCTTCCTCGACGAGGTCAGGCGCCTGCTGGAGCCAAGCGAGAGCGAGGCCCGCGGCCGCGCTCTCGCCGAGGTCGTCTACCGCGCCGCCGAGGCGCCTTCGGAGACCGAGCTGGCGCGGGCGATCGCAGCTGGCGGGCCGAGCGCCGACAGCGAGCGCCTGCTCGAGGTCGCCGGCGCCGCGGGCGAGACGGCGGATCGCGTCACGACTCGCCTGGTGGCAGCCCGCGCGGCCGAGGCCGCCACCCGGGCGCCGGGGCCGCTCTCGAATCCCTCGGTGATCGCGGCGCTCGGCGACGTCGGCGCCTACGGCGGCACCACGCTGGAGGGTTTCGACGTCTGCTCCTACCGCTGGTTCGTCTCACACGAGCTCTCCCCCCAACCGCTCGACCCACTCCCCGACCCACTGGTGCAGGGGGGCATCGTGCACGCCGCCCTGTGCGCCCTCTACGAAGACCGGCCCGGCAGAGACGCGCTGCCGCGACCCGGCACGCTGGGGGCCTGGATCACCCGCGGTCGCGAGCTGGTGAGGGAGATCGCGGGCGGGAGAGGCATCGGCGGGCACCCGGCCGAGCGGGCGATGCTCGCGCGCGTCGAGGGGCTGCTCGCCCGCTTCCTCGCGGAGGAGGCCCGCCGCGAGACCAGTGGCTTCGAGCCCTGGCTGCTGGAGGCGGGCTTCTCCGAGTCAGAGGAGATCGAACGACCCGCCCTGGAGATCGACGGCTGGCGCCTTCACGGAGCGATCGACAGGGTCGACCGGGCCCCGGACGGGCGCGCCCTCGTGATCGACTACAAGCTCTGCGAGCAAGGTCTCCGCGCGGGAGAAGCTCGAGGAGGAGGCGAAGCTGCAGCCTGCAGCTCTACCTGATCGCCGTCGCCGAGCTCTGGGAGGCGGAGGCCGTCGGGGGCCTCTACCACCCGCTGCGTGGTACGTCGGAGCGCCGTCCGCGGGGATTCGTGCGCGAGGACGCCGCCGAGGACCTCGCCGGATACAGGCTCTCCAAGACCGACAAGCTCAGCGAGGAGGAGCTCGACGGCCTGCTCGCCGACGCCCGGCGCCGCGCGGGCGAGATCGTCGCGCGGATGCGGGAGGGAGAGATCGATCGCGACCCCGGTCCGCGCAAGGGCCTGCGCGACCACGGCGTCTGTCCCCCTTTCTGCGACTTCGCGCCGATCTGCCGTCGCGACCGAGCGCCGGCCGAGCCGGCGGCCGACGAGGAGGAGGACGAGCGATGAGCCGGCGCCAGCCCACTCCCGAACAGCGAGCTGCGATCGGGGCGAGCGGCGCCGAGGTCCTGGTTGAGGCGGGCGCCGGAACCGGCAAGACCGGCGTCATCGTCGACCGCTACTGCCGGCTCGTCTGCGAGCGGGGCGTCTCCCCGAGCGCGGTCCTCGCCATCACCTTCACCGACAAGGCCGCAGCCGAGCTGCGCCAGCGGATCCGCGGCGAGATCGAGCGCCGGGCCGAGGCGGGGTCGGAGCGCGCCGCCGAGCTGCTGCCGGGCCTCGGCGGCGCCTGGGTCACGACGATCCACGGCTTCTGCAACCGCCTGCTCTCCGCCCATCCAGTCGCGGTCGGGATCGATCCCAGATTCCGGGTGCTGGACGCCCCGGAGACCGAGCGGACCGCCGCCGAGGCCTTCGAGGAGGCGCTCGAAGCCTTCCTCGCCGGAGGCGAGCGGGAGCGGGAGCGGGAGGAGACGGTCGCGGCGTTCGACGTCGGTGGGCTGCGGGCCATCGTGATCGGTGCGCACGCCGAGCTGCGCAGTCGCGGCGAAGCCGAGCCGCGGCTTCCCGAGCCGCCCGAGCCCGACGTGACGGGGGCGCTGCAACGGGCCGCCGAGGTCGCCGCCGAGGCGGTCGGGGAGTTGAAGCCGGGGAGCGCCAACCACCGGCTCCTCAAGCGCGCGCTGACCCTGCTCGAGGGCGCCGAGGACACGCCGGGCCTCGACGAGATGGCGTCGCTGCGAACCGGCAGCAAGGCGAAGCCGCTGACCGCATACAGGGAGGCGATCGAGACGGCAATGAGCCGCGTCGCGGAGGCGGGCGAGGGCGGTCGCGCCTTCCGGCACGTCGCCGAGCTCCTGCGCCTGTTCTCGGAGCGCTTCGACCTCGCCAAGCGCAGGCGCGCCGGGATCGACTTCGAGGACCTGCAGCTGCTGGCGACGCGGCTGCTCGAGCGGACCGAGGCGGGAGCTGCCTACCGCTCCAGGTTCAGCCACCTGCTGGTCGATGAGTTCCAGGACACCAACCGCCTCCAGCTACGCCTGATCGAGGCGCTGCGTGGGCCGGGGACGCAGCTGATGGCCGTCGGCGACGAGCTGCAATCGATCTACGGCTTCAGGCACGCCGACCTCGACGTCTTCCGCGAGTACCGCGAAGCGATCGCGGCGCCGGGCGGCGGCGAGGCGATCCCCCTCAGCGGCAACTTCCGCTCCCGGCCGGAGGTGATCGGCGCCGTCAACGCGATCGGGGAGCTGCTGCTGGACGGTTACGCGCCCCTGCGGGTGGGCGCTCCTCCGGCCCGTCCCCAGCCTCCTGGCGAGGGCCCGGCCGTGGAGTTGCTGCTCACCGGCCGCGAAGGCTGGGACGACGAGGAGATCCGGCTCGAACCGGCGACCGACGCCCGCACGCCGGCCAACCAGCTGGCCGAGGCCCGCTTCCTCGCCGCGCGGCTGCGCGAGCTTGCCGACCGGGGCGTCGCGCGCGGGACGATGGTCGTGCTGCTGCGGTCCTTCACCCGCCTCGACGCGTACGAGGACTCCCTGGAGCGGGCTGGCCTGCGTCCATACGTCGTCGGCGGTCGCGGCTACTGGTCCCAGCAGCAGGTGGGCGACGTATGCGCGCTGCTGGCGACGATCGCCAACCCGCTCGACGACCAGGCGCTGCTGGGTGCGCTCGCCTCTCCCGCCTGCGGGGTGGCGCCGGACACGCTCTGGCTGCTGCGCGCGGCGGCGGGCAGGGGTCGTCACATCTGGCCGACGATCGAGCGGGCGGTTGGCCTGGGCGAAGACGAGAGCGCGGATCCGGAGCGCCTGGAGCAGATCCCCGCCGCGGAGCTGTCGCTGCTGCGCGGCTTCGCCGAGAGCACGTCAGCGCTGCGCCGCCGCGTGACCTCCCTCTCCCTCGCCGACCTGATCGACGCCGCGGTGACCGAGACCGGCTACGACCTCGCCGTGCTGATGCGCCCCGCCGGCGAGGCCCGCTTCGCCAACGTGCGCAAGCTGATGCGCCTCGCCAGCGAGTTCGAGGCGGCCGAGGGGCGCGACCTGCGCGGGCTGCTCGACTTCCTCGCCGCCCGCGCCGACGCCGACGCCGACGCGCGCGCGGCGACCGCCGTGGAGGGTCACGACGGCGTGCGAATCATGACCGTCCACAGCGCCAAGGGGCTCGAGTTCGACGTGGTCGCGATCCCGCATCTCTCCCGCGGGCTCCTCCCCCCCGCCCGCGCCCCGCTGCTCACGATCGGGCGCGAGCCCGAGGCGCCGCGAGTGGGAATGCAGCTGCGCCGTCTCGGAGCGCGCGGGGTCAACCTCTACGCGCAACGGGCGCTCCGCGAGGACGCGCAGGCGCGAGAAGCCGAGGAGGAGCTCCGCCTCTTCCACGTCGCGGCGACCCGAGCGCGCGAGCGACTGCTGCTGAGCGGCGTGATCGGCACGGCCCCCCCAGCCCAGAAGAGCCACGGAGAAGCCGTGATCGAGCGGATCGTCGCTGGCCTCGGGATCGACCGCGAGCTCGACTCGACGGTCGAGATCCCATCCCCGGAGCCGAGGCCGGGGCTGGAGGAGGCGTTCGGCCCCTCGCAGGTCGCGGTCCGGGTGAACCTCGCCTCGGTGGAGCGGGCGGCGGCCCTGACCGCCGTGCGGAGGGAGCCGGTTTCGGCACGAGATGCCGGCGAGGGACCGGCCCCCCTGGTCGCGCGAAGGGCGGCGAGAGCCCCGAGACGACCGCTCTCCTACACGGCGATCTCGGCCCACCGCGAGGGCCCTGACGGATGGCCGCTCGACGGCGAGCGGGCGCGCAAGGGGCTGGACGACGACGGAGCGGATACCCGTGGCGGCGCCCAGCGCGGCAGGGCCGTTCACGCGCTGCTCGAGTGGAGCCAGGCCAACGGCTGGCGAGCACCGACGACGGAGCTGGTCCAGCGGGTATCGAGGTCGGCCGAGGTCGGCGATCCGGACCTCACCGAGGAGGCCATGCTGGTGCCGTTCCGGGCCTGGCTCGACTCCAGCTTCTTCCTCGAGCGGATACGGGACGCCGAGAGCAGCCGCGCCGAGGTGCCGCTGCTGATCGAGGTCGCCGACACCGTCCTACGCGGCTCGATCGACCTGCTGGTCGAGGAGCGCGGCAGCCCGCCCCTGATCGTCGACTACAAGACCGACAAGGTCGACGGCTCGCCGGTCACCGAGCTCGCGGCCCGCTACGAGGTGCAACAGGCCATTTACGCGCTCGCGGTGGCGGAGGCGCGAGGGACGTCGGAGGTGGAGCTCGCCTACGTCTTCCTCGAGCGCCCAGAGGAGCCCTTCGTTGCGAAGTGGGGGCGGGAGGAGCTCGAGGCCGGTAGGCGCAGCCTGGAAGCCGAGATCGCGCGGATCAGGGCGTCTCAGCCGTGAGCTTCTCAGCCAGCTCGTCTAGCCGCAGCTCCTTCAAGCCCTCGCCGACCGCGTCGAGCTCAGCGGTGCAGTAGGTGACGAGGTCGCGACCCTCGCGGCAGAGGTCGAGGGTCTCGCGCAGGCCCGCCTGGCCCGAGTCGAGCCTGTCGATGATCTGCTCCAGCCGCTCCACCGCGACCTCGTAGCTGGCGGGCTTGTCGCTCATTGCTCGGTCTCGATCTTGGCGCCGACGCTGCCGTCGGCGAAGCGCAGTCTGACGCGCCCGGCGGCGACCGCCTCGGCGCTGCTGGCAATCGGCTCCTCCTCCGCTGTCTCGACCAGAGCGTAGCCGCGCTCCAGGGTTCGCTCCGGCTCGTGCGCCCGCAGCGCGACCTCGGCGCGCCGCAGCGCCACTCGGCGACGCTCCATCTCGGCGCCGGCGGCGCGGCGGCGAGCGCGCTCGAGGACGACGGTCGCGAGGCGTCGCTGGAAGCCGCGACGCTCGGCGATGCCGCGTTCGGAGGCCGCGCGGATCTCCCGCGTCCTCTGGTTGAGGGCAAGGCGCTCGCGCCGCAGAGCGCGGGCGGGGCCGCGGGCGAGCGCCACCAGGTGTGGTGTGCGCGCCGGAACGGCGTTCTCGGCAGCCCGCACGAGCAGGGCCGCGCTTCGGCCGAGGCTTTCGCGCGCCGCGCGGCAATCGAGCGGCACCGCGGCCTCGGCGGCATGGGTGGGCGTCGAGCAGGCGACGGCCGCGACGTCGTCGATCAAGGTCGAGTCGCGCTCGTGACCGACGGCGCTGATCACCGGCACGCGCAGCATCGCCACCGTGCGACAGAGGGTCTCGTCGCAGAACGCCCAGAGGTCGGCGAGGCTGCCGCCGCCGCGGGTGACGACGATCGCCTCCACCCGCGGCTGCGCCGCGAGGTCCTGGATCGCGGCCGCAATCGCCGGGGCCGCGTGGCGATCCTGCACCGGAGCGAAGCCCCAGACGACGGTGCCGCGCCAGCCGCGTCGCTCGAGGCCGGCGAGCAGGTCGCGTCGCGCGGCCCCGGTCTCCGCCGTGACCACGCCGATCGTCCTCGGCAAGACCGGCCGGGCGAGCTGCTTCTGCAGCTCGAACAGGCCCTCGGCCTCGAGCTGCTTGCGCAGGGCCTCCAACCTCGCCAGCAGGTCGCCCTCGCCGGCGAGCCGCACGTGCGTCGCGCGAAAGGAGAAGCTGGGCGAGGCCTGGCCGCCGCCGGGGTAGTAGTCCGGGCCGCCGGCGACCACGACTTCGGCGCCGTCGCGAAACCCGCCCTCGGGGAGACCCGCCTTCTCGAGGTCGTCCAGCCAGATCGCGCACGGCACCGCCCCCTCGCCGTCGCGCAGCTCGAAGTAGGCCTGCACCTTGCTCCGCCCGACACCCGTCACCTCCCCGATCAGCAGAACCCGCGCCCGCCGCCGCATCTCCTCCTGCAGCTTGCGCGCGTAGCGGCCGACCGCAAACGGACCGGGAAGATCAGGACCCTTCTGAGCGCCGGCCTCAGCTGCCGATATCGCCGCTTCGTCCACCGAGGGCTACTCGGTCCGCTTCCAGCGACACGCCCAAGCACGCAGCTCTTGTATGGCGGGGTCCAGCGCCACCCCCTTCTCGGTCAAGGAGTAGGTGACGCGCACCGGCGTCCCCGCCTCGACCTCGCGCTCTACCAGCCCCTCCTCCTCCAGCTCCCTCAGTCGCTGAGAGAGGAGCCGATCAGATAGTCCTGGCACGGCCCGCGCAAGCTCCCCAAAGCGAAGCGGCCCCTCCGTCAACGCGCAGACGATCGCCCCCGTCCACCGCTTCCCGATCAGCTCGATAGCCGCATGGAAGTGCGGGCACACACCATGTCCATTGCCGTCGTCGACGGCCTGATCTTGGGTCCGTGACCCGACCTCCACTGCATCCCCGAGCTTACAGACCGTAAGTACTGGACAAAGGAGAGTGCGCCACCACTCCCCGGCTAGCCAGCGCAGGGACCGGTGTCGACGGAGACGATCGGCCCCCCTAGAGCTGCTTCCACAACCTCGTCGGGGACCGCGAAGCCACCCGGCGTCCCCGTCGTGGTCGCCGCGAAGACGGTGCCAAGGACCCGGCCGCGGCTGTCGACGAGCGGACCCCCGGAGTTGCCGCTGCGGACGTGGCCCCGCAGCGAGGTGATCGAGCGGCGCACCGGGCCGATGCCGTAGGAGTCGTTGCTGATCGTCTCTCGCGTCTCGCCGAGGCGGGCCGGGGTGACTGCGTAGGGGCCGTTCTCCGGGTAGCCGAGGACGGCACCAGCGGTTCCCGGCTCGGCATTCGGCGCTAGCTCGAGAGCCGGCAAGTCAACGCCGATGCGAAGGAGGGCGAGGTCGTTCTCGGGGTCGTAGTGGACCGGCGTCGCCTCGAGCGAGGCGCCCTCCTGCGTCGACACCGTGGTGTCGTCCTCGCCGGCGACGACGTGGGCGTTGGTGACGACGATCCCGGGCGCGGCCGCCCAGCCGGAGCCCTCGACGCCCAGGCCGCAGGCGGTCCCCAGCACCCGCACGACCGAGGCACCGGCGCGGACTACGTCCGGATCGCCGGCGATCGCCGGGTCCGGCGCGCCGACAGGCGCCACCGGCCCGACGATCGATGGCGCCGGGTCGACGCGGTCGAGCGCGTTGAGGATCGGCCCGCTCGGCGGCAGCACGTCGTTGAGGCTGCGCAGAATGAGTGAGTGCTGCACGTCGGCGCGCAGCTGCGCCGTCCCCGGCGCATGCATCGCGACCGCCCCGAACACCCAGACCAGCCCGAGCGCCAGTGAAGCCACCAGCGCGGCTCCGCCTGCCCCATCGGCGAGATGCAGGAACCCCTTCCCCCGAATCACCCGCGAGCGCAATCCCAGCGCAAGGCTCTCCAGCGTCACCGCCACGACGGCCCCGACCAGCAACGCCCCCAAGGCCGCGCACAGCGGCGCATAGGGCGACTCCGCTCCCTGATTCAAGACCAGTGGCGCCACCCTGCTCCCGGCAACCGCCCCAATAGCGAACCCAAGGAGCGTCAACGTCCCAACGATCAACCCCTGCCGGTACCCCCACAAGCTCAGCGCCAAAGTGAAGGCGACGATCCCCCAGTCGAGAACTGTCATCTTGAAATAGAAGCAGCCAGGAGAAGGGAGGGTCGGGTTCCGCTCCCCGCGGCTTGTACCTTTGCAACCAAACATGAGTCCTCGCCCCCCGAGGTGGAGCGGCGTCGCCGTCTCGTCACCCGCGCGCTCCCCCTCATCGTGATCGCCCTGATTGCCTTCATCGCCGGCGCCGTCGCCGGCGCGCCCGGCTCGCCCGAGAAGGACGCCGCCAGGCGCTTCGTCGAGGCCTGGCAGCGCAACGAGCTCGCCGCCATGCACCGAGAGCTGAACCCGGCCTCGCGGCGCGCGATCGGGCTGAACGACTTCGTCATCGCCTACCGCACCGCCGCGGACACAGCCACGCTGCGCTCACTCGACCCGGACTCGCCTGGGGATCCCCGCTCGATCGACGGGACGGCCGTCGTGCCCGTGGAGATGGCTGTCCACACCGTGGCCTTCGGCACCGTCACCGCGGAGCTGGGCCTTCCCTTCGAAGACGGCGGCATCGCCTGGGACCCGAGCCTCGTCTTTCCCGGTCTGCTGGAGGGCGAGCACCTCGAAAGCCAGATCGAGCTTGCGGAGAGGGCACCGATCCTCGCCCGGGACGGCTCGGCCCTCGCCGAGGGGCCGGCCGAGGCGCGCGAACACCCGCTGGGCAGCGCCGCCATCGACGTCACCGGCGAAGTGGGCATCAGCGAGGAAGCGGACGTGCACGCGCTCGCCCGCCACGGCCTCTCCCCCGACACGCCGGTCGGCGTCAGCGGCCTCGAGCGGGCCTTCAACGCGAGGCTCACCGGCAGGCCCGGCGGATCGCTGCTCGCCGTCGGAGACGCCGGCGGCTCCGCTCGGGTGATCGCCAAGGCCGAGCCGCGGCCGGGGGCGCCGGTGAAGACGACGGTCGACCCGGAGCTGCAGGACGCGACGGTCTCGGCGCTCGCCGGGCGCTTCGGCGGGATCGCGGTACTCGACACGCGCACCGGCGACGTTCGAGCGCTCGCCGGCCAGGCCTTCTCGGCCCCACAGCCCCCGGGATCGACCTTCAAGATGGTCACGACGACGGCGGCGCTGGAAACGGGCGCCGTCACGCTCGACGAGGAATTCGAAATCACCGACGGGGTCAACGTCGGTGGGCGCTTCATCGAAAACGCCAACGGGGAGTACTGCGGCGGAACATTCCGCGAAGCGTTCGCGGAGTCCTGCAACGCCGACTTCGCCCCGCTCGGGCCGGAGATCGGCAACGACGAGCTGGTCGCGACCGCCGAGCGCTTCGGCTTCAACTCACCGCCGACGCTCTACGCGCCGCGGATCGTCGCCCAGGTCGACCCAGAGGAATCGACGATCCCCGAGCAGATCGGCGACGACCTCGACCTCGGCGTCGAGCGCGATCGGCCAGGGCGAAGTGCTGGCGACGCCGCTGCAGATCGCGAGCGTCGCCCAGACGATCGCCAACGGCGGCGTGCGCGAACCGACCTCGATCGTGCGCAACCGCAAGCTCCGCCCCGAGGTAGAGCCGGTGCGGGTGATGTCGGAGCGGACGAGCGAGGAACTGACCGAACTGATGGTCGGCGTCGTCGCCGGCGGCACCGGCTTCGCCGGGGCGATACCCGAGGCCCAGGTCGCGGGCAAGACGGGGACCGCCGAGCTGGGGCCCAAGCCTGGCCAGGAGAACGAGGAGCATCCCGAGCAGATCAAGGACGCCTGGTTCGCCGCCTTCGCGCCGGCGGAAAAGCCGAGGCTGGCGGTCGGCGTGCTGCTGATCGAAGCGGAAGCCGCCGGCGGTGAAGTCGCCGCCCCCACCGCCGCGCAGGTGCTCTCCGCGGGCCTCTGACTTCCCGCCGACGGGACCGAAAGCGATCTATATCTACGCTTTGGGTCCCGTCGACCCCGGGGTTAGAGGTCGAGGGTTACTTCGGCCGGGCCGCCGGGGCCGGGGATCGAGAGGATCAGGGGGCGGTTCTCGGAAGCGGAGGCGGGTAGCTCGAAGAGGACCAACGAGCCCGCGATCGGCCCCTGCTGCGCCGTCGAGTCGGGCGCCGGGATCGGTTCCTGCGATTCGACCTCGCCCCCGAACGGGAACGCGTAGAGGCTCTCGCTCGGAAGCGAGGGGAAAGTCTGGCCGTCGGCGTCGGTGATCGTGAAGGAGTCGGCGAGCGGCTGCGTCTCTTCGCTGTGATTCAGCACTTCGAGGAAGACGCCGAAATAGGCGCTGCCTTTCGGTGGCGGCGGCTGGCCGACGAGGTAGGCCGCGTCCTCGTTGTCGTTGGGGTTGAGGAAGCGCGAGAAGATCGCCTGGTATTTGAGCTCGCCGAGCTCGACGACCTCGCCCTCGACCACGTCCTTGTGATGGCTCGTGTGGCCGCAGGCGGTGGCGAACAGCGCCAGGGCCGCGAGCGTCAGGGCGGAGAACACGGTTGCGAGGGCTCGTTGGCGGGGCATCGGCGGCGAGAGCCTATAGAACACGGCTCAGGGAATACCCGTCGCGTACGGGTTGCCACCGGCGACCGCCAAGCGCTTGGCGCCGAGCGCTCCCGACTCGAGCTGATCGCGCAAGCGGCGCAGCGCCTCGCGCCATCCCCGCTCGTTGAAGATCGAGGCGGCCCCAAGTAGCTCGGGCGCGCGGTCGAGCGGGTTCGAGGGCTCGGTCCAGAAGGAGACGCGGACGGTGGTGAGCGATCCCGGCCCCTCTGTCAGCTCCCACAGGGTCGTCGTTGGAACGCGGTTGCCGCGGCCGCCGCGGCCGTGCTCGACGATCCGGTGCGGCTCCTCCGTCTCGGCGATCGCGGTGTCGGCCCAGAACCTGCGCGGCCCCGTTGTAAAGCGAAATCTGGCCCCAGCGCCGATCCCGGCCGAATCGATCCGGGTGAGGTGGAAGCCGGAGATGAAGTGATCCATGAAGGAGGGCCTCAGGGCTAGATCGGCGATCGCCTCGAAGGCGCGCTGGCGCGACACGTCGATCTCGATTTCGGCGCTAACCGGGCCCATGGCGGCGCGATTCTATTGGCGAGATGGCGGGCGCGGGCCGCTACCTGCGGGAAACTTCTGATGCAGGAACCGGCTTTGCCCGGTAGGATGCTTTGCGGAGGCGCCGGGAAGGAGACCCCATCTTTACCAGTGTCAGCCCCGGCATAGGCGTCGAGAGCTTCGACGCAGGCGCGATCCCCGGTTCGGGGACTTATTTCTGCGCTTCGTGCGGTTCGCAGCTCTCGCTGCGAGAGAACGACCATCTACCCGATTGCCCGCGCTGCGGTGCATCGGAGTTCCATCGCGACTCGATCTTCGAGCCGATGCAGGAGCACGGACAGACCGCCGAGCTGGCGATCCCAACCGAGGACTCGCCACCGGAATGGCTGGACGTCGCTCGTGCGCTGCTGCCGGAGACCGGGCGCTACATCGCCTGTCGCGAAGAGGGCGGCGAGATCCGCATCTTCCCGATCGAGCAGGGTTGGACGCGGATCGGCCGCAGCGCCACCGCCGACATCCGCCTCGACGACCCGAGCGTCTCGCGGCGCCACGCCCTGATCGTCTCCGAGCAGCCAGACTCGCTTCGCGTCCTCGACGATCGCAGCCTCAACGGCGTCTTTCTCAACGGAGAGATCGTCGAGTGGGCGAGGTTCGAGGACGGCGATGAACTGGCAGTCGGCCGCTACAGGCTCTTCGCGCTGGAAGCGTAGTCTCGACAGCCGTAAATTCCGGCCACCCGGGTCCCTAGCATGGGTCCCGTGAGCTGGCCTGGCCCTGAGGACCCACAACGCTCAGAGCCCCCGGAGGTCGCTGCCGAGCGTGCCCGCGAACGCCTCCACGAGGAGATCGAGCGGGTCCGCGTCGGCGTCGAAGAGATGCTCACCGAGCAGGACGCCGCCCAGAACCCCGAGCTTCGCCGCGAACTCGACGCGATCCGCGACGAGACCACCTTCCTGATCAAGCGCCGCGTCCGCAAGGCCGAAAAGCGCCTGAACAAGCGCATCAACAACGTCGAGGCCCGCACCGACGCGCTCGCGCAGCGCCTCGACGAGGTCGAGCAGGAGCGCAAGTACGCCGAGTGGCGGATTCACACGAACACGGAGCAGCTGCTCGACGGTCTGCTGGGCGAGATCCGGGCGATCGCGGATCTCTTGAGTCGCTGAGAGCCGTCTACTCCGTCGAGATGCTCGGGTCGGCCTGGACCTTGTGCGGCACGACCATGAGGAAGTTGTCGGCGGCGTCGGCGGCCAGGCCCCTCATGCGGTCGGCCTCGTCGTCCTGACCCGTGGCCCGGAGTTCGTTGGCGTAGTGAGAGAGCAGGTCGTCGACGTCGAGGAGGCCCTCCGCGTCGAGCTCTTTCAGCTCCACCTTCGCTCCCTCGCCCAGCCGTCGCTGGATCGCGTCGCGGTCGATGCCGAAGGCGTTGTGGCGGACGTAGACGCGGCCGCCGGTCATCCCGGCGCAGGCCCACGGGCCGAGATCGCCGAGGACGATGGCGCGGCCCGAGGTCATGTACTCGAAGGCGAAGCCCTTGGCGTTGGCCCGGTCGACGATGCAACCGCGGCTGTCGTCGATGTCCTCCTCGGGCTCGCCGCCGAGGACCACGTCGGCCCCCGAGAGGCGAATGCAGAAGCGCGAGTCCGCAGAGCCCTGGACGTAGAGGCGGCCGCGCTGGGCGCCGTAGGCGAAGGACTTGCCGACGGAGCCGTTGAGGCGCTTGCCCTTGGCTCCCTTGCCCTTGAGCACGGCGACGCTGCCGCCCAGCATCGCCTTGCCGACGCCATCCTGTGCGCCGCCCTCGACCCGGATCGCGACGCCGTAGGAGTTGAAGGCGCCGAGGCCCTGACCGGCAACGGAGCCGCCGTTGAACTCGAGGCTGGCGAGGACGTCGTCGTTCGACTCCGGCCCGTCCTCGAAGATGCGCGAGCGGGAGATCGCTCCCGACAGCTCAGTGCCAAGGACGCGGTCGTTGGCGTCGGTGGCACGGGGGAACTCGTTGCGGATCGTACGGCCGGAGCAGATGTCGCCGGCAAGCGAGGCGATCTGGGCTGAGGCCTGCTTGGCCTCCATCCGGATCGGGCGGGCGACCACCAGCCCCGCCTCGGCCCGCTCCTCCGCCTCCTCGGCGGCGGGCAGGTCGAGGGGCTCGAGGTCGAGGAACTCCTCCAGCGGCGTGATCAGCGACGCCAGGTCGATCGAGTCCTGGTGGGAGACCTGCTCGAGCAGGTCGTAGCGCCCGACCAGGTCCTGAGCGCGCTCGTAGCCGAGCGAGGCGACGACCTCCTTGACCTCCTCGCCCATCGCATGGAAGAAGCGGGCGCAGCTCTCGGCGGCAATGTCGACCTCCTGCGGGGTGAACTTCTTCAGGCCGTGCTCCTGGGCCTGCTCGACCGTTTCGATCTGGGTCGCGATGCCGACGTGGCAGGTGTCGAGCTGGCAGCCGCGGCAGATCGTGCAGCCGAGGCTGACCATCGCCAGGGTGCCGAAGCCGACCCGGTTGGCGCCGAGGCAGTGCAGCTTGACGATGTCGTGACCGTGGCGGTAGCCGCCGTCGGCCCAGATCTCGACCCGGTTGCGGATACCCGCCTCCATCAGCGCCCTGTGCACAGCGCGGGTGCCGATGTCGGAGGGTAGGCCGACGTGGCGCAGGGCGTGCTGGCGCGCGGCGCCGGTGCCGCCCTCGAAGCCGGAGAGGGTGATGATGTCGGCGCCGGCCTTGGCGATGCCGAGGCCGATCGTGCCGATGTTCGGCACCACTGGCACCTTGACCGAGACGCGAACGTCGGGGTTGACCGTCTTCAGCTCGTCGATCAGCTCGGCGAGGTCCTCGATCGAGTAGAGGTCGTGGTTGTTGGAGGGCGAGATCAGGTCGGTGCCGGGCGAGGCGTTACGCGCGGCGGCGACTTTCTCGGAGACCTTCTTGCCGGGCAGGTGGCCGCCCTCCCCCGGCTTGGCGCCCTGGCCGATCTTGATCTCGGCGACGTAGGAGGAGTTGATCATCTCCGCCGAGACGCCGAAGCGGCCCGAGGCGACCTGTTGGCCGCGCCACTTGCGGTAATGGCCGTACATGTCACGGATCTCGCCGCCCTCGCCGTTGACGCAGAGCACGTTGATCGACTTCGCCGCCTCGGCGTAGGCGCGGAAGGCGGGCTCGGACTGCGAGCCGAAGCTCATCGAGGAGATCACGACCGGATAGTCGTGGTGGCCGACGCTGGCGTCGACGACGCTTGAGTCCTTCAGAGGCTCCCGGTCGGCCACCAAGCCCATGATGTGGCGCATCGAGATCGGGCTCTGCTGCTCCAGCTCGCGCACTTTCTCGGAGTAGTCCGCGTAGGAACCGGAGCCGTTGGCGGTGGCGATCGCGGCCTTGTAGACCTTGGGGTAGAAGCGGAAGGTCTTCGCCGGTTTGGCCTCGTCATCACCGGCGAGGATGCGGGCGCGCTCGTTGGTGTCCTCGTCGAGGTCGGCGAAGCCGGCACCGCCGCGGTTGGAAGCAGCGAAGGCCTCGGTCATGAAGATCTCGGCGAGCTCCGGCTTGACGCCGATCGAGGAGAACTGGCGGGCGTAGCCGCGCACCTCGTGGATCCCGATCGTCGAGATCACTTTCTCGATCCCCTTCTCGAGCGCGTCGCAGAGGTTGGACACGTCTGACTCGTAATCCTCGACGCAGATCACCTCGACCATCGTGTACGGGCAGACGCCGTTGGCGCCGAGGCCCAGCGCGAGCATCGTGTCGTGAACGTTGCGGATCGCCGCCGAGCGCAGGACGACGCCGCAGCGCCGGCGCAGGTTTTCCTCGCCGGGATCGACCCTGTATCCCTTCAGCGCCTGGTCGACCGCGGAGGTGGCCAGATGGGGATCGAGGTAACGGCGGTCGGCGTCGTAGACGGTGCGGTCGGTGAGCACGAGCAGCTCCGCCCCGTCGCGCACCTTCTTCACCGCTTCCTGCTTGATCCGCTCGATCGCGCCACGGGTCGTCTCGGACTCCAGCAGCGAGATGTCGAGGGCGTCGGCGCGGCCGCGGAACTCCTCCCAGAGGTCCTCGAGCAGGTAGGTGTTGTGCTCGCGGGCGATCTTGCGGTAGGTCTTGTCGGAGAGGGGCGCGAGGTCGTGGTGACCGCCGAGGATCACCGGGAAGGCGGTCTCGATCGTGTCCGTGTCCTCGCCGGCGGCGCCGAGCGAGGGGCGACGGCCGAAGACCGCCCGGGTCGAGAAGTGCTCCATCTCCCGTTCGCGATCGATCGCGGGGTTGGTGACGACCGCGACCGTCTCCTTGAAGTAGTCGGCGAGGTTCTGGCGCTCCGGCGAGAGCGCGGCGAGCGGCCCGTCGTAGCCGAGCGAGCCAACCGGCTCGGACCCGTTGGAGGCCATCTGCTGGACGAGTTTGACGTCGTCGCGCTGCCAGCCGAAGCCGGCGAGAACGCGATCGGAGACCTTGACCGGCTCCTCCGGTCCGGCGTCGGAGTAGCCGGGGACCTCGTTGCCCTCGAGCGGGCCGCCGGTCTCCAGGGCGCGCTCGTAGGGGGCGACCTCGTCGACGCCGTTGCGCCGCAGCCAGCTCTCGCGGACGATGCGCAACATCTCGGCATGCGGGTGCAGCTTCGAGCGGCGACCCTCGCGGTCAATCAGGACCAGTGCCTTCTCGCCCGGGGCGAGCGGCTTCGGCTCGGAGACCATCGCCGAGACCGGGACGACCCCCGGCTCGGAGCTGAAGACGAAGTCATCGCCCGTCTCCACCTGCCACAGCGGCCGCAGGCCGAGGGCGTCGGAGGAGAAGACGCACTCATCGGCGTGGCGCGCGATCAGCGCCACCGGGCCCTGCGCGAACGGCCCCATCGCCTGGCGCAGGTACATGTAGAAGCCGTGCAGGTCGGCGGGGAGCGAGCGGATCTCCTCGACGATCGGCGGCACGACCATCTCCATCGCCTCGGCGAGGCTGAACCCGTCGCGGCTGACCAGGGTGTCGATCGTGCGGTTGAGGTCCTGTGAGTCCGAGCCGTCGGCGTGGATCGGCACCCCCAGCATGCTCGCCTCCTGGCGCAGCTGGGCAATCGTGTTGATCTCGCCGTTGTGGCCCAGCACCGAGAAGGGCTGGACGCGCTTGAACGAGGGCCAGGTATTGGTCGAGTAGCGGTTGTGGCCGAAGCAGCCGATCGTCTCGAGGCGCTCGTCGCTCAGATCGGGGTAGTACGCGCCGAGCACCTTCGGCGCACCCATCACCTTGTAGACGCAGGTCGTCGCCGAGAAGGAGGGGACGTGCACGCCCAGCCTCTCCTCGAGCTCGATCAGCAGGTCGAAGAGGACGCGGTCGCGGCGCGAGGCGTCGGCGACGAGGCCGGCGAGCTGCCAGAAGTGGGGCTCCTCCTCGCGTGCGGTCGGTCCCAGCGCGGTCGAGTCGACAACGCCGACGCGCTCGGCGAGGATGCGGAAACCGCCGCGGCCGAGCAGCTCGCGGGCGTCGTGCTGGATCCGGTCGCGATCCTGGGAGCGCTCGATGAAGACGTGGGCAACGGCGAATGCGTCGTCGAGGGTGAGCGAGGGGTCGTGCCCGCCGGCGCGGACTTCCTCGGCCCAGATCTTGCGCGGCAGGTCGATGAGGACGCCGCAGCCGTCGCCCTCGCCGTCGACGTTGCCGGCGCGGTGGAGCATCTTCTGAAGGGCGGGAATCGCCTGCCGGATCGGCGCGTGGCTCGGCGTCGCGTCCTTGCGCACTGAGGCATAGATCGCGCAGGCGTCCTTGTCCTCGACGCTGGGGGGCGACACGCGCGGCCGGTAGGCACGCTCTGGCGAGTAGCGGAGGGGCGCGCCCTCGCCGTGAAGCTCACGGGACTGGGTATTAGACATCTGACCTCCCGGTTACCACGCCTTCTTCGAGCGGGCGCGCGACGGGTTGACGGTCGCAGAATTATAGGGCCGCCGAGAGCGCCGTCAGCGCAATTCCCCAAATCCCTGCAAATACCGTCCAAAAATCACCCACCAGCGGGAACTGCATCAACTTCTCTACCCAGCAGGTAGAAAAGTTGATGCAGTTCGCTTGGTGATGGGGTTAGCCCCAGCTGGAGGGCTGGAAGTCGCCCTCGGGGTGGACGCCGATCAGGAGGGCCGTTACGCCGGCGTCGGAGCGGTTGAGGATCGTGCGGCTGACCGGAGGGTCGATCGAGGCGAAGGTGCCGGCTGGGGCGGAGTGGTCCTTGCCGCCGATTCGCAGGACGGCCTCGCCCTCGAGCACGACGTAGAGCTCATGCTGGCAACTCTCAGCCTCGTCGTGCTCAGGGATTCCTCCGCCAGGGTCGATTTCGACCAGGTTGAAGCCGAACGCCGAGGTCCCCAGCGCCTGGCGCGCCAGGCGCCAGGTCGAGTCACCCGAGCCCTCCATCGACTCGAACTCGTCGCGATGCTTGATCGTGTAGCCGTCTGACATCTCACCGACTCCAATCCGGTTCGGAGGCGTTGTTCGCCAACACCTTCGGCTTGCCACCTGTGTACGGAATGCTGACTACCTTGTGGCCGGGGCCCGGTTCGAAGCCGCCGAGGCTGCCGAGGACCGTGCTTCCGTCCTTGGAGAGGGCGGTGCCGACGAAGCCGATCTCGCGTTCCCTGGTCAGCGTCCTTTCCGCCCCGGTGCGCGGGTTGACCGTGACGGCGTAGGTCGTGTCCTGGCCACCGAACTCGGTCAGCAGCCGCGTGCCGTCGGCTGACCACTCGGTCGGGGCCAGGCCGAGGAGGAGCGGGCCGACGACGGTGTGGGTCAGCCGCCTCACCTGGTCACCACCCGGGTCCATCAAGAAGAGGTCGTTCTTGGGGCCGTATTTGCGCCGTTTCCCACCCAGCTGCTTGACGAAGACGATCTTGCCGCCCGGCCCCCAGAGCGGGTTGGACGAACGATGGTCGCTGGTGATCCGGTGCGGGACCTCGGGGGCCACGCTGGTCGCCCCGGGGGGAAGGATGTCGAACCGGTAGATGTCGGGACGCGCCGGGAGGCTTTCGCTGGGAGCCCGGCCGTAGACGAGCTGCCCTCCTTCGGGGGCAAAGCTGACGCCGCTGAAGAAGCCGCGCGCGATCGTCCGTTGCGCTCCGGTGACTACGTCGATCAGGACGAGCCGCTTGGCCCCCAGTTCGGGACCGAGCACCGCCGCTATCGAAGCGGAGTCGGGCGACCAGGCGAAGGTAAAGGGTTCGCGCCAGCCGGTCGCCAGGCTGCTCAGCGGCGCGCTGCCATCCGCGGGGCCCAGGATCAGCTCGGGCTGCGCCGCACGTCCCCTGCCCTGGTGGAAGATGGCGACGATCTGGCCATTGGGCGAAACGCGCGGGCTCGAGCCTGCGCCAAGGCGGTGGGCACCGGAGCCGTCGTCGTTCGCGGCGAATACCACCGGGTTGAACGGGTTGCGGGTAAAGGCCAGCGTCGCCTGGGAAGTCGCGGGGGCGAGAAGGAACCCAGCTACGACGAGTGCGGCAACCGACCTCCTCAATCTGGCTCTCATGGCCGTGATCGTAGCCGCCATCGCGGCTACTCCTCGCGCAGCATTGAGGCGACTGCCTCGCGGGCGGCGTGGGCGCCGAGCGCGCGGTAGGCCTCGAACTTCTGGTCATCGAAGAACTGATCGAGGGTCGAGTGGTAGGGGAACCTGCGCGACTTCTCGTGGTAGGCCCTGACGTCCCACGGTGCGTCCTCGTTGACCGCGGTGCGGCAGTAGACCAGCTTCCCGGTGTAGTGGCGGCGACCATCGTCGTCACTGGGAGCGATGCCGCCGGCCGGCGTGGCGCGGTAGCGGATCGTGCCGATCGCGTGGCTCGTCTTCGAGATCCGCGTCTTCTCGTCGGGGATGATCTCGGAGGGATCGATGTCGATCTCGACCTGGAGGTCGCCGCGGGCGAGGGCCACCGCCTCGCCGAGGGCGCGGAAGGTACCGCTGGGATCGCCGCCCCCGTCGAAGCAGTAGATCGTCGTGCAGCCGCGGCGCAGCAGCTCGATCAGGCCGAGGTTGTCGTAGTGCCCGCCGTCCGTCACGTAGAGAAAGTGGTCGTTGAGCTTCGTCAGTCCGAGCATCTCCCAGAAGAGGTAGGCGGGCGTCGCCCGGCGGCGGCGCAGGGCGGCGAGGGAACGCCCCCAGATGCTCGCCAGCCGACTCGACTGCCCCAAGATCCAACCCCAGGCGCCGCGCAGGGGCGAGCCGATCCAGCGAACGCGCTGGCGCACTGGCTTGAGCACGGCGAAGCGCGATTTACCGGCCTCTTCGACGTAGCGCGGGTTGGGCACCCAGACGCCGAGCCGGAGATTGGAAAGCGCCATCAGGAAGGTCAGCGCCCTGATCGTCTTCTTGCCCATCGCGGGCGAGACGGCGGCGCCCGACATCGCCACCGCGGCCGGCAGGGTGACGTCGCGCGCGCTGCGATCCGCCTGGTTCTCGTATGCCTCCACCGGCATCCTGCCGATCAGCGGCCCACCGATCCCGTCGGAGGAGAAGACGAAGGGCGTCGCCGCGCGACCTGGCGGCGTCTCGCCGGGGTCAGAGATGTTCGCCGCGGCGCAGACGATCAGCTGGGGGAAGTGGTCGCCGGCGGTGAGGGAGGAGATGCGCAGCGGTTTCCTGTAGTCGATCTCCTCGACCGACATGCGGCTGGGGTTGCGCCCGACCCGCCGCACGAAGAAGGCGGAGCTGAGCCGGCGCCGGTAGAGCGGGTGAAGCGACCACTGGGTGAGGTCGGCGAAGAGCCAGAGGGCGAAGGCGATGAGAACGGCGACCCCCAGCCCCTCGGGCGAGGCGATCCCGGTGTCGGTCGCGCCCAGGTTGGCGAACCACAGCGCCAAGCTGAGGACCGCGAGCGGACCGGCGATGCCGCCGGCGAGGAGCGCGAAGAAGGAGCGCCGTTTGACGACGAAGGCCCAGACGGCGCCGAGGGCCGCAGTCACGACCGCGGTCAGGTTGAGGGCGGCGAAGAGGCTGGTGCCGGTCTGGGCCGCGCTTTCGCCGCCCTGGACCGAGGGCAGGCCTTCGACCAGGCCCTCGAGCGGCACGCTCCCGGCGCCGCGCGCCCAGAGGATCAGCTGGGGCACGGCGACGAGGAGGAGGAAGACGACCGCGGCGGCGGCGAGCAGGCGGTAGGACCAGACCTCGCGCACCCGGTAGGAGCCGAGCAAGCGCCGGCCCCGACCACCGTCCGGAAGCTTGAGCAGGAGGTCGGGGACAGCGAGCCCGACCCCGCCGATGCCGAGACCGGCGATCAGGCACCAGACCCAGGCGGCCATGTCCAGGCTTCCTTTTCCCCGCACGCGCGCGAGCTGTCCGTAGACCTCGCCAAGCAGCGAGCCGAAGGGCACGGCAAGGAGGTAGACAGCCAGCCCGATCAGAAAGAGGTTGACCACGAGGCCGAGCAGGAAGCGGACGAGCAGCCGCAGCTTTCCGCCCAGGCCAGGGGCGAGGTAGGTCGAGTTGTTGCGGAGGTGCTGCTCCTCGGGCGAGCCGGGCGCATAGACCGGCGGCCCCCCGTCAAGCAGGTTGCGGGGGGATTCGATCGCGACGGTGGCGAAGGAGGCGGCCATGTAGCAACCGCCCGAGACCGCCGAGACGTATTTGGCCTCCTTCAGCACCCCCTCCTCGCGCAGGATCTGGAGCGCGCCGAGGTTGAAGCTGGCCGAGCGAATCCCGCCACCGGAGCAGCAGATCCCGATCCGGCCCGCCTCCGGGGCCACGTCGGGCGTCGCGGAGACGGGCTTCGGCTGGGGTTGATGCCCGCGCACCCAATCCCACAGGCGTCGAGTGGGCGGTCGGGCGTCGCGGCGTCGCGGGCCCGACCCGTACGCGTCGGTCATGCGGCCCCGCCCGACGAGGCGGGCGCGCCGCGGCTCTCCCCACACCCGTGGCGCCGCATGGGAAGAGAGGTCTATCAATAAAGAAGTTCAGATGAATGTTTGGCGCGGACCGGTCAAAGCTCGGGCACGTCGGCGCCGTGGGGGCTGAAGGGCAGCCGACGGACCTCGGCCCAGCCCTCGCAGCGGGCTTCCAGGCCCTCCGCGACCTTGCCCGCCTCCTGCCAAGTGGTCCAGACGAGCACGGTGGGGCCGGCGCCCGAGATGGTCGCGCCGAGGGCGCCGAGCTCGGACGCCTCGTCGACGAGTTGCATCGAGCGCGGGTAGAGCTCGCGCCTGCGGGGCTGGTGGATGCGATCGGCGAGGCCGGCGGCGACAAGCGCGAGGTCGGCGCGCTGCAGGCCGAGCACGAGCCGCGCGGCGGCGGCGACGTTGGCGACCGCGTCCTGGAGCGGAACCTCGGCGGGTATGGCTTCACGCGCGCGCTCCGTCGAGACCTCCTCGGCGGGAATCACGGCGACCCCCTCGAGACCCCCCGGCGGTTCGAAGCGGGCGGCGCTCGGCTCTCCCCCCTCCCCCTCCCCACAGATCACGAAGCCGCCGTATATCGCGGCGGCGACGTTGTCGGGGTGGCCCTCGAGCTCGGTCGCCCGCACGAGCATCTCCTCCTTGGAGAGCGCAAGCTCGAAGAGATGGTCGGCGGCGAAGAGCCCGGCGACTATCGCCGCGGCGCTCGAGCCGAGTCCACGCGCGAGCGGGATCTCGCTGCGCAGGCGAAACGTGATGCCGTCAGCGGGATGGAGGCTCTCGAAGGCGCGCACGATCAGGTTCTCGCGCCCGGCCGGGACCGCCAGCCCATTGGGCTCGAGCGAGAACTCGCCGGTCTCCTCGACTTCGAGCTCGAGGAAGAGCGAGACGGCCGCCGCGAGCACGTCGTAGCCGGGGCCGAGGTTGGCCGAGGAGGCGGGAACGCGGACGAGTCGCCGACGCGCGGTCACCGGATGGTTTCTACACCGTGGCGCGGATCAGGCGGCGGCGCGCTCGGCCACGTCCATGACGACCAGCCGATCCGGCACGGCGAGCGCGGCCTTCGCGGCAGCAACCAAAGCCGGGCCATCCAGGCCATATTGCTCGACCGCGCGGTCGAGAAGATCCAGGTGCTCATTGGGATAGAGAAGCTCTATCGCTACGACACGGTCACCAACTATGCCAACGTTGCAATAGTCGTCGTCAACCTGCTCACCACGATCGAAACGCTCGACTTGGTGCAATTCAATCGTGAGGGCGTCGGCCTTGCTGTCGTAATCGGCTCGCATCAGCGTCTCCTCTCATGGATTGTGACGACAAGGTCTGGCTCGTCAAGCGCAACGACAATCCGCACGCGAACGCCCCTGATCGCACCGGTGTAGCGCGAATTTCCTTTGTCGTCCGATCCATGTGGAGAGGATGCTCGATGACCTCTTCCGCGTCACCGGCGCTGAAGCCGTGTCGGCGCGCCCAGTTCCTGGCATGTCGCGAGAAGCGCATGCGAAGTCAATGATTTGGCGGCCAAAGCTCTCCCCCTTGAAGCGGTCACGCGAAGACCGCCCGCTCCACGGCACCGAGGTCGTTCTCGCAGTTGATCACCGGCGGTGCCTTGGACAGCGCTGTGTCGGGGTCCTTGAGGCCGTGGCCGGTGAGGACGCAGACGACTGATTCCGGCGCCGGGGCGCCATCGACCGTGGGGAGGCCGTGGGCGAGCAAGCCGGCAACCGAGGCCGCCGAGGCCGGCTCGCAGAAGACACCCTCGCCGGCGGCGAGCCAGCGGTAGGCGTCGAGGATCTGCTCGTCGGTGACCGCGGCGACCCTGCCGCGGGACGCCGTGAAGGCCGCCATCGCCTCCTCCCAGCGGGCCGGATTGCCGATGCGGATCGCCGAGGCGACGGTCTCCGGGCTGGCTACCGGGGCACCGTGGACCAGCGGCGCCGCCCCCTCGGCCTGGAAGCCGTAGAGGACCGGCACCGCGCCGGCCTCCTGGAAGCCGCGCCAGTAGGCAGTGACGTTGCCGGCGTTTCCGACAGGGATCGCCAGCGCGCCGGGCGCCTCGCCCAGCTCCTCGATCACCTCGAAGGCGGCCGTCTTCTGACCTTCGATCCGGTGCGGGTTGACCGAGTTGACCAGCTCGATCGGGTGCTTCTCGGCGAGGTCGCGGACGATCGTCAGCGCGTCGTCGAAGTTGCCCTGCAGGGCAACGACCCGGGCCCCGTGCATCAGCGCCTGGGCGAGCTTGCCGATCGCGATCTTGCCCTCGGGCACGATCACCGCGCCTCGCAGGCCGGCCCGAGCCGCGTAGGCGGCGGCGCTGGCGGCGGTGTTGCCAGTCGAGGCGCAGATCACCGCCTCCGCCCCTCTCCCCTTCGCGCGTGAGACGGCGACGGTCATCCCGCGGTCCTTGAAGCTGCCGGTCGGGTTTGCTCCCTCGAACTTGAGATATGCCCGCACGCCGATCCGCTCGGAGAGCCTCGGCGCCTCGACCAGCGGCGTCGAGCCCTCGTTCAGCGTCACTACCGGGTCGCCGGGCTCCAGCGAAAGCCGCTCCCTGTATCGCTCGACCAGGGGGACGGGGCTCAAACGAACTCCTCTTCGATCACGCGAATGGCGCGCGGTGCGGCGCGGAGGACGTCGAGGTGGTCGATCGCCTCGAGCGCCGCCGAGAAGCGCGACTCGAGGCACTCGTGGACAACCATCACCAGGCTCGCCTCCTCGCCTACGCCGCGCTGGACAACGCTCTTCACCGAGACGTCTTCGTCGCCGAGGACCTGGGCGATCTGGGCGAGCACGCCGGGGCGGTCGGCAACTGCCAGGTGCAGGTAGAACGAAGAAGAAACGTCGGTGACGAGCGGCAGGCGCTCGCGGATCTCATGCACCGGCGCGTCGCCGCTCAGCACCGAGACGACGTCACCGAGCACCGCCGAGGCGGTCTGGACCCCACCCGCACCGGGCCCGGACATCGTTACCTCGGTGATCTCCGGCGCCTCGACCATCACCGCGTTGAATGGTCCTTCGACCGGGGACAGCGGGTGACCCCCGTAGAGAAAGCAGGGAAAGACGCGCACGCTGATCCCGCCGCCGCGGCGCTCGGCGACACCGAGCAGCTTCAGCGAGAGTCCCAGCTCCTTGGCGTAGGCGAGGTCGTCGGGCCTGACGTGCTCGATCCCCTCGTAGGCCACCTCGTCGAGCGTCACCGGAGTGTGGAAGGCGAGGCGGGCGAGGATCGCCATCTTCGCCGCCGCGTCGGCGCCGCTGACGTCGTCGGATGGGTCGGCCTCGGCGTAACCGAGCTCCTGCGCGCGCGCCAGGGCGTCCTCGTAGGTGGCGCCGGTGGCGGCCATCTCGCTGAGGATGTAGTTCGTCGTGCCGTTGACGATGCCGAAGACCTTGTCGATCTTGGTTGCGCCGAAGCTCTCCTGGATCACCCGCACGATCGGGATCACGCCGGCGACCGCCGCCTCGAAGCGAAGCTGCACTCCCGCCTCGCGAGCGACGTCGAAGAGCTCTTCGCCGTGCTGAGCGAGGAGCTGCTTGTTGGCGGTGACGACCGGGCGCTTGGCGCGCAGCGCGTCGAGCACGTATTGCCGCGCCGGATCGGTGCCGCCCAGCAGCTCCACCACCAGGTCGGAGCGCTCGAGGACCTCGGCGAAATCGCCCTCCTCGCGGGTGAGCACGCCGCAGATCTCCGGACGCCGACCGGTGGCGGCCTCGACCGCGCCGGCGCGAGCCTCGATCAGCTCGGCGAAGGCACCGCCGACCGTGCCGCGGCCAAGCAGCCCGATGCGGACTGGATCAGAGCCCATTCGGAAACTCCGCGTGTGCGGCTGGCGAGCGCCGCACCAAGCGGGGCAAGGACGCAGGGAGGCCGAATAGCAGCGCTATTCGGCCGACTGAGGACGCCGCACCGCGCTGGTGCGCCGCCGCCAGACGTGCGCGGGGGGTTTTCGAAGGGGCTCTATACATCCCGCGCTGTCAGGTCCTCGTAAGTCTCGCGCCGCACGACGACGCGGGCGTCGCCGTCGCGGCAGAAGACCACCGGTGGCCGCGGCACGCCGTTGTAGTTGCTCGCCATGGCGTGGCCGTAGGCACCCGTCGCCGGCGTCACCAGCACGTCGCCGACAGTGGGTGAGGCGAGCATCGTGTCGCGAACGATGATGTCGCCGGACTCGCAGTGCATGCCTGCGATCGTCGCCAGACTCTCCGCCGGTGCGGCGGCGCGGTCGGCGATCAGCGCCTCGTAGCGGGAGCCGTAGAGCATCGGCCGCATGTTGTCGGACATGCCGCCGTCGACGGCAACGTAGGTCCGCACGCCCGGGATCTCCTTGACGGTGCCGACCCGGTAGGCGGTGAGGCCGGCGTTGCCGACCAGGGAACGGCCGGGCTCGACCAGGATCCTCACACCCTCGCCGAAGACCTCGGCGACGCCACGCACCTTGACCTCGACGTAGGAGTCGATCGAGGGCGGCTCGTCCTCGGCCGTGTAGGCGATGCCAAGGCCGCCGCCGACGTTGACGAGGCGGCACCACTCGCCGGCGAGCTCGCCGATCGCGCGGATCGCCAACCTGTAGGGCTCGAGCTCGAAGATCTGCGAGCCGATGTGCGCGTGCAGGCCGACGAGGTCGAGGACGTCGGATGCGAGCACCCGCTCGATCGCCCGCGCCGCCAGGCCGTCCTCGAGGCCGAAGCCGAACTTCGAGTCGAGCTGGCCGGTCTGGACGTAGTCATGGGTCGAGGGCTTGATCCCCGGAGTGACCCGGATCAGCACCGGCTGGGGGCGATCGAGCAGGCGCTCGCAGCGCTCGATCTCGTCGAACGAGTCGAGGATCAGGTGACCGACGTCCGCCCGAGCCGCGAGCAGGATCTCCTCGTCGCTCTTGTTGTTGCCGTGCATGTGGATGCGAGGGGGATCGAAGCCCGCCCGCAGCGCCATGTGCAGCTCCCCGCCGGAGGCGACGTCGACCGAGAGCCCCTCCTCCGCGAAGAGCCGGTAGGCGGCCGTGCAGGGCAGCGACTTGCTGGCGAAGAGGACCTCGAACTCGGCGTCGCGCCGCTCGAACGCCTCGCAGTAGGCCCGGGCCCGGGCGCGCATCTCCTCTTCCGCGTAGAAGTAAGCCGGTGTGCCGAACTCCGCCGCCAGCTCGACCACGTCGCAACCCGCGACCTCGAGGTGACCGCGCTCATTGACACGGCTGCCGGTGGGGTAGACCGGCGAGCCTTCAATCGGATCGGCCACCGCGCCCGCCTGTCCACGCTCCGCCATAGGCGGGCATTGTGACGGTTGGCGGGGGAACCGCGGGGCTCGGCGCTCTCAGCGCCTGCCGCCGCCGATCAGGCCACCGACCGCTTCCACCGTTTTGTCGATCGTTTCGCCAACGGTGGATTCGGGGCCCGCGACGCCGTTGACGACCCCTTCGGTGACTTCGGTGACCCCGGCTTCGCTCAGCGCTCCGCCGAGGCCTTTGTCAACCCCCGAGACGGTTTCGTTGACGGTGCCAGTAACCGCGCCCGACGTCGATTGCCCGGAGCCGCCCTCCGAGGAGCCGCTGCCGGCTTTCGGCGGTGACGTGTTGCCCGCACCGCCGCTACCGGCGGCGCCCGGATTGGCGGAGGGCGTGGATGACGCGGGTCCGCCGCCACCGCTGGGAGGACTCGAACCCGGAGCCGTCCCCTGGGGCGCCCCGGCGACCGGAGCGGCGCCCGTCTGTCCACCCTGCTGCGCCAGGGTGGCCTGGCCGTTGCGGCCTTTCGCGCCGCCGGTGGTTGCGCTTGCGGGGGGCGCCGTTCCCACCGCGCCGGTGGCGGCGGGGCCAGAGGCACCCTCCGCGGGGCTACCGCTGGAGACGGCGCTCTCGCCACCTCCGCCGGTGATTCCAGCGAGGGGCCAGTCCTTCAGCGCCTGGAAGGAGACGAGCAGGACGAAGGCGACGACAGCCGTCGCGATCAGGGCGCTGCCCGAAACCGCGCTCACGAGATAGGTATGAGCCTGGCGAATCATCCGCGTCGCCTCCCGGTCGCTTGTACCCAGGGTCGCAGGCACAAACCAGGGAGGCATACCAAATAGTCGAATTTCCTAAGGGATTTTGAGTATTGGACGCCCGGAATCGAGCGCCGAGCCGACGCGCCGACGGGACCCAAAGTAGAGATATAGATCGCTTTGGGTCCCGTCGGCCGTCTAGAGGTAGCCGAGCGGATCGGTTGAGCTACCCGCTATGCGCACCTCGAAGTGGAGGTGATCGCCGTAGCAATGGCCGGTGCAGCCCACGTAGCCGATCACGGCTCCCTGGGAGACGCTCTGACCGGCGCCGACCGCGAAGGACGACTGATGGGCGTAGCAAGTTTGCAGGCCGCCGCCGTGGTCGATGCAGGTGAAGTTGCCGTAACCGCCGCTTTCGGCGTCGGACTGGAGCAGGACGACGGTGCCCGAGGCCGCCGCGCGAATCGGAGTCCCGGCGGGCACGGCGATGTCGATGCCCTCGTGCATGCGGCCCCAGCGCATCCCGTAGCCCGACACGACCGGGCCGTCGACCGGCCAGATGAGCGGGCCGGAGCCGTAGCGAATCGGCCCGGCGGGCAGCGGGGCCGAGGCCGTTTCGCCGAGAAGGGCCGCGAGCTCAGCCTGGATCGCGGCGACGTCGCCGTGCAGCTCGCGTTCGCTGTGGCGGATCTTCTCCAGCGCGGCGACGCGGCGGCCGCGTGCGGCTACCAGAGCCGACTGGCGCTCCTGCAACGCGCCACGGGCGCTCGCCAGCGCCTGCTCTTCGGCCGCGATCACGTCGCGCGCGGCCTCGATGCGCTCCTTGACCGTGCGCAGGCGGGCGACGGTCTGCTTCACCTGGTCGCGCAGTTCGCGCACGCGGCCGACGATCGCTTCGTCCATGCCACGGATCCGGTTGAGGTACTCGGTGCGCTCGACCAGGTCGTCGTATCCGCTGGCGCCGACGATCACGCTGAGCACATCCGGTGTTCCCGTCTCGTAGATCGCGACCAGGCGGTCGCTGAGGGCGATCAGCGCGCGCTTCAGGCGCGCCCTCATCGTCTTCAGGCGTCGCTTCGCCGTATTCAGCTCGTCGAGCGCGCTGTCCAGCTCGGCCTGCTTGGCCTCGAGCCGGACGCGGACGGCCGCCTCACGGTTGCGCAGCGCGGCCACGGCTCCGGTGAGGCGGTCGATCCGGTCGCCGTAGCCGGAGATCGTCGTCGTCAGGACGCCGTTGCGTTCCTGCAGCTTGGAGAGCTTCGTTTCCTTGGCTTCGAGCTTCGAGTGGAGATCCTCGGCGGATGCGGTGGCGCTGGCCGCGAGCAGCACGATCAGCGCCGCCGCGGCGGCGAGAAGAGCCGCCGGGGCAAGGCGAGTCTTGAGCATCGCCGGCGAGGCTAGCCGAGGCGAGACCCCTTTACTTGCAGGGACTTTGCCATGCAAGTGGGCTTGCGCTCAGTCCTGCCCGCGCGCGTTCTCGACCCGCAGCAGGGTGTCCGCAGCCTGCTCCTCCATCTGCAGCGTGGTGTGGTCGATGCCGAAGCGCTCGTGCAGGAGCAGCTCGATGCGCCGCCGGACGAGGTCGCGATCGCAGTCCGTCGAGACGACGACGTGGGCGGCAAGCGCTCCGAAGCCCGAGGTCACGGCCCAGACGTGCAGATCGTGGACCGAGAGCACCCCCTCCTCCTCGCAGATCGCCGCCCCAGCGGCGGCGACATCGAAGCCCGGGGGCGCCGCCTCCATCAGGACCGCGACCGGCTCGCGGATCAGGCGCCAGGAAGAGGCAAGGATCAGCGCCGCTATCGCGAGGCTGACGATCGGGTCGACGACGGCCGAGCCGCCGGCGAGGACGATCGCCCCGGCGAGGATCACGCCAAGCGACCCGAGCGCGTCGGCGAGGCTATGCCGGAGCACTCCCTCGAGGTTGACGTCGGCCCGCTCACCCCGGGCCAGCACCAGCGCCGCGACGGCGTTGCCGAGCAGGCCGAACAGGCCGAGAGCGAGCACGCCGGCGCCCTCGATCTCGGGCGGATCGCCAAGCCGCCCGAGGGCGGCGATCGCCACCGCGAGTGCGACCGCAACGAGCAGCAGCCCGTTGGTGAGGGCGGCGAGGATCTCAGAGCGCTGGTAGCCGAAGGTCATCCTGCCTGGGGCCGGGCGCGTAGCGAGCGCTGCGGCGAACAGCGCCAGCGCGATCGCCCCCACGTCGGAGACGAGATGGCCGGCGTCTGCCAGTACCGCGAGCGAGCCCGTGAGGACACCGCCGACAGCCTCGACGACCAGCATCGCAGCATTGATCCCCAAAGCAATCCACATTCGCCGGCGGCTGTCGCCACGCCGCGCGTCGACGGAGTGCGAGTGAGCGTGCGCGTGCACGCCCCGAGCTTAGAGAGCCATCGGGGACCCCGATGGCTCCGGCCCTAAGCGGGAACGGGCTCCTTCTCTGCGGGTTTCTCGGCCATCGCCTCGCTGGCGACTTCGGCCGCGTACCCAAGGCGCTCGGCGTACTCGCGCGCCTGCATGCGCGAGATGACCATGCGCTGGATCTCGGCGGTGCCCTCGAACAGCTGGTAGATCTTGGCGTCGCGGAACCACTTCTCCAGCGGGCACTCGGAGCTCCAGGCGTAGGGGCCGACGAGGTCCATCAGCGTGGTCGTCGCCCACATCGTCACGTCGCCGCCCTTTAGCTTCGACATCGAGCCCTGGCCGCCGCGCATCGGGATGCCGTTGCGACCCATCCAGGCGGCGCGCTGGACCAGCAGACGGGCAGCCTCGATCTCAGTGGCGACGTCGGCGAGGGTCTGCTGGATGCGCTGCTCGCCGAGCAGCGGCCTGCCGTCCTCGGACTGACCGTCGAGGTACTCCAGCGTCCACTCGTATGCCGCCTGGGCGATGCCAAGAGCGGAGGCTCCCACCAGGGGACGAGTCATCTCGAAGGTGGCGAGGGCGTCGGCCGAGCGCGACTTCTGGCCGGAGCGACCACGCTCCAGCTTGCGCTGCAGCTTCTCCTCGCCGCCGAGCAGGTTCTCCACCGGAATGCGGCAATCGTCGAGGACGACCTCCGCCGTATGGGAAGCGCGGATCCCGAGCTTCGACTCCTTCTTGCCCTGGCTCAGGCCTGGGGTGTCCTTGCCGACGATGAAGGAGGCCTGGCCGCGCGTGCCAAGGCTCGGATCGACGGTGGCGACGACGACGTGAACATCGGCGATGCCGCCGTTGGTGATGAAGACCTTGGTCCCGTTGAGGACCCACTCATCGCCGTCGCGCTTGGCGGTCGTCTTCAGGCTCTTGACGTCCGAGCCCGCCTGGGGCTCGGTGACCGCGTAGGCGCCGAGCTTGATCTCCTCGCCGTCCCCGAAGCACTCCGGCACCCACTGGGCAATCTGCTCGGGCGTGCCCGAGGAGGCGATCCCGGCAGCGGCGAGCCCGGAGCCGGAGATGGCCAGGGCGATGCCGGCGCAGCCCCAGTGGAACTCCTCGGCGGAGATCACCTGCATCTGGCCCTGGGCGTCGGCGGCGGAGCGCTGGATGCCCTCGAGGCCGCCGAAGCCCTGCTTGCGCGCCTCCTTGATCACATCCCAGGGAATGCTCTCCTCTGCGTCGTGCTTGCGCGCCGCGGGCCTGATCACCTCGCGGGCGAAGGTCCGGCAGCGCTCTCTGTACTCCTGCTGCTCCTCGGTCAGTGCGAAATCCATTTCGATCCCCTCTTGCTCGGCGGCAGTGCGGTTGATTGACTGGTCAATCAACCAGCCCTCCAGAACTTTAGCCGACTGGCCAGCCAGGCCAGCGCGTGTAGCGTTCCGGCGGATGGCCCGAAAGCGCCCGATCAACGCCGACCTGCCCCCCGCGGAGGCGGCACCGAAGCAGGCTGAAGCCGGCAACGGTCAGCCAGCGACCGAGACGACCCCCTCGCCCTCGCCGCCGCCGTCAAAGCAGCCACGCCGCGGGCGCAAACCGGTTCCCGGCGCGCTGAAGGCGATCGCGGGCCTGGTGGCGGTCGCGGTCGTCTTCCTCGTCGCCGCCGTGCTCGGCGGCGGCAACCCCAACGAGGGAGAGAGCAAACCCGCACCGGCACCGACGACCACCACCGAGCCGAGCCCGAAGGAGAAGACCCCGGCCGCCGAGGCGGCGGAAGAGCTTGGCTACCCCTCCTTCGCCACCAACAACACCACCAGGGTAGGAGGCTCCGATCCCGCCACCACCGCGGCCGGAGTCTCGCTCGCGGTCTTCCCGGCTACGACCCCGGCCCAGCGGCCCGTCGCGGTCGCGTTGGTCGACGAGGACGACTGGCAAGGGGCGGTCGCGGCGGCCGTGCTGATGGCGTCTCCCTCCCGCGCCCCGCTTCTGGTTACTTCCGGCGACTCGCTTCCAGACCCGACGGCGCAGGCGCTCGAGGCGTTCGACCCCCAGGGGAGCCGGGGGACCGACGGGGCACAGGTGTTCCCGGTCGGCGACGCGGCCGCACCAGAGGGGCTGAAGGCGAGCCCCGCGAGGGGCAGCGACCCCGCCACTGTCGCCGCGGCGGTGGCGGCACTGCGCGAGCGGCTCTCCGGCGGCCCGCCGCGGCACATAGTCCTCGCCCCGGAAAGCGAGTCGGCCTTCGCGCTGCCGGCCGCGGCCTGGGCAGCGCGTTCGGGAGACCCGGTGCTCTTCAGCGGCGTCAAACGGCTCCCGCCCGCGACCGCGAGAGCGCTGAAACGCCACCCCAAAGTCCCGGTCTACGTGCTCGGCCCCTCCTCGGCGATCTCCTCCGACGTGGTGCGAGAAGCGTCGAGGATCTCCAAGCGCGTGCGCCGCGTCTCCGGCGAGGACCCGGTCGAGAACGCGATCGCGCTCGCCCGCTACGACAGCGGCGACTTCGGCTGGAACGTCAACGACCCCGGCCACGGCTTCGTCGTCGCCCGCAGCGACTCGCTGCTCGACGCGGGCATCGCCGCGCCGCTGTCGGCCTCGGGCACCTGGGGCCCGCTGCTGCTCACCGACGACGCCGATACGCTGCCCGTGGAACTGCGGGAATACCTGCTCGACGTCAAGCCGGGCTACACGACCGATCCGACCCGCGCCTTCTACAACCACGTCTGGGTGATCGGGGACCAGGAGAGCGTCAGCGTGAATCAGCAAGCCGAGATCGACCAGCTGGCGGAACTGACCAAGATCGGGAGTGGTCCGTGAGCGAGGCCGAGAACCCGGCACTGCTCGGTGCAGGGCGCCCCATCACGGCCGAGGAGATCCGCGCCCTGGCCGGCGCCTCCACCCCTCACTTTGCCCTGCAGGTGCGAAACCGCATCCGCCGGTTGATCGAGGCGCTCGGGGCAGATGATCCGGCGCGGCTGGAAGGGGAACGCAAGATCGCCGAGCTCGAGGAGCTCGCCGAGCACAGCGGCGACCCCAGGGGCACGATGGGGATCGGCCACCGGTGAAGGAGCTCGCGCCCGGGGTATGGCGACTCAAGCAGTTCCCCCTGCCCAGCATCAACGTCTACCTGGTGGGCGACGTGCTGGTCGACGCGGGAGGGCGGCCCGATCGGCGGCGCATCTTCGCCGAGATCGAGGGACGCAAGCTCTCGCTGCTGGCGCTGACCCACGTCCACCCCGACCACCAGGGGGTCGCCAAGGCCGTCTGCGAGGCGCGCGGCATACCGCTCGCTTGTCACGCCGCCGACGTCGATGCGATGGAGGGGCGCAGGCCCGTCGCGGCGAGCGACCACCCGGTCGCGAAGCTCTCGGCCCGGCTGTTCCAAGGGCCACCCCACCCCGTCGACCGCGTCCTCGAGGAGGGTGACGAGGTCGGCGGCTTCCGGGTCGTCCACGCGCCAGGGCATTCCCCGGGCGAGGTGATCTTCTTCCGCGACTCCGACCGTGTCGCGATCTGCGGCGACGTGATCCGCAGCATGAGCTACGCCACGGGGCGCTTCAGGCTTGCCGAGCCACCGGAGTTCTTCAATGCCGACTCGGCCGAGAACCGCCGCTCGATCCGCAAGCTCGCCGAGCTGAACCCTGCGCTGATCCTCCCCGGCCACGGACGGGCGGTCACCGACGCCGCCGCCTTCGAGCGCTTCGTCGCCTCCCTTCTCGCCTAGCTAGCGCAGGATCCTTCCCAGCACGCCGAATCCCTCCCCCGGCGGGCGTGTCTGAGGTTAACCACCTCTATTGGGGGTAAAGCTCAGACACGTCCTCGAAAGGGAGGGAGTTACATGGATGCCTTGAGGAAGCGCAGGCCCTCGCCGGCGATGGTGGTCGCAATCGCGGCCCTGATAGTCGCGCTGGCGGGGACGGCCTACGCCGCGCAGACGATCAACGGAGGCGCGATCAAAAAGCAGACGATCGGCGCCGGCAAGATCAAGCGCAAAACGCTCACCGGCTACCAGATCAACACCAACAAGCTCGGTGTCGTACCAGCGGCGAACCGTGCCGTGCACACCTACTGGGCCGTGGTCAACAACCCGGCCGGTGCGGGCAACGCCGTGCTTGCCCGTGCCAGCGACGCCGGCATAGTGGCGGCGGAGGCGGCTGGCGCGGTCACCGTGACCTTCCCGGCCAACGTCTCGGGTTGCGCGAACGTCGCAGGACGGGACAATGCTGGCACCTCCGTGCCCGGCCCGGGCTACGCCCAGACCAACACCTCGCCGGCGAACGCAAACGCGATCGAGGTCCGCACGCGCGACGAGAAAGGCGCCGACGCGGACGCCGACTTCCACCTGATCGTCGTCTGTCCATAGCCGTCCCCCACCCTGGCACGGCGCCCCGTCGTCCATCGCGACGGGGCGCCGTGCTGAGGATCTCCGGAGCAACTAAGGTGGCGTTCGTGGCGGAGGAGATAGAGCACGGGTTCAAAGAGGGCGACAAGGTCTGGGTCGAGGATGGCGAAGGCCGTCACCACCCCGGCATCTTCGTCGCCGACAACGAGAGCGCCGGCTGGTTTGGCGGCGGCCCCAGCGCCTACGTCGTCCATCCCGAGGCGCAGCAGGCCGAGGTCGTCTCGACCTTCCGCATCACCCCGCGCGACGAGTAGCGGCTCTCAGCGGATCAGCTGGACCTCGACCCCAACGTCAATCTCCCGCCACGCTCGGTCGGCGGTCAAGACCGGCGAGCCAAGGCTCGCCGCCAGGGCGAAGCAGACTCGATCGGCGAGCGAGAGACCGTCGGAACGGGTCGACTCACGCAGCTGGGCGGCGCGCTCTGCGTGCTCTGTCTCGACCGGCACGATCCGGGCGCCCGTCGATTCGAACTCGGCAGACAACGAGCTCGTCCAGGCGCCGAGGGCCATAGACCGTTGCGCCACCTCCGCCCAATTGATCGCAGAAACCACCGATCGGCGGAGCTCCGCCAGAACCTTCTCGCCTCCTCGCTCGTCGAAGAGGTGAGCGAGAACAGCCGAGGCGTCAAGAATGACGACGCCGGAACTCATCCAGCTCTTCCTCTTCCCGACGTGCTTCCACGCGTCGCTCCGCGATCAATTCTGCAACTGGATCGCGGCCTCGTGCCGCCTCGCGAAACCGTCGCCGGAGTCGTTCCAGCGCAGCGAGAGGAGTTTCCAGTACCAACCGTTCGTCTTCCACTCGGACGTTGAGGGAATCGCCCTCGCGAAGGTCAAGCTCCTCCCGGATCTGCGATGGAATCACGATGCGTCCCTGTCTACCGAGTTTGATCTCTGGCATCAAGCTTCAAATGTGCCAGAACTGAAGACAAATGGCAACAAACTTGTGACACTGCCGGGACCCTGCGGCTCAGGAGGGCAATCGCGCCCGCGCCATGTCGACCCGGTCGCCGCGGAAAGGGACACCCTCGGCTATGAGTCGTCGCTGCTGGCGCGCGCCCTTAGCCAGGGAGCCGTCGGCGCGGACCACCCGCCACCAGGGCAGGTCCGGATCGTCGCACTCGAAGAGAACGGCGCCGGCGAAGCGGGGGGCGCCGGGAGAGACGTCGCCGTAGGAGCGGACGAAGCCGGGCGGGATCTCTTGCACCCGGGCCAAGACTTCGAGCAGGCGGAACTCGCTCGGCGCGGTCAGCTCGCCGGCCCGAAGGCGTCGATGATGCGGTTCTGGTACTCGGAGAGCTCCTCGGGGGAGATGAAGTAGGTCGGCGGGGTGAGGAAGAGCCCGTCGGCGCGCTCGGCGGTGGCCTCGACCCGGGCGCGCACCTTGTCGAGCGGCCCGGCGGCGCAGTATGCATCGACCATCTCGTCGCTAATCGCGGCTGGCACCCCAGCGAGGTCGCCACGGCGAAACGCCTCGCCGGCGGCGACAGCGTTGTCGGCGAAGCCGTGCAGCTCCCAGAGCGGCATGTATGTCTTCACCGTCGCGTAGAAGGAGATCGTGCGGCGCGCCATCTCGATCGCCGTCGCCTCGTCGTCGTCGATGGCGCAGCAGACGGTCGGCAGGTAGTCGAAGCTGGAGCGCTCGCGCCCGGAGCGGCGCAGGCCCTCCTCGAAGGAGCTGACGACGACCTCGTCGATCCAACGCAGGCTCTGGATCGGGTGGCCGATCAGGCCGTCGGCGACGTCGCCGGCCATCCGGCACATGCCACCCTGGACCCCGGCCGTGTAGATCGGCACCGACTCTCGCGCCGCCGGGTGCGGCCGGATCCAGCCCTTGATGTCGATGTCGTAGTAGGAGCCCTCGTAGCGGATCGGCTCGCCTTTCCCCGCCTGCTGCATGATCAGCCGGGTCGCCTCGATCGCCTCGCGCAGGTGCGGCGCGGGCCTCCCGTACTCGGCGTTGTGCCAGGTTTCGTTGAGACGTTTGACGCCGGAGCCGAGGCCGAGCCTGAAGCGGCCGCCCGACATCTCGTCGATGTCGAGCGCGCTCACGGCGAGGATGAAGGGGCTGCGGGTGAAGGCCCAGGCGATCCCGGTGGCGACGTCGATCTTCTCGGTGCGGGCGGCGAGGTAGGCGGCCTGGGTGACAGAGGAGCGGAACAGCTCCGGCGCCCAGACGCACTCGACGCCAGCGGCCTCGGCCCGAGCCGTCTCCGCCTCGAGGTCTGCGACCGACATCCCGATCGCAGCCACGGAGATGCGGTCCAGCGCCCCCACGGTCACCACATCCGGTTCCGGTGCGCCTTTACCCCGCTATTCCGGGAAAAAGCGCACCGGAGCGGGTGAGTTGGCTCTCTCACGCCGAGACCGGCTCGGCCGCGGCGGCCAGGACCGCGTCGGCGACGCGCTCGCGGTGCCACTTGGAATCGCCGAACATCGCCGCGTTGGCGCGGCCGCGCTTGAGGAAGAAGTGAAGGTCGTGCTCCCAGGTGAAGCCGATGCCACCGTGCACCTGGAGCGAGGCATCGGGCACGCGCCAGCCGGCGTCGGAGGCGTAGGCCTTCGCCATCGAGGCGGCTCGCGGCAGCGACTCGGGCTCGGCGTCCGCCGCCCAGGCCGCGCCGTAGACCGCCGAGCGGGCGTTCTCGGTCTCGAGCAGCATCTGCGCGCAGCGGTGCGAGACCGCCTGGTAGGACCCGATCGGGCGGCCGAACTGCTGGCGATCCTTGGCGTAGGCGACGGCCATCTCCATCGTGCGCTGGGCGAGCCCGGTCGACTCGGCGGCGAGGGCGACGCAAACGCGGTGGAGGACCGGGTAGTACTCGGCCTCCTCGCCGGGCAGCGAGTCCTCCGACGCGACCCGGACGCCGTCGAAGCGGACGGAGTAGAGGCGGCGGGTTGGGTCGATAGAGGTTGCTGGCGTAACTGTGACGCCGTCAGCGCCGCGCTCGACCAGGTGGCGACGACCGTCCGCGGTGGCGACGATGAAGAAATCGGCGGTCGCCGCGTCCATGACCAAGACCTTCTCCCCGTCGAGGACCACGCCGCCGCCCTCGACGCGAGCCTCCATCGTGAACTCCCCCGGCCTCGCCGTCGAACCGGCGTCCCAGAGCGCGGGCGTTCCCCGAAGCTGGCCACCCGCGAGGGGGGCGAGAAAGCGCTCGCGCTGGTCGTCGGAGCCGCAGAGCGCCAGCGCCAGTCCGGCGATCGTGTTCGAGAGCAGCGGCGAGGGCGCCAGCGCGTAGCCCATCTCCTCGAAGAGGACCGCCAGCTCGACGATGCCGAGGCCCTGGCCGCCCCACTCCTCCGGCAGCGCCAGGCCGGGCCAGCCGAGCTCGGCCATCTCGTCCCAGTCCGATTGCTCGAAGCCGTGCTCGCTATCGGCGAGCTCGCGGATTCGCTCGGACTTGTAGCGCGCCGCGAGGAAGTCGTGGGCGGTCGACTTGATCGCCTGCTGCTCGTCGGTGAGGTCGAAGTACATTGGCTCAGGCCCTCAGCGCATCTTCGGCAGGCCGAGCACGCGCTCGGCGATGATGTTCTTGAGGATGTCGGTCGTGCCGCCCTCGATCGAGTTGGCGCGCGAGCGCAGGAAGCCGTACTGCCATGCGCCGCCCGCGATCGCGTGCTCGTCGCCGCGGGCCAACGGCGCGTAGGCGCCCTCGATGTCGAGCGCCAGCTCGGCGATGCGCTGGTTGATGTCGGCCCACTGCCACTTGCCGAGCGAGCCCTCCGGGCCGGGGATGCCCGACTGCATCGTCTTGGTCAACCCGCGGTAGGCGTTGAGCCGCATCGTCTCGGCCTCGATGTGAAGCTGGGCGAGGCGCTGGCGGAAGACCGGGTCCTCCGCCGCGGTGCCGCCGTTGACGCGGGTCTCGGTCGCGAGAGCGCCGAGCCGCTTGAGGCTGTTGGCGATCTGGGCGATCGCGCCGAAGGCAAGGCCGGCGCGCTCGTTCATCAGCGTCGTAATCGCGACCGACCAGCCGTTGCCGACGCCGCCAACCACGTTGGCGTCGGGGATCCGCGCCTCCTCGATGAAGACCTCGTTGAACTCGCCCTCGCCGGTGATCTGGACTAGCGGCTTGGCCTCCACCCCGGGCTGCTCCATGTCCATCAGGAAGTAGGTGAGGCCCTTGTGCTTGGGCGCGTCGGGATCGGTGCGGGCGACGAGCATGCACCACTTCGCGTACTGGGCGAAGGTGGTCCAGACCTTCTGCCCGGTGACCACCCATTCGTCGCCGTCCTTGACCGCCCGCGTCTTCAGCGAGGCCAGGTCCGAGCCGGACTCGGGCTCGGAGAAGCCCTGGCACCAGATCTCCTCTGCGGTGAGGATCGGCTCCAAGTAGCGCTTCTTCTGCTCGTCGGTGCCGTGGGCGATCACCACCGGCCCGCCCATCGCCAAACCGAGCACGTTGGCGGGGCTCGGTGCTTCCAGGCGCGCGGCCTCGCCGACGAAGATCGCCTGCTCGATCAGCGTCGCGCCACGGCCGCCATACTCCTTTGGCCAGGAGATCCCTGCCCAGCCGGCGGTGTGCATCTTCCGCTGCCACTCGCGGCGGAAGGCCATCACCTCCTCCAGGCCGGCTTCGGGCTCGGGACCCGGGTGGTTCTCTTCGATCCAGGCGCGGACCTCGTCGCGGAACTGCTGCTCAGACGGCGAGAGGGTCAGGTCCATCGGTCGCGGAGCATAGCGGCCCCTGGCCGCACAGCCAGGATTAGCGCAGACCGCAGGTTGTGAGGCCGTATTCCTTGGCCAGGCGGCTGCTGATGCCGAACGCCACCCCGGTCTGTTCGAGGACCGTCTGTGGCAGGTCTTTGGCCGTTTCGATCCCGTCTTCCATCGCCTCGAGCATCGCTTCGATCTTGTCCTCGTCGCCTGCCGGCGCCCCGAGTGCCCGGATCTGGGTGATTTCCTGTTCGATCGCCGGGATCAGGACCGTGCCCACGAGCTCGTTCACCTGCTCCTTGGTCGGTTTTTTGGTGATCTGGGTGATCTGGAGATCGGTCTTCTTGGCGTAGTCGCCGAAGTTGCGTTCCACCTGCCTTTGCCCCTTGTCACAGATCGCGTCGGCCTTTGCGATGAACTCGGCCCGGCTCAGCGAGGAGGTAGTGATCTCTTCGCCGTCGTCGCCACCGCCGCATCCGCCGACGACCAACGCTCCGGCAACGGCAAGCGCCGCGATCGCGCCCCTGCTCAACTCGTTTCCCCTTCCCCGAGACTCAACTGGTACCGGGAAGGTACCTCAAACGCGCTGGATCAGCGTGCCCGTCCCGAGCCCGCCGCCGCAGCACATCGTCACCAGCCCCATCTCCTTGTCGCTGCGCTCCATCTCGTGCAGCAGGGTGGTGATCAGGCGAGCGCCGGTCGAGCCGAGCGGGTGGCCGAGGGCGATCGCGCCCCCGTTGACGTTGACCCGGTCCATGTCGGGATCGAGCTCGCGGCGCCAGGCAGCGAGGACCGAGGCGAAGGCCTCGTTGATCTCGACCAGGTCGATGTCGTCCATCGCCATCCCGTTGCGCTCGAGCAGCTTCTTGGTCGCCGGGATCGGGCCGGTCAGCATGATCACGGGGTCGACGCCGACCGTGGTCTGGTCGTAGATACGCGCCCGCGGCTTCAGCCCGAGGGCGTCGGCCTTCTCCCGCGTCATCAGCAGCACCGCCGCGGCGCCGTCGGACACCTGCGAGGAGTTGCCGGCCGTGATCTTGCCGTCCTCCTTGAAGGCGGGCTTCAGCTGCGAGAGCTTCTCGAGCGAGGTGTTCGGGGCGGATGCCCTGGTCGGTGGCGTAGGTGTCGCCGTTGACCGCGAAGGGGACGATCTCGCGCTCGAAGCGACCCTCCTCGGTCGCCTTGGCGGCGAGCTGGTGCGAGCGCAGGCCGATCTCGTCCAGCTCGGAGCGGGGGATCTCCCACTTGTCGGCGATCATCTCAGCCGAGATGCCCTGCGGAACGAGGTCGTAGCGCTCCATCAGGGCCTGCGAGAAGGCCATCCCGTGCTCCTGCATCACCGCGAAGTTGTCGGCGAAGGAGATGTGACCCATGTGCTCGACGCCGCCTCCGATCGCGGCGTCGTGGACGCCGGAGGCGACCAGGGCCGCGGCGAAGTTGACGGCCTGCTGGGCGGAGCCGCACTGGCGGTCGACGGTGGTCGCCGGGGTCTCGATGGGCAGGCCGGCCTCGAGCCAGGCGTTGCGGGCGATGTTGATCCCCTGCTCGCCGAACTGCTGCACGCAGCCGGCGACGACATCCTCCACCTCGGAGGCGTCGATCCCGGCGCGCTCGATCACCTCGGAGTAGGCCTTGGCAAGCAGGTTGGAGGCGTGGACGTCCTTGTAGTAGCCCTTCTCCTCGTGGCCGCGGCCGATCGGCGTGCGGACTGCCTCGACGATTACGACCTCACGGCCGCCGAACTTGCCGTTTCCGTTGCCTGCCATCGCGCTTGCCTCCGTTCGATTGACTGGTCAGTCAACCAAAGGGTACTGAGGGTAGGGGTCGGGCGACCCCCGCCTACAAGAGCTTGATAGGAACCCGGTCATGAACGCAAGCACGGGGTACGAGAGTCCGGGAATCGCGGGAAGCGGCGCCATCGCTACGGGCCTGGCGGCTGTCTCCACGACCACAGCTGACACGATCTTGCTGGCGCGGAGCGAGGCTTCGGCTTGGCGGGCGGAGGAGAAAGTAGTGGCTGCCTGCGCGAAGATCGAGGGGGCGGAGCCCTCGCGGTTGCGGGTGACAACGGATCCCAAGGATCTCTCGGACTGCGACGTGATCGTCGAGGCGATCGTCGAGGAGGTCGAGCCAAAGGGGGAGTTGCTCTCAACGATCGCGGAGGCTTGTCCGAATGCGGACTTGGCGACCACGACCTCGTCCCTGAGCATCGCCGAGATCGCCAAGGCAGGCGGGATCGACGGCAAGCTCTTTGGCCTGCACGTCTTCAACCCGGTGCCGCGGATGAAGCTGGTCGAGGTCTGCTTCCCGGACGGAGCGGAGAGAGCGCGCGAGCCAGCCCTCGCCTGGTGCGCGGCGCTGGGCAAGACCGCGGTCGAGGTGCCCGACCTCGCCGGCTTCGTCGTCAACCGCCTGCTCTTCCCCTATCTCTTCGACGCCGTCCGCTTCATGGAACAGACCGGCATGGAGGCGGGTGAGGTCGACACCTGCATGAAGCTCGGGGCCGGCCACCCGATGGGCCCACTAGCCCTGCTCGACTTCGTCGGGCTCGACGTCTGCAAGGCGATCGGCGACGCCCTCTACGCCGCCTCCAACGAGGAGTACCAGAAGCCTCCCAAGCTCCTGGTCGAGATGGCGGGCGAAGGCAAGCTAGGCCGCAAGTCCGGCGCTGGGTTCTACAGCTACGACTAGACCGGCGCATATCTGCGTCCTCGGTCGCTCGCGTGCAGAGCACGCCACGCTCCCTGCGTCCTTGACCTGCTTGGTTTTCGCGGCCTACTTCTTACCCGCCAAATCCCAAATCACGTCTGCCGCTGAGATGTTCTGACGACGGGCCGCTGTCTCGATCTCGTCCCAGGGCAGCTCTGCCTCGGGCAGGTCGTCCCAGCGCGCCAAGTCGAGGGCCTCGACCGCACCCTTGAGCGCGGGACCGAGATGCTCTTCTGAGCGAAGCAGCGCCCGCAGCACCTCCAGCTGCTTGTCGCTCAAACGCACAACCCACATGCGACACCTCCAGGTTTCGGGTGGAACGCGGGTTGCCCGGGAAAACTAGGCGTCGTGGCGGACGGAACCGCGAATCCGCACCGCCTCGATTCGGTTCTCGCGCACCGACTCGACCCTGATCGTGTAGCCGTTGGCGGTGATCGTGTCGCCCCGCTTCGGCAACCGCCCCAGCTCGCCGAAGACGTAGCCGCCGACCGAGTTGTAGGCGTCGGTGTCGACCGGCAGCTCGATGCCGGCGTCGGAGAGGTCGCCAAGCGAGACGTGTCCGCGCACGAACCACTCGCCGCTGGCGAGCTGGCGCAGGGCGGCCGCGCGGGGATCGGTCTCGTCCTCGATCTCCCCCACGACCTCCTCGAGGATGTCCTCGACGGTGACGATTCCGACGGTCCGCCCGTACTCGTCGACGATGACGGAGAGCGAGGTGCGCTGCACCTGCAGGTCGTGCAGGAGGTCGTCGAGCGGCCGCGTCTCGGGGACGATCACCGCGTCGCGAACCGCGGGCGCGATCTCGCCCTCGGGACCGTCGCTCATGTAAAGGCGGGCGAGGCTGTTGTTGTGGACGATCCCCTTCACCCGGTCGGGGTTGTCGTCCTCGATCACGACCAGGCGCGTGTGGCCTGAGGTCACGCAGCGGCGCAGCGCCGTCTCCACCGTCTCGGAGGCGTTGACGGTCACCACCGCGGGGATCGGGGTCATCACCTCGCGCGCCTCCTGCTCGTGCAGGTGGAAGACACCGCCGAGCATCCCGGCCTCACCTGGGTCGAGGGTGCCGCCGAGCTTCGACCGGTCGATGATCTGCTTCAGGTCCTCGGCGGTGTGACGCTCCTCGATGTCGGTCGGGTCGACGCCGAAGAGGCGCACGATCGCGTTGGAGATCGCGCTCAGCCCCACCGTCACTGGTGCGGTGAGCGCGCGGAACCAGTTGAGCGGGCGAGAGACGCGGCGGGCGGTGCGCTCGGCGTGGCTGATCGCGAGCATCTTCGGCACCTGCTCGCCGACGCTGATGTGGAGCGCTGTGACCAGGACAAAGGCGATCGCCAGCGAGAGGCCGACCGCGACCCCGTGCGAGAGACCGCCGAAGGCCGGCTCGAGCAGCTTCGCCAGCGATGGCTCGCCGAGGAAGCCGATCCCGATCGAGGCCATCGTGATCCCGATCTGACAGGCGGAAAGCGACTCGTCGATCTTGTCGAGCTGCCCGACCACCTCCTCGGCGCCGCTCTCCCCTTCCTCGGCGAGCTGCTCGATCTTGCCTCGGCGGGTGCGGACGAGAGCGAACTCGGCCGCGACGAAGAAACCGTTGACGGCAACGAGAACCAGCAGGAGAACGAGCAGGAGAACGCTCATCGTCTATTTGACCCGGTACTTCGGGGGAGGTCGTCGTCGGCCATTCGGCCTAGGCAATATAGCTTTCCACTCTGCGGTTTCTGCGAGAAGTGCCATATTGATCTGACGATGCGCATCGTCAGCCTCGTCCCCTCCGCAACCGAGATGCTCTTCGCCCTCGATCTGGGCGATCGAGTCGTCGGCGTCACCCACGAGTGCGACTACCCGGCCGAGGCCCGTTCGCTTCCCCATCTGACTCGCACGGTGCTTCGCCCAGGACTCAGCGCCGGCGAAATCGACAGAACCGTGAAGACGAGGGTGGCCGAGGGGCAGGCGCTCTACGAGCTGGATGAGGAGCTGCTGGCCAAGCTCGAACCGAACCTGATCGTGACCCAGGCCGTGTGCGAGGTCTGCGCCGTCTCCTTCGAGGACGTGCTGGAGGTGGCGGCCCGGCTGCCGACCCGGCCCCGGGTGGTCCAGCAGGACCCGAGCACGCTGGGCGAGATGCTCGAGGACGTGATCCGACTCGGCGAGGCCGCCGCGATCCCCCGCGAGGCGCACGAGCTCCGCGGCGAGCTGGAGGGGCGGCTGGCCACGGTGCGCGCCGCCGTCTCGGGGGCGAGCCTGCCGCGGGTGATCGCGCTGGAGTGGCTCGACCCGCCCTACGTCGGCGGCCACTGGATCCCGGAGATGATCTCGATCGCCGGTGGCGAGGACGTCGCCGGGCCACCGGGGCTGAAGTCGCCCGAGGTCTCCTGGGGAGAGCTGGCCGGCCTCAACCCCGACGTGGCGATCGCGATGCCATGTGGCTGGTACGTCGACGACTCGCGGGCGCAGGCCCTTGCGCACTGGGAAGAGATCAAGACGCTCGGTTCCGAGCGCGTCTTCGCCGTAGATGCCGCCTCGACCTTCTCCAGGCCGGGGCCGCGGCTGATCGACGGCGTCGAGCTGCTCGGCCACCTGCTCCACCCCGACCTCGTCGACCCCCCGGGCAACATCGGCTTTGTGGAGCTGTCGGAGCCGGCTACGCGACTCGGACGCCACTAGCTAACACTCGGGGTCAGGCGATGGCGATCGAGGCGACGATCGAGGCCACCGTCATCGCCGCCATCGCGATCAGCTCCGCCTGGAGGCGGTTCGAGCCAAGGCGACCGCGATCTCCGGCGATGATCACCAGGGCGCAGATGACGCCGACGACCAGGCCGCCGAGGTGGCCGCCGAGGCTGATCCGCGGGGTGCCGAAGCTAATCGCGAGGTTGAGTAGGAGGACCACACCGATCGAGCCGGCGATGGCGTCGAAGCCGCGGCCGCGGGCGATGACGAAGGCGGCGCCGAAAAGGCCGAAGATCGCGCCGGAGGCGCCGATCGTGAAGGTGTCCGGGCCGCTGAGCAGTAGCGCTCCAAACGCTCCGCCGAAGAGCGACGCGATGTAGACGAAAACGAAGCGCGCGGTTCCGATCGACGGCTCCAGCATCCGGCCGAGGAAGTAGAGCGCGAACATATTGAAGCCGATGTGAAGGAGGCTGGCGTGGAGGAAGCCACCGGTAAGCAGCCGGTACCACTCGCCGTCGGCGACCCCGATCCCGTAGAGCCCGAAGTCCCCGACTACGGTGCTGCTGCTCACGGCCCCGAAGCCGCCGTTGGCGCTGGCGATCTCAGCGAGGAAAGCGGCCGCGTTGAGGGCGATGAGGATGAAGGTCGCGGGCGCGCTCGCGAACAGCGATGCCTCGCCTACGCCCCGGGTCACCTTGGTGCGCTGGCGGGCGCACTCCGGACAGCGCATGCCGACCGGGGTCGGCGTCATGCAGTCTGGGCAGATCGGGCGCCCGCAGGATGAGCAGGAGACACCCGTCTCGCGATCGGGGTGGCGATAGCAAGTCTGGGCCACGGGGATGAGCAGCCTACAATCGCCGCCGATGGACGGTCCCAGCCCCGCACGCCTCTACGCCTCGCTGGTGGGCGCGTTCCTCGTCGTCGCCGGCATCGTCGGCTTCTTCTACAGCGCTTCCTTCGGCACACCAGGGGAGGTCGATGACGTCCTCGGGATCTTCGCCGTCAACGCCTGGGTCAACGTCCTCCATGTCCTCACCGGCGCGATCGGCCTCTGGGTAGCCGGCTACGCGGCGCGCCAGTACGCCCTCTGGGTCGGCCTCCTCTACGTCGCGATCGCGGTCTGGGGGTTCGTTCTCGGCGGCGGCGAGTCGATCCTCGGCTTCCTCCCGGTCGACGCCGCCGACAACTTCCTCCATCTGGCCGTGGGGGTGCTCGGCCTCGGCGCGGCGTTCGGGACGCCCCGCCTCGCAGAGGGCTCCCGCGCTAAGGCCGGACCCGGCCGGCGAGCGAGCGCAGGCCGCCCTTCGCCTGCTGGCGACCGCGGCGCCTGACCTCAAGCAGGACCAGCGCCCCGGCGGCGGCACCGCCGGCGCCGACGGCGAAGACCGGCCGAACCCAGTTGCGAGGGTCGCGCAGTGCCCGCAACTCGCTCTCGGAGAGCTCCTCGGCCCAGTCGGAGAGCTCCTCGGCAGCCGCCTGCGTAACCGCCGACAGAGTGTCCTCGACTCGCCCCGAGAGACGCTCGGGCGGCTCGAGCGGCCGCAGGGCGTCGGAGAGCAGGTGCTCGACGTCCCAGGTGCTGCCTGTGATCCGCTGAGCCTCTTCACTCATCGCTCATCTGCTCCTGCAGTTGCTTTATCGCGCGGTGGATCAGCACCTTGGTGGCGCCATCGGTTCGCCCCAGCGCGCGGGCGATCTCGCGGTTGTCCATGCCGAGGGCAAAGCGCATGATCAGAGCCTCGCGCCTGTCGTCCGGGAGGTGCTCCAGGTTGGCCATCAGCTCGCGCAGCTCCTCGCGCCCCTCGGCGATCGCCTCGGTGCCGTGGCGGGCAGCAATTGGGTCGGCGTTCTCCAGCGAGGTCTGCGGCCGGCGCGAGCGGTCGCGGTAGTAGTTGGAGGCGAGGTTGTGGGCGATCCTGATCAGCCATGGCCGTAGCGGACGGCCGTCGGACTCGCGCCGGGCGCGATCGAAGTGACGGTAGGCCTGGAGAAAGGCCTGCTCGGTGAGGTCCTCGGCGTCGTGCTGGTTGCCGACCCGGTAGTAGGCGTAGGAGTAGACGTCGCGCAGATGCGCTCGGTAGAGATCCTCGAAGGCCCGGTCCAGCTCCGCCTTCGCGGCCGGATCGAGGTTCGCCGGCTCGACGTTCTCCTCGGCGGCGCTCACTGCTCAAGCCTAGCCCGATCACGCCGCGCGCCTCGACCGCTCGACACGGCGCAGCCCCGCGACCCAGGCGTCGGCGTCGATCTCACCCCTGATCAGGGCGGCGAGGCCCGCGAGCGCCTCCGCCCGGGCACCCGTCGCCGACGTCGCGGCGGCCAGCAACGGCACCGCGTCCAGCCCCTCCGAGGCCTGGCCAATCATCTCCGGGATCTCGGCCGCCGGCGTGCCCCGGCCGAGCATCTCCCCGGCGCGGCGGTTGCGACCGGCCGGCGCCATCACGGTCGCCGTCAGGTCACCGACTCCCGCCAGCCCCGAGAAGGTCGCGAGGTCGGCGCCGCGCGCGGTTGCGTGCTCGATGCACTCGCGCCACACCAGGGCGGCGGCGATCCCGGCAGCATTCAGCCCGTGCGGCTCCGCGGCGGCGGCGGCCAGGGCGGCGGCGTTCTTCGCCGCGCCCGCCATCTCGACTCCGGCGACGTCGCGGGAACGCTCGCAGACCAGGCCGGCGCGATCGAAGACGCCGCCGAGCTGGTCGCGCAGGTCGGCATCGGCCGATCCGAGCACCAGGGCGGCCGAGCCCGAGACCGCCTCTCGGGCGTGGGCGGGCCCCCCGAGGCAGGCGATCGCACGGGCCCGCACCCGCTCGCCGACGTACTCCGCCGGGAGCTGCCCCAGCGGGGCTATCAGGCCCTTGGTCAGGAGGAGCACGGCGGCGCGATCGCCGACCCGGTCGGCGATCGCGCCCACAGCCTGCGGCATCGCGCCGGAGGGGATCGCCAGGCAGACGAGGTCGAGACCGGCCAACTCGACCTCGGAGGCCTGCCGCACGCGGACGGAGTCGGGCAGGCGCACGCCCTCGAGATAGCGGCGGTTTTCGCCCGCACTCTCGATCTCCGCCGCATGGGCGGCGGTGCGGGTGGCCAGCTGGACCTCTAGGTTGCCGCGGGCCAACAACACGGCGACCGCCGTGCCCCAGCTGCCGGCGCCGATCACGGCGGCGCGGCGCATCGGCGGCAGGCCGCCGAGGTCCTCCCACTGCAGCTCGACGTTCGGCCAGATCCGCGCTGTGACGGTGGACGCCAGGCCACGGGACGGGTTCTCAGCCCGGGGGAACGTCATCGCCCGGCCGAGCCGCACCTTCACCTTGCGGGGGCGGATCCGCCAGCCCCGGCGCACGTGCTCGGTGCCGAGCACCGCGGCGGGGATCACCGGCGCGCCGGTCTGCAATGCGAGGTGGCCGACACCGCGCTTGGGCTCGGCGAGGGAGCCGCTGCGGATGCGCGTGCCCTCGGGGAAGATGCAGACGGTGCCGCCGCGTTCGACCACCTCGCGCGCGGTCTGCATCGATTCCTCGTCGGACTCCCCGCGGCGGATCGGGAAGGCGCCCAGGCGCGAGAGCAGCCAGCCCTGCCAGCGGCGCTCGAAGAGCTCGACCTTGGCGACGTAGTTCATCGGCCGGCGCCAGGGGAGGGCGCCACCGATCGCGAAGGGGTCGAGGAAGCTGCGGTGGTTGGAGGCGACTATCAGGCCGCCGCTCAGGTGGGCGTGGTCGCGGCCGGTGCGGGAGTAGCGGAAGTAGGCGAGGAAGAACGGCGTCATCAAGATGCGGGCGATCAAGTACATCGGCCAGTTGACGCCGTGAGCGCGCGTGTAGGCGTGGTACGACTGGAGGCGGGCGGGGTCCATCCGTGGATGGCTACACGGGCGAGGGACCATGGTTACCGCCGGCGGGTCCTACCACCCGCCGGAGCTACCAGGCCGACTCGATCAGCTGTTCCAGGTCCGAGGGCGTCGGCGGTTCCGGAGTGAACGCCAGCTCCGGGCGGAGGAGCATCGACTCCAGGGCCTGGGGGAGCTTGGCGCGGTCCGCGCCTAGCTGGCCGAGTCCGAGCGGGTCGCCTCCTAGCTCGAGGATGCGAGCTTCTATTTCTCCAGGAGTCGTTTGGAGGGCTGTGGCCAGGGGCTCCAGGCCGTCTGGAGCTCGGGGGGTCATGAAGGACAGGACCCGGGGGAGGATGGCGGCGTTGGTGCCGGCGTGGGGGGTGCCGCAGATGCGGACGAGGGTTTGGCAGACGACGTGGTGGATGGCGAACATTGCGGAGTCGATGGCGTAGCCGCAGAGGATCGAGCCGAGGGCGAGAGCGTCGCGGTTGCGCTCGGCGGGGTCCTCGTCGAGGGAGGTGGAAATCAGCTCGGCACCGCGCAGTGCCGCCATGTGGGAGACCGGGTTGGCGAAGGGGGTATAGAGGGAATCGGCGCCGTGAGCGAGGGCGTTCATCGAGCTGGCGCGAAGCTCTGGCTCCGGAGCGCTCGTCATCTCCTCGGCTTTGGCGATGACGAGGGTTGGCCGCACCAGCCCGCGCACGCGGTTCTCCGCGCCGGCGGGAAGGCGGTGGATACCTGTCATCTCCGCCCCGGACATGGTCGTCGGGATCGCGGCGACGCTAGCGCCGGTGACCGAAGCGATCGCCTTGGCCGTATCTATCGTTCGACCGCCTCCCAGTGCCACCAACACCGGCGCCTCGACCCGTTCGAGCAACTCCGCCGCGGCCGCCGTGACGCCCTCGGCGGGCGAGGCAACGGGTGGCATCTCGTGGACCCGCGCGGCTGCCCTTCGGAGCTCGTCGACGGCATCGAGGTGTCGGGGGGTCGAGATCAGCTCAAAGGGCGCCATCCCGTGCTCCGCGAGCAGCTGCGGAGCGTCGTCGACACCGCCGGCGCGAAAGACGACGACGCGACCGGCGTCGCGCCAGACGAAGTTGCCGTTCACCCCGAGGAGACCGTCCGCGGGTTCACGACCGGGCGCAGGTTTGGTTCGACCTCGGCCCGCAGATGCTCGTAGTCGGGCGGCAGCGAGAGCTTCTCGCCGAGATGCTCGAGCGGCTCGTCGACGGTGAAGCCCGGGCCGAGGGTGGCGATCTCGAAGAGGACGCCGCTCGGCTCGCGGAAGTAGATCGAGCGGAAGTAGAAGCGGTCGATCACGGGCGTGGGCCGGGCGCCGGCGGAGATCGCGCGGTCGCGCCAGGCCTCGTGCTCGTCGACGGTGGAGGCCCAGGCGACGTGGTGGACGCTGCCGGCTCCCTGCAGCGAGGGCTCCGGCGGCGGCTCTTCGTAGAGGTAGAGACCGCCCCGACTCGAGCCACGCGCCTCCCACGTGCCCTCGTCGAGCTGCTCGAACTCGAGCGCCTCGAGCAGGGCGGCGCTCGCGCCGGGGGCGCCGCTGTAGGCACAGACGGCATGAAAGCCGCGCAGCGCGAGCGCGGCGGGCACTTCGGGGTGATCGGCGATCAGAGGCTCGTCGGCGACCTCGATCACCGCCAGCTCGTGCGCCAACCCCTCCGGGTCGGCGAAGCGAAGGCCTCCCCCCGCCCGCTCGGTCTCGATCCCCTCCCCGCCGAGCCGCTCCTCCCAGAAGTCGAGCGCTTCGTGCGAGCCCACCCGCCAGACGATCCGGTGCACGTCGCCGGCGCCGGCACGGCCCGGCGGCACGTCCGGGAACTCGAAGAAGGTGAGGTCGGAGCCGGCGCTGCCCTTCTCGTCGGCGAAGAAGAGGTGGTAGACGGTCGGGTTGTCCTGGTTGACCGTCTTCTTCACCAGACGAAGGCCCATCGTCCCCGCGTAGAAATCGACGTTGCTCTGCGCGTCGGCGGTGATCGCGGTGATGTGGTGAATTCCCTCGAGCTTCACTGAGTCACGTATACCATCCGCCGATGAGCCGCGGAAGACGACGCCTCGTGAGAGCTCTGATCGTTCTCGGCTCCGTGCTCGCCTTCCTCAGCGTCTTCGCGATCTGGACCGAGCGCCAGGCGCTCAACACCGACGACTGGGTCGACACCAGCGGCCGTCTGATCCAGAACCCGACGATCCGCGAAGCGGTCGGCAACTACCTGGTCGACCAGCTCTACGAAAACGTCGACGTCGAGAAAGAACTGAGCGAAATCCTTCCCGGCGACACCAAGGACCTCGCTGGGCCGGTCTCAGGCGGGCTGCGCCAGGTCGCGGGCGAGGGCGCGGACCAAGTGCTGAGGAGCTCAACCGCGCAGGAGCTTTGGAGGAGCGCCAACCGGACCACCCACGAACAGCTCCTGGCCGTCCTGGAGGAAAAGGAAGGCGCCGTCTCGACCGAAGAAGGCGAGGTCAGCCTCAACCTCGGCAGCCTCGTCACCAACCTCGCCGACCAGGTCGGAATCGGCGCCGACCTCGCCGCGAAGCTGCCACCGGACGCGGGCCAGATAACGATCCTGCGCTCCGACCAGCTGAAGACCGCGCAGGACATCGTGGTCGCGATCAAGGGGCTGGCGATCGTGCTCTCGCTGCTGACCTTCCTCTGCTTCGGCCTCGCCATCTACCTGTCTCGGGAGGGACGTTGGGTAACCGTCCTCTTCTGCGGGGTCGGCCTGGTCGCGGCCGGGTTCGCCGTGATCGTCGCCCGCGAGGTCGCCGGCGGGATCGTGGTCGGCCAGCTCGTCAACGAAGAGAGCGTTGAGCCGGCCGCCGAAGCCGCCTGGTCGATCGGCACCTCACTGATGAACAGCATCGCCACGACGGTGATCGTCATCGGCGTGCTCTTCGGCATAGCCGGTTGGCTCGCCTCGCCCACCGGCTCGGCCCGCTCCACTCGGCGCTTCCTCGCGCCAACCCTGCGCGAGCATGTTGCCTACGTCTACGCCGCCCTCGCAGTGATCGTCGGCTTCTACTTCCTCTCCGCGCCGACCCAGAACCTGCGCTCCTTCCTCACCACCCTCGTAATCGCCGGCCTGGCGGCCTTTGGCATTCGAGAGCTGCGCAAGCAGGCCGGCGAGGAATTCCCCGACGCGGACTACGGCGAGGTCTTCGGCCCCACCCGCGACCGCGTCGTCGGCGCGGTCAAGGACGCCAACCTCGGCGAGCGCGCCTCGAAACTGCGCCTGCCGGAGATGCGCAAGCCCGCGAGCGAGGAGCAGACCGCCCCGCCCGCCGACGACGAGGAGACCCGCCTGGCCCGTCTCGAGCGCCTCGCCAGCCTCCACGAGAAGGGCGTCCTCACTGACGAGGAGCTGGCGGCGGAGAAGGCACGGGTCCTGGGTGGCAACTCCACCAGCGAGTGACGAGCGGAGAGCCCGCCTCCGGAATCGAACCGGAAACCTCCGCTTTACAAGAGCGGTGCTCTGCCAGTTGAGCTAGGCGGGCAACCTTGCCGAATATAGAGCGCGAGCAGATGTCCGGCAGCACTGAAGTGCGATTCCGTTTCCTGGGCCCTGAGGAGAGTGGGGTCCTGAGCGAAGCGATTCGCGTGGCCTACGGGGACAGCTACGACGTGCGCTGGGTCTACGACGTGGCGGAGGTATCTCGGCGCTTGGCGGCCGGAACGTACTTCTCGTGCGTCGCGGAGACAGCAGGGGGCGAACTGCTCTGCCACGAGGGGCTGAGCTTGGCGGCACCCGGCGATGCGGTGGGGCACTCGGGGCAGGCGGTGACGATGCCGGCGGCGCGCGGGCAGCACCTGTTCACCCGCACCAAGCGCTTCCTGATGGACTGGGGGCGGGAGCGGGGAATGGCCGGGATGTACGGCGAGGCGACCGCGGCCCACCCCTACAGCCAGAGGGCGAACATCGAGTTGGGGGCGCACGAGACCGGCTTCCTGCTGGGATGGATCCCCGCCTCGGTCAGCAACGACGCTGCCGAAGGGAGCCGACGCGGTCGCCAGTCGGCGGCTCTCTTCTACACGAAGCTGAACGACGGGCACGAGCGCCCGGTCTACGCGCCGGAGCGACACCGGGAGATCGTCGGGAAGACGCTGGCGCTTTGTGAGCTGCGGGGCACGCTCGCCGAGCCTCCGGACGACTTCGAGCTGAGCCCCCGCACGAACCTCCACGTCGCGGTCGAGAGCGACCACAACCTCGCCCTGATCACCGTGGAGACGCCCGGCGCGGATCTGGAGGAGGCCGTCGTCGCCGAGCGCCATCACCTCTTCCACCGTGCCGGCGTCGACGCCGTCTACGTCGATCTGCCGCTGGAGACCCCGGCGACCGCGCTCGTCGCCGGCCACCTCGAGCGACTTGGCGTCTCCTATTCGGGGGTCTTCCCCAACAGTCGCTGCGACGGCGACGTCCTGCGCATGCAGTCGCTGCACCGCGTCCGGATCACCGCGGAGGACGTGTCGGTCGCCTCCGATCACGGCAGGGAGGTGCTCGCCTACGTGCTCGGCGACCTGAGCTGATGTCATATTCCGGCGCGATGAGATCGCCCCAGGCCGCCCGAGTCGCGCTGTGGCTGCTCTGCATCTCAGCGGCTTCGGTCGGCCTTCCCGCCACGATCGCGCCGCACACCTTCTACTCGGACTTCCCTTTCTTCGACCACTGGGTCGACCTGCTGCCCCCCTACAACGAGCACCTGACGACCGACGTCGGGGGTCTCTACCTGGGCTTCGCCGTCCTCTTCGCCTGGGCGGCTGTGACCCTCCAGCAGACGCTCGTGCGGGCCGTTTCCTGCGCGTGGCTGCTCACCGCGACGCTGCACTTCGGCTTCCACGCAACTCATCTCGACGACTTCGACACGGCCGATGCGATCGCCGAGCTCGTCTCGCTCGGCCTGCTCCTCGCGCCGCCCCTGGTCGCGATCTGGGCAGTCGCCGATGCGGAAGCCGCGCCGGGCTAGAGCGGGATCTCGCGCGAGGAGAGGTGGGCGCCGACCTTGCGCTTGACCCGCTGCAGGGCGTTGTCGACGGTCTTGGTGTCGCACTCGAGCCGCTCGGCGGTCGCCTCGTAGGAGTGTCCGTCGAGGTAGAGCGAAAGCACCCGGCTCTCCAGGTCGGAGAGGACGCCGGAGACGCCGGATAGACAGGAGACAAGGCTCTCCAGCTCTTCGGAGGCGATCACCTGGTTGACCGGGTCATGAACGGTTGGGCCGGGCAGGATCTCGTCCAGCGTCGTGTCGGACTCGCCGGCGGCGGCTGGCGTCTGGCTGAAGGAGACGTACTGGTTGAGGGGGGTGTGCTTGTTGCGCGTCGCCGTCTTCACCGCGGTGATGATCTGACGGGTGATGCAGAGCTCGGCGAAGTTGCGGAAGCTCGACTCGCGGTCGGTGCGGTAGTCGCGGATCGCCTTGTAGAGACCGAGCAATCCTTCCTGGATCAGGTCGTCGGCCTCGCCGCCGAGGAGGAAGTACGAGGACGCCTTGAGCCGGACGAAGCCGCGGTAGCGCCGCACGATCGCGTCGTAGGCGTCGGCGCGACCGTCCTTCGCAAGGGCGACCAAGTAGTGATCATCAAGCTCAGGTTGAGGGTTACTATCGGCCGGTCTGAGCGAGCCATTGAGGCGGCCCGAGGGGAGCTGCATTTCCTGGGTAGGCGAAGATAGAGCCACAGATCCTTCTCCTTAACGAAGGGTCGTGGCGCCGTACCTCCCCTGGGGCGCCCTGTATGGACTGGGTCACCTCAGACTCAAGCTGAGGTTCACCCTTATTGGCGCGGTAGTTTACGTGCGAGCGGTGTTCTGTCAACCCCTGGGGGAAATTTCTGCAAACGCCGTTGCATGTGCTTGGGCTAGGGACGAGGGGGGATTAACCGCGGGAGATCGCCTTAGGTTCGCTGACGAATGGCCTCGAAGAGCAGGGCCGTGGCGGCCGCAGACACGTTTAGGGAAGCTGTTCGACCCTGTTGGGGGAGGGCGATTTGGGCGTCGCAGGCGGCTGCGACCCTGGGGCGCAAGCCTTTTCCCTCCCCACCAAGGACAAGGATCGTCGAACCGGTTAGGTCGACGTCCCAGGGGGATTGCTTTGCCTCGGCGTCGGCGCCCCAGATCCAGAAGCCGGCGTCCTTGGCTTCGGCGAGCCAGTCGGCGAGGTTGCGGACTCGTGCGACCGAGAGATGCTCGACGGCACCGGCGGAGGACTTGCAGACGACCGGGGTGACCTCGGCGGATCGGCGCTCGGGGATGACTACGCCGGCGGCGCCGGCAGCCTCGGCCGAGCGGCAGGCGGCGCCTAGGTTGCGCGGGTCCTGGACCTGGTCGAGAGCGACTATCAGGGCGTTCTCGGCGCGCAGGAGCTGGTTGGAGTCCGCATATGGGTAGGGATCCACCTCGGCGACGACGCCCTGGTGGTCTGGAGAGCCGCAAAGCCGCTCCAGCTCCTCGCCGGGCGTCTCCGGCGACCGCCAGACCCGGTGGACGCGGCGCCTCCCCCGCTCCGCCTCGGTAACCGGTTGCTTGCCATAGATGACCTGAGAGGCCATCAGGCCTTCGGCACCAGCTTCGCGCCCTCGGCCGAATCACGAACCTCCCAGCCCAGCTCCGCCAGCCGGTCGCGAATCGCGTCAGCACGCTCGAAGTCCTTCGCCCCTCGCGCCTCCTCCCGCTCGGTGAGGAGCCTCTCTGCCTCGTCGTCGGCCTCAGCTCCCTCATCCGGCTGGGTAAGGGAGCTGAGGCCGACGAGGTCGAGCATCTCCGCCAGCGCCTCAACCGCTTCGGCCGCGGGGACCTCACGTCGGTTCGCTTCCCCCACAAGCTCAAACACCTCAGCCATGGCTCTCGGAGTGTTGAAGTCGTCGGCGAGCGCATCCCTGAAGCTCTCGACCCGGGAGGCTGCCTTGGGGCGCGAGGCGTCGGGGGAGGGTCCGACAGAGCCTCCCCGCTGTTGCTCTGTCGGACCCTCCCCCGACGCCTCTCCCGCCAAATGCTCCCGAAAGAAGTTCCGCAGCCGCTCCACCTGCGCCATCGCCTGATCCATCTGCTCTGGCCCGAAGGCGAGCGGTTGCCGATAGTGCCCCGAGATCAGGTAGGCGACCACGGCCTCACGCCCGTAGCGGTCGAGCGCCTCGGAGAGCTGGAAGATGTTGCCCTCCGACTTCGACATCTTCGCGGCGTCGGTCTCGACCATCCCGTTGTGCATCCAGGCTCGGGCGAACGGGTGGCCCGCCGCCTCGGACTGCGCGATCTCGTTCTCGTGATGGGGAAAGACAAGGTCGGAGCCGCCACCGTGGATCGCGAACGAGGCGCCAAGCTCCTGCTCGGCCATCACCGAGCACTCGATGTGCCAGGCGGGACGGCCCAGGCCCCAAGGCGACTCCCACGCCGTGTCCTCATCGGGCTTTTGCGCCTTCCAGAGCGCGAAGTCGAGCGGATCCTCCTTCAGCGACTCCGCCCCCGCCTCCTCGCCCTGGTCCATGTCCTCGGTGCGCCGGTTCGAAAGCTTGCCGTAGCCCTCGAAGCTCTTCACGCGAAAGTACACGTCCCCCCCGGACTCGTACGCATGCCCGCCATCGACCAGCTCCGAGATCAACCCAACGATCCCGCCGATCGTCTCCATAGCCAGCGGCTCCGCATCGGGCCGCCCCAACCCAAGCCGATCCGTGTCCTCGAGATAAGCCCGCGTCATCCGCCCCGCGAACTCCGCCGACCCCTCCCCCGCCTCACGCGCCGCGACATAGATCTTGTCGTTGACGTCCGTGACATTGACCACCAGCTTCGCCCGATAACCCTCCGACCTCAGGAACCGCGCCAACAGCGAGAACACCACGAACGGCCGCGCATTCCCAATATGGATCCGGCTGTACACAGTCGGCCCACACGCATAGATCCCGACCTCCTCGTCAGCCGGCAGCGCGCGCAGCTCTCCACTCAGCGTGTCGTGTATCCGCACCTCTCGCATCCGGCGCCGGATGCTAGTGGGAGCCCTAGAAGGTCCGGTAGCCGGGTCCTGAGACAGCGGTCTCGCGGCGCGCCCACGTCGGCGCCGTGTCCTCTGCAGCAGCAAGCACCTCGCGCCGCGCCCGTTTGGCGCTGGCGACGATCTCCTCCTCGGCAGCCTGACGCACCCGCTCCTCCCGCTGCTCGGCCTGCTGGCGAATGCGGTCGGACTCCGCCTTCAGCTTCTCCTCGGCCCGGGCCCTGGCCGACTCGGCCGCCTGACCCTCGACCTTCTCGACGAGATTGCGCACCCGCTCCTCGGCCTCCCGCCGCACGTCCTCGGTGCCCTGCATCACCCGCTCCTCGATCTCAGCCTCGAGCCGCACCGCCAGCTCGTGCGCCTCAGCCGCGGCCGCCTCCGCTTCGGCGGCGCGCTGCTCCGCCGCCGCGACGCGTTGGTCTGCTTCCAGCTTTGCCTCCTTCAGCGCCTCTTCATGGCGCTGCTCGGCCTCGCGTTCGGCGCGCTCGATCGCCTTCGCCGCGTCGCGCTCGGAGTCCGCCCGAGCCACCTTGATCTCGGCAGACACAGCCTCGTGGTCAGCCTGGGCTCGCTCGCGTTGCCGCTCGAAAGCCTTCTCAGCCCTGTCCCGCGCCTCCTCGGCGCGTACCGCCCGTGCCACCGCCTCCTTGCACTTGGCGCGCTCGGAGGCGAGCCGCTCGCGACCCTCATCGCCGATCTTGCGCAGCGTCGCCATCGCGCGCTCCTTCACCTCGGCGTGGACCCGCTCGGCCCTCCGCTCGGCACGCTCCACCCGTTCCTCGCTGACCCGCACCCACTCGAGCGCCTGACTCGCGGTCTCGTGCAGCTCCTCCCTCGCCGCGCCAACCGCTCTCAGCTGCGCTGAAGCCTCGCCCATGAGGGGCAAACCTACTATGAGCACCGGAGGCCGCTGACAGGGCCCGGCCGGCAAAACTCGCAATTAGCGGCATCGGGTGCTAGGTCTGCTTCTGCGCCTCGCGCTCGTGCAGCTCGCGCTTGAGGATCTTGCCGGTGGCGTTGCGCGGCAGCTCGTCGAGGAACTCGATCTCGCGCGGCGCCTTGTAGGAGGCGAGGTTCGCCTTGATGTGCTCGCGCAGCTCCACCTCGGAGACCTCGACCTCGCCGGCGAGGACCACGAAGGCCTTCAGCCGCTGGCCGAACTCCTCGTCGTCGACCCCGATGACCGCAACCTCGACCACGGCGCCGTGGTCGGCGAGCAGGTCCTCGACCTCGCGCGGGAAGACGTTCTCGCCGCCGGAGACGATCATCTCGTCGTCGCGGCCGTCGATGAAGAGGCGCCCGTCGGGGTCGAGATGGCCGACGTCGCCGCTGCTCAGCAGGTCGTCGATCGCCTCCTTGCCGCCACCGCCGGTGTAGCCCTCGAAGGACATCTCGTTGCCGACGAAGATGCGGCCCACCTCCCCCCTCGGCACCTCTCGTCCATCCTCGTCGTACAGCTTGATGACGGTTCCGCGGGGCGGCTGGCCGGCCGTCCCCGGCGCGGCGCGCAGGTCCTCCGGGGTCGCGACGGTCGCGTAGGCAACCTCGGTGGACCCGTAGAGGTTGTAGACGGTGTCGCCGAAGCGGTCCATCCACTCGGTCGCCAGCTCACCCGGCAGCGCCGAGCCGGAGGTGGCGGTAATCCGCAGCGAGGAGAGGTCGTAGGCCGCCAGCGTCTCCGGCGGGAGGCGCAGGATGCGCTGCAGCATTACCGGCACGACGGCCAGTACCTCGGCCTTGTGGTCCTGGATCGCGCGCAGCGTCCCCTCCTCGTCGAAGCGGCGGCGCAGGACGATCGTCGAGGCCGTGGGGAGGCTCATCACGAAGTGGAAGAAGCCCCAGGAGTGGAAGAGCGGCGCGGCGATCATCATCGTCTCGCGCGCCCGGTAGGGGATCTTGTCGATCAGCGCCGCCATCGCCAGCAGGCCGTCGGGGCTGGAGCGCTGGGCGCCCTTGGGGGTTCCGGTCGTGCCCGAGGTGAGGATCACGAAGCGGGGCTTGTCGGGGGGTGGCTTCAGGTTTGAGTCGTCGTTGGCGGCGATCAGCGCCTCGAGCGTCGTGCCCTCGGCCTCGTTCTCGCACCAGGCGGTCACCCGGGCGACGCTCTCGTCCACGCCGTCGAGCAGGCCCTCGAACTCCTCGTCGTAGACCAGCGCCTTGGGCCCCTCGCGCCTCATCACCTCGACCAGCTGCGGCCCGGCGAACATCGTGTTGAGGTAGAGCGCGCTGGCGCCGAGCTTGGCCGTGGCGAGGGTCGTCTCGATGAAGCCGCGGTGGTTGCGACACATGATCCCGACCCCGTCGCCGTAGCCGATGCCCATCTCGGCGAAGGCGTGGGCGAGGGCATTTGAGCGGCGGTGCAGGCGCTCGAAGCTGAGCGAGCCGCGTTCGTCGATCAGGGCGGTCTCGTGCGGGTATTTGTGCGCCGCGGTGGCGACGCCGGTCGCCGGCGAGGCGCCCCAGCGCAGGAACGTGGCGGCGACCTTGGCGGCCTTGTCGGGACGCGACAGACCGAGGACGCCCGCCTCGCGCAGGACCCTCACCTCGAAGATCGAGTCGGAGACCGACTGGCGGGCGCTCGAAGCTATCGACTTCACCGTTCCCATAGAAGCGGGAAGCCTAGTCGCTCTCGACAGAAGCCACCGCTATGCAGGCGATTCCCTCTCCCCTGCCGATCCAGCCCATGCCCTCGTTGGTCGTCGCCTTGACGCTGACCCGGGCCGAGGTGACCTCGGCGAGGATGCGCTCCATCTCGGCCCGCAACGGGCCGATCCGCGGCTCCTCGCAGACGAGCGTCGCGTCAACGTTGACGATGCGGCCGCTAACGGTGCCGACGACGGTGCGCAGCAGGTCGATCGAGTCGGCGTCGCGCCAGCGCTCGTCGGCATCCGGGAAGAGGGTGCCGATGTCCCCCATCCCCGCCGCGCCCAGGAGGGCGTCGATCACGGCGTGGGTGAGCACGTCGGCATCGGAGTGCCCGGCGAGGCCGCGTGGGTGCTCGATCTCGACACCGCCCAGGACGAGGCGCCGCCCCTCGGCGAAGCGGTGGCTGTCGTAGCCGATGCCGACGCTCATCGGCTCAATCCTCGCGCACCGAGGCGGAGAGCGGGGTGAGTCGCCGGCGGCGTCCCTCGAAGACGCAGATCTCCTCGACGCCGAGGTCGCCGAGGAGCTCGATCGCGGCGCCGTAGCCGAAGCCGACGTGCTCGGGCAGGTGGGCATCGGAGGAGAGAGCGAAAGCGGCGCCCGCCTCGACGCACATCTCGGCGAAGCCGATGGCCGGGTAGATCTCACCGACGGGCTTGCGCAGGCCCGCGGTAGAGACCTCGACCGCGATGCCACTGTCGGCGATCGCCTCGATAGCTGGCTCGTAGAAGAAGCGCGGGTCGCGCTCGGGCAGCGGCCTGGCTGCGCCCCAGACCTTGACGAGATCGGGGTGAGCGAGGATGTCGAAGAGGCCCGACCGGGCGCACTCGGCGAGGGCCTCGAAGTAACGGCGCCAGACCTCGTCGGTGTCCCCCGTTGCCTCCCAGACGTCCCAGCCCTCGTGGTCGACGGCCGCCTCGCCGACGAAGTGGACCGAGCCGACCACGTAATCGAAGTCGCGCGCCTCCAGCAGCGAGGCGGTGCGATCCTCGGCCCCGGGGACGAAGTCGCACTCGATCCCCAGCCTCAGCGGCGTGCCGCGGACGAACTCGCAGTAAGCGTCGAGGTCGTCGCGGGCCTGCTCCTCCCAGAAGGGGTGCCGCCACAGAGCCAGGGACTGGGTGAAGCGGTAGACGTGCTCGGAGACCCCGAGCTCGGCGATTCCCGCCTCCTCCGCGGCGGCGAGGTAGCGGTCGGCATTCTCGGTCGTGAAGAAGCGCTCAGGCGGGGTGTCAGGCTCGTCCGGGCGCAGGTGGAGGTGGTAGTCGGTGAGCATTGAAGAGGCGAGACTAGGCGACCCGGGACGCGGATACGCTGGAGCGCGTGGTCCACCTTCGCATCGTCGTCCCGACCGATCGCTCCGAGAAGGTCTGCGACCTGCTCGAAGCGGCGCCGTCGGTCTCCAACCTCGTCTTCCTCCCGGGCGCGGCGCGCCAGCCGGCGGGGGACGTGGTCCTCTGCGACATCGCCCGCGAGGAAGCCAGCGTCCTGATCGAGGACCTGAAGGAGCTCGGCATCGCCAGGGACGGCTCGATCGCCCTCGAGCAGATCGACTCGCAGATCTCCGACGCAGGGAGGCGAGCCGAGCGCGCCGCGCGCGGGATGCCGTCGGACGCAGTCGTCTGGGAGGAGGTCGAGGCACGCACCTCGGAGAGCACCGAGCTGGGCGGCAACTTCCTGGTCTTCATGATGCTCGCCTGCCTGATCGCCTCGGTCGGGATCTTCACCGGCTCGCCGATCCTGATCGTCGGCGCGATGGTGGTCGGGCCGGAGTTCGGGCCGCTCGCGGGCCTCTGCGTCGCCCTGGTGGAGCGTCGGCGCGGCGTCGGCCTGCGCTCGCTCGCCGCGCTCGCCGTCGGCTTCCCCGTCGGCATCACCGCCGCCTTCCTCTTCACGCTGATCTGCGTGGCGACCGGATTGGTCGACGCCGACTTCAAGAGCATCGACAACCCGCTTACCCAGTTCATCGCCGAGCCCGACGCGTTCTCCTTCATCGTCGCCGCCTTCGCCGGGGCGGCGGGCGTCCTCTCCCTCACGTCGGCCAAGTCCGGCGCCCTGGTAGGGGTGCTGATCTCGGTCACGACGATCCCCGCGGCCGCGAACATCGGCGTCGCCGCAGCCCTCGGCAACTGGGACGACTGGGTGGGGGCGATGACGCAGCTCAGCCTCAACCTGAGCGCGATCGTGATCGCCGGCGTCGCCACGCTCTACGTCGAGCGAGTGCTCTTCCAGCGCAGGCGGCGCCGGCACCTCTCCGACGGGACACGGGAGGCCGCCGGGCTGCCGGTCGCGCCGCAGCGGGACCGATCACGGCGGTGATCCGCCAGCTCGCGATCATGCTTGGCGCCTTTGCCGCGGGAGCGGCGATCGCCGCCGCCCTCGGTGTCGCCAGCTTCGGCGTCGCCCTCGGCGTCGGCCAGGTCTGCTTCGCGGCGGCGCTGGTCTGGGCCCTACTGAGCTGAACGCCCGGAGAGCATTAGCTCGGCCAGGTGCAGGTCGAGCGGCGTCGTCACCTTGAGGTTCTCGGCTGGTGCGGGGTGGATCAGCACCGACCCCCCAGCGGCCTCGATCAGCATCGCCTCGTCCGTGGCGGTCGCCTGCGCTGGATCGTCCGCCAGGACGCGGCGCAGAGCCTCGACCCGAAACACCTGCGGCGTCTGTGCCGCCCAGAGGTCCGCGCGATCGAGCGTCGACTCGACGAAACGTCGATTTCCCATGTCAGGCATGGAAGATCGGCGTTTCGTGGGCGACGCCCGCTTGATCGTGTCGGTGACGGGGGTCGCGGCGATGGCGGCATCGGCGCCTGGGTCCGCGACGAGGGTTGCGATCACGTCCTCGATCAGCTCCGGCGCCACCAGCGGGCGCGCGGCGTCGTGGATGGCGACCAGTTCGGTGTCCACCGCTTGGAGGGCGTTGGAGACCGATTGGGCGCGAGTGTCGCCCCCGTCGACCACGTCGAGGTCATTGCCGGCCAGGTCATGGACGTGACCCGGGGGGCAGGCGACGACGATCGAGCGGACCGAGGGCGCGGCGCGGAAAGCCGCAATCGACCACTCGACCATCGGCCGGCCGGCGAGCGGAACGAAGGCCTTCGGGCCGCCGGCTCCGAGCCTCTCCCCGGAGCCGGCGGCCGCAACGACCGCAGTGACGGACGCCGCTGTGGAGCTACGCCGTGGCGGCGAAGCGCTCCTCCAGCAGGCCGTCGAGGTACTCCTCCGCGCCTTCCTCGTCCTTGTCGAGCGCGTACATGAACTCCGAGGCGAGGATCTTCTTCGCCCGCGTGTACATCTGCTTCTCACCGGTGGAGAGGCCCTTCTCCATCTCGCGAATCGCGAGGTTGCGGACGACCTCGGCCAGCTCGAACACATCGCCGGTCTTGATCTTCTCGCGGTTGTACTTGAAGCGCCGGTTCCAGTTCTTCGGCATCTCCGACACGTCATCGGTGAGAACGTCGGTCACCTTCTTTATTTCTTCCTCATCGATCACCCGCCGCAGGCCTGCCACGCCGGCGTTCTCGCAGGGAACCATCACCGTGAGCTCGTTGTGGAGGATCTTGATCGTGAGGTACTCACGCTCCTCCCCCATCAGCTCGCGGGTCTCCTTTTTCAGCACGAGGCCAGCACCGTGATGGGGGTACACGACCTTGTCCCCCTCTTCGAAGTCGCAGACGTAGGGGACGTCCGCCTCGAAGCCCACCTCCATGGCCTCCTCTGCTAGCTCAGAAATCGGGTGCTCCTTTCTCTCGTATCGACGGCGCCACTCGCCGTCAGCTCTGTAGGTACCGGTCAACCAGGTCGACCTCCTGGAGCCTGCGCAGGCCCTCGCGGATGTCCTTGGCTCTTGTCGAGCCGACACCGTCGACGGCCTCCAGGTCGGCGTCGGAGGCAGCGAGTACCTCCTCCAGCCCACCCAGCTCGTGGATGATCTTCTGGACGACAAGCTTGGGGATGCGCGGCACGCGGCCGAGCACGCGGTAGCCGCGCGGGGCCACCGGGAAGTCGAGCGTGTTGAGCTTGCGATCGTAGCCGAGCAGCTCGGCGAGGCGACCGAAGTCGAGCACGTCCTGGTGCGGCATGCGCGCCAGCGACTGCACCACGGTGGCGAGGTTCTCCTCGGAGTCTTCGACGCTGTAGTCGCGGATCAGCGCCGTCTTGTCGGCGGCGACGCCGACCATGGTCTCCTCCAGCTGCATCTCGATCAGGCGCCCCTCGGTGCCGAGCTCGACGATGTAGCGCTCGACCTCGACCGCCATCCGGGTGACCAGCTCGGCCCGCTGCAGGACCGCGAGCGCGTCGTAAAGGACGCCGCCGCCCTCGAACTCGAGCACGGTTAGGCGGTTGGAGACCTGGTCGAGGCGGGTGCGGTACTTGTCGAGCGTCGCCAGCCCCTGATTCGCCTTGGCCAGCACGGCGGGGATGTCCTGGAGGATGTACTTGGTCCCCTCGACGTAGAGCGAGACGACGTCGCGGCGCTGGGAGATCGCGATCACCAGCGCCTCGGTCTGTTTGGAGACGCGCTCCGCGGTGCGGTGGCGGGTACCGGTCTCGGCCGAGAGGATGGTGGGATCGGGCATCAGCTGCACGTTGGCCCAAGCGATCGTCGTCGCCTCGGCGTTGAGCACAATCGCCCCGTCCATCTTCGCGACCTGGTAGAGCATCGCCGGCGTGTAGTCGATATCGAGCTTGATCCCGCCGGAGAGCAGGTGTGAGATGTCTTCCGGGTCGCCGACGACGATCAGGCCGCCGGTGCGAGAGTGGACGATGTTGTCGAGCCCCTCGCGCAGTGCACCGCCCGGCGCGACGACGTCGAGTGCCCTCAGTAGCCGGGGATCCTGACGTTCAGAAAGCTCGTGAAGCTCATCCCCAGGCAGCGCTGACACACTTCTAGGATGGCAAAAACCGCTTTGGAATGCGGTGTGGCGAACTCCTAGTGGACAGGTCGGGATGAGCGATGTCAAGGAACACCATCACCCAACGCCGCAATTCCCGACTTTGACCCTACTCAGATTGCACCAATTTCTTGAATTGGCAAGTTAAGGACTGGGTGCAGTCTCATCGTGAAGTAGTCAGAGGTGGAAGCGACGGTGGTGGCGATGGTGGTGCAGATCCTCCGGCGGACGGGTCGCCGGCTACGGCCGGGTCGGGTCCCGAGGGCTCTGGATCGCGAACGAAGGCCCAGGTCAGTGCGGCGCCGGCTGTGCAGAGGGCGGCGAGCAGCCAAGTCGAGTCGGCGACCGCGGCTGAGAAGGAGTCGCCGCCATCGACGAGAGCGTGGAAGATGGCGCCGGTCGCGGCGAGGGCGATCGTCCCTGCCATCACCCTGTCCATGGCGAGGACACCCGAGGCAATGCCGACCTTCTCTGCCGGCATCGCCGCCATCGCGGCTGTGGACATAGGCGCGTAGACCAGCCCGAGCGCGATCCCGAACAGCAGGTAGCCGGCCAGCAGCAGGCCGTAAGGCTGGACGACTCCAGCCTGGTCAGCACCACCAGGCCGGCGACGCCGCAGACCATGCCGGCCGTCATCAGCCGCCTAGCGCCAAAGCGGCCAATCAGCCGCCCCGACATGGGCGAGATCACGACCATCGGCGCCGTGATCGGCAGGATCATCAGGCCGCTGAGCAACGGCCGAGTGGCCGCGCACGTCCTGCAGGTACTGCGGCTGGAAGAACATCACCGCCCAGTAGGCGCCGACGAGGGCGAAGGCCGCCGCGCTGGCGCCGAAGTAGGGGCCGTTGCGAAAGAGAGCGAAATCGACGATTGGCCCGCGGACACGGTGCTCAACCACCCAGAACGCGGCGAGGGAGATCAGGCCGGCGGCGGCGAAGGCGGCAGTCGTCGGCCCGCCCCACGTCCTGCTCTGGACGAGGGCCAGCACAACGGCCGTGAGACCTGCACTCAGCATCAGCAACCCGGGCAGATCGATGCGCCGGCCGGAACCTGGATCCGTCGACTCTGGCGCCGCAAGCGCCGTGATCGCGATCGCGATCACGGCGACGGGCAGGTTGATCCAGAAGATCACCCGCCAATCGATTTCGACCAGGGCGCCGCCTGCCAGCGGCCCGATCGCCAGCGCCAGCGCCGAGACCCCCGCCCAGATCCCAAGCGCACGCGCCTGCTCCCCCTGAGGGAAGACATTGCACACGATCGCCAGCGAGAGCGGCAGCATCGGCGCCGCCCCCAGCCCCTGCAAGATCCGCCCGCCGATCAACATCTCCTGGTCCCCGGCGGCGCCCGAGAGGATCGAACCAAGCGCGAAGACGACCACGCCGCCGAGGTAGAGCCGCTTGCGCCCGAACATGTCCCCGAGCCGCCCGGCGGTAACCACGAAGACCGTAATCGCCAGCAGGTATCCGTTCATCACCCACTGCAGGCCAGCCGAGGTGGCGTCGACGTCATGGCGGATGCTGGGCAGCGCCAGCGCCACTACCGTCGAATCGAGCATCAGCAGGAAGAGGTCGGCACAAGTGCCGCCGAGCGTCCACCACTTGCGTTGCACGGGCGCAGACTACGAAGCGACCAGGTCGCGCTCGGGGTCTATGCCCCAGCGGTCCCCGACCTCGACCAGCTCCTCACTGAGCTGCCAACGGTCGGGGCGCTCGTCGCCCTCGTGTTGAGGGTGGGCGCCCTTGAGGGTCATGCAGCCCGTGTTGTCGCCGATTGCGCGGATCTCGGCGACGTCGGCGTCGGTGAGCTGGTTCTCGGCGGGGAGGGATGCCAGCTCCAGGCGCTTGTCCTCGATCGGGCGGGCTTCGGGGCCGGTCTCCTGGATCAGGGTCGGGACGACGCACTCGACCGCCGGGTGAGCGAGGTTCCATTGGCAGGAGAGGTGCATCGAGGTGAGGTGCGTGCGCTCGCGGATTGGGGCGGTTTGGTCGAGCTTCTCGAGGCCGGCCTCGATCCAGCCCGCCGGCCGGAAGGCTCGGTGGTCGCCCTGCGGCAGCTCCATCCCCGGCTCGAGGTCACCCCAGAAGAGCCCGCCGTAATCGACGACGCGGGTGATCAGCTTGACTTCGTTGCGCTCCGCGGCTTCGAGGCATAGCTCGCCCGGCCAGGGCTCGAACGGATTGAGGATGATCATCGCCCACTCGATTCGCTCGCCGAAGCGCTCCAGGCAGGCGATCAGGTCGAGGGTGAAGCCGTTCGCCGGGCCGGGGGCGACGCCGATCTGCCCGGTCAGCCCCTGCTCGCGCAGCGCCTCCATCCCGTCCCAGACCGCCTCGCTCGAGTAGCCGATCCGGTCCGGGTTGTGCAGCAGGAGGAGGTCGAAGCGATCGACGCCGAGACGCTCGAGGCTGCGCTCTGCCGCCATCTGCAGGTAGCTCGCGTACTCGCTCTCCCGCCGCAGTCGCGAGTCGGTGAAGCGGGGGAAGCCCCGCGGGCCGTCTCGCTCGCCCTCGTAGAAGTCGTGACCGACCGCGCCGACCAGCGAGTAGGAGCTGCGCCGGGCGCCCGCCAGAGCCCGGCCAAGCAGCGCGTCAGCCTCTCCCTGCCCGTAGGTGTCGGCGCTGAGGACCGTGTCGATGCCGCCGCCTGGACGCAGCAGGCCGGCCAGCCGCTCCTCGTCGATCGCCTCGCCAAAGCGCAGGAAGCGCCCGCCGCTCCAGGCCCCTATCGCGACCCTGCCAGGCTCTCGCACGGCTGACCAGCTCAGGAATCAGCGTCGCCGGCGGCCTGCTCGCCACCCGCGTCGTCCGGGCGGTCCGCTTCGCCGCCGTCCTCGCCGTCGCCGCTCTTCGCCCCGACGCCGACCTTCTCCGGCTCCGGCTTGGACTTCTTCGGGCGCGCCGGCTTCTTCGGCTTGACGATCGTCAGGCTGAGCGGGCGGTCCTCCTCATCGCCGGAGGGATCACGGGCGACCATCACGGTCGAGCCGGGGGCCATCTGCCCCTGGCGCAGGACTTCGTCGGCGAGCGGGTCCTCGATGTAGCGCTGGATCGCGCGGCGCAGCGGGCGAGCACCCATCGAGGGGTCCCAGCCCTTGTCCACAAGCAGGTCCTTGGCCTCGTCGGTCAGCTCCAGCTGCAGCTCGTGCTCGGCGACCTGGACGCGGACGCGGTTGATCATCAGGTCGATGATCTCCTTCACCTCTTCCTTGGCGAGCTTGTGGAAGACGATCACCTCGTCGATCCGGTTTAGGAACTCCGGCCGGAAGACCTTCTTCAGATCGCTCATGATCCGGTTCTTCATGTCGTCGTAGGACATGCCGGTCTCATCGGCGACGGTGAAGCCGATCGAGGTGTTCTTGGCGATCTCCGAGGCGCCGATGTTCGAGGTCATGATCACGATCGCGTTGCGGAAGTCGACCGTGCGACCCTGGGCGTCGGTGAGGCGCCCGTCCTCGAGGATCTGCAGCAGGATGTTGAAGACGTCGGGGTGGGCCTTCTCGATCTCGTCGAGCAGCAGCACGCGTACGGCTTGCGCCGCACGGCCTCGGTCAGCTGGCCGCCCTCGTCGTAGCCGATGTAGCCCGGCGGCGAGCCGACCAGGCGGCTGACCGCGTGCTTCTCCATGTACTCGGACATGTCGATGCGGACCATCGACTCCTCGTCGCCGAAGAGGAACTCGGCGAGCGTGCGGGCAAGCTCGGTCTTGCCGACCCCGGAGGGGCCGAGGAAGATGAACGAGCCGGCCGGGCGCTTGGGGTCCTTGATCCCGGCGCGCGAGCGGCGGATCGCCTTGGAGACGGCGGTGATCGCGACCTCCTGGCCGATCACCCGCTTGTGCAGCTCCTCCTCCATGCGAATCAGCTTCTTGGTCTCGGCCTCGGTCAGTTTGAAGACCGGAATCCCGGTCCACATCGAGACGATGTCGGCGATCTCCTCCTCGCCGACGTCCGGGCGCTCGCCGTTCTCGCCCTCGGCCCACTCGTCCTCGAGCTGGCGCTTGCGGGTCGTCAGCTGGCGCTCGGTGTCGCGCAGGTTCGCCGCCTTCTCGAACTCCTGCGCTTCGATCGAAGCCTCCTTCTCGCGCCGCGTCGTCTCGATTTCCTCCTCGAGGTCGCGGTAGACCGGCGGCGCGCTCATCGACTTGATCCGCATCCGCGAGGCGGCCTCGTCGATCAGGTCGATCGCCTTGTCGGGCAGGAAGCGGTCGGAGATGTAGCGATCAGCGAGCTCGGCGGCCGCGGCCAGCGCGTCGTCGGTGATGTTGACGCGGTGGTGCTGCTCGTAGCGCTCGCGCAGCCCTTCGAGGATCTTCACCGTGTCCTCGACCGAGGGCTGATCGACTTTGATCTGGGCAAAGCGGCGCTCCAGCGCCGAGTCGCGCTCGAGGTACTTGCGGTACTCATCGAGCGTGGTCGCGCCAATCGTCTGCAGCTCGCCGCGGGCGAGCGCCGGCTTCAGGATCGAGGCCGCGTCGATCGCACCCTCGGCGGCACCGGCGCCGACCAGATTGTGCAGCTCGTCGATGAAGAGAATGATGTCGCCGCGCTGGGTGATCTCTTTCATCACCTTCTTGAGGCGCTCCTCGAACTCGCCGCGGTACTTCGAGCCGGCGACGAGGGCGGCGAGGTCGAGCGTGTAGATCTGCTTGTTCTTCAGCAGCTCCGGCACTTCGCCCTTGTTGATGCGAGCGGCCAGGCCCTCAACCACAGCGGTCTTGCCGACGCCGGGCTCGCCCAGCAGCACCGGGTTGTTCTTCGTGCGCCGCGAGAGGATCTGCATGATCCGCTCGATCTCGGTCTCGCGACCGATCACGGGGTCGAGCTTGCCCTCCTCGGCGAGCTTGGTCAGGTTGCGGCCGAACTGGTCGAGCAGCTTCGAGGACTTCTTGCCCTCACCGGAGCCACCGGCTCCCGCGCCGGCGCCCTGGCGGCGACCGCCGGGACCGGAGAGCATCCGGATCACCTCGTTGCGGATCTTGTCCGAGTCGGCGTCGAAATCGAGCAGGATGCGGGCGGCGACGCCCTCGTTCTCACGCACGAGGCCGAGCAGGATGTGCTCGGTGCCGATGTAGTTGTGGCCAAGCGAGAGCGCCTCGCGCAGGGCGAGCTCAAGCACCTTCTTGGCACGCGGCGTGAAGGGAATCTGGCCGGAGGTGACCTCCTCACCGGAGCCGACGATCCGCACCACCTGGGAGCGCACCCGCTCGGTGGTGATGTCGAGCGACTCGAGGACGCGGGCGGCAAGCCCCTCCTCCTCGCGCAGCAGCCCGAGCAGGATGTGCTCGGTGCCGATGTAGTTGTGCTTCAGCGTGCGCGCCTCTTCCTGCGCCAGGACGACGACTTGACGGGCTCGCTCTGTAAATCGCTCGAACAAAAAGCCTCTCTATCTACCCAACGCGACTCGGCTGAGTAAGTATCGGCGGACGCCCATCGGTTATCGGGAGGCGACCATGTGCCCGTTAAACGATACCGAGAGCGCCCAACCGGCCCCGCGACGCAAAGATCCGCTCAGAGCGGCTTTTTTGGCTTTTCAGGAGCGCATTGCGGGAAATAGAACGACTTCACGAAGGCTCTTCGCCCCGGTCAGCAGCATCACAAGGCGGTCGATGCCAATTCCGACGCCGCCCGTCGGCGGCATGCCCTGCTCGAGCGCGCCGACGAAATCCTCGTCGATAGGGCTGCGCCTCTTCGTCGCCCCGCTCGAGCTCAACCGCCTGCTGCTCGAAGCGGCGGCGCTGCTCATCGGGGTCGTTCAGCTCGGTGAACCCGTTGGCGATCTCCATCCCGCCGGCGAAGGCCTCGAAGCGCTCGACTACCCCCTCCTCGGAGCGGTGGGACTTGGCGAAGGGCGAGAGCTCGACCGGGTAATCGAGAATGAAGGTGGGCTGGACCAGCTCGGGCTCGACCGACTTCGAGAGCAGGCCGTCGACCAGCTTCCCCCAGCCCTCCTCGGGGTCGGGCTCGGTGCCCATCGCCGCCGCCAGCGCCTCCCGGGTCGGGTGCTCGGCGACGTCGATCCCGGCGCGCTCGCGAATCGCGTCGCGCAGGGTCACCCGCCTCCAGGGCGGGGCGAAGTCGATCGTCACCTCGCCGCGCCGCACCTCGGTCGTGCCCAGCACGCGCTCGGCGACCTCGGCGACCATCGTCTCCACTCGCCGCGCGGTGGCCTCGTAGTCGGCGCAGGCCTCGTACCACTCGAGCATCGTGAACTCGGGGTTGTGCTTGTGCGAAATCCCCTCGTTGCGGAAGTCCTTGCCGAGCTCATAGACACGGTCGATGCCCCCGACGACGAGGCGCTTGAGGTAGAGCTCGGTCGCGATGCGCAGGTAGAAGTCGCGGTCGAGCGCGTTGTGGTGGGTGACGAAGGGCCGGGCGAGCGCGCCGCCGTAGAGCGGCTGCAGCACCGGCGTCTCGACCTCTACGAAGCCGCGGTCGTCGAGCCAGCGGCGCACCTCGCTTACCGTGCGGGCACGCTTGGCGAAGAGGCGGCGGCTCTCCTCGTTGGCGATCAGGTCGAGCTCGCGGTGGCGGTAGCGCGTCTCGACGTCCTCGAGGCCGTGGAACTTGTCGGGCGGCGGACGCAGGCTCTTGGCGAGCAGGCGCCAGTGGTCTATCGCGAGCGAGAGCTCCCCCCCACGCCGCGTAGCCAGCGCCGTCCCCTCGACCCCGACGATGTCACCGAGATCGAGGTCGACGAGGACCCGGTAAGCCTCCTCGCCAAGCAGATCCTCCCGGGCGTGCAACTGGATCTGCCCACTGCCGTCGCGCAGGTCGAGAAAGCACGCCTTCCCGTGGCCCCGCCGCCCAACCAGCCGCCCTGCTACCCGATGCCGCGAATCGGTCTCTACCCCCGGCGCCAGCCCCTCATGAGCCGCCCGAACCTCCCCGATCTCCTCCCGTTCCGCGAACTCCGGCGGAAACGGATCGATCCCAGCCTCCCTGAGCCGCTCCAGCTTCTCCCTCCTGTCACGGAGGACATCAGAAAGCTTGGGCTCTTCAGTCGACTCGCTCATCTCCGCCGCGCGACCCTACAGCGCAGCCGCGAGGCCGTCTCGGCAGGGGTGAACCCCTACGCGGTCTCGATCTTCGTGATCTTGAGTTTCTTCTTCGGCCCGCGCGGAACCTCGACCGTGACCACATCGTTCCGCTTGTGCCCAATCAACGCTTTGCCAATCGGCGACTCGTTGGAAAGCTTGTGCTCCAGCGGATCGGCCTCGGTCGAGCCAACGATCTGGAACTTCTGCGAGTCCCCCGTCTTCTGGTCCTTGACGTGGACTATCGAGCCGAACTTGACCTCGTCGGTGCCGAGATCCTTCTCGTCGATCACCGTGGCCCGCCGCAGTCGCTCTTCGAGCTGGGCGATCCGCTGCTCCAGCAGCGCCTGCTCGTTCTTGGCGTCGTCGTACTCGGCGTTCTCGGAGATGTCGCCGAACTCGCGCGCCTCCTTGATCCGCTCGGCGACCTCACGACGCTTCACGGTCGAGAGGTGATCGATCTCCTCTTTCAGCTTCTCGAGACCCTCGGGAGTGATTACGGACTGGCGGCTCACTTGAACTGACCTCGCTTTGCGAATTGGGACGGTTGGGGTGGGAAAGGCGTCCTAGACCCAAAAACGCCCAGGTGCGGCGGCATTTGCCTCGCCACACCAGGGCAGGAAGTCGCGGAATTATAGCGAGGGCGCCGGAGTGGCCAAACCTGCGATCAGCTGGCGTGCGCGAGCCAGATCGGCGCTGCGCTGCAGCTCGTCTGCGAGCTCAGGGGAGGCCCCGAGGGAGTCCACGTACCACGGGTAGAACTTGCGCAGGTAGCGCTCGGCGCGCTCGGCGCCGAGGTGCTCCTCGGCGCGATCGATCACCCAGAGCAGCTCGGCGACCACCTCGGCGCGGTCGGGCGGCTCGGCGCGGCGCTCGGTCAGCTCCTCGAACACCCACGGGTTGCCGAGCGAGCCGCGGGCGATCATCACGGCGGCGGCGCCCGACTCCTCGTAGGCGGCGCGCGCCGCGTCGGCGCTGGCCAGGCCGCCGGAGACGATCACGGGCACGTCGACCCGCTCGACCAGCTCGCGGGTGAGCGCGTAGTCGGGGCTGCCCTTGTGACCGGCGGTGGCGGCGCGCGGGTGGAAGGCGATCGCGGCGACACCTGCCTCCTCGGCGAGACGGGTGGCGAGGTCGAAGCCGCTGCGCTCGCCGGCTTCGATCCCGGAGCGCAGCTTCACGGTCACCGGCAGGCCGCTGCCCTCGGCGGCGCCGCGGGCGAGCGCCAGGGCAAGGTCGTGGTCGCGGAGCAGCTCGGCGCCGGCACCGGTCCTGCGGACCTTGCGCACTGGGCAGCCCATGTTGATGTCGATCAGGTCGGCCCCGGCCTCGGCGGCGATCGCGGCGCCTGAGCGCATCACCTCGGCGTCGTGGCCGAAGAGCTGGATCGAGACCGGGTGCTCGTCGGGATGGATCCGCATCAGCTCGCGCAGGGTGCGCTCGTTGCGGTGGTGCAGGCCGAAGCTCGACACCATCTCCGAGACGGCGAGGCCGGCACCGTGCCGCTTCGCCTGCAGGCGCACGAACCAGTTGCCGATCCCCGCCAGCGGGGCGAGCAGCACGCGGTTGGGGATCTCGATGCCGCCGATCCGGAACGGATCAGTCAGCGGGGGCTGTTGGCTTATTCCTCTCATGGATCAGGTGCAGCCCCTTCAGGGTAAGCATGTCGTCGACCTCCTCGATCGTCTCCGTGAAGGGGACGACGACGGAGGCGAAGCCCCCGGTGGCGATAAGGCGCGCCTCCCCGAGCTCCTCTTCGATCCGGCGCACGATGCCGTCGATCATGCCGGCGAAGCCGAAGACGAAGCCGGACTGGATCGCGGCGCGGCTGGAGCGGCCGATCGCCGTCTCCGGGGGGTCGAGGTCTATGCGCGTGATCCGCGCCGCCCGCTCGATCAGGGCGCTGAGCGAGACCTCCAGACCCGGCCCGATCGCGCCACCGAGGTATTCGCCCTCGGCCGAGACGACGTCGACGTTTATCCCGGTGCCGAAGTCGACGACGATGCAGGGCTCGCCGAAACGCTCGTAGGCGGCGATCGAGTTAACCAGTCGGTCGGCGCCGACCTCGAGCGGGTTGTCGATGCGAATCGGCATGCCCGTCTTGACACCGGGACCGATCGTTAGGCACTCGGCACCGAGGTATCGCTGGGCGAGCTGCTCGAACTGCGTGCCGAGCGGGGGAACGACGGAGGAGACGCAGAGGGCGTCGACGTCGGTAAACGACATCCCGCATAGGCCGAAGAGACCGCTGATCCGCTCCGCCAGCTCGTCTCCGGTGGCCCCCGAGCGGGTCTGGAAGCGCCAGTGCTCGGCGAGGCGCTCGCCGTCGAAGGCGCCGAGGTGCGTCTGGGTGTTGCCGACGTCGACAGCGAGAAGCACGGCGGCGATTATCACCGACAGCGGCTAGGATCGCCGCGGTGAACGTCCGGCTTTACACGATTCCGGGTTCGCATCCAGGCGTGGCCGTGCAGCTGATGCTGGCCCAGAAGGGAATTCCCTTCAAGCGCACCGATCTCTTCCCGGTCGTCTCGCGAGCGGTGGTCCGCGCGCTCGGCTTCCCGGGCCCGACCGTGCCCGCGCTGAAGGTCGACGGCCGCAAGCTGCAGGGGTCGCGCACGATCTCGCGCGAGCTCGACCAGCTGTGTCCGGACCCGTCCCTCTTCCCCGCCGACGCCGAGCTGCGAGCCAAGGTGGAAGAGGCGGAGCGCTTCGGCGACGAGCAGCTTCAGCACCCGCTCCGCCAGGCGAGCTGGTGGGCCTTCCGCCGCAACAAGGCGCCACTGCGCAGCTACTCGGAGGGGGCCAAGCTGGGCATCCCGGTCGGCTTGGCCGTGAAGACCGCCGGTCCGATCCTGGCGATGGAGGTGCGCATCCACGACGCGAACGACGAGCAGGTTCGCGCCGGCCTCGCCAAGCTCGGCCCGATGCTCGACCAGATCGACGGGTGGATCGCAGACGGCGTGCTCGGTGGCGAGCAGCTCAACGCCGCCGACTTCCAGATCGCGCCGAGCATCCGCCTGGCGATGACCTTCCAGGACCTGCGCCCACTGATCGAGGATCGCCCCGCCGGCGAGCTCGCCCTCCGGGTCCAGCCCGAGATCGCCGGTGACTTCCCGCCCGTCTTCCCACCCGCCTGGCTGCAGCCACTGCGCAGCGCCGGCGCCGGCGTCTAGAGCTTTCCCGCTCGCTCCACGCGCTGGTCGGGACCGAGGGCAGCGAGCGCGTCGGCCAGCTTGGTGCCGTCGGGGAGGGCCAGTCCGGGATCGAGCTCCAGCAGCGGCGCCAGGACGAAGCGCCGGTTGGTGACCTCACGGTGCGGCAGGGTGAGGAGCTCCGTCTTCATCTCAATCTCACCGAGCAGGAGCAGGTCGACGTCGAGCGGCCGCGGACTGTGTCGCGGCAGGTCGAAGACGCGGCCACGAGTCGCCTCGACGTCCTTGCAGACCGCCCGCAGGTCTTCGGGCTCCAGCTCGGTCCGGATCCTGATCGCGGCGTTGAGGAAGTCCGGCTGCTCGAGGATCTCGCCCATCGGCTCCGTCTCGTAGGTCGAGGAAACCGCCTCGACCTCGACCCCACGCTCGCGCAACAGCTCGATCGCCGCGCGCAGATGGGACTCGCGGTCGCCGACGTTGGAGCCGAGGCCGAGGTACCCGATCCGCGCCCCGCTAATCGGCTTCGCCTTCCTCTTCATCGGGCTCTTCGGAGCGCTCGTGGACGACCTCGACCGCGACCTCCTGGATCGCCAGCGGCAGCGGCGGCTCGGGCTTGGCGGCGCGCACCCGCACCGATTCGCACCCGTAGCGCTCCATCAGCCGCCCGCCGATCACCTGGGCGAGGCGCTCCAGGGTCCGATAGCTACGCTCAGTCGCGGCGAGGGCGACGATGTCGCTGACCTCGCCGTAGTCGACCGTGTCCTCGATCCGGTCGGTGAGGACGGCGTCGCAGTCGGGCACGTCGAAGGAGACGTCGAACTCGAGCCGCTGACCGATCTCCTGCTCGGAGTCGCTGACGCCGTGGTGGGTGTAGATCGAGAGCCCACGCAGCTCAACCTCGACGCGCGACTCGATCCCGTTGTCGTGCGACTCCATGCCGGCAACCTACCCAAGGACCGCTTCGGCGACTCGGAGCGCTTGAGACATCTCGGCGACGTCGTGGACGCGCAGCACGTCTGCCCCCTCCGCGGCGGCGAGCACCGAAGAGGCGATCGTCCCGCCGATCCGCTCGTCAACGGCCGAGCCGTCGATCCTGCCGATGAAGCTCTTGCGCGATGTCCCGATCACCAGCGGGCGGCCCAGCTCACGCAGCTCCCCCAGCCGGCGCAGCAGCTCCAGGTTGTGCTCCAGCGTCTTGCCGAACCCGATCCCCGGATCGAGCCAGATCCGCTCCTCGGCGATCCCCGCAGCAACGGCGGCCTCGGTCCGCTCGGCCAGAAACGCCTTCACGTCCTCAACGACGTCCTCGTAACGAGGATCGTCCTGCATCGTCCGCGGCGTCCCGGGCATGTGCATCAGGACCACCGCGACCCCGCGCTCAGCGCAAAGCGCCGCCATCCCCTCGTCTCCGCGCAGCGCAGACACGTCATTGACGATCTCCGCCCCCGCATCGATCGCCGCCTCAGCCACCGCCGCCTTCGAAGTATCGATCGAAACTGTCGCGGTCCCCGCCAGCCCTGCCACCACCGGCTCGACCCTGCGCAGCTCCTCCGCCTCCCCAACCGGCTCCGCCCCGGGTCGAGTCGATTCCCCACCCACATCCAATATCTCCGCCCCATCCCGCAAAAGCTCCACCCCATGCGCAACGGCAGCCTCCGCATCGAGATACAGCCCTCCATCCGAGAACGAATCCGGCGTGACGTTGACGACCCCCATGACCTTCGGGCTCATAACCCGAAGTATCACGACTGTTGAAGGGCGCGGGGCACCTCCCGAACTGGCGGATACTCAAAGTCGCGCGCTAATTAGCGCGCGACTTGTCAGGGCGGGAGGTGCCCCGCGCCCTAACCAGCATCCCCGCCGGCATAACCCGGCCGGGGCCTTGGAATAGGTCGCGCACCCTCGCGCTGCGCCCTTTCGGGCTCAGGCGCCGGCTCAGCCGGCTTCGCCTCCTCCTCGTCGTCAGCGAAGATCTCATCCGCCGGCTTGCCGTCGAGCAGCGCCACGAACTGGTCAGCGTCGATCGTCTCGCGCTCGAGCAGAGTCTTCGAGATCCGGTCGAGCTCCTCGCGCTTCTCGTTGAGCAGATCCTTGGCGGTCTGGTGAGCACCCTCGACGATGCGGCGGATCTCGTCGTCAATCTCGCGCGCGATCTCGTCGGAGTAGTCGGGTTCGGCGGAAAATTCGCGCCCCAGGAAGGGCTGACCGCGATCATGGCCGAAGACACGCGGGCCCAGCCGCTCGGACATGCCGAAGCGCATCACCATCTGCTTCGCCGTCTCGGTCACCTTTTCGAGGTCGTTGGAGGCACCCGTGGTGATCTCGCCGAAGACGATCTCCTCGGCCGCGCGGCCGCCCAGCGTCATCGCCATCGTGTCGGTCAGCTCGGCGCGCGAGGTGAGGAACTTATCTTCGCTGGGCAGGCTGATCGTGTAGCCGAGCGCCTGGCCGCGGCTGATGATCGAGACCTTGTGGACCGGGTCGCAGTTGGGCAGCAGGTGGCCGACGATCGCGTGGCCGAGCTCGTGGTAGGCGGTGATCAGCCGCTCCTTCTCGCTCATCACGCGGGTCTTCTTCTCCGGGCCTGCGATCACCCGCATGATCCCCTCCTCGAGCTCCTGCATCGAGATCTCGCGACTGCCCGTGCGGGCGGTCAGGAGCGCCGCCTCGTTGATCAGGTTGGCCAGGTCGGCGCCGGTGAAGCCGGGCGTCTGACCGGCCAGCGCGTCGAGGTCGATCGACTTGCCGAGCGGCTTGCCGCGGGTGTGGACTTCGAGGATCTGCTTGCGCCCCTTGCGGTCGGGCCGGTCAACGACGACTTGGCGGTCGAAGCGCCCGGGCCGCAGCAGGGCGGGGTCGAGGATGTCGGGCCGGTTGGTCGCAGCGATGAGGATGATGTTGTCCTTCATCTCGAAGCCGTCCATCTCGACCAGGAGCTGGTTCAGCGTCTGCTCGCGCTCGTCGTGACCACCGCCCATGCCGGCGCCGCGGTGGCGGCCGACGGCATCGATCTCGTCCATGAAGATGATGCAGGGGGAGTTCTGCTTGGCCTGCTCGAAGAGGTCACGAACGCGGCTGGCGCCGACGCCAACGAACATCTCGACGAAGTCCGAGCCAGAGATCGAGAAGAAGGGGACGCCGGCCTCACCGGCAACGGCGCGGGCGAGCAACGTCTTGCCGGTACCGGGGGGGCCGTAGAGTAGGACGCCCTTCGGGATGCGGGCACCAAGCGCCTGGAACTTCTTCGGGTTCTCCAGGAATTCCTTGATCTCCTGCAGCTCCTGCACCGCCTCGTCGACCCCGGCCACGTCGCGGAAGGTGATCTTCGGCGCGTCGACGGACATCCGCTTCGCCTTCGATTTGCCGAAGCTCATGACGCGGGAACCACCGCCCTGCATCTGATTCATCAAGAAGATCCAGAAGCCGAAGAAGAGGATGAAGGGAAGGATGTAGGTGAGCAGCGAGAGCAGGCTCGACCCCCCTGTGCCGTGCACCACGGTCTTCGTGGTGTCGCTCTGCTTGAGCAGGTTGAGCAGGCTTTCTTCGGTGTGCGGCGGATAGCCGGTGGAGAACTTTTCGTCGTTCTTCTTGGTGACGTCGAGGGTGCTGTCCTTGACGTTGATCGAGACCTCTTTGATCTGGCCTTTGGCGATCAGCCCGGTCTTGGGCTGGACCAGTTCGTTGTAGGAGGGCGCTTCGGTGCCGGAGTCCGAGCCGATCCATCGCTGCGCGACGAAGGCGAGGATCACCACCAGCAGGATCGGGAAAGCTGCGCTCTTGAAAAACCGCCTCACAGGGAAAATCAGCGTACCAGGGCGATTTCGGCGCTAAGCGTCCAGCGCCGCCACGTAAGGGAGGTTGCGGTAGTGCTGGGCGTGGTCGAGGCCATAGCCGATCGCGAAGCGGTTGGGGATCTCAAAGCCGATGTAGCGGGGAGAGAGATCGACGCGCAACCGCTCGGGCTTGGTCAGCAGGGCGCATACCTCCAGCGAGGCGGGGTTACGCGCCTTCAGGTTGCGCATTAGGTACTGCAGAGTGAGGCCGGAGTCGATGATGTCCTCGACGATGAGCACGTGGCGCCCTTCGATCGGCGCGTCGAGGTCCTTCATGATCCTCACCACGCCGGAGGAGTCGGTCTGCGAGCCGTAGCTGGAGACCGCCATGAAATCGATCTCACAGGGAACGCTGATATCGCGCATCAGGTCGGCGAGGAAGAGAACGGCGCCCTTCAGCACGCCGACCATGAAGAGATCGCGACCCTCGTAGTCGTCGCTGATCTGCCGCCCCAGCTCCGCCACGCGCCGCGTCAGCTCCTCGCTGGAGACGAGGGTCTCGCCAATCCCGCTCACGGGCGCAGTCTAAGAACAATCCCCCTAACGCTGACTTTGCCCTTGACGGTCCATATGCACCCTCAATGACAAAGTCAGCGCTCGGCGTGGAGGATGCCGCGTTCGGCGACGGCCCGCACGCCGCGGCCGAGGTCGAGCATCGCGGTACCGGTGCGGCGCAGGGCGGCGACCTCGTCGGCGTGGTTGGCGGCGCCCGGGACCGGACGGCCGGCGGCCGCGTCGGCCAGCCGCTGGACGACGAGCCGCCGCAGCGCCGGGTGCAGCTCGGCGAGCCGCTCGAGGGAGATGGTGCCGCGATCGGCGCCATTGGAGCCGCGCAGCTCCGCGTCGACGAGCGCGTCGAGCACCTCGGCCTCGTCGCGCAGCAGCTCCGCCGTGCGCAGGACGTTGCGGGCGGCGGCGGGGTGGATCTCGGCCAGCGCCGGCGCGAGGCTGTGGCGGACGCGGTTGCGGGCGTAGGCATCGCCGGCATTGGTCGGGTCGTCGCGCCAGGACAAACCCCGCTCCTCGCAGTAGGTGGTGGTCTCCTCCCGGGTGAACTCGAGCAGGGGCCGCACGAGGCTGCCGTTGCGGGGACGCATCCCGAGCAGGGCGCGGCGGCTCGGCGAGGAGGCGAGGCGGTAGAGGATCGTCTCGACCTGGTCGTCTGCGGTGTGCCCTGTGGCGATCGCCGCGTCGTTCGGCAGGGCCAGCCGCGCGGCCGGCGCGTAGCGGGCGTCGCGGGCCCAGGACTGCAGGTTGCCCGCGTCCTCGGGCCGGCGCGGCCGCTCGACCTCGAGGCGCACCCCGAGCCGCTCGCAGAGCGAGGCGCAGTACGCCTCGTCCCGATCGGCGTCGTCGCGCAACCCATAGTTGACGTGCAGCGCCGTAACGCGGTCGGCACCGAGCAGGCGCACGAGCAGGTCGACGAGGCAAACGGAATCGCGACCGCCCGAGAGCATCGCCACCGCGGGCGCGCCGGGGTCCACCAAGCCGCCCTCTCGGACCGCGCGAAGCATCGTCTCGCCTTTCACGCCCCCAAGTGTCGCGCGCCCGGCCGTTCCGGTGCGCCTTTTGCCATCCACGGGCACATAAAGCGCACCGGAAGCGAGGGCGTCGCGTCAGGTGGTAGCGCGGACGAGGAAGAGGGGGGTCGGGGTTGGGAAGCCCTTGAGGCCGACCTCGCCGATCGGCTCGTAGGCGAGCGTCTCGCGTTCCTCGATCGCCTCGACGACGCGGTCGGTGACGAGCACCTCACCCGCCTGGGCGCGGCTGACGACGCGGTGGGCGAGGTTGACGTGGGTGCCGAAGTAGTCGCCGTCACGGTAGACCGCGTGGGCGAAGTGAACGCCGACGCGCGGCTGGGGGCGCACCGGGAAGTGGGCGAGCAGGCCCACCGCCCATTCGGTCAGCGAGGCAGCGTCGGGGGAGACCACCATCACCTCGTCGCCGATCGTCTTCACGATCGTCGCCTCCGGCGGCAGCGTCACCTCGACCGTCTCGACGAAGTTCTCGACCACGTCGACCGCCTCCAGGTCGCCCTCCTCCTCGGTGTAGCGGGTGAAGCCGGTGAGATCGATGAAGCAGAGCGTGATGGGAACCTGGCCGAGGTCGGGCATCGCCTCCAGCTCACTCTCCATGTGGCCGATAACGTCCTGCTCGAGGAAGAAGCGCAGATAGCGCGTGTGCAGGTAGTCGATCAGCGGCGAGGCCAGGGGGAGCACGTCCCCCGCCAGCTCGCCCATCTCCTCCGCCATCTCGAGCTCCGGCACGCCGTCGCGGATCAGCGGTTCGTGCACGTAGAGGTGGAAGAGGCGGACCTCGGCGTCGGCGATGCGCCGCAGCGACTGGGCGTAGACGCGGACGAGCTGGAGGAAGGCGACGAGCGGGAAGCCCGCCGCGAGCACGCGGGCGCAATGGCGCAGTGCCTGCACGTCGTGGGGGTTCAGCAGGCGCTCGCGCTCGAGCGGCGTGCCAAGGATGACGAGGATCCGCTCGATCAGCTCAGGCTCGAGGCCGGTCTCGCGTGCAACCTCCTCCACTGTCACCTGCTCCTCGGGCTTCGGAAAGAGGTCCTCGGCAAACCCAAAGGCGAGCCTGCCCTCGCGGCCGGCTTGCTTCAGGTCCTCCAGCGAGTGTCCGCGCTCCCGCATCCGCGCGACCACCCGCGCCTGAGCGGCCGCCGCCGCCGTCCAGCGACCGCGCCGCACCGGAACGACTTTCTCCGTCGCCCAGCGTTTCAGCGTGCTCGCCGAAACGCCAGCCCGCCGCGAAGCCTCACTCAGCGATATCCGCTCATCAGCCATCGGCCAGCGAGGCTAGACATCAAACCCGACGAGCAGCGAGCCGCTCGGCGATGCGAAAGGACCGGTCCCGGGGGGTGAACCCCTACCGGGACCGGCCCGGGTCATCTCACGCAGGTATCTCTGAATCCTCGTGAGCCTGCAGCACCGGCTCCCCGTCCTCGCCGGTGCGGATGCGAATCGCCTCCTCGACCGGCAGGACGAAGATCTTGCCGTCGCCGACCTCGCCCGTACGGGCGTGCTTGAGGATCGTCTCGATGACCACACCCCTGTCCTTGTCCTCGACGACGACCTCCAGCTTCAGCTTCGGCCGCACGTTGACGGTGAGCGTCGAGCCGCGGTAGTGCTCGACGATCCCCTTCTGGCGGCCGGAGCCCTTGGCCTCGACGATCGAGAGGGAGGGAAATCCCTTCTCGAGCAGCTCGGCCCGGATCGGCTCGAACGCCTCGTGGCGGATAAACGCCTCTATCTTCTTCATGCGCTCGGCCCTCCTACCTCGGTAGCTGTCATCTGAGCGGGTGCCGGGGCCGGCACGCCCGTCCCGGTGCCGATTGCGCCGGGCAGGCCCGTCGAGTACTCCGGCTGCGGGATGAACTGCTCCGGGTACCCGTACATGCCGTGCGAGCTGATGTCCAGCCCGGCTTCCTCCTCATCCTCGGAGACCCGCAGCCCGATCGTGGACTTGATGATCGCGAACGTCGTGATCGAGATCGCGAAGACGACGACGAAGGTGAAGAGGACCGCCAGGCCCTGCACCCCCAGCTGCCCGAAGGCCGTGCTGAGGCTTTCGTCGCCGAAGATCCCGTACCAGACGCCGGACCCGGCCCCTTCGGAGACCAGCCGCGGGGAGGCGAAGATGCCGACGGCGAGGGTTCCCCAGATGCCGGCCAGGCCGTGCGCGGAGAGCGCACCCACCGGGTCATCGAGGAGCCTGTCGATCGCCAGCACCGCGTAGACGACGATCAGGCCGGCAATGAAGCCGATGATCGGCGCCGCCCAGAACTCGACGAACCCGGACGGGGCGGTGATCCCGACGAGGCCGGCGATCGCGCCGTTGCCGGCCATGCCGACGTCGAGCGAACGGCTCTTCAGGTAGACGGCCAGGGAGGCACCGATCACACCGGCGGCGGCGGCGAGCTGGGTGTTGAGCATGACCTCACCGAAGAAAGCACCGGCGGTTTCGAAGGTCGACCCTCCGTTGAAGCCGAACCAGCCGATCCAGAGGATGATCACGCCGAGGCCGACAAGCGGCATCGAGTGTCCGGGGATCACCCGGGGCCTGCCGGCGGCGTCGTACTTGCCCTTGCGCGGTCCGAGCAGCAACAGCGCCGAGAGCGCGCCAACCGCGCCGGTCAGGTGGACCACCGAGGAGCCGGCGAAGTCCATCACCGGCTTGCCGCCGATGTCGGAGAGCAAGCCACCGCCCCAGACCGCGTGCGCGACCAGCGGGTAGACCACCGCGCCGAAGATGATCGCGTAGATCACATAGGCGCCGAACTTGATCCGCTCCAGCGTGGTGCCCCAGACGATCGCCAGGGAGACCGCGCAGAAGGCGAGCCCGTAGAGCATCAGCATCGCGTCGGAGCCGGCGACGGTGAACGCTTCTTCCCCTTGGCCCACCACCTGGTCGAAGTGGAAGAAGAAGCCGCTGGTGCCGAAGAAGTCATTGCCGCCGCCTTCGGCGATGCCGTAGCCAATCGCCCACCAGGCAAGCGTGCAGAGCGCCAGGTTGACGAGGATCTTGGCAACACCGGTGCCGGCGTTCTTCTGCCTGGAGAAACCGATCTCGAGGAACATGAACCCCGCCTGCATCAGGAAGACCAGGGCGGTGGCAACCGCGACCCAGACCATGTCGAGCTCGACGGCCTTTTCTTCGAGCGTGCCGGCGACTTCTCCCAGCGATGCCGCCGACGCCACGGCGGGCAGCACCAGGGCCGCGATTGCCGCGAGCATCACGGCGAGGCCCATCTTCTTTCTCATCGGAAACTCCCTCCTAGCCCACCGAAGCACGCCCCGGCGGTCGCAGTTTGGTGATCGCGGTCCACGGTATGGACGGGCCGAAGGCCTGTGTTTGGACGGATGGAGCAAATCCGCCCACCGGGTTTCTCACGAGTGGCAATAGGGTCCGCGCCGATGCCCAGACACCTGCGGCCAACTGCCCCGATCGCCTCCGACGCCGTGCTCACCGGAGACCCGGGGCGGGCGCTGCTGCTCGCGCAGGAGCTGCTCGAGCAGCCGAAGATGAGCAACCACTCGCGCGGGCTCTGGGGCTACTCGGGGAGGACGCCGGCGGGCGAGGAGCTGACGATTCAGTCGACCGGGATCGGCGGACCGAGCGCGGCGGTCGTCCTCTCCGACCTGGCCGAGCTGGGGGTGCGCAGAGCGGTGCGGGTGGGCACCTGCCTCGGGCTGCGCGAGGACCTCGAGCTGGGCGACGTGGTGGCTATCTCGCGGGCTCTAGCAGCGGGTGGCAGCGCCTCGCCGCATGGGCTCGGGGCCGGAGACGAGGTCGCTGCAGACCCCGGCCTGACCGCGGCGCTGTGCAGCGCGCTCGGGGAGGCAGTGGGGCCGGTCGTCGTCGCCAGCCTCGACGTGCATCCCGGCGAAACCGAGCTGATACCCACGGGAGCCGCCGTCGCCGACATGCAGACGGCCCCGCTCTTCGCCCGCGCCCGCTCGCTCGGGGTCGACGCCGCAGCCGTTCTGGTCGTGACCGAAAAGAGCGGTCACGGGGAGGCGTTGAGCAGTGAGGCGCTCGAGGCGGCCGAGAAGCGGGCGGGACGAGCCGCCGAGGGGATACTCTCAAGCTAAAGTCGAGGGTTAGTCTTCTTGATCCTGAGACTTCTGCTGCCTGAGCTGGCGCCTCAGCTCGCCGACCTCGCGGGAGGCCCGATCGAGCTGGTCCTCGACCTCTTCGAGCCGCTGCGAGAGCGAGCGCAGGCGACGCTCGAGGCGTTCGACGTCGTCGGCAGAAGGGAGGTTGAGCGCGCTCATCGCCGCGTGCTGGGCCTCGAGTGCCTTCTCCCGCGCCCCGAAGGCGGCGGCGACGGCGCTCTCGAGCACCTGGCTGTCAAGCAGCGCCTGGGCGAACTCGCCGATCGCCTGCTCGCTGCGGGCGCGCAGCCCCTCCTGATCGTCGTACTCGGCGCTCATCCGCGGGGTGACCTCATTGACATCAGCTTAACCGGCACATCCGGCTCGCCTGAAATCCTCCCGCTCGCCGCATGGGACAAATGTTGATTAAGGGCTTGTTGGGGGCAGCAGCCAGGCGTTGCGTACCCCCTTGCGAGCCAGTAGCTTGGGCAAGCTCGCGCAGGGAGAGGGCGGAGACCGGCTGCACTATCCGTGTCAGCGGGCACAGAGGCGCCGTCGTATGAGAAACAAGCTTTCACTGACCATAGCCTTGGCCAGCTTCGGCCTCGCCACGGCCCTGGGCGTCGGCTTCGCCGGAGCGGAGGAATCGACCGCCCCCGAAGCGGGCGAGCAGGCTACGGCTCCCGCTGTGATCGCTGCCGAAGCGCCCGCCTGCTCCAATCAGCTCGACGACGACGGCGACGCCGCCGTCGACAGCCAGGACCCGGATTGCGGCTCGGCGGCAGACACGAACGAGGCGCCCGAACCGGCGCCCGCGCCGACGGCCAACAGCGAAGTCGAAGCGCCGTCGGCACCCGCCCCGGAGGTCGTGGAAGCCGACGGCTTCGAGGCCGGCACGGCAATCGACGGCAGTGGAAGCGGCGTTCGGCGCAACGAAAGCCTCGGCGACTCGAGTGGCGGCGGAAACTCGGGCGGAGGAGTTCAGGCCCCCAGCGCCACCGCCGGCGTCCAGATCCACGCCGATGGGTCTGACGGCGGCTCGCAGTACACCAGCGGCGGCACCCCGACCGACGCCAACCCGAGCACCACGATCGCTCCCTTTGGCCCGGCGCCGATCGGCGTGTCCAACATCGTCATCGACTCCTTCGAGATCCCGCCCTTCCTGCTGCCGATCTACCAGGCCTGCGGCACCCAGTACGGCATCCCCTGGGAGGTGCTCGCCTCGATCAACAAGATCGAGAGCGGCTTCGGCACCAACATGGGGCCCTCCAGCGCCGGCGCGATCGGCTGGATGCAGTTCCTGCCCTCGAGCTGGGAGGCGTTCGGCGTCGACGCCAACGGGGACGGTCGCAAGGACCCCTACAACCCGGTCGACGCGATCTGCGCGGCAGCCAACTACCTGGACCTCAGCGGCGGTGCAGAGGATCTCTACAACGCGATCTTCGCCTACAACCACGCCGACTGGTACGTGCAGGAGGTGCTCGCCTACGCGCGCGCCTACGGCAAGATCCCATCCGATCTGGTCGGCTCGCTGACCGGCCTGACCGAGGGGGCGCACTTCCCGGTCGCCGCCGACGCCAGCTACGCCGATGACGTCTCTGCCCGCGAAGCACTGCGGCAATCGGCGCCGGGCGCCGATGAGGCGTATGGGGACGCCTCCGAGGTGATCTCCTCCTCCCCGACCCGCCGCGGGATCAACATCTTCGCCGCCGAGGGCGCCCCGGTGGTCGCCGTCAACGACGGAATGATCGAGAAGATGGGCGAGTCCGAGCGGCTGGGCCGCTTCGTCGTCCTCCTCGACGCCTACGGCAATCGCTACACCTACGCCGAGCTCGGCACGATCGTGCGCGAGCACCGCACCGTCGTGATGCCGACCGGCAAGGAGAAGCGTCTGCCGGTCGAAAGCGAGAATCTGCGTCCCCGCCTCCGCGCGCTGCCGAACCGGGTCGAGGCGGACCAGAGCAGCACCGCGCTCGAGGTGGACAGCCCGACGACTGAGGGCGACGGAACCCTCGAGGTCGGGTCGAAGGTTATAGCCGGCACGGTGCTGGCGCGCATCGGCGGCGGCGCGGATGGCGTCGACCCTCACGTCAACTTCTCCATCCGCCCGGCCGGCCGTGGCGCTCCCGAGATCGACCCGAAGCCAATCCTCGACGGCTGGAAACTGCTCGAGGCGACCGCGATCTACCGCGCCGAGGGCAAGAGCCCGTTCGCCGAGAAGCTGAGCAGCGCCGGCGTCCTGCTGCTGCCGAAGGAGGCACTGCAGCGCCTCGTCCTCGCCGACGATCGGCTCGAGATCCCGGCCTGCGACCGGATCGAAATTCGCGGCGGGCAGATCGACCGGCGCCTGCTCGCCACCCTCGCCTACCTCTCCAGGCGCGGCTTCGACCTGACGATCACGTCGATGCTCTGCGGGAGGCACGGGAGCATCACCACCAGCGGCAATATCTCCAACCACTCCTTCGGCAATGCGGTTGACATAGCCCTGATCAACGGCGAGCCCGTGCTCGGCAACCAAGGGCCGGGGACGATCACCGAATCGCTGCTGAGAGCCGTGCTGCTACTACAAGGAACCCTGGTGCCGGACGAGCTGATCTCGCTGCAGGAACTCGGCGGACCTAGCTTTGCGATGGCCGACCACGCCGACCATGTGCATATCGGCTGGAGCCCGATAGGGGGCGTCGGCAAGGCCCAGTTCGTGCAACTGCTCAAAGCCGATCAGTGGCAGCGCCTTACCGATCGGCTCGGCGAGATCGAGAATCCAGAGGTCTCGCCCACGCCCTCGCCTTACTCCCTGCCCGACGAGCAGGGTCGTCAGGCCGGCGCTGGTCAGAACAGCGCCGGAGACTGACCTCCAGCAGAATCGGGTCCTTGGCGACCCAGATCTTCGGATTCGCGCAACTGGACCTCGCCGGCACCCTGCCGATCGTCGACGGTCGCTACGTAGTCCGCGATGAGGCCGGCGAGCACGTGCTGGTGTTCGAAACCCTCGACGCGCCGCCGCCCCCCCGCCGGCGGCGCCGGCGGCCGCGCGAAGTCGCGGGCGGGGAGGCGGGATCGCTTCCCCTGACGCGGATCACGGCCGTTCGCGCCTTCGAGCCCTTCTCCACCGAGAACGACGCCGCGAGCTGGCTCGCCGCCGAAACCGCGAGCGAGGAGTCGATCGACAACGTCGTCGCCGAAGCCTTCGCCTTGGTCAACCTCGCCCTCCACACCCAGGCCGTGGCCAGCGGCGATCCGGTGCCACTCTCGCTGACGCCAGCGCGCGCGGTGACGGTCCGCCTAGGCTACGGCAGCGGCGCGGAGGTGGCTGTTGGTGACTTCGCCGCAGCGCAGGAAGTAGACGTGCGAGACGGCAGCTCACCCCGCCGCGTCCGCGACCAGGAACTGCGTCCCCAGGCGCGCCTGGCGGCGGTGCTCGGCGGCCGCGAGCGACTCGATGCCTGCGAGACGCTGCTGCTGCGAGCGCGCGCCGACCTCGACGCCGGTCGCAACCGCGAGGCGGCCCTGCAACTGCGGGTCGGCCTGGAGGCACTACTCGTCGAGCTTCGCAACGCCCTCTCGGACTCCGGACACATCGAAGACATGGCCACCCTTGAGGCGCGTCGCAAAGAGGCCGGTGAAGCTGCGAACGCGGCCCTGCGCGGCGATCTCGACGCCACGCAGTCCAAGCACGTCAAAGAGCTGACAGCTATCTGCGAGCGAGTACTGCGCCGCCGCCGCGTCCTCAAAGGCTGAGGACGGGGATGCTCCCGAACGGGCGGATACTCAAAGTGCCGGTCTAATTAGACCGGCACTTGTCCGGGCGGGAGCATCCCCGTCCTCAGCCCGCTCAGAGAGCCAACCGCCGGCTCACAACCGAGTCGAGCAGCGACTCGGCGATCTCGTGTGCTTCGGCGAGGTCGACGCCTTCGAGCGATGGGATGCCGACCACGGTCAGGCCGGCGGCGCGGGCGGCGGCGACCCCGGTTGGAGAGTCCTCCAAGGCAACGACCGCCGGGCCCGGCTCGACCCCCAGTCGCCGGCATGCCTCCAGATAAGGGTCGGGTGCCGGCTTTGGAGCCGCGACTTCGTGCGCGCTCAGCACCACGTCGAAGCGGTCGACGAAGCCGACGAGCTCCAGCGAGCGCTCGACGAAGACGAGCGGGGAATTGGAGACCAGCCCAATCGGCGTACCGCGCTGCTTCAACTCGTGCAGGAGCTCGCGGGCGCCAACCATCGCCTCCACTCCATGCTCCAACTCGGCGACGACCAGCTCGTTCAGCTCCTCGATCAGCTCGGCCCCCCGGCGGGGCTCGCCGAGGCGGCGCTCGAGGATGGCGCCCGCTATCTCCGCCGAGGTGCCGACCAGCTCACGCTTGTGCTCGGCGGTGAACTCGATGCCGCGGCGATCGAAGAGGTCCCGCTCGGCGCGGGTCCAGACCGACTCCGTATCGAGGAGGAGGCCGTCGTTGTCGAAGACGACGGCCGCGGGCAGGGACGACTCCATCGCCGGCAGCATATGGGCGGGGTCTCTACCCGAGAGCGGCCAGCAGACCTTCGAGCTCAGCGTCGACCTCGCCGTCGAGCCTGAGGGACGCCTCAGCGTCATATGCGGTCCTCCCCTTGGTCACGATCGCCAACCGCCCGCCGGCGTCGAGGGTGAGCCGCGGCAATCCGGCCGCTGGGTAGACAGCGAGCGAGGAGCCGATACAGAGCATCAGCTGGGCACCCCGGGCCAGCTCCTGGGCACGCGTGATCGCCTCCTCAGACAGCAGCTCGCCGAAGAGGACGACGTCGGGCTTGACCGCTCCGCCGCAGGCGGAGCAGAGGGCGACGCCGTTTCCGTTGAAGAGCGCCTCGACCTCCTCGATGCCGTAGGAAGCAGCGCAGTTCCGGCAGGAAGAAGTCTCGATCGAGCCGTGCACCTCGACCACGTTGCGCGAGCCAGCGACGCGGTGGAGGCGGTCGATGTTCTGCGTGATCACTCCCTGCAGCAGCCCGCGCCGCTCCAGCTCGACCAGAGCCTCATGCCCGGCGTTGGGCTGCTTGTCGCCCAGCGACTGAAAGCGCGGCCGGTAGTAGGACCAGAAGCGGGCTGGATCGCGCTCGAAGACGTCGATGTGCGCGACCTCCATCGGATCGACGTTTGCCCAGAGCCCGGTCCCGGGGGTGCGGAAGTCGGGAATGCCGGAGGGCACCGAGATCCCGGCGCCGGTCAGCGCCACAGTGCGGGCGGAGCCGCGGACCATCTCAGCCAGCTCGTCGGCCGCCGTCAGCACTCGACCACGACTTCGGGCTTGATCACCCAAGGCGCGTAGATGCCCGTCCCTTCCTGCTGGAGGACCGGTTTCGTCACCAGGTGACAGCCCGGTGGGGCTTTCGAGGGTGCGTCATCCGGCGCCACCGGGGCGGCGCAATTGCGCGACATGGAGCTCAGCGCGCGCTTGCGCTTGGCGCGGAGCTTGGCGCGCCTTTTCTTCGCGGCGGCTCCGCGCTTTCCCTTGAGCTTGCGCAGCGCCGCCTGCAGATGGTTGGCTTTGCCGATCGCCCGCTGACAGAGATCCACACTGCCCGCGCTCGGCGGGGGACCGGCGATGGAGACCATGCCGGGGCCGGCGACGTCGGAGTAGTTGAGGAGCACGCCGAGGCCGTTGTAGGACTTGTAGAGGGAGACCGCCCAGACTCGCAGCGTCGCGGGCTTGGGGATTCCCAGGTCCGCCAGCCTCAGCGTCCAGACGATGCCGCCAGGGTCTTCGACGCCGGCCGGCGGAGCTCCAGAGGAGTACCTGCCGGTGGCCGGGTCCCAGCGGTCGCTCTCCCAGAAGGTCTGCCCTCGCGACGGCACCACGACCACCTTCGCGTCGGCGCCGCCGTCGGCGACGCTGCCGCCCGCGGGGTCGTAGTCGAAGTACCAGGTGACGTTCATGTTCGACGGGACGCAGGTCTGGAAGGGCGGGAAGCCCACGTAGTAGGCGCAACCACCCCAACCGGCGGGCGGCCGGGGGACGATCCGGGTGTTGACCGCGATCGAGTCGTCGTCGCCCACGTTGACCGTGGTCGCACCGAGGTCAGCCGCGAATTCTGGGCTGTCGCCGATCGGGTCGTCGAAGGCACCGCTCGCGGCGGCGCCGGCGGTGGCCGGCAGGGCCAGAGCAAGGCCAGTGGCCAGCGCCGCAAACGTTCGTAGCGCTCCCATGAAACGTGAACGTAGCGGACCGTTCTCGACTTTTGCCTCTAGCTGCCGCTCCACTTCGGCGTGCGCTTGCCGAGGAAGGCGGCGATTCCCTCCTTGGCGTCGCCGCTGCGGAAAGCGGTGGCGAAGCCCTCCTTCTCCGCCTCGATGCCCTGGTCGAGATCGCCGGCGTGCGAGACGCGCTTGATCTGCTCGAGCGCGAGCGGCGCCTGGCCCGCCAGCTTGCGCGCCCACATCAGCGCCGTCTCAAACAGCTCGTGGTCGGGGACCACGCGGTTGGCGAGACCGAAGTCGAGCGCCTCGCCGGCGAGGATCGCGTCGCCGACGAGGTTCATCTCCAGCGCCTTGTTGGGCCCGACCAGACGGGGCAACCTCTGAGTGCCGCCGAAGCCGGGGATGATCCCGAGCTTGATCTCTGGCTGACCGAAGACGGCGGCCTCGGCGGCGATCCGCACGTCGCAGGCCATCGCAAGCTCGCAACCGCCGCCGAAGGCGAGCGCGTTGACGGCGGCGATCGTCGCCACCCGCGCCTGGCCGAAGTCGCGCAGCAGCGCGTGGGCGGTGTCGATCAGCTCGGCGCCCCCGCCCTCGTCCATCTGGGTAAAGGCCTTGATGTCGGCGCCGGCGGAGAAGACGACCGGGACGGAGGAGGCGATCACCATCGCACCGACTCCCTCGCTCTCCTTCACCTTCTCCCAGACGACCTTCAGGTCGCGGATCACGGCTGGAGAGACGGCGTTCATCGGCGCGTTGGAGAGCCAGGCGATCGCGACATCGCCGCGGGTCTCCAGCTTCACCGTCTCCGGCTGATCGCCGTCATCCGGCTGTGGATACGGATAAAAGCCCTGACCCGACTTCATCCCGAAGCGGCCCTGGGCGACGAGGCGGCGCAACAGGGCCGGCGGGGCGAAGCGATCTCCGTGGCGCTCACGCAGCCCCTCGATTCGCTCCAGGACCACGTCGAGGCCCTCGACGTCGGCTTTCCAGAACGGCGGCAGCAGCCCTCTGCGGGGATCGAGACCGGCGCCGGCCATCATCCCAACGTCGATGTCGCGGACCGAGCAGACGCCCTCCTCGACCAGCAGGCAGGACTCGATCAGGGCGCGGGCGGCGAAGAGCGCAGTCAGCTCCTCGGCGTCGGGCTCGGCGTCGCCGGGGACGTTCTGCTCGCCCTCCTTGAAGAAGCCCTCGCCGCCCGACTTGGCGCCGAGCTTGCCGTCGGCGACGAGCTGCTGGCAGTCCCTTGTGGATGTAGAAGGCCTCCCCGTAGGACTCCCGAAGGTGCTCGGCGACGTGGAGCACGGTGTCCAGCCCGAGCAGGTCGGTGAGGAAGAACGGACCCATCGGGGCCAGCTGAGCGCCGGCGATCGCCTCGTCGATCGCCTTCAGCGACAGCCCCTGCTCCTCCTGGGCGCGCCAGATCTCGCCGATCGTCGCCATCAGGATGCGGTTGACGACGAAGCCGGGAACCTCACCGCAGACGATCGGCTGCTTCTTGATCGCCTGGGCGAAGTTGTAAGCGACGGTCGCTGTTTCCTCGGAGGTGTCCTCGCCGGCGATCACCTCGACCAGCGGCATCACCGAGGCGGGATAGAAGAAGTGGAAGCCGACGACCTTGTCGGGCCGCAGCGTCGCCTCGCCGATCTCGGCGATCGAGAGCGAGGACGTGTTGGAGGCGAGGATCGCGTGACCCGGCGTCGCGGCGTCGAGCTCGCGGAAGACCGCCTGCTTCACCTCCATCCGCTCCGGCACCGCCTCGACGACGAAATCGACGTCGCCGAAACCCTCGTAGCTCGTCGTCCCCCTGACCAGTCCCATCACCTCGGCGAGGCGAGCGTCCGCCTGCTCCTGGGTCAGCTTCTCCTTCTTGACGAGGCGGGCGAGCTGGCCCTCGGTGACCGCGCGTGCCTTCTCGACGGCGGCATCGACGAACTTCTGGTCGATGTCCTTGACGACGACTGGGATGTCTGAAGCGGCGATCGCCTGAGCGATCTCACCGCCCATTGTGCCGCCGCCGACGACGGCGGCCTTGGAAACGAACATTGTCTGGCTCTCCTCCGGGGTTTGGGGGCGGCAGAAGGCTATAGGGGCATCGGCGTTCTGCCGATAGAGGTCCTTCATGCTTCGGCGGGGAACGATTCTGCTCGCGGCTTGCGCGTGTGCGCTGGTCCCGGCGTCCGCCGCCACGGCGGCCACGCCCCAAGCGACGCTGCTGCCGAGCGGGCGAGCGGTCGCTCCGCCCTCGGCACCGCCAGCGGTGGAGGCGATGATCGAAGCAGCGAACCGGATCCGGCACCACCCGTACCGCTGGGGCGGCGGTCACCGCGCCTGGCGCTCGCGGGGCTATGACTGCTCTGGCTCCATCAGCTACGTGATGCATGCCGCCGGCCTACTCGAGTGGCCGCTCGACTCACGCGGCTTCATGCGCTGGGGCGGCGGCGGAGCGGGCAGCTGGGTGCGGATCTACGCCAATCGCGAGCACGTCTTCGCGGTGATCGCGGGCCTGCGCTGGGACACCTCGATGACCGACGACGGCGACCGCAGCGGCCCGGGCTGGAGCGAATTCATGCGCTCCGGGCGCGGCTTTCGCCTGCGCCACCCGCTCGGCCTCCTGCAGGCTGTGCCCTTTTCCTAAGCTCGACAGCCGGTACAAGCCTGCGCGGGCGATCCTTGTACTCCGGTACAAGTCATCCAATACCCTGGACCATTAGGCTGTTTTGGCTTTCCAGAGGGAGTTGACCGGTAACCGACCGTGCCCGCCGGCCGGGCGCGACGCAAGCGAGGGACGAGCAGAGCATGAGCCGCATCCGCCAGCAGAACGTAACCGCAGCGCAGTGGAGCTCCAACGGGGAGGCCCTCGGCGCGATCGACCTGACCCTGCCCGAGAACGACCCCTTCGGCGCCAACGTCTTCTCCGTCGTCGTGCAGCGCGAACGCCTACCCGGCGACGTCTTCGAGAAGCTGCAGAGCGCGCTCGAGAGCGGCGAGGCGATCGACGCCAGCACCGCCGACGCGGTCGCCAGCGCGATGAAGGACTGGGCTCTGGAGAAGGGCGCCACCCACTTCACCCACGTATTCCAGCCGCTAACCGGCTCTACCGCCGAGAAGCACGACTCCTTCTTCGAGCCCAAAGGCGGCGAGGGCAAGGCGCTCGCCGGCTTCTCCGGCAAAGAGCTGATCCAGGGCGAGCCCGACGCCTCATCCTTCCCCACCGGCGGCGTCCGCGCCACCTTCGAGGCCCGCGGCTACACCGCCTGGGACCCGACCAGCCCCGCCTTCATCCTCGAGAACCCGAACGGCTCGCTGCTCTGCATCCCGACCGCTTTCGCCTCCTGGACCGGCGAGGCACTCGACGCCAAGATCCCGCTGCTGCGCTCGATGGACGCCCTCTCGCGCTCGGCGATCAAGGCGCTGCGCCTGCTCGGCGACGAGGAGAGCAAGCGCGTCTTCACCACGGTGGGCCCCGAGCAGGAGTACTTCCTGATCGACGAGCAGTACTTCTTCGAGCGTCCCGACCTGATCTCTTCCGGCCGCACCCTCTTCGGCGCCAAGCCGCCGAAGGGCCAGGAACTCGACGACCACTACTTCGGCACGATCCCCGAGCGGGTGCTCGCCTTCATGCTCGAGTCCGAGCTGGAGATGCGCAAGCTGGGCATCCCGGTCAAGACCCGCCACAACGAGGTGGCGCCAGGCCAGTACGAGATCGCTCCGGTCTTCGAGAACTCCAACGTCGGCTCAGACCACCAGCAGCTGACGATGCGAACGATGGAAAACGTCGCCCGGCGCTATGGCCTCGTCTGCCTGCTGCACGAGAAGCCCTTCGCCGGCATCAACGGCTCGGGCAAGCACAACAACTGGTCAATGGGGACCGACACCGGGAGCAACCTGCTCGACCCCGGCGACACCCCCGCCGACAACATCCACTTCCTCTTCTTCTGTGCCGCGGTGATCCAGGCGGTCAACAAGCACCAGGGCCTGCTGCGCGCCTCGGCCGCCAACATCGGCCAGGACCACCGGCTCGGCGCCAACGAGGCGCCGCCAGCGATCATCTCGATCTTCCTCGGCAGCGAGCTGGAGAAGGTCTTCGAGGCGATCTCGACCGGCGAAGGCGACCCGCACACGCCGGCCTCGTTCCTCGACCTCGGCGCGACGGTGCTGCCCTCGCTGCCGATGCACGGCGGCGATCGCAACCGGACCTCCCCCTTCGCCTTTACCGGCAACAAGTTCGAGTTCCGGGCGCTCGGAGTCGAGCCAGTCGCTCGCCTTCCCCAACACCGTGCTGAACACGATCGTCGCCGAGGCGATCGACGAGCTGGCCGACAAGCTCAGCGAGAAGACCAGCGGCGGCAAGGACGCCGCCGAGGCGGTCGCCGAAGTGGTCAAGGACTCCTACCTGGCCAACAAGCAGGTCTGCTTCGACGGCGACAACTACTCCGAGGAGTGGCACGCCGAGGCCGAGCAGCGCGGGCTGAAGGACCTGAAGACCACGCCTGACGCGCTGCCGGAGATGCTCAGCGACCAGACGGTCGCCGCTTTCGAGAACTACGAGGTTCTCTCCAAGCGCGAGCTGGAGTCCCGCTTCGAGGTTGCGGCCGAGCAGTACGCGCTGCGCGCGAACATCGAGGCCGAGACGACCTTCTCGATCGCCAAGACGATGATCCTGCCCGCCGCGCTGCGCTACCTGGCGCTGATCAACGAGGCCGGCGTCTCGGCGCTCGAGACCGACCTGCGCGGCCTGATCGACGAGCTCGTCAGCGCACTCGACAAGCTCGGGGCAGCCAACTCGATCCCGGCCGAGCTCGAGGGACTCGAGGGCGCGATCCACGCGCGCGACAAGCAGCTGGCGGCGATGGCCGACGTTCGCGAGGCCGTCGACAAGCTGGAGAAGATCGTCGCCGACGACCTCTGGCCGCTGCCGAAGTACGAGGAGATGCTCTTCATCAAGTAGGTGACGAGAGGATGGGACCCGCCGCGAAGCGGCGGGTCCTTTCACGCGGGTGCTGCGGAGAGCTCAGGCGCGCGGCAGCACGCGCATGCGAAGGCCTCCGCGTGGCGAGAGCGTCGGCATCTGGCGCACCGTCATCGTGCGGCCGGGCATCGCGTCGAGGCGCAGCCGCTGCAGCAGCATCGTCGCCACCAGCTTCACCTCGGTCTGGCCGAAGCGCTTGCCGATGCAGATGCGCCGGCCACCGCCGAAGGGGACGTAGGCGCCGCGCGGCAGGGCGGCCTTGCGCTCGCGGGTGAAGCGCTCGGGGATGAACGCCTCGGGCTCGGGAAAGACCTCGGGGATGCGGTGGCTGGCCCAGGAGCAGTAGTTGACATAGGCCCCACGGGAGACGCGGTGGCCGGCGAACTCGAAGTCGCGCACCGCCCGGCGTGGCCCGATCCAGGCAGGCGGATAGAGCCGCAGGACCTCGTCGAGGACCATGTCGAGGTACGGCATCTCGCGCTCCAGGGAATCGATCCCCGGCGTCGCGCCATCGAGCACGCGGTCCTGCTCCTCGCACAGCTTGGCGACGACGTCCGGGTGGCGCGCAAGCTCGTGCATCATGAAGGTCAGGGTTGAGGTCGAGGTGTCGTGACCGGCGAACATCAGGGTCATGACCTGATCGCGCACCTCCTTGTCGGAGAAGCCCTCGCCGGCCTCGTCGCGGACGTCGAGCAGGAGGCTGAGGATGTCCATCTTGTCCGGATCGGGGTCTCTGCGGCGCTGTGCGATCTCGCCGTAGACGATCTCATCGAGGACCGCGCGGGAGCGCACCATCTTCGACCAGGGCGAGCCGGGTCCGCGCAGGAGCCGCAGGTGGAAATCGATCCCGTAGTAGCCGAGTGCGCGCTCGAAGTGCTCGGCGGCGGCAGCCCCCTTGCCGGCCTCGCCGGGGTCGAGCCCGAGCAGAGCCCGCATCGCGATCCGCATCGCCAGGCCGCGCATCCACTCGTAGACGTCGACGACCTCGCCTGGGCGCAATCGCTCGATCGCCGGCCCCGCCTCCGCCACCATCGCCTCCACCGAAGCAGCAACCTGCTCTCGGTGGAAGGCGGGCATCATGATCTCCCGGGCGCGGTCGTGGTAGGCGTCGTCGATCGTCAGCAGCCCGTCGCCGAGCAGCGGGATCAGGTCGCCGAAGCTCGACTCGCGCCAGTGGAAGTTCTCGGGGTGGGCGACGGTGATGAAGTGGTTCGCCTCGGGCCCGAGCATGAAGATGACCGGGTGGTGCAGGAGACGGGCGCTGAAGATCGGCCCGTGCTCCTCGTAGAGCGAGAGCAGCAGCGGCAATGGGTCCCGCGCCGCCTGCAGGGTGCGCCCGAAGTCGAAGCTCTGCGGACCCGGCGGGTAGGCGCCACGCCAACGCACGCTGAGCTCGGCACGCACGTCTTCCGCCACCCGCCGCACCGGGTTGGGGCTCAGCTGCCTTGGCGGCTCGACCTGGCGCAGGGGCTTGGCGGGAGTCTCGACCGGCACGGCCACGAATCCTAATTGGCTGCCCAGCCAAACACCCGAACTGCATCAACTTCTCTACCCGGCAGGTAGAGAAGTTGATGCAGTTCGCTCAGGGTTGGGCGTTGGCGGCGAGCTGGCCGCAGGCGGCGTCGATGTCGCGGCCGCGGGTGAGGCGGATGGTGGCGGTGAGGCGGTGCTCGGCGAGGATCGCGCGGAAACGCTCGATCTGCTCGGGGGCGGAGCCGTCGAAGGCGCCGGTCGGGTTGTAGGGGATCAAGTTGACCTTGTAGGCGCTCGGATCGAGCAGGGCGGCGAGCTGGCGGGCGTGCTCGGGGTGGTCGTTGACGCCATCGAGCATCACGTACTCGACGAAGACCTTTCGCCTGCGCCGGGCGCGGTAGCGGGCGCAGGCAGCCAGCACCTCGGCCAGCGGATACCGGTCGTTGACGGGCATCAGCTGCGAGCGCAGGCCGTCGTTTGGCGCGTGCAGGGAGAGAGCCAGGCTGACGGGCATCTCGCACTCGGCCAGGCGATCGATGCCCGGCACCCAGCCCACCGTCGAGATCGCCGTGCGGCGGTGGGTGACGCCGAGATCCGGGAGCCGCTCACAGGCTTCGAGCACCGCGTCGAGGTTCATCGTCGGCTCCCCCATGCCCATGAAGACGACGTGGTCGATCGCCTCGATGCGGCGGAAGTGCAGCGCCTGGTCGAGGATCTCGTCGGCGCTGAGGTTGCGGCCGAACTTCATCTGGCCGGTGGCGCAGAACGTGCAGGTGAGCGGGCAACCCGACTGCGAGGAGAGGCAAACCGAGCGCCGCCCGTCCCGGTAGCGCATCAGCACCGCCTCGATCGGCCGACCGTCGGCCGTGTGGAAGAGCGCCTTCACGGTGCCGTCGTCGGACTTCGCCTCCGCCTGAAGGGAGAGCGTGGAGAGGGGCACCGTGGCGGCGAGCCGCTCGCGCAGCGCCGCCGGCAAGTTCGTCATCTCGCCGTGGGAGCGCGTGCCACGGGCAACCCACTCCCAAACCTGGGCGGCACGATAGGACGGCTCGCCGGCCTCGGCGAGGGTGCTGGCGAGCAGGTCGCGGTCCACGGATGCGAGTGTACGACCGGCGAGCGGGTACATTCGAAGCCGCGATGACCGATCAGGCCGACCGAGCGAAGCGGTTTCTGGAGCTGCATCGGGGTGAGCGCCCGCTGCTGCTCCCCAATCCATGGGACCGTGGCTCGGCGAAGCTGCTCGCCTCGCTCGGCTTCGAGGCGCTCGCGACGACCAGCAGCGGCGCCGCCGCAACGTTGGGGCGGCTGGACGGCGAGATGACCGCGGAGGAGGCAATCGCGAGCGCCGCCACGATCGTCCAGGCCACGGACCTGCCGGTGTCGGCCGACCTCGAGAACGGCTTCGCCGACGATCCCGCCGGGGTCGCGGAGACGATTGGGCTCGCTCTCGCCGCCGGCCTGGCGGGCGCGTCGATCGAGGACTACAGCGGCCAGGAGATCTACGGCATCGAGCTGGCGGCCGAGCGGGTCGCCGCTGCGGCAGAGGCTGCCCACGGTGGGCTGTCCCGGCTCGTCCTCACCGCCCGGGCCGAGAACCACTTTCGCGGCATCGACGACCTGGGTGACACGATCAAGCGCTTGCAGGCGTACCAGGAAGCGGGCGCCGACGTTCTCTACGCACCCCGCCTCTCCAGCTCCGAGGACATCCGCCAGGTGGTTGCCTCCGTCGATCTCCCGGTCAACGTCCTCGCCTGGCCGGGAGTCCCCTCCGTCTCGGAGCTGGCGGAGATCGGCGTGCGGCGAGTCTCGGTCGGCGGCGCCTTCGCCTTCGCGGCGCTAGGCGCGGCGACCGAAGCGGCACGAGAGCTGCTCGACGAGGGGACCTTCGGCTATATGAAGCTGACCGGCATCGGCCTGCAGAGCGCCCGCGCGGCCTTTGTGGACGAGCAGGGCTAGCTGCGCGCCTCGGCAACCTCGTCGGCGACTCGCTCGCCCGCTTGCAGCGCCCCCTCCATGTAGCCACTCCAGACGGTGGCCGTCTCGGTACCGGCCCAGTGAACCCGGCCAACAGGCGCTCGCAGCGCGGGACCGCACTCCGTCCAGCCGCCCGGGCCGAAGTTCGAGGTTGGCCCACCCCCCGACCACTCTCCCGCCCAGGACCCCTCCGCGTAATCGACCGGCTGCGCCGCCTGCGGGCCGAAGAGGCGCTCGAAGCAGCCGAGCACCCCCGCCCGCCGCTCGGCGGGAGCCAGCGCGGCCACCTGGCGCGCGTCGGGGCCGCCGACGAAGCCCAGCATCACACCCGCCGAGCCGTCCCGCGGCGAGCAATCGAAGGTCAGCGTCACCGGGCCCGCATCGGTGACCGACTCGCCGCTGAGCCCGTCGGCGCGCCAGAAGGGCTCCTCGTAGAGCGCCACGCACTTGTTCAGAGCGCCCGGGAGCATCCGCTCGGCGAGCCGCCGGCGCTGATCGGGCAGCGGCGGGTCGAACTCGATTCGCGCCGCGATCACGGGCGGAACGGCCACGATCGCGTGCTGCGCCTCGACCTCGACCTCGTCGCCCATGACCAGCACCGAGTCGTCGCGCTGCTCGACGCGGCGAACCGGCGCGTCGAGGCGCACCCGGTCACCGAGCCTCGCGGCCAGGCGGAGTGCGAGCACCTGCGCTCCGCCTTCCAAACGGTCCTGCTGCGCGCCGCCCTCGGTGTCGATCAGCTTGTCGAAGCTGCCCGCAGCACGAATGTAGAAGAGGGCGTGCAGCATCGAGATCTCCTCCGGCCCGGTCCCCCAGACGGTGCGCCCCGCCAGGTCGAGAAGCTCGCGGGCGATCGGAGTTCGCACGTTTCGTGCGCACCAATCGGCGAGCGTTTCGCTGTCCAACTCGGCGGCACGCTCCGCCGCCCAGGGATGCTCAGCGTCGATCTCACTGGCCAGCCGCGCGATGCGACGGCGAGCGAGGAGGACGTCCAAGAGCACGCGGGGGCCGAGGCGGGGAATCGCGCCCCGGTACCGGCGCCGCTTCCCGTGCACGTCGAGCAGGTTCCGACCCTCTCCGAACTGAGGGAACAGCTCGATTCCCAGCTCCCCGGCGAGCGCCTGCACCCGCGAGTGGTCGGAGCCGACCCACTGGCCACCAAGGTCGACCCGCACCCCGTCGCCAAGCGTCGCGTTGAGCAATCGCCCGCCAACCCGGTCGCGCGCCTCGAGCACGATCACCTCGTGACCAGCGTCGAGAAGCGCCCGAGCCGCGCCCAGGCCGGAGAGGCCGGCGCCGATGACCGCGACGTCGGCGCTCAGCCGCTCAGCCATGGATCCTCTCGCCCCGCTCCATCATCCCTACGAACTTGCGCAGCCTTCGCTCCCGCGTCTCGGGCTTCTTCGCCTCCTCCAAGCGGTGGAGAATCGCATAGCGATTGGCACTGTCGAGCGTGGCGAAGAACTCGCGTGCGGCCTCGTTGCGATCGAGCTCACGCTGCAGATCCCCAGGGACCTCGGCAGTGCTCTGGCCGGCGTACGCCGCCTCCCAGCGACCGTCCGCTTTCGCCGTTTCGACCTCCGCCAAACCTGCGACACGCATCCTGCCGGAGGCGATCAGCTCGGCGGCCTTGTCGCGGTTGATCCGCGACCACCTGCCCCGCGGGCGGCGCGGCGTGAATCGCTGCAAGAAGTGCGCCTCGTCGAAGCCGCGCTTCTGACTGTCGATCCAGCCGAAGCAGAGCGCCAGCTCGAGCGCCTCGGCATAGGTGACGCTCTGAACACCCGATCCTTTCTTGCCGATCTTCAGCCAGAGCCCCTCGGATCCGGCGTGATTCTCCTCCAGCCACGCTTCCAGCTTGCCGGGCGAGGCGAAGAGGAGGATCGGGAGGTCCCCGGCCATCGCATCAACCGCGAGCAGCCAGGTCACGTGCCACCGTGTCCGCGAGCAGATCGACCTGGGCCGGATCCGCCGATGAGGGGAAGAGGAAGAGCTCGTCGCAGCCCGCTGCCTCGTAGGCCGCGACCTGCTCGCGGACCGCGTCGGGAGCCTTGGCAGCCGCCGCGACGATGAAGTCGGCGATCGGCTCGCCCAGCCAGGCGTAGTAATCGGTCAGGCAGGCCCGGGCCTCCTCGTCGGCATGCTCGCCCAGTGAGAAATAGGCGAGCGCAGCGGTTCGTGGCTCTCCCTCGCGTCCGGCCTCCGACCATGCGGCCCGCGCCTTCTCTGCACCCACGCCGAACTGCTCCGGTCCGGAGGCCGCGGCGATCCAGCCGTCGGCGAAACGCGCCGCGCGGGCGAATGACGCGTCGGCATGACCGCCGACGATCAACGGCGGGGGAGCCTCGGCCGAAGGCCCGATTCCCCCACCCGACCAGACGTCCTCGATCTGCTCGAGCATCGAGTCCAGACGGCGACCGCGACCGCGTTGCTCGACGCCGCTCGCCTCGTAGTCGTCCTCGCGGCCGCCGAGGCCGATGCCCAGCGTGAAACGACCGGCGGAGAGCGCGTGCAGGCTGAGCGCCTGCTTGGCGAGCTCAGCGGCGTTGACCCGCAGCGGGCCGAGCAGGACCGACGTGCAGAGGCCGATGCGCTCGGTCACCGCGGCGGCGCCCGCAAGCGCGATCAGGGGCTCGTAGTTCTCGTAGACGATGCGATCGATCGTCCCCAGACTGGAGAAGCCCCGCGCCTCGGCTCGTCGCGCCCACTCGATCATCTGGGCGCCGCTCGCCCCTGGCACGGCGTTGGGCAATCCGATCGCTATCTCCACTTCAGTCCTCCTCGGCCGCCGAAGTATCAGGTGGCGCCACCCTAACGACGCCCCCGACATCGGTTGACAGGGCCCACGCTCGCGTCCAACCTAGACAGCGAACGGGTCCTCGACCCGAATTCCGTCGAAGCGGCGGAAGTCGCGGTCGCGGGTGTAGATGGTGCCGACGCCGTGCTGGCGCATCAGGGCGGCGATGTGGGCATCGGGGACCTGCCGCCCCCGTGTCACCGGCGGCGCCGTCGATTCGTAGATCCGGAGAAACCCAGTGCCCTCCCCCGGCGCGCGCACATGCGGCCGGGAGAGGAGCGCCCCGACCGAGTCGATGGCCTCAGCCGGGGTCAAAGGCCGTTCGTTGATGGCCGGATGCGTCGAGACGCGGATGAACCCCATCAGCGCGGGCCAGAAGACGTAGAGCAGATCGGGACCGCGGGCGAGACGCTCGATCAGATCTCGCGCCGCGTCGCCGACGTCGCTGCCGCTATCGGTCGCGTAGACCAGGATGCTCGTGTCGACGGTGGTGCTCATCGGCCGCCTGTCCCGAACTCCTCGGCGTCGAGGATGCGCCAAACCGCATCCTTGTCCTCCAGGTCGACCTTGAGCCCGAGATCCTTGCGGGCCCACTGCAGGGGCGGCTGCTCAGCGATGGCTTCGTCATGCAGGCCGACCGCGAGCAGCTCGGAGGCGACCTGGCCCATGCTCTTTCCTTCCGAGGCGGCGCGCCGACGCAGATCGGCGAGGACCGAGGCGTCGAGATCGAATGTTGTTCGGGGCATGGTGCTTGATGTTAGCAAGCTTGTCATCTGATGTCCTCAGGGTAGTTTGTGGGTCGCATCGAAGCTCGATCCCCCGCACGCATAGGTGGCGCGCTGAGCGTCAAGCCTCCCGCGCGACTCAGTCGCGGATACAGTTGCCGGGTGAGCCAGCTCGACGATGCGGACACCCTGACCGAGGCGATTGGCCGCTACAACGATGCGTGGAACGCGCAGGACCTCGACGCGATCGTCGCCATGCACGCGCCGGACATGGTCTTCGCGAACCACACCGCCGGCGAGTCGGCACAGGGTGAGGAGGTTCGGGGGCACATCGCCAAGATCTTCGAGTCCTGGCCCGACATGAAGTTCGAGACCAGGCGGCTCTACGTCCGCGACGGCGTCGTCACGCAGGAGTGGACCGCGACGGCCACACACTCGAACACGCTGCGCCGCGGCGACCTCGAGGTGCCGCCGAGCGGGCGCGCGATCAGCTGGGACGGCGTCGACGTGATCCCCTTCGAGGACGGCCTGATCAAACGCAAGGACGTCTACTCGGACTCGGTCTCGATCCTGCGACAGGTCGGGCTGCTCGACTGACGGCGGCGCTCGCCGCTCAGCGACGGCGCAAGCGGCTGCGCAGGAAGGCCGGCCACGCGCGGGGCCGGCGGACCGCGGTGAGCGCGATCGGCGCCGAGTCGAAGTAGGAGACCCGTTCGCTGGCCAGGCCGTCCTCGCCGAGCACGAAGCGGTCGACGGCGTGCCAGGAGATCGGCTTGCCGCCGGCGGTGCCGCTGAGCGTGAACTCGATCAGGACCCCGTCCTCGGTGGCGCCCCAGCGATGCATCTCGGCCGTCAGGTCGGGGATCAGCTCGAAGAGGCCGGCGAAGGCGCGCTGGCCCTCCTCCAGGGTGCTGGTAACCGGCGTCATCGGAGCGACCAGCCGAACCCGCTCGGCGAGAACCGCGCTCAGGCCCTCGGGGGTGGGCGCACGCCAGTACTCGGCGAAGCGGGCGGCGAAGTCCGCCGCCATCGCCTCGTCCCGTGCCCCCGCGCTCATGCCGGCAATTCCGCCAGGAGCCGGTCGATCGCCTCGCGCGCGTAGCCGAAGACGGCGGGATCGGCGCTGAGGCGAAAGCGCGAGTTGGCGCCCATCACGACAGCGTAGAGCTCGAAGGCAAACCGCCCCGGGTCCTGGCAGCCGGCGATCCGCGCCTGGCGCTCGAGCTCGCCAAGCCAGGCGTCGAGGGAGGCCGCGATCGCGTCGCGGACCGGACCGGGCCGATCGTCGTGCTCGGCCGACGTCGCCGCCCAGAAGCAGCCGCCCGAGTAGCCGTCTTCCTCGAGATGGGCCAGGTAGCTGTCCGCCATCGCCCGCAGGCGCGCGGCCCCGTCCGGCGCCTCGAGGGCGGGATCGATCACAGCCTCCCGAAAGCGATTCGCTGCCGCCTCCACGGCCGCCAGCTGCAGCTCCAGCTTGGAGCCGAAGTGGGCGAAGAGCCCACTCTTGCTCATCTCCAGCTCGGCGGCGAGGCGGCCGATGGTTAGGCCCTCCAGGCCCTCGACCGAGGCAAGGTCGACCGCCCGGTCGAGGATCGCAGCCCGCGTGTCGGCACCCTTGCCGCCAGCTGCGTCGCGGTCCGCTCCGGCTTGCGTCATCGCGCTCACACCGCAAGGGTACAAAAAAGCACGAACGTTCGTTTTTCGTTAGGCTGCCTCGCGCATTCCCCTCTCTCTGGGGAACCGACTTCGAGGAGGAGATGGACGAATGGCAGGCCACGCCGTGAAGAAGATCGACGAGATGGAGGCGATCTACAGGGGCGCCTACAAGCGAGTCCGGGCGGAGCTGGAATTGGAGTCGTTCGGGGTGCAGGTGATCGACATGCCCCCCGACTTCGACGGCTACCCTGAGCACGACCACGCCAAAGACGGCCAGGAGGAGCTCTATGTGACCCTGCGCGGGGGAGGCGAGATCGAGATCGAGGGTGAGCGCTTCCCGCTCGACTCCGACCACATGTCCCGCGTCGGCTCCGGCGTCACGCGCAAGGTCTGGCCTGGATCGGATGGCATCCGGCTGCTGATCGTCGGCGGAGTGCCGGGCGAGGCCTACGAGGCTCCCGACGTCACCAAGCTCGGCGAACCGGACCCGATGGCAGCCTGAGACGCGTTGGTCATCCGCTGCTGGGGCTACGCCGTTCGTGCCCCCCGCAGCGGATGACGGGCACACGGGGGTAGCGCGGGTAGCTCGGGTCCTCGCGCGATCGCAGGCAGAGGGAGAAGACCGAGCCGCGGGTGTTGCGCACCACCTGCTGGTGAGCACAGCTGTCGCAGAGGCCGTTGGCCGACGTGGGCGTGCGGTCACTCATGCGACGAAGCTACCGCCGAGTCTTCCCTTTTGCCGGAAAGTGCGGTCCTGAGCTCTGCCACTGCCGCCTGGGCTCGGTCTAGCTTTGGGTTGTGAGGACCGCGACCCTCTTCGACACCGACGCGCCCGGGTACTCGGCAACGGTCGAGGTGCTCGGCGTCATCTTCTGCGCCGAGGACGATGGCTACGCGGTGCTCGAGGTGCAGGAGGCCGAATCGGGGGAGGAGTTCGCGCTGGTGGGCCCGGTCGCGCACCTGGGTGCCGGCGACCGGGCCGAGGTCAGCGGCGAGTGGCAGACCCACGCCCGCTACGGCCGCCAGCTGCGAGCCCTCGGTGCCCTGCCACTCGACCCAGCCGACCGCGAGGGTCGCATCGCCTACCTCACTTCGCTCCGGCACATCGGCCCCGCTCGCGCTGAACGGCTGATCGACGAGTACGGCGACGGAGTCCTCGGCGCGATCGCCGCCGACCCGCACGCCGTGTTCGGCTCCCTGCGTGGGGTCAGCGCCAACCAGGCGGCGGCTGCCGCCGAGTCCTGGCAGGCGAGCCGCGCCGTCCGTGACCTGCACGTGCAGCTCGCCCCGCACGGCCTTGCCCACCTGGCGGCGCCGATCCACGCCCGCTTCGGCGATCGCTCGATGGCGATCCTGCACGAGGACCCTTACCGGCTGACCGAGGTCGACGGGGTCGGCTTCACACGCGCCGACAAGATCGCCCTCGCGGGCGACGTCCCGGCCGAGTCGAGCCGCCGCGCCCAGGCCGCTGCCGTCTTTGCGCTGAGCGAGGCCGAGCAACAGGGGAACGCCTACCTGCCCGTGGCGGAGCTTGCCCGCCGAGCCGCGAAGCTGCTTGGACTCAGCCCCGAGCCCGAGGTCCTGGTGGAGGCGCGCGGCCTACTCGTCGACACAGGGCGCGCCTACCGCGAGCTCACCCACGCCAGCGAGGTCGCCGTGGCGGCGACGCTCGCTGTCCGCGCCACCGCTCCCCCCCACCTCGACCACCAGCCGGGAGAGACTCCGGAGGACGGGCTGACCGACGAGCAGTGGTCGGCGGTGCGTGGCGCCTTCGCGGCGAGGATCTCGGTGCTGACCGGCGGCCCCGGCGTCGGCAAGACGGTCTGCACGCGGGCGATCGTTGCCGAGGCGAAGGCCGCCGACGCGCGGATCGCGCTCTGCGCCCCAACCGGGCGGGCGGCGCGGCGGATGGAGGAGGCGACGGGCCATCCGGCGCAGACGATCCACCGCCTGCTCGAGTGGTCACCGGGGCGCCAACCGGGATTCGGGCCCGGCCACCCGCTCCCGGTCGACCTGGTCATCGTCGACGAGGCCTCGATGCTCAATCTGAGGCTGATGGAGGTGTTGCTGAACGGGCTGGCCGAGTCGACGCACGTCGTCTTCGTCGGCGACGCGGACCAGCTGCCGCCGATCGGCGCTGGCAAGCCCTTCGAGGACCTGATCGCCTCCGGGATCGTCCCGGTCATCCGCCTCAGCCACGTCTTCCGCCAGGCGGCGCGCTCGATGATCACCACCGCCGCGCACGAGATCAATCAGGGCCGGCCCCCTCACCTCACCCCCGGTGAGGACCAGGAGCACGACTTCTTCTTCGTCGAGCGGCCCAACCCGCAGAGGGCGCTGGAGACGGTGGTCGAGGTAGTCGCCGAGCGCGCACCGGCCCGCTTCGGCGTTGACCCGATCCGCGAGGTCCAGGTGCTGGCCCCGATGTACAAAGGGCCGACCGGGATCGACGCGCTGAACGAGCGTCTCCAGGAGGGCCTCAACCCGGACGGCGCGCGGGCCGTCAACGACCGCTTCCGGGTCGGCGACCGCCTGATCCAGACCCGCAACTCGCACGAGCTGGGACTGATGAACGGGGCGATCGTCTTCCTCCGCGCCGACGACCCCGACGAGGAAGAGATCCTGGTCGACACCGACGACGGCGAGACGCTGACCATTCCCTACGGCGAGACCGCGACCCTGCGACTCGCCTACGCGATCTCCGTGCACAAGGCCCAGGGCTGTGAGGTCCCGGTCGTCGTCGCCGTCTGCCACCGCTCGCACTCGCGGATGCTCACGCGGCCCCTGCTCTACACGGCGATAACCCGAGCCCGCGCCAGCTGCGTGCTGGTCGGCGACCGCGCCGCCCTCGGCGCCGCGGTGCGACGTGACGACGCCGGCAGCCGCTGCTCCGGCCTGGCCGAGCGCCTGCGCGACTAGGTCATCGATCCCGATCCAGGTGCCGGGCATACTCCTCCGGGGTGGAGAGGAGCTCGACACCCAGGCCGTCCCTGGTCGCAGTCGCGAGCACCATCGCCGGCATGGCGCTGCTCGCCGTGCTGGTCTTCGCCGTCCCCGCCCTGCGCGAAGCGGCGGAGGCGGCCATCCGGGGTGACACCGATGAGGTCCGCCGCGAGCTCGACAGCCTCGGCCTGGCCGGGCCGCTGCTGATCCTCGCCCTCGCCCTCGTGCACGCCTTCGTCTTCTACCCGGCCGAGATCGTCGACGCCGCGGCGGGCTTTGCATATGGCTTCTTCCCGGCGCTCGCCTTGGTGATGGTGGGCTGGGTCCTCTCGGGCCTGCTCTGCTACGCGATCGGGCACTCGCTGGCGCGACCACTGCTCGATCGCTGGCTCGGCAGAGAGCGGTTCGAGCGGGCGGAGTCGGCGATCGAGCGCGGCGGCGTCACCCTGCTGCTGGCGATGCGCCTGCTGCCGATCGTGCCCTTCAGCCTGCTTTCCTACGCGGCTGGCGCGGCCCACGTGCCCGTCTGGCGCTTCGTCTGGACCACCGTGGTCGGCTATCTCCCGATCACGGCGCTCTCCGTCTACTTCGGCACCAAGCTCGAGGGCCTCAGCCTCACCGACCCGATCGTGCTCGGCAGCGCCCTGGCGCTGCTCGCACTGCTCCTCGCGGGCCACTGGGCGATGCGGCGCGGCCGGGCAGAGCCCGCCGGCTGAGCTCAGCCGACCCGCTCGATGCGGAAGCGGCAGACCGCGGGCGTCCGATCGCCGTCGCCGGAGGGATCGCGAGCGACGACCCTGAGGCTGTGCGAGCCGACGCCGAACTGCCGCACCAGGCGCTGCGGGCAAGGACGGAAGAGGCTCCCATCAATGCGGCAGGCAAACGTGGCGTCACTGGTGTCCGAGCCAAACTGGAAGACAACCGTGACCCGGCGGCGATGGGTCCGGATCAGGCGCCGGGGACGCTGACGGAAGAAAGTGCGCGGGGGTGTTTTGACCTGTTCAACCGGCGTGGTGATCGGCGGTGGTGGCGACGGGCTGGACTGGAACGAGCTCCCTTCGACGCCCCAATCCCCGGGGGCGCGAGCGTCCTCCCCGGACCCTTCCGAGGCCGGCGGTTCGCAGGAGGTACCCGGCAAGCCGATCGGATTGAGTAGCTCTTCGATTGCGCCCACCGCATCGACCAGTCCCTGGCCCACTGCACAGGGGCCGAATTCGCCGACTGGGACCGCGCTGGCGAGCAACGCTGATCTGACTTCTGCAGCGCTCGCGGTCGGCGCGGCGTTCTGCATCAGAGCGACGACCGCGGCGGCATGAGGAGCGGCGGCGGAAGTGCCGCAGAAGCGCCAGGCGCTTTCACTGGCGACAAAGCTGGCGAAGAAGGTGGTGACGCCGCAGTCGGTGGCGGCGACGTCGGGCTTGGAGAGAATTTCCGGTGAGATCAGCGGTTCGGCCGGGGTCGTCCCTTCCACGGGGCCAAACCGGTGCGTCACAGGGCCGCGCGAAGAAAACACCTCGGGCTGGGAGCCGTCATCAAAGGGAACCGCACCAAGCGCGATCGCCCCCGCAGCACCGCTGTGCCCGAAGACCGTCGGCCCCACCACGTCGCCGCCGGTCGAGGTCGGGTACTCGGTCGCGTTCACCCCTGAGCCGTTCTCCAGCAGCGCGAGCTTGAGCCTGGGAAGCGCCCCGGAGAAACGGTTGACGACCAGCTGCACCGTCTGTTGGGTGTTTTTTTCGTTCTCCCACTGCATCAGCTCAAAGGGCTTCTGGCTGACCCCGTTGTCTTCGCCGGAAACCGCGATCAGCCTCCCAGTCGCGTTGAGCAGGAACACATCGAGATCGGTGTCCACCCCGAACCAGGGTTCGCTCCATTGCAAGTCCACGGTCAGCGTCGCTCCGGGCACGACTTTGATCCCGAAGGTGCGGTCGGTCTGCGAGCCGGGATTGAAGTCGAGGCAGTGCGCCGCCCCGACCGCGGGTGGGCAGCTGCCCGCGTCGCGGTACTGCGGCGTTTCCCAGGACGCGATTTCGCGATCTTCGGCATCGAACAGATTGTTGTTGCCCGCCGCCGAGAGATAGACGACCTCTTCGCTGCTGACTTTGTTGACAGCGTTGGCAACCGGCCCGTCCTGGAAGAAAGGCTCTTCGAAGTAGACGACGTCGTCGGTAATCACGTTGGCGCCTGCTCCCGTGGGGGTCGGCTCGGCCAGCGCTTCGATGTTCGAGGCAAACGATTCTTCGCCCTCAAAAGCGGTCGCGAAGGCAAGGCCCGCTTTCGGGGCCAGGTCGTGGACGATCTGGGCCATCGCCCGCCCCTCGTCCCCGGGAGCTACGGGTTCCGTTGGATCGGGATCGAACTCGTCGAGAACATTTGTCGGCGCTGGATCGAGGCAAGGATTCAGCGGCCCGGGCAGATCAGCAGTGCCCTCGTCGTCGCTGGCGCTGGTCTCGGCGTTCGCGGCTCGATCGAATGAGTCGGAGAGGACGCCAACCGTCACGCCAGTGCCGTCGACTGCAAAGTCGCCGCGAGCCTGCGCTGCACGCAGCTGACCATCGCCCTCGGATACGACTTCTCCCGACGGGCACTGGGCAAAGGTCATAGGGGTGAGAATCGGCGTGACGCCCTCGACCCGAGGGAGCGCAGCCACTCCCCTGAGGTCCCCCGGCTTGACCGCCGCGGTCACCCCTTGATAAGGGCGACTGACGTCGACCACACTGGCGCCCGCCTCACGTAGCTCATCCACGGCCGCGGCGGCGCCGGACCGAAAGCGCACGCTCACCAGCACCCGTCGACCGTCGCGCAGCAGGCTGCCGGGCCCTTCTGGCGCAAGGCTCAGCGCCCGCGCCTGCTTTTGCGGACCCGCCCCACGCAGCGATTTGCCCGCCAGCGCGGCGAGCCTCGGAGAGAGATTGCTCCCCTCGGGCGCCGGCATCGCGAGGGCAGAGGGCACCGTCAGAGCCAATGACAGCGCAAAAACCGCAGCTGCGAATGGTCCCCTCCAGGTGGGCGATCGTCGCGCTCTGGGCATCTTGGGCACGGTATCGACTGGACCTCCTCGTTCCTGAACACACGCAGCCGGCGATCCGAGCGCCGCCCAGCGGGCGATCCTTGCTACGGTCCCCGGCGTTAGGTCGGATCTATATCCGGCAAAGTCGTGTCTAGCGCTCGCGTCGTTGCTTTACCTGAAGCCTCCGCGTTCGCAGCACATCAAGTGGAGGCAATATGCCCACTGGAACAGTCAAGTGGTTCAGCGATGACAAGGGTTACGGGTTCATCACGCCCGACGACGGCTCGAAGGACGTCTTCGTCCATCACAGCGCGATCCTCGGCGAGGGCTTCAAGTCGCTGGCGGAGGGCGCCAAGGTGAGCTACGAGTCCGAGGAAGGCCCCAAGGGCCCGGCCGCCGCGAGCGTCCAGCAGACCTCGTAGTCGCACACCGCTCTTGAGCAGTACGGGGCCCGCCTTTCGGCGGGCCTCTTCTTTGCGAGCCCTATCCTTCCCCGCCGATGACCACTAGAGATGACCTGAGGAACGTGGCGATCGTCGCCCACGTCGACCACGGCAAGACGACTCTGGTCGACGCGATGCTTTGGCAATCCGGCGCCTTTCGCAAGGGCCAGGAGGTCGCCGAGCGGGTGATGGACTCGATGGACCTGGAGCGCGAGAAGGGCATCACGATCCTCGCCAAGAACACCGCCGTGCACTACGGCGGTGTGAAGCTCAACATCGTCGACACTCCCGGCCACGCCGACTTCGGCGGCGAGGTGGAGCGAGGCCTAACCATGGTCGACGGCGTCCTCCTGCTGGTCGACGCGTCGGAGGGACCGCTGCCCCAGACCCGTTTCGTTCTGCGCAAGGCGCTGGAGGCGAAGCTGCCGGTGATCCTCGTCGTCAACAAGGTCGACCGCCCGGACGCCCGCATCGGCGAGGTCGTCGACGAGGTCTACGAGCTCTTCCTCGACCTCGGCGCCGACGACGAGCAAATCGACTTCCCGATCGTCTACACGAATGCGAAGGCGGGCTGGGCCGCGCTCGAGGAGGGCGCGGAGGGATCCGACCTCTCCCCTCTGATGGACCTGATGCTGGAGAAGATCCCGGCGCCGGAGTACGACCCCGACCATCCACTGCAGGCGCACGTCACCAATCTCGACGCCTCGCCCTACGTCGGCCGCCTCGCCCTTTGCCGGGTCCATAACGGGACGATCCGCTCTGGGCAGCAGATTGCCTGGTGCCGAGCGAATGGCAAAGTCGAGCGGGCGACGGTCTCGGAGCTATACGTCACCGAGGCGCTTGACCGGGTGCCCGCCAAGGAAGCCGGACCGGGAGAGATCATCGCGGTCGCCGGGATGGAAGAGGTGACGATCGGCGAGACGTTGGCCGACCCTGCGGACCCGCGACCGCTGCCGGTGATCACGGTCGACGAGCCCTCGCTCTCGATTGTGCTCGGTATCAACACCTCCCCCCTTGCCGGCACCGAGGGCGGCAAGCTGACCGCCCGCCAGGTTCGCGACCGACTCGACGCCGAGCTGGTCGGCAACGTCTCGATTCGCGTCCGCGACACCGAGCGCCCCGACGCCTGGGAGGTGCAGGGCCGCGGCGAGCTGCAGCTCGTCATCCTGCTCGAGCTGATGCGCCGCGAAGGCTTCGAGCTCACCGCCGGCCAGCCTCGCGTGCTCACCCGGGAGATCGACGGCAAGCTGCACGAGCCGGTCGAGCGACTCTCGATCGACGCTCCCGAGGAGCACGTCGGCGTGATCACCCAGCTGCTGGCAGGGCGCAAGGGGCGCCTGGAGCAGATGGCCAACCACGACACCGGCTGGGTACGGATGGAATATCTGGTTCCTGCGCGCGGGCTGATCGGTTTCCGCACCGAGTTCCTCACCGAGACCCGTGGCACCGGGGTCATGCACCACGTCTTCGAAAGCTGGGAGCGCTGGGCGGGCGAGCTGCGCCTTCGCCCCACCGGCTCGATCGTGGCCGACCGCCGCGGCAAGACAGCCGGCTACGCGCTGATCGGCCTGCAGGACCGTGGCACCCTCTTCGTCGGCCCCGGCGAGGAGGTCTATGAGGGAATGATCATCGGCGAGAACGCCCGCGCGGAGGACTTGGACGTCAACGCCACAAAGGAGAAGCAGCAGACCAACATGCGAGCCGCAAGCGCCGAGGTGCTCGAGCGGATGGCGCCGCCGAAACGACTCTCGCTCGAAGCCGCGGTCGAGTTCCTGCGCGAGGACGAGTGCGTCGAAATCACCCCCGAGTCAGTCCGCCTGCGAAAGGTCGAGTTGGACAAGCTGCGGCGCCAGAAGGCCGCTAGGCAGGGCGCCTCGGTGGCGGCATCACGACGCTGAGCATCGCCCCCATCACGTGGACCCCCTCCTCACCGCTCTCGGCGAGGCGTTCGGCGCTGGCGGCCTGCACGGCGAAGCTGGCGTCGAGGGCTTCGTCCTGGATCCGGTTGAGGTCACGCCACCCTTGAGCATCAACGACGAAGCGAGTGCGGCTGGTGTGGGTGTCCGGGCGGGTATTGAAGGTGCCGGCCTTGAGCGCCTCGATCACGTCGCTGCCGATCATCTGGGCGATCCAGGCGCCGAGCTGCTGGCGTTCCTGCAGACTCAGCTGCGCCATATCCTCGTTGCTCCAAAACGGGAGCGCGATCGCCCGGTACGCGTCCTCGACCTCGCTGCCATTCCCGCGACGCCCCGCCAGCTCGATCAACCCCAGCCTTTGCAGCTCCTTGATCTGCTCATGTGCGGTCGCCGGGCTCAATCCGAGCTCTGTCGCGATCTCCTTCGGGCTCGCGGCCCGGCCGGCCATCAGCTCAAGCACCCTGACGCCAACGGGATTGGACGCCAGCTCAACAAAGCGACGATCGATCTCGGCTTCGCTGCGGACCATCTCAGCCACGAAAAGCCTCCTTGCCTCGCGGGTTGCTAGTTCACCTTAGAGGCAAGGGCAAGCCAAGTCGACCATTCAGGCAAAAGCGTCAACCGCCGGTTGTCCAGACCGGCACCGCCGCGTCCGGCGGGCCTTCACGCGTTCAGGCGTCCTCCGCCTCGATCCGGCCCTCCGCGATGGCGGCGACCAGCGCCGCGTGATCGCGTTCGTTGCACTCGGCGTAGGTGGACGCGAACTCCGCGATCGCGAGGTCGAAGCTCTCACCGGAGCCCAGGTAGGCCCCGATCGCAACGGCGTCGCCGGAACGCGCGTGAGCCCGGGCCAGAGTCCAGCCGCACATTCGCGCGTAGCCTTCCAGCCCGCTCGGCGGCAGCGTCTCCACCGCAACGGAGCCCTTGCCGTCCCAGAGCTGGCGCACGTAGTAGTGGCGTTCGCGGCCGTCGATCCCCTGCACGGGGCACCAGCCGAGAAAGCTGTCGCTCGCCGCCTGCATCATCCACTGGCCCTCGACCACACGCCGGCCGTGGTTGTCGAACTCGCTCGCGCCCGCGTAGGGCTCGAGAACCGAGGCCTGAGCCTCCTTCGCCTGCAGGAAGAGGGGGTCGTCATCGTCGCGACCGGTGAGGAGGACGATCCAGGCGCGGGTGCCGACGCTGCCCACGCCGACCACCTTGTGCGCCAGGTGCCGGAAGCGGTAGCGCTCCAGCAGGCGGCGCCTATCGCCCTTGAGCGAGTCCGCGTAGCGCTCGAGCACGGCGAGGAGCTCCGCCTCCATCCTGTCCTTCGCCGCCCCTTCGGGCAGCAGCTCCTCGATCGGGACCACAAGCGGCGGCCGGCTGACGATCCGCAGTTCCCCCTCGACACGGTGGCTGAGACGCCCGAGCGCCCGCAAGCTGTCCTTGGCGCGAGCCTTGGCGGCGCCACGCTGGGCGCGCTTGACCGCCTTGGACCCGAGTGAGCTGAGCTGGGCGAGGATGGTGTCCTCGTCGAGGCGGGCGTACCAGACCTCCACGTTTCGCATCGTCGCGAAGTTCCGCATCGACTCGCGATAGGCGCGAGCCGCGGCGCCCACGACCGCACGTCGCTGCCCCCGCTTGAGACCGTTTTCCCGCGCGGCGATCTCGAAGCTGGCGGCGAGTCGCTTCAGGTCCCACTCCCACGGGCCCGGCAGGGTCTCGTCGAAGTCGTTGAGGTCGAAGACGAGGCGCCGGTCGGGCGCGGCGAAGGCGCCGAAGTTGGAGAGATGGGCGTCCCCACAGGCCTGCACCCGCAGCCCCGTGACCGGGGTCGATGCGAGATCGGCCGCCATCACCGCCGCGGCGCCGCGGTAGAAGGCGAAGGGAGAGGCCGCCATCCGCGCATGTCGGATCGGGATCAGCTCGGGAACCCGGCTGACCGCCTGGGCCTCGAGGATGGCGAGCGGATCGGCTCGATCCGCCGCAGGCGCCCACTCCGCGTGGGCGGAGCGAGGAGCTTGCGAGCGCGCCGCCTTTCCTGTGGCGGCGCGCTCGCGGAAATCCATGGGTCAGACCGTAGCGGCTGCCTGCTCGGACTGGCTGCCCTCGGCGGCTTTCGCCTTGGCTTCGGCCTCGGGCGTGGTCTCGTCGATGTTGCGCGGCAACAGCACCTCGCGGGCGATCACCAGGCGCTGGATCTGGCTCGTGCCCTCGTAGAGCTGCATGATCTTGGCGTCGCGCATCAGCTTCTCGACCGGGTACTCCTTGATGAAGCCGTAGCCGCCGTAGACCTGAACGGCGTCAACCGTGATCTCCATCGCCGAGTCGGCGGCAAAGCGCTTGGCCTCGGAAGAGACGAGCGTGTTGCGTTTGCCCTGGTCGAGCAGCACGGCCGAGTTCCAGACCAGGAGGCGGCCGGCGTCGACCTTGGTCGACATGTCGGCGATCATGAACTGGATCGCCTGGTGCATCGCGATCGGCACGCCGAACTGGACCCTTTCCTTGGAGTACTCCGCGGCGTACTCGAAGGCGGCACGGCCGATGCCGACCGCCATCGCCGAGACGCCGGGACGCGTCCGGTCGAGGGTCATCATCGCCAGCTTGAAGCCCTTGTTCTCTTCGCCGAGCATGTTCTCGGCCGGGACCTCGACGTCGTTGAAAGAGATGGTGGCCGTGTTCGAGGCCCGCTGCCCCATCTTGTCCTCCTTCTTGTCGACGGTGACCCCGGGGGAGTCGGCGTCGACGACGAAGGCAGTGATGCCGCGGTGGCCGGCCTCGGGGTCGGTCTTGGCGTAGACCGTGAACCAGTCGGCGTAGGTGCCGTTGGTGATGAAGCACTTGGAGCCGTTGAGGACGTACTTGTCGCCCTGCTTGACCGCGCGGGTCTTCATCCCGGAGACGTCGGAACCCGCATCGGGCTCGGTGAGGCAGAAGGAGGCGAGCTTCTTGTCTTCGGTCAGCATGCCGAGGTACTTCTTCTTGGTCTCCTCGGAGCCGCCGAGGGTGACCGGGGCGGAGGCCAGGCCATTGGCCATTAGAGAGGTGCCGATGCCCGAGCAGCCCCAGCCCATCTCCTCCTCGATCAGGCAGCCCGAGAGGTAATCCAGGCCCGGTCCGCCGTAGGCCTCGGGGATGTGGGTGTTCATCAACCCGATCTCCCAGGCCTTGTCGATGATGTCCTGCGGCCAGGTGCCGTCCACGTCGTACTCCCAGGCCACCTTGCGGATCTCTTTCTCCGCGAAGTTGTGCGCTAGCTCGCGCAGATCCTTCTGCTCGTCGGTGAGGGTGAAGTCAACCACTTCTCGAGGCTCCTTCTGGTCGTTGCCTAAGCCTTTATGCGGCCTCGCGCGGGGCGACGACCACCGATTGACTGGTCAGTCAACCAAGGCAGAAGGGTATCGGATAGCGACATTAGGGCGGGGGTTCTACCCTTGGTGCATGGTCTGCTCGACGGCAGCGGCCCTGATCGACAACGGCAGCGTGCTGGTCCTGATCACGCTCGTCGTCCTGCCGATCGCGGGCGTCGCCTTCGCCCGCGCCGGAGCGGCCTGGCGCGGGATCGGCAACTCGGGCCGCTTCGCGATCGACCCCGACATCCCACAGCGCCGGCCGCTGGAGCTGATCTCCCCCGTCGACCCCGCCGTGCAGGAGGCCGAGGCGCGGCAGATGATCGAGGCGAAGGCCTACCGCCGCCAACGCCGAGGCGAAGGCCCGATCGACATCGAGGACGAGGTGAGGCAGGCTCTCGACCTGGCCCCCGAACGCCCGACCCTGAGCGAGGAGCTGCGAGCCGAGGTCCGGCAGATGGTCGAAGCGCGCAACGAACGCCGCATGCGCCGCGGCCAGGAGCCGCTGGACGTCGACGCCGAGACGGAGCGCCAGGTCGCCGATCTCATAGGATTGGGCGAGTGATGGCGGGCGCGGCGGAGGAGAACCTCTACGAGGTCGAAGAGCTGCTGATGCAGCCCGGGACCTACTTCAATCCCCAGACCGAGGTGCTGGTCGTCGTCGACGACTCGACCTCGCTCGACCAGGAGGTCTTCAACATGGAGGCCTACGAGGGGGCCGACTGGGTCCGCATCTCAGACGAGGTCCCGGTCGACGAAGACCAGCGCGACCAGGTGCTGGAGAGCTTCCAGACCAGCTATCACCCCGGCTCGGCCGGCTCGGTCTCAGAGACCGCCCTGGAGCAGGGCGACGACGAGCTCGACGGCGACGAGGACGGCCAAGAGCCCGGCCGCGAGGACCAGGCCTAGATGCTCGAAGCCGGGGCGGTCGCTCCCGACTTCAGCCTGCCCGATCAGGACGGCAACGAGGTCAGCCTCTCCGACCTGAAGGGCGAGACAATCGTCCTCTACTTCTATCCCCGTGCCGACACACCGGGCTGCACTGCTCAGGCCTGCGGCGTGCGCGACCGCGGCGGCGAGTACAAGGACGCCGGCGTTCGCGTGATCGGGGTCTCGCCCGACACTGTCGAGGCGGTGAAGAAGTTCGCCGATAAATTCGACCTCGACTTCACCCTGCTCGGCGACGCCGACCACGCCGTCGCCGAGGCCTACGGCGCCTGGGTCGAGAAGTCGATGTACGGCAAGAAGTACATGGGGGTGCAGCGGGCGACTTTCATCATCGGCCCCGAGGGCGAGATCGCCAAAGTCTTTCCCAAGGTCTCGCCGAAGACGCACGACGACGTCGTGCTGAAGGCGATCGCCGAGCTCGCAACGGCCTGACCACGCGAGACCATCCGCTCGCGAGATGCGGCATCAGCAGCTGGTGACGCCGTATTCAGCCGCCAGCCTGCGGGCCTTGCCGAAGGCTTCCGTGCCATCCCTCGCCGCCCTTTCAGGTCGAGCTTCGGCCTTCTCGACCCCTTCGTCCAAGGCATCGATCATCGCTTCTGCTCGATCGCCGTCCTCGCTGGGGGTCCCGAGCTCGCGAAGCTCCTCCAGCTGCCTCCGCATCGCCGGGATGAGAATCCGCTCAGCGACCCTGGCGGCGGCCTCATTGGCCTCGCCGGCGGTCAGCTCGCCGGCCCGCTGAGCCTTTACCGCTTCTCGCGCCACCCTGCTTTCGCCATAAGAGGAAAATTCGGCTGCGATCTCCTTACGAGTCTTTAGGCAGACCGCGTTGGCTCGCTCGACGAACTCCGCCTTCGCGATAGCCACCTGCCCGCCCGCATCGCCCCCGCCGCAGCCGACGAGGATCGAAGCGATCGCCAGGACACCAAAGAGGAGCGCAAGGACCGCGCCCATTGGGCGCGGTCCTTGGTCAGTTAGTTGACTTGGCAAATTCACTGTCGGTTGAGGCTCTACGGTAACGCTGTGAAGAACAGCTCCGCACCCTCTACGTTGTTGATGTCTTTGTAAATTAAGTACGTCGCTTTGAAATTGGCTGTTGCCGGGCAAAGTGGGTCATCTCCCGCCCAGGTCAGCGGCAGATTTGCGCTCAGTGCGCCAGATAATGGCAAGAACTGACTGTTCAGCTCTAATAAATAGTCAAGTAATGAGTTCGGAGGAAGGTTGTATAAGCAGTTGAGCGGAATTCCTAAGATGAAGCAGTTTTGAAGTAAGACTGACGGCGGGCCATTGAAATCAGGTTTCACTATTGCATGTAAATTGGGTGACATTAAAGCTAATAGTAAATATGGAAGGCGCTCCGCAAATGCTTTTTCACAAGGACCCAGGCATTCTCTGAATACAAGGGATAAAATTAAATATAAGACACCGACATGTGGTCCGAGATTGCCGTTGTAATCGGCTAAGAATTCCGACTTGCATGTAGTAACGGTGTTATGCACTTCGAAAATGGCTTCCTGGGATAAGCCGATGATCGGCCCATTCCAGATAGCACCCGCGGGGCACTGCCCGTGCGCTCCGCCGGGTGGATCGATTAAGCAGGCACTGTCCGCGGACGCGGTTCCCACACCGACGAATGCCATCGCGGCCAGAACGGTAGCTCCCGTCAGGCCGAGCAACTTGACCAGTCTCACGTGATCATCTCCTTTTTGGCGGCAGGGCCGCCGGAATTGAGTTGCGGTTCGCGTGGACCTTGGCCGTTAGCCTGCCTTTCACCTAACCCCCCGACGCACAGCGGTGGTCGCCACGCGGGACAGCTATACCATGTCCAGGAGAATAATCAATGATTTTTAATTAATAATAGAAAACCGGCAATCTCGGTTTTCCATCTCCCGGCGAGTAACCGTGTGTCCTCGAGCTCAGACTGCGACGACGATGATGAAGGCGGCGTACAAGGTGAACCAGGCGATCACGGCGGGGAGCCCAAAGCGCGCACGGCGGTGCAGTACCTCGTAGGCGAGGAAGCCGCCGGCGAGGCCGAGGATGATCGAGACGGCGGCGTTGGCACTCAGCTCCCAATCGGTGAAGAGAAGGCCGATGCCGACCGGGATCGTCGATTGGAAGACCATCGCGCCGGTGATGTTGCCGAGTGCGAGCGAGTCCTTGCCTTCGCGGACCCAAAAGAAGCTGTTGACCTTCTCCGGCAGCTCGGTCGCGAGCGGCGCGAGAATCAGGGCGAGGACGACGGCCTCGACGCCCAGGCTCTCGGCGATGTGGAGCAGCTCCTCGACGAAGAGGTGCGCACCACCGACCATCGCACCGAGGCCGACGAGGAGCTGGATCGCGCAGACCAGGACACCAGGGTCTTCGCGCCGCTCGGACCGCCGCTCGAAGATCAGCGGCCCCAGCGTCTCCTCGGCCTGCACCTCGCCCCCGCCGCGCAGCGTGCGGCGGATATAGAGCGGGTAGGCAAGGATGACTGCGACGCCGATCGGGATCCGCAGTGCGGGGGGCGCGCCCCAGGCCAGCGCCAGCGAGATCGCGAAGAAGAGCAGGAAGAAGAGCAGGTCGCGCTCGAGGGTCGGCCGGTGCGCCTTCAGCTCGAGGCCCTGCTCGCGCCGGTTGCGGTAGAGGTAGGCGAAGAGCCCGACCAGTCCCATCGCCAGCGTGCCGAGCAGGAAGGGCGCACCGACGATCGCCCCAATCGCCACCTGGTCGGCACCCTCGGCGGCCCCGATCAGGGCGACGATCGCGATCAGCGTCTCGGGCATCGCAGTGCCGACCGCGGCCAGCAGGCTGCCGACGGCTCCCTCGCCCAGCTTCAGCCGGTGGCCGATCCACTCGACCGCGTTGGTGAACAACAGCGCCCCGGCGAGGATCACGGCGAAGCTGAGAATGAGCAGGAAGGTCTCCAAGGCCGGCTGAGCCTATGCGACGCGCTTCGGTTCGCGGACCTCAGGCGAAGTAGAAGGTGATGCCGAAGACGACGTAGACCGCGAGCAGCTGGACTCCCTCGAACCAGGTGGACTCGCCGTCCTGGGCCACGTAGTTGGCGATCAGCACCGCGAGCAGGATGGCCCCGAGCTCGAACCCGTTGAAGACGAGCGCGAGCGGGTGGGGACCGAGGAAGAAGGAGGCGAGGACGAGGATCGGAGCGACGAAGAGCGCCACCTGGGCGCTGGAGCCGATCGAGATGTTGACCGCGAGGTCCATCTTGTCCTTGACCGCGACGAGGACCGCGACCCAGTGCTCGGCGGCGTTGCCGACGATGGCAACGACGATCACGCCGATGAAGAACTCCGATAGGCCGACGGCATGCGAGGCCTCCGCGATCGAGCCGACCAGCACCTCGGACATGAGCCCGACCAGGACCCCGGCGCCGGCAAGGGCCAGCACCGAGGTCCGCGTCGACCAGCCCAAGGTCCCCTCCTCCTCGTACTCGGGGTTGAAGATGTCGCGGTGGGTCTTCAGCGAGAAGAACAGGCCGGCGACGTAGGTGACCATGAGGACGAGCGCAACCGCCAGCGAGAGGTCCTCGACGGTCGAGCCGTAGTCGATCACCTCGGCCCCGGGGCTGGGCAGGCCCTGGCCCTCGACCAGCTCGAAGATCGCCGGCATCACCAGCGCCGCGGCAGCGAGCAGCAGCATCGAGGTCTGCACGCCGGCGCTGGTGCGGCTGAAGGTCTGCTTGTCCCGCTTCAGCCCGCCGAAGAGCATCGCGGCGCCGAGCACGAGCAGGATGTTGCCGATGATCGAACCGACGATCGAGGCCTTGACCACCTCGTGCAGGCCCTGATTGAGGGCGAAGAGGGCGATGATCAGCTCCGGCGCGTTACCGAAGGTGACGTTGAGCAAGCCGCCGATGCCGGGGCCCGATCGCGCCGCGAGCTCCTCGGTCGCGCGGCCCATCAGGGCCGCGGTGGGGACGATGCCGAGGGCCGAGGCAGCGAAGACCAGCCCGGCCGAGGCCCCGGCGAGGTCAAGCGCGACCGCCGCCGGGATCAGCGGCGTCAGCAGGTACGGCCAGCCATATGGAGTGAAAAGGAAGCGGGCTACTGGAGCAACCCCGCGCACCTCTGCAGGTCGACCGGGGTGGTCGCGTCGCCGAGGCATTCGTAGTACGACTGGCCGCTGGACTTGCCGTCCGAGCCGCCGATTTTCTCCAACAGCGTGCCCAGCCCACCTGCGAGGCCTCCTTGGCCCCGAAAGGCACCGAGCAGTTCGATCGGGTTGATCCCGAGCTTGATGAAGAGCGAGCTGAGCGGCTTGGCCGAGGAAGGCACCGGGATCTCCTGGTCCTCGTTGACGCCGCTCAGCGTCAGGTCCAGGTCGAGATCGAGCTTCCTCGGGCCTTTGGCCGAGCGCCCGCTCGGTTCGATCGTCGCATCGACGACGAGCCGCCGCACGATGTGATCGTCGCCGACGTAGAGGTCGACGTGGGCGGTCTTCACAGACTGCTGGACCTCGTCCTTAGCTTCGTTCAGCTCGGCGACCGAGGGCAGGGACCCCCCGGCGGCTTTCAGCTGCTTGCCGCAGGCCGGGTCTTCGACGATCTCCACGAGAGCTTCGATCGCGCCGGCGGGGTCGAGGTCGCCGCTCACTTTCGTCGTCTCGGTGCCGTCGACCTCGGCGCTGCCGCCGTCACGCAGGCCTTCGATGAAATCGCCGACTTCGAGCTTGCTCACCAGGTCCTGGCAGGCCGTGCCTTCCTGCGCGTCATTGCCGCCCGTGCGGCTCTTGATCAGCGACTTGACGAAGCCGTAGGTCGTCGGGTCGACCGCGTACTCGGTGCCTTCGTAATTGACGAAGGCGCGATTGCTGAGCAGGGTCAGCCCAGCTTCCCGATCGACCTCTTCGCTGCCGGCGGTGCCGTTGGCGGTGACGAGAAGGTCGAGCGCCGGCTGTTCGGCACCTTCATCCTGGAACGGACCGGAGACCCTCAGCTGGACATCACTGGCTTTATCGCCCTCGGTCTTTACCCCGAGCGAGAGGTCGAGCTCACCGCTCTCGATTCCCTGCAGGGTCGCTTCGTCGACCACCTGCTGTGGGTCATCGCTGCCGCCACCGCCGCCGCAGGCGACGAGCGCGGTCGTGGCGATCAGGGCAGCAAAAAGGGCAAGGATTCGAAGTCTTCTCAAGGCGATGGGTCCTCCCTGGATCATCGAGTTGGAGTGCAGCCGTAACGCTAGCGCGCGCCGTGGCCCCTCGCAGGCGCCGCGGACGTTTCGCCGTGGGCTACGGCACCACTTCGATCGGCTGCAGCGTCTCGCGCGGCGCTTCGATCGGCTGTTGCGGGCTTTCCTCGGTGATCTTTAGCGCCACCGGGAAAAGGAAGGCACCGAGGAAGATCAGAATCACTCCGCTGGCGACGAGCCAGCGGAACGTGGTCAGGTGGCCGAGGATTCCGATCGCGAAGCCGATCAGCACCAGGGCGATGTAAGGCCCCGAGCTGTGGGGGAGGATCGAGGCGAGGGGCAGCACGAGATCTGGCATGGCCCGATTATCATCGCCGATATGGCTGTGGGCTCTGTGAGTGAGGTTAAGAACGCGTTGGCGGGGGTCGGTTACCTCGCCGACGAGCCGGCCGCGCTGGTCTCCTTCCTCGCACAGCGGCTGGAGAAGCCGGTGCTGGTCGAGGGCCCGGCGGGCGTTGGCAAGACCGAGCTGGCGAAGGCGCTTTCCCGCGCCAGCGGCCGCGAGCTGATCCGCCTGCAGTGCTACGAGGGGCTCGACGAGGCCAAGGCGCTGTACGAGTGGAACTACCGTAAGCAGCTGCTGCGCATCCAGGCCGGCGGCGAGGACGGCTGGGAGGACGTGCACGGGGACATCTTCAGCAAGGAGTTCCTGCTCGAGCGGCCGCTGATGCAGGCGATCGCCAGCCCCGAGCCAGTGGTCCTGCTGATCGATGAGATCGACAAGACCGACCAGGAGTTCGAGGCGATGCTGCTCGAGCTGCTCTCCGACTTCCAGATCACGATCCCCGAGCTGGGGCAGGTGTCGGCGACGACGATGCCGATCGTCGTCCTCACCTCCAACAACTCGCGCGAGCTGACCGAGGCGCTGAAGCGCCGCTGCCTCTACCTCTGGCTCGACTACCCCGAGCTCGAGCGCGAGATGGAGATCGTCCGGTTGCACTCGCCCGAGCTGCCGGAGGCGCTGGCGCGGCGGATGGTCGAGGTGGTGCGAATGGTGCGGGCGCTGGACCTGAAGAAGCCGCCCTCGATCGCCGAGTCGATCGACTGGGCGCGCACGCTGCTGCTGATGGGCTCCGAGGACATCGACCGGGAGACCTTCGAGCAGTCGATGTCGATCATCGTCAAGCACCGCACCGACATCGAGCTCGTCGCCGACCGGGTCGGGGTGAAGCTTGCCGAGTCCGTACGGACCCAAGGCTGAGACCGGACCTCCGGGCCTGGCCGGCAAGCTGCTCGGCTTCTGCGAGGAGCTGCGCGGCGAGGGGGTCGCCGTCGGCACGTCGGAGATCCTCGACGCGTTTGCCGCCCTCGACGAGGTGACCTGGACCTCCCGCGAAGACTTCCGCGAGGCGCTGGCGGCGACGATCGCCAAGTCCCAGGAGGACCGGCGCGTCTTCGAGCTGCTCTTCGAGCGCTGGTTCTTCCGCGCCGCCGAGGCGGAGGCGATCGAGCGCGGCATCGAGGAGCGGGGCCGGCGCCACGAGGGGGGCGAGCGCCTTGACATCGACGAGCTGCGCGAGCAGGTCCGCCAAGCGATCGTCGAGGGCAACGACGGTGAGATGCGCGACCTGGCGCGCCTCGCGATCGCCGCATTCGGTCGCCAGGGCGAGGGCTCGGGCGTGGTTGGCGTGGATGTGCAGAGGATCCGGCGGACGCTGGGCCTCTCTGCCGGCAGCCAGCCGCAGGCCGAGGACGGCGCCGCCGAGCTGGCGCCAATCGATCGCGAGCAGCTGAACCGCTTCGAGCGGCACCTGCGCCGCGAGCTGGAGCGGGACCTGATCGAGCGCACCTCGACCCTGCCGCCGTCGCGCCCGCTGGCCGAGCTCGATCGCGCCCTCCCGACCAGCCCGACCCAGGACCTCGCCGCCGTGCACCGTGCCGTCTCCCAGATGAAGCGCCGCCTGGCCACGCTCGGGCACGAGCAGCGCGGTCGGCGCAAGGGCCAGACCGTCGACGTGCGCCGCACGATGCGGGCCTCGCTGGAGACGGGCGGCGTCCCGATGCACCTTCGCTACAGGCCAAAGCGTCCGCGCCGCCCCGAGATCTACGTCCTCTGTGACGTCTCGACCTCGGTCACCTCGGCCAGCGTCTTCTTCCTCTCCGTCCTGCACGCCCTGCACGACTCCTTCCGCAAGCTGCGCAGCTTCGTCTTCATCGAGCGCATCTCCGAGGTGACCGACGTCTTCGAGCACGAGCGCGACTTCCGCGTGATCGCCCAGCGGATCTCCAGCGAGGGGGGCGTCGCCGACGTTTCCGGCTACACCGACTACGGCCGAGTGTGGCTCGAGTTCCTCGGCAAGATCTCCGATGAGCTCGACCCGCGCTCGACCGTGATCGTGCTCGGCGACGCCCGCACCAACGGGCGCGAGCCCCACGCCGAGGTCTTCGCCCAGGTCGCCGAGCGCGCCGGCCGCCTCTTCTGGCTCAACCCCGAGCCGAAGCTGTACTGGAACTACGGCGACTCGGTGATGGCCGCCTACGAGCGCTACTGCGACGGCGCCTTCGAGTGCTGGACCACCCGCCACCTAGAGAACTTCGTCAACGTGGTCGCGGGCGGCGTGCCGGCGGCCGATTGACGTTCTTGACTAACGGCTCCATCCGGTCTATCCCATCACTACCTGGTCCGCACCAGGCGGCATGCGTCGAGCGAGCTCGGGCGCAGGCCAATCGACCCCGGTGGACCCTTCCACCGAAGGGAGGATCGAAGTGAGACCCATGAAAACGTTTGGCCTCGCCATGGTTATTGCGATGGCCGCGATGCCGTTCGCTGGCGCCTCGGAGGCACTGGCTGAACACACGGCGCTATGCAGCTCAGAAGAAGAAGGGAAATTAACCTGTGCCGCTGGGAACCGAATTGCCGGCTTCCACGCGGTAGCGCTAGACCCGGAATTCTTAACCACTATTGGCACTGTGTTATGCACCAGCTCCTTAATGCAAGCCACCGTCTTAGGCTTAGGCAGTCCTCAAATTGGACACCTATCTGAACTCACGTGGGCAGGCTGCCTTCTGAAAGAAAAACTGGCCTGCACGGTGACCAGCGTCTTACTCGGCGAACTCTTAATTTTAAAGACACACCCTAACTTAGGTGAACTCGAATACCACGGTACCGAGTTCCGCATCAATTGCGGAGCTTTCTTCAACTGCATCTACGGCAGGTTATTCACACAACACATAGAAGGAGACCAACCGCCCCCGGGCGGCGGCACTGGCATTTCGGCCAACGAACTGAAACTGGAAAGCGTTGAAGAACTGGGGTGCCCGGAAGTGGCATGGGACACCTCCTACCAATTCTTAACCCCGACCTACATCAAGTCCTAGCGGTCGCTGCCGCGACATCCTGCGAAACGTGACAGGGCAGCCGTCCCGCTGGTTGCGGGGCGGCTGCGTTACCGCGCGGCCCAGGCATCCGGGGACGCGGCGAGCGCCTCGACCTCGCTGGGCAGCTGCCCGCTGACGAGGTCGGCGAGGGTGACGTGCTCGAGAACAGTGCGGAGGCTGGCGCGAACGGCGATCCAAACCTCCTGCAAGTGGGCGGCGTTGCCGCGGTATTCGATCGACTCAGGCGGAGTCGACTGGACGTGGGCGATCGGGCCCTCGACGGCGCGCACGATGTCGGCGATCGTCACCTCGTCGGCGGGGCGCGCCAGCCAGTAGCCGCCCTTGGCGCCGCGGCGAGCGCGGACGATGCCGGCGTGCTTGAGCTCGAGCAGGATGTGCTCGAGGAACTGGAGAGGGATGTCCTGCGCGTCGGCGAGCCTCTCGCCCTTGACGGGACCCTCGTCGGCAGCCGCAAGCTCGGCAGCCGCCCGGACCGCGTAGTCAGCCTTCGCCGTTACACGCATAGCGCTAGTAAATCAGGGCGCTTCAGCTTGCCGTCTCGAGCGCGAGGCGCGCAGCTTCCTTCTCACGGCGGCGGTGCAACCAGCGCGGGGTGGCGAGGATGGCCCCTAGGCCGATCGCCGCGACCGCCGCCGCGATCGGCCAGACGGTCGGGTCGCCCTTCTGGATCGTGACGAAGCCCGAGCCGACCAGGACGACGCCGAGCGAGGTGCGGAGGAAGCCCTGCGGGGCCTTGTCGGAGAGGGCAGCACCGATGACCACGCCCGGGATCGAGCCGAGCAGGATGTTGGCAGCGAGGACGAAGTCGACGTTGCCGCCGACCCAGTGGGCGAGGCCAGCCGCCCAGAGCAGGATCGCGGCATGGAAGACGTCGGTGCCGACGACCATCTTCGGCGCGAGGCGGTAAATGGCGATCAGCAGGATCGCGATCACGGTTCCCGAGCCGGCCGAGGTGACGCCGATCACGAGGCCGGTGGTGGCCCCGATCACCACCGCGGCGACCTTGTGGCGGCGCTCGACGTCGAAGCGGTCGCGCTCGTCGACGAGGTTGCGCAGGATCAGCGCCCGGGCAAGGGTGATCACCCCGACCATCAGCAGCGTCCCCCCCAGCACGGCGTAGACGAGCGAGTCGAGGCGGTCTTCGCCGATCTGGCTCGCCAGGAACGAGACGACCGCGACGCCGGCCACCGCCGACGGCACGCTGCCGATTGCCAGCCACTTGACCAGCTCCATGTTCACGGTCTTCATCCGCAGATGGCGCCAGCCGCCGACCGTCTTGGTGACCGCGGCGTAGAAGATGTCCGTGCCGATCGCGGTGGTCGGCTGAATGCCGAAGAGCAGGATCAGCAGCGGGGTCATCAGTGACCCCCCGCCCATGCCCGTCATGCCGACGAGCACGCCGATACCTAGTCCGAAGACGATGATTGCCGGGTCCATATGAGCTCCGCGCGGGTTCTTATCGACTTTCCTGACCACTTTGGTCAGGAGCGCGAGTGCGCCAGGATACCAAGATGCCCGCGAAAGCCAAGGGATTCGCCACCACGAGCCCAATGCCTGCCGCTCCCAAGACGCCTGGAGTCGGCCTCTCGATTCGCAGCTTGGGTCACTCCTACGGCGAGCTGCGAACGATCGAGCAGCTCGACCTGGAGCTGCCGGCGCACGGCGTCCTCGGGCTTGTCGGTCCCTCGGGCTGCGGCAAGTCGACCCTGCTCGAGCTGGTCTCGGGCCTTCAGGAGCCCAGCCGGGGTCAGGTCGAGCTGGGGGAAGCCAGCGATGCTCGCGGGCGACTCGCCCGCTGTGCCTACATGCCACAGCGCGACCTGCTGCTGCCCTGGCTCTCGGCGCTCGACAACGCCGCGCTGGCGCTGCGCAATCGCGGCGCCCGTCGCGGCGAGGCGCGACGGGAGGCGTCCCGTTTGTTCGAGCGCTTCGGCCTCGGCGGCTTTGAGCGCTCCTTGCCCTCGCAGCTGTCCGGGGGAATGCGACAGCGAGTCGCGTTCCTCCGCACTCTGGTAGCCGGCAAGCCGGTACTGGCCCTCGACGAGCCGTTCGCCTCGCTCGACGCGATAACCCGCGCCGAGATGCAGGCATGGCTCGCGAGCGCACTGGACGCCGACCCCCGCACAGTTGTCCTCGTCACCCACGACGTCGAGGAGGCGCTCTACCTCTGCGACCGTGTCGCGGTGCTCTCGGCGCGTCCCGCACGGGTGGTGGCCGAGCTGAACGCCCCCCACCCCCGCGCCACCGATCGCGACGAGGCGGTCACCGACCCGGCGTTCGTTGTCGTCCGCGAGCGGGCGATGCAGGCGCTGCGAGAGGGGATGCAATGAAACGCTGGCTCCTTCCGTTGGCGCTGGTCGCCGCCATGGTCGCCGCCTGGCAGATCGCAGCAAGCAGCGGCCTACTCGCCGACGTGCTCGATCTCGAAGGCTTCCTCGTCCCCTCGCCGGCCGAAATCGCCGATGCCCTCTGGGAGAACAGAGAGCTGCTGGCCGAGAACGCCCTTGTCACTCTGAGGGAGGTGCTGCTCGGCATCGGCTGCGCCCTCGTCGCCGGCCTCGGATTCGCGGTCCTGCTCCACCTCTCCGAGACCATGCGCCGCGCCGTGTACCCGCTGCTCGTCGCATCGCAAACGATCCCAGTGATCGTCGTCGCCCCGGTCCTGGTCGTCTGGTTCGGCTACGGAATTGGCCCGAAGCTGGCGATCGTCGCCCTCGTCTGCTTCTTCCCGATCACGGTCAACGCCCTCGACGGCCTGCGCTCCGTCGACCCCGAGGCGACGAAGATGATGCGCACGCTCGACGCATCGCGCTGGCAGATCCTGCGCCGGGTCGAGGCCCCCACCGCCCTCCCCTACGTCTTCAGCGGCACCAAGATCGCCGTCGCCGTCGCCTTGATCGGCGCGGTCTTCGGCGAGTGGGCCGGCTCGAGCTCCGGCCTCGGTCACATGATCCTGCAGGACAACGCACAATTGGAGACCGCGCGGGTCTTCGCCGCGGTCGCGATTCTCTCGGCGATGGCGATCTCCCTCTTCGGCCTACTCGCCCTCGCAGAGCGTCGCGTCATCACTTGGCGATAGAAAGCAGGGGATGAAGCTCCGTCTCCTGCCGGCGATCGCCGTCGCCGCGACGCTGTTCGCGCTCTCGCTTGGCCTCGCTGCCTGTGGCGAGAAGAGCGAGGACGAGACCGCCGTCGCGCAGCCCTTCAGCCTCACGCTCGACTTCTACCCGAACCCGGACCACACGGGGATCTACATGGCGCAGAAGCTCGGCTACTTCGCGGAAGCGGGCCTGGACCTCACCGTCCAGACGCCCTCCGACCCGGCGGCGCCGATCAAGCAGGTGGCCGCGGGTCAGACGGATCTGGCGATCTCCTACGAGCCGGAGGTGGTGCTGGCAAAGGAGAAGGGCCTCGACGTGATCGCGGTTGGCGCGCTCGTGGACCGGCCGCTAACCTCGATGATCTGGCTGAAGAAGTCGGGGATCAAGGGCATTGGCGGACTGCGCGGCAAGACGATCGCCACCGCCGGCATCCCCTACCAGGACGCCTACCTGAAGACGATCCTCGCCCGCGCCAAGCTCGCTCCCTCCGACGTCAAAGCAGTGAACGTCGGCTTCGGCCTGCTGCCGGCGATCGTCAGCGGCAGCGCCCAGGCGATGCTGGGGGGCTTCAGGAACGTCGAGGGTGTCGACCTGCGGCTGCGGGGCAAGGAACCGGTGGTCACGCCGGTCGACAAGCTCGGCGTCCCCACCTACAACGAGCTCGTGCTGGTTGCCCGGCGCAACCGCCTCGAGGACGACCCCGAGTCGATCCGCCTCTTCATCGCAGCGCTGGAGCGCGGCACGAAGGCAGCGGTGAAAAACCCGAAAGCCGCAACGGATGCCCTGCTGGAAGCAAACCCCGACCTCGACCCGGAGCTCACTCGGGCGGAGGTGGCGGAGACCCTGCCCCTGCTGAGCCCCGGCCGCACCGGCCGCCCCTCCGGATACATGGATCCGGAGGAGTGGGAGGAGTTCGTCGGCTGGATGCGGGACAACGAACTGATCGCGGCGCTGCCGCCGGCCGCGAGCCTGCTCAGCAACGCCTACCTGCCGGGCAAGATCCCCGAGTAGAGCGGCGCCCCCTCGGTCAGCAGAGTGGAGATCTTCTCCGCCGGCAGCGCCCGCGAGAAGAAGTGTCCCTGGGCGTAATCGCAGCCCAGGCGGCGCAGCTCGGAGAGCTGGGCCTCGTTCTCAACGCCCTCCGCGATCACGTCGAGTGAGAGGGCACGAGCCATGCCGATGATGGCCTCGACGATCGCGGTGCGCTCCTGTTCCACCCCCAGCGCGTCGACGAAGGAGCGGTCGATCTTCAGCGCGTCGAAGGGGAAGCGGTTGAGGTAGGCGAGCGACGAGTAGCCGGTGCCGAAGTCATCGAGGACGAGGCCGACGCCGATCTCGCTGAGCGCCTCCAGCGTGCCGGTGGCGGTGGCCGACTCTTCGACCAGAACGCTCTCGGTGATCTCGAGCCGCAGGTGAACGGGGTCGAGGCCGGTGCGCGAGAGGATCTCGTCGATCAAGCCAGGCAGGTCGCGGTGGGTGACCTGGCGAGCCGAGAGGTTGACCGAGACGTCGAAGGGACGCTGGTCGGGTCGCAGGTCGTGCCATGCCAGCACCTGACGGCAGGCGCTTTCCTGCACCCAGCGACCGATTGGCTCGATCAGGCCGCTGTCCTCGGCGACCGGGACGAAGTCTCCGGGATCAAGCAGACCCCGCTCCGGATGCCGCCAGCGGACCAGCGCCTCGAGGCCGGTGATCTCGCCGCTGCGCAGCGCGATCAGCGGCTGGTAGTGAAGCTCCAGCTCGTTGCGGTCGAGCGCGTGGCGCAGCTCGCGCTCGACCTCCAGCCGCCGCAAGGCCCGCGCCCTCATCTCGGCGTCGAAAAGCTCACAGCGCGCTCGCCCCCGCTCCTTCGCCCGGTACATCGCCGCGTCGGCGTCGCGGATCAGCTGGTCGGCGTCGACCGGCTCGCGGCTGGACGGCCGGGCGACTGCGATGCCGACGCTGGCGCTGACGAAGTGGTCGGCGCCCCCCATCGAGTAGGGCTCGGCGAAGGCGGCCGCGATGCGGTCGGCGATCGCCACGGCCTCGTCCTCGTCGGCGAGCCGGTCAACGAGGATGCCGAACTCGTCGCCGCCGAAGCGGGCGACGATGTCGCCCGGGCGCAGGTGGGCGCGCAGCCGCGGAGCCACCGCCCGCAGCAGCTCGTCGCCGGCATGGTGACCCATGCTGTCGTTGATCAGCTTGAAGTTGTCGAGGTCGAGGAAGAGGATCCCGACCGGCGAGCCGGAGACGGTGCTGCGGGCGAGTGCGTCGCGGAGCGAGTCGATGAAGCTGAGCCGGTTGGGCAGGCCGGTGAGCGGGTCGTGCAAGACGCGATGGCGGAGCGCCTGGTCAGAGGCGTGGCGCTCGATCGCGTCGGCGAGGACGTTGGCAGAGGCCTGGACGAAGTGCACGTCCTGTGGCGTGAAGCGGTTGGGCTCGGTCGAGTGCACGTCGAGCACCCCGAAGGGCTGCTCCTTGCCGTCGATCAACACGGCGAGGCTGCTGCGCACCCCCATCACCCGCAGCGCCGGCGGCATCGAGAAGCGGCGCTCGGCCGACCAGTCGTCGACGATCACGTGCAGGCGCGAGTCGAGCGCGGCGCCGGCGTGAGAGTCGCGCGCCGCCGAGGCGCGAGCAGAACCGACGACCCGGCCCTCCAGCCCTGCGCGCAGGCCCAGCCGCCGGCCGTCGCGGCCGATCTCCCAGATGCAGGCTCCGCCCACCCCCTCTATCTCCGTCATCAGCGCGACCGCCTCCTGCATCAGGGTGTCGGGATCGCCGTCCTTCAGCGCCCGTCCGCCGAGGCGGGCGACGGCAGCCTGCTGCGCCGCCGCGCGCTGCACCTCCTGCTCGGCGGTCTTGCGCTCGGTGATGTCGTAGAGCACGCCGTGCCAGACCGGGGTTCCGGCTTCGTCGGGCTCGAGCACCGCCTCGTCGAGGATCCAGACGGTGCGGCCGTCGCGGGTGATCATCCGGTAGTCGACCGGCGGCGGGTTGCGAGTTCCGATCGTCTTGCGAGTCTCCTGGGACAGCGCCCGCTCCCGGTCCTCGGGATGCAGCAGACGCGCCCAGAGGCCTGGATCGGCGAGCCACTCCTCCGGCGTGTAGCCGAGGATCTCCTCGACCTGGGGGCTGACGTAGCGCCAGCGCCCGTTCTCGCCGAGCTCGGAGGCGTAGACGATCGCCGGCAGCCGCTCGACCAGGCGCCGGTAATCGTCGCCGCCGGCGGAGATCTGGTCGAGGAACTCGTTGACTCGTTTCTCGGGCCAGCTCCCGCCCTTGGTCGAGCGTTCCATTGCTGCCTTATCGACGCCTGAGGCAGGTGCTTGAGTCCCGGCGCGCCCACCCCATCTTTGCGTCGGCTCGGCAGCCCTACAGGGCGCTGGTCCAGGCCGCGGCGAGGCCGCGGAACGGCTCATAGGGCGCGAAGAACTCCTCGACCTCCTCGACCGTGGCGCGGCGGCCGAGGCGGGCGAGACGGCCGACGAGCTTGAGGTACATCAGGTCGCCGGCGGGGAGCGAGTCCGGGTCTCCGCGGCCGAAGAGGCCGAGGCACTGGACGGTCCAGGGGCCGATCTCGCGCACCGAGAGCAGGCGCCGATCGGAGTCCGATGCGGCGAGGTCGCAGCGCCCTGCAGCGACGTCCCCCGCAACTGCGCGCAGCGCGATCGCGCGGCGCAGCGCCAACCCCATCGACTCGAGTTCGACCGGGGCGCGGCCGGCGATCAGCTCGGCACTCGGCACGTCGCGCAGCGACCCCCGGCCGGGGCCGAGCCGCAGGCCCCAGCGGCCGACGATACGGCGCTGGATGCGCGCGGCACGGCCGCTCTCGATCAGCTGCTTGACGACCGCCCAGGCGAACGCCTCCCATGGCCAGGGACGGCGGCGGGGGCGCAGATGCGGGCGGCGCCGCAACAGAGGACCGAGCAGCGGATCGCGGCGGAAGCGGTCGTAGAACTCGCTGAGGTCGTCGTCGACGCCGAGGGCGAAGCGCATCCGCTCCAGCGCCAGCTCGAGCTCGGCCTCGCCGGCGAGGCGGGCCGGAGCCGCGACGATGGGCGCCGGTGCCTCGATCCGGTCTGGATCGAGGCCCTCCACCCGCAGCAGCACGCGACCCCGTGCCGGTTCCCAGGCCCGTGCCAGGACCGGGCAGCCGTTTACGTGGAGCAACCGTTCGAGCACACCGTTCTCGGCGCGCATCACACCGTCCTCGCCGCCGTGGGCAGGCAACCGATAGGGCGACGGCGGGACGACCTCCAGCTCGAGCCGGCTCACCGGCCCAGCAGGTGGACGTCGACCAGGAAGGAGCGGCTGGCGAGGACGTTGGCCGGTCGCTCGCGACGCGCCGGCCGTCGCGCACGCGCGCCGCCGGGTTGCGGCGGCGCCAACCGCCCGCACCGCGGCCACCGTCACGGCGCCGGCGAGGACGCCTCCAGCGGCCGCTATCGCCGCTGTTCGCGCCTCGTTGCGGACCGCGAGCGGGTGGGCGGTCTCACGGGGGAGGGCACGGACCGCGATCGGCTCGAGCTCCATCTTGCTCACGGCTGCGCCTCACGTTCGCGCACCGGCCGACTGTAGCGATGCGCGCAGCCGGCGAGAGGCGAGCACCCCGCACCTTCCGCGGATCAAAGCCCCTTCTCGAAGATCCGGTACCTCTTCACGATCGTGCCGCCCATGCCCTCCATCGCCCGGTTCATCGGGCCGTTGGTCTCGAGGATCCAGCCCATCTCCCCGCCTTCGATCGTGCCGGGCCTCTGCGCCGTCTCGAGGTGCTTGAGGTAGAGGCCGGCGGCGACGCCGCTGTGGCGGTAAGCGTGCTTGACGCCGAGGGCGAGGACGCGAAGCTGGTCGATCCTGCCCTTGCCGCGCAGGAAGCGCAGCCAGCCGAAGGGCAGCAGGCGCCCGTTCATCTTCGCCAGCACCTGGTTGACGTCGGGCAGGGTGAGGGCGGCACCGATCACCTCGCCGTCCTTTTCGGCCATGTAGGCCCAGTCCTCGTCGAGGATCTGCTTGAGGTTCTTGGCCTGGAACTCGACCTCGGCGTCGGTGATCGGGACGAAGCCCCAGTTGTCCCCCCAGGCCTCGTTGTAGACGTCCATGAAGCGCCGCACCTCGTCGGCCATGTCGCGCTTGCGCATGGTTCGGATCGCGATCCCTTCGTCGTGCAGGGCCTTCTCCGCGGCCGCGTGGATCGAGGGGTCGAAGCGCTCGCCCTCCTTGAGGTCACCGAACTGCAGCTCCCACATCAGCACGTCCATCGCCTTCGCGAACCCCTCGGCTTCAATCAGCTCTCGGTAATGGGGCGGGTGCCATGGCTCTAGGATCATCGGCCGCCGCTCGTAGCCCTCGATCAGGACCCCGATCTCGTCGTTGGTGGTGAAGTCCATCGGCCCGAGCAGGCGGGTGCGGCCCTTCTCCCGCGCCCACTCCGAGGCGGCGCCGAGCAGAGCGGCGGTGGCCTCCGAATCGTCGGCCGTCTCGAAGAAGCCGAACATCGCGTCGCTCCCCCCTGGAACTCGTCCCAGCGATGGTCGACCTGAACGGTGATGCGTCCAACCGGCTCCCCGTCGCGTTCGGCGATGAGGTACTCGGCTTCGGCGTGCTCGAAGTAAGGGTTCTTCTCGCGGTTGAGGAACTCCATCCGCTCGAAGATCAGCGGCGGCACCCACTGGGGCTGGTCGCGGTGCAGGCCGAAGGGGACCTTGACGAAGCGCTTCAGCTCACGGCGGCTGCGAACCGGGCGTATTGAGACTTCCCATGTGGGCCGCAACCTACACTCTGCCGTGATGAGCGAGACCGCGAAGGCTCCCGTCGACGTCTTCGAGAAGGCGCGGAGCCACGACCGGCTCGAGCAACTGGAAGCCGCCAAGGAGCACGACCTCCTCCCTTACTTCCGCCTGCTCACCTCTCAAGCGGGGCCCGTGGTCGAGATGGAAGGCCGCGAGACGATCATGCTCGGCTCCAACAACTACCTCGGGCTGACCGGGGACAGCCGCGTCAAGGAGGCCGCGCGGGAGGCACTCGAGACCTACGGCACCGGCGTGACCGGTTCTCGGCTGCTCAACGGGACGACGCCGTTGCACGTCGAGCTCGAGCGCGAGCTGGCCGAGTGGATGGGCGAGGAGGACGCGATCGTCTTCACCACCGGCTACCAGTCGAACGTGGGGACGATCGGGACGATCCTCGGGCCCGGCGACACCGTCGTCGTCGACTCCGGCGACCACGCCTCGATCCTCGACGGCTGCCGCCTCTCCGGGGCCAAGCTGCGCCCCTTCCGGCACAACCGCATGGACAAGCTGGAGAAGATGCTGCGGCGCGGCGCCGAGGACGGCGGTGGGATCCTGGTCGTCGTCGACGGCGTCTTCTCGATGGAGGGCGACGTCTGCGACCTCCCCCGAATCGTCGAGCTGTGCCGGCGCTACGGCGCGCGCCTGATGGTCGACGAGGCGCACGGGGCCGGCGTGCTGGGCGCCCGCGGGGCCGGCGCCTGCGAGCTGTTCGGCCTCGAGTACGAGGTCGATCTGCGCATGGGCACCTTCTCCAAGAGCCTCGCCTCCTGTGGCGGCTTCGTCGTCGGGCCGGCTGACGTGGTCGAGTACCTGCGGATCTCCTCGCGCTCCTTCGTCTTCAGCGCCTCGGCCGTGCCAGCGGCGGTCGGGGCGGCACTGGCGGCGCTGCGAGTGATTCGCTCCGAGGGGCCAAGATTGTTCGAGGCGCTGCTCGAACAATGCGGAGTACCTGCGCGAGGGGCTGCGTCAGCTCGGCCTGAAGGTGGTCGAGCCCGGCACCCTGCCCGACGGCATGGTTGCCACCACACCCGTCGTGCCCGTGATCGTCGGCGACGACTGGCAGGCGGTGCTGCTCTGGAAGGCGCTCTTCGACGCCGGCGTCTACACCAACGTCGCGATCCACCCTGCGGTCCCGCCGGGCGGCGCGCTGCTGCGCACGAGCCTGATGGCGACCCACGAGCGTGAGCACCTCGATACCGCGCTCGAGACGATCGCCAGAGGTGATCGAGGACTTCCCGGAACTACCCCGCTCGGGGTAGTTTCGGCCTCGTCCGAATTCCCGACCGGTCCCGCCGGCCAAGAAAAAGATGCTCTTAGCGACCGGGCGTGGCGCCGACGCCGGAAGTACGGGTTGACGCTCACCGCCCCCAGCGCATAGCTTGCCCCCGCGCCGATCGCATCCCGGGGCAGGGAAGCGAGTGGTGGAGGACTCAACTCAACCAGGCCCAGGCCCCAGCCAGCGGCCCGGCGCGACCGAGCTACCCAGTTAACCGACCCGAAGGGAGGAGTCCCAGTGGACGCTGCTTCGATCGCCCCTGCTCAGACGACCGCTTCCGCCGTCCAGGCCCCCCAGCACATGCAGGCCCTTGCCCGCGCCAATCGCGTGCGGCTCGCGCGCGCGGAGCTGAAGCGCTCGATCGCGCGGGGCGACGTCGAGGCAGCGGACGTCGTGCGGGACTGTCCCTGGGAGACGGAGAGCATGACCCTGGCCGAGCTGCTCACCAGCCAGCGTCGCTGGGGCCGCACGCGCGCCCGCAAGTTCCTCCTCGGCCTCGCCCTCAACGAGAACAAGCGCCTCGGCACGCTGACCTCCCGCCAGCGCATGCTGCTCTCGTCCGAGCTGGCCTCTAAAGAGCCCGTTCTGGTCTGAGGCGCGCTCAGCCTCAGCTGAAGCGGCCGACCTTGAAGGAGAGTCCGCCGGAGGCCCGCTGGAAGGCGCGCCGCAGGGCGAGAAGAGAGACGAGGAAGGCGACCGCTCCCACCCCGAGGCAGATCGCCAGGATCAGTCCGGCGAGGTAGAAGAGGCCGCCGACGACGAGGACGAAGGCGGTGCCGGCGAGCAGGGTCGTGTGGGAGCGGTAGCCGGCGAAGTGCTCGCGGACCGCAACCTCGAGACCGCCGAGGCCGGCGAGCACGACGCCGACCCCGAGCGCGGTCGGGATGCTTGCCGATCAAGCCGATCACGAGCAGCACGATGCCGGCGAGCACGGTCAGCTCGGCGAGCGGGAAGTTGCCCCACGGCGCCGGTGGTCGCTCCTCGATCCTCCTCCGCTCCTTGGTGCCTTCGCGCTCAACGGCCGCAAGCCGCCCGGATAACGGGCATCCGGACGAGATCCTCGACACGCCACCAGCCCATCAGCATCCCGAGCGGGCCGAGACGGGGTCGCGAGTGCCAGTGACCGCAACCCGGCTCGCCGAGGTCGGCGCGTGAGATCTGCGAGCCCACTTGTGCTCGGCGGGGGCGGCGAGCATGCGCTCCAGCAGCTCACGGTTGCGAGTCTCCAGCTCGGCTCGCTCGGCCAGGGCCTCGCCGCGCCTCGGCGATCCGCGACGCGAGCGCATCGCGCACGCGCTCCAGCTCCTCGAGGTCGGCAACGCGCGGCTCGCGGAAATGCGCCGGCACCCCGGTGTCGACCGAGAGCCGGGGGAAGGCCTCGATGCGAGCAGCGGAGAGCTCGTGCTCGAGACGCCCGATCTGGCGGCGCAGCTCAGCGCGTGCGAGGCGCTCGTCGCCTCCCACTCGAAGCGCCGTGAGCGATGTCTCGTTCGAGCAGATCCGGCATGAATCCGAATCGAGTGTAGATCACCGTGCAGCCTGAGAAAACGATCACCTGGTTAAGGAAATCGTGCGGTCAGGCGGTCTCGATCGTGGCGCTGGCGATCCAGAGGGCCTCGTCGACGGCTGCCTGAGGCACGCCCTTCACCGGCACGGCGGCGACCGCAAGGCGACGAGTGCTGCGACCGACGCCACGGGCGGAGACCTCGCCCCCGAACAAGAGCTCGAGCGGCTCGCACTCGTCGGCGATCGTCAGCGTCCCCTGGGCCAGCTCGCCCGGCTTGTCGGCAGCGACTCGCCCGGCGCCGAGTCGCGGATGCAAAGGCGTCCCTCGAGCTGCTCGGCGTCGTAGGCCCGCAGCGCGACCCCGGTCTCCACCGTGGCGACGGTGAGCGCGTCGGCGGGCATGCCCGAGCGACTTGAAGGCGCCGTCGTGGAGCCGATCCAGGGCGAGCTGCTCGATCGGCGTGCGGGTCCGATCCGGGTCGAGACCGATCTGGCGAAAGAAGACGCGATAGGCCCACGGGATCGGCCGCTCGCGCATGTGGATCGCGTGCGAGCCGAAGAAGCGATCGGAGAGCTCACGAAGACGGCGATGCACCGGACTCGGGGCTGCGAGCGGCGACGGCCGTCGACCTCGATCCAGGCGATGCCCAAGCCGGGGAACTCGGCGGCGATGTGGGGCGCCACCCAGCCCCGCTCGGGCGCGGGCTCCCACCCGGACTCGGAGCTCGCGGACGCCGCGCTTCCCACCTCAACCTGCCCTCCTGCGCGGTGGCGGTCGCGCCGAGCAGGGCATCGATGCGCCGGCTCGAGCTGCGCCGGCGTGAGCTCGCCGATGCTGGCGCTCTGCAGAGTCCCACCGGGATAGACGTAGGCGAAGGTCGGGCATCCGCCGACCCGGTAGAGGCCGGCGACGGCGCCGTCGCGGTCGTAGCCGACCGGCATCCGCCAGCCACGGCGGCGGATCAGGTCGCGAACGGTGTCACGGTCGTCGCGAACATTCAGGAGAGGAAGCTCACGCGCCCACGGTAGCGCGCGTAGGCGCGATCGACCACGTCCTGCTGCTCAACGCAGTTGCCGCCGCCGCGAGAACCAGAACGAGAGCACGAGGGGCCGACCGAAGAGGTCGCAGACGCGAATGGCGCCCCGGGTGCCAATGCGGCAGGCGGGCAGACGCTGGGCGTCGGCGGGGCATGGGTCCTGCGATGTCGCGCAATCGTCCTGAGCGACGTTGGCGTCACCTTCGAGCGGACCGGCCGCGTTCGGCACCGCGAACTCCGGCAGCGGCCAGCGCTTCGCCGCCTCGTCGAGGCCGAGCGTTCCCTCGTCCTTCCGCCGACCGTGTTGACCACGGCCAAGGCAATGATCGCGGCGAAAAACAGACCGACGAGCAGCGAGTAACGGTCCCTCACCGCTCCTCCACCCATGACAGCGCCGCCGGGCAGGGCGATCATCACGCCCAGCAGTGCGACCGCCAGATCGACCACGGTGACGAAGCCGAACTCCCGCAGCATGCTCGACGTCGCTGGCGATCAGAACCGCAAAGCCTGCAATCACGGTCACGGCGGAGGCAAGCACAGCGGGGCCCGTCCTGGCGTAGGCAACGCGCAGCGCCCAGGCCACCGGCAGGCCGCCAGCCCGCTCCTCGTGAAAGCGGGCGGCGAGGATCACGCTGAACTCGGTCGCGATCGCAATCGTCAACGCCCCAAGCGCGGCCGACATCGGGTTGAGCGGAACCTGAGTCAGCCAGAGGACCAGCGTCGACCAGCCGGTCGCCAGGAGGACAGGGATCATCGGCACCAGCGAGCGCCTGATCGACCGGTACGCGAGCAGCAGCACCAGCATTACTCCCAGCAAGCCCGCGCCCGTGAGCAAATAGCGGCTCGACGAGAGATCGGATGCAGCGGCCGCTGCGATCACTGGCAGACCGACCAGCTCAGCCCGAACGCCTGGCGGCGGCCCATCGGCGGTCCCGGACTCTCCAACCTCATCCCGCACCCGCTCGATCATCGCCTGCTGATCCTCCAGCGACTGCGCCCGGATGCCAAAGCTGAGCAGCGCCAAGTGCCCGGGCAGCCCTGTCTCAGGATCGACGGGAGCCACCTGCGCGAGGCTATAGGCAGGAAGTTCTTGGAGCGTCGCCCGGATGTCGGGGCGCTCGAGCGCCGTGTCCTCGCCGGTACCGCTGGTGAGGAAGTCGGACAGTGCTGGCCCCGGACACACTTCGGCATCAAGGCAGCTCGGATTTGGTCCCGAGAACCCGTTCTCTTCCAGCACCCTCCGCTTGAAGTCCGCCATCCACTGGATCGTGGCTGGATCACTCAGGTCAGGGGCCTCGACGCTGACCTGCAGCAGCCCCGAGACACCCGTCGCGTCCTGGACCCGATTGAGGTCCTCAACGGCGCTCGCCCCACTAGGGGCAAGGTCCCGAATATCGGTGGCGGTCCCGATCTGAGTCCCGAGAGCCCAACCCGCGACCGCCAGCAGCCCACCTATGGCCAGCACCCGCCTTGGATGATTGAGCGCGAGCGCGACGAGCCGCCCGGACGGGAGGAGGGGGTGCCCCTCCGCGCGCTGGGCTTTTCGCCTTGCGGCTTTCTTCTCTCGCCAAGGGGTTAGTGCGAAAAGCAGGACGCCGCGCGTCTCCGGGGCACCCCCTCCTCCCGTCCTGCCCCTGAGTCCAAGAGCCGCGAACCCGACCGTGAGGGCCAGCCCAAATCCGATCGCCAGCCCGAGTACGAGGAGCCAGCCGAAATCGCGAATCATCGGAACCGGTGAAAGCTGCAGCGCAAGAAAACCCGCCATGGTCGCGATGAAGGCCGTGGCGATCGTGGGCCCGGCCCGAGTGGCAGCCTGGCGCGCCGCGTCAACACCCGAGGACTCAGCGGTAACAGCTTCGTCATACCGGGCCTGGAACTGGATCGCGTAGTCGACCACAAGCCCGATCAGGATTGGCAGGACCCCGATCGAGGCCGGAGTGAGCGAGCCGCCGACGAGCGCGAGCACGCCAAAGGTGAGCGCCGCCGCCGCAAGCGCGACGCCCAAGGGCAGCAAGCGCCAACGGGATCGGAAGACGATGAGCAGAGTCAACGCCATGACCACAAGCGAAACCGCAAAGAGAACCAGCAGCGCCTCCTTCAGCGCGTCGGCGACGCCTTCGATGACGATCGGCGCGCCGGTGACCGTGTATGCGCCGCCGTGCAACGCAAAGCAGGCCTCCGCCCTGCCCTTGAAGGTGCAGGCACCGCGCGGCGTGGTGTCGAAGACCGCGGCGCGGATCAGATCCAGCGCGCGGGCGCGTTCGTCCTCGCTCAGGTCGGGGCGCAAGCGGACGATGATCTGGGTCGAGCGGCTGTTGGGAAAGAGATAGGCGAGCCGTGACTTCGGCGTGCCCCGCTCGCGCCGCAGATCGAACACAACCGCGGCGAGGAAGTCCGGGTTGCCGATGCTCGGCACGCTGGTGATCCCGTAGCGCGCGGCGATCCCGAGAACGAATTCCCGCAGCCGCTCCGGCGGCACCCGCCTCGCCAGCCTCTGCAGCTGCCGATCGATCTGGATCACCGCCTCGTTGAGAAAGGTCCCAGGCCCGGTCACAAACTGCACCGGGTCCATCTCCGCCAGTTCCGCACAGGGCCCCGGAATCGGCTCCGCCCCCTCCGGCACCTTCCCCGACAGACACCCCTCCAACCGCAGCAACCGCCCCAGGTTCGGCGTCAGGATCAGCTGCTGCAGATCCCCCTCCGCAACAACCACCACGGGTTCTTCCCCAAACACATCCCGAACCCGCTCGGTGGCCTGAAAGACCTCAGAGTCGCCGTCAACGAGCGTCTCCGTCCCCGCATCCGCCGGCAGCTGCGTCGCCGCCACACCAGCTCCAACCGCGAGGAGAACCGACACAACCAGCACCGCCCGCGCATGCCGCACGGCCCAAGCCGCCACCGATCCCATTCAGCGCTTCCTCGGGCGGGTGGCGCGGGGGTGGGGTGTTCGGCGCCGCGCGGAGGCTGCTGAGGGCAGGGCATCATCCCTGCGCCCGCTCAGTCCCGGTGCCCGAAGCAGCACGCAGCGCAAGGCGAGCACCCCACCCCCGCGCCAGGACCCGCCCGCCAGAACCGTCAGTCCATCGACAGCGGACCAGTCACGTCCGCATTCAAGAACTGGTGCACGAACTGGTTCTCCGAGCCGAACAGCTCCTCCTTCGGCCCCGACTCAACGATCTTCCCGTTCCAAAGCACCGCGATGAAGTCGGAAATCCGCCGCGCCGTGTTGAGATCGTGGCTGATCACCAGGTAGCAGCCCCCGTTCTCCTCGTGCACCTCGCGCACCAGCTCGCATAGCAGCGCCGTGCGCACCGGGTCGAGCCCAGAGTCCGGCTCGTCGAACATGACGATCGCCGGTTCCAGCACCAGCGCCCGGGCGAAGCCGGCGCGCTTGCGCATCCCACCGGAGAGCTCGTTCGGCATCTTGTAGATCGCCTCGCTCAGCCCCACCTCGCGCAGGCGGCGGTTGACGATCTCACCGATCTCCTCCTCGCTCTTGTCCGTGTGCTGGCGCAGCGGGAAGGCCGTGTTGTCGTAGATGTTCATCGAGCCGAAGAGGGCGCCGTCCTGGAAGAGCAGGCCGAACTTCTTGCGCACCTCGAAGAGCTCGTCATCGGTCATGTTGGGAATCGACTCGCCATGCACGATCACGTCTCCCGAGTCTGGGTAAAGCAGGCCGACGATGTGCTTAACGAGGACGCTCTTGCCGGTGCCCGAGGGGCCAAGCACGATCGAGATCTGGTCTTCAGGCAGGCCGAGGTTGAGCCCGTTGAGGATGCGGGCGCGACCGAACTGCTTGACCAAGTCGATGATTTCGATCGCGTCCTCGCCGCCGTGGTCGCGCTTGCGACCGGTGTGGAAGCGGTAGGGGTCGGACTCCGCCGGGTCGACGCCGGGGATGACGAAGTCACGCCCCATCACCGCCCCGTCCTCGCTGACGTAAGGGCCGCTGTCCGCGGCCGTCACCGGCGCAGCCGCCTCGGCCGTGGTCTCAGCCTCGGCCTCGAGCTCGGCGTCATCCGGTCGGGTTGGATCGTCCATCGACATAAGGGTACTCAGCCTCCTATCGGCGCCCGCGGATTCGCACCCCAGAAGACCAGGGTGCCCAGCATCCCGATGATGTGAACCAAGACGATGTTGAGGACCATCGACTTCGCGGTGGCGGTACCGACCCCCACCGGGCCTCCGGAGGCCGTGTAGCCGTAGTAGCACCCGACCAAGACGATCGCGGTCGCCATGAACATTCCCTTGGTCAAGCTGAAGATCAGGTCAGGGGGGTTCTGGAACATCCAGAAGATCAGCAGGTAGCCACCGGAGGAGACGTCGCCGATCTGCTGAACGACCGCCAGGTAGCTGGCGAGGTACATGATCCCGATCCCGCATAGATACATGAAGGGAAAGGCGATCCAGGCGGCGAGCAGGCGGGTCGCGCAGAGGAACGTGACCGGTTGCACCCCCATCACCTCGAGCGCGTCGATCTCGTCGGAGATCCGCATCGCGCCAAGCTCGGCGACGATGCCGGTGCCAACCTTGGCCGACAGCATGTAGCCGAAGGCGTAAGGCATGATCTCGCGCAGGTCGCACCAGGCCGAGAAGACGCCAGCGTAAGCGGGAGCACCCTGGGCGCGGAGCAGGTAGGCGCCCTCGATCCCGCACTGCAGGCCAAGGATGAAGACGAGGCCCCAGATGATCAGTGCCGAGCCGAGGATCAGGATGCCGGCCTGGCGAAGGCTCTCGCCGAAGAATTTGAGCACCCGGCCGCTGTAGACGAGCCCCGCGATCCGCGAACCGAAGCGGGCGATCTCACCAAAGGAGTCGAGCCAGCCGCGGGGGACCTCGAACCAAGCGTTCATGAGCGCCGTCCCATCACCGGATGGTCTGAAGCTCTGGATTCGTGGCGAGCAGCGTCTGGGTGAAGGCGTAGTTGAAGGCGAACACGCCCATAAAGGCGATCACAACCGCCTGGTTGACGGCGCGGCCGACTCCGGCGGCTCCGCCGGAGGCGGTCATCCCCTTGTAGGAGCAGACCACGGCGATGATCGCCCCGAACAGGGTGCACTTGATCACCGAGCCCCAGAGGTCGGTGACCGAGGCGTTGGAGAAGAGCGTCGCGAAGAAGCCGCCGAGCGACTGGTTGTAGAGGAGCTCGGCGGCGATCCCACCGGAGATGCCGAAGACCAGGGCGTAGATGTCAAGCAGACCGGTGATCAGCATCAGCGCCAGGAAGCGCGGCACGACCAGGTTCTTGATCGGGTCGACGCCGAGCACCTGCAGGGCGTCGAGCTCCTCGCGGATCTTGCGCGCGCCGAGGTCAGCGGTGATCGCGGTACCGGCGACGCCGGCGACGACGACCGCGGTGACGAAGGGGGCGAACTCGCGGATCGAAGCCAGGACGAAGAAGCCGCCGAGCCGATCGAGAGCGCCGAACAGCGAGAGGAAGTTGGATGCCTGCAAGCCGGGTGCGCCGAAGCCGAAGGCGACGGTTGAGATCAACAGCGGGAACCAGCAGAGCTGCAGCGCGAAGAGGAACTGGCCGATGAACTCCTCGCCGTAGGGGTAGGGGGGCTTGACGGCGGAGACGAGCGTGCGCGCGGTGAGGATCATCATGTCCCCCACCTGCTCGAACAGCGACTTGGCGGGCAGGAATGCCCTGTTCACTGCGGATCCGACCATCTGCTCCTCCGGAGAGCGGCACCGCATCCGGACGGCGCCCTGCTCGCTGAACCGAGTTTATGTGATGCGTCAGCGGCCACTGTTGAGATCGGGCTAACCCCCGCCGCGAGGGGCTCGGAAGCGGCCAATCCCCATGGTATGTTCCGCCGGCTGTGGGGGGGCCTCGCACACACGCCTCGCGTTCCCGCCTGCGGGCTCTGACCACGGGCGCCATCGCCGCGGCCCTGGCGATCTCGATCGCGGCTTGCGGAGGGGGGGCCTCCTCAGACGCCGACGAAGCCGGCGGAGACTTCCCCGTCAAGATCACCGAGGCCGAGTTCCCCACCAGCCAGCGCCTCGGGCAGACCTCGCTGATGCACATCGGCATCCGCAACGCCGGCGAGAAGACGATCCCAACGCTGACGGTGAGCGTCTCGATTGCCGGCGAGGAGGGACAAACCTCCACCCATCCCTTCACGATCCACGACCCGCAGCCTGGCCTCGCCCAACCCGACCGGCCGGTATGGGTGCTCTCCGCCCGCTATCCGCGGTTCGCCGGCTCCTCCAAGACGGCTGGGGCGGAAACCTCGAATCAGAAGACCTATGACTTCGGCCCTCTGAAGGCTGGCGCGACGGCCAACCTGGTCTGGAAGCTGAACGCGGTCAGGGCCGGCCGCTACACGCTGCTCTACGGCGTCGACGCCGGGCTTGGCGCCAAGGCCAAGGCGACGGGGCCGGGGGGCGTGCGGCCGGGGGGCTCCTTCGCAGTGCGAATCGACAGCGCGCCGTATGGGACCGAAGTCGCACCCGGCGGCGAGGTGGTGCCGATCGCCAAGGCCGGCGAGGGCACCAAGTAGCTTTTCCTGGCGTGGGACGCCGAGCGGCTTCGAGCATCCTCTTCGCCATCCTCGCCCTGATCGCGCTTCCGGCCTGCGGCAGCGCCCGCGACCACAAGGACGACGAGCGCGCGCCCCGGCGCTCGGGCGGGGTCGCGCTGAAGCGCATCGGCCAGTTCGAGCGACCGACATACGTTGCGGCGGCCCCGGGGTTCCCGGAGCTCCTCTTCGTGGTCGAGCAACCGGGGCGGGTTGTCGTGTTGCGCAACGGCCGTCGTCTGCAACGGCCCTTTCTCGACCTCAGGAGCCTGGTCGGATACGACGGTGGCGAGCGCGGCCTGCTCTCCATCGCCTTTCCGCCCAGCTACCCGAGCAGCCATCGCTTCTACATCTATTACACCGATAACGCCGGCAACATCCGCGTCGATGAGTTCCGGCGGCGCGGCGCGACCCGGGCCGCGCGCGGCTCGCGCCGCTCGGTGATCGAGGTCCCCCACCCGGTCAACGCCAACCACAACGGCGGTCAGCTCCAGTTCTTCGGCGAGCTGCTCTACCTCGGCACCGGCGATGGTGGCTCGGGCGGCGACCCACCCAACAACGCCCAGGACCGCAACAGTCTGCTCGGCAAGCTGCTGCGCATAGACCCGCGGCCCAGCGGTGGCCAGCCGTACACCGTGCCGAGCGACAACCCGTTCGTAGGCGCCTCGGGCCGGGACGAGATCTTCAGCTACGGCCTGCGCAACCCGTTCCGCTTCTCCTTCGACACGACAAGCGGGAAGCAACCGAGGATCGCGATCGCGGACGTCGGGCAGAACCGCTTCGAGGAGCTCGACTACACGACCCTGGCCGCCGCCCGCGGGGCCAATTTCGGCTGGGACGCGCTCGAGGGGTTCGCCCCCTACAGGGACGAGAACAGCGGCACGCCCAACCCCGGCGGCACGACGAAGCCGATCATGGCCTACGGCCGCGGCCGCGACGGCGGCTCCTGCACGATCATCGGCGGTTATGTCGTCCGCGATCCGCGGCTGCCCTCGCTGCGCGGCCGCTACGTCTACACCGATTACTGCTCCGGCACGCTGCGCAGCCTCATACCCCACCTGCGCAAGGCGGGCGACGACCGGCGCCTCGGGCTCGCGGTCGCTTCCCCCACGTCCTTCGGCGAAGACAGCCGGGGGCGCATATACGTATGCACTCAGGAAGATGGCGTGTACAGGCTGGTTCCCCGTTAGCGGTTAACCTTGGCTGGCCAGCCAAAGGTCGAGGAAGGGAGCAGCGGTGGAGAGCGGAACGGTCGAGGCGAGCACCGAGGCAATCAACGCCAACGGTGGGGGTGCCTCCGCACCCGAGCAGATCGAAGTGCACAACCCGGCAACCGGAGGCCTGATCTCCACCGTCGCCGTCGACTCGCCCGCCGCGGTCGCCGAGACCGTCGCCCGGGTCCGGGCCAACCAGGCGGAGTGGGAGGCGATCGGGATCGAGGGTCGCTACCACTGGCTCGGCAAGCTTCGCGACTGGCTGCTCGACAACTCAGAGCGGGTGCTCGACACGATGCAGGCGGAGACCGGCAAGGTCCGTGCCGAGGCCTCCAACGAGCCGGTCTACCTCGCTGACCTGATCAACTTCTACGGGACCAAGGCGAGCAAGTTCATCGGCGAGGAGGCGGTCCGCCCCCACAGCCCGCTGCTCGCCAGCAAGAAGCTGCGGGTTCAGTACAGGCCACATCCCGTGGTCGGGATCATCAGCCCCTGGAACTTCCCCTTGATCCTGGCGCTCGGCGACGCCATCCCTGCCCTGCAAGCGGGGGCGGCGGTGGTGATCAAGCCATCCGAGTTCACCCCACTAGGCCTGGCCGAAGTGGTCAAGGCGTGGAAGGAGGAGATTGGCGGGCCTGACGTGTTCGATTGTGTCCAGGGGGTCGGCGAGACCGGCAGCGCCCTGGTCGACAACGTCGACTTCGTCCAGTTCACGGGCTCCGACCGCACCGGGCGCAAGGTGATGGCCCGCGCCGCGGAGACACTGACGCCGGTCAGCCTCGAGCTGGGCGGCAAGGACCCGATGATCGTCCTCGCCGACGCCGACATCGACCGCGCTGCCAATGCCGCGGCCTGGGGTGGGATGACCAACTCCGGCCAGGTCTGCATGTCGGTTGAGCGCATCTACGTCGAGGAGCCCGCCTACGACAGCTTCGTCGCCAAGCTGACCGCCGAGGTAGGCAAGCTCAAGCAGGGCGCCGACGGTCGTGGCTTCGGCAAGGACGTCGGCGCAATGACCTCACCCAATCAGGCAGCGATCGTCGAGGACCACGTCACCGACGCCCTCGCCTCCGGCGCCAAGGCGCTCACGGGCGGCAAGCGAGCTCCGGGACCGGGTGACTACTTCGAGCCGACGGTCCTGGTCGACGTCGATCACTCGATGAAGGTGATGCGGGACGAGACCTTCGGCCCGGTGGTCGGCGTGATGAAGGTGCGCGATGCCGAGGAGGCGTTGCAACTGGCGAACGACAGCCGCTACGGGCTGTCGGGCTCGGTCTTCGGCGAGAGGGACCGCGCCGAGAGGGTGGCGCGAAGGGTCGAGTGCGGAGCGGTCAACGTCAACGACGTGCTCGTCAACTACCTGGCGATGGACGTGCCGATGGGTGGCTGGAAGGAGTCGGGGATCGGCTACCGGCACGGCGAGCCGGGGATCAAGAAGTACTGCCGCACCGAGTCGGTCGTGATCACCCGCTTCGCCGGCAAGCGCGAGCCCACCTGGTACCCGTACACCAAGGGCAAGCGCAGCTTGATCGCCCGAGTCGCGCAGGCGTTCAACGCGCGGGACTGGCGCCGGCGCGTCGGCATGCGCGGCTGAGCCGAGCTACAGGGGTACCGGGACCCCGTACCCTTTTGGGCTCATGACTGAGCGTGACTTCATAGGCGCAACCCGGGAACGTGTCGTCGTCTTCGACGGCGGCATGGGCGCGACGCTGGAGCAGTTTGAGCTGACCCAGGAGGATTACGGGGGGCTGGAGGGCAAGTGCCACGAGGCGCTGGTGCTGAACCGCCCCGACGTGATCGAGGGAGTCCACGCATCGATGCTCGAGGCCGGGGCCGAGGTCGTCGAGACGGACAGCTTCCAGGGATCGCGGCTGAAGCTCGAAGAGTGGGGACTCGGCGAGCACACGCTCGAGATCAACACGAAGGCGGCGGAAATCGCGCGCAAGGCGGTCGGCGAGGAGTGCTTCGTCGCCGGCTCGATCGGGCCGACCGGCTTCCTGCCGGCTTCGACCGACCCCACCCTTGGCGACATCTCCTTCAGCCGTCTGGTCGAGGTCTTCGCCGAGCAGGCGCGTGGCCTAGTCGAAGGCGGCGCCGACCTGATCATCATCGAGACGGCGCAGGACATCCTCGAGGTCAAGGCGGCGATCTTCGGCGCGCGTGAGGCCTTTGCGGCCACCGGGCGCACGCTGCCGATCCAGACCAGCGTCTCCCTCCTTCCGCAGGGCGGCAAGATGCTGCTCGGCACAGACATACAGGCCGTGCTGACGACGCTGAGGGCACTCGACGTCGACGTGATCGGGCTCAACTGCTCGACCGGGCCCGAGGACATGCGCGACGCGATCCGCTTCCTTGGCGAGAACAGCCCCCTACCCGTGCACTGCATCCCCAACGCAGGGCTGCCGCTACAGGGGCCGGACGGTGAGACCATCTTCCCCGAAGAGCCAGGGCCGCTGGCGGCGACGCTGGGCGAGTTCGTCGAGCGTTATGGCGTCGGCATCGTCGGCGGCTGCTGCGGCACGACGCCGGACCACATCCGGGCGATCCGCGAGCGGGTCGACGGCCGCACGCCGGGCGAGCGTCCGGGCCGGGGGGAGACACAGGTCTCCTCGATGATGACCTCGACGCCCCTGGTCCAGGAGCCGCGGCCGACCCTGGTCGGCGAGCGCGTCAACTCGCAGGGCTCGCGCAAGGCAAAGGAGCTCCTGCTTGCCGACGACTACGACGGCCTCGTCCAGGTCGCCGAAGACCAGGTCGAAGGCGGCGCCCACGTGCTTGACGTCTGCGTGGCCCTGACCGAGCGCCAGGACGAGGACGAGCAGATGGCGGCTGTGGTGAAGCGGGTCTCGCTCACCCAGCCAGCGCCGATCCAGGTCGACTCGACCGAGCCGGAGGTGATCCGAGCCGCTCTCGAACAGATCCCCGGCCGGGCGATCGTCAACTCGATCAACCTCGAGGCGGGACGGGACAAGGCGGACGTCGTCGTGCCACTGGCGAAGGCGCACGGGGCCGCCCTGATCGCGCTGACGATCGACGAGGTGGGCATGGCGAAGACGGCGGAGCGCAAGGTCGAGATCGCCCAGCGCATCCGCGACCTGGCCTGCGAGGAACACGGACTGGACCCTGAAGCGCTGATCTTCGACGCCCTCACCTTCACGCTCACCACCGGGGACGAGGAGTGGAAGCCCTCCGCGGTGGAGACGATCGAGGGAATCAGGCGCATCAAGGCCGAGATCCCAGGCGTGAAGACGTCGCTCGGGGTCTCGAACGTCTCCTTCGGCGTCTCTCCCCCCGCTCGTGCTGCCCTCAACTCCGTCTTCCTGCACCATTGCGTCGAGGCCGGGCTGGACCTGGCGATGGTCAACCCGAACCACATCACGCCCTACTCGGAGATCTCCGAGGAGGAACGCGAGCTGACCGACGACCTCGTCTTCAACCGGCGCGACGATGCGCTGGAGCGCTTCATCGCCCACTTCGAGTCCAAGGGCGAGACGGACACCGAGGATGTGGGGGACCCAACGGAGGGCATGGAGCCCGAGGAGGCCCTTCACTGGCACGTCCTGCGCCGCAAGAAGGACGGGGTCGAGGAGTGGATAGACCGATCCGTGGAGAAGATCGGCGCCGTCCCCACCCTCAACGAGGTCCTCTTGCCGGCGATGAAGGAGGTCGGCGACAAGTTCGGCGCCGGAGAACTGATCCTGCCCTTCGTCCTGCAGTCGGCTGAAGTGATGAAGCGCGCCGTCGCGCAACTGGAGAACTACCTCGACAGGATCGAGGGCCACACCAAGGGCAAGGTGGTGATAGCCACCGTCTTCGGTGACGTGCACGACATCGGCAAGTCGCTGGTGAACACGATCCTCACCAACAACGGCTACACCGTCATCGACCTCGGCAAGCAGGTCCCGGTGGACACGATCATCGACGCCGCAGTGGAGAACGAAGCCGACGCGATCGGCCTCTCAGCGCTGCTGGTCTCGACCTCCAAGCAGATGCCGATCTGCGTGCAGGAGCTCCATCAGCGTGGCCTCCCCTTTCCGGTGCTGATCGGCGGGGCGGCGATAAACCGCGATTTCGGCCGGCGCACCCTCTACCCAAGGGGAAAAGAGTCCGATGAGGTCTACGAGCCGGGCGTCTTCTACTGCAAGGACGCCTTCCAGGGGCTTGACACCATGGACGCCCTGGTCGACGAGCCGGCCCGGGAAGCGCTGACTGAGAAGATCCGCGCAGAGGCGAGGGAGCTGCGCGAGAAGCCGGCCGTGGTCGACGACGCGCCGCCGACCAGCGACGAAAGCACTCGCTCGGGCGCTCGCACCGACGCTCCGATCCCCGAGCCGCCGTTCTGGGGCGCACGGGAGATCGATATCGACCTCGAAGAGGTCTTTCCCTACCTCGATCGCCATGTCCTCTTCAAGCTGCATTGGGGTGGTCGCGGCGTCAAGGGCGAGGCCTGGCGACAGCTAGTCGACGGTCACGAGGGCGAGGAGGGATTCGCCCACCGGCTCGAACGTATGTGGCGCGAACAGGACTATCTCCATCCGCGCGCAAAGCTCGGCTACTTTCCCTGCAACGCCGATGGCAACACACTGATCGTCTTCGATCCGGGTGACGATCAACGCGAGCTGCAGCGGCTCGTCTTCCCTCGCCAGCCCAAGCACGATCGGATTTGCCTGGCTGACTTCTTCCGCCAACTCGAGTCAGGACAGCGCGACGTGGTCGCCCTCCAAGGGGTGACCGTTGGCCCGGAGGTGACCGACCTGATCGAGCGGCTCGAGAGCGAAGGAGAGTTCGCCGAACAGCTCTACGTTCATGGGCTCGGTGTACAGGCCGCCGAGGGATTGGCCGAGTGGCTTCACTCCGAGGTCCGCCGCGAGCTCGGCATCCCGCTCGAGCAAGGGCGACGTTACTCGTGGGGTTACCCGGCTTGTCCGGACCAATCCGAGCACGAGAAGGTCTGGCGCCTCCTCGATCTCGAGGAGATCGGCATGACACTTTCCGACGGATTTGCCGTGATGCCCGAGCAGTCCACGGTGGCCATCGTCGCCCACCATCCGCAGGCGGTGTATTTCGGGATGAAATCTGGCTTCATCCCCGAGGATGGTGCGCCCGACGAGCTGATTGCCGGAACCGAGCGCGGCGGTGTCCCACTTTCGAGTAAGTCTGCAAACTAGGACGCTTTTGCATTCACACAACTGGAATCTTCGCTCTTTGCGCCCTATGCTGTCTCAGTCGCGCGGGTTCTCCCCGCGCGCATTGAGTTACGGTTAGCGCCGGGGTTCCTTCTCACTTGGGAGCCCCGGCGCGACGCGCTTCGGGACTGTCCCGCATGACATGCGGCGGGCGGGGCGGGACCAATCGGCCCCGCCCCTTCCTGCCCGCTGCTCGCCCCCATGCTGACGACGTAGGGGGTCGATCCTGTAGCCGATCGCAGTGCGGCCGGCTAAACCACAGTCCATCGAGCTAACAGCGCCCGGGCTCCAGCCATCTCCCAAGCGCTCGCAAGCGCCTAGACCGATGGCCGCCTCCAGGGCGTGCACTGAATAACAGGCCGCCATTTCGCGGTCAAGACGTACAAAATATTCAAACTGTTGGCTAAAGAATGCGTTTGAAATCAGCGAGATTTTCCCTGCAAATAAAAGGAGTACAAAGCGGCGCGCGCGCGTCTCGGCGAAAGACCGCGGGTTGACTTATCCGAAAGGAACTTTCACTGATCCGCGTTCTGTGGGCCTCATTCACTAACTAACTCACCCCTTCTGTTGCTCCATGCGGTGTGACGATCCGCAAACCAGCCCTCCGTGCTTTATCCGCTCTTTGGGTACTAAAATGTTCCGTTAAAGTAATCTTAATGTACCTTGGTGGATTGGGTCTGAACGGCAATGAAGGCCATTGTCTGCGGAGGTATGTGCCCAGGCCAGAGACGGAGCAAGTCCATTTCGAATAGGGTGCCAGTCGCTGACGACGAGTATCGATACAAAACCGTGTAGATACCTAACTCCGGGAGCCCTCCGATGCAAGCCGACAGCACACCGCCCCCGGCGCGGGTACGAGCTGGTGGGACGGTGCTCTCGCTTCTCGCGGGACCCCTCAGCGTCCCGATCCTCCGCGCCCACGCCGATGGCCCGCTGCGCCTTCCAGACTTGCGCGAACGGATCGGGGGAGCCGCACAGACGACCCTGCGCGGACAGGTGGGAAACCTGCGCGGGATCGGTGCCCTGGAAAGGCACGTCCGGGGCGGTATGCCGTACACGGTGGAGAACAGCCTGACCGACGTCGGGCGGGGAGTCCTCGAGGTTGCCACCGTCGTCGAAGCCTGGCTGGCGCGTGCGCCCCAGGGTTCGATCTCGCTGGGCAGCGAGCCGGCGAAGGGAGCGATCCGGGCGCTGATCGGCGGCTGGGGATCGACGATGCTGCGAGCACTGGCCGCGAGGCCTCTCTCGCTGACGGAGCTGGATAGCGTCATCGCCGACCTTAGCTACCCGTCGCTCGAGCGACGCCTCTCGGCAATGCGAGCGGCCCGCCAGGTGGAAGTGCTGAAAGGTGGCGAAGGTGGCGCGAAGCCTTATTCCGTCACCGACTGGACGCGCCAAGCCATAGGCCCGCTGGTCGCGGCGGGACGCTGCGAGTGCCTTCACCTGAGCGAGGTCACGGAGCCCCTAACGCGGATCGACATCGAGGCGGCATTCCTGCTCGCGGTCCCACTGATCGACCTCGAGGTCACCCGGAACGGATCCTGCCTGCTCGCGGTCGACACCGGATCCCAGCGGGACGGCAAGTCGAAGCGGCGCATCGCCGGCGTCCATGTCGAGGTCGAGAAGGGTCACATCGTCTCGTGCGTATCGCGCCTGGAGCAGGACCCGCGCACCTGGGTCCTGGGTACCGTGAATCCCTGGGTCGACGCGATCCTCGAAGGGCGTCTGGACGGCCTCCGCCTCGGCGGTGAGGATCCCGGCCTCGCGCGGGCGGTCATCGCGGGCCTGCACTGCGCGCTCTTAGCCGACTGAGAGGCCTAGACGCCCTCGCGAGCCGGCGCTCCATCTCGAGGCGCCGGTTGAGGCTTCAGGCGCACCGGCGCCATCGAGAGCGCCTGCACGCGCAGGTCACTCCAGGTGAGCCCTTCGCGCACAAGCGCCGGCAGGCCGAGTGCGACCGCGGTTGCGATCTCCACCGCCTGCAGGATCACTCCGTAGGCCAGCGCATCGGCCTTGCCAACCCCAAAGCCCGTATGCAGGACACTGATTACGGCAAGCTGGAAGATCCCGATATTTGACGGGGTGACCGGAACCACCGCGGTGACGTTGACGGCAAACAGGACCGCGGCTGCCGCACCGATCCCCGCCTGCCCGTTCAACCCCAGAGCGGCGAGCAGCGCCCAGCAGGCAGCGAGCTGGATCGCCCACGCACCGAGCTGTGCCGCCGTTGCGGCGATGCCGCGACGCGGATTGCGGAATACCCGCAGCCCCGCCCGCACCTGCACCAGCGCACGGTGCAGGGCGGCGCCGATCCGGGCGAGGCGGCCATTGCCATTTCGCCGCATCAGAGATGGGCCGAGCAAGACCACGAGGAGGAGGACAAGCGGCACGAAGCTGAAGGCGAAGAGCTTCTGGGTGCTGGAGTGGAAGAGGTCGGTGCTGGAGACGATGATCACGCCGAGCAGGACCAGGGCAAGGAGGTTGAGCACCGTTTGCGAGACGAGCGTCCCGAGCAGCACCGGGAACGTCTCACGCATGCGGCCGATGCGCCGAGCGAGCGACATCGCCCGGGCGGGCTCGCCGAGCCGGGCGGGCAGCGTCGCCGACATCAGCACGCCGATCATCGTCGCCGAGGTGACGTCCCGCCGGCGCACCGGGCGCCGGGGCAGGGCCGCGCGCACGATCCAGTACCAGGATGCGGCGCGGAAGAAGAGCGAGAGGGCCATCAGGCCGCAGGCGAGGAGAACCCAGGTGAAATCGGAGCGGACGACGCTCTCGACCACCTTGTCGACGCCGATCTTCTGCGCGGCCAGCGCCGTCAGACCGACCCCGAGGACACCCGCGGCGCCGAGGCCGATCTGGCGCGCGACCTTTCGCCGTCGTTTCCCGGTGCGCTCAGGTGCGGGATCGAGCGAGGGCAGGCGCTGCGGCGGACTTGGGGGCAGGCCATCCGCGGGACGCAGCCCGGCCCAGTGGGCCGCCCGCGCCACCGCGCCAGCCGGCTCCGGGGCCTCGATCGCCCGTTCGTAGACGGCGCTTACCCGATCGGCGACATGGGGCCAGGAGAAGCGTTCCGCGCTGCGCCTGGCGGCCTCGCCCATCGCCTCGAGCCGACGCTGCTCGTGGTAGGCGCGCTGCAGCTCCTCGGCGAGGCGCTGAGCGTCCCCCGGAGGGACCAGGACGCCGTCGACGCCGTCGGTGACGACGTCGCTGTACCCCGCGATCGCCGAGGCGATCGCGGGCGTGCCCGCCGCGAAGGCCTCGGTCAGGACCATGCCGAAGCTCTCGCCCGAGAGCGACGGCGCGCAGAGCACGTCGGCCTCGTGCAGCGAGCGCCAGAGGGCGTCGCCGGACACACGGCCGCGAACGTCTATCCAGCGCATCGTCTCCGGGTCGGCCAAATAGCGGAGCACGTCCTCGCGCTCGGCGCCGATCACCGTAAGCCGGCTGGGCACGTGCTCGACCAGCGCGCCGAAGGCGGCGAGCAGGATCGGCAGGCCCTTGCGCTCCTCCGGCCGCCCGACGAAGAGGATGCGCAGCTCCTCCGAGGCCGGCTTTGGCCCACTCGGCGCCGCCGAGAGGTCGACCCCGTTGGGGACGACCTCGTAGTGCCCGCCGAACCAGCGTCGTCCGGTCCAGGCGGCCGCCTCGGAGACGGCTATACGGGCCGAGAGCCGGTTGAAGACCCGCCTGGCCCCGAGCAGCGTCGCAACCTGGTTCGGCACCGGCTTGGTCGAGTAAGCGTGGAAGGTGCCGACCGCCGGCACGTCCGTGCCCAGCGCAGCGTTCCAGCCCACCAGCGGCACCAACGGCTCATGGATGTGGACGACGTCGTAGCGCTCGCGCCGAAGCTCCCGCCTGGGGGCGGCGACTCCCCCTTTCGGGAACGGAGAGAGATTGGAGACGGCACCGTTGGACGGGATGCCGACGGTGCGCCCGAGCGGCATCAGGTAATCGGGGACCTCGCGCTCCTCCGCCTCGGCACGGTGGAGACCCCGGCTGAGGCGACCGGGTGGATCGAAGGGAGCGAGCACGCGAACGTGGTGGCCGCGCCCGAGGAACTCCTCGGCGAGAGCCTCCACGTGCCGGTTCACGCCGCCCTGGTAGGTCCAGGAATATGGCGAGACAAGCGCAATCCGCACGAATCGCCAAGGGTAGTGGATCGACCGGCCCGAGTAGGGCAATCAATAGTTCAGCCGCGGACTTCCGACTCGGCCCAGCTGAAGCCGGCGAAGACGAGCAGGTAGGCGGTGCCGATCTCGAGCAGCAGGGCGCCGGAGTCGTTGGCCAGCGTCCCGACCAGAGTCGCCGCCAGAGCCCCAAGTAGACCCGCCCTCATGGCGGGACGCCCACGCAGCCAGTCGCGCAGGCGATCCCGGCGTGCGAAAGCCAGGACGCCCACCGCGGCGACCACGGGCAGGAAGGCGAGGACCACTGGGCGACCGAAGCTGTGCGCCGAGAGCTGCAGGCGGCGCTGGGCGACGGCGGCGAGGTCGCCGAACCCACCGGCGTCCAGCACGGAGCGAGTGAGGTGCGCGTCGGCGCCGGAGAGGAGATCGGCGAGGGCGATCAGCGCCAGCACGCCGAACGGCGCGCCGACCGCGAGCAGAGCGCCGCGACGGCGGCGCGCCGCGACGGCGGCCGCAGCGACGGCGGCGCCCATGGGCAGCACGATCGCCGCCCCGACGTCGGCGCCAAAGCGACCGGCGGCGAAAATCAGCGCGCAGAGCAGCCCAACCGCGAGGAACGAGGCGGCGCAGCGACGGGCCTCGAGGCGCGGCGCGAAGCCGGTGAGCGCCGCTCCGGTCCCGGCCACGACCAACACGCCGAGCAGCGCCTCGAGCTCGTTGCCGATCCCGTAGAAGCGGACGCCGAGGCCCGGGTTCGGGCCCAGCAGCGAAAGCGAGGTGAGCGGCGAGCCAGCGATCACGTCCACCGCATAGGCGAGAACCACCGCCCCGGAGCCGACAGCCAGCGCGCGGAAGCCCCCGAACGCGCGGAGAGTCAGCGCGGCGAGCAGCGGGCCCCCAAGCGTCACCAGCCCCCGTTCGACCCCCTGACTCGGCTCGAGCGCCGCTCCGACGAGCAGGACCAGCGGCAGGTACACGACGCTCAGCCCCAGCAGCCTGATCCCCGCTCGCGCCAGTCGCCCGCGACTCACCAGGACGGCCGCGCCAAAGGCCAGTAGCCACGAGAGCAGAGCAACTCCGATTACCGGTCCTCGTCGCTCGGAGATCACGCTCATCCGCCCCGCCAGCGCCTCGAGTGCCGCGGGATCGACCGCGCCCACCGTCCGGATCGGCTCTCCCGACATCTCTGATGGCACCCCGATCCCAAACCTCTTCAGGATCGTCGGTGCAACGTCAGTCGAGAGCACGTACCCGGCGGTCCGCGTGCTGTCCGAGGTCAAGTCCCCGTCGAACCCCCGCCCAGCGATCCCGATGACCAGCGCCTCGTTCTTGCCTGGAGGTGCCCGCTCGATCGCGATCAGCAGATCATCTCCCCGCAGCCCCCGCCCGAGAGCACCAAGCTCGGCGAGATCCAAGTGGCGAACGACGCACCTCTCCCCCGCCCGCCGCAGCGTCGCCGCAAGCAACCCCGGCACGATGTCCGCCGGTGCCGACCCCGCCCGCTCGACCACCGCCTTCGAGTAAGCAGGCCCACAAATCCCACCCCCCACTCTTGCAGGCAACTCCTCGTCATAGAGAGAGCCGAAGACCCTGTTCCCTTGCGAGATGTCCAAGTAAGTCTGAGCTGCCGGAACGCTTCCCAGCCCCGCGCTTAGGAGCCCCGGCGCCATCCCGTGCCGCACAAGCTCACCCACCGAGGTGCCACTAGGCAGCAACGCCACGGTCACATTTGTCGACGATCCGCGCTCGAGCGCCACCGTCCTCGAAACCGGCCACCACAGAGAGAGGCCAGCTATGGTCAACACGATGGCCGACCGTACTTTCGCCAAGTTCACGTTCTTCAAAATCGATCCTGCCTGGCGCCGCCGAGACCCTGAGCTGCGAGCTGCCGACAAGCAGGAGTTCCTCGCCGCCTGCGAGGACTTCGCCCTGGACCGCTCCTTGCGCGCCTACTCAACCATAGGAACGCGCGGCGACGTCGATTTGGTGCTGCTGAGTCAGAGTCCCAACCTCGACGATCTCCACACCTTCCACGTCGTCCTCGGCCAGAGCGGCCTGGCGAAGTGGGCGCAGACGCCCTACTCGTTCCTCTCGATGACCAAGCGCTCGCCCTACTCGGAGGAGCAGGCGCGGCCGGAGATCTGCGTCTCGGAGCGCAAGTACCTCTTTCTCTACCCGATGGTCAAGCAGCGCCGCTGGTACGGACTGCCCGCGGAGGAGCGCGGCCGGATCATGAAGAGCCACATCGAGGTCGGCCGGCGCTACCCCGAGATCACGATCAACACGTCCTACTCCTTCGGCCTGGACGACCAGGAGTTCATCGTCGCCTTCGAGGGCGACGACCCCGGGATGTTCCTCGATCTGGTGCAGGAGCTGCGCCCGACTGAGTCGAGCGCGTACACAGAGCGCGAGACGCCGATCTTCACCTGCGTGGCGCTCTCGCTGCGCAAAGCGCTCGACGCGCTCGATGGCGCCCCCAGCGCCGTCGCCGCGGGCGCATGAGCACCGAGACGCTGAGCTACGCGATCGACGAGCACGACCACCTGATCAAGGTCGACCGGGGCTACTACCGCTTCGCCGAGGAGAACGGCTGGGAAGAGGCCGGCACCAGCCTCGGGCGCTCGCTGTGGGACTACGTCGCCGGTCACGAGATGCGCAAACTGCAGCGGCTGCTGGTGCGCCGCGTCCGCGACGAGGTGGGCGACGTCGAGCTTCCCTTCCGCTGTGACAGCCCCGGCGTGCGCCGCGAGATGAACATCAGGATCGTCGCCCGCCCCGGCGGTCGAGTCGTCCTCTTCTCGGCGCGACTGCGTTCCGAGGAGGCACGCGATTTGCCGCAACTGCTGCTCGATCCGGAGGCTCCGCGCAGCGAGGACACGCTCGACATGTGCGGCTGGTGCGACCGCTTCGAGGTCGACGGCGAGTGGGTCGAGGTCGAGGAGGCGGCCAGGCAGCTGGAGCTCTTCAACCGGCCGGAGCTGCCCGCGATCAGCCACGGGATCTGCCCCGACTGCAACGAGCTCCTGCTCGCCGCTTAGGAGGGTCTAGCGAAACTCGCGTCTGCGACTGGCGAGCGCCGGACCAAGCGGGGCAAGGACGCAGGGAGGCCGAATAGCAGCGCTATTTGGCCGACCGAGGACGCGGCACCGCGCTGCGTCCGCCGCCGCCAGGCGTGGGCGGGGGTTTCGCTAGACCCTCTTAGGCGCGCCGCGAGCCGAGTTCCCTATTCTTTCGCGCTCCCATGACCAAGATCGGAACTCCTGAGAGCCCCGTCCGCATCGCCATCGTCGGCGCCGGCCCGTCCGGCTTCTACGCCGCCGAGCACATCCTCAAAGACGAGGCGACGCATGCCCAGGTCGATCTCTTCGACCGCCTCCCCACCCCCTTCGGCCTGGTCCGCGGTGGCGTTGCCCCGGACCACCCCAAGATCAAGTCGGTAATTCGGGTCTACGAGAAAACCGCAGCGCGCGAGGGCTTTCGCTTCTTCGGCAACGTCAAGGTCGGCCACGACATCGAGGTCGAGGACCTGGAGCGGCTCTACCACGCGATCGTCTTCACAGTCGGCTGCGAGACCGATCGCCAGCTCGGCATCCCCGGCGAAGACCTCCCCGGCAGCCATGCCGCCACCACCTTCGTCGGCTGGTACAACGCCCACCCCGACTACGCCGACGACGAGTTCGACCTCTCCTGCGAGCGGGCGGTGGTGATCGGCAACGGCAACGTGGCGATGGACGTCGCCCGCATGCTGGCCCTGACCGACCACGAGCTGCGCCAGACCGACACCGCCGACCACGCGATCGAGATGCTCGACGCAAAGCAGATCCGCGAGATCGTCGTGCTCGGGCGCCGCGGGCCGGTCCAGGCCGCCTTCACCAACCCGGAGATCAAGGAGCTCGGGGAGATGGAGGATGCCGACGTGATCGTCGACCCCGCGGAGGTTGAGCTCGACCCCGCCAGTGCCGCGTACCTCGAGTCCGACGAGGCTGACAAGACGACGCGGGTCAACGTCGAGACCCTGCGCGAGTTCTCCCAGCGCAAGCCCGAGGGAAAGCGCCAGCGGATCGTGCTGCGCTTCCTCGCCTCGCCCGTCGAGATCCTTGGTGACGGCAAGGTCGAGAAGATCGTGGTCGGGCGCAACGAGCTGGTCGAGGAAGGCGGCACGCTGCGCGCCAAGGACAGCGGCGAGCGCGAAGAGCTGGAGTGCGGCCTGGTGCTGCGCTCGGTCGGGTACACGGGCGTGCCGATCGAGGGCGTCCCCTTCGACGAGAAGCGGGGCCTGATCCTCAACGAGGGCGGTCGCGTGCTCGACTCCCACGACTCGGGTCACAGGGTCGGCCACTACACGGCGGGCTGGATCAAGCGCGGTCCCTCGGGAGTGATCGGCACCAACAAGAAGGACGCGCTGGAGACGGTGCAGCACCTGCTCGCCGACGTCGCATCGGGGACGCTGCTCAGCCCCGAGAACCCCGACCCCGCAGCGGTCGAGGCCCTCCTTGCCGAGCGCGGCGTCCGCTACGTCAGCTTCGAGGACTGGCAGGCGATCGACCAGGCCGAGGTCGGCCGCGGCGAGCCCCACGGCCGCCCGCGGGTCAAGTTCGTCCGGGTCGAGGAGATGCTCGAGACCCTCGGCGAGCGCGTCTAGTCCCGCCGACGGCCTTTAGCTCAAAACCTCTTTGCTGACGCTGCCCACGCCGATCAGGCCGGGGCCGACGTGGGCGCCGATCACGGGTCCGATCTCGGAGATGTAGACCGGCTCGCAACCGAAGATCTCGCGGCAGTCCTCGGCGAGGGAATTGGCTGTCTCGAGGTCCTGGATGTGCTGGATCACCCAGGCGTCGAGGCCCGACTCGTGGCGCTGGCGCGCATAGTCGCGCAACCGCTCGATCGAGCGGGCACGGGTCCGCACTCGCTCGACCGGGGTGATCTCCTCCTCCAGGGTGAGGATCGGCTTGATCTTCAGCGCCGAGCCGATCCAGGCCCGGGCGCCGCCGATCCGCCCGCCGCGCCGCAGGTACTCGAGGGTGTCGATCGCAAACCACATCTTCAGCTCCTCCCGCGCCCGTTCGGCACGGTCGAGGACGGCCGGCGCATCGCCCCCCGCTTTCGCGGCGGCCGCAGCGGCCAGGACCGAGTAGCCCATGCCCCCGCAGGCGGAGCGGGAGTCGAGGAGGTGGATGCGCTCCCCGCCCTTGTCTTCGGCGGTCAGTCGCTCGCGCGCCTGTCCCGCCGCCTCGAACGTGCCCGAGATCCCCGACGAGATGTGGATCGAGACGATCTCGCGCCCTTCCTCCAGCAGCGGCTCGTAGACGGAGACGAAGTCGCCGACCGACGGCTGCGAGGTAGTGGCCCCTCCCTCGGATGCGCGCAGACGGTCGTAGAAAGCGGCGTAGTCACTGACCTCCGCCTCTGGCTCTTGGTGGTCGTCGACCGCCACGTAGAGACTGACCGTGTGAATCTCTCCCGCAGCGATCAGCTCGGATGGCAGGTAGGCCGTCGTGTCGCAGACGACTGCGGTTGCGGACGAAGTACTCAAGTCGGGCGATTCTCGCAGGCAGACGGCCCGCTACACTTTGTGAAGTGATTGAGGCGCCACAGGACACGCCGCAAGTAGCGATCTCCCTCACCGACAAGGCTGCGGGGAAGATTGCGGAGCTGCTCGGCGCGCAGGAGGGCTCCGGCGACCAGGCGCTGCGCGTCGCCGTGCGCGGCGGGGGGTGCTCGGGCTTCCAGTACGCGCTCGCCTTCGATCGCGCCAAGGAGGACGATCACGTCTTCGAGGTCGACGGCGTCTCGGTAATCGTCGACAAGGTGAGCATGCAGTTCGTCTTCGGCTCCGAGGTCGACTACGTCGAAGGCCTCCAGGGCGCGGGCTTCCAGGTCAACAACCCGAATGTGGTTGCGGCCTGTGGTTGCGGCTCTTCCTTCCAGGTGAAGGACGACGCCGCAGCGGTCGTCTGAGCAGCGCATCTCGGCGTCCTCGATCGCTTGCGTGCAGAGCACGCCGCGCTCCCTGCGTCCTTGAGCTGCTTGCTCAGTCGACCGCTGCTATTCGATTTGAAGTGGAGGCGCCTGGACAGGAGTCGCCGGCTCCGGCGCCGCCTCGGGCTGTTCGACGCCGAGGGCCTCGGCCAGCTCGCCGGAGTCGAACATCTCCTCGACGATATCGGCGCCGCCGAGCAGCTCGCCGTTGACGTAGAGCTGGGGGAAGGTCTGCCAGTCGGATATCTCGGCGGTGACTTCGCGCAGCGGCTGCAGCGCCGGCAGCACGTCGATGGCTCCGTACTCGGCGCCCAGCGAATCGAGCACCTGCACGACCCGCATCGAGAAGCCGCAGCGGGGCGCGTCCGGCGTGCCCTTCATGAAGAGCAGCACCGGATTGGCGGCGATCAGTTCCTCGACCTTCTGCTTCAGCTCGGTGTCGGCCACCGACACAGACTAGCTATCCCGGCAGCTCGGTCTTGACCGAGAGGGCGTGGATCGTGCCGTCGTCGAAGCGCTCCTTGACCGCCGCCTTGACCAACCGGTGCTGGTCGATGCGCGAGAGGCCCTCGAACTGGGGCGCCGCGACCCTGGCACTGAGATGGTCACCTGTGCCCGTTTCGTCAGCGACCTCGACGCGGGCGCCGGGAAGCGCCGCCTCGATCATCCGCTGAATCTCCGAGAGGTCCGCCGCCACGTCGCCTGGGACCTAGCGGCGGCGGCGCAGCATCATCAGACCACCGAGGGCGAAGCCCGCGACCGCGGCACTGACGATCAGCTGGTTCTTGTGCTCGCGCACCTGGCGGCGCCAATCAGTCAGCTCGGTGACGCGGCCACGCAGCAGCTCCACCGAGGTGCCCAGGTCACGCCGCTGGAGGTCGATGTCGCGGCGGATCTGGGTGGCGGTGCGCCCAGGCACCCCCGTGGTCGAGGGCCGGGGCTCGGGGTAGCTGCTCATTCGCCGCCCGCCTTCGTGCTGGATTCCAGCGTCGCCTTGGTCAGCTTCGCCTCTTCGATCGCCTGCTCGGGCACCGGTGGCGCGCCCGCCTGCACCGAGCGGTAGGCGACGAAGCCGGCGAGTGCGGCGATCAGCAGGAAGAGCGCCGCCTCGACGAAGAACCCTGGCCAGGCGTTGCCGTCGAAGACCTCTTCCGCGAGCAGCCAGGCGATGCCCTCCATCACCAGGATCAGCGCCAGGAAGGCGAAGATGCCAGCCGCGACGCCGACCACCGATCCGCGCAAGATCTTGCCGACCTTCTCGGAGATCTCGGTCTTCGCCAGCTCGATCTCCTCGCGCACGAGCGTCGAGCTCTTCTCGGCGACGTCGAAGACCAGCTCGCTGACCGAGCGATCCGAAGGGGGCTGCGGGGGGGTGCCGACTGGCTCAGTCACGCTACTCCGGCGGATCTTCGTCGAAGAGGCGGCGGAAAGCGAAGGCGGCGACGCGGGTGGCGACGATGCTGGCGACGGCGCCGCTGGCGGCGAGCATGCCGCTCCAGACGAGGCGTTTGACGATGTCGTTGTCCATCGCTCGCCCGACCTTACCTATCGCGGCTCGAGACCGTCGCAGATCGTTGCGACGACAAGCGTCCTTGCCTGGTCGAAGTCGGCGTCGGAGGCCGGGATCACCTCGAAGATCCAGCCGGAGAGCAGCTGCTCGATCGCCCCGTAGAAGGACATCGAAGCGAACGTCGGGTCGATGTCGCCCCGGAAGACGCCCGCATCCTGCCCCTCGGCGACGATCTTGGCGATCGAGTCATAGGCGCGGCGGATCTCCGGCAGGTGCGTGCGGCCGAAGGAGTTGGCGGCCCGGGTCACCTCGACGATGATCACCTTCATCAGCTCCGGGTCATGCCGGTAGGAGTCGACTATGAAGCCCGCTACCGCCTCCAGCTTCGCGCGCGGGGAGGCACCCTCGGTGTCCGCCTCCTCGATCGCCGCCAGCAGCAGCGACCAGCGCTCGCTGAAGAGCTCGTTCAGCACCTCGTCCTTGGACTTGAAGTAGTGGTAGACGAGCCCGTAGGCGACGCCGGCCTCGTCGGCGATGTCCGAGACGCGCGTCGAGTGGAAGCCCTGGCGGGCGAAGACGCGAATCGCCGCGTCGAGGATCTGGCGGCGCTTGTCGATCGGCGGCGCCTGCGCCATCAGGCGTGCGCCTCCGCTCAGTTGGGGCCAGGCGTAGGCCTCCGGACGGCGGTTGGCGAGCGAGGGCAGCGACTCGCGAATGCGCTCCTGGGCGCCGAGATCGAGGTCGGCGGCCACGAAGCACTCCTCGTCGGGCGCGATGGCGAGCACGACGCCCCACGGGTCGACGATCGCCGAGCGGCCGTAGGAGCTGAAGTGCGGCGGGGCCTCGCCGACCTGGTTCGGCGCGAGGACGAAGGCCTGGTTCTCGATCGCTCGCGCCCGCAGCAGCACCTCCCAGTGGTCGCGCCCGGTGGCCAGCGTGAAGGCGGAGGGCACCGTGATCAGGCGGGCGCCGCGCACAGCGAGGATGCGGTACAGCTCCGGGAAGCGCAGGTCGTAACAGACGCTGAGGCCGACGGTCGCGCCCGGCAACGAGGCGGTGACGATCTCTTCGCCCGGCTCCTCGTGGTCAGACTCGCGGTAGGAGATGCCGCCGACGTCGACGTCGAACATGTGGATCTTGCGGTAGACGGCGAGGTCCTCGCCGTCGGGGCCGATCAGGACCGAGGTGTTGAACGCCTTGCTCGGCGGAGCCGCGCTCCGAGATGCTGCCGGCGAGCAGGTGGATGCCGAGCTCGCGCGCCCAGGCGCGGGCGGCGGTCAGGCTGGGACCGTCGAGCGGCTCCGCCCCGCCAGCAGCTCCTCGCCGCCGGCCAGCAGGTTCCACTTCTCCGGCAACGCGACAAGCTCCGCACCGTCGGCCGCGGCAGCGCGTACGAGGCGCTCGGCCGCGCCGAGATTGCGAGCCTTGTCGCCGGTCGAGTTGAGCTGTACGACCGCTGCGCGCAAGAGATCCCTTTCGGTGCTGCCAATTGACTGACTGACCAGTCAATCAATGGCAAGTATAGGCCGCGTCTGGGCGCGCACAGCGCTAGAGGCCGGTCACGCGAGCGACTATGCGATCGAAGAGCCGCGTCGGGATGAGGTACTTGACGCGTGCCTGGAGCTTGGCGTCGATGCCGACCAGATAGCGAGGACGGGGGCGGCGGGCGGTGAGCGCGTGCTCGATGGCGCGCGCCGCCTTCTCCGGTGGGATGCCCCGCTTCGCCACGTCCGTGGACGACCTTTCTGTACTTCTCGATCGCCTCGCCGTAGAGCGCTTCGCGCTGGGGCGAACGCTCGCCGATCTCGTCGGCGTGCGCTCGCCGCGATCCCAGATATCGGTCGCGATCGAACCGGGCTCGACGATCGAGACCGAGATTCCCGTACCGCGCAGCTCCGTCGGAAGACGTCGCCGACCGCCTCGATCCCGAACTTGGCCGCGTGGTAGGCGCCGGTCAACGGGAAGGCGATGCGGCCGCCGATCGAGCTGATGAAGACGATGCGGCCGCGGGCCTCGCGGATCGACGGCAGCAGCGCCTGGGTGACGGCGACCTGCCCGGTCAGGTTGACCTCGATCTGGCGACGGAAGTCCTCGATCGGCATCGTCTCCAGCGGGCTCGGCAGGCTGACGCCGGCGTTGTTGACCAGGCCGTCGAGCCCCTCCCCTGCTCGCCGGCGATTCGCTCCGCAGCGGCGGCGATCTGGCTCGGCGTCGGTGACGTCGAGCATCAGCGGCGTCAACCGCTCGGACCCGGCCTCGCGCAGCGACTCGGCGTCCTCCTCGCGCCGCACCCCGGCGAAGACCCGCCAACCGGCGGCGTCGAGCCGCAGCGCCGTGGCCCGGCCGATGCCGGTCGACGCACCCGTGACCAGAGCCGATCGCACGCCGCCAGGCTACACGCGAAACGTGTCCCCCCCCGGATATGGAGACGAAGCGCTTGCCGTACCCGCCTGCCGGACGAGCGCCCCGCGTAACCTTTCTCGGGTCGTGGCTGAGACACGCAAGGACGAGGCCGAGCGCAAGCAGGTGACGGTGCTCTTCGCCGACGTGAGCGGCTCGATGGACCTCGCCGAGGGCCAGGACCCCGAGGAGTGGCGCAAGATCATGCAGCGCTTCTTCGCCATCCTCGCCAGCGCGGTCGAGCGTTTCGAGGGCACGGTCGACAAGTTCACCGGCGACGGGATCATGGCGATCTTCGGTGCACCGATCGCCCACGAGGACCACGCGCGGCGCGCCTGCTACGCCGCCCTACAGATGCTCGACGACGTCTCCGAGTACGCGGCCGAGCTGCGCCGTGTTCACGGCCTCAACTTCTCGACCCGAATCGGGATCAACTCCGGCGAGGTGGTCGCCGGTGCGATCGGTGCGGGCGGGCGAGGGCGAGTACACGGCGATCGGCCACACCGTCGGCCTCGCCCAGCGGATGGAGGCGCTGGCCGAGCCCGGCAAGGCCTACCTGACCGAGCACGCCGCGGCACTCGCGAGAGGCTTCCTCGACTTGAAGGAGCTGGGCGCCTTCGAGATCAAGGGCGCCAGCCAGCCCGTCCAGGTCTTCGAGCTGATCGGCGTCGGCTCTGCTCGCTCCCGCCTCGACCTCTCCCGGGAGCAAGGGTTCTCCCGCTTCGTCGGCCGCGACGAGGAGATGGCCCTGCTCGGGGCGGCCCTGGAGCGAGCCGAGACAGGCGAGGGCGCCGTGGTCGGGATCGTCGCCGAGCCCGGTGTCGGCAAGAGCCGCCTCAGCCACGAGTTCGGCCGAGCGCTGCCGGGAGCGGGGCATCGAGATCTTCGAGGCGCAGGCCCAGTCCCACGGCCAGACGATCCCCTTCATGCCGGTGCTGCAGATGCTGCGCGCCTACTTCGGCATCGGCGACCGGGAGCCGGAGCGGCTCACGCGCGAGAAGATTGCCGGACGCGCCCTGCTGCTGGATCCCGATCTCGTCGAGGAACTACCACTCGTCTTCGACTTCCTCGGCGTCCCCGACCCCGATCGCCCCGTCGCGCAGATGAGCCCGGAGGCGCGGGCGCGGGCGCTGGGCAGGCGTGGTCTGCCGCATGATCAATGCCCCGACGCGCCGCCACACGGTCGTCCTCGTCATCGAGGACCTGCACTGGATGGACGAGGGCAGCAACACGATGCTGGACGAGATGATCAACTCGATCGCCGGGACTCACACCCTAGCCATGGTCAACTTCCGGCCCGAGCACCAGCTCGACTGGGACGACTCGCCGATCTATCGCCACCTCTCGCTGCAGCCGCTCGAACAGCCCGACACGCGGCGAGATGCTTCGCGACATCGCCGGCGAGGATCCCTCGCTCGACGGCCTCGAGCGAGCCTGATCCACGAGCGCACCGCGGGCAATCCCTTCTTCGTCGAGGAGATAGTCCGCGAGCTGGTCGAGGCCGAACACTTCGAGGGAGAGCAAGGCGCCTACCGCCTGGTGCGACCAGTTGAGGAGGCGGGCGTCCCGGCCACCGTGCAGGCGGTCCTCGCCGCTCGTATCGACCGCCTTGGCCCGGACGCCAAGCAGCTACTCCAGGTCGCCTCGGTCGTCGGCAAGGAGGTCGGAGCGCGAGCGCTCGGGCTGACCGCCGGTCTCACGGAAGAGGAGCTCAACCCGGCGCTCTGCGAGCTGGTGGACGGCGGCTTCCTCTACGAAGCGGAGCTCTACCCCGAACGGGTGCTGGCCTTCCGCCATCCACTCACCCAGGAGGTCGCTTACGGAACGCAGCTGGCGGAGCGCCGCGAAGCCACCCACGCGGCGGCCGCCCGAGCGCTGATCGAGATCGAAGCCGATCGCCTCGACGAGCTGTCCGCGCTCGTCGCCCACCACCTCGAGGCCGGTGGCGAGACCCTCGAGGCCGCGCGCTGGTCAGCCCGGGCCGCCTACTGGGCGGGGCACACCCGGCCCCAGGACGCGATGCGCCTGTGGCAGCGAGTGACCGCCCTCGCGGGCGAGCTGGAGGAGGACGAGGAGACGACGGCGCTGGCGGTCACCTCGCGCCTGCTGCAGCTCGAATACGCGTGGAGGCTGGGAATGGACCGCGAGGAGGCGGATGCCCTCGCGGCGGAAGCGACGGAGATCGCCGAGCGGATCGGTGACGTGCACTCGCTCGCCCTGCTGAAGCTGCTCACCAAGGCGACGCCCGGCCGGACCGAGCACGCCGCCGAATGGATAGCCGCCGCCGCTGAGGCGATCCAGTTGGCCGACGAGGCGGGCGACCCTTCCTTGCGGATCGCGGTGCGTAGCGGCAGCGCCTACGCGTTCATGTGCGCCGGGGACCTCGATGGCCTCGAACGAACGGCGGACGAGCTGCTCGATCTGACCGGCGGCGATCCGAGGCTGGGCGGCGGCATCGTCGTCGACTGCCCGATCGCCTGGGGCCTGATGGCCAAGGCCGTCGCGCTGCGAGAGCGCGATAGAGCCGAGGAGGCCGAGAAGCTGCTCGACGAGGCTATGCGCCTCACCGCCGAGCACGACGACCCCGAGACCGAGGGCTGGGCGCGTGGGTCGAAGAGCCTGCTGCTGGCCGACCGCGGGGAAGCCGAGGCCGCCCTGGCCCTGGCCCGGCGCAACCGGGAGCTGATCGAACGGTTCGGCGATGTCTTCTCGCTCAGCACCGCGCTGAGCTCGATGACCTACGTGCAGATCGCGGCCGGCGAATTCGAGGGGGGCCTGGAGACGATTCAGCTCGCGGACCGCCTCTACCGCGAAGCGATGGGCTCGGGTGGCGAGACCGAGGCCTGGCGCTCGACCCTACGCGCTCGCGCCTTCCTCGGCATGGGCCGCAATGCCGAGGCGCTCGAGGAGATCGAGTGGGCGGCGAGGACGGCCGAGCGCAGGGGAATGGGCTGGCAGATCCCCACCGCCTTCCACACCCTCGCCCAGGCCCGGGCGGCGACCGGGGCGGCTGGGGTCGAGGAGGCGCTGGCGCAGGCGGCCGAGGCAGCCGGCGAGCGTGGGCACCTGATGACCCTGCGCAGGATCGAGGCCGATCGTGACGTCCTGCTCGCGGCCGCGCGCTAGCCAGGCGACCCTCGGGACTAACATCGCCCCCGATGGCTGAGACTGCTTTCGTCACGGGGGGCTCCGGGTTCATCGGCGGCAAGCTGGTGGAGCGCCTGGTGGCCGAGGGACGGCCGGTGCGGGCGTTGGCCCGCTCCGATGCCGCCGCCAAACGTGTCGCCGGGCTCGGCGCGGAGCCGGTGCGCGGCGACCTCGGCGACCGGGATTCCCTCGCGGCCGGCGCCGCGGGCGCCGGCGTTGCCTTCCACCTCGCCGCGCATCTGGGCGAGTGGGGGTCGTGGGCCGACTTCGAACGGGACAACGTCGACGGAACCCGTAACGCGCTCGCGGCCTGCGCCGAAGCCGGCGTCGGGCGCTTCGTCCACTGCGGAACCGAGGCGGCGCTGATGGCCGGAGCGCCACTCGTCCAGGTCGACGAGACAGCTCCCCTGCGGCCCGACTCGCGGGCTCCCTACCCGGCGACCAAGGCCAGGGCCGAGCAGGCGGTGCGCGAGGCATCTCGCGACGGGTTCGAGACCGTCGTCGTGCGGCCGCGCTTCGTCTGGGGCAAAGGCGACACGACGCTGCTGCCGGAGATGGTGGCGACGGTCGAATCCGGTCGCTTCGCCTGGGTCGGCGGCGGCCGCAACGTCACCGACACCACCCACGTCGACAACGTCGTCGAGGGCCTGATCCTCGCCGCGGAGAAGGGCCGGCCGGGAGAGGCCTACTTCGTCACCGACGGCGAACCGGTTGCCTTCCGTGAGTTCGTCACGGCACTGCTACGGACGCAGGACGTCGAGCCGCCCGAGCGAAGCGTACCGGCCTGGACCGCCGCCCCGATGGCGCGGGTCTGCGAGGCAATCTGGAAGGCACTGCCGCTGAAAGGCACGCCGCCGATGACGGCCTTCCGCTCATGGCTCCTGACCCAGGAGTGCACGATCGACATCTCCAAGGCACGCACTGATCTGGGTTACGCGCCCATCGTCACCCATGAGCAGGGGTTGGCGGAGCTGAGCGCTTAGCGGCCCGCCCGGTGGCGCTCTAGCTCGGCCACCATCAGCTTGGTGTGCAGGGCGGCGATCAGGTCCTGAAGGGGCTGGGCGCCGGCTTCGAGCATCTCGACGACCCGCTCGGGTGAGACCTCACCGGCGAGGCGTTCCATCACGACCTCGACCTCTTGGCTGACCAGGTCTTCGATCGCGCTCTTGTAGCGCAGGGTGTCGTAGACGGTGAAGCCGATCTCCTCGTCGTAGCCGCCCGCACGGAAGCGGCTGATCGCCTCGATGATCTTGATGTCGGAGGGCGAGTAACCACGGCTGTTGGGGCTCAGCACCTCGATCTCCTCGAGGCGGTCGAGCACGTCCTTCGGGACTCCGTAGCGCTCGCGCACCTCGGCGGCGCTGGTGCGGGTTCGCTCGCCCGCGAGGGCGCGGTCGAGGATGCGGTCCTCCAGCTCCAGCAAAGCGCGGGCTCGCTCGGGATCTTCGTCGAGCACCGACTTGATCGCCTTCAGCGGCATGAAGCGCTCCTCCTGCAGCTGCTTGATCAGCTTGATCCGGTCGACGAACTCGGGCGGGTAGTAGGCCATGTTGCGGCTGGTCTTGACCGGCTCTGGCAACAGGCCCTCGCGCAGATAGTGCTTGATCGTCGGCGCCGGCACGCCTGAGGCTTCGGCAAGCTCACCCATGCGGAGCAGATCGCCGTTGGCGCCGTTTCCACTCATGCGCGGAAGGTTGTCGCCGCGTCTGAGCTGGGGCCGGCGGCGGCACCCGAATCGACCATCACGGCAATCTCCTCGGCCGAGTAGCCGGCCTCGCGCAGGACCTCCTCGGTGTGCTCGCCGAAGGCCGGCGCCGGCCGGGTCGGGTCGGCGGGGGTGCGGCTCATCTTCACCGGGGCGCCGAGCTGGCGCACGGTGCCGAGCTCGGGCTGCTCCATCTCCACAACCATTTGGCGGGCGCGAACGAGCTCGGACTCAAGCGCCTCGTCGATGTCGAGGACCGGCTCGATGCAGCAGTCGTGCTCGTCGTTGAAGGCCTTCCACTCCTCCCGAGTGCGAGAGCGAAAGACCTCCGCCACTTCGCGCCAGGCCTCGCCGCCCGGCGCCTCGAACTGCTTCTCGATCAGGTCCGGCCGTCCCGCGCCGTGGCAGAAGGCACTCCAGAACTTCGGCTCGAGGGCGCCGCAGGTAACCCAGCCATCGCTTGCCTCGTACGGCAAGTAGCAGAGCAGGCCTCCCGCGAGCTGCTGCTCGCCGCGTCGCGGCACCTCGCCGTCGCAGAAGTAGCGCCCGGCGACCATCGCCAGCCAGGAGAGGGCCCCATCGGCCATCGATACGTCGACCATCTGCCCTTCGCCCGAGCGCCGCCGCTCGTGCAGGGCCGCCATCACGCCGAAGGCAGCCATCAACCCGCCGCCGCCGAGGTCGGCGATCTGGCCGCCCGACTGCACCGGCGGCCCGTCCTTTGCCCCGGTGAGCCCCAGCAAGCCGATCAGGCCGAGGTAGTTCATGTCGTGGCCGGCGCGCTGGGTGTAGGGCCCGTCCTGGCCGTAGCCGGTGATCGCGCAGAAGACGATCCCCGGGTTGGCCTCGCGCATGCGCTCGTAACCGACCCCGAGCCGGTCGAGCACGCCGGGCCGGAAGCCGTCGAGGACGACGTCGTAGCGCTCGACCAGGCGCAGCAGCGCCTCTCTCCCCTTCTCGCTCTTCAGGTCGAGTCGGACCGAGCGCTTGCCGCGATTGAGCGAGAGGTAGAGCGCCGAGCGCGTGCCCAGCTCCTGCTGCTCGTCGCTGCCGTAGAAAGGAGGCGCCCAGCGGATGTAGTCCCCCATGCCGGTGTCCTCGACCTTGAGCACCTCGGCGCCGAGGTCGGCGAGCAGGAGCGAGCAGAACCCGCCGGGCAGGAGCCGGGTCAGGTCAAGGACCCGAACGTCGCTAAGCGGGAGAGCGCTCACGCTTCGGCACCCCGAGCAGCTCGCGCGCCTCGGCGACGCTGGCGACCTTGCGGCCGACGTCCTCGGCCATTTGCCGCGCCTTGGCGATCAGGTCGCCGTTGGAGCGGCACATCTCGCCGTTGGGCAGGTAGAGATTGTCCTCGACCCCGGCACGGATGTTGCCGCCCAGCACCAGCGCCGCGCCGAGCAGTTTCCACTGGTCGCGGGAGATGCCGATCACCTGCCACTGGTTCTCGCCCTCCGCGCCGCCGGGGATCTGCTCCGACATGAAGGCGACATTGCGGGCGTTTGGACGAATGCCGCCGTTGACCCCCATCACGAGTGAGATCTGCAGCGGCGTGCGGTCCAGCAGCCCCATGTCGATCAGCGGATCGAGGTTGGCGACGTGGCCCGCATCGAAACACTCGTGCTCGGGCTTGATCCCCAGCTCCCTCATCGCTGTCAGGAACTCGATGATCGTGTCGAAGCTGTTCTCGAAGACGGCCTTGAAGACGAAGTCCTTGCGTCGCGTCGAGTACTTGGCGTAGTTCATCGAGCTCATGTTGAGGGCGGCGACGTCGGGCTTCAGCGCCCGCAGGTACTCGAGCCTCTTCTCGATCGGGATGCCGACGGCGCCGGTCGAGTAATTGACGATCACGTCGCCGACCTCGGCCAGGATCGCCTCGGTGATCGCGCGAAAGTCCTCGATCTCGTAGGAGGGAGTGCCGTCCGGCTTGCGGGCGTGGATGTGGATCTGCGAAGCCCCCTCGTCGACCGCCCGCCGCGCCTCCGCCGCGTACTCCTCCGGCGTGTAGGGGATCGCCGGGCACTGATCGCGGTTGGCGACGACGCCGCTGATCGAGCAGCTGATGATGACCGAATCGTCGAATGAGCTCATGCCGCTGTCACCTCCACGTATACGCCCTTGGGACCGAAGTTCATGGCCATCCCCTCATACATGCGACGACCAAGGCCGAAGTTCGACTGGATCGCCACCTCGGCGGGTCCCTCCTCCTGCGGAGACAGGACGCGTGCACGAGCTTCGACCCCCATCCCCAGCGGCTTGCCCCGTGAGTCGCAAGGGGAGATCAGCACCCGATCGTTGCTCCTGATGCGCTTGATCTTCCCCACCCGCTCCTCGCTGCGGAAGTAGAGCTTGCCATCGGCGATGCCAAACCAGACAGGCGTGGGAACCGGCTGCCCCGATCGCCGGTATGTGACGACCAGGCAGTGCTTGTGGCCGCGAAACTCCTCGAGGTCGTGCCTCGTTCCGGCCGTCAGCTGGTCAGCTGCGGGGTGACGGATGCGACCCAGAAAGCCGTTCCAGAAATCGGAGGCTCGTTCGGCGACGCTCATACCGGCATCACCCCGTGTCTCTTCTTCGGCTTCTCGACGTGCTTGTCCTTGGCCATCCGCAGCGCCTTGACGATCGTCGGGCGAGTCTCGCGGGGGTCGATGACATCGTCGATCACTGCGTTGCCGGCGGCGATGTAAGGGTCGATCTGCTCGCGCACCGCGTTCAGCATCGACTCTCGGGTCGCCTCGGGGTCCTCGGAGGCCTCGATCATCGAGCGGCCGATGATGTTGACGGCGCCCTCGGCCCCCATCACCGAGATCTCGGCCCCAGGCCAGGCGACGATCAGATCGGGCTCATATGCCTTGCCGCACATCACGTAGTAGCCGGCGCCGTAGGCCTTGCGCACCACAACCGTCACCTTCGGCACGGTGGCGCGGCTGACCGCGTAGAGCATCTTCGCCCCGTGGCGGATGATCCCGGCGTGCTCGACCTTCGCGCCGACCATGAAGCCGGGCACGTCCTGGAGGAAGACGAGCGGGATGTTGAAGGCGTCGCAGAGGTTGATGAAGCGCGCCGCCTTGTCGGCGGAGTCGTTGTCGAGGATGCCGGCCAGGTGCTTGGGCTGGTTGGCGACGATCCCGGCGGGCTGGCCGCCAAAACGGGCGAGGCAGGTGATCAGGGTGCGGGCGAACTTCGGCTTGATGTCGAAGAACTCGCCGTCGTCGACGATCTCGCGGATTACGTCGTACATGTCGTAGGGCTGGCGCGAGGAGTCGGGGACGATCTCCATCAGCTTCTCGGACATGCGGTCGTCCGGGTCGGAGGCCTCGGCTAGCGGCGGCTTCTGCTCGCAGTTGGTGGGGAAGTAGGAGAGGTACTTCTTCACCGCCTCGATGCACTCCGGGTCGTCCTTCACCTCCAGGTCCCCCACCCCCGACTTGCGGCAGTGGACCTTGGCGCCGCCGAGCTCCTCCATCGAGATGTCCTCACCAGTGACGGCTTTGGTCAGGTGCGGGCCGGCGAGCGCCATCGCCCCCTGGCCGGAGACCATCGGCACGAAGTCGGCGAGCGCCGGGATGTAGGCGGTGCCCGCGGCGCAGGGCCCCATCATCGCCGCCACCATCGGGATCACCCCCGACATCTCGACCTCCTCGCGGAAGAGGTGGCCGGAGCCGGCGAAGAGCGAGCCCGCCGCCTCCTGGATACGGGCGCCGGCGGAGTCGAGCAGCCAGATGAACGGCATCCGCTTCGAGAGCGCCATCTCCCGCAGCCGGGTCACCTTCAGCTCGCCGGTCATCCCCATCGAGCCGGCCATCACGGTGAAGTCGTAGGCGGCGATGCAGCATGGCCGGCCGTCGACGTCTCCCCAGCCGGTGATGACGCCGTCGGCGGGCGCCTCCTTCCCCTCCATCGCCCGCTGGGCGAAGTGCGGCCGGCCATGGATCCCCATCTCGACGAATGTGCCCTCGTCGACGAGCAGGTCGATCCGCTCACGCGCGGTGAGCTTGCCGCGCTCGTGCTGCTTGGCGATCTTCTCCTCGCCGCCGCCGAGTTTCGCTTTCTCGCGCCGCTCGTGCAGCTGCTCGGTCAGCTCCGCCGAGCGGGGCGGTCCCCGGCAACAGGTGCTTCGCCTCTTGCTCTGTGCTTCCCACGCCTACCGTCCCTTCCACTGCGGGTCGCGTTTCTCGAAGAATGCGGTGACGCCCTCGACGATGTCCTCGGTCGAGAAGGTGAGCGAGAGCTGCGAGCGCAGGTACTCGAGCGCGTCGTCGACGGCCATGTCCTGCTGGCGGTACATCGCGTCGTGGCCGAGCCGCATCAGCACCGGGCTCTTCGAGGCGAGCTTCGCTGCCCAGTCGGCGACCGCGTCGTCGAACTCGGCCGCCGGAACGACCTTGTTGGCGAGGCCGTACTCGACTGCCTCCTCGGCGCTCAGCCGCTCGCCCAGCAGCATCATCTCGTTGACCTTCTTGCGCGGGACGTTGCGGTAGATGATCGCCATGATCATGTAGGGGAAGGCGCCGACGTTGATCTCGGGCGTGCCGAAGGTGGCGCCCTCCTTAGCGATCAGCAGGTCGCACGAGAGGGCTAGGCCCATGCCGCCGGCGAGCACGTGGCCGTTTGCGGCACAAAGGCTCGGCTTGCCGAGGCGCGGCATCAGCCGGAAGTACTCCAGGAAGAGGTCGGTGGCGAAGTGTTTGGCGACCAGCGGCACGTCCGCGGCGAAGCCCCCGAGGTCGGCGCCGGCGCAGAAGACCTTGTCGCCCGCTCCCGTGAGGACGACCGCCCGCACGTCCTCGGCATCGCGGGCGGACTTCATCGCGTCGACCAGCTCGCTCAGCATCTGGCCGGAGAGCATGTTGCGCTTCTCCGGGTTGTTCAGGGTCACCGTGGCAACGCCGTCGGCGACCTCGTACTTGACGACCTCGTAGCCCATCGGCGAGGGACCATAGCCGACTCTATGGAAAGTAGGAAGTGCTACTGTCCACGGCGGATTTCCGGCGGCCGGCGCCGCCCGATCACGACCAGCGAACCGAGGAGAGACCAGTGGCGACCGCGACGACCAACGGCTCCAAAGTCATCAAGCCCGACCACGCAGCCGAGCGCAAGCACATGATCTTCACGCAGGAGCACGAAGACTTCCGCGAATCGATGCAGTCCTGGGTGCAGAAGGAGCTGTGGCCGCACCGCAACGAGTGGGAGGAGACCACCTGGCCGCGGGAGATCATGAAACGGGCGGGAGACCTTGGCTTCCTCGGCCTCTGCTTCCCTGAGGAGTACGGCGGCCAGGGCGGCGACTACTACTACTCACTGGTTCGCTCGGAGTGCATGAGCTACTCGGGCTCGGGCGGTCTCAACATGGGCTTCGTCGTCCATACCGACATGGTCCTGCCGCCGATCGAGATGCTCGGCACCGAAGACCTGAAGCAGCGCTACCTGCCGCCGGCAATTCGCGGCGAGAAGATCGGATGCCTCGGCATCACCGAGCCCGAGGCCGGCTCGGACGTCGCCTCCATCCGCACCAAGGCGATCCGGGATGGCGACGAATTCGTTATCAACGGCTCGAAGACGTTCATCACCAACGGCGCCCGCGCCGACTTCATCGTGCTCGTGGTCAAGACCGACCCTGACAAGGCACACGACGGGATGAGCCTGATGGTCGTCGACCTGCGCGACGAGAACGGCGAGACGGTGCCCGGCTTCAGCGTCTCACGCAAGCTCGAGAAGATGGGCATGCACTCCTCCGATACGGCGGAACTCAGCTTCGAGGACGTGCGGGTTCCGGTCACGAACCTGCTCGGCGAGGAGGGCAAGGGCTTCTACCACATCGCCTGGGAGCTGCAGAGCGAGCGGATGGTCGCCTGCGCCGGTGCCGTCGCCGGTGCGCAGCGGATGTTCGACCGAACCCTCGAGTACGCCAAGGAGCGCAAAGCCTTCGGCCGCTCGATCGGCAACTTCCAGGTGATCCGCCACAAGTTCGCCGAGATGGCAACCAAGATCGAGGCTGCACGGCAGTTCACCTACGCGACCGCGTGGCGCTACGCCAACGGCGAGTACCCCGTGCGCGAGATCTCCGAGGCCAAGCTCTACACCTCGCGGATTGCCTGCGAGGTGGCCGATGAGTGCATCCAGATCCACGGCGGCTACGGCTACATGAAGGAGTACGAGATCGAGCGCGCCTACCGTGACGTCCGCCTCAACCGGATCGGCGCCGGAACCGACGAGATCATGCTCGAGGTGATCGGGCGGAGCTACGGGCTCTAAGCGAGACGAGCCTCGAGTCGATGCCCCACGTCGACCACATCCGCTCCTACTACGAGGCGCTGAACAGCGGCGACGCCAGCGCGGTCGCGGCCCACTTCACCGACGACGCGGTCCACTACTACACGCGTCTCGGGCCCCACGAGGGGGCCGAGACGATCGGCAAATTTGCTGCCCTGGGCGTCGAGAGCATCGATGCCCAGTGGTATGTCGAGAACGCGATCGAGCAGGGCGACCAGGCGGTGATCGAGTGGACGATGACTTGGCGGGCGCCCGGTTCCGGCGCGCAGCGACTAGACCGCGGCACCGAGTGGTTCCTGATCCGCGATGGCAAGATCGCCGAGGTGCGCGCCTACCATCACGGCGGCAAGAAGAACCCCCAGGGCGACCTGCTCGGCTTCGATCACAAGGGCCGCGGCTACGCGATGCTCGAGGACTGGAAACCCCCTGTCCGTAATTAAGGACAGCGGCGTTCGCGCCACCCTCCCGCCCTTCGGCGAGGAGCACGAGGAGCTACGGGAGACCGTCAGCCGCTTCGTCTCCAATGAGATCGCGCCCAATGTCGCCGAGTGGGAGGAGGCACGGGAATTCCCCCGCGAGCTCTACGGCCGCTGCGCAGAGCTGGGCTTCCTCGGGCTGAAGTTCCCCGAGGAGTACGGCGGCCAGGGCGGCACCCATCTGCATGACGCAATCTGGGTCGAGGAGCTGGCCCGCAGCGGTGGCTCCGGCGGCGTCGCCGCTGGGCTCAACGCCCACACCTCAATCGCGATGCCGCCGATCTTCAACTTCGGCACCGAGGAGCAGAAGCAGCGCTGGGTCGTCCCGGGGATCGCCGGCGAGAAGATCGGCGCGCTTGGCATCACCGAGCCGGGCGCCGGCTCCGACGTCGCCGGCATCTCCACCTTCGCCGAGCGCGTCGAGGGCGGCTACGTCGTCAACGGCTCCAAGACCTTCATCACCAACGGGGTCCGTGCCGACTTCCTCATCTGCGCCTGCAAGACGACGCAGGAAGGAGGCCACCACGGCATCTCCTTCCTCGTCCTGGAGCGCGAGATGCCGGGGTACGAGGTGGCGCAGAAGCTGGAGAAGCTCGGCTGGCACTCGTCCGACACCGGCGAGCTGTCCTTTACCGACGTCGAGGTTCCAGAGGAGAACCTGCTCGGCGAGGAGAACGAGGGCTTCAAGCTGATCATGGCCAACTTCGCCTGGGAGAGGCTGCTGATGGCGATCGGCGCAGTCGGCGCGATGCAGCGCCTGATCGAGACGACGGTCTCCTACGCCATTGAGCGACGGGCCTTCGGCCGGCCGATCGGCAATTTCCAGGCGATCCGCCACAAGGTTGCGGAGATGGCGACCCAGGCCGAAGCAGCCAAAGCCGTCACCTACAACGCCCTGCGCCTCTTCCACGAGGGTCAGAACTGCATCAAAGAGGTGACGATCGCGAAGCTCGCCACCCAGCGCACCGTCCTCGAGATCGCCGACGAGGCCCTGCAGATCCACGGCGGCTACGGCTACATGCGCGAGTACGGCATCGAGCGCGCCGTCCGCGACGCCCGCCTAGGCCCAATCGGCGGCGGCACCGACGAGATCATGAAGGAGATCCTCGGCAAGCAGCTAGGTCTCTAGAAAGAGGGGTTCTTGCGATCTTCTGTTGTCTTCTGAGGGCTCAGGCAAGGTAGTCGAATCCGACCCTCAGATCCCCATCGCCCGTAGTGCTTCCTCGAACTGCGACCGGGTGATGCTGCAGTAACCGCCCTGCACGCTCTGGCCGCTTAGTCCGAACTCCTCGAGCTTGGCGCCCGACTCGATCGGCACTTCACCGACTACCTCGGTCATCGTCCGGTACGGCCACTGCTGGGCGGCCTCGGGATCGCCGTGCTCGGCGATCCACTCGCCGGCGAGCTGTGGAGGCTCGGTGACCCTGACCACCGCCGGACAGATCGCGGGACCGCCGTCTTTGGCGCTCAGGTAGAGGACGATGAGGTCGCCGATCGCGTAGGAGGCTTGCCGCCAGTCGCTGATCCAACCCCGTTTCCACCAGGTCGGGACGTCGTGGCGCTGATAGTTGGACTTGACCCAGTAGCCGCGACCGAGCGCGGTCAGCTCGTCCTCGGCCAAGATCGCCTCGAGGCTCTGCGGCAAGCCGGTCCCGACCGGCGTGCCGTAAGCGCCAGGTTGACCGGGAGCCAGCTTCAGCCGCGGCAGCAACGCGTACTCGGCGAGCAGGCCAGCGCCGATCGGATCGGCGCCGTCCCACCAGCGGGCGAAGAGCTCTGCCGCGCTGGCGATCTGCTCGGCGTCGAGAACGACGCCGAGCTCGACGTTGGCGCGACCTTCGCTACCGAGCCCGGCGTTGGTCAGGTTGCCGGAGCCGACTAGTCCCCAGCTCGTGTCGGTCAGGCTGAGCTTGGCGTGCAGGTTGGGAACGCTGCAAAGCTCGAAGCCGGAGTCGAGCAGGGTCTCGAGCGCGCCCGGGTCGAGGACGCGCGTCTGCACACTGCCCGCGACTAGCGCGGTCAGGAGGCGTCGCTCACTCGCGGAGGACTCCTCCACCGCGGTGACGATCTCCTCGGCGACCGGCTTGCTCAGGAACGGACTCGCAAGCCAGACTCGCTGCTCGGCACCCCGAATCCGTGCCAGCAACTCGGTGCGGGCGTAGGTGACCAGCTCGCCGGCGTCTCCCGTCGCCATCTCACTATGAAGTTAGTCGACGGCGACAGCGTCGGCAACATCACCAGTCGCGCCCCAACCCCCCGGAGAGCGATTAGGTTTGGCGCAATGAGCTTCCCGGTGGCGGACGGATGGCGGGCAAGCTGAGACTCGGCCATCGCGGGATCTCTGATCTCCTCGGCATCTATGGCCAGGTACTCGAGGAGCTCCGCGAGCGCGCAGTGATCCGTAGCGCCAACGCACCCACCGGCGACTATGCGGAGTGGCTGGTGCAGCGGGCGCTTGGCGGCAAGCTACAGCCGAGCTCCAACAAGAGCGCCGATCTGATTGTGCGCAAGAAGAGGATTCAGGTCAAGGCCAGGGTTCTCGGCGATCCCGAGAAATCCGGCGAGCGGCAGCTCTCCTCGTTTCGTTCATGGGACTTCGACGATGCCGTCATCGTCCTCTTTGATCGTCGCTATGACGTCCACCGGGCAACCCGGATCAAGGTCGCCGAGCTCGAAGCAGCATCCCGGGAAGACAAATGGGTCTCTGGAAGAAGGGTGATCGCCAATGACAGCCTGCTCGATCGCGGCTGCGACATCACCGAGAAGCTGCGCGAGGCGGCGGCCGGGCAGGACGATTGAAGGTCCCAGGCCTCTAACCTCTCCCGACTCGATCGCGAGCGTGCCTCCGATCCCAGGATACGGCGCCAACAATGGGGGTATAGCGCCGGTAACGTGACCGCCATGCGAGAGATCGTCGACGGCGTCCTGCACTGGAAAGCGATGCACCCCAACATCGGGACGGAGGTGGGATGTCATTTCGTTACAGAATCGGGAACCGCGATCGATCCGCTTCTGCCGAACGAGGGCATCGATTGGTTCGAGCAGCACGGTGGCATTGAGCGCATCGTGCTCTCCAACCGGCACCACGTCCGGCACGCGCCGGAGCTGGCCGAACGCTTCGGTTGCCCAATCCTCTGCCACGAGTCCGGGCTGTACGAGTTCGAGGGCGGACCCGAGGTCGAGGGCTTCGCTTTTGGCGACAGACTCGCTGACGACGTGGTCGCGCTGGAGATGGACGCGATCTCCCCCGACGACACGGTCCTGCGCATCGAGGCCGGCGGTGGCGCGCTTCTCTTCGCCGACGGCCTGATCCATTACGGCACCGTCGGCTTCGTCTCCGACAAGCTGATCGGCGATGACCCAGAGGGTGTCAAGCGCCGCATCCGCGAGCGTTGCGGGGCGCTGCTGGACGAGAGCTTCGCGCACCTCCTCTTCGCCCACGGCAACCCCCTCCTCGACGACGGTCCCGCGACGTTGCGGGCTGTGGCCGAAGGCTCATGATCTACCTGCTGCGGCACGGCGACGCCGAGAACGGAGACGGGAACGACGCGGCACGGCGGCTGACCGCGAAGGGCGAACGGCAGGCGAGGGTCGCTGGGGAGGCGCTCGCCGTCCTGGATGCCGATATCGAGGCCTGCCTGACCAGCCCCAAGGTCCGCGCCGCCGAGACGGCCCGGCTCGCCTGCAAAGAGCTTGAACTGGAGCCTGAGATCGCGGACGAGCTGCGCGGCGGGCGCTTCGATTCGCTTGCGCTCAGCGTCGGTCGCGGCAACGTCATGCTCGTCGGCCACGAGCCTGATTTCTCCGGCGAGATCGCCCGGCTCACCGGCGCGAACGTCAAGCTGCGCAAGGGTGGCCTCGCCATTGTCGACGACGGAACGCTGATCGCCCTGCTGAGGCCGAAGGACCTCGCAGCGATCGCTACGGTCTAGGCCCCGACCCCCGTCAGGAGGTGCCGATGCTGTCGTGGCTCGCCAAGAAGATGATCTCCCGCAACATGGCGAAGGCCCGGGAAGGGGACATCGGCCCAACGCTGCGCATGGATGCGGAGGACGTCAAGTTCCGCTTTCCCGGCGACAGCTCTTGGGGTGGTGAGTTCAACGGCAAGGCGGAGCTCGAGCCCTGGCTCCGCCGCTTCGCCGACGTCGGCATCCAGATCTACCCGGACGAGGTCGTGCTCAAGGGCTTCCCCTGGAACCAGACGATCTGCATCCGTGGCTATGACCGCCTCGACTCGCCCGAGGGCGAGCGGGTCTACGAGAACCGCTACGTGATCTGGGGCCGGATCTCCTGGGGCCTGCTGCGCGAGTACGAGGTCTACGAGGACACCCAGAAAAGCAAGCAGCTCGACGAGTATCTGGCGACGATAGGTAAGGCTTGAGGCCCGGCATCCATCGCCTGGTGAAGCGGATCAAGGGGTGGCGGAGCCGGACCGGCGCGCGTACGATCGCCAGTGAGGCAGGCCAAGCAAATAGGAGGAATGACAGATGCTCTGTGCACTGACGGTCCGCAAGCTGAAGCCCGGCAAGATGGAGCAGTTCAGGGAAGCTTTCGTCCCCGGCGACGACATGGAGGCGCCACCCGGTTGGAAGCGCTTCTACGCGATCCGCAACGTCGCCGACGAGAACGAGATCATCACCTTCGGCTTCTTCGACGGCACCCTGGACGAGCTGCGCGCGGGCCAAGAGAGCGGCGAGTACGACACCCGCCGCGCAGCCGCCGACGAGTTCGTCGAATCGGTCGGGGCTGACGGCATCTTCGAGGTGGTCGAGGACCGCTCGATGGAGTAGGAATCGAGGCAGTCATCGAATAGGTTCATTTCGACCAACACGGCGGGGAGAAACGAGGGTTTGATGGCCTACGAAATGCAGCTCAGGGAAACCCGGGCGCCGGTCAAGATCCGCAGCCCCTGGGCGGCGGCGCTACTGCCGCTGATAACGCTCGGCATCTACCACCTCGTCTGGTGGTACCGGATCAATCGCGAGCTCCGCGACTACGGCGCGGCAAAGGGTTACGACTTGGGGCAAAACCCCACCAACTCGGTGCTCGCGCTCTTTCCGGGGGGGCTGATCGTCGTCCCCGCCCTCATCAGCTACTGGCGTGGGACCAAGCGGGTCATGGGCGCTTCTCGCCTGGCCGGCAAGGAGCCGCTCAACGGCTGGATCGCGATCCTGCTGTTCCTCCTGCTCTCGCCCGCGCTGTGGGCCTATATCCAGGTATCGCTCAACGACGTCTGGCACGCGGAGGCCGAACCGATGGAGGGACACCCGGCCCCGCCGGCACCTTCGGACCAAATGCCACCGCCCATGCAACAGCAACCACCGGCGAGCGAGCCTCCCGCAACGGGCGCACCCCCCACCGGGCCGACGCCCTAATTCGCCGATGAAGCAGCGCGTCAGCCTGATCACGCTCGGTGTGGGCGACCTCGGGCGGGCGCGCCGCTTCTACGAGGCGCTGGGTTGGAAGACCGGCGCGGCAGCTGACGATGACGTGGTCTTCTTCCAGGCGGGTGGGATGGTCGTAGCTCTCTGGGATCGGGCAAGGCTCGCGGAGGACAGCTGCGTCGAGGATTCCGGCGGCTGGGGTGGCATCACCCTCGCCCTCAATCTCGGCTCGCCCGAGGAGGTGGATGCGATCATCGAGGAGGCCCGCGCCGCCGGCGCGACGATCGGGCGCGAGCCGGCCGAGACCTTCTGGGGCGGCTACAGCTCGCTCTTCATCGACCCCGATGGCCATCCGTGGGAGGTCGCCCACAACCCCCACTGGACGATCACCGCGGACGGCGGCGTGGAGCTTGGCTGAGACGGCGAGCGCCCGCGCGCACCTCAACCTCATCGACAGCTCGCGCCAGCTGTTCGAGCTCGATCCCGGGGCCGCGATCGAGGCCGAAAGCGGATGGCTCTTCGGCGCCGGCAGCCCAACGCACCCGGTCATCTCCAACGCCGCGTTCCGTCGAGATGATGAGGTCGACCCCAAGGATTTCGTCACGCGAGCCGCTGCCTTCTTCGGCGAGCGCAGTCGTGGCTTCAGCGTCTGGGTTCGGGACGGGCAGAGCGAGGACGATGACCTGGTCGCCGCCGCCGCCCGAGCGGGGATGGAGCGCGTCTACGCCATGCCGGAGATGGTCTTGGACCGCCCGGCCGAGCAGCCGACCCTTCCCGCCGGCGCCGAGCTGCACCGACTTGACGCAGCGGAGGAAGCGCTGGACTACTGGCGCATAGCGGCGGCCGCCTACCAGAGCCTCGGCTTCCCACCGGAGATCTTCGCCTCCTACGAGGACCATGCCGGCTTGCTCGCGGATAACGTCGCCGCCTTCATCGCCCACCTCGACGGCGTACCGGTCAGCATCGCGATGACGATCGTCAGCCACGGAGTCGCCGGCATCTACTGGGTGGGCAGCCTCGAGCAGGCGCGCGGGCGTGGCTTGGGGAGAGCGACCACCGCCGCCGCGACGAACGCCGGCTTCGAGATGGGAGCAGACGTTGCCTCCCTGCAGGCCTCGCCGATGGGCGCTCCGATCTACGCCGACATGGGCTACGAGACCGTCTTCGAGTACCACCTGCTGATGTCACCCGCTTCGTGAGCGGCGAAAGCTGTCGACTGGCCAGTCAGCCAGCCCCCTTTCCCTATAGCCTCCCGGGCCGACTTTCACGAACCGAGAAGGAGAGCGCAGACAGATGGGACTTCTTGATGGGAAAGCGGCGATCGTCACCGGATCGGCGCGCGGGATCGGCCGGGCTACCGCCGAGCTGTTCGCCAGCGAGGGCGCCAAGGTCCTGATCAACGACCTCGACGCCGACGTCGCCGAACAGGCGGCCGGCGAGATCAGCGGCGAGACCGCGGTCCACGCCGGCGACCTGACCAAGCCGGATGCAGCCGACCAGCTCGTCGCCGCAGCCGTCGACGCCTTCGGCGCCGTCGACATCGTCGTCAACAACGCCGGCTACACCTGGGACGGCGTCGTCCACCGGATGTCGGATGAGCAGTTCCAGGCGATGCTCGACATCCACACGATCGTCCCCTTCCGCATCACGCGGGCGCTCGCCCCACACTGGCGCGAGGCGGCCAAGACCGAGCGCGGCGAGGGCAAGGAGGTCTTCCGCAAGCTGGTCAACGTCTCCTCGATCTCGGGGACGATGGGCAACGCCGGGCAGGCCAACTACTCAGCGGCCAAGGCCGGTGTCGTCGGACTGACCAAGACCCTGGCCAAGGAGTGGGGTCAGTTCAAGGTCAACGTCAACGCCGTCGCCTTCGGCTTCGTCGAGACCCGCCTCACCGCTGCCAAGGAGCAGGGCGGCGAGATGACCTCGCCGACCGGGGAGAAGATCGAGCTCGGCATCCCCGAGCAGATGCGGGCCATGGCCTCGGCGATCATCCCGCTCGGCCGCCCGGCCCAACCCGAGGAGGCAGCAGGCCCGGTCCTCTTCCTCTGCTCCCAGCACGCCAACTACGTGCACGGCCAGATCCTCAACGTGACCGGCGGTCAGTTCGGCGGCATGTACACATGAGCTCCGCGGCGGCAGAGGGCAAGCGCACACCGCGCTACCTCGATGTGGCGGACCGAATCTGGCCCGCCACCCGCCGCGTCATGGGCCTGCACACGGCGCTCTACCGTGCCACCGGCGGCAGGCTCGGCCACAGGATCCCAGGCGTCCCCGGCAAGATGCTGCTGCTCGACCACGTCGGGGCCAAGAGCGGCACCAAGCGCACCGCGCCCCTGCTCTACTTCCGCGACGGCGAGGACGTGGTGATCGTCGCCTCGAAGGGCGGCTTTCCCAAGCATCCCGCCTGGTACCACAACCTGATGGCCAACCCCAACACCACGGTGCAGATCGCCAGCAGGAAGCTCCCGGTTCACGCGCGAGTGGCGAACCCCGAGGAGCGTGAGCGCCTCTGGCCCAAGGCGGTCAAGTCCTACCACGGCTACGCCGACTACCAGGTGCGCAGCAAGGGGCGCGAAATCCCCCTCGTTATCCTCGAGCCACGCTAGGCCCGCATCGAACGAGCTAGGGCTTGGGGCGGCGCTCCTCGGCGACAGGGTCGCCGCTCTCACTGGTGATCGCGTCGGGGGGCCAGGGGCCCGCCCAGTTGTCGCGGGCGCCGTCGATCGTGATCGTCGTGCCGGAGACGAAGTCACCCGCGGGTGAGGCGAGGTAGGCGACCAGCCACGCCATCTCCTCGGCCCTGCCGGCGCGCCCGATCGGGATCGAGCGCTCGAGGTTGTCGACCACCACTTTCGGATACTTGGTCAGCAGCGTCTCGGTCGCGAACTGGCCGGCGGCGAGAGCGCAGGTCTTGACCCCGAAGCGCGCCCACTCGACCGCGAGCGTGCGCATCATGTTCTCCACCGCCGCGCGCGCCGCGCCGGAGTGGACCATCCCGGGCATTCCGTGGTGGGGCGAGAGGGTGACGCTCAGCACCTTGCCGCCGCCCTGGGGGATGAAGGCCTTGGTCGCGGCCGCGTGGGTCATCAGCCAGGTCCCCTGGACGTTCAGCTCGATCACCGTGCGGAAGCCCTTTGGCGTGATCGACTCCGCCGGGGCGAGGAACTGACCGCCGGCGTTGTTCACCAGCACGTCGACGCGCTCGTGCTCCGCCAGCACCCGGTCGAAGAGCCTGTCGACCGCCTCCTCCTCGCGGATGTCCATCGCCTCCAGATCGAACGCCCCCGGCAAGCCGGCGGCGAGCTCGGCGGTCTCCGTCAGCGGCTCCTCGCGACGCCCGCAACCGACGACGGTGGCCCCGAGGCGCGCCAGCTCGAGCGCCGTCTCGCGACCGAGGCCACTGCCGGCGCCGGAGACGACGCAGACCATTTCCTCGAGCAGATCGTCCCTGAAGATGCGCGAACGGGAGCTTTCAGCCATCGGGGCGCAAGCCTATAGACGCGCGCTCACCGTAACCTCAGCCGCCATGAAGGTCCACGTGGAGCCCAAACCGCTGCATGAGCCGCTTGCCGGAGGCACCCCGGGTGCCACCGTCGCGGTCGAACCGATCGTCGCCGGACACGTCACCTGGCCGCGGACGATGATGGAGCGCCCGGGCGGGCGCTTCGAGACGCTGAAGCTGCTGCGCGCCCTGCTCAGCGGCGAGCCGGCGGCCACCGTGCCCTGCCCGGCCTTCCTGATCCGCCATCCCAGCGCCGGCGCGATCCTCGTCGACACCGGCCTTCACCCCTCCATCGCCACCGACGGGCACGAGAACTTCGGCCGGCTCGCCACCCGCCTAGGCAAGCCGAGCCTCGAGCCGGGGACCGACGTGCCGGCGCAGCTGCGCAAGCGCGGCCTCGAGCCGGGCGAGGTCCCGATCGTGGTGATGACCCACATGCACCTCGATCACACCTCGGCGATCTCCGAGTTCCCCAGCTCGACCTTCGTGCTCAGCGAGACTGAGTGGAAGGCCGCGGCCACGGGGCCGCGGCCGGCTCTCAATGGCTATCGCCGCCCCCACTTCGACAACGCCTTCGATTACCGCACGGTCGACTTCGATCGCGGCGGAATCGATTCCTACGCGACCTTCGGCCGCAGCTTCGACCTCTTCGGCGACGGCTCGATCCGCCTCGCCTACACGCCTGGCCACAGCGCGGGCCACATCTCGGTGGTCGCGCGGCTGAAGGAGCGTGACTTCGTGATCGGTGGCGACGCCACCTACACCCAGGGCCAGCTCGACGGGACGGCCCCGCTGGCGCCGCGGCCCTTCGACGCCCACAACTACCGCCGCTCCCTACAGGAGCTGAAGCTCTTCAAGCGCGAGTTTCCCGACGCGATCGTCACGCCGGGGCACGACCCGGACGTTTTCGCGAAGCTCAGCGCCCGCTACGAGTAGCGAGCTGGCCGTACATCTCGCGCACGGGGGCGAAGATCTCGCTCGCCACCTCGAGTTGGCGCTCGCGGTCTGGATGGGCCTCGGTCGGAAATGAGATTGGCTCGCCAAATTGGACGGTGACCTTGGGGAAGCGCAGCCGCTTCCAGCGACGCACCTTGGCTGAGCCGTAGATCGCCACCGGCACGACGGGGGCGCCGGACTCCAGAGCGATCCGCCCGATGCCCGGCTTTACCTCTCCCAGCTCGCCGGTGCGGGAACGCCCACCCTCGGCGTAGACGAGCAGCACTCCCCCCTGGTCGAGGATCGTGAAAGCCGTCTTGAAGGCCTCCTCGTCGCGGTGGCCGCGCCGGATCGGGAAGACACCGCCGTGCTTGTAGATGTAGGTGAGCACTGGCGGGCCGAACATCTGCGACTTGGCCATGAAGCGCACCTTGTGACGCAGATAGAGACCGACGAAGAAGTGATCCATCTGGCTGAAATGGTTGGGGGCGAGCACCAGCGGCCCGGACTTGGGCACGTTCTCGACCCCGATCGCGCGCACGCGGTAGAGCAGCAGCGTCGGCAGGGAGATGAGGATGCGGACGAGGGGGTAGGTCCAGCCGACGCCCTTGCGCGCTGCGGCGTGGAACTGGTCGAAGTACTCCGCGGGACGTTCGTCCTTGTAGACCTGTGGCTTTATCTCGTTCATAGCGTGCAACGGCCCCGGCCGTCGCTACGCGATACCCCCGTTGCCGAGATCGGTTACGCCGGCGCGCTGGGACCGGAGACCGGAGCGGCCCAACCGCCCGCGCGCTCGAGCGCGCGGGCCCAGCCGGCGAGCAGCTCTTCGCGCTCCGCCGCCGCCATTGCCGGCTCATACCGCGCCGCCTCGCGCCACATCCGGTCCACCTGCTCGAGGGTCCAGCGCTCGGTGGCGATCCCGGCCAGGTACGCGGCGCCGAGCGCCGTCGTCTCGGCGATCTCGGGCACGACCACCTCGACTCCCAGCACGTCGGCCTGGAACTGCATAAGCCAGCGGTTGGCGGTCGCGCCCCCGTCGGCCTTGAGCACCGCAAGGGACTTGCCCGCGGCCGCCTCCTGCGCCCGCACGGCATCCACCGTCTGGTAGGCGATCGCCTCGAGCGCCGCCCGCGCCAGGTGCGCTCGGCCGCTGCCGCGAGTGAGGCCGACGATCGTGCCGCGGGCGTAGGGGTCCCAGTGAGGTGAGCCGAGGCCGGTCAGGGCCGGCACGAAATAGACGCCGTCGTTGCCGGACAGGGAAGCCGCGAGGCTCTCGCTCTCCGCCGCGCTCTCGATCAGGCCGAGGCCGTCACGAAGCCACTGCACCGCGGCGCCGGTGACGAAGATCGAGGCCTCGAGCGCGTAGGCCTCCAGTCCGTCCCACCCGCAGGCGACGGTGCTCAGCAACCCGTCACCGGGCTCCGGCGGCTCCGAGCCGGCGTGGAGCAGGACGAAGCTGCCCGTCCCGTAGGTGTTCTTCGCCGTGCCGGCTCCGTGGCAGGCCTGGCCGAAGAGAGCGGCCTGCTGGTCGCCGGCGATTCCCGCCACCGGAACCTCGCCGCCGAACTCGGTCGTGGTGCCGTAGAGGTGGGCCGAGGGCAACGGCTCGGGCAGTTGGGCCGGGTCGACGCCGAACAGGCCGCAAATCTCCTCGTCCCAGACCCGGCGGCGAATGTCGAAGAGCATCGTCCGCGAGGCGTTGGTGTGGTCGGTCGCGTGGCGGCCCGTCAGCTTGAAAAGAAGCCAGGAGTCGATCGTGCCGAAGAGAGCGCCGCGGGCACCCTCGACGTTGCGCAGCAGCCACTCGATCTTGGTGGCGGAGAAGTAGGGGTCGATGACGAGACCGGTGCGCTCGCGAATCAGTCCCTCGTGGCCGGCGGCGCGCAACTCCTCGCAGCGCTCCGCGGTGCGCCGGTCCTGCCAGACCAGCGCGCGGTGCACCGGCTCGCCGCTCCCGGGGTCCCAGGCGACCACCGTCTCCCGCTGGTTGGCGATCCCGATCCCGTCCAGGTCGGCCCCGTCGATCCCGGCGGCGGCTATCGCCTCGGCCGCGACGCGGCGCGTCACCCGCCAGATCTCACTCGCGTCGTGCTCGACCCACCCCGGCCGGGGAAAGTGCTGCTCGAACTCCGCGTAGGCGCGCCCCGCGTCTCGCCCCTCTCGATCGAAGACTATGCAGGTGGTTCCGGTCGTGCCCTGGTCGATCGCCAGGATCAACTTCGCGCACCGCGGATGATCGCGATCAGGGCGTCGGCGATGCCGGACGCGTCTTCGGTTCCCGTACCGAGCCTGCGGACGCCCATCCCGTACATGAGGGCGACGACCGAGCGGGCGTGGCGCCTCGCTTCGGGCACGCCAAACCCTTTGAGCGCCGCGGCCGCGATCTTTTCGTAGGCTTCGAAGCAGCGCCGCGAGGCGTCCTGCAGCTCCGGGTCACGAGCAGCCTGCAGGTGGAGCTCGAGTTCGGCCAGCAGCTGGGCCCGACTGCCAGACTCCTCGATCACCCGCTCGACTTCGGCGACGACCTGCTCGGCGCTGAGCCGTCTGTGGCGAAGTTCCCGCGCGATCGCCTCCTGGCGGGCCACCTCCTCTCCGACGAAGAGCAAGAGGCTCTCGCGCAGCAGGTCGACCTGACTCGGGAAGTGGTACGTCAGAGAGCCCAGGGCCACTCCGGCGTCCGCCGCCACGCGTCGGTTGGTGACGGCGGCGACTCCCTCGCGACTGATCAGCTCAGCCGTTGCGCGGAGTATGCGCTCGCGCGTGTCTGGGGGCGCAGCTGTAGCCACAACGCACCAGCCTACCTCTTGGCGTATCGTTCGTTCGAACGAACAGCGGCGAGGGGGGATGATGGCGACCAGCATGACAGAGGTTCGCGAGAACCGGAGCAAAGCCGGGCATGCCTTCAGTGGACTGCGTGAGCAAACTCTCCTCCTGCAGGCGGGCGAGACCTCCTCGCGGGAGATGGTCGAGGCCTCGCTGGAACGAGCGCATGCGGCGCAAGCGAGCCTCAACGCCTTCCGCGTGATCCGCTCCGAGGAGGCCCTTGCCGAGGCCGACGAGGCCGACCGCCGCCTCGGCGCCGGCGAGACCACCCCCTTGCTGGGCGTTCCGGTCGCGATCAAGGACGACGTCGACCTCACCGGCCACACCTCGCCCTTCGGCTGCGGAGGCGGCAAGGTGGCAGTGCGCGACGCCGAGGCCGTGCGACGCCTGCGTGAGGCGGGCGCGATCGTGATCGGCAAGACCCACGCTCCCGAGGTCGGCCAGTGGCACTTCACCGAGACCCCCCTCCACGGCGCCACCCGTAACCCCTGGAACACCGACCACACCCCCGGTGGCTCCAGCGGCGGGGCCGCAGCCGCTGTGGCCGCCGGACTGGTCGCGGCCGCGATCGGCTCCGACGGCGCCGGCTCGATCCGGATCCCCGCTGCCTGGACCGGCTTGGTCGGGCTGAAGCCGCAGCGCGGCCGGCTCTCGACCTGGCCAGATCCCGAGGCTTTCAACGGTCTCAGCTGCTACGGACCCCTGGCCCGCAGCGTCGATGACGCTGCGCTTCTGCTGGACGCCACCTACGGCAACGTCCCCGCCGACCTGCACCGGCCCCAGGCTCCCAGCGAGCCCTTTTCGCGGGCGGCCGCCCGCGAGCCGGGCCCACTCTGCATCGCCCTCTCCTTCGCCACGCCGCTCGGCGTCTCGGGCAAGGTCAACCACGAGCACCGGGCAGCGCTTGAAGCCTTCGCCGACCGCCTTGCCGACCTCGGCCACGAGGTCATCGTCGCCGATCCCGACTACGGCATGGTCGGTCCCGCGATAGTCCCCCGCGGGATGGCGGGCGTCGAGGACTGGCTCTGCGCCCACGGCGAAGAGCGCAGCGCGCTCGAGCCCCGCACCCGCACACACGCCCGCTTCGGCCGCGCCCTGAACGGGCTTCCGCTGCGACTCGCGCGCGCAGCCGAGCCTGGCCTGCGCAGGCGCATCGGCCGCATCTTCGACCGCTGCGACGTCGTCCTCACGCCGACTACGGCCAAGCCACCGCCACGGATCGGCGCGCTCGAGGGGCGCGGCTACTGGGTGACGAGCTCGACCGCAAGCGCCACCTGCCCCTTCGCCTTCGCCTGGAACGTGATCGGCTGGCCGGCGATCAGCCTGCCCGCCGGATTCACCTCCTCGGGCCTGCCGATCGGCGCTCAGCTGCTAGGTCGTGAAAACGACGAGACGACGCTGCTCTCGCTGGCCGGATCGATCGAGCGCGCCAGCGGCGGCTGGCCACGCCCCCAGCTAGACAGCTAGAGCACCCGGCAGGTGCGGGTGAGGCTGCTGGCGAGGGTGCGACCGTCCTCGAAGGTCATCGAGGCCCGCGCGAAGGGGAAGATCGCGCTCGGGAACCCTGGCGGCGCCCCGCAGGCGGCGCTCAGGTAGCTGTGGGGCCGCCCGCGGTAGATGAACCGCCGGAACAGATAGAGGCTGATCCGCTTGACGTAGCCGTAGCGATTGACCGCCACCGGCAGTGTGCCGGTCAGCGTGGTGTCGAAAGTCACGCCGGGATGGCGGTGGATGTGGAAGACGATGACTCGGGTGATCGGGACCGGGTTCGCGCCGTAGATGTGGGCGAGGACCGTCGGGTGGCCGTTGCTGACCGAGTTGAAGGCAAGGATGCGGCCATGGGCGGGGAAGGTTTCCTGTTCGGGGAAAGCCGTTCTCGCGGCGAATCTTCCTTCACCGACCAGCGCGGGCTCGCACGCCTCGAGGGCTTTGGCGCTCGACCCCGGATCGATTTGGCTCTTGTGGCAAACCGGCAGGCCACGCGTATCGAGGTGACCGCCGCGATGAAGGCCGATCGAGATCTTTCGCAGGGCCGGCGGCCGGTCGCCGGAAAGGGTTTTGACCGTGCCAGCGATGCCGATGGCGATCGGCGCCAGCTTGTGGCGCGGCAGCTCGGCCGGTGCGATCCCGCCGCTGAACTTGACGAAGAGATCCCCCTTTGCCGCCAGCTCCGCATTTGCGATGGGTGGGATGAGCAGCGCAAGCGCGAGCATTGCGGTGAGCGATGATCCCCCCGCCGCGCGCGCCCTCGATCGTCGCGGACCCCTCCAAATCCACTTCATAGAGGAAAGTATGGCATCGGGTCACCCCCGTCCCCAATCGGGAACTTTGCCGTTTTGTGAGCGGTCGGCTTTACCGATCTTCCCTCCCCGGCGCCCGGCGCCGAGCACGGTAGGCGCGCCCGAAGTCGAGTAGCTGCCGGCCGCGGTGGGCGAAGCCCGAGGCATTGCGCCGGGTGGCGCGGTGGGAGAGGTCGAGCTCCTCCTCGCTCAGCCTGAACCCGGCGCGAACGGCGTCCACCGTCATCCCGATCTCCATGCCGAAGCCTGTGGCGAAGGGCAGCGTGGCGCGCAGGACCTCAACTCTCATCGCGCGCTGGCCTGAGATCGGCGCTCGCGCCTCGAAGCCGCAGAGGCGCCGGATCGCCCAGCGGGCGAAGCCGACCGCGATGCCGAAGCCGCCCCCCACCCGGCGGGTGAAGGCGGCGATGGCCAAGTCGCACTCGCCAGCCCGCACCGCCTCGACCAGCGGCGCCAACCGTGCGGCTGAGTCGCCCAGGTCGCCGTCGCAGAGGAGGACCACGTGTGGCTCGGACCCGTTGCCGAGCGCCGCCTCCGCCGCGGCCGTCACGTTCGCCCCCTTGCCGTGCGGCCTGCCACGGCTGACCACGTGGGCACCGGACGCCATCGCGATCTCGGCGGTGCCGTCGCTCGACGCGTCGTCGGCCACCCAGACCGCCGCCGCCGGGAACGTCGCTCGCAGAGCCGCGACGGTCCTGCCGATCTGCTCCGCCTCGTTGCGCGCGGCGACGATCGCCAGCAGGGGGACACCCGGGCCGGGATCGGGCTCAGACCTGGGTCGCTCCGCCGTCACGCGCGGATATTGTCCCCCGCCATGGACATTGAGGCGCACATCACCGGCAACGTGTGGAAAATCGAGGTCGCGGTCGGGGACGAAGTCTCTGACGGGGACACCGTCGTCATCCTGGAGTCGATGAAGATGGAGATTCCGGTCGAGGCCGAAGACGACGGCACCGTGAAGGAGATCCGCTGCGAGGAGGGCCAGTCGGTCAGTGAAGGCGACGTCCTCGTAGTGCTCGAGTGACGGAGCGGCTCGCCGGCGGCAAGCTCCTCCTCGACTCTCCAGCCGAGGCGGTGGTCCGCCTCCGCATCTCCAACCCGGACCGTCGCAACGCGCTTGACCACGAGATCCTCGACGCGTTCGCCGAGACCCTGCCGCGACTCGACCAGGGAATCGAGACCCGCTGCCTGCTGATCACCGGCGCGCCGCCGGCCTTCTCCGCCGGCTACGACATCGCCTCGATCCCCTCCGAGACCTTCGAGCGTGACGCCGAGGCTCTGGTCGCCCACCCCTTCCACGCGGCAATGGAGGCGCTCGCCAGCCATCCCTGGCCGACGGTCGCGGCGATCAACGGCCATTGCGTCGGCGGCGGCCTCGAGCTGGCGATCACCTGCGATCTGCGGATCTGTGCCACGAGCGCGGTGCTCGGCATGCCGCCGGTGAAACTCGGGCTCGTCTACAGCCACACCGGCCTGCGCAAGTTCCTCGACACGGTGGGCCTGGCGCGGACCAAGGAGCTCTTCCTCACCGGCCGCAACTTCGAGGCCGCGCGCGCGGCCGAGATCGGCCTCGTGCACGAAGTCGTCGCCAACGAGGCGCTCGAGAGGGCGTCGGTTGAGCTGGCCGCCGAGATCGCGGCGAACGCCCCGCTCTCGATGAGGGGCAACAAAAGCGCGATCGATTTGCTCACCGCGGCCCCGGTGCTGAGCGAACAGCAGGAGGCCGGCCTGGTCGCGCTACGCGAGTCCTGCTTCGCCTCCGAGGACTTCCGCGAGGGCATCCGGGCCTTCGCCGAGAAGCGCAAGCCGGAATGGCGGGGACGATGAGCTCGTCGGCGGCTCAGCTCGCCGCCACGGACCCAACGATGGCGGCGCTGGTCGGGCGGATCGGCAAGATCGACCTCGCGACACGGCTGCGGCGGCGCAGCGAGGAGCGCCCAGCGGATGCGTACGGCGCCCTGTTGCGGGCGATCGTCGGCCAGCAGCTCTCGACCAAGGCGGCGCGAACGATCTACGGCCGCATACTCGAGCTCTTCGCTGGTGCAACCCCCACACCAGAGCAGCTGCTCGAAGCCGGCGAAGCCGACCTTCGCGCGGCCGGCCTCTCCGGGCGCAAGGTCGAATACGTCCGCGACCTCGCCTCGCATGTAATCAGCGGCGAGCTGGAGCTCGACCGGCTCGAGCAGCTCTCCGACGAGGAAGTGATCGAGGAGATCGTCGCCGTGCGCGGCCTCGGGGTCTGGACGGCGGAGATGTTCCTGCTCTTCCACCTGGAACGGCCCGACGTGCTTTCCGGGGGCGACCTCGGCATCCGCAAGGCGATCCAGGTCGAGTACGGCTTGAAGGAGATGCCGACGCCAACGAAGGTGCTCGAGATCGGCGAGCCCTGGCGCCCGCACCGCAGCCTTGCCTCTCTCTATCTCTGGGAGTCGCTTGCAAACACGCCCGTCGATTGAGGCCTGCCCGGGGTGACCGAGAAAAAGACCGTGCGCCTCCGGTTCTGGTTCGGCTTCGCCGTCGTCACCGCGATCGCGGTCGGCGCGATCACGCTGGCGTTGATCGTCCACGAGCGCGAACGGAGCAACTTCGAGAGCAGGCAGCGCGGTGAGGCGACCCGCGCCGCGCGGCAGGCCGAAGCGCTGGCGAGGCTCTCCGTGGGGCAGCTGACCAGCGCCGCCGCCTTCTACCAAGCTGAGGGGCATTTCACCCGCCACGAGTTCGAAGTGGTCGCCAACTCCCTGCTCGGCTCAGGGGCGCTGACGGGGACCGCCTTCATCGGCTCGGTGCCGGAGGCAAGCCGGGCGCTCTTCGAACGCCGGCGCGGCGCGCCGATACTCGAACGCAGCTCGCTCGGCGATTTCCGCCCCGCGAGGGACCAGCCCCATTACTTCCCGCTGATCTTCGCCGCCACGCGGGAGCTGGCCGTACAACTGCCGGTCGGCTACGACATCGGGTCGGACGGCCTGCGAGGCTCCTACCTGCTGCGAGCCCGGGACAGCGGCAGACCGGCGACGACACCGGTGATGCGCCTCCCCATTGGCGGCACCGGGATCAACGTGTTCAGGCCCGTCTACCGGGACGGCGCTCCAACCGGGACGGTGGCCGAGCGGCGGGCGGCGCTGGCCGGCTTTGCGGCCGGCGCCTTCCGTGTCCCCGACCTGGCGGGCGCGGCGACTGCCGCCCTCCCGGACGAGGTCGACGTGTCCCTGGTCGAGCGCGGCCGGCCGGTGGTCGGGCCGAGCCTGCCGCTGGACGAATCGGCGACGGCGCCGATCCACATCGCCGATCGCACTTGGCTCCTAGTCGTGCGCGACCCGAGCCGGCCCGGCGTCGATCTGCCCGTGATGATCGTCCTCGTCGGCCTCTCGCTGGCTGCCCTGCTGGCGGCCCTGGTGCTGGTTTGGAGCCGCGGCGAACGGATGCACGAGCTCGCCCGCCAGGCCAGCCAGGACCCCCTCACCGGGCTCAAGAACCGGCGGCGCTTCAAGGAGGACCTGCGCACGGAGCTGGCTCGAAGCCATCGCTACGGCGTCGCCGGGGCGGTGCTGATGCTCGATCTCGATCACTTCAAGCAGGTCAACGACACGCTCGGCCATCCGGCGGGGGACCGCGTCATCGCCGAGATCGCCGCCGTGCTGCGCGCTCGCACAAGGGAGACCGACGTGCTGGCGAGGCTCGGGGGCGATGAGTTCGCGATCGTGCTGCCGCGCTGCGACCCCGAGGAAGCGCAGGTGGTTGCCGAGGAGATCGCGACCGCTGTCCGCGCCCGCATGCGCGAGGAGAGGGGCATCCCACCCCTGACGGCCAGCATCGGCATCGCCTCCTTCGGCACCGGGCACCGGCTCAGCTACGAGTCGGTCCTCGCGAGGGCGGACGCGGCGATGTACGCGGCCAAGGAAGCGGGACGGGACGCGGTCCGGATCTTCGATCCAGAGTCGCTCGTGACCGAGCCGGGCCCGCCGCCGATTCCCGCGGTCGAGCGAGGCCGAGCCTAGGCCGAACGTCCGGGGCGGCGCCTAGCCTTGCGCCCCGAATGGCCTCTCTCATCACCTTCGAGGAAGCGCTGGCGCTCGGCGAGCTGACCGACCACGAGGAGATCGGCGAGCTGGTGGAGCGCGCCTGGCAGGTCCGGCGCGAGAACTTCGGCGACTCCACCGACATGTGCTCGCTGGTCAACGCCAAGTCCGGCGGCTGCGCAGAGGACTGCGGGTTCTGCGCCCAGTCGCGCTACGCCGAGGCGGATACGCCGATGCACGCGATGATGGAGCCCGAGCAGATCCTCGAGCACGCCAAAGCGGCCGAGGCGGCGGGCGCGCACCGCTTCTGCATGGTCACCCAGGGGCAGGGACTCTCCAAGCGGGACTTCGAGAAAATCCTCGACGGGGCGAAGCTGGTCGCCGAGCAGACGAACCTCAAGCGCTGCGCCTCGATCGGCCACATGTCGGCGGAGCGGGCGAAGAAGCTGCGTGAGGCGGGCATCCAGCGGGTCCACCACAACGTCGAGTCGGCGCGCTCCTACTACCCGGAGGTCTCGACCACGGTCCGCTACGAGGGCCGGCTGCGGACGATCGAGGCGGTCAAGGAGGCCGGCCTGGAGACCTGCGTCGGCGGCATCCTCAATCTCGGCGAGTCGCCGCGGCAGCGGGTCGAGATGGCCTTCGAGCTCTCTGAGATCAACCCGACCTCGGTGCCGATCAACCTGCTCAACCCGCGCGAGGGCACCAAGTTCGGCGACCGGCCGCTGATGGACGCCTGGGAGGTGGTCCAGTGGGTGGCGATCTTCCGCCTGATCATCCCGGGCGCCCTCTTCCGCCTCTGCGGCGGGCGGGTCGAGAACCTCGGCGACCTGCAGCCACTGGCGGTGAAGGCTGGGCTGAACGGCGTGATGATGGGCAACTTCCTGACCACGCTCGGCGCCGAACCGGAGGAGGACCGGGCGATGTTCGAGGAGCTGGGGCTGAACGTGGCCCGCCAGCCCGACAACGGCGCCAACCCGCGGCCCGACAACCGCGACGGCTGGCTCAAGGGCGAGGCCCCGGCGACCCCGATCGACGAGCTGATCGACCGCCAGGACGAGGCCAACTTCTGGGACCCCTCGACGCAGCTGCGGGTGATCAAGAAGCCCAAGAAGCCCCCGCCCTACCCCCGAGCGGCATGACCGACGTCGCGGAGCGGCTTCGGGAGCTTCGCGATCGCGGGCTCCGTCGGCGGCTGCGGCTGATCAGCGGCCCGCAGGGGCCGCGCGTCACGCTCGACGGACGCGAGGTCCTTCTCCTCTGCTCCAACGACTACCTCGGCCTCGCCAATCACCCAAAGGTCAGGAGCGCGGCGGCGGACGCGGCGATGCGCTGGGGAGCCGGCGCCGGCGCTTCGCGGCTGATCTCGGGCAACATGCAGCCGCACTCCCGCCTGGAGAGGCGGGTAGCTGCCTTCAAGGGGTATGAGGCGGCATTGCTCTTCGGCTCGGGGTACCTCGCCAACACGGGCACGATCGCGGCGCTGGCGGGGCGCGGCGAGGTGGTCTTCTCCGATGAGCTAAACCACGCCAGCATCATCGACGGCTGCCGCCTTGCCCAAGCCGAGACCTTCATCTATCGGCACGGCGACCTCGAGCATCTCGCCTGGGGCCTGCGCGAGGCAGGCAAACGGGCGGCCCTGATTGTCACCGACGGTGTCTTCTCGATGGACGGCGATATCGCGCCGCTGGCGCGGCTGGCGGAGGTCGCCCGCCGTCACGACTGCAGGTTGCTGGTCGATGAGGCACACGCGACGGGGGCGCTCGGGCCCGGCGGCCGCGGCACTGTCGCCGCCGCCGGCCTCAGTGGGGAGGTCGACGTGGTCGTGGGAACCCTCGGCAAGGCGCTCGGCTCCTACGGCGCCTACGTCTGCGCCGGCGGCGAGCTGACCGAGTACCTGCTCAACGCGGCGCGGCCATTCGTCTTCTCGACCGCCCCGCCGCCGCCCGTCGTCGCCGCCAGCCTGGCGGCGCTGGAACTGCTGGAATCGCACCCGGAGCGAGTGGAGCGGCTCGGCGCCAACGCGGAGATACTCCGCTCTGCGCTCGCGGCCGAGGACCTCGTCGTCGGTGGCTCCGGGACCCAGATCGTGCCGGTTGAGATCGGTGACGCCGGGCAGACGATGGAGCTGAGCGAGCGGATCCTCGAACGGGGCGTCTTCGCCCAGGGAATCCGCCCGCCGACCGTGCCCGAGGGAACCTCGCGGTTGCGCTTCACGGTGATGTCGACGCACCGTGCCGGCGAGCTCGAGCGGGCCGCGAAACTGGTCGGAGACGCCGCCCGCGCGCTTGGCGTCTCCTCGCGAAGCACAGGTTCGAACGCGCCGCTCGCCGTCGCCGCCTGACCCTTGAAGGGGGTATTCGTCACGGGCACCGGGACAGAGGTCGGCAAGACCGTGGTCACGGCTGCGATCGCCCGCACGCTGGCGGCGGCCGGGAACAGTGTCGGGGTCTTCAAGCCCGCACTCACCGGCCTCGACGACTTCGCCGCCGATGGGCCCGAAAGCGGCATATATGACCGCTTTCGGGCCCATCGGCCGGACCATGTGGTGCTGCGTGAAGCGGCGGGATCGGGGCAGGGGGACGATGAGATTGCGCCGTATCGGTATGGGCCGGCTGTCTCGCCCCACCTCGCCGCGGCCCTTGCCGGGGAGGCGATCGACCCAGGGCGGCTGCGCGAGGCCGCGCGAGCCGCCGCGAACGGCGCGGACGCGCTGGTCTGCGAGGGCGTCGGCGGTCTCCTTGTACCGCTCTCCCCCGGCTACCTGGTCCGCGACTTCGCGGCCGACCTGGCGCTTCCGATCGTCGTCGCCGCCCCGCCAGGCCTGGGCACGATCAACCACACGCTGCTGACGATCGAGGCGGCGCGGGCAGCTGGGCTCAGCGTCGAGTTGGTCGTCCTCACCCCCTGGCCCGAGCAACCGAGCGCGATCGAGCGGTCGAACCGGGAGACGATCGAGTCGCTCGCGGAGGTGCGAGTCGAGACCCTTCCCCAACTCGACCTGAGCGACCCCGCAAGCTGGCCGGCGCTTTCGCTCAGCCGCTGACGATCACATCGAGGCTGGCGGGGGTCAGCTCAACCTGAAACCCCGCGCCACGCGCTACGCCGGCCACGTCCTCCGGATCGGTGGGCACCGCCTCGGCAAGGAGGAGAGCCCGGGCGACATCTCCTCGCACCGCCTTCGCCATGTGAGACGCGGCCTTGCGCTCACCGCCCTCCTCCCTGAAGGCACGCACCGAGAGTAGCGTCGCCCGCTGTGGCTTCCAGGCCGAGGTGTAGGCACCGGAGCGCATGTCGACGATCACCTCGCCCGGCTCGTCCGCCATCGCCTGCGCCAGCGGCTCGCGCCACCAGGCCGCCAGCGGCCCGATGCCATCGAGCTTCGTCGCCGGCGGCAGGCGGTAATGAGGGATCCGGTCCCCCAGCCCCACGAAGCCCCAGAGCGCGCTCGCGATCAGCACGCTCTCGGCCGCCCGCTGCCGGGCGGCGGCAGGCAGGTCGGCCAAGCCGAGCCGCTGATACAGGACCCCGGTGTAGACCTCGGCCGCCGGCGCCGCCGGCGCCTCGAGCAGCCCGGGGTCGAGCGCGTCGAGCACCGCCGCACGGTGCTCGCTCAGCTCGTCGGCGAAGGCCAGCGCCCCGAGATCGACCGGATCGCCCCGCTCGGGCGCGGCCTTGCCTTCCGAGGGCGGCAGCAGGAACAGCATCGACGGCTAGGCGGCGGGCTCGCTCGCGGCGACCGGCTCCCGCGCCGCCAGCTGCTCGCCACCCGGGTTGACGGCAGCCTCCGTCGCCGAGCCGCTGAGTCCGTCGCCTCTGGCGCGGATCGCCGCTGCCCCGATCACCGCGCCAAGGGCTGCGACAACGGCGCAGACCTGCATCGCCTCGCCCAGCGCATCGACGAATTCCTGCGGGCTCGCGCTCGCGAACTCAGCGCCGACGGCGCCCTGAAAGATCGCGCCCGTGATGGCCACGCCGAGGCTGCCGCCGACCATGCGGAACATCGAGAGCACGCCCGAGGCGATCCCGGCCTTCTCGACCGCCACGGCGTTCATCGCGGCGCTGGTCATCGGCGACATCGTCAGCGCGATGCCGATGCCGAGCAGCATGAAGCCGGGCAGGAGATCGAGGTAGCTCGAATCGACCGCGATCCCGCTGAAGCTGTAGAGCGACGCGGCGACGACGGTGAGGCCGGCGGCGATCAGCCAGCGCGGCCCGAAGCGGTCGGCCAGCCGACCCGCGACCGGCGCCACGCCGACGATCATCAGGGTCGAGGGCAGGAACCTGACTCCCGCCTCGAGCGGCGAGTAATGGAGGATGTTCTGCATGTAGAGGGCGAGGAAGAAGAAGACGCCGAGCATCGAGAAGGAGACGATCAGGGCAACGACCACCGCGCCGAGGAAGTTGCGATCGGAGAAGAAGTGGAACTCGACCATCGGCACCTTCACGCGCAGCTCGAGCACAACGAAGCCGGCCAGCCCGATCCCCGCGCCGACCAGGAGCGCGACGATCTCGGGCGAGCCCCAGCCCCAGCTGTTGCCCTCGACCAGAGCCAGGATCAGCGCCGTAAGCGCGCCGGTCAGCACGGCGACCCCGGCGAAGTCGACCTCGCGCCCGACAGTGGTGTCGCGGGACTCGCGCACGGCGAAGAGCGAGGCGGTGACGGCGCCGATCGCCACCGGGATATTGAGGTAGAAGATCGCCCGCCAGCTCACGTGCTCGGTGAGGAAGCCGCCGACCACCGGGCCGACGGCGAGCGCGAGGGCCGACACCCCCGCCCACATCCCCATCGCCTTGCCGCGCTCGGAGGGCGGGAAGGCGTCGGTGATGATCGAGAGCGTCGCCGGCATCATCAGCGCCGCCCCCACACCCTGGACGACGCGGCTGATCACCAGATCGGTCGAGTTGGCCGCGAGGCCAGCCGTGGCCGAGGAGAGGGCGAAGATGACGACGCCGAAGAGGAACATGCGGCGCCGGCCGAAGATGTCGCCAAGCCGCCCACCCGTCGCCAGCAGCACCGCGAAGGAAAGCGTGTAGCCGTTGACGGTCCACTCGAGGCCGGAGATCGAGGCCCCGAGGTCGCGCTGGATCGAGGGCAGGGCGACGTTCACGACGGTGTTGTCGAGATGATCATGAACAGCGCGAAGCACATCGCGCCGAGCGTCCACCACTTGCGGTTCTCCTCGGTGATCAGGTGCCGGTAGCGGGTCAAGCTGGACCCACCTCCCTCAAGTGCTCATAGGCCTCGGCGATGTCGTCGCGGTCCATCAGGGCGTCGACGGCCGCATCGAGCTTGCGCCGCTGCGCCGTCGTCAGGCTGGCGGCGAAGGTCTCCATTCCGGCCTGGCGCACGACGACGAGCGTGTCGACGAGCTTCTTGCCGCGCGCGGTGATGGCGACGCGACGGACGCGGCGATCGTCGGGGTCCTCGACCCGCGTCGCGAGCCGCTTCTTCACCAAGCCGTCGACGGCGCGGCTCATCGAGGGCATCGAGACGCCAAGCGCCTCCGCCAGGTCGCTCACCTGCCGCGCCTCGGCCGACTCGCCGAAGCCGCCGAGCTCCAGCAGCGCCTTGGACTGCGTCATTGAGAGGCCGCTCTCCTCGATCAGGCGCAGCAGGTTGCCGCGGTCGTAGAGAAATAGGTGCCTCAGCAGTGCGCTGACCCGCGCCGCCGTCTCCTGCGCCTCGGGACTGACCTCCGGCGTGACGACCCGTTCAACGATCGCCGCAATGTCATTAGCTTGCATGCCCAAATACTTGCACACAAGCAACTATTTCCCCAACGCAAAAGTTGCTCGTGTGATCAACATCACGTCCTGCCCGCCCGCTGACTTCGCCATTTGGGGTGCATATGGACCCCAAATGGCGAAGTCAGCGGTGGGGGTTCTGGCCGATGGGGGGGCTAGGGTCGGCAGCGGCGAATGGCTCTCGATTACGCGCAGCTCGACCGGGACCACGTCTGGCACCCGTTCACCCAGCAGCAGGCCTGGTGCGAGGAAGCGCCGCTGCTGATCGAGCGCGGTGAGGGCTCCTACCTATTTGACGACGAGGGCCGGCGCTACATCGACGGCGTCTCCTCGCTCTGGTGCACGGTCCACGGCCATCGCCACGCCGGCATCGACGCCGCCGTCACCGATCAGCTCGGCAAGGTCGCCCACTCGACCATGCTCGGGCTCTCGCACCCCGCCGCGGCCGAGTTGGCGGGCAGGCTCGTTGACCTCACTCCGGCCGGGCTCTCGCGCGTCTTCTATTCCGAGTCGGGCTCGACAGCGGTCGAGATCGCGCTGAAGATGGCCTTCCAGTACCAGCTGCAGCGCGGCGGGCAGCATGCCCGACGCTCCTCCTTCGTTCACCTGCGGGACTCCTACCACGGCGACACGATCGGCTCGGTCTCGGTCGGCGGCATCGACCTCTTCCACTCCACCTACCGCCCGCTTTTGTTCGAGACCCACGTCGCCGAGCCTGGCGACGCCGGCGACCTCGAGCGGGTGCTGGCGAGCCAGGAAGAGGAGATCGCCGCGGTGATCGTCGAGCCCCTCGTCCAGGGGGCCGCCGGGATGCTCATCCACCCCTCCGGCTACCTGCGCGCGGTGCGCGAGCTCTGCGACTCCTTCGGCGTGCTGCTGATCTGCGACGAGGTGGCGACCGGCTTCGGCCGCACGGGCACGATGCTCGCCTGTGAGCAGGAGAACGTCGAGCCGGACCTGCTCTGCCTCGCCAAGGGACTCACCGGCGGCTACCTGCCGCTGGCGGCGACGCTGGCGACCGAGCAGATCTACGAGGGCTTCCTCGGCGCCCCGGAGGAGTACCGCACCTTCTTCCACGGCCACACCTATACGGGGAACCCCCTTGCCTGTGCCGCCGCCCTCGCCAATCTCGACGCCTTCGAAGAGGAGCAGACGCTGGAGCACCTGCAGCCAAAGATCGAGCTGCTGGGAGAGCTGCTTGCCGATGTCGAGGCCATGCCCGAGGTGACCGAGGTGAGGCAGCGCGGTTTCATGGTCGGCATCGATCTCGGTGAGCACGACCCGGGCCTGCGCATGGGCCATCGCGTCACGGTCGAGGCCCGTGGGCGCGGCGCGATCATCCGCCCACTGAGCAACGTCGTCGTGTTGATGCCACCTCTCTCCATCTCCGAGGAGGACCTGCGCAGCCTGGTCGAGATCACGGCGCGCTCAATACGCGCAGCCTGCTCGTCGGTCGGGGAGACCCCGGCATCCCTCGCGCAAGCCGCTTAGGCGCGACGGGTAGGGTCAGCCGATGAGCGAGAGAAGGCGCGGCCCCGCCGAGGCGCCCAACTTGGGTGAGCCGGCAGCGCCGCGGCCGGCGGCCTCCGTCGTGCTCCTGAGGCGCGGCGGCAGGCACTCCGACCGGGCGCTGGAGGTGCTGATGCTGAGGCGTAACGAGGACGCCAAGTTCATGCCGGGCGTTTGGGTGTTTCCCGGCGGCGCGGTCGACCCAGCCGACGGCGAGGGCGGGTACCGGGCTTGCGCCGTGCGCGAGCTGGAGGAGGAGGCGGGAATCGGCCTGGCGCCGGAGGAGGAGCTGATCCTCTTCTCGCGCTGGATCACCCCTGAGGTCGTCTCGCGGCGCTTCGACGCCTGGTTCTTCCTGGCGCTCGCTCCCGCCCACACGGCACCGCGGCCCGACGGAGTCGAGACCACCGATGCCGCCTGGTTCGAGCCGGCCGGCGCGTTGGAGGCGCATGCCGCCGGCGAGCTCTCGCTCGCCTTCCCGACGGTGAAGCAACTCGAATCGCTGCTTCCGTTCCGCAGCTCTGACGAGGCGATCGCCGCCCACCGGGATCGGGCGATCGAGCCGATCCTGCCCAAGGTGATCGGCTCGCCGGAGGATCACCGCGTCGTCCTTCCGGGCGACCCGGACTATCCGGCCTGAGCCGCGCTCAGCGCAGCGAGACACTGCCGAACGAGCCGAGTTTCAGCCCCAAAGACCTAGCTGGCTGGAAAGGGCTCGAGACCGGCGTGCCACGGGCCCGGCGGATAGGTGTGGATGCCGCTCTCCTCCATCTCCCCCTGCAGGCGCTTGAAGAGCTGGCCGGCGTTCTCGAGCGCCGCCTCCAGGTCCTCTTCGCTGCGCTCGTGCAGGCGCCAGAGGAACCAGAGCTGGCGGTCGTTGACGCCGAAGTCGATCTCGCCGGTCATCGTCGTCGTCCACTCGAGGAAACCAGGGCCGAAGAGCTCGCGCAGCGCCACCGGGTCGTACTCGCTCGGCACCGTGGCTAGAAAGCGCTTGTTGAAGTCGATCGACTCGAACTCGACCTTGCGCGCAAATCGCTGCGTGACCGCCTCATGGCCCTCGATCGACTCGACGTTGAAGGCGGGGACCACTTTGGCGAGGTCCGGCATGTGGGCCTTGGCGAGAAGCGCGGTGGGCAGCACCGCCTTGCCGAAGAGGCCGCCGACCTCCTTCTCGTCGGCGTCGCAGCATGCACCCCAGAAGCCCTCGGCGAGCTGCCCGGTGAGCCGGTTCGTCCCCCCCACGCAGAGCGCCACCGGCCCGTCCTTCGGATTGATCCCCCCGACGGTCTCGTATTTGAGCTCGTGCCGCGCGCCGTATTTGCGAACGGCCTCGGCCCAATCCTGCGCTTCCTGCTTGGCGCTCATCTGGCGTCGATCCTATGCAGTTGGCCGGCGGGCCAAGTAGGATGAAAATCAATGACTTGGGTCATCATCGCCGTGGTCGCGATCATCGTGATCGCGGTCATCTACTACATCGCCAAGCGCAACTCGATCATCGCCGCGCGCAACCGGGTCGACGAGTCGTGGAGCGGGATCGACGTGCAGCTGAAGCGGCGGCACGATCTGGTGCCCAACCTGGTCGAGACGGTCAAGGGCTACGCGGAGCACGAGAGCCAGACGTTCGAGAAGACGACCAAAGCGCGGGCCGAGGCGATGGCGGCCGAAAGCGTCGGGGACACTGCTCAGGCGGAGCAGAAACTGACCCAGGCCCTGGCCGACCTGCGCGCCGTCGCCGAGAACTACCCGACGCTGCGCGCCACCGAGAACTTCCAGCAGCTGAGCCGCAACCTCTCCGAGCTGGAGGACGAGATCCAGGCCTCGCGCCGCATCTACAACTCCAACGTGCAGGCCTACAACACCGACATCGAACAGTTCCCGGGCTCGATCATCGCCAACCAGGGCGGCTTCACCGCGCGGGAGTTCTTCGAGATCGAGGACGCGGCGGAGCGCGAGCCGGTCTCGGTCAGCTTCAGCAAAGACTGAGCCGCTCTAAGCTTTTGTCATGACTACCGCGACCGAAGCGAAGCTCTGGATCTGCGAGAGCTGTGGGTTCATCTACGACCCCGCGATCGGGGATCCCGACGGTGGCATCCCGCCGGGGACCGCGTTCGAGGACATCCCCAAGGACTGGTTCTGCCCCGTCTGCGGCGCCAGAACCTCGGACTTCCGCCCGCTAGAGCCTGGCGAGGCATAAGCCCAGTAGGGGCTCTTCCTTGGACCACGACTTCGACTGGATCGTGGTGGGCTCTGGGTTCGGGGGCTCTGTCTCGGCCCTGCGGCTCGCCGAAAAGGGCTACTCCGTGGCCGTGCTGGAGTGCGGCAGCCGCTTCGAGGACGAGGACTTCGCCTCTTCTACCATGCGCCAGCCGCGGCGCTACTTCTGGTGGCCCCGCTGGGGAATGCGGGGCGTTCTGCGGATGACCTTCTTCAAGGACGTCTTCGTCGTCTCCGGCAGCGGCGTCGGCGGCGGCAGCCTCGGCTACGCGAACACTCTCTACCGGGCCCGTCCCGCCTTCTTCGAGGACCCGCAGTGGGCTGACCTCGGCAACTGGGAGCTGGAGCTGGCGCCGCACTACGACACCGCCGAGCGGATGCTCGGGGTCGTCGAGTACCAGGGGATGGGCCCGGCAGACGTGCTGCTCAAGGAATACGCCGAGGACATCGGCGTCGGCGAGACCTTCACCAACACCAAGGTCGGGGTCTTCTTCGACAAGCCGGGCGTCGAGGTCCCCGATCCCTTCTTCGAAGGTGAGGGGCCGGCGCGCACGGGCTGCATGCGCTGCGGCAGCTGCATGGTCGGCTGCCGCCACGGAGCCAAGAACACGCTGATGAAGAACTACCTCTGGTTCGCCGAGAAGCTTGGAGTCAGGATCGAGCCCGAACGGCAGGTGACCGAGATCCGACCGCTCGGCGCCGCCGACGGCTCGGACGGCTACTCGATCTCCAGCGAGCGCTCGGGCTCCTGGGTGCGGAAGAGGAAGCGCACGCTCACCGCCCGCGGCGTCGTCGTCGCCGCCGGCGCCCTGGGCACCAACAACCTGCTCGCCAACTGCAAGCACGGCGGCGCCCTGCCACGCCTCTCCGACCAGATCGGCGCGGTCATCCGCACCAACTCGGAGTCGATCCAGGCGGTCACCGCGCCCGACGACGAGCGTGACTTCAGCCGCTCGGTGGCGATCACCTCGAGCATCTATCCCGACCCCGACACCCACATCGAGGTCGTCACTTACGGCGAGGCGGGGGACGTGATGAGCAACACCTTCACCGCGATGGCCGGCCCCGGCACGAGGCTGACGAGGCCGCTGAAGTGGATCGCTGAGGTGCTGCGCCACCCACTGCAGAACGCGCGGATGATCTTCCCGTTCAAGTGGTCGCGCCGCACCGTGATCCTGCTCGTCATGCAGACGGTCGACGCCGCCATGCACCTGCGGCCGAAGCGCAAGCTGTTTGGAAAGGGAGTACGGCTGCAGACCGAACAGGACCCCGACCGTCCGAACCCGATCTACCTCCCCGCCGCCGCCCAGGCGGCTCGCTGGTTCGCGAGGAAGACCGGCGGCATCGCCCAGAGCGCGCTCACCGAGTCGATCCAGAACGTGCCCACCACTGCCCACATCCTCGGCGGCGCGGTGATCGGCGCCAGCCCCGAGAGCGGCGTCGTCGACACGGCCAACCGGGTCTTCGGCTACGAGAACCTGCTCGTCACCGACGGCGCCGCGATGCCGGCCAACCCCGGCGTCAACCCGAGCCTGACGATCACCGCTAAGGCCGAGCACGCGATGAGTCTGATCCCTCCGAGGGAGGGAACGGAGCCGCGCCACCTGCCCGAGGCGGCGCGGCCGGCGACGCCCGTCGCCTCCTCCTAGCGCTCAGCCAGCCTCGCTGAGGCGCTGCGCCACGTAGTCCCAGTTGACGACGTTCCAGAAGGCGTCGATGTAGTCGGGACGCTTGTTCTGGTACTTGAGGTAGTAGGCGTGCTCCCAGACGTCGCAGCCGAGCAGCGGCACGCTCCCGTCGGAGATCGGCGAGTCCTGATTTGGCGTGGAGACGACGGCGAGGCCGGAGCTGTCCTTGACCAGCCAGGCCCAGCCGGAGCCGAAGCGGGCGATGCCGGCGTTCTTGAACTCCTCCTTGAAGGAGTCGAAGGAGTCGAAGGTCTCGTCGATCGCTGAGCCGACCTCACCGCCGGGCGCTCCGCCGCCGTCGGGGCTGAGCATCTGCCAGAAGAGCGTGTGGTTGTAGTGGCCGCCGGCGTTGTTGCGCACCGGGCCCTGCTTGTCCCCCGGGAGGCTGGAGAGGTTGCGCAGGACGTCCTCCACCTCGCGATCGGCCCAATCGGTCCCCTCGAGAGCGGCGTTGGCTTTGTCGACGTACGCCTGGTGGTGCTTGTCATGGTGGACGCGCATCGTCGCCTCGTCGATGTGGGGCTCGAGGGCGTCGTAGGCGTAGGGAAGGTCGGGAACCGAAAAGGCCATCTGGCGTCTCCTTTGATCGAGTTCGAAGTCGGCTGGGAGCCTAACGCCGCCACGTCTCCCGTACCCTGCCGAGCCCCCCACGACACCGGGGCATGAACGCCCGAAGATCGGGTAGAGAGGGCGGACCGCAGCAGGTGGCGGCAAACTTAGGTCCGATGGCGGACAAAGAGCAAACAGGAGAGGAAGAGGCGGCAACGCATGCCCCGCGGGCGGATGAGCACCTGGCCAGCGACCGCGAGCTCTGGCAGCGCTTTGCCGAAGAGCGGGACCCGGCGATCCGCGAGGAGCTGGTACGGCGAAACCTCCCGTTCGCGAAGCGACTCGCCCTGCGCTACCGCGGCGCCAGCGAGTCCTTCGACGACCTCCTCCAGGTCGCCAACCTCGGCCTGCTCAATGCCGTCGATCGCTTCGATCCCGATCGCGGCATCCCCTTCACCGCCTTCGCCTCGCCGACCATCCTGGGCGAGCTGAAGCGGCACTTCCGCGACCGCGTCTGGACGGTGCGCGTTCCGCGTGGGCTGCACGACCGCATGGCCGAGGTCGACAAGGCGATCACCGAGCTGACCAAGCAGCTGCAGCGCTCGCCATCGGTCGGCGAGATCGCCGAGCGCCTCGACATCGAGCAGACCGACGTGCTGGAGGTGCTCGAGGCCAACTCCAACCGGAGGCCGCTCTCACTCGACCGCCCGGCGGGCGGCGAGGACTCCGACGAGGCCGCACCCGCCGAATGGGTGGGCGAGGAGGACGAGCGCTTCGAGCTGGTCGAGGGCCGCATCGCGCTCGACTCGGCGCTGCCGTTCCTGGAGGAGCGTGAGCGGGTGGTGCTGCGCCTTCGCTTCGTCGAGGACATGACGCAATCCCAGATCGCCGAGCGCATCGGCCACTCGCAGATGCACGTCTCCCGCATCCTGCGCCGAGCCCTCGCCAGGATCAGGGAACAGATCGAGGAGGAACGTGAAGAAGGGGCGGGCGAGCGCGGGGCCTAGTCCGCTGCGAGCGCGCTGAAGCGGACGACGAGATAGTCGCCGTCCTCACCGGCATCGACCTGGAGGTCGTCGACCAGCGACTCGAGCGAGCCGCCGAGGTCGGGTACGGCGAGCTCATCGCGGATCTCCTCGGCAGCACCCCTGTCCATCGGGCCGAGGCGCAGCTCGAGCCCGCTCTCATCCTCCCCGAGGCCGAGGCGCACGCGGCCATCGGCAAAGCGCCGGGGCGCCGCGCCGGCGATCGCGTCGGTGACCAGCACCGCATCGGAGACCTGATCGATCGAGAGCTCGCGGCGCGCCGCCAGGGCGCCGACGAGGCGGGCGAGGACGGGTTCGAGCAGCTCAGCACGGCCGACCGTGATCTCGGTTCCCGCCGGCTGCGGGACCAACCGCTCTTTCGAGAGACCGCTGCCATTGGTCCCCCCGCCGCGCAGCGGCAGCCTCATCGTCACCTCGGTCCCACGCCCCAGGCCGCCGGAGATGCTGAAGCTTCCTGAGAGAGCCGCGATGAGCGACAGCCCCAGTTTGAGGCTCGCCCGCTCCGTGTCCGCCTGCGGGCTTATCCCCGACCCGCAGTCGCTGACCGTGACCGTAAGGCCCTCGCCGTCGGGCTCCGCCTCGACGACCAGCGGACCGCTCCCGTCCGAGTAGGCGTGAACGACCACGTTCATGCAGGCCTCCGTGACCACCGTCTTCAAGTCGGCGACGCCGGCCTCGTCCATGCCGATCTCTTCGGCCAATCCCGCGAGGGCATGGCGGACAACGGCGACGTTCTCCGCCGCTGCCGGGAGTCTCAATTGAAGCCCAGTCGGCTTCTCGTTGATTTTGGAGCCGTTTGCCATCGACGCGCTTCCCCCGCTGGAAGAGCCGGTGCCGCGAACGCGAGCATAGCCGTCTCGTCTTGGCCCATTTCGCTACCCCTGGGCACGAGCCGGCAAACCGAGATGGCCAGCTTCGGTGGACGTAGCTGTTTTCCGCTCGCCCCGCTGAGGCCCGGCGCGGCTCAGGCCGGGGCGCGATCGAAGTGGCGGGCCGCGGCCGCCATGTCGGTGAAGACCTCGCCGCGGACAAAGAGCCCTCCCTCGACCCGCCAGATCCAGGCGACCGGCATGTCGCGGATCCCGAGCTCGCGGCTGCGCACGTAGACGCGGCCGCAGACGAGCAGGCGGTTGTCGCGCTGCTCGACGGTGCTTGGCGTGATCAACAGCTCTTCCCAGATCCTTTCGACGTCGGCGAGATATTCGCCCAATCCCTCGCGACCGCTGTAGGGGGCCCCGCGGCCCGCCTCCTCGGCGGTCACCGCGAAGAACTCCATACGCGGCGAGCAGAGAGCGACGATTGAATCCGCGTCGCGCTGGTTGAAGGCGTGGAAGAGCCGGTTCACCAGTGCCTCGTTGCTCTCAGCCATGGCCGCCTCCCGCGACTCCGGCCAGGGCGGCGGTTTCCGAGGGCGGCCGCTGATCGTCGGCGCGGGCGACGACGAGCATTGCCGCGTCGTCGTCGAGCGCGTCCTCGGTGAAGGCGCGCAGGGCGGCTTCGAGCCGCTGGACCGCGAGGGCGGGATTGGTCGCGCCCGCGAGCTCCGCGCGCAGCCGCTCCTCCCCGAACCGCCCCCCGGGTCCGTCCGCCTCGGTGATCCCGTCGGTGATCATCACGAGCTGCTGACCGGGCTCGATCGAGCCGGTTTCGATGCTCCACTCGACATCTGGGAAGGCGCCTAGGACCGGGCCGGCCTCGGCGATCTCAGTGACGCTCTCGCCGTCGACCAGAAGAGGCGGCGGGTGCCCGGCGACCGCCATCCGCACCGGCCGCTCGGGATCCTCGCTGATCGCCAGGGCGGCGACGCTGCACAGCGCGGTGCCATTGCGCGCCAGCAGGGCGCGGTTGAGGGTCGCAAAGGCGATCTCGGGATCGTTGGTCAATACGGCAGCCGTGCGCAGGGTGTAGCGGGCCAGGGCGGTGATCGAGGCCGCGTGGGCACCGCGGCCGGTGACGTCGCCGATCACCAGCATCCAGCCACCGGCGACCCTGAAAGCGTCGTAGAAGTCACCGCCGACCTCGTTCTCGGCGCCGGCGGGGCGGTACATCGCGCCGAGAGACCAGCCCGGGATGTGCGGCAGCGGCGGCGGCAGCAGTCCGTGCTGGAGGGTTTCGGCGATCTCGGCCCGTGCCCGCTCCGCCCGCTCGAGGTCGGCGAAGAGGCCGCTGTTGTCGAGGGCGAGGGCGACGCGCCCAGCCAGGATCCAGGCGAAGTGTGCGTCCGCCTCGCTGTAGTGGCGTCCGGACCAGGCGACTCCGAGCGTCAGGGCACCCTTGATCTGGCCCCGCGCCTTCAGCGCCAGCGTTATCGCCGAGCCGACTCCGATCCCGCGCAGGAACTGAAGATCAGGCCCGTCGTCATGGGCGATCTCACGCAGGTCCGCCTCGGACATTCGCTCGATAAAGCGGGGAGCGACCGAATCCTCACCGCTTTCGAGCATCCAGTCGGGGATGGATGGCCTTCGGTCACGCAAGCCCCGCTCGATACCCGGGTCAGCGCCGGGCGCAACGCGGACGGCGACGCGACGGGCACCGCCATCCTCGATCACGTCGATCATGCAGAAGTCCGCGATCTGGGGCACCAGGACCTCGCAGATTCGCGCGAAAGTCTCCTCGAGCGAGCCAGACGTCTCGGATGCGGTCGCCACTTCGCCGAGGATCTCGAAGCGCCGGTGCGCGACCCGGCCCCGGATGAGCAGCACGATCAACCACGCGCCCAGCGCCGCAAACGCCAGTGTCATAACCGATATCGCGATCAGATCCATTCGCCCCCGATGTGCTCACATCTGTGCGAAAAGGCACATACTATTCCCAGTCGCTGTACCAAAAACACAGTATCTAGACCCGGTAGAGAAGTCCATACCGTGATTGCGTGCGGGAGCGTCTCTGCCTACAAGCCAAAAGACGCGCGGGGCACAGTGTCGGCGTCGCCCTCGGTCCAGGCGTTGAAGACGTACCAGGCGGGCTTCGCCTCGTAGGCGTCGGTGAGCAGTCCTGCCGAGTCGCAGAACTGGCAGAGGCCGCCTCGATCGATCCAGGAGAACCACCAGACGCCGCCTATTCGCCAGCTGCGGCGGTTGTCGCTGAGCAGCGTGAAGGCGTGGTCGAGCTCGCGCGCCTGGCCGAGCGGGCCGCGCTCCCAGCGCGACTCGAAGCTGTCTGACCCCCAGCCGAGCTCGGTCAGGTACAGCAGCGTGGCGGCGTCGTTGTGGACTCGCATCACCCGGCGCAGGTTGGTTATCTGCGCCTCCATCGCCTTCGCCCTCGCCACGTACGGATGCAGCGCCACGCCGTCGAAGAAGCGCTTCACGTTCCCCGCCCGGTAGATGCGGGAGAGGAACTCCCCCGAATGGATGTTGGGCGGGGTCTGCAGGGGGCGGCCGAAGAAGCCGCCGAGGATCACCTTCGAGCCGGGATCGATCCGGTGCAGCAGGCGGCCCGAGATGCGGATCAGCCGAGCGAAGCGCTCGGGGTTGGGGCGGTGGGAGAAGGTGACGATGTTCGACTCGTTCCAGATCTCCCAGTGCCTGATCGGCAGCCGTGGCAGGTCAGGGTTTTCTTCCCAGAAGTCGCCCCACGGCCCGTAGCGTTCGGCGGACGCTCGCAGGAACCCGGTCCAGGCGCGCCGCTGCCAGGCGGTTTCGACCGGTTCGACCCTGGGGTCCGCCGCCACCCATTCCGGGCTCCCGGACATGAACGGGAAGATCCGCAGCCCGTGCTCGGCCGCCAGCTCCACCTGTCCGTCGAACCAGGACCAGTCGGGCTCGAACCGATCCGAAGCTTCCTCCTGGATCGCGCTCCAGGGGAGCGGCAGGCGCACGCTCTGGATCCCCGCCAGCTCCATCAGCTCGAAGTCGCGATTGTTGGAGGTGTCTTGCGGCGAGATTCCGATCACGCCGGGTGCAGCGCCCGCGGGCGCTGCCCAAAGCCACAACGCCGTCAGTGAAATCAGGAGAATTCGTCGCATTGCCCCACCTTTGACCCGCAGCGAAGCTTAAAGTCGCGGACCTCAGAGCGTCGCCGCGACCCGACGCATCTCCTCGGCGGCCGCGCGGGGGCCGATGTAGGGGACGAGCATCGCGAAGAGGAGGTCGGGCAGGCGGTCGGGCAGCTCGGCGGCGCGTCCCGCCAGCAGCTCGTCGAAGATCAGCCCAGAGACCGCTCCCGCCGAGAGCAGGGAGATGTTCTCCGGCAGCTCGCGGCCCTCGGCCAGCTCGCGGCCCCCCTCCAGGTACTCGGTGAAGCGGGCAACCGCGTTCCAATGACGCTGGCGCGCCTCAGCGCCGGCGGCAGCCACCTCGACCACAGCCGTGCGCGCCAGCTCGGGGTCGAGCGAGAACAGCTCGACGATCGTCGCCAGGCCCGTCTCCATGCGCCGCAACCAGGACTGCTCCCCATTGCAGCGGGCAAGAACCTCGGAGAACACCTGCTCGACGAGCCGGTCGTAGGCGGCGAGGAAGCAGTCGTGCTTGTCGTCGAAGTGCTTGTAGAAGGTCGTCCGGGTAGTGCCGGCCTCGGCGATCACGTCGGCGACCGAAGTCTCCCTGTAGCCCTTGCTGCCGACGACGCGGACCATTGCCGCGAGGATGAGTTCACGCCGCGATTCGGTTGCCATCGGCCCGTCCCAGGTAGGCAGGAAACTCCGTAGTACCTTCATCATAGCGGCATGTGTACGTGAGCGTTTATCTAGTTTCCTCGCCCACCTCCCTGGCTGCCGCCTCTGGGCCTATGTACGGAACCAGCGTGGCAAAAAGAACCTCTGGAAGCAAATCGGGGAGCCCTTCCGCCTGCCCCTCAACCAGCTCATCGGCGATCAGGCCAGCAACGGCGCCGATCGCCATGCGCGAGGTGTTGGCAGGCAATTGACGGCCGCTGGGGGCGAAATCGCGGCCCTCGTCGAAGAGCGGCGTCAGGCGCTGCAGCGCCGCCCGGTAGCGGCGCTGCGCGGCCGGCCCGGCGGCGCTGACGCCGACCAGGGCGAGACGGGCAAGGTCGGGCTCTTCGGCCAGGGCTTCGAGCAGGGCCGCAAGCCCGGCTCGGGCTCGGCGCGGCCAGACCTCCTCGGCCTCGTAAGCGGTCGTGATCCTCCTCACCAGGGCGTCGACGGCGTTGTCGTAGGCAGCGAGGAAGCAGGCCTCCTTGTCCTCGAACATCTCGTAGAAGGTGGTGCGGGAGATCCCCGCCTGCTTGGTCAGGGCGGCAACGGTGGTCGCGGCGTAGCCTTTCTCGGCGACGATGCGGATCGCCGCGTCGAGCAGTCGCTCGCGCTGGGAGCGGGCGATCACCTCCGGCGGCAGCCGGTGGCGTCCCCGCGGCGGGCGCCATCTCTCGCGCCCGGCCCTGCCCGCCTGCGGCACCGGCTAACCCCCCGCCGGTGAGACCGACTTCTCGGCCTCGCGCGACTGGCGCAGCGCCTCCTCTTGGCCGAGGTAGGGAACGGTCGTGATGTAGACGACGTCGGGCAGGAGCTCACGCAGCCGGGCGGTGTTCCCGGCGAGGATCTGGCCGACGATCAGCGACTCAGCCGCGGCGAGGGCGGCGCGCCCGGCGCTCGAGGGAATGCCGCGTTCCTCGACCGGATCGTCGCGCCCGCGGTCGAGGAGCGACTGCAGGACGCGTTTCCCGGAGGCGTAGAGCTCGAGGGCCCGGTCGCCCGAAGCCGGCGCCTCGACCATCGCCATGCGGGCGAAGGCAGGACGGCTGGCGAGCAGGTCGAGGAAGGCCGCGGCGGCATCGCGGACCATCGTCGCCCACGGCTTGTCGGGCGAGTAGACGGCGACGATCCCCCCCATCGCGTCGGCGAGCGAGAGCTCCATCGCCGCGTGGAAGCAGTCCTCCTTGTCCTTGAAGAGCTCGTAGAAGGTCGCGCGCGAGACGCCGGCGGCCTCGCAGATGTCGCCAACCGTGGTAGCGCCGTAGCCCTTGACCGAGCAGTTGTCCGCCATCGCGACGAGGATCCGTTCGCGCTGAGAGTGGGCGACCAGCGGCTCAGGCAGATCGTCGCGCCCGGCCGGCAACCGCTCCTGCTCGATCAGACCGCCGAGATCCTTGAGCGGGGCGCTACCTTTTGGGGATGAGGGAGGCACAAAAGCTCCTCGGGCAGACAACCGTGTTTAACGTAAACGCGATTGTACACCCCCACGGCGATCTGTGGACGATCTCGTACCAGATTTAACATTCCGCGGGCCTTCTGGGAACGCGCTTGTGATTCTGCCTAACGGCTCACCCCTCCCGACCCCCGCACCTTGCAGCTCCCCGAGAGCACCGAGCTCAGCTCCGTCCCCCCGCTGAAGGCAAAGGAAGTACGAGCAAGGGGGAAGACCGCGCCGGGGAAGCCCTCCGGGGCAGGGCAACCCGAGCTGATGTAGGAGTGCGAGCGGCCCTTGTAGTTAAAGCGGCGGTTCAGGGTCATCTCGATCGAAGTCAACCGCCCCCAGGCTCTCATCGCGGGAGGCAGAGGAGCGTTCAAAAGGATGCCGTAGGTCCCCTTGCGAAGCCGGACCACCTCAAAGACGATGACGAAGGAGGTGGCAAAGGGACGGGGGGAGTAGATGTGCCCGTAGAGGACCGGCTTCTTGCCTTTGACGCTGTTGAAGACCAAGAGCCTTCCTTGGGAGGAATAGGTTTCTTGGCCCGCGAGGGTGATTTCGGCGCTGAAGCTCCCTTTGCCGACAAGAGCAGAGCGACAGCTGGCGAGGGCGTGGGAGCTAGAGCCAGGCTGAATCCTCGCGTAATCGCAAGTGGGAAGCCCCTCGTAGTCAAGGCGCCCATGCCGGTTCAGCTCGATCCGAAGCGCCCGAAGCTGCGGTGGGGGAGTTTGATCGGTGGTGGTGATCTCACCGCCGACCGAGACGGAGATCGGGGCCGCTCCTGTTCTTGGCAATCGCTTTGGCTTCATCTTGCCCGAGACCGTGACGCGCAGATTGCCCTTTTGGGAGATCTCCGCTTGGGCAAGGGCGGCGAGGGTCAGGATCGCGATCAATGCCCCAAAGGAGGCGAGGTGAAGTCGTTTGCGGTTGCTCATCGGTTTGTTGCTTTCCTTGACAGTTGGTTGATTGAAATGATCGGTTGAGGCGCCCTCAGACCGGCAGCTCAGAGGGCAGCGCCATGCCCACCTTCCAGCCGCCCTCCTCGAAATACATCGGCATGCTGTAGAGGGTTGATCCCGGCGGGCCAATGAAGATCAGATAGGAAGGGTTACCGGGAACGTGGCCATCGCCGCGAAAGCTCAGCACTTCAGTGATCGTCGCCTCTTGTCGCAGCTGGGATTGGGCGGTGCCCTGGTCGAGGATCGCCATGGTGCCGGCGCAACCGACGTCTTTGCCTTGGCTCTCGAGTTGCTTGATGAACTCGTCGATCTGGGCCCTCGCCCTGCTGGCGAGGGCTGAGCAGACGCCCTCCCAATCGCCCTCTAGGCGCTCGTTGAGGAAGGCCTGCAGGGCGATCGCCGCTTCGGTGCGCTCGCTATCGCTTGCCTCTGTGCCGTAGGTCTGCACGCTGTTGTCGCCTCCCTTCACTGTCTTAACACCGGGGGCGGGGGATTCGGAGCCCTCGGTGGGGGCGGAGCTGATCGGCGGCACCTTCACGGTGGCGGGGCTCTGCTTGGCGGAGCTGGTCTTCTCAGCTCCCTTCGCGGAAGACCCGTCGGTCTGCCTGCCCTCGCCCTGCTTCTCCTCGTCCTTGCCCCCCTCCCGCCTGGTGGCGCTCTGGTCGGAGGGCTGGGGGGAGGTTTCGGCCGTGCTCGCAGCGGTGGAAGCGCTCTCGCTATCGCTGCTATCCCCCCCGCATCCACCGAGCACCAGCGCCGCGCAGACCCCCAGCGCCACCAGCCGCCTCATCGCCGTGCCCTGCGTTGCTGCTTGGCCTTCTTCGCCCCCTTGCCTTTCTTGCCCTTGCACTGCCCGCGCAAGACCGTGTTGAACTCCGCACCGATGTTGTTCTGGCCCAAGGCGCTGACCGCGGCAAAGGGCGGTGCTGCGCAGACGTTCACCGAGTTGGTGAGAAGGCCGCGCTTTCCTCCGTAGAGCGTCATCACGAAGCGATCGACCGGTTGGTCTGGGAGCTCGTCGAAGAAGGCTTTGATGCCGCCCTGCTTGGTCGGCCCGATCCTCCCCTCGACGACGATCCGCACCGCTCCGGAGTAGAGGTCGGCAACGAGGTCTGGGAGCTTGTTGGAGGAGGAGCGCAGATAGACGTTGCCGCGCAGGGGCTCATCTAGAAGCGGGGTGTAGGCGACTGCTTGGCCGTAGACCGATCCCGCCGGGCATTCGCGGTTTTGGAACCTCGGCCGGGTGCAGATCTCTTTGATGTGGTTTTGGGCAAGGAACTGCGAGCGGGGCATTTCGACCGCGATCCGCTTCAGGTTGGAGTCTTGTGGCCCCCTTGCGGCGAAGGTTGCTCTCAGCTCGGGATAGCCACCGCGGTGGGGGTTGCCTCTGAGGCGAATGCCCAGTTTCGGTTTGAAGCCCAGGGTGAGGCAGTTCAGCAGCTGGAAGTGGCGGGCGATCGTGACCGAGGAATCATCGGCTGGGGTGGCAAAGGAAGCACCGGAGCCGGTCAAGGTCGATTCCAGCCGCGAGGCCTCACAAGAGGAGGGGTTGTGGGTGAACTGAGGGCGGTCCATGTAGACGCGGACCTCGCGCAGGTGAAGCGGGATGCCCTCGATGATGTGGGGGATCGGGTCAGAGACCGAGGAGTCGATCCGAAGCTGCGCTGTGCGGGGATCTACCTGGAAGGCCGAGCGGATGATGATCGTGCCGAGGTCAAAGGGACCGACCGTGGCTGAATTGACCGTGACCAGGGAGAGCGGAGCGCCTTTGTAGGGGCCGGCTAGGTAGATGCGGCCTGCGGCGTAGGTCAATGCAGGGCCGACCCCGTAGCCGGTCAGGGTTCTACCGACCTGCGATGCAGCCGGGCAGGATGGAAGGGCTTCCTCGCCAAAGCCGGTGTTCACCCGCGAGGCTTCGATCGCCGCCTCCGGGCAGAAGGGCACTCCGGCCAGCTTCCCGGTGATCCCCTTGGGCAAGATCAACGAGTAGGAGGTGATCTCCTGATCGGTGTCGTGGCGGATCAGGTGCACGTAGTAGGGGGTGTAGGAGTTGACGTTGGAGTTGACCCCGCCGGTGATCGCATCGACGTTGAAGGGCGCTGCGCCTGGGATCGGGCAGGGGCCGAAGTCCACTCCCGAGGTGATGTCAGAGCTGGTCGGGGTCCCCGAGATCGTCGCCCCGTTTGACCACGGGGTCATCAAGGTGCGGGTGATCGCTTTGCCGCAGAAGGACGGGCTGACCAAGAAGGCGCGTTGACCCGCCTTGAAGTTCATCTGCAGGTCGGTATAGGGGAGCTCTGGCAGGCCCTCAAAGGTGGCGGTGATCGTTCCGTCTGCGGGATTGGGATCGATCCTTCCCGCCAGCTTGATCATCACCCCGCGGGTGGGGAGCTTTGCGACCAGGTAGACCGCGACTAGCGATCCGAAGGGGTTGTCCCTCGGTTGGGCCAAGTAGATCGCCCCGTCGAAGAATTCCTTGCCCGAGACGTCTTCGAAGAGCGGCGTGTTGACGACGAAGTCGCCGATCTTCGAGCCGTTCGGACAGCCTCCTCCCTGGCCGTTGAAAGGCGTCTCTGTCGCGTACTGGCCAGGTGTGCAGCCGATCAGACCGGCGCCGACCGACGGGTTGACCGTCACCCCCTGGGGCAGGTTCACGACCACCCTGCGCGCCGCCGATGGGACCGGCTGGGTCGGTTTCGTAAGCCCTTCCAGGTCGGCTTTGAGGCGGAAGTCATAGCCCGAGCCGGTCGAGGCCTTGGTCGAGTTGAGAAAGCCGAGCGGCAGCGGGGTGAAGGGCAGGCTCGTGCAGGCGCTGAGCGGCACCGCCTGGCCGAGCGTGTTGTTGTTGGTCGCAGTGACTGAGACCACCGCGGGCTGCTGCCAGGCATTGGCGCTGGCGGTGAAGGAGAGCGAGGGCGAGCACTCGGTGGGCAGGGTGAGGAAGGCTTTGGGCGGGTATTCGGAGGGCGGTCCGACCCCGCAAGTGGCGGGGACGAACACCTCTATTTCCTCTCCTTTTACTATGACGGTTTCGGTCCTCGAGAGTTCGCCGTGGTAGTCCTCCGGGTCGACCTCGTTCAGGCAGTTGCCCCGTTCGGTGTCGTGGGATAGGGCCCAGGGCACGCCCCAGAGGTTGATGTCGATGCCAGAGACGTCGAGCGCTTGGGAGAAGTCCTTTAGCTGCAGCGAGAGCGTGTAGCGGCCTGCTGCGTCGGGCACCAGAGCGGCGTCGAAGACGAGTGGGGAACCGAAGGGGGAGGCGCCGAGCTGGGCAGGAACCCCCGGTGGCGCTTTCAGGTTGAAGAGCCCGAAGCGCCTCGTTATGGCGCCGCCGTAGGTGGTGTGGACGTCGATCGTGCCGACCTGGGTATAGACCGGGCAGCTCTCCCCTGAGCGGCTTTCTTCAAAGGGGGAGGAGCGCGGCGTCTGGAAGTCGACCAGCGAGCACTTGACCAGCTCGCTTGCGAGCGAGCCCTGGAAGGTCGGGTTCAAGAGCATCCCCTGGGGGGTTTCGATCCGCAGGTTGCGCAGGTCCCCGTCGGGGAAGGAGTCGCTTTTCTCTTTGAAGCCCAGGTGCACGCTCCACTCGTGGGGATGGGTGCCTGCGGCGGTCGAGGGTTTTCCGTCTTCGGTGCGCACCGCGACCGAGAAGCCTTCTTTGCCCGGCTTGAAGCCGAAGGCGGCTTGGGCGGTGGGAACGAACAGCAGCGCAAGAACGAGAGCGGCGATTGCAGCTGCGATGGAGCACCTCATCGCCCGCCTCCCCCACGGCGGTGGCGACGTTTTGCCGTCCTCTTGGCCTTCTTCACGCACTTCTTGACCTTCTTGCCGCCTTTGGTCTTCACCGTCTTTGGCACCTTGCCCTTGGGGCAGCTCTTTGCGGCCTTGAACCCGTAGCGGGTGTAGTGGACGGAGGGGTTGCCGGGACCCGAGAGCAGCGTGGTCAGGGTCGGCTCGACCGGTTCGGGCGGCAGCACCTGGCAGGAGTCGCCCTCGCAGGGAATCGGCCCGGGCGGTTCGGGGAAGCCGCCGCCGATGCGGGCGTCATAGAGGTCGACCGCGCCGGGGTCAGAGCCGACCAGCGAGCGGGCGGTGAGGAAGAAGGCGTCTGAGCCGTCGGCTGAGGCGTCAATGAAGCGTGAGGGCGCGGCGTCTCGGCCGGAGGAGATCAGCGCTGTGCAGCCCGCGGCGCGGGTGCAGCTGCCCTCGCCCTGTGCCTCCCACTGATAGGCGTCGGGGGCGCCGGTGCCGAGGGTGCCAGCCAGCGTGTTGGTGTCGGTGGGGGCGATCGCGTCTAGGGAGTCAAAGAAGACGCGGCGGCCGTTAGCGGAGAGGACCCGGGGCTTATAGGTCTGCAAGGCAGAGCCGTTTTTGATCGCGCCGGGGATGCTTGAGGGCCCGATCGGTCTGCCGTTGGTGGGGTTGCAGGAGACGCAGCTCAGCTTGGCTGCGCCTGCGTCATAGAGGTAGACCTGGGAATCGGGTTCCTCGGTGACGAGATCGGTGTTGTCGTAGGTGTTGCCGGCGTAGTCTTTGAGCGGCGTGGTCGAGACGAAGAGGAGCTTCGTGCCGTCTGCGGAGACCCGGGCGGTGCCGGTCGCGGGCGGGTAGTTGGAGGCGTCTGCCGCCTCGGCGACTTTGGTCGCAGAATCACATCCGTTGGCGGCCGCCATGTTCGCAGCCGCGCAGCGGTAAAGGCCACCCGAGCGCAGGTAATAGAGGTTCGATCCAGTGCTGGCCGCGCCCAGCGCCCCCACGACATCAGCGCTCGAGGTGAGCTTCGTCGCCGTGTTCGGAGTTGCGCCGTAGCGGTAGAGGTCTCCCGCTTTGCTGAAGTAGGCAATGGAGCCATCCGCGGAGGCGAGCTGGAAGCTCCCCCTCCCCCGGCGTCTGCGTCTGCCTGCTTCAGCGTCGCCCCATCGCGCACTTGCAGGTTGCCGCCTTCGTAGAGGTAGACGCGCGCCCCGTCGGTGGAGACGGCGTTCGCGCCTTGGGCGGCGAGGGTGGCGCCGGGGGATGCATTCAAGAGTTTCAGAACCCCCCCTCCGGTCGACCACACATAGAGGTTGTCCGAGGGCCCGGCGCAGCCGTCGACAGCTGTCGCAGTCAGCTTCGCGCAGCTGGCGAGGACGACGTGGGTGAGGCCTTCGGAGGCTCCGGCCAGGCTGACTTCGAACTGCGAGGCGCTCTGACCCGAGAGCGAGGTCTCGCTCGGGCCGAGCAACGCCTCAAAGCCACCGGTTGCGGTGGTTCGCAGGTAGTAGTCCTGAAAGCCCGCTGGGGCATCGGTTCCCGGCAGGGTCGGGTTTGGCACCGGGCAGCCCGTCGCTTCCCCGCGGCAGCCCTTGCCATTCAAGAGAAGGCCGCGGGCGAGGTCCCCTGAGAAGAGCCGGTAGGGGCTGCCACCTTCATCGATGTCATAGGAGGACGAGAAGATCGGCACGGTGATGTTCTGCGTGGTCCAGCCTCCAGCGGTTCGGGTCGAGATGTATTGGGACGCCGGGGGAGCTCCCGCTCCGCCGGCGAAGGAGGACGAGGAGGAGTAGGTGATCAGCGAGCCCTGGGCGGCTGCCTGCAAGGTGCCGCCGTCTGCAAGCGATTCGGGCTGGTCGATGCCGCCGCCGTTTTTGTCAAACGGGCTGACCATCTCCCAGCCGCGGCCGTCGGGCAAGAGGGGACCGCCGGAGGCTGGGGAGGTGATGAAGAAGGGGTAGGGCGCCGAGGCGGGTGAGACGGTCTGCCCGAGCCCGTTGGTGACGACTAGTCGGTAGAGGTAGGTGGTATCCGAGGCAAGGCCCGAGACGGTCGGGAAGTTGACCGGGATCATCCCCGCTTCTGAGCCGATCACGTTGACGTTGACCCGTTTGGCCCCAGTGAAGCCTTTGACCTGGAAGTCGGCTTTGCTCGCGTACTCGAAGTAGCCACCGGTGAGCGAGCCGTTGGGATCTATTTCGGCGCTAAGGGTCGCCGAGCGCGAGTCGACCTGTGAGGACCAGATATCTCCAACAAGCGGCGGGCCGGCGGCTGGAGCCGGGGCCGCACTCGCTCCCAAGACGATCAGGGTAAGCAAGATGGCGCCACCGCCTGCCAGGGGGCGGTGGCGCTTTGCCTTTGCGATGCGCATCTCCTGCGCTCCTCGCTACCTATTGGCGCGATGGCGGCGCTGGGCGCGTTTTGCCTTGCGCTTCGCCTTGCCGCATTTGCTGTTCTTCAAGGCCGGGGTCAGTTCGATCCCCTTGCCGTTTTGGCCCTCGAAGCGACCGACTGCACGGTGGGTGCCCTTGCAGATGTTGGTCGAGTTCTGCAGAAGACCCTTCTTTTGGCCCAGCATGTTCAAGGTAAAGCTCGAGACCGGCAGGTCGGGAATCCCTTCGAAGGTGGTGCGGATCGCGCCTTTGACCGAGTCGATCCTTCCCGCTACCGCGACCTTGATCGGCTGGTGGGGCGGGCCGTTCAGGGCAAAGACCAAGTCGGGCAGTTCGTTTGAGGAGCTCCTTAGGTAGACGTTGCCGTCAAGGGCGTAGTCGACCAGTGGGCTTGTCGCGGTTGCATGGCCGTAGATCGACGCTTCCGGGCAGGCCGAGCCGTTGCCGTCGCCGTCTGCGAACTGCACCCTGGTGCAGACGGTGCCGATGTGGGCCTGGTCGAGGAACTCAGAGCGCGGTAGGGCTACCGATGCCTGGGCGATGTTGGCGCCGCCCTCTGGCATCGTCAGCGTTGCGCTGAGCGCCGGATGCCCTCCTCGCTTGGTGCCGCCGATCAGGCGGATGCCTAGCTTCGGTTTGAAAGGCAGACCCGTGCACTCGCCGAGCTGGTAGCGGGAGAAGAGCGGAGCTGCCTGGCCCAGGGTCGAGATGAAGGAGCCCTCGACACCGCTCGGGTCGCAGCTCGTCCCAGTCAAGGTGAAGTCGGGCCGGTCGAGCTTTACGGTGACCGTGCGCACATCCAGTGGGATTCCCTGCAGGATCGAGGGCACCGGATCAGAGACCGCGGTGATCTGGCCCGTGGTGGAATCCAGATGGAGCGCTGCCCTGACCACCACCGTGCCGAGGTCATAGGGACCCGACACCGCTGGGGTGATCACTGCGAGTGAGAGCGGTGCGCCTTTATAGGGGCCCGCCAGGTAGGCATCGCCGTGGGCGTAGTAGGGCGAGGGGCCGGCTCCCGCTCCAGCGGTGATGGAACCAAGGCGGGAGCTCGCCGGGCAGGAGGGAGATGCCTGCTCGGCTGCCCCCGTCTTGGCGGCCGCAGCTGCAAGCGCCCCATCGGAGCACTGGCCGGTGCCGGCAAGCTTTCCGGTCAGCCCCGGCGGCATCTTCGTCGTGAACGAGGAGAGCTGCTGGGAGCCGTCGGGGCGGCGCAGGTGCAAGACGAAGGGGGTGTACTTGGCCGCGATCGGGCTCACCACCCCGGCGTCGAGGCTCGGGTTGTTGGGCAGGGCGGCGCCGCAGCCCCCGCCTGCGGGGGGGGTGGAGATCGCGTAATCGTCACGCGGGGTTGCCGGCGGCCCTGTGTCAGGCGCAGACCACGGGGTCATCTCTGACGTCGTCGAGTGCGTGCCGCATACCGCTGGGGTGCGCAGCACGCCGTGGGCGCCGCCGAAGAATTTCAGCCTGAAGTTGTTGAACGGCAGCTGTGGGTTGTTGTCGAAGGTGCTCACAAGCCGACCCGTGTTCGGATCGGCGACGACGTGGCCCGGCAGCTTCACCAATACGCCCGAGGGCTTGTCGTCGATCACCACGTAGATCGCCAAGAGCGAGTCGAAGGGGTTGTTGTGGGGAGTCGCCGCGAAGACCGAGCCCAGGAGCGGATGGTCGACCAAGGGCGAGTCGACTTCGATCGAGCCGATCCGCGAGGCGTCTGGACACGTCACCGGGTTGCCGTTCGGCACCGCGGTCGTCGTGTCGATCCCGACCTGCGCCGGTGAGCAGCCCGCCAGGCCGTTGGCCCCCGAGGGGTTGATCACGAGCCCCTCGGGCAGAGCGACCACTGCCTTTCGCAGGTGCGCCGTCGCCCGCTGGCTCATCGAGCTCGTCTGCGGCACCGCCAAGTCGACTTCGAGGCCACTCGGCGAGTCGGCGACGTTGGTCGTCGGCCGCGCCTTCAGCGTCGGGCTGAATTCCAGCCCCGCGCAGCCGGTGTTGCCGATTTCGTTGCCGTTGGCGTCGCGCATCACGTCCGCGCGCGTCGCCGGTGGGCCTTTCGGGTTTTCCCACGAGAACGCTTCGGCTTCGCCGACTGGCGTCTCTGAGCAGGAGGTGGGCATCGTCAGCGCCGGCGTGTCCTGCGCGGGGACCGGGCAGGGGGAGAAGGGGCAGTCGCCAAAGGGACTCACCCGCGCGTAGTCGAAGTTCGGCGAGCTCGGGTCGCCCCACAGCAGGACCTGCGTCCCCGTCGCCGGCTTTTTGAACAGCCCCGGGATCCCCCTCGTTTCTGCCATCTCGGTGTAGTCGCCGGGGCGCACCCCGCCCTCGATGTGGACCGGGTAGCTGACGGCGACAAAGCCGAAGTTGGAGGCTTTGCCCGGCGCCGGCTCCATGTTGTAGAGGGATTGTGCGATGACCAGCGGGCCAAAGATCGAGGTGAGGACGTTGACCACGCCGATCTGCGTGTTGGCCGGGCAGGCGTAGGCCTCCATCACCACCTCTTCGCAGCGCCGCGGCGTCGCCGTCGGGCTGACGATCATTCCCCGCGGCATGTAGACGTTGATGTTACGCTGGCCGCCCTCGACGCCAGCAGGTGCTTCCGCCAAGTTCTGAGTGGAGAAGCTCAGGTTGACCGAGAACACGTGCGGATGCCCGCCGGCCAGCGTTTCTGCCGTACCGTCCTCGCCGTAGGGGGTGATGCCGAAGCCCGGTATGCCCGGCAGGAAGTCAAACGGGGCGATCGCCGAAGAGATTTCCGTCGTGTTGGTGGCGACCACGGCGCTCGCACCGCCGCCCGAGAGGATCGCCTGGTTGACGACCGTGTCGCCCTCCTGCAGGATCGTGCCGGTGCCGTCGACGTTGAGGCCGATGGCCAATTGAATGAACTCGCCGGGCCGGATCGGGCCCGGGTAGATGCAGGTGACGGTCTGCCCGGCGGTCGTGCAGCCACCTGCTTCCACCGGCGTCAGGCCTGCGGGCAGCGTGTCGGTGATCGTGATCGGCCCTTTGGTCGGCGCCGTGCCGACGTTGGTCGCCAGCAGGAAGTACTGAGGGAGCAGGGCGCCATCCAGGGTCGCCCCCGGTGAAAAGTTGGTCGGGATCGAGGTGATGTCAAAGCGCCAGGCCGGGGTCGGAGCGGCGCTCGCCTGCGAGGCGGGAACCAGCAGGGCCACGAGGGCCAAAAGGATGATCGCGAACTTCTTGGTCATGGCGTTCATCGACTCGCCCTCCGGTCGTTGTTGGCGGCTCGCTTGCGGTTGTTGCGTTTCTTTTGCTTGGCCACGCAGCGCACCTTGCCTTTGCTTCGCACCTGGCGCTTGCCTTTCGGGCAGCGCGTGGTGTCCGTGCTCGACTTCGGGTCACCGGGACCCTCGAAGACGGCCGAGCCGGCACCCGGAGCGTCGGAAGGCTGGCTGGAGGCCCCGCGGCAGGCGTCGCCTTCGCAGGCCGCCGGGCGCGTCGCGTGCTGGTAGGCAAGCCCGCCGTTCACTTTGACCGCGTAGATGTCCTGCAGGGCGTCTTCGTCTGAGGGCACCAGCTGCTGGCGGCTGAAGATGAAGGCGGTATCGCCTGACTCCGAGACGTCGGCCAGGTAGGAGGGGTAGGCTCCGGTGCCGGTCGAGAGCAAATAGAAGCAGCCGCCGTTGGCGGGGCTGTAGGCAGCGGAGCTAACGGCGCAGTTGCCGCCGGGCGTGCCGGGTGCCTCCCACATGTAGACGTCGCGGCAGGAGGGACCCACGCCGAGCTGAACTTGTTCGTCGGTCGAGCAGCTCACTTCCCCGTTGACGTCGCCGGGCACCAGCTTTTCGGCGCTCTGGAAGAAGAAGCGGTTGCCGTCGGAGGAGAGGTTGCGGCTGAGGAAGGGCTGGGCCGTGTAGAAGGCGTTGGAGGAGGGGGCGTGGTACAGGTCGGGGTTCTTCAGCCCGGGCGCGTTGGTCGGCGGGGCGCCGGTCGGGTTGCAGGTGATGCAGGTGATCTGGCCGCTCTCGGCGTCGTAGCGGTAGTACTGCGTCCCGCCCTGGTTGTCGTAGGCCGTTAGCTGGTAGTGCGACTGGAAGACGAGGATGCGGCCATCGGCGCTGACTCGAGAGGTTTTCATACCTTCATTGGGAGCGGATGAGAAGGCCCCTGCCCAGTTGAAACCGTCCCTTCCAGAGCTGTCCCCTTCAGGGCTGTTGGCGTCGATCCGGGCGATGAAGCTGACGCAGCCTCCTGCGGTCGCGCACGCGCCAGCGCCGTCCGCCTGCCAGAGGTAGACCGAGCAGGAACCAGTGAAGCTGTTGAAGCTGCCACCGGAGTCCGCTTTTCCGGCGCAATTACCGCCCGCCGCCGAGCCGCCGCCGTCGAGGTCGGCGTTGGCGGCAAAGTAGACGTGGGAGCCGTCGTCGGAGTAACCGAGCAGGCCGACGGCTTTTGCCCCTGGAGCAAGGTCGGTGAGGCGCTGGCCAACGGGGGCGTCGGCGTCGAAGCGGTAGAGGTCTTCGGCGTCGGCCGTTGCGGTGGAGTCATCGGTCAGCTTCTGCCGTGATTTGAAGAAGACGCGGGAGCCATCCGGCGTCGCGCCCATGAACGTCGGTGCGAAGGTGCCGGCCGGATCCGGGATGGTGCGCTCGGACGCCGAGACATGCACGGTGGTCGCGCTGGGACCAGCGGCTTCGCGGCGCAGGTAGAGCTGGCCAGTTGCGTTATCGGTGAAGTAGACGTCGCCACTCGCAGAGACAGCGTTCCCCTCCTGGGTATAGCCCTCGAAGGCGGCCGGGACTTCGGAGCCGCTGGCGGCGACGCATGGCGGGCTGCCGCAGGCCGAGTCCGGGAGCAGGCCGAGGAGGGTGAGCTCTCCCGTTTCGCGGTCGTAGAGATAGACGTTGCCGGAGGTGACGAGGGGCGCGGGACCTGAGGTGACCGGTACTTTGCCGTTCGCCTGGAAGACGACCTTCGAGTTGTCGTCGAATGCCCCACCCAGCCGAAGGACGCAACAAACGAGGAAACCCACCCCTGTCGGGACTAGGAGGGTGTGAGAACCGTCGGCGCTGTCGCGCATCACCAGGCTATTCCGGCCAGTGGCAAGTTTGAGCGAGACGTCGGTGGCGAAGCTGAGGCGGAGGTCGGGGGTCCAGGACCTGACGACCCCCCTGTCGCCGAAGCTGGGGGGCGGGTTCAGCCCCGCGGTCGACCATTTGCCGCCGGCGAAGCGCGAGAGGAAGCTGTTGGTTTCCTGGGAGCTTTCAGCGCCGGGGAAGCCCGCGAAGGTGTAGGAGGTGATCCCGTCACCCGAGCTGGAGGCCTGGACGCTGTAACCGGAGCCGAAGGCGTCTGAGCCGAACTTGTCGGTCGGGGTCGCCTGCTCGTAGGCGCGGCAGTCGGGCAGCTTGGCCGAGGGGCCGGTGCGGAGCAGGTCGTTGGGGCAGGAGCCGAAACTCGGCGGCGATGGGAAGGTGGCGATGGGAAAGCCCTCGCTGGCCGAAGAGCCGACGAGGTTGGTTGCGACCAACTTGAAGTAATACTGGGTGGCGGGGCTGAGGCCACCGACCACCGAAGAGACCTCGACCGGTTCGCTGCCGCTGCCGACGCTCACCGCAGCAGTGGAGGAGCCCAGGGACGGCGAGGTGCCGTACTGCACCACGTAGGAGGTGGGCGAGTTGCCGGGGTCGATTGTGGCGCTGACGCGCACCGAGTGCTCATCGACCGCCTTCGCCGAGGCGCCGGAGAGGACGGGCGGGCCCGTGGCGGTGGTGAAGCTCTGAATTTCAAACGCCGACGAGGTGACCGGGGTGAAGTTGGAGAAGTAGGGGCGGGTGACCTGCAGGCGGACGAAGTATTTCTGGCCGGGGAGGAGGCCCGAGACCTTCTGGCTTATGCTCTGTTCGCCCCCGTTCTCGCTCAGCGCCGCGCAGTTGGGCACGCTGACGTCGGTCCAGCTGACTTGGTCGATCGAGTACTGGAACTTGCAGCTGACCAGGCCCCCTTGGGGGTCGACTATGCCGTGGAAGGTCGCGCTGCGCTCGGCTATGGCCGTGACCGCGGGAAAAGACAGCCTCACAGTCGGGTTGGGCAGCGCGGAGGAGTCGGCGAAGACGTAGACGCGGTGGGCCGAGGTGAATGAGCTGCCGAAGAAATCGGGATCAGTGTTGACTGAGACGTAAAGGCGCCCGCTGGTGCTGTCAAAGCCGAAGCCCCGGACGGCTCCCAAAAAGCCGGCTGCGGCCCCATGCGTATCGTCTGTGGCGGTGGGGGCAGCGCTGAGGCCGGGTTCATTGGTCGGACCGAACTGCTGCACGACGGTCGGGCCCGAGGAGGGGTCGCGCAACACATAGAGGGCGGTCCCGGCAGCGTTGACGGCGAGGCCGGCTGTCGCCGAGGAGGCTTCGCCGGGAAGCAGCGGGCCGGGGTAGCCCTCGCTGGTCGTGCTCACCGAGCAGCTGCCGGTGCCGCTCAACGTTGTGCAGGTCATCTGCGGCTGGTTGGAGGCGGCGAGGGCGCCCTGGAAAGTGACGGTGATGCTGGGCGGTTCGCCCGAAAAAGAGAAGTTCCCGGCGCCACACGCTGCTTCAAGGCCGTTTTTGATGATCGTCGTGCCGTTTTCACTGGCCGAGTAGGTGAGTTCTTCGGTCGGACTGCCGTTGGGGCAGGTGAGCCTGAAGTGGTCGCCGGTGTTGAAGCCGGTGAAGGTGATTTCCTGTCGCTCATTGTTGGGCGACAGGATCGGGGCGAGGAAGCCGACGCCACCGCCATTGGCGTCTTCGGAGTCGTAGCGCAGGATGTCGCCGCCGTTGTTTGAGTCCGAGGCGTAGACGATGCCGCGGGAGTCCACGGCAATGCTGCGGGGCTGTTCTTCGCCGAACTGCGCCGCGGAGCCGAAGGAGGCGGGGGAGGTGCCGTCGAGGTTGAAGGTGTCCACACGGCGGTTGCCGGAGTCGGCGAGGTAGACCGTGCCGGTTGAGGCGTTGCCGTCGTCGGGGCTTACGGCGATGCCGAATCCGTTTTCGGTGAAGCCTTCGCCGTACTGGCCTACTCCAGAGCCACCGACGCCCGCCTTGCAGACGTCGCCTTCCGCTTCGTTGCAGACCTCATAGCCCGTACCGGTGTCGCCCGGTCCCGATTCAGCCACGTCGAAGCCGAAGGAGCGGATGAAGTTGCCTTCACCGTCGTACTCGTCGACTCTGCGGTTGTCGCGATCGGAGACGTAGACGTTGCCGGTGTCGAGGTCCACGGCGACCGACTGAGGGGCGGAGAGAGAACCGTTGCCGGCCGCGGTGCCATCGCCGCCGGAGGCAACACCGGCCTTGCACTCGGTGGCGACCGTGCAGATCTCAAAGCCGGTGCCGGTGTCGTTGGCGACGCTCGATTTCCCGTTGACGATCGTCGCGATGCTGATCGTGCCGCTCAGCTGGCTCGCGTCGGCGGAGATCGTCGGCTGGTTTGAGCCGCCGAGGGCGCCTTTGAAGGTGACGACGATGGGGTTGGTGGGCGTGCCTTCGCCGGAGACCGAGACGTTGGCGAAGCCGTCCACGCTCGGCAGGGCGGCGAGTTGGCTCTGGACAGTGAAGGAGAAGCCGAAGCTTGGCGTTATCGGGGCGGTGGTGGAGCCGTCGAAGGAGAGGGTGAAGGTGCCGCCGGTGGCGTCGACGACGATTCGCTGGCGCTCGTTGACGACCGAGGCGATCACGTCCTTGCCCCAGGCGCTGATGAAGTTACCTTTGCCGTCGAAGCGCTCGATGCGGTTGTTGCCTTCGTCGGCGACGTAGACGTCGCCCGGGTTGGCGGGGCCGACGCCCGTGCCGTTCGCGGCGACGTCACGGGGGTTGTTGAGCTCGCCGCCGAAGCCGCCCGATTCGGCGACGGTGCCGAAGCTGCTGATCAGCTCCTTCGAGGCGAGGGCCGAGGAGGCGAAGAGCACCATTGCAAGGAGCGCCGCGGCGAAGGAAAGCGCGGCAATGTGCGAGCGGCGCGAGGACGCACCACTCCCTTTGGCGCCGGGCGAGAACGCACGGGTGGCGTCGGCTCCACGGACGAACGAGCCCGAGCTGCCCCGGCCCTGAGTCGATCCCGCGGACGATGCCTTCGCGTGGCTTCTCACGTAGCGCTCTCCTTGTCCCGTGAGCCCCTCTGCCGGCCGCTTCCCTTGGCGGCCCCCGTGGGCTCGGTTTCCCTGTTGCTCACTGCCCCTCCCTGGGCCAGTGAACAGTTCCGTACATGAATCATGCGTGAATGTAGACGAGGCTAGGCGCAGGCGTCAAGAAAAAGATCTTGTTTCTCGATCTGCCACCAAGCCCTCCGGCGCAAGGGAAACCGCTCCGCAGAGCGGCTAGCGGTCTGGTACCGGCGTGTTATCCGGCACTTCGAGACGCGGCTTTAGCACGTAGGCGGTTCTCAATGCGGAGCATGGTCTGAGGCTCGTGACCAGGGATGATTCGCGAGCGCTAGAACGGGGCTTCTTCGACCACGAAGTAGGGCACCGTCGCGCTGATCCCCCCAGTTGCCCAGGTCGAGAGGATGGGCCCGCTGGTCGCAGACACGTGCAGGCGACAGAGGATCCAGATCGCGTACCAGCGGCCGCCAAGCGCGAGGGTCTCGGCCTCCAGCCCGCTGATCGAACTCGCCACGCCCTCGTAGTACTGCTGCCCTCCGGGATTCGCTTCGACCCGCTTCCACTCATCGCTCCAGCGGATCGGCTCGAGCAGGTAGCTATCGCTCGCTTCGTCCCAGCTTTCGATCGCGATGCCGGTGCTCCCGAGCGCGGTTGCAGCATGTGGTTCGTAGCCCGTCATGTGGAGGTCATAGCCCATGTGGTCGAACCCGGTCCAGTGGACCACGGGCCGGACCCTCAACAGGCAGCGGGGGAAGGCCGGCATCAGCAGCACCCCGACCTGGGCGACCGCCGTCCGTGCCGCGCCATCCTCTTGGGTGGTGGTCCCGGCGAAAAACGTGCCGGTCTCCTTGTTGGCTTTTGCGTAGCCGTAGCCACCGCCCGGAAAGTCCGCTTCGCCTGTGTAGGGATGGGCAGCGTCGGCGCCCGGCGCGAACAGGTGCATCGGGCCCGAGGCGTCGGCACCGACCGGCTGCGCGACGTCTGATGGCCACCTCTGGTTCAACCGATCGAGCTCGAGCCTGGACTGCTCGGCGACCTCGGCGAGATCCTGCTTGATTCCCTCCATCATCGAGGGCGGTATCTAGGCACTGCCGTCTCCAATTCATCTCCCGACCGTCGTTTGGAGACTGAACGGCGACAGCGTAATAAAGTCTGAGTAATAGATTATTTATCGGGGCGCCCGGATTTGAACCGGGGACCTCACCGACCCGAACGGTGCGCGCTACCAGGCTGCGCCACGCCCCGAGAGCTGGCGATTATCCCAGACGGGCGGCGGCGCTAGCGGACGGCCTCGATCGCCGCTTCGATCTGACGCAGGCTCGGTCCGTCCTGGAGGGTCCGAGTCCTCTCCGGGCCGCTGACGATCACTGCCTGGCCGGTGCGGATTCCGAGCTCGTTCCCCAGCTCCTCGTAGCTTTCGAGCCGCCCGGCGATCGCGCCGTCGGAGCCTCCCTCCTCCTCCAGGTAGCTGAGCCATTCGGGCTCGTTCAGTTCTTCGATCCCGCCCGCCACCGAGTCGAGGTAGTCCTCGTCGATGCCAAAGCGTTCGGCCTCGCCCTGGTTGCGGAAGAAGAGATAGATGTACTGCCAGCCGTAGTTCTGCTGCGCTGCCGCCTCGGCGCCGTAGAAGCCCAGTTGCTGGGGGCGGGCGCTGACCGAGTAGTGGCGGTAGAGCAGCTTCACGTCGCCGGGGCGAGCCTCCGCTTCGACCAGGGGCGGGATCGTGCTGAGGAACTCCTGGCGGCAGCTCGAGCACTGCAGGTCGTTGAAGACCTGGATCGAGACGGGCGCGTCGGAGGAGCCAACCCGGTCGCCTTCCTGCGGCACACCGCCGAAGATCCGCTGGGCATCGGTGATGCCCTCGAGCCGGACCACTTCCCGTCCCGCCTCCTGGGTGGAGATATTGACCACGGCGTAGCCGAGCAGCAGCAGCACCAGCCCAAGCGCGAGGACAACCCAGAGCCGGCCGCGGCGCGGGATCGGCACGGCGACGGGTCCGGCGCCCGGGTCTCTGGCCGTGGTGGGCATCGGGGCATTATCGCGATCCGCCGCGCCCGCCGATCCGCGCAACTTGCGGCCGGCTGGTTGACACGTCCGCCTCCCCGGGTAAATATCTCCCTACTCGATTTCAACGATCTGGGAGGTCCGCCAGTGGCCAATCACCTCACCCCGTCCGAGCTCGCCGAGGAGATGCACATGAAACGGCAGGAGGTGATCGGCAAGTGCGTGCAGATGGGCATTCCGATCTTCCACGGCCGAATCGACAAGTCCCTCTTCCAGACCTCTCTGCGCAGCCTCGCCAACCAGAGGCCCCGTCAAGAAGCCCCCATTAACTAGACTCCTTCCCCGCATGGAGCGGGGAACCAAATCGGCCACGCTGGCGGATCTGCTGCCGCGCGCGGCCAAGCTCTACGACAGCGCCCCCGCGGTGCGCTTCAAGCAGGGCGACGCCTGGGTCAGCCGCAGCTTCAAAGAGGTGCTGGAGACGGTCCGCTCGCTCTCCCTCGGCCTGATGGAGCTCGGCGTCGAGAAGGGCGACAAGGTCTCGATCCTCGGCAACACGCGCCCGGAGTGGACCTACTTCGACTTCGCCGCGCTCTCCGCCGGCGCCATCGTCGTTCCGATCTACCAGACCAACTCGCCCGAGGAGTGCCAGTACGTGCTGGAGAACTCCGACGCCAAGGTGGTCGTGGTCGAGGACGACGAGCAGCTGGAGAAGATCCGCGCCGTGCGCGACCAGCTGCCGCTGCTTGAGCACGTCGTGCGGATGACCGGCACCAGCGAGGACACGATCTCGATGGAGGAGCTGGCAAGCCGCGGTGCCGGCCGCACGGAGGCCGAGTGGGAGGCGCGCTGGAGCTCGGTCACCCCGCAGGACATCTGCACCTTCATCTACACGTCGGGCACAACCGGGCCGCCAAAGGGCTGCATCATCAGCCACGGCAACTACCGGGCGATGCTCGACATGATCAACGAGACCAGCGTCATCGAGGGGGAAGACGTCACCTACCTCTACCTCCCCCTCGCCCACTCCTTCGCCCTCCTGATCCAGCTCGGCAGCTTCGACCTCGGCGCCACGCTCGCCTACTGGGAGCGCGACCCGCTCAAGATCCTGCCCAACCTGGCGGAGCTGAAACCGACCTACTTCCCCTCGGTGCCGCGCATCTTCGAGAAGATCTACACGGCGGCGACTAGCGCCGTGGAGAAAGAGGGGGGCCTGAAGAAGGCCGTCTTCGAGTGGTCGATCCGCGTCGGCAAGAAGATGCGCGCCGCCGAACGCGCCGGCCGCAAACCGGGCTTCCTGCTGCGCAAGCAGTACGAGTTTGCCGACAAGCGAGTGCTCTCCAAGATCCGCGGCCTCTTCGGCGGCAACCTGCGGCTGGCGGTCTCCGGCGCCGCCCCGATCAACCCCGAGATCCTGCGCTTCTTCGACGCCGCCGGCGTGCTCGTGCTCGAGGGCTGGGGGATGACCGAGACCTCGACCGCGGCGACAGTGGCCTCTCCGGACGACTTCAAGGTCGGCACGATCGGCAAGCCCTTCTCTGGCTGCCAGATCCGGATCGCCGACGATGGCGAGATCCTGGTCAAGGGGCCAAACGTCTTCCAGGGCTACTACAAGAACGAGGAGGCGACCCGGGAAACGATCGTCGACGGCTGGCTTCACACCGGCGACCTCGGCGCGATCGACGAGGACGGCTTCCTCAAGATCACCGGCCGCAAGAAGGACATCATCATCACCGCGGGCGGGAAGAACATCACCCCGGCGAACCTCGAGAACGAAATCAAGCAGCACGCCCTCGTCTCCCAGTGCGTCGTCGTCGGCGACCGCAAGCCCTACCTCGTCGCCCTGGTCACGCTCGACCCCGAAGAAGCCCTCGCCTACGCGAAAGAGCACGGCCTGCCCGAGGACCCGGCCCAGCTCGCCACCAACGAGGAGGTCCGCAAGGCGATCGAAGACCACGTGGATACGATCAACCAGAAGTTCGCCCGGGTCGAGCAGGTGAAGAAGGTGGCGATCCTCCCCCGCGACCTGTCGCAGGAAGCCGGCGAGCTGACGCCAACGCTGAAGGTCAAGCGCGCCGTCGTCGCCAGCAAGCACGAGGGCGAGATCGAGCAGCTCTACGCGAGCTGATCCAGCCCCTCATGCGCCAGAAGAGCTAAGAAGCCTCGCCGGACTGCCGCAACAGTGCCGAGGTCGTCTGCTCGAGCACTCGCCTCCAAGTCGAGTTCTGCTCGGGCTCCTCTTCGGCGGCGCGCTCGACCACGCGACGCACACGACGCTCGGAGATCTCGAGGCCGTGGCGATCGGCGATCTCCTTGTAGCGGTCGTAGTCCTGGGCCAGGGCGGCGGTCACCGATTCGAAGCCGTGGCGGGCTATTTTCAGCCGCCGTGAGTAATCCATGATCGGAGTGCCGAACATCAGCTCGTCGTTGGGCTCGGGCTCGATCAGGATGATGTCGACGCCCGGATAGCGCTCCTGCCACATCTCGACCGCCTGGTGCAGGCGGGCATGGGCGATCAGGCGGAAGGTTTGATTGGCGATCGCCGGCAGGCCCATGTCGGAGACGCGGCGGACCCGCGTGCCGAAGACGGTTGGGATCGTCTTCTCGAAGTCGTTGACGAAGGGCACCAGCGGGTTGACGACGACGATGAACTTCGCCCCCTTCTCGACCGCGATGTCCACGTTGGTGGTCGACCGGATGCCGCCGTCGACCAACTGGCGGCCCTTCAGGTCGACCGGCTTGTAGACGACCGGCAGCGCGGTCGAGCACTGGATCGCCTTGGAGATCGGCACGTCGTTCCAACCCTCCTCGCCGAAGACGATCCGCTCGCAGGTGTCGAGGTCGGTCGCGGTCAGGTACAGCTCCCTCTCGAGCAGCCGGAAGTCGTCGACCCTGTCGTCTTCGGAGAGGGCGCCCTCGACGTAGTCGGCGATGCCGCTGCCCGAGTAGAAGCCGGTCGGCAGCGCCTCCGCCAAGCCGACGCCGACGTCGATCGCGGAGAACGTGCCCATCCGGACCAGGTTCCGCATCAGCTCGACGGTCCGCAGCGGCAGCACCGCCGCCTTCTCGACGAAGCCGAGGTAATTGAGCTTGAGCACCTTGTCGAGGTTGAGGTCCTCCAGCTCGGAGGGGATGCGCCGGTTGATCACCTGCATCATCTCGTCGGGGGTGACGCCGTTGGCGAGCATCCCAGCGACGAAGGACCCCGCGCTGGTGCCGACGTAGACGTCGAAGTCGGTGACCGTGCTGTTGACGGCGAGCAGGTCGAGGGCGCGCAGGGCGCCGATCTCGTAGACGCCGCCGGTGAAGCCGCCGCCGCCGAGCACGAGGGCGGTCTTCGATGGGCGTTTACGACCGCGCCGCCGTCGCGGTTGCGACCCTAGATCCACAACTTTGCCCATAAACATGCATTATCCCATTAAGTGAGGCGGACCCCGGCACTCTCTGCCGCGATTTGCGCGCTGCTCGTGATCCTCCTCGTGGGGACCGCGGCGCAGGCGGCTACTCGCGCCCAGCTCTGCGACAACCTGCGGGGGCGCCTGGTCCGCGGAGGTGGCGGCGCCAGCGGCCTCTACGTCATCAACGGGGAGACCGGCGCGCCCATCTGCGCCCGCGCGGCCAAGCGCCAGCGCCCGCTCGCCTCGAACATGAAGCTCTACACGACCTCGACCGCCCTCTCGCGCCTGGGGCCGCAGGCGCGCATTCCGACCCTGCTCGAGACCGACGGCGTGATCGACCGCAACGGCGTCCTGCGGGGCAACCTCTACCTGATCGGCGGCGGCGACCCGGCGCTGGGCACGCCGTCGTTCTACCAGCGCTTCCGCGGCGGCCTCGGCACCAACCTGCTCCTGCTCAAGCGCCAGGTTCGCGAAGCCGGTATCCGCGCCGTCACCGGTCGCCTCTACGCCGACGACAGCGTCTTCGACCGCCTGCGCGGGGTCGCGGACTCGGGCTACGCCACCAGCTCCTACATCGGCCCGCTCTCAGGCCTCTCGCTCAACTCCGGCTACAGCAGCCCCAGCGCGAGCGGGTTCGCCAGCGACCCGGCCGCGACCGCAGCGGCGACGCTGGCGCAGGCGCTGCGCGGCGCAGGCGTTCGCGTCTCGACCGCCGTCGCCCTCGGCACGCCACCGCCCTTCAGCACCGAGCTGGCGCGGGTCGAATCGCCGCCGCTGACGACGCTCGCCAATGTGACCAACGTCTACTCGGACAACTTCTTCGCCGAGATGCTGATCAAGCTGCTGGGAGCGCGCTTCGGCGGATCCGGTAGCACCGCCTCCGGTGCCGGTGTCGTCGAGCGGTTCGCACGCAGCCACAGCTCCGCCGTCCACGCGGTGGACGGGTCCGGCCTGACCCGCTCCAACCGGGCGTCCCCATTGCAGGTCGTCGGCCTGCTGCGGTCGATGCGCACCGACCCGGTGGGTGAGGAGTTCATCCAGGACCTGGCGCTGACTGGCCGCGAGGGAACGGTCGACGACCGCACCCATGGCACCGCGGCCTACGGCCGCTGCCGCACCAAGACCGGCACCCTGACCGGCGTCAGCAACCTCTCCGGCTACTGCTTCAACCGCAGCGGCAAGCTGATGATCTTCTCGATCCTGATGGCGAGCGTAAGCAACCTCAGCCTCGCCCACGTCGAGCAGGACCTGATGGCCGGCGAAATCGCCGGTTACTGAGCGCCTTTGCGCCTGCGCCGTCTGGCCCGCTCCTGGAGAGCATTGGAGACGCCGAGGGCGGAGAAGAAACCAACCAGCGCTGTCAGCTGCATGGCGGCTTCGCTCGAATCCTTGAACGCCAACACCCCGGCGATGACGATCACGACACCAACGACAATGCCGATATTTGCGTAACGGATCCCGTCCATTGGATCACCTCTATCGCAGACAATTCATTTCAGAGAGCGTAGCGGACGCCAATGTCAACCAACGCAACTGCCGCACCGAACGCGCCGCCCACGTAGCCGTCTATGAGGGCATTGCCTTCGATTCGCGTGCGCGAGACCCCGAGCGCGAGCCGAACGATCCCGACACCGACGCTGCCCAAGACGATGCCGGCACCCACGGCAGTCGCAATCGCCTCGAATATGGTCGTTAGAGGGCCAATCTGAGCGAGCGACATCGCGCGAGTCTCTCTTGCGGGCCTACACGTGTGGCGCGCAGAATGTGCCGACTTTGAATTTTCTCTAGCCCGGCTCCGCGGGCAGGACACCTAGAATCGGTGGCCGTGCGCGTCCTGCTGACAAACGACGACGGGATCACCGCCCCCGGGCTACAGGCGGCGCGGCGGGCGTTGCGCGAGATCGAGGGGGTGCAGGTCGATGTGATCGCGCCCGACTCGAACCGCAGCGCGACGGCCCGCAGCATCACCACGCGCTCGCCGTTGACGGTCGAGGAGGTCGAGTTCGGCGATGGCGACGTCGGCTACGCCACAGACGGCACGCCGGTCGACTGTGTTCGCTTCGCCGAGCTGGGACTGGTCGGCCACCGGCCGGACCTGATCTTCTCCGGCATCAACCATGGCGCCAACCTCGGCGATGACATCACCTACTCGGGCACCGTCGCCGCCGCCTTCGAGGGGATCGTGCTCGGGATTCCCGCCGTGGCGGTGTCCCAGCAGTCCTCGGGGGGCGGTATGGGCTACGTCAGCGGGCGCTTCGACTTCGCCGCGGCCGCGCCGTTCGCGGCCGAGCTGGTCAAACGGCTGATCAGCGAGCCTATGCCGGAGGCGACGCTGATCAACGTCAACTGCCCCGCCGGTGAGCCGCGCGGCATCGAGGTCACCAAGCTCGGCAAGCGGATCTACAACGACGAGCTGAAGCTCGTCGGCGAGGCGGATGGCCGGCGCCACTACGAGATTTACGGCTGGCAGCCCGGCTACGAGGAGATCGAGGAAACCGACCTCAACGCCGTCGCGCAGGGGAGGATCTCGGTGACGCCGATTCACTTTGACCTCACCGACCACGGCGGCCTGGAGCGGCTGCGCGGGTGGGGTTTCGAGGAGATGCTGGCGGCAAGCGCCCCGACCTCGGTGTGAGCGCCCCCGACCCCAAGCAGCGCGCGGAGGAGCTGCGCCAAGAGCTGGCGCTGCACAACCACCGGTATTACGTCCTCGACGACCCGACCATTGGCGACGACGAATACGACGCGCTGCTCGACGAGCTGCGGGCGATCGAGGCCGATCACCCAGAGCTGCTGACCCCGGACTCGCCGACCCAGCGGGTCGGGGCGCCGCCCCTCGACCGCTTCGAGCAAGTCGAGCACGCAGAGCAGATGCTCTCCCTCGCCAACGCGCGCAACGAGGAGGAGCTGCGCGCCTGGGAGACGCGCATCCGCAACCATCTGAAGCGCCTCGATATCAGCGCCGCCGAGTTCAGCTATACCACCGAGCCGAAGATCGACGGCCTGGCGATCTCGCTCACCTACGAGGACGGGGTGCTCGTGCGCGGCGCGACCCGCGGCGACGGCCGCGTCGGCGAGGACGTGACCCAGAACCTGCGCACAATCGGCGCGATCCCCCTGCGCATCGAGGACGCCCCGCCGCTGATCGAAGTGAGAGGCGAGGTCTACCTGCCGATCGCCGAGTTCAAGGCGCTGAACGAGCGCCGCGCCGAGGCGGGCGAACCGGCCTTCGCCAACCCCCGCAACTCCGCCGCCGGCTCGATCCGCCAGCTCGACCCCTCGCTTGCGGCAGAACGGCCGCTCTCGATCTGGACCTACGGGATCGGCGCCGTGCGCGGACTCGACTTCGCCAGCCACAGCGAGGAGATCGAGTGGCTTCGCGAACGCGGCTTCAAGGTCAACCCCGACACCGACCACCACCCCGGCATCGAGTCGGTGGTGAAGCGCTGCCGCTGGTGGGAGGAGCGCCGCGAGGAGCTCGACTACGAGATCGACGGCGTCGTGGTAAAGGTCGACGAGCGGGCGCTCTGGCGCGAGCTGGGCGTGGTCGGGCGCGAGCCGCGCTGGGCGATCGCCTGGAAGTTCGCGCCGACGACGGCGACGACGAAGCTGCTCAACGTGGTCTGGAACGTCGGCCGGGTCGGACACCTGGTGCCCTTCGCGATGCTGGAGCCTGTCCACGTCGGCGGCGTCACCGTCTCCACCGCGACCCTTCACAACGAGGAGGACCTCGCGCGCAAGGACGTGCGGATCGGCGACGAGGTCGTGGTGATGCGGGCGGGGGACGTGATCCCGCAGGTGGTGGCGCCGCTCGTGCAGCGCCGACCCAAAGGGACGCGCCGGGTGAAGCCGCCGAAGAAATGCCCAGCTTGCGGGACCCCGATCGAGAAGCCCGACGACGCCGTTTTCTCGATCTGCCCCAACCGGGCCGGTTGCCCCGGGCAGTCCTTTCAGCACGTCAAGCACTTCGTCAGCAAAGGCGCGATGGACATCGACGGCCTCGGCGAGAAGCAGGCGATGCGCTTCCTCCAGGAAGGCCTGATCGCCGACGTCGCCGACGTCTACGAGCTGAGCGAGGAGAAGCTGGCCGGCCTGGAGGGCTTCGGCGAGGTCTCCGCGCGGAACCTGGTGGCGGCGATCGAGGCATCCCGGTCGCGACCCTTCAAACGCGTCCTCTACGCGCTCGGCCTGCCGGGCGTGGGATACGTCACGGCGGAAGCGCTGGCCGACCACTTCGGCTCGATCGACGCTTTGCACACCGCGGACCCCGAGCAGATCGAGGAGGTCGAGGGGGTGGGGCCGATCATGGCGGTGCAGATCGCCGAGTCGCTCGCCGACGAGCGCACCTGGGAGCTAATCGGGAAGCTGCGCGAGAAAGGCCTGCGCCTCGAGCAGGACGCCTCAGAACGGCGCGCCGCGGGTGGGCCGCTGGAGGGCAAGACCCTGGTCCTCACCGGCACCCTCCCCGAGCTGACCCGCGAGGAGGCCGGAGCTCTGATCAAGGCGGCCGGCGGCAAGGTCGTCAACTCGGTCTCGAAAAAAACCGACTACCTCGTCGCCGGGGACAATCCCGGGTCGAAGCTGGAGAAGGCGGAGAAATACGAGACTGAGATTCTTGATGAAGCGGGCCTGCTGAAACTGCTCGGCAGGGGATAAGTGGGCAGGCGCGGGGCACCACCCGCCCTGACAAATGCCGGTCTAATGAGACCGGCATTTTGAGTATCCGCCAGTTCGGGTGGTGCCCCGCGCCTGCCTCTCGAGGGCATACTGCCGGGCCGTGACTAGCGTGAGGCTGGATATCGAGTACGACGGCTCGGGGTTTCGCGGGTGGGCGAAGCAGCCTGGGCTGCGGACGGTGCAGGGGGAGCTGGAGGCAGCGCTGGCGACGGTGCTGCGTGAGGAGGTTGAGCTAACGGTGGCTGGACGCACCGATACGGGCGTGCACGCGCTGGGGCAGGTCGCGAGCTTTGAGACCTCTGTCGAGGTCCCAGAGAATCTCGCTCAGCGGCTAAACGGCGTCGGCCCCAATGACATAGCCGTCACGGCGGCGGCGCCGGCCCCCAACGGCTTCAACGCCCGCCACGACGCCAAGTCACGCACCTACCTCTACCGCATCCTGACCCGCCGGTCCCCGAGCCCCTTTGAGCAGGGCCGAGCCCTCTGGTGGCCGCACCAGCTCGACCGTGATGCCCTCGAGGCTTGCACCGCCGCCCTCCCCGGCACTCACGACTTCACCGCCTTCACCCCCACCCAAACCGACCATGTCCGCTTCAACCGCAACATCCTCGCCGCGGCCTGGACCTTCGACGACGACATCGCCTCATTCGAAATCACCGCCGACGCCTTCATGCGCAGCATGGTCCGCGTCCTAGTCGGAACAATGCTGGAGGTCGCCTCATCCCGCAGAACCCTGGAGAGCTTCCAGCTCCTCCTCAAAGGCGCCCCCCGCTCAGCCGCCGGCGACACAGCACCACCCCACGGCCTGTACCTCGAGTCGGTCAGCTACGACCAGCGAACTGCATCAACTTCTCGATCTAGCAGGTAGAGAAGTTGATGCAGTTCGCCCTTCTGAGAGCTGACGCGGTCAGAGGGAGGGCGGTTCCCTCCCGAACTGGCGGATACTCAAAGTGCCGCGCTCAGTAGCGCGGCACTTGTCAGGGCGGGAGGGAACCGCCCTCCCCGTCCCCTAGACGAGCTCCAGATAAACCATCTCAGTCGAGTCCGACTTCCGCGGACCCAACTTGACGATCCGGGTGTACCCGCCGGGCCGCTCCGTGTACCGGGGGGCGACCTCCTCAAACAGCTTGTGCACGATGAACTTATCGTTGTGCAAAGTCGCCAGCGCCTGCCGCCGCGCATGCAGCCCGCCCTTCTTGGCGAGCGTTATCAGCTGCTCGACCTCGGGCTTGACCGCCTTCGCCTTCGCCTGGCTGGTCTTGATCCGCTCGTGCTCGATCAGCTGCTTGGAGAGGTTCGAGAGGAGGGCCTCGCGATGCGCGGCGTCGCGGCTCAGCTTGTTTCGCTTCTTGCGGTGGCGCATCGTCTCAGCTTCCCGCTCAGTCTCCCTGCAGGTCGAGGCCGCGCGCGTGCAGGGTCTCGATCACTTCCTCGATCGACTTCTGGCCGAAGTTGGGGATCGCGTTCAGCTCCGAGCGCGTCTTGCGCACGAGGTCGCCGACCGTCTGCACCCCTGCTCGCTTCAGGCAGTTGTAGGAGCGGACGCCGAGCTCGAGCTCCTCGATCAGGATCTCGTCGAGGCCGTTGCTGCCGGCGACGCCGTCGCCGACCGGACCGGGCAAGACGTCGGTGGTGTGCGGCGAGACCGGGTCGCGTGCGGTCAGCTCCTCGACTCGGTCGGCATCAGTGAAGATCGCCAGGCTCTTGATCAGGATCTCGGACGCCTCGCGCAGGGCCGCACCCGGCTCGATCGAACCGTCGGTCTCCAGATCGAGCGTCAGCTTGTCGAAGTCGGTGCGCTGACCGACGCGCGCCGTCGCCACCGAGTAGGAGGCGCGGCGGATCGGCGAGAAGATCGAGTCGATCGGGATGACGCCGATCGGCTGCTCGTCGGACTTGTTCTCCTCGGCCGGCGAGTAGCCGCGGCCGCGGCCGATCGTCAGGTAGACCTCGAGCTTGGTTTTTTTCTCCAGCGTCGCGATCGGCGCCTCTGGGTTGAGGATCTCGACGCCCGAAGGCAGGTCGATGTCCTTCGCTTTGACCTCGCCGGGGCCGGTGGCGACCAGCGGCGCCTCGACCTCGTCGGCATCGGTATGCATGCGGACGACGAGGTCCTTGAGGTTGAGGACGATGTCGGTGACGTCCTCCTTGACGCCGGGCACGGTCGAGAACTCGTGCGCGACGCCCTCGATGCGGACGCTGGTGATCGCCGCTCCGCCCAGAGAGGAGAGCAGGACGCGGCGGAGGCTGTTGCCGAACGTGTAGCCGAAGCCCTTGTCGAGAGGCTCGATGGTGAAGGTGCCACGGCGATCGTCGACCTTCTCAGAGGTGATTCGAGGGACCTGAAAGTCAGTGGTCATGGATTCCTTGCGTTGCGTGGTTCAGAAAACGAGTCCGGCCTACTTGGAGTACAGCTCGACTATCAGCTGCTCCTGGACCGGCGCCGAGATCTCCGCGCGCTCGGGGTAGCGCAGGACCTTGGCGGTGAGTGAGTCATGGTCGGCCTGCAGCCAGGCAGGCACCGTCGAGACCAGCTCCGTCGCTTTGCGAATCGTGTCGGTGGCGGCGGAGCTCGCCTTGATCGAGATCACGTCCTCGGGACGGACCTGGTAGGAGGGAATGTCGACCCGGCGGCCATTGATCAGCCAGTGGCCGTGGCGGATCAGCTGTCGTGCCTGGCGCCGGGAGGCGGCGAAGCCGAGGCGCACCAACACGTTGTCGAAGCGCGACTCGAGCAGGCGGAGCAGGTTCTCGCCGGTGACGCCGTCCTGGCGCGAAGCCTTGTCGTAGTAGGCGCGGAACTGTTTCTCCAGCACCTGGTAGTAGCGACGGGTCTTCTGCTTCTCCCGCAGCTGCACCCGGTACTCGGACTGGCGCATGCGCCCGCGGCCATGCTCGCCGGGCGGGTAGGAGCGGCGCTCGACCCCGCACTTGTCGGTGAAGCAGCGCTCGCCCTTGAGGAAGAGCTTCTGCCCCTCGCGGCGGCACTGCTTGCACTGCGGCGCGGTATCGCGGGCCACTAGACGCGCCTCCGCTTCTTCGGGCGGCAACCGTTGTGCGCCTGGGGGGAGACGTCCTTGACCGTGGTCACGTCGAGGCCGGCCGCCTGCAGGGAGCGGATCGCCGTCTCGCGACCCGATCCCGCCCCCTTGGCGAACACCTCAACCCGCTCGAGGCCGTGTTCCATGCCCTTCTTCGCGGCGGCGTCGGCGGTGACCTGGGCTGCGAACGGCGTCGACTTGCGCGAGCCTTTGAAGCCGGCGGAGCCGGCCGACTCCCAGGCGATCACGTTGCCCTCGGTATCGGTCAGGGTGACGATCGTGTTGTTGAAGGAAGTCTTGATGTGCGCCTGCCCGTAGGCGACGTTCTTCTTGACGCGGCGCCGGGAGCGCCCTTTGGCGGGTTTTTTCGCTGCTGCCACTCGCTATCTCCTATTTCGGCGATGGAGCCTTGCGCTTGCCGGCGACGCTCATCCGGCGCGGGCCCTTGCGGCCGCGCGCGTTGGTCTTGGTGCGCTGACCGCGCGCCGGAAGCCCGCGGCGGTGGCGCAAGCCCCGATAGGAGCCGATCTCCATCAGCCGTTTGACGTTCTGCGAGCGCTCGCGCCGCAGATCGCCCTCCACCTCGCGCTGCTCGACCGCTTCGCGCAGGCGCACGACCTCGTCCTCGGTCAGGTCTTTGACCAGGGTGTTCGGATCGATCTTCGTCTCCTCGAGGATCTTCTGGGCGGTCGAGCGCCCGATCCCGAAGACGTAGGTGAGCCCGATTTCGACTCGCTTGCCGACTGGGATGTTGATGCCCGCGATGCGCGCCATCTAGCCCTGCCGCTGCTTGTGTCGCGGGTTCTGGCAGATCACCAAGACAGCGCCGTTACGGCGGATGATCTTGCACTTTTCGCACATCGGCTTTACGGAAGCTCTGACCTTCATCGCTCCGGTCTCGTATCGAACACAGGACTCCCGCACGTCCCAGGAGTTGGACGGCAGGCGCAAACAACCCGGCTTGGGCCGGACGGGGAAAGATAGCAGGGGGGTGCTTCAGGCGAGCCCTGGCTGGGGCGCTCGTCGGGGACGCCTCAACGCGGAAGTCGCTGAGTGAGCGTCACCACCTGCTGGAAGGTGGGCCGGTTCTGGAAGGGGAAGGGGCCGAGAGTGACGCCGGAGGTGACGAGGGGGCGGTTCTGGTCGAAGCAGGAAGGCTGGGGATTGGCGGAGCACTGGCCGTTGCCGCCGCCGTAGAGCGCCGCCGGAGTGACCCTGAGGGCGCGGCCGAGGCTGCGCTGCAGGGCCCGGCGGCAGCGGGACTTCGAGCCCTTGCCGCAGTAGGCGCGGCTGAAGGGCGCCTTCGGCTTCGGGCCGAAGATGCCGCGGAGGTCCTTGGAGACGTAGCCCCACCAGCCGTCGAAGAAGTCCGGGGCGTCCGGGGAGGCGCCCGTGTGGTCACCCAGTTTCAGCATCGCCTCGAGCTTCTCGAACGCCTCATCGCCGAGCGCCGGCCTGAACTCGGCTTCGACCAGCCGCGGCCACCAGGCGTCCATCAGCTCGATCGCCGGCGTTTCCTCGTCGACCCCGTCGCGGTCGAGGTCGCGTCTGTGGGCGCCGGCCTCGTGCCATGCGCGCAGCGTGGCGAGCGCCCTGCGCAGGGCCGGCTGCCGCGGCCTGCCCACCGCCTCGAGGATCGTCGGCAACAGGCGGTACCCGCGCAGGTCCTGGGTCGCCGGTTCCTCCATCGCCCGCACGAGCTCGGCGATGGTCATCTTCCGTTTGCCTTTGGTGCCGGCGCGTACGCGATCGGCGATCATCTGCGAGCGGAAGACGGCGCCGTAGGCGTACTGGTCGTCGGCCGCGGCCCAGCCGGGCGCCTGCTTGTTGTTCCAGGAGACGAGGAAGTCGGGGTCGACCGCCTGCGGGTGCTTGGAGAAGGGGAGGTAGTCGGCCGTCTGGGTCGCCGGCTTGAAGCCCTTCCAGTCGTACTGGCCGGTGCCGAGGATGGGGAAGTCGGGCGATGTCCCGCGTGCCCGCTGGGGCATCGCGCCCGAGAGCGCGTAGGCGATGTGCTCGGAGTCGACGTAGGCCCAGTTGAAGAGGAAGTTGATGTTGGAAACCGCCTCCTTGAACCTCTCCGGGCCTGTGAGGAAGCCAGGTTCGTTGAGCTGGGCGAAGCCGATCACCGACTCGGCCTCGTGGAAGTAGGTGCTGCGCTGGCGGGCGAAGGCCACCCGGCGCCCGCCGACCTTGCCGCGGGCGGAGACGATGCCGTGCACGGTGCGATAGGCGACGAGCGTCTGCGAGCCCGCTTCGGTCGAGTCGATCGCGTTCGGTGTCCAGCTCTCCGCCTTTTCCAGCTTTTCCATCGGCCTGCACTTGCCGCGGTGGAGGTAGTGGAAGTTGTCCCTGCAGAGCACCTCGGCGAAGGTGTCGACGTTGTCCGAGGTGGCGGTCGTCGCGCTCCAGGCGTAGTCGCGGCCGTGGCCGAGCAGGACGTAGAGACTGACCCCGGCGAAGGCGGCGCCGCGGGCGTCGATGCCGGGACCGTGGAGGTCCTGCTCCATCAGGAGCTGGGGAACGTAGTAGCCGACCTGAGGTCCCATCACCGCCAGCGGGTGGCCGGTGGCGGATTTCCTGGCGGAGACCAGCTCCCAGTTGGAGGCGTGGGCCCCCTGGCGCAGGCCCTCGACAATCGCTTCCCCGAAGCCACCTGTCCCCCTGGCGCCCGCTGAGGCGGTCGCCGGGGGCGGTCTGCGAACCGAGCCGGGATCGGGCAGCGCCAGGCCCCGCTGGGCGAAGGCGCTGCGAGTCTCATACGGAAAGCGCTCGGCGATCGTGGTCGGGGCTTCGGGGTCGTTCTTGGAGCGGAAACCGAGCCAGGCGCTCCGCCCTGCCTTGCGGCCGAAGCGAGCTTCGAGCGCCTGCAAGGCTTCCGCCGATCCAACCTCGTTGCCGCCGCCGCGCCCGAAGATCCCGCCGATCAGCGAGGCGATCGCGATCACGTCGGTCGGCTTCCACGCTTCCATCGGCTTGTTCAGCAGCAAGTATTCGGCCGGCTTCAGCGCCGTGTTGGCGTTGGCGGCGGCGATGTAGGCGTTGATCCCGTCGACGTAGCTCTGCACGTCTTCGACCGTCTGCTGCCCCAGCTGCCCGTTAGTCTGCGGCGCCGTTTCCAGCTGCCTCTGCAGATCGGCCTCGGTGTAGGGGGCAAAGCCCCACTGGCTGGCGTCGGCCTCGGCGTTGGAGCCGCCGAGGAAGGAGGCGAGTTCGGCACGGCCGGTGTGGCGCAGCACGTCCATCAGGAAGAGCCTGTCCGCCGCCCCCGCGTAGCCGGCGCCGAACATCGTGTCGGCGCGCGTGTCGCCGTATATGTGGGGGATCCCATAGGCGGCGTCGCGAACGATCGTCACCCCCGGACGCGGTTCGATCGTCGAGGCCACTTCCGTGGCGGGAACGCCGAAGGTGGCGTCCTTGAAGTACGCGGCGACCCCTTCGTCGCTCAGCGTCGGCGCCCCATAGACGAGGTTTTCGTAGAGCGGCTGCTGATCGGAGAAATGCGGCGGCAGGGCACCCGTGCCGCGGAAGCTGAAGACCTGCGCCAGATTGGCGAGCCCGTTCTCACCCGGCGGCAGGACGTTGCGAAACCCACCGGCATCGTTGGTTCCGTAGGGCTGCGGCGCCGCGGCCGGGGCGTCTGGGACCCCGAGAACCGTCAACAGCAGGGCAATTGTCACCAGGCGACGCGTGGAAAAAGGGTAACGCCTACTCGTCCTCGTGCCAGGGGGTGAGGATCCGAGGACCGTCGGCGGTAACGGCGACGGTGAACTCGAAATGAGCGGCGAGCGAGCCGTCCTGCGAGTAGACGGCCCAGCCGTCATCCCCCAGCCGCACGAGCGGGCCACCGGCGTTGACCATCGGCTCTATCGCCAGCACCGTGCCCTCCTCCAGCAGCGGCCCCTTGCCGGGTGCCCCGAAGTTGGGGACCTGGGGGTCCTCGTGCATCTCGCGGCCGATCCCGTGGCCGACCAGGGTGCGGATGATCGAGAGCCCCTCGATCTCCACGGTGCGCTGGATTGCAGCGGAGACGTCGCCGAGCCGGTTGCCGGGCCGCATCTGCTCGACGCCGGCGAAGAGCGCCCCTTTCGTTACGTCCAGGAGCTTCCGCGCGTCGGAATCGATCGAGCCGATCGGCACGGTCATCGCCGCGTCCGCGACCCAGCCGTCCTTGATCACACCGACGTCGATCGAGAGCACGTCGCCGCGCTTGCACTCGTAATCGCCGGGAATGCCATGCACGACCATCGAGTTCGGCGAGGCGCAGATCGAGGCGGGAAACCCACGGTAGCCTTTGAAGGCCGGCTCGGCCCCCTGCGAGCGAATCAGCTTCTCGGCGGCGAGGTCCAGCTCTTTGGTCGTCACGCCGGGGCGCGCCTTGGCCGCGAGCATCTGCAGGCAGCGCACCAGGATCTCGCCCGAGGCCGCCATCTGCTCGACCTGAGCGGGCGTCTTCTTGATGATCATCCTGTACACGCTAGTGCGGGCTCAGATCGCCTCATCGGCCTCGAGGCGAAGCGTCGCCAGGGTCCGGCGGATCTCGTCGGCCACTGCGTCCGGCGCCGCCGAGCCGTCGACGCGCCGCAACAGGCTGTGGCCGTCATAGTGCTCGATCAGCGGTGCCGTCTTCGCGTGATACTGCTCGAGGCGGTGCCGGATCACCTCCGGCTTGTCGTCATCGCGGACGATCAGCTCGCTGCCGTCGACGTCGCAGACGCCCTCCTGCCTCGGCGGGTTGAAATCGACGTGGAAGACGTGCCCGTTCTCGACGCAGGTGCGGCGACCGCCGAGCCGGCGGACCACCTCCTCGTCGTCGGCGTCGATCAAGAGCACCGCGGTCAGGTCCCTGCCCAGCTCGGCAAGCTTCTCGGCCAGCGCCTCCGCCTGTGGGGCGGTGCGGGGAAAGCCGTCGAGGATGAATCCGTCCTCGGCCTCCGGCGAGTCGATGCGCTCGCCGATCGCCCCGACGATCACCTCGTCCGGGACGAGGTCGCCGCGGTCCATGTACTCCTTCGCCGCCCGACCCAGATCCGTGCCCTCGCGCACCGCCGCGCGCAGGATGTCCCCGGTCGCGTAGTAGGGCAGCTGCAGCTCCTCCTGCAACCGCTCCCCCTGGGTGCCCTTGCCGGAGCCGGGCGGGCCCAGCAGTACGAGATTCAGCTCAGACATCGAGGCCGCTTATTTGAGGAAGCCCTCGTAGTTCCTCATCATCAACTGCGCCTCCAGCTGCTTCACGGTTTCCAGCGCGACGCCGACAACGATCAGGATCGAGGTCCCACCGAAGGCAAAGTTGGCCGCCGTCTGGCTGAGCAGGATGGTCGGCAGGGCCGCCACAGCGCCCAGGTAGAGGGCGCCGGGGAAGGTCAGCCGCGAGAGGATGCGGTCGAGATATTCCGCGGTCGGGCGCCCGGGTCGCACCCCTGGTATGAAGCCGCCGTACTTCTTCAGGTTGTCGGCCTGGTCGACCGGGTTGAAGGTGACCGCCGTGTAGAAGTAGGTGAAGATGATGATGAAGAAGACCTCGCCGGCAACGTAGGCCCAGCCTTCCGGGCTGAAGAAGGCGGCGAAGTCGAGCGCCGCGGGGGTGTTGAGCATCTGCCCGATCGTCGGCGGGAAGGCCATGATCGAGGCGGCGAAGATGACCGGGATGACGCCGGCCATGTTGACCCGCAGCGGCAGGTAGGTCGAGCCGCCCGAGGTCATTTTTCGCCCAACGACCCTTTTCGCGTACTGGACCGGGATCCGCCGCTGCCCCTCCTGCACGAAGACGATCGCGACGATCACCGCGAGGGCCATGAAGGGCATCATCACGACGAAGACCTGGTCGGGGTTGGTCCACCAGGCGGTGAGGCCCTGCGGGAGTTCGGAGACGATCGAGGCGAAGATCAGCAGTGAGATGCCGTTGCCGATGCCGCGCTGGGTGATCAGCTCGCCCATCCACATCAGCAGGGTGCAGCCGGCCGTGAGGGCGATCACGATCAGCAGCACCTTGGCGCCGCCGAGTTCGGCGATTGCGTTGTTGCCACCGGCCTGTTCTCCGAAGGAGCGGAAGAGGAAGACGTAGCCGAAGGACTGGCCGAACGCCAGGCCGACGGTGAGGTAGCGCGTGTACTGGGTGATCTTCTGCTGGCCGACTTCGCCTTCTTTCTGCAGCTTCTCCAGCGAGGGGACGACCACCGTGAGCAGCTGCAGGATGATCGAGGCGGTGATGTAGGGCATGATCCCCAGCGCGAAGAGCGAGAGGCGCGAGAGGCTTCCCCCGGAGAAGGAGTTGAGCAGGTTGAGGATGCCGCCACCGCCGAAGTTGCTCTCCAGTTCCCTTACCGCGTCAAGGTCGACGCCGGGCGCCGGGATGTAGGCGCCGAGGCGGTAGAGCAGCAGGATCGCTGCTGTGAAGGCGAGCTTCTTGCGGATGTCGGCGACGCTGAACGCGTTCGCAATGGTCCGGAGCATTAGAGCTCCAGAGTGTGGCAGGAACCGCCCGCCGCTTCTATCCGCTCCTTGGCGGCGGCGCTGAAGGCGTGCGCGTGCACGGTCAGCTTCTTGGAGATCTCCCCGCGAGCGAGGATCTTCACCGGCTCGGAGCGCTTCGCCAGGCCCTTCTCTCTCAAAGTCTCGGGCGTGACCTCGGCGCCGGCGTCGAAGCGAGCCTCGAGGTCGGCGAGGTTGACCGGCTGCGACTTGGTCCTGAAGTTCTCGAACGGCATCGACTGCTTTTTGTGCGGCCCGCGCAGCTTTCGCATCCGCATGTGGATCGGGTTCTGCCCGCCCTCGTAGCCGGCCTTGCGCTTTGACCCCGACCGCGACCCGGCGCCTTTGTGCCCTCGACCCGAGGTCTTACCCAGGCCAGAGCCCTCACCGCGCCCAAGCCGCTTGCGCGGCCGTTTCGAGCCGGGCTTCGGCTTCAGGTTGTGCAGCCCGATCTCCTCGGAGCGCGGCGCCTCAGCCATCAGCCATCCACTTCAACCAAATGAGAGACGACCCGCAGCTGCCCCTGCAACTGTGGCGAGTCCTTCCGCTCCACAGCCTTTCCAATCCGCCCGAGCCCCAGCGCCTTCAGCGTGGCTTTCTGGCTCGGGTTGCTCCCGTTAGCCGACCGAACCTGCTTGATCGTCATGAAGCATCACCCTCGGCAGGAGCCCCACCAGCTTTCTCCTCAGCAACCGGAGCCCCATCAGCCTTCGCCTCCTCGACCGCTGGGGCGCTCGCTTGCTCGGCTGGAGCCTCACCAGCTGCCGCGGTCTCCGCCCCTCCGGCGGGTGGCGTGGAGGTGGGTTCCTCGGCCGTAGCTTGCGAGGCCGAGGTGCCCTCCTCCGCGACAGGACCCGCCGGCCGGGGCTCGCCCGCGCCCTGCCCCACGCCAGGACCCGCGGTCGACCCGTTGGTCCCGACACCGAGAACCTGCGCAACGGTCAATCCCCGAAGCTCAGCGACCTCCTCAGGCCTCCGCAGGTTGATCAACCCGTCCATCGTCGCCTTGACGAGGTTGATCGGGTTCTGCGTCCCGATGCTCTTGGTCAGCACGTCCTTCACCCCGCCCAGCTCGAGCACGGCGCGGACCCCGCCGCCGGCGATCACGCCGGTACCGGGGCTCGCCGGTCGCAGCACCACGTGCCCGGCGCCGAAGCGCCCGATGATCTTGTGGGTGATCGTCTGCCCGTATTTGGGGATCCGGATCAAGTCCTTGCGGGCGTTCTCGACGCCCTTCTGGATCGCCAGCGGCACCTCGCGCGCCTTGCCATAGCCGATCCCGACCACGCCCTCTTCGTCGCCAACTGCGACCAGGGCGGTGAAAGAGAAGCGCCGGCCGCCCTTGACCACCTTGGCGACGCGGTTGATCTCGATCACGCGCTCCTGCAGGTCGAGCCCTTTCGGGCTCACGGTCTCGACGTTGGCTGTGTCCATTCCCTTCATCGCGAGCGGTCCAAGGTAGCGAACGGCGCTCGATGGCCGCGCCCCGGTTGACGTGCCCGCGGGGGCGCGACTGGCCAAGCTGGGCGGTGCACGCGGCCGCTGTGCGTAGCAGCGCTACGCACGGGGCCGTGGGTGCCGATCCAGCGCCGTGCCAGGCGTGTCATCCGTGGGTGCGTCAACCGGGGCGCGGCCATCTAAAAGACCAGTCCTCCCTCGCGCGCACCCTCGGCCAGCGCCTTCACGCGACCGTGGTACTGGTAGCCGCCGCGATCGAAGACGCAGGACTCGACCCCGGCCGCCTTGGCGCGCTCGGCGAGCAGCTCTCCGGCCCGCTTCGCCTGCTCGCTGGCGGAGAGCTTGCGCAGCTCGGGCTCGATCCAGTTGACCGCCGCGACCGTGTGGCCCGTGCGATCGTCGATCAGCTGGGCGAAGACGCCGCGGTTGGACCGGTAGACCGAAAGCCGGGGCCGCTCTGCCGTGCCGCTGATGCGAGCGCGAACGCGGCGGCGGCGGCGCAGACGGCGTTGCCTATTGGTGAGTACCGTCAATGTCCGCTCCTTTCCGCGCAGTGCGACTCAGCCGAGCGAAAACCAAGCTGGGCGAGGACGCAGGGTGCAGCCTTTGGTGGAGCCAAAGGCAAACCCGAGGACGAAGATCCAGCGCCGGTTTGCAGCCGGCTGAGGCGTGCTGTGGGGAAAGGAGCGGACATTAGGCGCGCTTGCCCACCTTTCGAGCCACGTGCTCGCCGCGGTAGCGGATGCCCTTCCCCTTGTACGGCTCGGGCGGGCGGCGCTTGCGGATGTCCGCGGCGACTTGGCCGACGAGCTGCTTATCGATGCCGCGCACGACGATCTCGGTTGGCTGCGGCACCTCGAACTCGATCCCCTCGGGCGCCTCGATCGCGACCGGGTGGGAGTAGCCGAGCGCCAGCTCCAGGTTCTTCCCCTTGAGCTGGGCGCGGTAGCCGACGCCCTGGATCTCGAGGCGCTTCTCGAAGCCGTCGGTCACCCCCTCGACCATGTTCGCGATCAGGCTGCGGGTGAGTCCGTGCAGGGCGCGGTGCTCGCCGCGGTCGGTCGGGCGCTGGACGGTGAGCACGCCATCGCTCTGCTCGACCACCATGTCAGTCGAAAGGCTCTGCGTCAGCTCCCCCTTTGGCCCCTTGACCGCCACGCGACCAGGGCCGACCTCGACGGTGACGGCGTCAGGCACGGCAATTGGCTTTCGTCCGATCCTGCTCATCTCGGCTCACCACACGTAGGCGACGACCTCGCCGCCAACGCCCCTCTGCCTCGCTTCGTGGCCGGTCATCACGCCGACGGAAGTGCTGACGATCGCGGTGCCTGTGCCGCCGTACACCCGGGGTACCTGCTTGTGATCGACGTAGCGCCGGCGACCCGGGCGCGAAACCCGCTCCAGGCCCGCAATCACGGGACGGCGGTCTTCGGTGTACTTGAGGCGGATCTTGATCGCCTCGCCCACCTTGGCGGGCTGCTTGGCGAAATCGAGGATGTAGCCCTGCTCCTTGAGGATCCGGGACATCTCCAGCTTCAGCCGCGAGGCGGGAATCTCCACCTCGTCGTGGCCGGAGCCAAGCGCATTGCGGATCCGGGTCAGGTAATCGGCTATCGGGTCGGTCAGCATCTCGTCGTGGCTCTCAGTCGTTCCCTACCAGCTGGACTTGGTCATGCCTGGGATATACCCCTCGTGGGCCGCCTCGCGCAGGCAGATCCGGCAGAGGCCGAACTTGCGGTAGTAGGCGCGCGGCCGCCCACAACGACGGCAGCGGTTGTACTCGCGGGACTTGAACTTGGCCTTGCGGCCCTGCTTCACCTTCAGCGAAGTCTTAGCCATTCTCCTGTTTCTCCTCGTCGGCGCTCTCGGCCTCCTGGTCACCCTCCGTGGTGGCCTCGGCGCCCTCGTCCTCGGTCTCAGCCTCGGCCTTGGCATAGGCCTCGGGGTTCTCCTCCTTGAGCTGCTCGAGCGCGGCCTGCTCGGCCTCGGCCCGCAGCCGTGCCTCCTCCTTGCGCTTCTCCTCTTCGGCAGCCGCCTGCACCTCGGCGTCCGCATCCGGTTTGCCCGGCCGTCCCTCTTTGGCGAAGGGCATCCCCAGCCCGAGCAGGAGCTCGAAGGCCTCCTCGTCGGTCTGGGCGGAGGTGGTGATGGTCACGTCGAGGCCGCGGACCTCGTCGATCGAGTCATAGTCGATTTCGGGGAAGATCAGCTGCTCGCGCACGCCCATCGAGTAGTTGCCGCGGCCATCGAAGGAACGCGGGTTGAGACCGCGGAAGTCGCGGATGCGGGGCACGGCGATCGAGCAAAGACGGTCGAGGAACTCCCACATGCGGGCACGGCGCAGGGTCACGGAGACCCCTACCGGCATCCCCTCGCGGACCTTGAAGGAGGCGATCGACTTGCGGGCGCGGCGGACGTTGGGCTGCTGGCCTGCGATCGTCGCCAGTTGGGCCTGCGCCGCTTCCAGCATTTTGGCGTTCTGCTTGGCCTCCCCCAGGCCCATATTGAGGGTGATCTTCTCCAGGCGGGGCGCCTGCATCGGCGTCGTGTAGTTGAAGCGCTGCGTCAGCGCCGGTAGGACCTCCTGCTCATAGCGCTCGCGCAGGCGCGGGGGCGGCGCGGCCTGGGATTGCACGGTGGCGGCCTCCATCAGAACGACGCTCCGCTGCGCTTCGCGTAGCGCTCGCGCTTGCCGCCTTTGTCGCGGCGCACGCCGATTCGAGTGCGCTTGTTGTCTTTGGGGTCGAGCAGCATCACGTTGGAGACGTGGATCGGCCCCTCCTTCTCGACGATGCCGCCGATGTCCCCGCCCCGCTGGGCGTCTTTCACCGAGCGCGGTCGTTCATGACGCTTGACCATGTTCAGGTGCTCGACGTAGACGCGGTTCTTCTTCGGCTCGGTGCGAACCACGCGGCCGGTCTTGCCGGCGTCCTTGCCGCCGATCACCATCACCTGGTCGTCTTTGCGGATCCTCATCCCCTTGGCCATCAGAGGACCTCCGGCGCCAGGGAGATGATTTTCATGAAGTTACGGTCGCGCAGCTCGCGGGCGACGGGGCCGAAGATGCGGGTGCCGCGCGGGTTGTTGCTCGCCGGGTCAATCAGCACGGCGGCGTTTTCGTCGAAGGAGATGTAGGTGCCGTCGGGGCGACCAAGCTGCTTTTTGGTGCGCACGACGACCGCCTGCACGACCTCGCCTTTGCGCACGCCGCCCTGCGGGCTGGCCTGTTTGACGGTGGCGGTGATCACGTCCCCGACCCCCGCATAGCGACGGTGCGAACCACCCTTCACCCGGATGCAGAGGATTTCCCGCGCGCCGGAGTTGTCGGCGACCTTCAGTCTCGACTCCTGCTGGATCACTTCGCCCGCTCCAGTACCTCAACCAGGCGCCAGCGCTTGGTCTTGGACAGCGGCCGCGTCTCGACGATCCGCACGATGTCGCCCTCGCCAGCCTCGTTGCGCTCGTCGTGCGCGTGCAGCGTCCGCGAGCGGCGCACCACCTTCTCGTAGGTCGGGTGCCGCCGCGCGATATCGATCCGCACCGTGATCGACTTTTCAGCCTTATTTGAGACGACGATCCCCTGCCGGGTCTTGGCAGCAACGGACTCTCGCTCGGCCGGGGGCGTCCCGGTGCCAGCTGTCTTCTTGCCCTTGGCCGCCTGGCGTTCGTTGCGCCGCGAGGTGGCTTTCGACTTCCGCTCCTCAGCCCGCTTCGCGACACGATCCTCGGGACTCAGCTGCGGCCCAGCCTCGTGCGGCCGCCGCGAGCGCTCCAGCCTGCGCTTCTCCTTCCACGGCAACTCGTCCTCGGGACTGGCCTCCGCAGGCTCCGCCTCAGCCGCAGCGGGCGGCGCCTGCTCAGCCTCAGGCGCGTCGGCGGACCCAGCCTCAGGCGCCTCGTCCTTGGACTCAGCCGCATCTTCCGCGGGTGGCGTGGAGGTGGGTTCCTCGGCCGTAGCCTCCGGCGAGGCCGAGGTGCCCTCCTCCGCGACAGGACCCGCGGTCGATTCCTCCGAGCCCTCGACCTCTGCGCCTTCGTCTTTCTTCGTCTCGTCGTCCGTCATTTCTTCAGCTCTCTCTCAACGTCGATCCCCCGCTCCTTGGCCACCGTCAGCAGCCGCGCCACGTCGCGCCGGGCGGACCCGATGCGAGCGGTGTTCTCGAGCTCGCCGGTCGCCTGGCGGAAGCGCAGGTTGAAGGCCTCCTGCCTGGCGTCGATCAGTTTCGCGACCAGCTCGTCGTCTTTGAGATCGTGCACCTCCGAAGACTTCACTGCCCCTCCGCCCCCTCGCGCATCACGAACTTGGTCTTCACCGGGAGCTTGTGACCGGCCAGACGCAGCGCCTCCTTGGCGAGGTCCTCGGGGACGCCGGCGAGCTCGAACATCACCTTGCCCGGCTTGATCACGGCAACCCAACCCTCGGGGTTGCCCTTTCCCGAGCCCATCCGGGTCTCAGCCGGCTTCTTCGTGAAGGGCTTGTCGGGGAAGACATTGATCCAGACCTTGCCGCCACGTTTGATCTTGCGGGTCATGGCCACGCGGGCGGCCTCGATCTGGCGGTTGCTGATCCAGCCGCGCTCGAGTGCCTTGAGGCCGTACTCGCCGAAGGCAACGGTGCTGCCGCCCTTGGTGTTCCCGCGCATACGGCCGCGCATCTGCTTGCGGTGCATGACCCGCTTCGGCATCAGCATCAGCGACCACCCCCGCCGCCGCGACCGCGATCGCCACCGGGCCGGCCGCCGCGACCCCGATCGCCACCGGGCCGGCCGCCACGGTCTCCCCCACGACCGCCGCGCTGCGGCTCCGCGGCGTCGCCGTCGTCGGAGAGCTGATCGCGGAACCCCTCGGGCATCACCTCGCCCTTGTTGATCCAGCACTTGACGCCGATGCGGCCGGTCGTCGTGCGCGCCTCGAAGAAGCCGTAGTCGATGTTCGCCCGCAGCGTGTGCAGCGGCACGCGGCCGTCGGAGTAACCCTCGGTCCGCGCCATCTCGGCGCCGCCGAGCCGGCCCGAGACCTGCACCTTGACCCCTTTGGCGCCGGAGCGCATGGCCGAGGTCAGCGCGCGTTTCATCGCCCGGCGGAAGGCGACGCGGTTCTGCAGCTGCTCGGCGATCGACTGCGCGACCAGCTTCGCGTCGAGCTCGGGGCGCTTCACCTCGCGGATGTTCACCTTCACCGGTTTGCCCGTCAGCTTGTGCAGGTCTTTGCGCAGCGCGTCGACTTCGCTGCCCGACTTGCCGATCACGATCCCCGGGCGGGCCGTGTGGATGTCCACCGCGATCTCGCCGTGGCGCTCAATTGTGATGTCGGAGAGCCCGGCGTGCGCCAGCTTCCCTTCGATGTGCTCGCGGATGCGCAGGTCTTCGAGCAGGACGTCGGCGAAGTCTTTCTCCTCGAACCAGTTCGACTTCCAGTCCTGGATATAGCCGACGCGGAAGCCGTTCGGATGGATCTTCTGCCCCATTCCTAGTCCTCGTCTTCCGGGCTCAGCGCCACGGCGATGTGGCTGGTTCGCTTGTTGATCCGCGAGGCCCTGCCCAGCGCGCGCGGCTGGAAGCGGCGCAGGGTCGGGCCTTCGTCGACCGTGATCTCCGCGATCCGCATCTCGTCGGCGATCAGATCGTGGTTGTTCTCCGCGTTGGCGGCCGCGGACTCGATCAGCTTGCGGATGTCCTGGGCGGCGCCGCGGGGCGAGAACTCGAGCAGGGCTCGCGCCTGCTCGATGTGCAGACCCCGCACCTGGTCTGCGATAAGGCGCGCCTTGCGCGGCGCTACCCGCACGTAGCGGGAGCTGGCGCGAACGACGATCGGTCCAGTGGCCACGCTACTCACCCTTGCCCGTGCCGGAGTGGGAGCGGAAGGTGCGGGTCGGGGCGAACTCGCCGAGCTTGTGGCCGACCATCGACTCCGAGATGAAGACGGGGACGTGCTTGCGGCCGTCGTGGACGGCGATCGTGTGGCCGACCATGTCGGGGAAGATCGTCGAGCTGCGCGACCAGGTCTTCAGCATCTGCTTCTGGCCCGACTCGTTCATCGCGTTGATCCGCTTCATCAGCGCCCCTTCCACCCACGGACCCTTTTTCGTCGAGCGTCCCATGATCTTGTTGCTTACCTCTTCTTCTTCCCGCGGCGCCTACCGCGCACGATGTAGCGGTCGGACTGCTTGCCCTTCTTGCGGGTGCGATAGCCGAGGGTGGGCTTGCCCCAGGGGGTCACGGGGTGGCCACCCGGCGTGTGGTGGGCCTCGCCGCCGCCGTGCGGGTGGTCGACGGGGTTCATCGCCACGCCGCGCGTCTGCGGGCGCTTGCCCTTGTGGCGGTTGCGGCCGGCCTTGCCGATCTTGACGTTCTGGTGCTCGGCGTTGGAGAGCACGCCGACGGTGGCGCGGCACTCCGCTCGCACCAGCCGCATCTCGGACGAGGGCAGGCGCAGCGTCACCATCTCGCCCTCCTTCGCCGCCAGCTGGATCGAAGTGCCGGCGGAGCGGCCGAGCTTGCCGCCCTGGCCCGGAGTGAGCTCGACGTTGTGGACGATCGTGCCGGTCGGCATCTCGCCCAGGGCGAGTGCGTTGCCGGGCCTGATGTCGGCACCGGGGCCCGATTGCACGGTGTCGCCGACCGAGATCTGCGCCGGTGCCAGGATGTAGCTCTTCTCGCCGTCGGCGTAGTGCAGCAGGGCGATGTAGCAGCTGCGGTTGGGGTCGTACTCGATCGTCGCCACCTTGGCGGGGACCCCGTCCTTCAGCCGCTTGAAGTCGATCTTGCGGTAGCGCCGCTTGGCACCGCCGCCACGGTGGCGCGCGGTGACGCGCCCGTTCGAGTTGCGGCCACCGGACTTGCGCAGTCCCTCGGTCAGCTTGCGTTCCGGGCTGGAGGCGGTCAGCTGCTCGCGCAGGGGATATGTCGCGAAGCGGCGCCCAGGGCTGGTTGGTTTCGTTTTCCGGTTCGGCATCTCAGTTCCCTATGCGGTCTCGGCGCCCTCGAACAGCTCGATCCGCTCGCCCGGAGCCAGCTGGACCACGGCCTTCTTCCAGCCGCGCGTCTTGCCCGAGTGCAGGCCGCGGCGCTTCGGCTTCGGCCGCACCTTCGCGGTCCGCACCGCGGCGACCCTGACGTCGAAAATCTCCTCGACCGCGTGCGCGATCTGGGTCTTGTGGGCGCGGTCGTTGACGCGAAAGGTGTACTTGCCCTCGCCGATCAGGGCGTAGCTCTTCTCCGAGACGACCGGGCGGATGATCACGGTGCGAGCGTCCATCAGGAGAGCCTCTCCTCGAGGCTGGCGAGGGCGCCCTCGGAAACGACGAGCGAAGCCGCGCCGATCACATCGGCCACTCCGACCGCGCCGACCTCCGCAACCTGTACCCGCTCGATGTTGCGAAAGCTCTTGGCGGCGCCGACGTCCTCGGAGGCGAGCACGACCAGGGTCGAGCGCTTCGCACCCCATTTGTCGAGCGCCTCCGCGGCGGCCTTGGTCGAGGGCGTCTCGAAGGCGGTGGCATCGAGCAGGGCGACGCTACCGCGCTCCGCGTGGGTCGAGAGGGCCGAGCGCAGCGCCTTGCGCCGCGCCTTGCGGTTGACCTTGACGGTGTAGTGGCGCGGCTTGGGGCCGAAGGCGACGCCGCCGCCGAAGCGGCTGGGCGAACTGAGCGCGCCGACGCGGGCGCGGCCGGTGCCCTTCTGGCGCCAGGCCTTTGCACCGGTCATCGCCACCTCGCCGCGGGTGAGCGTCGACGCCGATCCCTGGCGGCGGGCGGCGAGGTCGGCGCGCGCGGCCTCGTGGACGAGCGAGTGGTGGAAGGGCTCGGTGAAGAGCTCTTTCGGCAGGTCAGCCTTGGTCGTCTTGCCGAGCACGGCGGCTTTAGCCATCGGTGCGCACCTCCACGACGGCGTTGCGCGAGCCGGGCACGGACCCTTTGATCAGGAGCAAGTTGCGCTCGGCGTCGACTTGGGCGACCTCGAGACCCTTCTGGGTGATCCGCTTGTTCCCCATCTGGCCGGGCATCTTCATCCCTTTGAAGACACGAGCGGGGAAGGTGCTGGCGCCGATCGACCCGGGCGCGCGCACGTTGTGGGAGCCATGGGTGACCGGACCGCGGCTGAAGTTGTGGCGCTTGATGCCGCCCTGGAAGCCCTTGCCGATCGAGATCCCGGACACCTTGACCTTCTGCCCCGCCTCGAAGGCGGCGACGGTGACGTCGTCGCCGATCTTTGGGCCCTCCTCGGCACCAAGATCCTCGTCGCGGAACTCGACCAGGTGGCGCATCGGGACCCCACCGGCCTTCTTCAGATGCCCCTCCTCCGCCTTCGTCAGCTTGCCCTCCTTGACCTCACCGAAGGCGAGCTGAACGGCGGCGTAGCCGTCGCGCTCGGGCTCGCGCACCGCGGTCACCTTGCAGGGGCCCGCCTCGATCACGGTCACCGGCACCACCGTTCCGTCCTCGCCGAAGACCTGCGTCATCCCGAGCTTCTTTCCGAGGATCGCGGCCATCGTCCTAGAGGCGGATCTCGATGTCGACGCCGGCTGGCAGCGAGTCGAGTCGCTGCAGCGAGTCGACCGTTTTCGGCGAAGGCTGGAGGATGTCGATCAGGCGCTTGTGGGTGCGCATCTCGAAGTGCTCGCGCGAGTCCTTGTCCTTGAAGGGCGAGCGGATCACGCAGTAGACGTTCTTCTCCGTCGGCAGCGGCACCGGCCCGGAGACGCTGGCGCCGGTGCGCTCCGCGGTTTCGACGATCTCGCGGGCAGCCCGGTCTATGGCGTCGTGGTCGTACGCCTTCAGCCTGATGCGGATTTTCTGTGCTGCTATCGCTGCCACTTCGAACTCGTCTCTCGTTCCTCTCGCGCAGCCTTACCGCGCATAAAGGGCGGGGCCCCTTTGCTGGGGCGCCGCCCCCGGTCGTATGTCTTTGCAGTTGTCTCGCCGCCCGGCGGCGACGGCGGGCGGGTGCCCGCCCCGGTATCTACTCGATGATCTCCGAGACCACACCCGAGCCGACGGTCCGGCCGCCCTCGCGAATCGCGAAACGCAGGCCCTGGTCCATCGCGATCGGCTGGATCAGCTCGATGGTCATCTCGACGTTGTCGCCCGGCATCACCATCTCGGTCCCCTCGGGGAGGTTGGCGATCCCGGTCACGTCAGTGGTGCGGAAGTAGAACTGGGGCCGGTAGCCGGAGAAGAACGGCGTGTGGCGACCACCCTCCTCCTTCTTCAGGCAGTAGACCTCCGCCTTGAACTTGGTGTGCGGCGTGATCGAGCCGGGCTTGCAGAGAACCTGGCCGCGCTCGATCTCCTCGCGCTTGGTGCCGCGCAGCAGGGCGCCGATGTTGTCGCCGGCCTGGCCCTGGTCGAGGATCTTGCGGAACATCTCGACCCCGGTGACCACGGTCGTCGTCGTGTCCTTGATGCCGACGATCTCAACCTCGTCGCCGGTGTTGACGATCCCCTGCTCGACGCGGCCGGTGGCGACGGTGCCGCGGCCGGTGATCGAGAAGATGTCCTCGATCGGCATCAGGAAGGGCTTGTCGAGCTCGCGCACGGGCTCGGGGATGTAGGAGTCGAGAGCGTCGGCCAGTTCGAAGACAGCCTTCTGAGCCTCTTCGTCTCCCTCAAGCGCCTTCAGCGCCGAGCCCTTGATGATCGGCGTGTCGTCGCCGGGGAAGTCGTACTCGTTGAGAAGGTCCTTGACCTCCTCCTCGACCAGCTCGATCAGCTCGTCGTCGTCGACCTGGTCGACCTTGTTGAGGAAGACCACCACGTGGGGGACGTTGACCTGACGGGCGAGCAGGATGTGCTCGCGGGTCTGGGGCATGACGCCGTCGGCGGCGGAGACGACCAGGATCGCGCCGTCCATCTGCGCTGCGCCGGTGATCATGTTCTTCACGTAGTCGGCGTGGCCGGGGCAGTCGACGTGGGCGTAGTGGCGGTTGTCGGTCTGGTACTCGACGTGCGACGTCGCGATCGTGATCCCGCGCTCCTTCTCCTCGGGAGCGTTGTCGATCTCCTCGAAGCTTTTCGCCTCGGCGCCACCCTTGGTGGAGAGGGTCTTCGTGATCGCGGCCGTCAGCGTCGTCTTGCCGTGGTCGATGTGACCGATCGTGCCGACGTTCACATGCGGCTTATCGCGCTCGAACTTCTCCTTGGACATCTCTCTCCGTTCTACCTTTCGAAGTCGGGTTCTGTCTGGGTTGCCTGTTTAAGTCTGCGGGCGCTGTCGGGCAGGTGGATTTCTTCTGCCTGCGGGCGAACCTGGGAAATATAGCCAGAACAAACCCGCGGCTGCTCTGCTGGGCACCAATGCCGCGAGCGGCTTTTCATCCTGCGTTTCACGAGGTGGCCCCCACGGGCTCGCCGGAGCGGTGCTCGACGATCTCCTTGGCGATGTTGCCGGGGACCTCCTCATAGTGCTCGAACTGCATGGTGTAGGTCGCGCGGCCCTGGGTCATCGAGCGCAGTTCGGTTGCGTAGCCGAACATCTCGCCGAGCGGCACGAACGCCTGGACCGCGAGGGCGTTGCCGCGTTGGTCCTGGCCCTGGACCTTGCCGCGGCGACGGGAGAGGTCGCCGATCACGTCGCCGAGGAAGTCCTCGGGCGTGACTACCTCGACCGCCATCACTGGCTCGAGCAGGACCGGGTTGGCCTTGCGCGCGGCCTCCTGGATCGCCATCGAGCCGGCGATTTTGAAGGCCATCTCCGAAGAGTCGACGTCGTGGAAGGAGCCGTCGACGAGTTCGACCCTGACGTCGACCATCGGGTAGCCGGCCTTGACGCCGTTCTCCAGTGCCTCTCTCATCCCCTGCTCGGCAGGACCGATGAATTCGCCCGGGATGGCGCCGCCCTTGATTTTGTTGACGAAGTCGAAGCCCTCGCCGGGGGCCGGCTCGACGTTGATGACGACGTGGCCGAACTGGCCGCGGCCACCGGTCTGGCGGACGAAACGCGCCTCGACCTTCTTGACCTCCTTGCGGATCGTCTCGCGGTAGGCGACCTGCGGCTTGCCGACGTTTGCCTCGACTTTGAACTCGCGCAGCATGCGGTCGACGATCACCTCGAGGTGAAGCTCGCCCATGCCGTGGATCAGGGTCTGGCCGGTTTCCTCGTCGCTTTCGATCTTGAAAGTGGGGTCCTCCTCGCCGAGGCGCTGCAGGGCGTTGCCCATCTTCTCCTGGTCAGCCTTGGTTTTCGGCTCGATCGCGACGGCGATCACGGTCTCGGGGAATTCGATGCTCTCCAGGGCGATCGGCGCGTCGGGGGCGCAGAGCGTGTCGCCCGTGCCGGTTTCTTTGAGGCCGACGCCGGCGCAGATGTCACCCGCGTAGCACTCGTCGATCTCCTCGCGGCTGTTCGCGTGCATCATCAGCAGCCGGCCGATCCGCTCGGTCCTGCCGGTCTTGACGTTGAGAACGCGGCCGCCTTTCTCCAGCTTGCCGGAGTAGACACGGAAGTAGGTGAGCTTGCCGACGTAGGGGTCCGTCATCACCTTGAAGGCGAGCGCGGCGAAGGGGGCGTCGTCGCTGGCGGGGCGCTCAGCCTCGCTGTCCTCAGCCTGGCCCTTGCCGGCCGGCACTACACCGGTAACCGGCGGCACCTCGAGCGGTGAGGGCAGCAGCTCGACGATCGCGTCGAGCAGTGGCTGCACGCCCTTGTTCTTGAACGAAGTGCCGCAGAGCACCGGCGTCACCTTGGTGTCGAGGCAGGCTCGGTGCAGGGATTTGGCAATCCGCTCATGCGGAATCTCCTCCTCGGCCAAGTACGCTTCCATCAGCTCGTCGTCGTAGTCGGCGCATGCCTCGATCAGCTGGGTGCGGTATTCCTCGGCCTGCTCCTTGAGGTCGTCAGGGATCTCCACCGTCTCGAACTCAGCACCGAGCTCGTCGGTCCAAATCAGCCCCTTCATCTCGATCAGGTCGACGACGCCTCTGAAGTTGTCCTCGTTGCCGATCGGGAGCTGGATCGGCAGTGGGTTGGCGCCGAGGCGGTCCTTCATCGTCTGCACCGAGTTGAAGAAGTCGGCGCCGGTGCGGTCCATCTTGTTGATGTAGGCGAAGCGCGGCACGCGGTACTTGTCCGCCTGGCGCCAGACTGTCTCGGACTGCGGCTCGACGCCGGCGACGGCGTCGAAGACGGCGATCGCCCCGTCGAGGACGCGCAGGCTGCGCTCTACCTCGACGGTGAAGTCGACGTGGCCGGGGGTGTCGATGATGTTGATCCGGTGGTCCTTCCACTCGCAGGCGGTCGCGGCGGAGGTGATCGTGATCCCGCGCTCCTGCTCCTGCTCCATCCAATCCATCACCGCGGCGCCCTCGTGAACCTCGCCCATCTTGTGGGTGCGGCCGGTGTAGTAGAGGATGCGCTCGGTCGTCGTCGTCTTGCCGGCGTCGATGTGCGCCATGATCCCGATGTTGCGCGTCTTCTCTAGGGGAAAGCTGCGTGCCATGGTCCTAAGGTAAGGGTTTGGTGGTGAAACGGGGACGGGACAAACGAAGCCGATCTGGCAAGGGCCGGGATCGGCGCATGAAAAAGGCCCTCGCGGGCCCGGCGAAACGAACTTCCAAACGACCTTCGAAAAGGCTGCCTGAGCGACGCGCGATGATAGCAGCGGCGCGGCAGCGGATCCGCTCAGCCTTCGGGGCGGTCGTCAGCGGCACCCGCAAGCTTGACCGCGCCGTCGCCGGGCGGATCGAGCGACTGCGCCCGGTGCTGATCCGCCAGATACGCAGAGGACGCGCCGCCGTGGTGAAGGCGGCAAAGGCGCTGGGCAGGCGCCTGCGCCCCGCTGGCGTGCTGGTGCTGCGGGCTTTCTCGCTCGGGGAGCGAGCCCTGCGGCGCGGCGCGGCGGTGAGCATCCGCACGTCGACGCGCGCCAGCGCCGTGGTCACGCCCAAGCGCGCCGCTTGCGGCGTGGTCCTCGCCTCAGCCGCCTGCCTGGTCATCTCGCAGTTCGTCGCCTACCGCGGCGTCGAGGTCGGCCAGGCGGCCTACGCCGGGTTGCCCGCGGCGACCCCGCCGACGATCGACGTCAAGGACGCGGGCGAGGCCCACTCCTATCTGTTGATCCCGGTGGCACTGCTCGCCGCCGGCGTGGCGGCCGCGTCGCTGCGCACGGAGCGACGCGGGCTGGGGCGGATCGTCATCGGCCTGGGCCTGCTCGCGATCGGCGTGATCCTCCTGGTCGATCTGCCGGCGGGGCTCGACGCGGGAGCCCAGACGTCGCGCTTCTCCGGCGCCACCGCGGTGCTCGACGATGGCTTCTACGCTGAGCTGGCGGCGGCCGCGGGACTGGTTCTGGGCGGACTGCTCTACTATGCGCGGCCGTGCCGAATACGAATCAACTTGTCAGGAAGGGCCGCAAGCGCCCGAAGAAGAAGACGACGACGCCTGGCCTCAAGTCGGGGCAGGGCCGCAAGAAGGCCGTCGCCGCGCCGCAGCGGCGCGGCGTCTGCACGCGCGTCGCGACCGTAACGCCGAAGAAGCCGAACTCCGCCCTGCGCAAGATCGCCCGTGTGCGCCTCACGAACGGGATGGAGGTCACCACCTATATCCCCGGCGAGGGCCACAATCTGCAGGAGCACTCGGTCGTGCTGGTCCGTGGCGGCCGCGTCAAGGACCTGCCTGGCGTCCGCTACAAGGTCGTGCGCGGCACCCTCGACGCCGCCGGCGTCTCCGACCGCAAGCAGGCCCGTTCGCGCTACGGCGTCAAGGCTTCCTAATGCCGCGTCGGTCCGCCGCACAGATCCGTCCGGTCGAACCCGACGCGCGCTTTCGCAACAGGCTCGTCCAGCAGCTGATCAACAAGGTGATGCACGACGGCAAGAAGCAGCTGGCCGAGCGGATCGTCTACGACGCATTGGCGATCGTGGGCGAGCGCTCCAACGAGGACCCGATCGAGACGTTGGAGGCGGCGATCAAGCAGCTGACGCCGGTTCTCGAGGTGCGCTCACGCCGCGTCGGCGGCGCCACCTACCAGGTGCCGGTCGAGGTGCCCGCCCGCCGCGCCCGCACCCTCGCCGTCCGCTGGCTCACCGACTTCGCCCGCCAGCGCCGCGAGTACTCGATGGCCGAGCGCCTCGCCAGCGAGATCATCGACGCCACCCAGCAGCAGGGCAGCGCCTGGAAGCGGAAGGACGACATCTACCGCATGGCGCAGGCGAATAAGGCGTTCGCCCATTACCGCTGGTAGTCCGGAGGCGGCCATGAGCCGGCCGATCCTCGCGGTCGACGTCGATGGGGTCATCTCGTTGTTCGGGTCCGAGACACCGCCCGATCGATCGTTCACCCAGCTGACCCTCGTCGACGGTGTTCCCCATCTGATCTCACTGCCGACGGGAAACCGCCTGCAGCGGTTGAGCGAGCACTTCGAGCTGGTCTGGGCCAGTGGCTGGGAGGACAAAGCGAACTTCTACCTCCCCCACATCCTCGGCTTGCCCGATCTGCCCCACGTGACCTTCGATGGCACCGTGCAGGCAGGGGCGGCGCACTGGAAGGTGGGCCCGCTCAACCACTACGCCACCGGACGAGCGCTTGCCTGGATCGACGACAACTTCGACGAGAGCTGCTATGCCTGGGCCGAGGAACGCGACCACCCCACCCTCCTCGTCCTCACCGAGCCACACCTCGGCCTCGAGGAGGCCCACGTCACCGCCCTCGAATCCTGGGCCCACTCCCTCCCTCCACCGCCGACGGGCCCCAAAGTAGAGATATAGATCGCTTTGGGGCCCATCGGCGGAAGTTCGCGGGGGTAGACTGGGCGCGTGGAGGGGTTCTGGCCAATCTTCTTTCTCCTGGTCGTGCTGAAGATCCCGGTCTTCGCCGCCCTCTGGCTGATCTGGTGGGCCAGCAAGGCCCCAGAGCCTGAAGCAGCTGGCAATGACTCCGATGACGGCTTTCGACGCTGGGTCCCTGGACCAGCTCGTCCTCGTGGTCCGCATACCGGGCCGTATAGCGGCGGCGTCAGGACGGGGTGGGGTGCCCCTCCTGGACGGCGGCGGTCTCTTTTTCGCACTGACCCCTCAGCGAGAGCCACGACGCGCCCGGCGAAAAAGGCAGCCGGCCAGGAGGGGCATCCCACCCCGTCCCATCACACCCGCTGAGCAGCCCGCTTTCTCTCCCGCCTGAGCTCCCGCAGATAAGGCTGAAAGTCCACCTGGATCGTGTGACGCTTGGAGGCGATGTAGCGCTTTCGCATCTTCCGTTCCGCCTCACCGATCTCGGCCCGCATCTCGGCGGGTGACGGGAGCGTGCCGCGGCCCCCAAGCAGGTCGGCGACCCACTCCGACTGCGCCTCGGCGAGCGGCATGATCGCTCCAAGCGGCTGGATGAAGCCAATGAAGTAGAGACCCGGGTGCTCGACTGAGGCGACCCGGCGGTAGAGCGGCAGGCGGTTCTCGGCTGCGTCGAGGAGCTTCTCGTCGAAGAATGGGAAGGT
>CAWJJX010000004.1:0-526779 GCA_963843495.1 uncultured Solirubrobacterales bacterium | reverse complement strand
GAACAGCCTTTGACCCGCGGATCTCCGAATGGGAAAACCCGGCGCCGGTAATGCGGCGTCATCTCGCGGTGAATACATAGTCGCGAGAGGGAAACCGGGGGAACTGAAACATCTAAGTACCCCGAGGAATAGAAATCAACCGAGACTCCCTTAGTAGTGGCGAGCGAAAAGGGATCAGCCCAAACCTGACAGGTGCAAGCGGGCACGCGTTGCCTGTCGGGGGTTGTAGGGCGTCATGTCCGAGCCGTGCCTGGCTCGGCGGCAGTTACAAAATCAGGTGTTAGCCGAAGCGAGTGGAACCTCGCACCACAGAGGGCAATCGTCCCGTAGGTGAAAGCACTCTGATCTGCCGATTGACGTTCCTGAGTAAGACCACACCCGTGAAACGTGGTCTGAACCTGGGGGGACCACCCTCCAAGGCTAAGTACTACCTGGTGACCGATAGTGAACTAGTACCGTGAGGGAAAGGTGAAAAGCACCCCTGAAGGGGAGTGAAATAGTACCTGAAACCGTGAGCTTACAAGTGGTCGGAGCACCTTCGGGTGTGACGGCGTGCTTTTTGCATCACGGGCCGGCGAGTTACTCGTCAGTGGCAAGGTTAAGCGATGAGCGGAGCCGTAGCGAAAGCGAGTCTGAATAGGGCGATGAGTCATTGGCGGTAGACCCGAAACCGGGCGAGCTATCCATGGGCAGGCTGAAGCGGGGGTAAGACCTCGTGGAGGGCCGAACCGACCTACGTTGAAAAGTGGGCGGATGACCTGTGGATCGGAGTGAAAGGCTAATCAAGCTCAGAGATATCTGGTTCTCTCCGAAATATATTTAGGTATAGCGTCGAGTGTTTGCGTTTCGGCCGTAGAGCACTGTTTGGACTAGGGGCCCTACCAGGTTACCGACTTCAGGCAAACTCCGAAGACCATTTCGGTTAGCTCGGCAGTCAGTGTGCGGGGGATAAACTCCATACACAAAAGGGGAACAACCCAGACCATCAGCTAAGGTCCCTAAGTACTGGCTAAGTGGTGAACGATGTCCGAATGCATAGACAACCAAGAGGTTGGCTTAGAAGCAGCCATCCTTGAAAGAGTGCGTAACAGCTCACTGGTCAAGTGTTCGGGCGCGGAGAATGTAACGGGGCTCAAGCTAGTCACCGAAGCTATGGGTTCAGGCCTGCGGGCTCTGCACGCGGTAGGAGAGCGTTCCAGTTGCGAGAAGCGGATGCGTAAGCCTCCGTGGAGCGGCTGGAAGTGAGAATGCCGGCATGAGTAACGAAAGAGGGGTGAGACTCCCCTCCACCGATTGTCCAAGGTTTCCTGAGTAAAGTTCGTCTGCTCAGGGTTAGTCGGGACCTAAGGCGAGGCCGAAAGGCGTAGCCGATGGCCAACAGGTTGATATTCCTGTACCACGTCGTTTCCGTTATGACCGATGGGGGGACGGGGAAGGGTAAGGGAACCCAGGCGATGGTCGTCCTGGGGCAAGCACGTAGCTAGTCGCCGTAGGGAAATCCGCGGCGGCGTTTTGACGCGAGGTGCGATGCCAGCTGGCTTGACCGCCGGCGAGTCCCCGATCCCATGCCTCCGAGAAAATCCTCTAGGCAGGATTCGCGTGCCCGTACCGATAACCGACACAGGTGGACAAGTAGAAAATACTGAGGTGAGCGAGCTAACTCTCGTTAAGGAACTCGGCAAAATCGTCCCGTAACTTCGGGAGAAGGGACGCCCCGGTAGGGTGAACTCCGCACGGAGGGAGCCCGAGGGGGCCGCAGTGAATTGGTCCAAGCGACTGTTTACCAAAAACACAGGCCTCTGCTAAGTCGCAAGACGACGTATAGGGGCTGACGCCTGCCCGGTGCCGGAAGGTTACGCGGACTTGTTAGCGCTTCGGCGCGAAGCAATGAAGCTAAGCCCCGGTAAACGGCGGCCGTAACTATAACGGTCCTAAGGTAGCGAAATTCCTTGTCGGGTAAGTTCCGACCTGCACGAATGGCGTAACGACTTGGACGCTGTCTCAACGAGAGGCTCGGTGAAATTAAAGTCTCGGTGAAGATGCCGAGTACCCGCAGCTAGACGGAAAGACCCCGTGAACCTTTACTGCAACTTGATATTGGAGTCTGGGGTATCTCGCTCAGGATAGGTGGGAGACAGTGAACCAGCGGCTTTGGCTGCTGGGGAGTCACCCTTGAGATACCACCCTTGATAGTCCGGGCTTCTAACACCATGCCGTGATCCGGGTGGTGAACAGTGTCAGGTGGGCAGTTTGACTGGGGCGGTCGCCTCCTAAAATGTAACGGAGGCGCCCAAAGGTTCCCTCAGTACGGTTGGAAATCGTGCGTAGAGTGTAAAGGCAACAAGGGAGCTTGACTGCGAGACCGACGGGTCGAGCAGGAACGAAAGTTGGGCTTAGTGATCCGGCGGTAGCAAGTGGAAGCGCCGTCGCTCAACGGATAAAAGGTACTCCGGGGATAACAGGCTTATCGTTTCCAAGAGTCCACATCGACGAAACGGTTTGGCACCTCGATGTCGGCTCGTCGCATCCTGGGGCTGGAGTAGGTCCCAAGGGTTGGGCTGTTCGCCCATTAAAGCGGTACGCGAGCTGGGTTCAGAACGTCGTGAGACAGTTCGGTCCCTATCTGCTGTGGGCGTTGGAGAGTTGAGGGGAGTCATCCCTAGTACGAGAGGACCGGGATGAACGTGCCGCTGGTGTATCTGTTGTCCTGCCAAGGGCACCGCAGGTTAGCTACGCACGGAACGGATAACCGCTGAAGGCATCTAAGCGGGAAGCCGTCCTCGAGATGAGCTCTCCCATCCCCTTGAGGGAGTAAGACCCCTGGTAGACCACCAGGTTGATAGGCCGGCGGTGCAAGCGCAGTGATGCGCTCAGCCGACCGGTACTAATGGGTCGAGGGCTTGACGGATTTATTTACCCCTGGTCTTGTGCGGTTTTCAAGCTCCACCGGGGCTCGGTCTCGAAAAATTTCCGGTGGTGCATAGCGAGGGGGAGACACCTCTTCCCATTCCGAACAGAGCAGTTAAGCCCCTCAGCGCCGATGGTACTTGGAGGGCAACCTCCTGGGAGAGTAGGTCGCCGCCGGTTCTTCAGCTTTCGAGCCCGCCCTCGTATTGGGGGTGGGCTCGTTTTGCTTTTAGCCCCAAGTTTGGTTAAGAAAGCTTGACAGCCATTCATGCAAGGGTGGGATGCTCGCTGGCGTGCTGAGACGATCTGCTCAGCGCAGACAGTTGACGACCAGTGAGAGGAGTTGCGATGACTCGTGGAAAGCGACGGTTTGGAGTCCGTGCCCTGGCTGTTTTGGCCGTGCTCGGGCTGATGGCCTTCGGTGCAGTAGGAGCTCCAGCGGAAAACTTAATAGAACCGAAAATAACAAGTTCACCGGGATTATTCTTAGTCTTAGATCCGGGCAAATTCTTTGAAGAAGACGGTTTGGGTGAAACGTTAGGTGAAGGAAACCCCCTAACGTTCGAAGGCGAAGGAGAGGGGCCGATCAGGATCGTTGTCCCGGGAAGAGCTATGGCGATCGGCTGCGCAGGTCTTGACATAACCGAAGGAGAACTTTTCGGTGAGGTAGGCCATGCAAAATTCACATTATTAAAATGCACAGTCTGGGCTATCAAACCCGGTGAAAATCAACACGAATATATATTAGGCGAAAAAATACCTTGCGAAGTTGAAAACGACCAAATTAGTGGCAAAGTAAAATTCGTGGCGATCTTACATGAAAAAGAGACCTTTGTATTAATTGAGGCATTAGAAGGCAAAGTACTAAAGTTAGTCAAATTCAAAGCCGGTACAGGTTGCCCGCTTCCCTTGCACACTGAAATAACGGGTTCTCTGGGAGCCTTAATCCTGCAGTTAAATTCGGCTCCTCAGTTATTTACATTCAGCCCCGCAATCCAGTTATTACTCGGGGATAAATTGCTCTACGGACTATTCCCGGCCTACTACGAAGGCGCCGCGACATTGACCACCACTGGTCCGCGTGGCTTATTCATAAACGTTCCGTGGGGGGCTCACTAGGCATTGGTGACCCGGTAGCAGCGAACCGCAGAACACGACAGCAGATGTGTTCTAACTCTCCGGGACTGCGCCTAGGGCGTGGTCCCGGAGCCATCGGTTAAATCGTTTCTCGTATAGGGTGGGGCCGACGTTCCAGGCCAGGGTGTGGCCGCCGTGAGGAACGCGGTAGTAGGTAACCCAGCGGGGGAGCTCCTCGGCGAATTCATCGCTCGTCTCGATCGGGACGATCTCGTCATCGGTACCGTGGAAGAGCAGGATCGGCAGCTGGAAGGCATCGGTGTGGGCCCGCATGTCGAGCTGCTCCCAGTCGGCGTCGATGCGGGCGCCGATCGCCCACTCGAGCGGCACCGAGGCGAGTGAGGGGAGCCCCATCTGGGTGGCGTTGAAGTCGAGCACCGACTTCCACTCGATCACGGGTCCGTCGAGCACGAGAGCGGTGACGCGCCTGCCCAGAGGGGAGCGCTCCATGAACTGGCCGACGACGGCTCCGCCCATCGAGTAGCCGACGAGCAGGAGGCGACGGGCGCCATGGCTGAGCGCGTAGCGGGCAGCGGCCTGGACGTCGCGCCACTCGGTCAGGCCCAGGTGGTACAGGCCGTCGGGACTCTCGGGCGCGCCGGCGTCGTTGCGGTAGGAGATCAGCAGGGACGGCATGCCGGCGCGGTGCAGGGCCGGGGCGATGCGCAGGTCCGTCTGCAGGCTGCTGTTGTGACCGTGGACCACGATCGCCCATGTCGTGCTCCTGCCGAGGATGTGCCAGGCGGGCATGGCGCCAAGCTCGCTCTCGACCGGGACCCTCGTGAAGGGCAGTCCGAGTGCGCTGCGGGGATTGCCGGCGTACACGTTCCAGTCGATTCCGACCTCCAGTCCGGGAACCAGGTAGCCGTCGACGTCGCGCAGGCGCCGGGTGACGGTGTCCTTGTCGCTGCTGACGATGGGGCCCGCCACGGCATGACCCCCCTGCCAGGTGAGGCCGAAGGTGCCCGGCCGCATGGTCTCGTCGTCGCGCTCGAGGACGACACTGCGGGCTGAGACTCCCTCCACCTCGATGTCCTGTGGCCAGCCCGAGTGGTCGGGCTCCAGGACCTGGTCGGAGAAATGCCAGCTGACCACGACCGCCACGACGAGGCCGCCAATCAGGGCAATCGCGGCCGCGGCAGCGATCAGGCTACGTCGCCTGCGTCGTGGGGAGGAGCTTTCGCCTGCCGGTTCGCCGTCCACGCGCCCAGGCTATTGACCGTGGTCGCGCGCCGTCACGGCCCGGTCGGCTAAGAGCGTCCGGCGAAGCTGCGAGCCGCCGCGCGTCCCGATGCACCCTGGTGGGAGCGAACGGGGCGATGGCGGGACTGGCAGCTGGGAACGGAGCTCCGGACTGGCTCCAGCCCGTACTCGCCAAGCGTGGCGAAGTCGATCAGCAGGTCGATGGCGTCGGTAAGTCGGTGGGAGAGGCTTGTCTTTGAATCGAACATAGGTTCGTAATCTAGGTCGGCCTCCGGACGGCCTCCCGAAACTGCAGCGAGTCTTGCAGACCCGCCCTGGCGAAGTCGAGCACCAGCGCCGCCGTCTCGGCTGGCTTCTCGACGTTGGGCGAGTGGCCGGCCCCCGCGATCAGCTCGGTTTGGGCACCGGGGAGCGCGGCATAGGCGACGAGCGCCTCCTTTGCCTCGTAGATCTGCTCCTCATCGCCGAAGATCGCCAGCAAGGGCGTTCCGGTCTGCGCTATGCGCCGGTCAAGCGGCGCCGCGTCGGTGTAGTCGCCCTCCTCGGTGCCGGAGGAGTAGGACGTGTAGGTCATCCTCTTGAAGTCCTCGACGAACCGGTCCGGGACGTCGTAGCCGGGTGCGAAGGCGGCCCCGAGCCCGTCCTCGATCGCGAAGTCCGGCGTCACCTGCCAGAGCGCAGGGCCGAGTACGGGGAGGAAGCTCAATCGCGCAGAGAGTGGCAGGCCTCCCGAGGCATAGCTTTCGTCTGGTGCCTGGCCAATGATCACGAGGCGCCCAACCAGCCGGGGGAAGCTCCCGTTCAGTGCCGTGGCGACGGTTCCGCCCAGCGAGTGCCCAACCACGGTCGCATCGCGCACGCCGAGCTGTCTCAGCGCTTCGGCTACGAAGCTCGCCTGGTCCTCCATCGTGTAGCCGGAGTCGGGCATTTCGGAGCCGCCGTACCCGCGTAGGTCGAGCGCGACCACCCGATGGTCGCGCTCCAGGCGCGGGGTCATCGCGTCCCACCAGTCGATCGCGCAGGTGAAGCAGTGGAGGAGGACTATCGGGCTGCCGTCCTTGGGGCCGTGTTCGACCACCTGCATGTCCCCGCCGGGCAAGTGGAGAATCCTGCCGCCGGGCACCGTCACCTCGGCCGGCTCGGTCTCGCCCTCGACGACGAGCGCATTGAGCGCTATCAGCACGACGACGAGGGACACAGCGCCGATCGCGATCCTCCAGCCTCGCCGCATCGGGGCGCCCCTCAGTTCGCGCTCGACGCTTTGGAGTCTCTGGTCTTGGAGCCTTTGGTCTCGCTGGCGGCAAAGCCGAGCACCAGCGCAGTCGTCTCGGCGGGTTTCTCCACGTTCGGAGAGTGGCCGGCCCCCGCGATCAGCTCAGTCTGGGCTCCTGGGACCGTCGCGCGGTATTCGGCGAGGCGCTGCGGGGGATCGTCGATGATCTGCTCCTCGGCGCCCATGATGACCAGCAGCGGCTTGCCCGTCTCCCGCATCCGCTCGTCGAGCCCGTCCTCGCTGGTGTAGTCGTCGAATCCGCTCGGCGAATCGTCGTAGGCGGTGAAAGTCATCCGGTTGACGTCGTCGACGAACTCGTCAGGGACCTCGAACCCGGGCGCGAAGGCGACCTCCAGTCCCTTCTTGACCGCGAAGTCGGGCCTCACCCGAGCGAAGAACTCGCCGATCACCGGGGCAAAGCCGAGGCTGGCGATGAAACCGAGGTTTCCGGCTTCGTGCGTGGGAGGCGTATCGACGATGACGACCCGGTCAACCAACTGGGGCGATTGCTGGGCCAGGGCTACGGCTACGGCGCCACCGAGCGAGTGGCCCACCACCTCGGCGTCGCGGACGCCGAGCTCGCCCAGCGCTTGGGCGACCAGGTCCGCCTGGTTCGGCACGGTGTAGCCCGAGGAGGGCTTTTCGGAGCCGCCGTGTCCGAGCAGGTCGACGGCGATGACGCGATGCTCGCGTGCGAGCTGGGATGTCATTTCGTCCCAGTAGTTGATCGCACAGGTGAAGCAATGGATGAGAACGATCGGGCTGCCGTCCTGGCGCCCACGTTCGACCACCTGCAAGTCGCCGACGGTCAGGTCGAGGATCCTGCCCCCGGTTCTGTCACGCCTGCGGCCTCGGTTTCGTTGCCGACCACAACTGTGTTGATCGCGAGCAGGACCGCGGCAACGAGGACCGCTCCGATCAGGATCTTCCAGCCTCTCCGCATCGGCCGTTACCCTAGCCGGAACCGATGGAGAAATTCGTCATCCAGGGCGGGGCGCCGCTCTCCGGCGAGCTGACCGTCGCCGGCAACAAGAACGCGGCGCTGCCGATCCTCGCCGCCTGCCTGCTCACGGAGGAGGAGCTGCTGCTCCATCGCGTCCCGCGCATCCGCGACACCGAGGCTCAGATGGCCCTGCTCGAGCGGCTCGGCGTTGAGGTCGCCTGGGTCGCCGACAACAGCATCCGCCTGCGCGCTGCGGGGGTCTCTGACGTCGCCGTTGACGAGGAGCTCTCGAAGCAGATCCGTGCCTCCTTCCTGCTTGCCGGGCCGCTCCTGGCCCGCTTCGGCGAGGCCCGGATGCCGCCCCCCGGGGGAGACTTCATCGGCAGGCGGCGGCTCGACGCCCACCTCGACGCCTTCGCCGACCTCGGCGCGAAGGTCGACGGCGACCGCTGGATCGAGCTGACGTCGCCTGCGGGCGGCCTGCAACCCTGCGCGATCTTCATGGACGAGCCGTCCGTGATGGGGACCGAGAACGCGCTGATGGCCGCGGCCCTGACGCCGGGACCGACGACGATCTCCAATGCCGCCTGCGAGCCGCACGTACAGGACCTGGCGCGCCTGCTGAGCGCGATGGGCGCCCAGGTGGACGGGATCGGCTCCAACGTGATGACCGTGCACGGCCGCGACCGCCTCGGCGGCGCCGAGCACACGATCTCGGCCGACCACATCGAGGTCGGCAGCTTCATGGCACTCGCGGCTGCGACGGGCGGGGAGCTGCGGATCCGCGACGTTGAGCCCGCCGACCTGATCATGGTCCGCCGCCAGTTTCGGCGGCTGGGGTTGGGCTCGGAGATCGAGGGCGACGACATGATCGTCCCGCCGGGCCAGAGGCTGCGAGTAAAGGCGGACCTCGGCGATGCGATCCCGAAGATCGAGGACGGGCCCTGGCCCGCCTTCCCCGCCGACCTGACCTCGATCGCGCTGGCCCTCGCCACCCAGGCCGATGGCGAGATCCTGATCTTCGAGAAGATGTTCGAGAACCGCCTCTTCTTCGTCGACAAGCTCGTCGCGATGGGCGCTCGGATCACGCTGTGCGATCCCCACAGGGCGATCGTCAGCGGTCCGAGCCGGCTTCACGGCGAACGCGTCGAGAGCCCCGACATCCGCGCCGGCATGGCGATGCTCATCGCTGCCCTCGCCGCCGAGGGAACCTCGGAGATCGGCAACATCCGTCAGATCGACCGGGGGTACGAGCAGATCGACGAGCGCCTGCGCGGGCTCGGCGCCCAGATTGAACGGGTCTCCTCAGAGGTCCCGGCTTAGCGGGGCATTTCGCCCCTCTCTCGTAAGGTCCGTCGGATGATCCATCCGATTCCCCCCGGCACTCGCGACGTGTTGCCCGACGAGATGCGCGAGCTGCGTCGCCTGCACCTGGCGATGATCGACGTCTTCGAGGAGCGCGGCTACGGCGAGGTCGCGACACCGGCGATCGAGTACGACGAGGTGCTCGCGCGGGGCGACGGCCGCACCGCGAGCTCCGCCTACCGCTTCTTCGACGAGCGCGGCGACCTTCTCGCGCTGCGCTCGGACATGACCGTGCCGATTGCGCGCCTGGTCGCCAGCCGCTACGCCGGCGCCGAGCTGCCGTTGCGCCTCTGCTACCTCGCCAACGCCTTCCGCGCCGTGCGCCCGCAGCGGGGCCAGATGCGCGAGTTCGCCCAGGCGGGCGTCGAGCTGATAGGCGCCCCGGCGCCAGAAGGCACCGCCGAGGTAGTCGAGGTGCTCGAGGCGGCCCTCGACGCGGCCTCGCTCAAGCGAGCAGTGATCGGGCTCGGGGACGCCGACCTCTACCGGCAGCTGCTCGCCGAGTTCGGGATCGACGACGAGGCTCGGGACTCCCTGCTCGGCCGGCTCGCTGCCCACGATCTGGTTGGCCTCGAGGTGGAGTTGTCGGGGCTCGACGGCATAGACGACCACCAGGTGGCCACCTGCGTCGCCCTCTCGCAGTTGCGCGGCGGCAAAGAGGTGCTGGAGGAGGCCCGCGCCCTGGGCGGCGAAGTGGTCGCGCGCGCGACCGCCCGGATCGGCGATACCTTCAGGGCTCTGGAGGCGCGTGGCGTTGCCGACAGGGTCCAGATCGACCTCGGCCTGCTGCGCGATCTCGGCTATTACAGCGGCGCCATCCTCGAGGTCTACGACCCGGCGCTCGGCCACGTCCTCGGTGGCGGCGGTCGCTACGACGGCCTGCTCAGGCGCTTCGGCGTCGATCTGCCGGCGGCCGGGTTCGCGCTCTACCTGGAGCGCGTGCACGTCGCCCAGATGGAGGAGGAGTCGCGCGGGGGAGGCGAGCCGTGAGCGTCGAGGTCGCCGGGCTGGGCCGCGCCAAGGACGAGGGACCGCTGAAGCTGGCGGTGCCGCGCGGCGCCCTGCTCGGCGAGACGCTCGACGCCCTCGACGCGATCGGGGTCGATACCGGCGAGGTGCGCGGCGGGTCGCGCTCGCTGATCTTCGAGGGAGAGGAGATCGTGCTGGTGACGATTCGGCCCTCGGACGTGCCCACCTACGTCGAGGCGGGCGCGGCGGACGTCGGCATCACCGGCAAGGACGTCCTGCTCGAGCAATCGGACCGGGTTGTCTACGAGCTGCTGGACCTCGGCTTCGGCCGCTGCCGGATGGTCCTCGCGGGGCGCGTGGGCGACGAGCGGCTGGGCGAGTCCGAGCGGCGCCTGGGGATGATGCGGATCGCGACCAAGTACCCACGGATCGCCGAGCGCCACTTCGAGGCGACCGGGCGCCAGGTCGAGGTGATCGAGGTCAAGGGCTCGGTCGAGCTGGCGCCTCTGATCGGCCTCGCTGACGGCATCGTCGACCTCGTTGCCACCGGCCGCACGCTCGAGGAGAACGATCTCGAGGTGCGCGAGGAGATCTTCGAGTGCACGGCGCGCTTCGTCGCCAACCGGGTGGCGCACAAGCTGCGGGCGCGCGAGGTGGACGAGCTGACGGCGCGGCTGCGCGCCAGGAGTCCCGGATGAGGCTGAGGGATTTCGAGTGGGAGGGGGCGTCGGCAACAGCCGTCGCGATCCGGGGCTGGGCCGCGGAGTCGATCCCGCAAGCCGACGCCGATGTCGACGCGATCGCGCGCGAAGTTCGCGGGGGTGGCGACGAGGCGGTGCTGGCTCTCACCGCGCGCTTCGACGCAACCGAGAGGCCCCCAACCTCGCTGCGCGTCGACCCGGCTACGGGATCAAAGGCATTGGAATCGCTCGAGCCCGCCCTGCGCGAGGCGCTCGAGGTCGCTGCCGCCAACATCCGCGCCGTGGCCGCAGCGCAGCTCGATGCCGCGCCGCGCACGATCGATCTGCCGCAGGGCCAGACCGTTGCTGTCCGCGACGTGCCGGTCGGCGCAGCCGGCCTCTATGCACCGGGCGGGCGGGCTGTCTACCCCTCGAGCGTGCTGATGTGCGCGATCCCGGCACGCGTCGCCGGGGTCGAGCGCATCGCTCTCGCCTCGCCGCCGGGCCCTGACGGCGAGCTCAACCCACTCCTCCTCGCCGCGGCTGCGCTTTGCGGAATCGAGGAGATCTATGCGATGGGGGGCGCGCAGGCGATCTTCGCTCTCGCCTACGGCACCGAGACGATTGCGCCGGTCGACGTCGTCGCCGGCCCCGGCAACGCCTGGGTGCGGGCGGCGAAGTGGGCGGTCTCCGGCACGGTTGGGATCGACTCGCTCGCCGGGCCCTCCGAGCTGATGCTGATCGCCGGTCACGACACCGATCCCGAGTGGGCGGCGCTCGATCTCTGCGCCCAGGCCGAGCACGGTCACGAGGGGGTGTTGGCCGCGGTCGCGGTCGAGAGGGCGGTTCTGGACGCCATTGCCGCTGCGACGGAGCGCCTTGCCAGCGAGCGACCGGACGTAGAAGATGCGCCGCTGGCCCTGGTCCACGTCCCCGACCTCGGTGACGCGATCGCGCTCGCCAATGCCTTCGCGCCTGAGCACCTGCAGCTGATGGAGGAGGACGCGGCTCAGCTTGCCGATCAGGTCAGCACCGCAGGCTGTGTGCTCGCCGGTCGTTTCGCCGCGACCGCGTTCGGCGACTACGTGGCGGGCTCCAACCACGTCCTGCCGACCGGGGGCGCCGGCCGTTACTCGGGGCCGCTCGGTCCGGGGGTCTTCAGTCGCAAGATGGCGACAGTGGAGGTCTCGGCCGAGGCGGCGGCGAAGCTTGGACCGCACGTCGACGCTCTCGCCAGGGCGGAGGGACTGCCCGTTCACGGCGAGTCGGCGATGATTAGGGGTAGGAGATGAGCCGCACGGCTAACAGAGAGCGCAGCACGGCGGAGACCCAGATCCGGCTCTCGCTCGACCTCGACGGAGGGGATGCGAGCGCAGCCACAGGGGTCGGGTTTCTCGACCACATGCTCGACCTGCTCGCCCGCCACGGCCGCCTCGGCCTGGTGGTCGAGGCGAGCGGCGACCTCGAGACCGGCGCCCACCACACGGTGGAGGATGTCGGCATCGTGCTCGGCCAGGCGCTCGACGAGGCGCTCGGTGATCGGGCCGGGATCAGGCGCTACGGCTCCGCCGTGGTGCCGATGGACGAGTCGCTGGCCGAGTGCGCGATCGACATCTCGGGGAGGCCACTCTGCGTCTTCGATGCGGAGCTGCCCGCGACCTCGATCGCGGGCTTCGACACCGAGCTGGCCGAGGAGTTCTTCCGGGCCGTCGCCAACAGCGCCAAGATGACCCTGCACGTCTCGGTGCGCTACGGCAGCAATGCTCACCACATGATCGAGGCCTGCTTCAAGGCCTTCGCTCGCGCACTGCGCGTCGCCGTCTCTGTCGATCCCGAGGAGAGCGGAGTGCCTTCCACCAAGGGGACGCTCAGTGAGTAGCGTCCAAATCTGCGTCCTCAACTACGGGATGGGGAACCTGCGCTCGGTCGAGAAGGCGCTCGAGCACGTCGGCGTGCGCGCGACGATCGCCGACGACGCCGCGACGATCCGCGCCGCTGACGGCCTGATCCTGCCGGGGGTGGGGGCATTTCCAAAGGCGATGTCGCGGGTGCGCGAGCGCGGCCTCGACGAGCTGATCGCCGAGCGGCGCGACGCCGGCGTTCCCGTGCTCGGCATCTGCCTCGGCCTGCAGTTGCTCTTCGACTCCAGCACGGAGCTGGGCGGGGCCGAGGGCCTCGGCCTGCTGGCGGGCCCGGTGGGGGAGCTTGCGGCGGACGGGCTCAAGGTGCCGCACATCGGCTGGTCGCCGGTGCGCTGGGAGCTCGAGTCGCGATTGACCGAGGGCATCGATTCCGAGACGCCGTTCTACTTCGTCCACTCCTTCACCCCGCGGCCCGAGCCCGCGGACCTGCTCGGCACCGCCGCCTACGGCGCCCGCTTCGCCTGCGCCGCCGAGCGCGGCAACGTCTTCGGCGTCCAGTTCCACCCGGAGAAGTCGAGTGCCGCCGGCCTGCGCCTGCTCTCCAACTTCGCCGGCATCTGCGCCTCCGTACCGGCCTCGTCCGGCTGATCCCGATGCCGCACGCCCGAATGACGCACCAGACCGGCGCCTGGCGGCGTCCTCGGGTTTGCCCTTGCATACAGCAAGGGCTGCACCCTGCGTCCTTGCCCGGCTTGGTCTGGTGCGCCCTCGGTCGCACACCATCGGGAATCAGACGGCCGTGATCCTCTACCCCGCGATCGACATCCGCGGCGGCGGGGCCGTGCGGCTGACGCAGGGGGACTACGAGCGCGAGACCGCCTACGACGCGGACCCCGTCGACGCCGCGGTGCGCTGGGCGGGAGAAGGCGCGGAGTTCCTTCACGTCGTCGACCTCGACGGGGCGAAGGCGGGCGAGCCGCGCAACCTCGACGCCGTCCAGCGGATCGCCGCAGCGGTCGAGTGCCCGATCCAGGTAGGCGGCGGCCTCCGCGACCCGAAGTCGGTCACCGCGGTCTTGGAGGCCGGAGCCACCCGCGTCGTGATCGGCACCGCCGCCCTACGCGACCCAAAGTTCCTCGCCGAGTCCCTAGAGCGCCACGGAGATCGCATAGTCGTCTCCGTCGACGCCCGCAACGGCAAGGCCTCCCTCTCAGGCTGGACCGAGACCAGCGACGTCGACGTAGCCAACGCCGTCGCCGACCTCACCACCCGCGGCGCCTCCCGCTTCCTCTGCACCGCCATAGAGGTAGACGGCACCATGCAGGGCCCAGCCCTGACTGAGCTGCAACGAATCGCCTCAGCAACCCCTGCCCAAATAATCGCCTCCGGCGGCGTCGGAAACATCTCCCACCTAAAAGCCCTCGTCCGCGCCTCACCAGCCAACATCGAAGGCGCCATAGTCGGCCGCGCCCTCTACGAGCGCAAGTTCACCGTCGCCGAGGCAATAGCAGCCCTTTCGGATTCATAGAGGCCATCCCGGCAGGGGTGGAACGTCTTGCACTTTTTCGTCGAGCGCTTCGGGCGACAGCCCATTCCCGCCCACCGAAAAAGTTAAGTGGAACCCCTGCCGGGATGGCCTCTAGTCTCTCCACCATGGTCCTGAAGCGCGTAATCCCATGCCTCGACGTCGATGCGGGCAGAGTCGTCAAGGGCACCAACTTCGTCGGCCTGCGCGACGCCGGCGACCCGGTGGAGCTCGCCGAGCGCTACGACGCCGAGGGCGCCGACGAGCTGGTCTTCCTCGACATCACCGCCTCCCACGAAAAGCGCGAGACGATCGTCGAGTTGGCGCGCCGCACTGCTGACAACGTCTTCATCCCCTTCACGATCGGCGGCGGCATTCGCTCGGTGGAGGACGCCCAGGCGGTGCTCGACGCCGGCGCCGACAAGATCTCGGTCAACTCCCCGGCCCTCGCTCGTCCCGAGCTGCTGGGTGAGCTGGCCGACCATTTCGGCTCCCAGTGCGTGGTTATCGCGATCGACGCCAAGCGCGAGGAGGGCGGCTGGGGGGTCTACGTCAAGGGAGGCCGCGAGAAGGTGGAGGGCCGCGAGGCGGTGCCCTGGGCGCGCGAGGCAGTTGAGCGCGGCGCGGGGGAGGTGCTGCTCACGAGCATGGATCGCGACGGCACCAACGACGGCTACGACATCGAGCTCACGCGGGCGGTGGCCGATGCCGTGCCCGTGCCGGTGATCGCGTCGGGGGGCGCCGGCACGCTGGCCCATCTCAGCGAGGCGATCGCCTCCGGCGGTGCCGACGCCGTTCTCTGCGCCTCGATCTTCCACTACGGCACCTTCCGCGTGCGCGAGGCGAAGGCGCGGCTCGCCGCCGACGGCATTCCGGTTCGGCTCTAGGGCGGAGATGGGTCCCGCCAAGGACCACAGCAAGAGCCTCGCCGAGGCGTTGGAACGCATGCACCCGGAGCTGGACCTCGTGCGCGATGCGGGCGGCGATCCGGTCTTCCTGGTCGGGGGTGCGGTCCGCGATCTCCTGCTCGGGCACGGCCGCGCCGACGTCGACCTCGTGGTTGAGGGCGACGCGGGGGCGCTCGCTAGGCGGCTGGGCGCCGCGGTCGTGGCGCACGAGCGCTTCGGCACGGCGAAGGTGACGCTCGACGGGCACGAGGTCGACCTCGCCAGCGCCCGCGCCGAGACCTACCCGCACCCCGGGGCGCTGCCCGTGGTCGAGCCGGCGGCGAAGCTCGAGGCGGACCTGGGTCGGCGCGACTTCACGATCAACGCGATGGCGATCCCGCTGCGCGGCGAGCCGCGCCTGATCGATCCCCACGGCGGGCAAGCGGATCTGGCGGCAAGGCGGCTGCGCATCCTCCATTCCCGCTCCTTCGAGGACGACCCGACCCGCGCGATCCGGGCTGCCCGTTACGCGGCGCGCTTCGGCTTCGAGCTCGAGCCGGAGACCGCGGAGCTGCTGCGCCGGGCCGACCTCGGCTCGGTCTCGGCGGACCGCCGCGAGGCCGAGCTGCTGCGGTTGGCGGGAGAACCGACGGCCCCACGTGGCTTCGCTCTGCTGGCCGAGTGGGGCCTTGTCGAGCCGCGCGAGGGTGGTGTGGAGCTGGCGACCCGCGTCTTGGAGCTTCTTGCCGAGGAGCCTTGGCGTGGTGAGGCGCCCCGCGAGCGAGCGCTGCTACGCGCGACACTGGGTCCGGAAGGCGAGGAGGTGACGCTGGCGGGAGTGCGGCCGGCGCGCCCTTCGGAGGCGGTCACGCTCGCCTTCCGCCGCGATCCGGTCGAGCTCGTCCTAGCCCGCGCCCTCGGAGCCGAGTGGCTCGACCGCTACGTGGAAGAGTGGCGGGGCGTCACGCTGCAGATCGACGGCGAGGACCTGATCGCCGCTGGGGTCTCGCCGGGGCCGGCCCTCGGCCGTGGCCTGAAGGAGGCGCTGAGGCGAAAGCTCGACGGGGGGCTCGACGGTCGCGAGCAGGAGCTGGCCGTCGCGATCGAGGCGGCGGGGGAGGACGATGGAGTGGCGTGAGGCGGACGGCCTGCGTTGGCTGGAGGCGCGGCTCTCGGGCGCTACCGCGGTATTCACGACGCGCATCGGCGGCGTCAGCGCGCCGCCCTTCGACAGGCTCAACCTCGGCATCCTCACCGACGACGAGCGCCGGTCGGTGATCGAGAACCGGGGCCGGCTCGCGAGCGCAATCGGCTTTCCGGCCGAGCGCATCGCAATCGGCCGCCAGGTGCACGGCTCCGACCTCGCGACGCACACCACCCCCCAGCAGCCGAGCCCCTACGCGCGGCCGGGCAGCCCGATCCCTGACGTCGACGGGCACGTGACCACCGAGCCCTTGCTGCCGCTGCTGGTCTTCGTTGCCGACTGCGTCCCGGTCGCGCTCTCCGGGCCCGGCGGCGTGGCGATGCTGCACTGCGGCTGGCGCGGCCTCGCCGCTTCGAGTGCGGCATCGGGGGTCGTTACGCGTGGGGTGGAGGCTGTAGGTGCCACCCACGCGGCGATCGGCCCCTCGATCGGACCCTGCTGCTACGAGGTCGGGGAAGACGTGCTGGGCGCGTTTGCGGGCCTCGGCGAGGGCGTGGCTCGGGGCCGCATGCTCGACCTGCCCGAGGTCGCCAGGCGCCTCCTGCTCGCGGCCGGCGTCGAGCGAATCGAGTCGAGCGGGCTCTGCACCAGCTGCGAGGCCGAGCTCTTCTTCTCGCATCGGCGGGACGCCGGGCGGACGGGGCGGCAAGTGGGGTTGGCCTGGCGCGACGAGGAGCGTGCCTGATGCCCGGGTTGATCCACGGCCTCGATCCGGCGAAGATCGCCGCCAACCTCGAGCGGGCACGCGAGCTCGCCGGCCCCGGGGTCGAGATCCTCGCCGCGACCAAGTACGTGCCGCTGGAGGAGATGGGAGCGCTGGCCGAGGCCGGCGTCCGCCTCGTCGGCGAGAACCGCCAGCAGGACCTCGCCGCCAAGCACGAGCGCTGGGGGGATGCGTTCGAATGGGACTTCATCGGCAACCTGCAGAGCCGCAAGGTGAAGCAGCTTCTGCCCATCTGCCGCCTGATCCACTCGGTCGCCAGCGAGTCGGCGCTCGAGCAGCTCGGCAGGAACGGCGGCCCCGAGACAGAGGTCCTGGCCGAGGTCAACGTCGCCGGCGAGGAGGGCAAGGGGGGCGTCTCGCCAAGCGGGCTCGGTGAGTTCATCGCGCGCTGTCCCGTGCGCGTCGTCGGCTTGATGACGATGCCGCCCTTCAGCGTCGATCCGGAGGCCTCGCGTTCCCATTTCGCGCGCCTGGCGGAGCTCGCCGCCGAGCACGGCCTGCGGCGCCTCTCGATGGGAACCTCGCAGGACTGGCAGGTTGCGGTCCAAGAGGGAGCGACGATCGTCAGGCTTGGAACCGCGCTCTACGTATGAGCCATAATTCCTGGAGGAATCCGCCCCTCTGAGCCGAAAGAGGCGAAACCATGGCCCTACGCGATACATGGCATAGAGCGCTGGTCTACTTCGGCCTTGCCGAGGATCATGACTACGGGCCCGAGTACGAGGAAGATTTCGAGCACGAGGCCGACTCCGAAGATTCTCGCGAAGGGCGTCGCGAATCGGGCCAGGTGCGGCGGCTGCCGACCTCGAGGCGCTCTCGGCGCGACGAGATCGACGACATCTTCGCCGACGACGAGCCGATCTCGGCCTCGCGCACACGCACGCTGCGGCCCGTCGGTGACGGCGACTCCGACGTCCAGGTCCACCTCGTCATCCCGCGCAACTTCAACGACGCCCAGCAGGTCGCCGACCAGTTCAAGCGCTCGGTGCCGGTGATCCTCAACCTGCAGACGACTGATCACGAGCTGTCGAAGCGGATGATCGACTTCTGCTCGGGGTTGACCTACTCGCTGGATGGGGGGATGCAGCGGATTGCCGAGAAGATCTTCTTGCTGACGCCTCGGAACGTCGAGGTGTCGGCGGAGGAGAAGGCTCGGCTGCTCGACAAAGGGTTCTTCAACCAGTCCTAGCTTGTTAGGGCGGTGGTGGGGAGGGTCGGGTGGCCTCGCTCCGGGCGCTGCCTTTTTCGCCGCGGACTTCGTCGCTCTCGCTGAGGGGATAGTGCGAAAAAGGGGACCGCCGCGCCCTGCGCGAGGCCACCCGACCCTCCTCTCGACACGTAATTAGGCTGCGGTGTGTGATCGTTGGATTTTGTGGCTCCGGGAGCATGGCTGCGGCGATGGCGCGTGGGCTGCGGGGAGCTGTTGGCGGGATGCTGTTCTCCGACGCCGGGTCTGGACGAGCTGGAGCGCTCGCTGCGGAGGTGGGGGGCGAGGCGGCCTCCAATATTGAGCTGGCTGAGCGGGCCGATGTGGTGGTGCTGGCGGTGAAGCCGGCGCGGCTGGACAAGGTGGCTGGGGAACTTGGGGGGGCGAAGGCGGTTGTGTCGTTGCTCGGGGCTACCTCGCTGGAGAAGGTTCGCGGCGCTTTTCCCGACTCGCTCGTCGTGCGAGTGATGCCGAACGTGGGGGTTGAGGTGCAGAGGGGGGTTCTCTGCGTTGCCGGGGACCTCGATGAGGCGTTGCGCGGGCTGCTCGAGGGGCTGGGGCATGTGGTCGAGCTGGAGGATTCGGAATTTGATGCGGCTACGGCGGTGATGGGGTGTGCGCCGGCTTATTTGGCGCTGGCGGTGGAGGCGATTGCTGAGGCCGGGGCGGCGGATGGGTTGGATGCGGAGTTGGCGCGGGAGCTGGTTGTGGAGACGACCGCGGGGACGGCGGAGCTGTTGAGGGTTCGGCATCCGGCCGACGTGCGGAAGGCGGTGGCGTCGCCGGGGGGGAGCACCGAGGCGGGGCTGGAGGCGCTGGACCGGGCCGGTGCGCGCGAGGCGTTCGAGGCCGCCGTGCGGGCCTCCTTGGAGAGGATGCGCGGATGATCCCGTTGGCGATCACGCGCGGTGACGTGGCCGATTACGTTGGCGCCCTCTTCCTCGTCTACATCATCCTGATCTTCCTCAACGTGCTCAGCTCCTGGGTGCCGCGGATGCCATACAACCCTGTGCTGCGCGGGACGCTCGACTTCGTCAAAGAGACCACCGACCCCTACCTCAACCTCTTTCGGCGATTGCTGCCGCCGATCGGGGGTGGTGGCTTCGCGCTCGACCTCAGCCCGATGATCGGGGTGATCCTGCTCTTCATCCTGCGCGCCGTGACCGTCAGCCTGATCGCCGGGTGAGGAGCGCGGGCTCCAGGGAGCGCTCCTGGCGCCTCGCAGGTGCCCTCTGCGGCATCGTCGTTGTCGTCGACCAGGCCGCCAAGGCGCTGGTCGAGGCGAATCTGGTCCCGGGCGAGCAGGTCGACGTGATCGGGCCACTCGACCTCACCCTCTCTCACAACACGGGCGTCGCCTTCGGCCTCGCCAGCGGCGGCGGCACGGGGCTGGTTCTGCTGACTGCCCTCGCCCTGGGGATCGTCGGCCTCCTCTTCTTCCGCAGTCCGGACCGGCCTGGGATGTGGGTCGCCGCCGGGTTGCTTGCGGGCGGGGCGCTGGGCAACCTCGCCGACCGGATTCGCGCCGAGGCGGTCACCGACTACATCGCCCTGGGCAGCTGGCCCAACTTCAACCTTGCCGACGTCGCCGTGACGGCTGGGGTGGTCGTCCTGGCGATCTCCTACGCCAGCGAGCCGCGGTGAGCGCCGTTCTATGAGCGAGGCGCTGCACGTCGTCCATGTCGACGACGACCTCGCTGTGGTCGAGAAGCCGGCCGGGCTCGTCGTCCATCCCGCCCCCTCGCATCGGGGCTCGACGCTGGTCGACGAGTTGGGCGACCTGCTCGGCGGCGGCGCCGACCCGCGCCGGCCAGGCATCGTCCACCGCCTCGACAAGGGGACCAGCGGCCTGCTCGTCGTCGCCCGCGGTGAGGAGGCGCATGCGGCCCTGCAGGAGCAGGTGCGGCGCCGCGAGGTTGAGCGGGTCTACCTCGCCCTCGCCCGGGGCCGGCTGCGATCGCGCACCGGCACGATCGACGCGCCGATCGGGCGCGCGTCGCGTCAGCGCCACCGCATGGCGGTGTCGGGCGCGGCCTCGCGAAAGGCGCGCACCCACTTCGCGGTGCTAGAGCCACTTGCGGCCGAGACCTACCTGGAGGCGCGCCTGGAGACCGGCCGCACCCATCAGATCCGCGCCCATTTCGCGGCGATCGGCCACCCGCTCGCCGGCGACGTCACCTACGGCGGCGAGGCGAAGTACGGCCTCGAGCGACAGTTCCTGCATGCCTCGCGCCTCGCCTTCACCCACCCCACCAGCGGTGAGCCGATGGCTTTCGAATCTGCGCTACCGGCCGACCTCGAGGCCGCGCTCGGGGCCGCCCGCGCGGCCTGAACTGCCCTGCCGCTCTACAATTCCCCGGTTCGGAAACGACCCCCGTGCGTACCGACCCGGATCCTGACCGGCTAGCGCCGGATCCCGGTTAGGGCCGCGGGGAAATGCATCAAGACAAGGAGCTTTTCGCATGGCAGAGGCAGGCCTTAAAGAGCTGCTGGAGGCCGGAGTCCACTTCGGCCACCAGACGCGCCGCTGGAACCCCAACATGCGCCGCTACATCTTCGGCGAGCTGGACGGGATCCACATCATCGACCTGGTCCAGACCGAGGCGCTGCTGGAGAACGCGCGCCGCTTTGCCGGCGAGCTCGCCAGCGGCGGCGGCACCGTCCTCTTCGTCGGCACCAAGAAGCAGGCGCGGGGACCGGTTGAGGAATGGGCCGACCGCTGCAAGATGCCCTACGTGAACCAGCGCTGGCTGGGGGGGCTGCTGACCAACTTCAACACGATGTCGGCCCGGATCGCCCGCCTGCACGAGCTGATCGGGTGGCGCGACGAGGGCAAGCTCGACCTGCTGCCAACCAAGGAGCGGATGGGGATGCAGGCCGAGCTCGCCAAGCTCGAATACAACCTCGGCGGCGTCCGCGACATGGACCGCCTGCCGGACGCGGTCTTCGTCACCGACCTGAAAACCGAGGAGATCGCCGTGCGCGAGGCGGCCCGGCTGCGGATCCCGATCATCGGGCTCGTCGACACCAACTGCGACCCGAAGCCAATCGACTACGTGATCCCCGGCAACGACGACGCGATCCGCTCTTGCCAGCTCGTGATCGGCACGATCGGCGCCGCGATCGAGGAGGGTGCCGGCGCCTGGCGGGTGCAGGAGGAGAAGCGCATCGCCGAGGAAATGGAGCGGCGCAAGCGCGAGGAGGAAGAGCGCAAGAAGCGCGAGGAGGAAGAGAAAGCTCGGGTCGAAGCTGAGGAAGCGGCCAAGAAGGCGGCGGCCGAGGCTCAGGCTGCTAAACAGGCTGAACAGGCGCAGGCTCAGGCGGCTCAGAGTCCCAGTGCTCAGGCTCAGGGTTCAGGCGGGTCTGGAACTCCCGCTCAGAGTTCAAGCCCCTCGACCGCGGGTCCTGTCGCGGGGGAGGGCACCTCGGCCTCGCAAGCTACGGCCAAGGAACCCACCCCCACGCCACCCGCGGGAGATGCGCCCGGGGCTCCGGCGGAGAAGGCTGACGCCCCTGAAGCTGAGAAAGCGCAGGCGACTGATAGCCCTCCGGCCGAGAAGCCCGCTGCGGAGGAGAAAGCTGACGAGGTACAGGACGCGCAGCAGGCGCCGGCGGGGGAGAAAGATTCAGAGGGGGTCCCTGCCGAGGAGAAGCCTGCGGAGGGTGAGAAAGAGGGGGAGGGGTCGTGAGCGTCAGTGCTGCGGACGTGAAGGCGCTGCGGGACCGGACCGGGGCGGCGATGATGGATTGCAAGGCTGCTCTGACGGAGTCCGAGGGGGACGTCGATCGCGCGATCGAGATCCTGCGGGTCAAGGGCCAGGCATCTGCCGCCAAGCGGGAAGGCCGGGGCACGAACGAGGGCGTCGTCGCCTCCTACATCCACGCCAACGACAAGGTGGGAGCGATGGTCGAAGTGCAGTGCGAGACCGATTTCGTCGCCCGCAATGAGGACTTCAAGGCCTTCGCCTACGAGGTGGCGCTGCACGTCGCCGCGACCGCCCCGAAGTACGTGACGATCGAGGAGATCCCCGAGGAGGAGCGCGAGGCGGAGAAGCGGGTCTTCGAGGAGAAGGCCCGCGAGGACGGCAAGCCCGACAACGTGGCCGAGAAGATCGTCGAGGGCCAGCTCGCCAAGTGGGGTAAGGAAGTCGCCCTGCTCGACCAGTCCCACGTCAACGCCGAGAAGCACGACTCGAAATCGATCGAGGAGCTCCGTCAGGAGCTGGCGGCCAAGACCGGCGAGAACGTCCGCATAGCCCGATTCGCCTACTTCCGCGTCGGCGAGTAGCGGTAGCGGCCGACGGGCCCCAAAGCGATCTATATCTCCACTTTCGGTCCCGTCGGCCGCTACTCGGCGGACGGGTCGGATCGCGGATAGGCTCTGCCACGCCCCCCTCGATGGACTCGACCCCCCAGTTCAAACGCATCCTGCTGAAGCTCTCCGGCGAGGCGCTGATGGGCGATCTCGCCTATGGCACCGACGCGGCGGAGGTCGAGCGGATCGCCGAGCAGATCGCCGCGATCCGCGGCCGCGGGGTCGAAATTGCGATCGTCGTCGGCGCCGGCAACATCTACCGGGGTCTCTCCGCCGCCGCCGAAGGCATGGACCGGGCGACCGGCGACTACATGGGGATGCTGGCGACCGTGCTCAACGCGCTGACCCTGCAGGACGCGCTGGAGAAGACCGGCGAGCACACCCGCGTACTCTCGGCGATCGACGTCAAGGAGGTCGCTGAGCCCTACATCCGCCGTCGCGCGATGCGCCACCTGGAGAAGGGCCGGGTCGTCATCTTCGCCGCTGGCACCGGCAACCCGTTCTTCACCACGGACACAGCAGCCGCGCTGCGCGCGCTGGAGATCCACGCCGAAGCGATCCTGATGGCCAAGAACGGGGTCGAGGGGGTCTACGACTGCGATCCGGCAACCAACCCCGATGCCAAGTTCATCGCCGCGATCAGCCACCGCGAGGCGATCGAGCGCGGCCTCAAGGTGATGGACTCGACCGCACTCTCGCTCTGCATGGACAACGACCTGCCGATCTACGTCTTCAACATGGGGGACGCGGGGAACATAGATAGGATCGTCGGCGGCGAGAGGGTGGGCACGCTGGTCTCCAGCGCGCCCACCGAGTGACGAGAACGGGAGCCGCAGTGGAGCTGATCGACGAACTGCTGGAAGACTCCAAAGGCCGGATGAGCAAGTCGGTCGAGTCGAGCCGCGGCGAGCTCGCCACGGTGCGCACGGGCCGCGCCTCCCCGCATCTGCTCGACCGCATCATCGTCGATTACTACGGCACCCAGACGCCGCTGAAGCAGCTTGCCAACGTCGCGACCTCCGACGCCCGCCTGCTCACCGTGACGCCCTTCGACAAGTCCTCGATCGGGGCGATCGAGAAAGCGATCCAGGAGTCCGACGTGGGCCTGACGCCGAGCAACGACGGCAACGTGATCCGCCTGCAGGTGCCCGAGCTGACCGAGGAGCGCCGTCGCGAGATGGTCAAGGTGGTGCACGGCGTCGCCGAGGAGGGGCGGGTGGCGGTGCGCAACATTCGCCGCGACACGATGCACGACCTGCGCGAGCTGAAGAAGGACGGGGAAGCAGGCGAGGACGACGAGCGCCGCGCCGAGGCCGCCCTGCAGAAACAGACCGATGAGGCGATCGCAGAGATCGACTCGCTGCTCAAGGGCAAGGAAGAAGAGATCCTCGAGGTGTGAGCTCCCGCGCGCGGTACGTGGCGATCATCACCGACGGCAACGGGCGCTGGGCACAGAAACGGGGCCTGCCGGTGGTCGAGGGACACAGAGCTGGGGCCGACACCGTCAAGGCCAGGCTTCGCGATGCGGTCGAGCTGGGGATCGAAGAGCTCACCGTCTTCTCCTTCTCGACCGAGAACTGGTCGCGGCCGGCCGATGAGGTGGAGGCGCTGATGGCGATGTTCGGCGAGCGGATCGAGGCCGAGACGCCAGAGCTCGACGCCGAGGGGGTGCGGATGCGCTTCGTCGGGCGCCGCGAGGGCGTCGCGCCCGAGCTGGGCGAGCGCATGGACTGGGCCGAGCGGACGACCGCGGCCAACGACCGGATCACGCTCTTCGTTGCTTTCAACTACGGCGGCAGGGCGGAGATCGTCGACGCCGCGCGCGGCTTCGAGAGCGACTCGGAGGAGGACTTCCGCCGCCGGCTGTACGCGCCGGAGATGCACGACCCCGACCTCCTGATCCGCACCAGCGGCGAGCAGCGGATCTCCAACTACCTGCTCTGGCAGTGCGCCTACTCGGAGCTCGTCTTCCGCGAGGAGCTCTGGCCCGACTTCGGGCGTGAGGCGCTGGAGGGGTGCCTGGAAGAGTTCGAGGCGCGCCAGCGCCGCTTCGGTGCGAGGGCCTGATGGAGGATCTCTTCGACGACGACCTCTTCGCCGAGGAGCCGGAGCCGAAACCGGAGCCGCGACCGCCACGCCGGCGACGGCGCAAACGCAGCGGCGAGACCCTGAAGCGAATCCTGGTCGCGATCCCGTGGATCATCTTCACGATCGCGGTTACCGTTGCGGGGGGGACCATCTTCATGGTCGCGATGATCGGGGTCGGCGTTCTCTGCCTGCGCGAGTACCTGACGATGACGGGGGAGATGCGGCCGGTTCAGCGCGCCGCCTACATCGCCGTTCCAGCGTTGGTCGTCGCTGCTCATTTCGGTACCGCCTTCAACGTCCTGCTGGTCCTCGCCGCCTCCTTTCCGGTCCTCTTTGCCTTCGGGGCCGACCGCCACCACCGCGACGGCATCACGATCTCGATGGGGGTCACCCTGCTGGGCATCGTCTGGATCGGGGTCCCCCTGGTCCATGCGGTCCTGCTCCGCGACCTGCCCGACCACGGAGCCGCCCTGCTGGTCGACGTCCTCGTCGGCACCTTCGCCGCCGACACAGGGGCCTACGCGGTCGGGCGCATGTTCGGCGACCACAAGATCGCTCCCAACCTCTCGCCGAACAAGACCCTGGAGGGTCTCGTCGGCGGCTTCCTGATCGGCACCATGGCCTTCTGGTTCGCCGGCCTCTACCAGGACTGGCTCTCCGGTGTCGACGCCCTGATCATGGGGGCAGCGGTGGCCGCGATCGCCCCGGTGGGCGACCTCTTCGAGTCAATGCTGAAGCGCGATCTCGGTCGCAAGGACACCGGCACGCTCTTCGGCCCCCACGGCGGCATCCTCGACCGCCTCGACGCCGTCTTCTTCACCGTCGTCGTCGGCTACTACCTCGCCGTCCAGCTGGTCTATTGAGCTACCTAAACTGGCGTAGATGAAGAAGCTGGTGATTCTCGGGTCGACGGGGTCGATCGGGACGCAGGCGCTCGAGATCGTCGCGGCCTCAGAGGAGCTCGAAGTCGTCGGGCTCGCTGCCGGGTCGAGCTGGGAGCGAGTCCTGGCGCAGGCGGCCGAGCACGGCGTTGGCACCGTCGCCTTCGCCGACGCAGGGGCGGCGGAGAAAGCCAGCGCCGCCTGGGACGGCCGCGTGCTCGGCGGTGAGGAGGGCATTCGCGAGCTGGTCGCGGCGTCGGGCGCTGACCTCGTCCTCAACGGAATCGTCGGCGCTGCCGGCCTGGGACCGACGATCGTCGCCCTCGGGGAAGGGATCGACGTCGCCCTCGCCAACAAGGAGAGCCTGGTGATCGGCGGCGGGCTGACGATGGCCCTCGCCGAGGCGACAGGGGCGAAGCTGCTGCCGGTCGACTCTGAGCACTCGGCGCTCTTCCAGCTGATCGACGGGCAGGGGGCGGGCACCGTCGACCGGCTCGTACTGACCGCTTCCGGAGGGCCGTTTCGCGGCCGCACCGACCTGGACGGCGTCACCGTGGAGGAGGCGCTGGCCCACCCGACCTGGCGCATGGGCGGCCGGATCACGATCGATTCGGCGACGTTGATGAACAAGGGCTTCGAGGCGATCGAGGCGCATCACCTCTTCGGCGTTCCCTTCGAGCGAATCGAGGTCGTTGTTCACCCGCAGTCGATCGTGCACTCGCTGATCGACCTCAACGACGGCGCCACGCTCGCCCACCTCGGCTACCCCGACATGCGGGTGCCGATCTCCTACGCCCTGCACCACCCCGAACGCGCCGACGTCGACGTGCCCCAGCTCGACCTCGCCGCGGTCGGCGCGCTGAGCTTCGAGGCGCCCGACCTCGGTACCTTCGCCTGCCTCCGCCTCGCCCTCGAGGCGGGTCGAGCCGGAGGGACGGCGCCCTGCGTCCTCAACGCCGCCGACGAGGTTGCGGTCACGGCCTTCCTCGAAGGCAGGATCGGTTTCACCTCGATCGCGGCGGCGGTCGAGGCGGTGCTCGACCAGATGCCCGCGCAGCAGCCAACCCACTTCGAGGACCTCTTCGCCGTCGACGCCGAGGCCCGCCGCCGCACCGAAGAGCAGGTCGGGGGGTTGGCGAGGGTATGAGCGGCGCCGGCAGTTGGGTTCTGGTCTTCCTCGGCTTCTCGCTGCTGATCATCCTGCACGAGGCGGGGCACTTCTTCGCCGCCAAGGCGACCGGGATGCGGGTCGAGAAGTTCTTCCTCTTCTTCGGGCCGAAGCTCGTCTCGATGAAGCGGGGCGAGACCGAGTACGGGATCGCGACGATCCCGGCGGGCGGCTACGTGAAGATCAGCGGGATGCACCCCGAAGACAAACTGCCACCGGGCGAGGAGCACCGGGGCTATTACGAACAGCCGGTCTGGAAGCGGATCGTCGTGATCGGTGCCGGCCCCGCCGTCAACATCCTCCTCGCCTTCGCGATCCTCTTCGTGCTCGCGCTCACCTCCAGCGTGACGGTCACGCAGACCGTGGATCAGACCTTGAAGGGAGCACCTGCGGCGGGTGTTCTCGAGCCCGGCGACAGGATCGTCGCGGTCGATGGCAAGCGCTTCCGGGGCGAGGAGGGAGAGGCCCGCATCGAAAGCTTCCGTGATCAGGTCGGCCGGCACCAGTGCGCGGGCAAGCCGCGCGACGGCTGTCTGGCGGCGACACCGGTCCGCCTGCGGATCGTCCGCGAGGGCGAGACCAAGTCGCTGCTGGTGCGACCGGAATACCAGGCCGTCGGCGACCAGATGCTGGTCGGGTTCGCCTACGGGAGCCGGCCGGCCAACGTGAGCGCCGCGGCGGCGGCCGATAGCGCCGCGAGCTTCGTCTGGCTCGTCACCCACAAGACCGTCACCGTCTTCGCCAACATCTTCGATCCCGAACAGCGCGAGCAGATCTCGGGCGTGGTTGGCGTCAGCGACGTCGCCCATCAGCAGATCGGCATCGGCGCTGTCGAGGCGCTTACCCTGCTCGCAGTCGTCAGCCTCTCGCTCGGCCTGATCAACCTCTTCCCGTTCCTGCCGCTCGACGGTGGTCACATCTTCTGGAGCCTGGTCGAGAAGGTGCGCGGCCGGCCGGTGCCCTACCGGGTGATGGAGCGAGCGGGGGCACTCGGGTTCGTGCTCGTGATCATGCTCTTCTTCATCGGCCTCACCAACGACATCGATCGCCTCACCGGCGAGGGCTTCAACGTCCGCTGAGCTCAGCGCGGCGGGAGCAGCTTGAAGCCGTAGCGCGCCGGGCTAGGGTCGAGTTGCCCCGCGTCGTCGCGTGCCCGCACCTGGAAGACGTGGCGCCCGGGCGCCAGTTTGCGGCTGGTGAAGGGGGAGCGACAGGACCTGAACGGCTTGCCGTCCAGCTTGCATTCGAAGCGCACGTCGCCCTCGTCCGCGGCGAAGCGGAAGGTCGGGGTGCGGTCGCGCCCTTTGCGTCGCGGGCCCCGGGTGATGCGCGTCTGCGGCGTCCCCCGGCCACCGTTGGGGCCACTCGATTGGGGGCCGGAGGAGCCGCAGGCGCGCTCGCTGGGAGCCGCGGAGTTCGGCCGCGGGCCGGGGAAGACGGGGGTGAGGTCGGCGGCGCTGTCGTCACGGTCGTCGGTCGGCTCGAGCAGGGTGGCGCAGCCCGGGGAGATGGTGCGCCGCAGCGCCATGCCGTCCGGGATGCCGGCCGGAGTCGCCGGCGCCCCCGCGGGGCTGGGTAGCGAGCTTTTGAAGCTGCCCCAGGCGACGCAGTCGAGCGCCTCCCAGCAGACGCCGCCGCCGCCGGGGTCGAGCTGGCCAGGAGTCATCGCCACGTCTGGCGCCACGCCGAACTCCGATTCGACCGCCGGGGTCGCGAGCAGGATCGTGGCCTGGTTGGCACCGCCCGGCACGTCGGCGGTAAACGGGGTCGTCGCGGAGACGCCCCCGTTGGCTTTGTAGGTCGTGACCTGGTGGCCGGCGACGAGGTTCTGCCCCGCGGACCACATCTGCAGCACGACGTACTCGGTTTCGGGCTGCGCCGACGATCCCGGGTAGACCTCTCGGATCGAGATCTCGTGGAAGACCGCCGAGGCGCTGGGGGCGGAGAGCGCCGACGCGGCAAAAAGCAGCGACGCGAGTCCGGCGGCTCGCCTCAGGCGCATCATTTCCTCACTACCTGAAAGCTGAACCGGGCGGGGCTGGGGTCCGCCTTACCCCCGACGACGGTCCGCACGAGCAGTGTGTGCCGGCCGTAGGAGAGTGGCTTGGTCGTCAGTGGCGAGCGGCAGGGCTTGAACGGCTTGCCGTCGAGCTTGCACTCAAAGGTCGCACCGGGTTGGGCGGAGCGGAAGCGGAAGGTCGGGGTGCGGTCGCGTGTCCTCGCCGCGGGCTTGGCGGAGATCTTCGTGTCTGGAGTCGCTGCTGGGCTCGGGGCGGGCGTGGGCGCCGGAGGCCCGCTGGGCGGCAGGGCGAGCTGATTGGAGAAGACGACCTGGAAGCTATATCCGGCGGGACTGGGATCGACGTTGTTGCTGGCGTCGCGTGCACGCACCTGGAAGCTGTGCGTCCCATTTGCCAGGTCGGTGTAGGCGATGCCGGTCGCCGGGCAGGGGGTGAAGCCAGCGCCGTCGAGACTGCACTCGAAGGTCGACCCGGGCTCGTCGGAGCTGTAGGTGAACAGTGCCGTGGGGCCGGGGTTGGGGTCGGACGGCTTGGTCTCGATCGTTGTCTGCGGCGGGGTGATGTCTGGGGCAGACGCTTCCACCATCCACGTGTACGCGCTTGCCGTCCCCTGGTTGCCGGCGCGGTCCGTGGCCCGCACTTCGAATGTGTACTCGTCGTCGGGGAGGTTGAGATAGGTCTTGCCCGTTGCTGCGCAGGTCGTGAAGTTGGCCTCGAGGGGCACGAGGCGGCATTGGAAAGGCGACCCCGCGATGGGGCCAAGCTCATTCGATTCGTAGGTGAACGAGACGCTTTTGCCCTGGCTGGGGTCGGGCGGTTTGTTGAGGATCGTCGCCTGCGGCGCGGTCAGGTCGACACGCCAGGGGTGGCTGGCCGGCGTCGGGTCGGCGCCGGCCGAGTTGACGGCGCGGACGGCGAACGTGTGCTGCCCCTCGCTCAGACCCGTGTAGTTCTTTGGCGAGGTGCACGCGGAGAAGTCGGGTTCGGCGTCGAGCTTGCACTCGAAGCTGGCGCCGCTCGCGGGGTTCGCCGTGAAGGTGAAATTGGCTTCGGTGCTTTTGGTCGGGTCGGCGGGCTTGGTCCCGATAGTCGTGTTGGGCAGGCTCGGGCATTCCGTCTCGCTCGGCGCGGTCGCGTTGTTGCGCGGTGCGGGGTCCACCTCGGCGAAGTCCGCGGCGCTGTTGTCGCTGTCGTCGATGGGCGGCGGATCGAGCAGGGTGGCGCAGCCTTTTGCGATCGAGCGTCGCAGCGCTTTTCCCGCGGTAACGCCGCTGGGGGAAACCGGGCTGCCGACTTTGAAGGAGGAGGAGGGCAGCGGCCCCGTGAAGTTGCCCCACGCGACGCAATCTGGTGGGGAGCCCTCGGTCCAACAGACCGCGCCACCGCTGGGCGGGAGGTTGAGGCCGGCGGAGCTTGCGTCGGGCGACGGTTTGCCGGTGAACACGGAGCCGTAGTTGGTGTCGGCGAAGAGGATCGTGGCCTGGTTCGCGCCGCTGCCGACCGGACCGGAGAAGCTGAATTGGTTGATCACGTTGCCCGTCGGGCCGTAGGAGACGACGTCATGCCCTTCGACGAAGTTCTGTCCCGGAGACCACATCTGCAGCACGACGTAGCTGGCGTTGTCGCTGCCGCCGGGATAGACCTCGCGGATAGAGATCTCGTGGAATGCCGCTTGCGCCCGCGGTGCGGCAGCGAGTAGAACGGCGGCGGCGAGCGAGGCGAGCAGAGCGCGATGGAGCCAGGTCGCCGAGACCCGCTGCGCCCGATCCCCCTCCGATTGCGCACCCATGCGTTTGTGGATACGGGGAATCGTAAAGCCAGGTTCAATTCGTCCCCAAGGGCCTGCCGCTACGCTTGCCCTATCGCTTCCAAACGCCAGATATTCGTCGGCGGGGTGCCGATCGGCGGCGGTGCCCCGGTCGCCGTGCAGACGATGACGAAGACGGAGACCGCCAACCTGGCGGCGACGATGGAGCAGATCCGCAAGGTCGCCGATGCCGGGGCGGACATCGTGCGCGTCGCGGTGCCCCGCGACGACGACGTCGAGGCCCTGAAGACGATCGTTCGCGACTCGCCGATCCCGGTGATCGCCGACATCCACTTCAACCACACCTTGGCGCTGAAGGCGATCGACGCCGGCGCCCACTGCATCCGCCTCAACCCCGGCAACATCGGCGGGCGTGAGAAGGTCGCGGAGGTGGCCGAGCGGGCGACCGCGGCCGGGGTGCCGATGCGGATCGGCGTCAACTCCGGCTCGCTGCCCAAGCACCTGCACGAGCTCGAGCGCGAGAGCCCGGTTGAGGCGCTGGTCTCCGCCGCGGTGGAGTTCGTCGAGCTGATGGAGAGCCTGCGGTTCGAGGACTTCAAGGTCTCGATCAAGTCGACCAACGTCCCCAACACGATCGCCGCCAACCGCCTGCTGGCGGAGAAGATCCCCTACCCGCTGCACCTCGGGATCACCGAGGCGGGGACGAAGTGGTCGGGGTCGCTCAAGTCGGCCGTCGGCCTCGGCGCCCTGCTCGCCGACGGCATCGGCGACACGATCCGGATCAGCCTCTCCACCTTCCACGCCGAGGAGGAGGTGAAGGTCGCCTGGGAGATCCTCAAGGCGCTGCAGCTGCGCGAGCGCGGCCCGGTGCTGATCGCCTGCCCGACCTGCGGTCGTCTCCAGTTCGACATGGACTCCGTCGTCGCCGAGATCGAGCGGCGCCTGGAGCGTTACGCGGAGCCGATCGAGGTCGCCGTGCTTGGCTGCGCGGTGAACGGCATCGGCGAGGCCAGCCACGCGGACTTCGGCATCACCGGCGCCAAGAACGAGGGCCTGATCTTCGCCCACGGTAAGCCGCTGCGGAAGGTGCCCCAGGCGGAGCTGGTCGACGCCCTCTTCGAGGAGATCGACAAGTCGCTCGACCGCGGCGGGGTGGAGGTCGACGAGGCGAAGGCGGCGGAGGGTGGAGCTTGGCTCGCCAAGATCGAGGAGGAGAACGCCGGGGACCTGACCCCGGAGAGGATCGCGGCGATGGAGCACGAGGCGGCCGAAAAGGGCGAGTCGGACAGGGTGCTCCTCGACGAGGAGGCTTCTCCGACTGCGGGACGGCGGTTCACCCGCGCCTGACTGGCAAGTAGGTTTCGGGCGTGACCCGCCTGAGCCAGGCATTTCTGCCGACCCTGAAGGATCCGCCTGCGGATGCGGAGGCCCTCTCGCACAAGTTGATGGTGCGGGCAGGATTGATCCGGCAGGTGGGTGCGGGCCTGTGGTCGTACCTGCCGGCGGGGTGGAGGGTTCACCGCAAGGTCGAGGCCGTGATCCGCGAGGAGATGGAGGGGATCGGGGCCCAGGAGATGCTGATGCCGGTGCTGCAGCCCGCTGAGGCTTGGGAGAAGACGGGCCGGTACTCGATCGACGAGCTGTTCAAGCTCGAGGATCGCAAGGGAGCGCCGATGGTGCTGGCGATGACGCACGAGGAGTGCCTGACGCAGCACGTGGCGCGGGAGGTCCGCTCCTACCGGGACCTGCCGCTGATGCTCTTCCACATCCAGACCAAGGAGCGCGACGAGCCGCGGCCCCGGGCCGGGGTGCTTCGCACCCGCGAGTTCACGATGAAGGACGCCTACTCCTTCGACCGCGACGAGGAGGGGCTGGCGCGCTCCTACGAGCTGCAGAGCGAGGCGTACGGTCGCATCTTCGACCGCTGCGGCTTGCGTTGGTACAGGGTCGAGTCCGACGTCGGGATGATGGGCGGCTCCGGCGCGCACGAGTACATGGCCCCCTGTCCCGCCGGCGAGAACGAGGTCGCCCTCGCGCCCGGCTACGCCGCCAACGTCGAGGTCGCCTCGGCCGAGGCCCAGGCGGTCGAGCTGCCTGGGGAGATGGCGCGACCCGAGCCGGTGAGCACGCCGGAGCTGGCGAAGGTCGAAGACGTCTCGCCGCACCTCGGTCTTCCCCCCGGCGCCTTCATCAAGACGCTGCCTGTGATCGTCGACGGCCGAGGCATGGTCGTCGTCCTGCTCCGGGGCGACCACCGCCTCAACGAGATCAAGCTGCGGAACGCGCTCGGTGCCGACTTTCGGCAGGCCACCGCCGAGGAGATCGAAGCGGAGATCGGGCCGGTCGGCTACATCGGCCCGGTCGGGCTGAGCCACCCGATCATCAAGGACGCCGCCATCGACGGGGGCTCCTACGTCAGTGGCGCCAACGAGCCCGATACCCACCTGCGCGGGATCGCGCCGGGCCGCGACTTCGAGTTCGAGGAGCTCGACGTGCGCACCGTCGAGGCCGGTGACACCGCCCCGGGCGGCGGCACGATCGCGATCGTGCCGGCGATCGAGATCGGCAACATCTTCAAGCTCGGCACGCGTTACTCCGAGCCCCTGGGCGCGACCTACCTCGACGAGAGCGGCAGCGAGCGGCCGATCGTGATGGGCAGCTACGGGATCGGCCCGGCGCGCATCGCTGCCGCCGCGATCGAGCAGGGCGCCGACGAGCGCGGCATCGTCTGGCCGCGACCCCTTGCCCCCTGGGGTGTGCACCTGGTTGCCCTCGGCAAGGCCGGGGAGGAGGAGCGCGCCCCGGCCGATCGCCTGTACGAGGAGATGTCGAGCCTCGGCCTCGACGTCCTCTACGACGATCGCGACGCCGGTCCGGGCGAGAAGCTGACGGACGCGGAGCTACTCGGTTGCCCAGTGCGGCTCGTCGTCGGCCGCCGCGGTCTCGCCGAGGGAATCGTCGAGGCGAGCGAGCGCGCGAGCGGCGCCGAGCACAGGCTGCCCGTCGAGGAGGCCGCCGAGCAGGCGCGGGCCCTCCTCCAGGGCGATGGCTGACAGCGCCCCGTTCGGGCGTGGCCGGGTTCGCCGCCTCTTTGGCCTAGACCGCAGTGGCCCGCCGCCGCGAGAGACGCAGAAGGGCGAACCGCTCAACCCCTGGACGCTGCCCAACATGGTCGGCTACGTGCGTCTCGCGGCGCTGCCGCTCTTCCTCGTGCTGGCGTTCGATTCCGGCGACGGGCGCAGCGCGCCTGCGGCGATCGTCTTCTGGCTGATCGCCGCGGGCGATTACCTCGACGGCTTCCTCGCCCGCGTCACCGGCCAGTACAGCCGCCTCGGCTCGATCCTCGATCCGGTCGTCGACCGGCTCACGATCCTCGCCGGCGCAATCGTCTGCTGGCACTTCGAGCTGCTGCCGCGCTGGGCGCTCGCGCTGCTCGCCGCGCGCGAGCTGGCGATGCTCGCGCTCGGCCAGTACGCGCTCCGCCACGGGGTCGAGGTCCGGGTCAACTGGCCCGGCCGGATCTCCGTCTTCCCGCTGATGGGCGGCATCTTCTTCGCCATGGTCTTCGCCGGCTGGGTCCCCGTCGCCCTGCTCCTCGTCGGCCTCGCCCTGGCAATCGTCGCCACCGTCCTCTACGCGCGGACCGCGCTCCGCGAACTCCACGCCACCCAACGCTGACTTCGTCGTTCGGGGTGCACATGGACCCCGAACGACGAAGTCAGCGGGCTGCAAGATGCCCGCCACGGGCGATAAACCTTCAACCTTCGGTTGACCCTTTGCCCAGGCGACCTATAATCGGCTGCCGGCGGCCCTCACGGGCCCAGACCCCGCAAAAAACCAAGGAGCGAGATGGAGGAGACTTTTCCCGATCTCGGTTCTCTCAGCGACGAGGAGCTGAAGGACCTGATCGACAAGCTGACGGAGGAGGAGAACGAGATCTCCTACAAACGGCGCGTCCTGCACGGCAAGATCGACATCCTCCGGGCCGAGCTGGTGAACCGCCTGCGCCAGAAGCGCGAGCGGGGTGACTCGCTCTTCTCGGGCGACGACGTCGCGCAGCTGACCGAGATCCTCGCCGGCCGAGCCGAGGCCCCACCCGAGGACAAACCCGCCGCCTGAGACGGAGCCGATGGCCGTTCACTGCCCAGACTGCGGATTCGCCAACCCCGAGGGCGCCAACTACTGCCAGAAGTGCGGCGCGTTCCTGGGCGGGCCGGCCGAGGGCGGCGAGGACCCGACGACGATGACGTACACCGTCGACGACACCGGCGAGATGCAGCCGGTCGACATCGACGAGACGGTAGAGCGCACCGGCGCCGCGCTGGTGATCCGCGCCGGCGGCGGCCGCGCGGGGGAGAGCTTTGCCCTCGGCGAGGACCGGATCAGCATCGGCCGCAGTCCCGACGCAGGCGTCTTCCTCGATGACGTGACCGTTTCGCGCAACCACGCGCTGCTCGTCCGCCGCCGCGACGGCCTCTACGTCGACGATCTCGGCTCGCTCAACGGCACCTACGTCAACAGGCGTCGCATCGAGTCCCACCGGCTCGCCGACGGCGACGAGATCCAGGTCGGCAAGTACAAGCTCAGCTACCTGGAGAAGTGAGGAGACCCGATGGCCGTCTCAGAGCAGCAGGTTCGCTCCCGCGACTCGCGCCCGCGCAAGGCGCTGACGATCGGCGCCGTCTGCAAGATCCTGCAGAGCGAGTTCGACGACGTCTCGATCTCGAAGATCCGTTACCTCGAGGACCAGAAGCTGCTCACTCCGCGGCGAACTGCGGGTGGGTACCGCCTCTACAGTCAGGCCGACGTCGAAAGGCTGCGCACGATCTTGCGCCTGCAACGTGATGAGTTCCTGCCGTTGCGGGTGATCCGCCAGGAGCTCGCAGCGGGCGGCGACCTAATCGCCCCCGGCGGCACGGACAAACGGCCTTCCGGGGGCGCCGTGCGACGGGCGATCCTGGTCAACACCTCGCGCGCCTACCTCAGTCTCGACGAGGTGCTGGAGGAGACGGGCGCGCGCGAGGAGCTGGTCGCCGAACTGGAGAACTTCGGCATCGTGCAGCCGGAGAAGCGCGAAGGCAAGACGGTCTACGACGAGACCGACCGCGAAGTCGTCCGCGCCGCCAACGAGCTCTCCCGCTTTGGCGTCGCCGCCCGTAACCTGCGCGTCTTCCGCTCCTCCGCCGATCGCGAGGCGAACCTGCTGGAAGCGCTGCTGGGCCCCTCGCTGCGCTCCCGCAACCCGGACCGGCGCAAGGAGGCCCTGGAGAGCCTGGAGAGCCTGGCGGCGACGGTCAGCCACCTCAAGCACCTCCTCCTCGTCAGGGACCTACGCCGCCTGGCCGGCGACTGACGGCGCTTCGGGTGCCCCGGGTCAGACGACGACGGACGATCGCCGCACCGCGCGCCGAGGTCTGGGCGCTCGTCTCCGATCCCTACAGCCTGCCCCGCTGGTGGCCGCGCACCTCGCGGGTGGAGAGCGTCGAGAACGAGGGCGTCGGCGCCCAGTGGACGAAGGTGCTGGCGACCACCGAGGGGCGGGGAGTGCGCGCCGACTTCCGTTGCACCGAGTCGGACGCCGAGGACCGCTACGCCTGGGAGCAGCAGCTGGCCGGGACGCCGTTCGAGCGCCACATGCGTCGCTACGCGGTCGAGGTCGCACTCACCGATGACGGCGACGGCACGGCGGTCGGCATCACCGCGGTCCAGACGCTGCGCGGTCTCTCGCGCTTGGGCTCGCCGATGATGCGGGGGGCCCAGCGCAAGGTCCTCGACGAGGCGCTGAACGGGATCGAGCGGGCGCTGACGTGAGCGGCCCGCGGCGCGATGCGAAGTGGTGGGGCTGGGGCGATCCGGGCGTCTCGCCCGAGCTCGACGACGCAGCTCTGGCGACGCTGCGCGAGCGCGTCGGCGAGCTGGGCGCCACAGCACCCGTCCCCGAGCTGGATCGCCTTGAGCTTCCGGCGCCCGAGCCGCTGCCTTCAGCACTGGTCGAGGCCGTGGGTGAGGAGAACGTCTTCGCGGGCGCCGAGGACCGGCTCCGCCACGCGACCGGCTGCGGCTACGCCGATCTGGCCCGCCTGCGCGCGGGCGCGCTCGAGGCGGCGCCCGACGCCGTCCTGCTGCCACCCGACGCCGCGACGGTGAAGCGCGTTCTCGACGTATGCGCGACGGAGGGCGTCGCGGTGGTGCCGTTCGGCGGCGGCACCAGCGTGGTCGGCGGCATCGAGCCGTTGCGCGGCGCGCATGGCAGGCTCATCAGTCTCGACCTGGCCCGCCTTCGCGGGGTCGAGGTCGACAAGCACTCGCTGACCGCGCGGCTGGGGGCGGGATTGCGGGGCCCTGAGGCGGAAGCGGCGCTGGCCCCACATGGCGTCGTGCTCGGCCACTACCCGCAGTCCTTCGAGTACGCAACCATCGGCGGCTTCGCCGCGACGCGCTCTGCCGGGCAAGCCTCCAGTGGCTATGGGCGCTTCGACGCCCTGGTCAGCTCGGTGCGCCTGATCGCCCCCGCGGGTGACCTGCGCACGCTGGAGACCCCGCACACTGCCGCTGGCCCCGCGCTGCGCGAGCTGATCGTCGGCTCCGAGGGAACCCTCGGGGTGATCCCGGACGTCACCGTGCGGGTGCGCTCGGCGCCGCGCCAGCGGCGCTACGAGGCCTGGATCGCGGAGAGCTTCGAGGCGGGAGCGGAGATAGTCCGCGCGCTCGCCCAGGGCTCGGGGCTGCCCGACGTGATCCGCGTCTCCGACGAGGAGGAGACGCGCGTCTCGCTGGCGCTGTCCGGGCCGCGCGGTGTCACCGGTCGCCTCTTCGGCGGGTACCTCGCCCTCCGCCGCCGCGCCCAGGGCTGCCTGATCGTCGTCGGCCTCGAGGGCGACGAGGAGTCGGTGGCCCGGCGCCGAGCGCTCTCGGTGCGCGAGCTGCGGCGGGGCGGCGCCGCCTACCTCGGCCAGGCGGCGGGGCGCTCCTGGGAGCACGGCCGCTTCCAGGGGCCCTACCTGCGCGACACGCTGATGGGAATGGGGGCGATGGTCGAGACGCTAGAGACCTCGCACACGTGGAGCCGGCTCGATCAGCTGCACACCGCGGTCGGCGCGGCAATATCCAGCTCGCTCGCCGAGCAGGGCACGCCCGGCCTGGTCTTCTGCCACCTCTCCCACGCTTACGCTGACGGCGCATCCCTCTACTTCACCTTCATCTCCCGCGCCCGTCATGGCGAGGAGATCGAGCAGTGGCGACGCGTCAAGCGGGCCGCCTCAGAGGCGATCGTCGCCGCCGGCGGCACGATCACCCACCACCACGCGGTCGGCCGCGACCACGCCCCCTACATGGAGGCCGAGATCGGCAGGACCGGCCTCGACGTTCTGCGCGCGGTCAAGGATCAGCTCGATCCCGCCGGCATCATGAATCCGGAAAAGCTGATCCCGTGATCACTGCTCTTTGATCGCTGGGCCGGTTATCTCGCCACGCAAGACGCTTTCGCCGATGTAGGGCGGCAGCGTTTGTTCGCTTTTCGCTTTGGCCAGAGCCGCTTTGTAGTCCGCGTCGGAGGTGAGCGAGAGGTCGATCTGGTCGAAGGCACCGTTGGCGACGTAGGCGAGCAGCTGGGGCGGGATCTGCAGCTGAGCGGCGATACTGCCGCCGCGCTCCGGCACCGAGCCGATCCGCAGGGCGATTTTCGGCGAGCGGTAGAGCCAGGCGGTGTAGGACTGGCCCGCCGGCGCCGGGTCGAGGCCTTCGGCTTCGATCTGGAGCAGGACGTTTTTCCTGAAGCGACCGAAGAGGGCGCGGCCACTGGCGTCACCGCCATTGGTCGGGACGAGGATCGCCTCGGTGAGGTTGGGGTTGGAGGTCGGCGCGGTGGTCGCTTCGCCGCCAGAGGTCGCTGTCGTGTCCGTGTCTGAGCCCGAGTCGCCGCCGCCGACGATGAGCACGATCGCGAGGACGAGGAGGGCGAGCACGCCGGCGCCGAGCCCGATCAGGGCGCCGCGGTCCTTGGGGAGTCCCAGCCTCGACGGCACGGACGGTCGCTTGAGGCGGGGGTGGCGCGGGACGGCCGGCTCGGTGGTGCTCGGTGGCGCCGGTGAAGGCGGTTCCGCCTCTGTGCCTGGCGTGGGTGTCGGCTCAGCCGGCGGTCTCGGCGGCGCCGGCGGCGTGGGCGGGGGAGATGGCTCGGGCGGAGGTGGCTGCGAGGGCTCGGCCGGCTCTTCCGGCGTGCCCGTCTGGTCCACCTCGGCCAAGGCCTCTTTGACTCGGGCGCGCACCTCCTCGACGCTGATCCCCATCAGCGCCGCCATCTCGGCGTAGCCCTCTTCGCGCTGCGCCAGCAGCCGGAGCATCGCCCTCTGGTCGTCGGTCAGGGCCACGGGGTTGGGAAGCCTACGCGAGCCGGCCGGCGGTAGGGTGAGCCACGATGGCCGAGGATCCGCGCGCACTGCTCTCCCACTTCGACGCGTTGGTCGGCACCGAATGGCTCGATGACGATCCCGAGCACGCTCGCGCCCGCGTGCCGGTGCGCGACGAGCTGCGCCAGCCGGTCGGCCTCCTGCACGGCGGCGTGATCTCCACCATGGTCGAGAGCGTCTGCTCGCGCGCCACCGCTCTCGCCGTACTCGACGCAGGGATGGCGGCGATGGGACAGTCGATCTGGTCAGCTTCGTTCGCCCGGTCACCGAGGGGCACGCCGAAATCCACGCCGTCGCCCGCCACCGCGGCCGTACCACCTGGGTCTGGGACGCCGAGATCAAGGACGCCGAGAACCGCCTCTGCGCGCTGGCGACGATGACGCTTGCCATCAGGCCGCTCTCGCAGGTTAGCCTCCGAATCGATTCGTGATCGGCAGCCGCCGGTCGCGGCCAAAGGCCTTCGGCGTGATCCGGATCCCGGGTGCTGCCTGGCGTCGCTTGTACTCGGAGCGGTCGACCATGCGGACCACCTCGTCGATGACGTCGGCCGGCAGGCCGGCGGCGATCATCTCCTCGCGGCCCTCGTCCCGCTCGACGTAGGACTCAAGGATGCGGTCGAGAAGCTCGTACGGCGGCAGCGAGTCGCTGTCGAGCTGATCCGGGCGCAGCTCGGCCGAGGGGGCCCGCTCGAGCACCGATGCTGGCACCAGCTCGCGGCCGGCACTCTCGTTACGGTGGCGGACCAGCTCGTAGACGAGCGTCTTCGGCACGTCCTTTATCGCCGCGAAGCCGCCCGCCATGTCGCCGTAGAGGGTCGCGTAGCCAACCGACATCTCGCTCTTGTTGCCGGTGGTGAGGACGAGCCAGCCGTGCTTGTTGGAGAGCGCCATCATCATGTTGCCCCTTATTCGCGCCTGGATGTTCTCGGCGGCGAGGTCGGGCTCCGAGGGGCGGGTGGGGTCGCGCGGCAGGGATGCGGTCGCGGCTTCCTCGTCGTCCTGCCTTTGGTAGGCGCCCGAGAGCGAGCGCTCGTACTCCTCCATCGCCGCGCCGATCGGGATCTCGAGCACCTCGACGCCAAGGTTGGCGGCGATATTCCGCGCGTCCCCCTGTGTTTCAGGGCTGGAATGGGGCGAAGGCATCACCACGCAGCTGACGTGCTCGGCGCCGAGGGCGTCGACGGCGAGGAGGGCGACGAGGGCGGAGTCGATCCCGCCCGAGAGCGCCACGCCAACGTGGCGAAAGCCGTTCTTGCGAACGTAGTCGCGCAGCCCCAGCGCCAGCGCGGCGTAGACCTCGGCCAGGTCGTCGAGCGGTTCGGCGCACTGGGCCGGGGCGGGGGAGGGGACCTCGCAGACGAGCAACTCCTCCTCGAACTGGCGAGCCCGTGCGATCATGGCGCCGTCGGGGCCGACGACGAAGCTGTGGCCGTCGAAGACCAGCTCGTCCTGGCCGCCGACGAGGTTGCAGAAGGCGAAGTGGGCGCCGTAGGCACGCGCTCGCTCGGCGAGCATCGCTTCCCGCTCGCGCCCCTTGCCTCGGTGGTAGGGCGAGCCCGATGGGTTGGCGATCAGGCTCGCGCCGGCGGTGACCTCGCTCTCGGCGGGGGGCCCAGGCGACCAGACGTCCTCGCAGATCGTCAGGCCGACCGTCTGACCGGCGACCTCGATCGTCGCCGGCTCGGCACCGGGGACGAAGTAGCGCTGCTCGTCGAAGACCGAGTAGTTGGGCAGGCGGTTCTTGCGGTAGACGGCCTGCACGACCCCTTCAGCAAGAACGGCAAGGGAGTTGTGAGCGTGGCGGAAATCGCCGCCCCCCGCGACGGGCTCGGCGAAGCCGACCAGGGCGGTGATCCCGGTGGCCTCGTGGGCGAGCTCCTCGACCGCCCGGCGGTTCGCCTCGACGAAGTGGCGCTTCAGGTAGAGGTCCTCTGCCGGGTAGCCCGGCAGGCAGAGCTCCGGGAAGACGACGAGATTGGCGCCCTTGGAACGGGCGTCCCCGATCCACGCGGCGATCTTCGCCGCGTTGCCGTCGATGTCGCCGACGGTGGGGTCGATCTGGGCCAGGGCTACGCGCAAGGGGTATCTCTCGGGACGGTTAGGGCTGAAGTATCCCCGCCGGAGGTGTCCGGACGCGCCTGGCCGGCATGTAGATTGCCCTGGATGCGGGCTCGCTGGCGGCTTATAGGGGCTTCGCTTGCGTCGGCCGCCCTGCTCTCGCTCGCGCCCGCCACGGCACTTGCCGACGGGCACTGGGCCTTTCGTGCCCCCGCGGCGCGGCCAACTGACAACCCCGACCCCAACCGCAACGCCTACACCGTGCCGGAGGCCCCGCGTTCGCCCCACTGCACGCCTCACTTCTGCATCCACTGGGTCGCAGTCGGCATCGACGCCCCCGATCTCGGCGATGCCAACGCCGACGGCGTCCCCGACTTCGTCGAAAGGGTGGCCGAGGTCGCCGAGCACGTCTACTCGGTCGAGAACGAGGAGCTCGGCTGGCGCGACCCGAAGTCAGATGGACACAAGGGTGGCGGCAGTGGCAAGACCGACGTCTACCTGGCTCAGATCGGCGGCGCCCTCTTCGGCTACGCGGCGCCCGACCGTGGCCAGGCGAAGAAGGGGAACAGGCTGCCGCGCCGCCTGCACGGCTACCTCGTGCTCGACAACAACTACGACCCGAGCGAGTTTCCGGGCACCAATCAGGAGCACGACCTCCAGGTCACCTTCGCCCACGAGTACGACCACATCCTCCAGTTCGGCTACGACGCTTATCAGGACGCCTGGTTCGCCGAGTCAAGCGCGGTCTGGATGGAGGACGAGGTCTACGGCGAGATCGACGACTACCTGCGCTACGTGCGCCGCTGGGTGAAGCGCCACGACACGCCGTTGACGGCGAACTCGATCAAGGAGTACGGCTCGGCGGTCTGGAACAAGTGGCTCGCCCAGCACTACGGGCGCTCGATCGTTCGCCGGGCGTGGGCGCGCGCAGTCCACACCAGGCCGGGAGGCTTCTCGGTCGCCGTGTACGACGCGGCGATCCGGGCCGCCGGCGGCCCTGGCTTCAGCCGCGATTTCGCCGGCTTCGCAACCGACCTGCCCGAGTGGCGGACGGCCACGGCTTTCCCCGAGGGGGATCTCTACCCCGACGTCTCCAGGCAAGGGAGCCTGCCCCTGAACGGCCGCGTCCTCGACCGGGCGCTCAACCACACGACCTTCCAGCTGCTCCGCGTCCACGCTCGCGGCGGGCGCGCGGTGGTGGTCGAGGCGGAAGCCCCGCTGGGCGTTTCCTCCGGCCTGGCGCTCGTGGGGCGCATCGGCGGTGAGCGCCAGGGCCGGGTCGTCTCCGCCCTGCGCTTCAAGCTGGGCGGCGGCCGCATGACGGTGCGACTGCGCAGGCCGGGTCGCTTCGACCGCCTCACCGCCGTCCTAGTCAACGCCGACACGACCGCTGCTGGCTTCAGCGCGCGCCGTCTCGACTGGGCTTACTTGACCGACAGCGCGCCGTTCCGCGTTGCGGCGCGGCTCGTGCGCTGAGACCAGCCACCCACCTCGGCCGGCTCGCCGACCAGCTCCGCGACTGCACCGGCGAGGTCGAGGCCGAAGCTCTCGAGGTCCGCCATCGCGTCGTAGTCGCCGACCAGGCCGAAGTCGACCTGGCCGTTGTAGGACACGATCCCGACGCAGAGCGCCTGACGGCGGGCGAGTGGCACCAGCGGGAAGATCGACTCCATCTGCCGCCCGAGCACGTAGAGCGCGAACTGCGGCCCCGGCACGTTGGTGACGACGAGGTTGAAGAAGCGCTGAGCGGGCTGCAGGCGCGCCGCCTGCGAGGCGATCGTGGTCGGCGCGAAGTCGACGATGCGGGTGAGGATCTCCGCTCCGACCGCCTGGCCGGAGCCCTTCAGGTCGCCCATCGTCTCGGTGATTAGGTGCAGTCGCTGGACCGGGTCCTCGCACCAGATGGGCAGCGGCGCCATCATCGCTGAGATGCGGTTGCCGAGCGCGCCCCGCTCCTCCTCGGCGCGGACGCTGACCGGGACCATCGCCCGCAGCTCCAACCCCTCGGTGTCGCTGCCGCGGGCGCGCAGGTAGTTGCCGATCGCACCCGTCACGACGGAGAGGATGACGTCGTTGACCGTGCCGCCGTGCTCGTTCTTGACCGCCTTCAGCGCGGGCAGCTCAGTGCGGACGAAGGCCACCCGGCGGTGGGGGCCGATCTCGACGTTGAAGGGCGTTGAGGGGGCTGACATCCCGGCGCCGATCATCCTGCTCGTGTCGCGGAAGCCGCGCAGCACCTGGCGTGGCCCGCGCAGCGTCGCGCGCACCCCGCGGGCGATCTCGCGCGGGCTTGTGGCGCGCTCGCGCAGGGCGTCGCCGAGCAGTTTGACGTCGGTCGGCTCGGGGCGCGGCGCCCACTTCGGCGGACGCACCGGGGGGTCGGCCGGCTCCTTCTCGACGTCGAAGAGGACCGTGGTGATGTCGACGCCCGAGACGCCGTCGACGAGGGCGTGGTGGCTCTTGCCGATGATCGCGAAGCGGTCGCCGTCGAGGCCCTCGACCAGCCACAGCTCCCAGAGCGGCTTGCTGCGGTCGAGCTGCTGGGAGAAGATCCGCGCCGCGAGGTTGCGCAGCTGCTCCTCGGAGCCGGGCGCGGGCAGCGCGGTTTGCCGCACGTGGTACTCGAGGTTGAGGTGGGGGTCGTCGACCCAGACCGGCCGACCCTGGCCGAAGGGGACGAAGCGCAGCTTCTGGCGGAAGCGCGGGACCAGGTGCAGCCGCGAGGCGATGTGGTCGCGGAACTCGTCGTGGCTCGGCGCCGGCCCCTCGAAGACGATGGTCGAGGCGACGTGCATGTGCGCGCCGGCGCGCTCCAGGTGGAGGAAGGACGAGTCGAGTCCACTCAGCCGGTCCGAGCTCATGGGTCGAGATCTTCGCAGACGCGGAAAGCGGTCAGTCGGCGACGGCGAGGCGGAGCTGGTCGCGCTCCTCTTCGTCGCCCACCACCGCCGGGTCCTCCTCGACCTCCTTCTCGAAGCCGGCGAGGCGGACGCCGAGCAGGCGCACCGGGCGCTGCGGGTCGTAGGCGCGCAGCAGGTCGAGCGGCGACCGGGCAGACCACGGCGGGGTCGTTCGTCGACTCGTCGACCGTGTGCGAGCGGGTCACGTTGGTCCAGTCGTCGAGCCGGATCTTGATCCCGATCGTGCGGCCCTCCAGCTCGCGCTTGCGCAGCCGCCGGCAGAGCTCCTCGGCGAGCCCGGTGAGCGAGGCCTCCATCTCGGCGCGGTCGCTGACGTCGACGTCGAAGGTCGTCTCGGTCGACTGCGACTTGGTCTCGTGCACGACGCGTGATCGGCGTCTCGTCTTCGAGGCTGGCCGCGGCGCGTGCAGCCAGCGGCCCGGGCGCGGCCCGAAGGCGCCCTCCAGCTCGCCGGCGATCCCGGGCGCGCAGCTCGGCCAGCGTGCGGATGCCCATCGCGCTCCAGCTTGGCCACCGTCTTCGGCCCGATGCCGGGGATCAGGCCCGGCGATTCAGCGGCGAAGCGCTCCAGCGCCTCGCGCGCGCGAGAGCACGACGAGACCGGCCGGCTTGCCCAGCTCGCTGGTGATCTTCGCCAGCATTCGGCTCTCGGAGATCCCGACCGAGCAGGTGAGCCCGGTCTCCTCCGGATCTCGGCCGCGATCCGCCGCATCGTCGCCTTCGGCGAGAAGAGCCCGGTCAGGTCGACGTAGGCCTCGTCGAGCCCGACGACCTCGACCGTCTCGACGTTGCTCCGCAGCACCTCCATCACCTCGCGCCGACGCCTCCCGGTAGGCGGGGAAGTCGGGCTGCAGGTAGACCGCGTCCGGCAGCCGCCGCCGCGCCACCGCCGCCGGCATCGCCGAGTGGATCCCAGCCAGCTTGCGCGCCTCGTAGCTCGCCGTCGTCACCACCGCCCGCGGCCCCGACCCGCAGACGACCACCGGCTTCCCCTTCAGCTCCGGCCGCCGCCGCAGCTCGACCGACGCGTAGAAGGCGTCCATGTCGAGATGGGCGATCGTGCGCCGCGAGGCCACCACTCGATGGTAAGAGGCGACGGGGACGACGATTGAAGATTGAAAGCGATGCGGGGCGGGTACGATCGCGGCGTGGCCGACGTCACCCACACGCGGATCGAGGAGATCGACGCGATCGAAGGGGTGCTCGACGGGATCAAGATGTACCGGGCGGCCGCGGGGCTCGGCGTCACCGCCTTCGGCATCTCGATCGAGGAGCTGGAGCCGGGAGCCGATCAGTACCCCGAGCACGACCACTCCGCGGATGGGATTGGCGGCCGGATGTTCGCCGAGCGCCCCGAGCAGCTCGGCCAGGAGGAGGTCTACGTCGTCCTGCGCGGCTCCGGCACGCTCGAGGCCGACGGCGAGCGGTACCCGCTCGACCCCGATCACGTCGTCCGCGTCGGTCCCGCCGTCACGCGCAAGATCACCCCGGGCCGGAAGGCCTTCGGCTCCTCGCCATCGGCGCCACTCCCGGGGAGGCGTATGACCCGGGCGGCACGCTGTAGGGCTGGCGGCCGGCTCTAGACTTCGGCCGATGGCTTCCCCCGAGGCGAAGAACCTGGAGGCGATCTCCAAGGCGATCGACCAGCACAACTCGAACTGCCCGTTCCCGGCGGCCGAGGTGCGGATGAACCCGTTCGAGGTCGAGCGGCTCGGCTGGGATCAGATCCGCGGCCTGCCGGTAGTGCCCGACGCCGAGATCGGCACCGGCCGCTTCCGCATCGTCTGCTCCCGCGACCTCGAGGACGAGGGCCTCGAGGAGGTCGAGGCGGTCGGCAAAGAGCTGGAGACCGTCGCCCCGCGTCAACAACTGAGCGCGAGTGCTTGGCCGCTATGCGGACTGAGCACGCGAGTGCGCTAGACGCGTTCCAGAAGTCGAGGCCGAGCTTCAGCCAGCTCTGGGCCTCGATGTTGAGCTGGGTGAGCTCGCCGGTCCAGATCAGGATGCCCATCGCGATCAGGATCAGCGCCGCCGGTCGCGACGATCGCCTGGTAGTGGCGCTTGACCACGGCGAAGGCGGTGGTCATGCGGGAGAAGGCGAGCGCGGTGAGCGAGGAAGGGGATCGCGAGGCCGGCCGAGTAGACGGCGAGCAGGAAGGCGCCGTGGGCGGCGGAGTCCGGTGAGCGAGGCGGCGGAGAGGATCGCGCCGAGGGTGGGGCCGATGCAGGGCGTCCAGGCGATCGCGAAGGCGGCGCCGGCGACGATCGGGCCGCCCTTGCCGGCGCGCTCCAGCAGCGCGTCGACGTGCCACTCGCGGTTCAGCCGGGTGACGAAGAGGGAGGCGACGAAGAGGACGCCCATGGCGACGATCAGCGCCGCGGAGATCTTGGTCAGCAGCTCCTCGTGGTCCTGCAGGGCCGAGCCGAGGCCGGTCGCGGTGAGGCCGAGGACGATGAAGATCGCCGAGAAGCTGGCGACGAAGAGCAGGCTGGGGCCGAGGACGCGGCGCCAGCCGGCGCTCGTCGAGCTCGGTCGCGGAGACGCCGCGTCACCGCCGAGAGGTAGCCGGGCACGAGCGGCAGCACGCAGGGGGAGAGGAAGGAGACGACTCCCGCCGCGAGGGCGGCGAAGATGCCCACTCCAGCGGCGGGATCGGAGCTGAGCTCGGCGAGTGACCACGACCCTTCAGGTTACCCTCGGCCGATGCCGCCGGCCGGCCGCGAGACCCAGGCGGTAACTCTTCAACGCCAGCCGGCACCGCACGGCGGCTGCGGGCCTCGCCGCTGTTCGCGATCGGTCCGAGCGAGCCGGGCCCGGCGCTGCGCCGCGGCGCCCTGCTCGCGATCCCGATCGGCGTCGCGCTGCTGCTCGAGTTCGGCTTCGACGGCCCGACCAAGGGCGCGATCGGGACCGGCGCCCTGCTCGCCGGCTTCCCGGGACTGGACGCGCCGGCCGCGCCCGCGGGCGGCCTGGCAGGCGGCGGCGGCGCCCGCTGATCGGCGCTCGCCGCCGCGCTTGGGCATCCTCAGCAGCCAGTCGGCGGTCGCTGCGGTCGCTGGCGATGGGCCTGCTCGGCGCCGCCGCCGGCTACTGCTTCGCCGTCTCGCTGCGCCTCGCGATCGTCGGCCTCTCGGTGGCGCTGGCGCTGCTGGTCGCCCAGGGCCTGCCGCTCGACCCCGCCGACGCCGCTGCCGGCGCTGCTCCTACGCCACCGTCGGGGGCCTCGCCCAGGCCGCCTTCGTCGCTGCTGCGTCTGGGTCTTCGGCGATCGCGCGGCCGAGGACGAGGCGAGCGGCTGGAGCACGCGCGACGCGCTGCGAGCGCTCGGCTCCAACCTGACCCTGCGACTCGGCCAGCTTCCGCCACGCGATCCGCTTCGGCGTCGCGCTCGCCGCCGGCGTCGCCACCTACCGGCTGCTCGGCATGGACGACCACGGCTTCTGGATCCCGCTGACGATCCTCTTCGTGATGCGCCCCGAACGCGACGAGACCTATCCACCGCCTGATCCTGCGGGCGGTCGGCACCGTGCTCGGCCTGGTGCTCGCGACGGCCGCTCGCCGAGGGCTGCGCGGCGACGAGGTCGCCATCGCCTGGCGCTCACCGTCGCCGACGGGGTTCGCTTACGGCCTGCTCACCGTCCAGTACGCGCTGTTCACGGCGGCGATCACCGTCTACGTCGTGCTGCTCGCCGACACGCTCGGCGAGCCGGCGCTGCGCAGGCCGCCGACGAGCGGGCCGCTGGGACCGCGATCGGCATCCTGATCGCCTTCCTCGCCTTCCTGCTCTGGCCGAACCCGGCCGCGGGCACTGGACCGCTAGCCGACTGTTTCCAACCCGCCCGGGCGAGGATGAGCTACAGCCGGTAGATTTCCTGGCTACGCAGCCAAACTGCCGCGCAGCGCGCGGCGAGACCACGAGGAGCAGACTTGAGCAACCGCACGTTCGTGATCGGCGTCGGGATGACCAAGTTCGAGAAGCCCGGCACCAAGGAGGGCGACTACCCGGACTGGGCCAAGGAGGCGGGGGAGAAGGCGCTCGCCGACGCCGGCATTCCCTACGAGGACGTCGAGCAGGCCTACGCCGGCTACTGCTACGGCGACTCGACCTACGGCCAGCGGGCGCTCTACCAGCTCGGCCTGACCGGGATCCCGGTGGTCAACGTCAACAACAACTGCTCGACCGGCTCCTCGGCGCTGTTCCTCGCCCGCCAGGCGGTCAAGGGCGGCCTCGTCGACTGCGCGCTGGCGCTCGGCTTCGAGAAGATGGAGCCCGGCAGCCTCGGCGTCAAGTACACCGACCGCACCAACGCGCTCGACAAGCACGCGATGCGGATGTTCGAGATCCGCGACCCCGAGCAGTCGCCGCCGGCGCCGCAGATGTTCGGCAACGCCGGCCGCGACCACATGGAGAAGTACGGCTCGAACCCCGACCACTACGCCTGGATCGGGTGGAAGAACCACAAGCACTCGGTCAACAACCCCTACGCCCAGTTCCAGGACGAGTACACGCTCGAGGACATCAAGGCGGCGAAGATGATCCACGACCCGCTGACCAAGCTGCAGTGCTCGCCGACCTCCGACGGCTCGGCCTGCGCGATCGTCGCCTCCGAGCGCTACGTCGACGAGCACGGCCTCTGGGACCGGGCGATCGAGATCGCCGGCCAGTCGATGGTCACCGACCTCTCCTCGACCTTCGCCGAGGACGCCGACTGCATGAAGATCGTCGGCTCCGACATGTCGAAGCAGGCCGCCGACCGAGCCTACGAGGAGGCCGGCGTCGCGCCGAGGAAGTCGACGTCTGCGAGCTGCACGACTGCTTCAGCGCCAACGAGCTGATCACCTACGAAGCGCTCGGCTTCGCCGCCGAGGGCGAGGGCGCACAAGCTGGTCGAGGCAGAGGCGACCACCTACGGCGGCGAGGTCGTCGTCAACCCCTCGGGCGGCCTGATCTCCAAGGGCCACCCGCTCGGCGCGACCGGGCTGGCGCAGTGCTCGGAGCTGACCTGGCAGCTGCGCGGCGACGCGGACAAGCGCCAGGTCGAGGGCGCGAAGATCGCCCTGCAGCACAACATCGGCCTCGGCGGCGCCGCCGTGGTCACCGTCTACAAGCCGGCGGCCTGAGGGCGTCGGAGAAGGAGGTCCCGATGGCAAAGCAGCGGCGCACACTCACCGGCAAGGTCGTGGCGATCACCGGCGGCGCCCGGGGGATCGGCAAGGCGACTGCGACGGCGCTGGTGCGCAAGGGCTGCCGCGTCGCGATCGGCGACCTCGATCTCGCGCTGGCCGAGGAGACGGCGGCGAGCCTCGGCGGCGGCACCGTCGCGCTGCCGCTCGACGTCACCGACCGCGCCTCCTTCGCCGCCTTCCTCGACGAGGCCGAACGAGAGCTCGGCCCGGTCGACGTGGTCGTCAACAACGCCGGGATCATGCCCGTGACGCCGTTCGTCGAGGAGTCGGACGACTCGATCAAACGGCAGCTCGACATCAACCTCTACGGCGTCATCGTCGGCACCCAGCTGGCGATCGAACGGCTGCGTCCGCGCGGGGCGGGGCACATCGTCAACATCGCCTCGCAGGCCGGCAAGGGCGGCTTTCCGGGGATCGCCACCTACTCGGGCACCAAGCACGCCGTCGTCGGGATCAGCGAGGCGGTGCGGGCGGAGCTGCGCGGCAGCGGCGTCGAGGTCGCCTGCGTGATGCCGACCGTGGTCAACACCGAGCTGACCGCCGGCGTCGGCCAGACGCTGATCAAACCGGTCGAGGCGGAGGACGTCGCCAACGAGATCGTCGACGCGCTCGAAGCTCCGCGCTTCGACGTCTGGGTGCCGCGTGTCAACGGCGTCCTCTTCAAGCTGATCTCCAACCTGCCGCGCACCTGGCGCGAGGGCATCGGCCGCCTGATGAAGGTCGACAAGCTGATGACCGAGGTCGACCACGGTGCCCGCCGCGCCTACGAGGAGCGGGCGGCGACCAGCCGCGCGGACGACGACGGCTCCGAGGCCGGTGAGCCGAGCGTCGAGCGCGAGGCGGCCTGACCCGAGCCCCTGGGGGGCTCGCCCGATGGGGCGGATCTACGACGCGACGTGGGGGAGGGCCTTTACGGCGATCTACGACCGCGCGATGAAAGCGACCGAGGAGGCGGGATTGCGCCGCCTGCGGCACGAGCTGCTTACAGGGGCGGAGGGCCGGACCCTCGAGATCGGCGCCGGCACCGGGGCCAACCTGGATCTCTACCCGGCAAAGGTGGAGGACCTGGTTCTCACCGAGCCGGACGAGCACATGCTCAAAAGGCTTCAGGCAAAAGTGACGGGGGAGGGCCGGGGGGCGCGGGTCGTGCAGGCGCCGGCGGAATCACTTCCCTTCGAGGACGCTTCGTTTGACACCGCGGTCGTCACCCTGGTGCTCTGCACGGTGCCGGACCCGCCCGCTGCTCTCGCCGAGGCGGCGCGAGTGCTCCGGCCCGGCGGCAGGCTCCTCTTCCTCGAGCACGTCCGCTCCGAAGAGCCCGGGCTGGCCCGCTGGCAGGACCGCCTCGAGCGCCCCTGGCATTTCCTCGCCGACGGCTGCCACTGCAACCGCGACACCGTGCACGCGGTCCAGTCGGCGCGGTTCGAGCTGGAGCGTGTCGAGCAAGGCCAGCTGCCCAAGGCTGCGCCGCTCATCAAGCCGCTGGCATGGGGCAGTGCCATCCGGGCCTGACCGCCGGCCGCCTGCGCGCGACCAACGCACGATAATGGTGGTTATGTGAACTCAGCCGGCGTCGGCGATCGCCGATTCGAGGGCGTCTGTGCTCCCGGGCGTCCCGAGGACTTCGAGGCCGTCGGTGCCTGGGCCCTCGATCGCGAACGACGGCGTGCCGGTGAGGCCGAGGTCTTCGGCTTCCGAGCTCGTTCTCGACACCTCGTCGAGGATGCGCCGGCTGCGGCGGTCTTCGTCCCATCTGGCGATGTCGGGCACGCCAGCACCTTCGGCCACCGCCGTGAGGAACGAGTCGGTGACGTAACCCGAGCCCTCGATGCCCTGGTTGCGATAGAAGAGCTCGACGAAGCTCCAGCCGCGTCCCTGCCTGCCCGCTGCGAGGGCCGCGGCGCCGGCGGTCGTTGATTCCGGCCCGATGATCGTGAAGTTGCGGAACGCGAGCTTGGCCACTCCGTCGGCGACCTTGCCTTCGATCAGCGGCGGCAGCACCTCCTCGGCATAGCCCTTGCAGACCGGGCACTGCAGGTCGCCGAACTCGACCAGCTCGACTTTCGCGCTGGGATCGCCCAGGACCATGCCCTCCTGCGGGATGCCGGCGAGCAGGCGCTCGACCTGCGCCGCGCCCTCGATCTCGGTATCGCCGCCTTCGCTCTCGCTGAGGCTGAGGACGACCAGGACGGCGACCAGGACCACCGCCAGGAAGCCGATCGCGCTGGCGAGCTTGATCAGGCGCTGGCGCCGCTCGGCGGTTTCCTCGCCCGGACTCGCCTGGCGCCGGGCTTCCCTGTCGCGGCGGCCGCTCATGGCGCCCTGCCGACGTAGGTCAGCATGCGAATCGCACCGACGAGGAAGAGCAGCGTCATCAGCACGGCGCTGGCGACGCACCACTGGCAGATCGCGTCGATCTTGAACAGCTCCAGGTAGGTCAGGAACAAGCTGTAGCCGAAGCCTACGAGTGCCAGCCCGAAGCCGGCCATGCGCGGCCCGTCGCCACGCAGCAGCGCGCAGGCCAGCAGCAGGACGTAGCCGACGATCCCGAAGACCGCGATGTTGACCCCGAACAGGTGCGAGTAGGAGCTTTCGGCGACCGTCCGGCATCCCGTCCCGCCAGCGATGCATATCGGCGAGCCGGTGCCGGAGTCGGCGATCGCGATGTAGGTGGCGACGCCGATGCCGAAGGTCGCGAGGAAGGTGGCTATCCCGCGCAGCGTGCCCTCGGCCGGAGCTTTCATGGCGGCAACGCTATTCGAACTGGAGGTCAGCGCAGAAGGCGGCGATCTCGCGTGAGAGGCGGCCGCCCTGCCAGGCGAGCGGAGACTCCCCCTCGGCCTCACTGACGAGCCGCGCGCGCGGGATTCGCTCCGCGTACTCGGCGGCGATCGCGTAGGGATGGCCCGGGTCGGCGGCGTCGTGGCTCGCCACCACGAGCGTCGGCGTCCGCAGCTCCTCGAGCTCCCCCATCGATTCGAACGGGTGCGAGCGCGGCAACTCGCACAGGGCGGCGACGAGGGCGTCGAGGTGGCGATGGCGCAGCATGCGCTCGCGGGTGAAGCGGAGGACCGATTGGCGCCAGGCGGGATCGATTTCCTGGTGGCGGTCGATGTAGGAGACGAAGCCCTCGATCCCGTCCTCCGCCAGCGCCGCCGCGAGCCCATCCCAGTAGGACAGCGCCGAGCCGGTGGCCTCGCCGGTGTGCGTCGGGCCGATCACGACGAGGCCCGCGAGGCGCTCGGGATGTCGCAGCGCGTAAGCGACCGCGGTGTGGGCGCCCATCGAGTGGCCGCCGAGGAGGAAGCTGCGCTCGCCGATACGGTCGGTGAGCACCGTCTCCAGGTCGGCGACCAGCTCCGGGTATCCATAACCCTGGCCCGGCGGCGCCGGATCGGACTCGCCGTGCCCCCTGGCGTCGTAGGTGAGGAGGGCGTGGCCGGCGCGCTCCAGGGCGCGTGAGCTGTGCACGACCGATTGGCGCGTCGCCGTGAGGCCGTGGCAGAGGACGATCGGGCTCCCCTCCCCCGCTGCCTCACCGTGCAGCGCGGGTGCCGCGCCCGCCGTGAACGCCGTCGGCTCCGCCGGCATCAAGCCAGGGCAGCGACCGCGCGCTCCAGATCCTCGACCGACTGGAACGTGCTGCCCGTCCGCGAGACGTGCCGGTAGCGGACGATGCCCTCGCCGTCGATGACGAAGATCGACCGCATGATGTAGCGACCGCCAGGGGCGTCCTCCAGTTTGGCGAAGCGCGCGAAGGGACCTATCCAGCCCGTCACCCCGTAGCGCTTGCTCACCGCCAGGTCCTCGTCGGCGAGCAGGGGCACGTTGAGCCGCTTCTCCTGCGCCCAGCGCTCGTGCGAGTCGACCGATTGCGGCGAGATCCCGACCACCTCGGCGTCGAGCCCGTCGAGCCGGTCGGCGTTGTCGCGGTAGGAGCAGAACTGGGCGGTGCAGACGCGGGTCGCGTCACCGGGGTAGAAGGCGAGGACGACGTTCTTGCCCCGGTGCTCGGAGAGGCGGAAGGTCTCCCCGCCGGTGCCGGGCAGCTCGAAGTCCGGTGCCGCGTCTCCTACGTCGACCTTCGCCATCGGCTCAGCCTAGAGCAGCTGGCTAGCCCCGGCCGATCGTGATCGACTCGAGCAGCACCGTCTGCTTTGGCTGTTCGGCCTGGTCGCCGAGCTTGTCGATTCGGGCGACGGTGTCGTAGCCCTCGTCCACCTCGCCGACGAGAGCGTATTCGGCGGGCAGGCCGGCGTCGGCCGCCGTGACGACGTAGAACTGGCTACCCGAGCGCCCGGGCGGCTCGGCGGAGCTCTTCGCCATCGCAACCGTGCCTTTGGTGTAGGAGAGGTTCGACGGCGGTTTCTCGTCGACGGTGTAGCCGGGGCCGCCGGTGCCGTTGCCGAGTGGATCTCCGCCCTGGATCACGAAGCCCGGGGCGACCCGGTGGAAGGTGAGGTCGTCGTAGAAGCCCTCTTCGGCGAGATAGACGAAGGAATTGACGGTCTTCGGCGCCCGCTCAGAGTCGAGCGCAATCTCGAAACTGCCGCAGCTGGTCTCGACCACCGCGGTCAGCTCTTCGCCCTCCTCCACGGTTTGCGGCGGCGCTTTCAGCTCGACGTTCTTCGGTTCGGGCGCTTCGACCCTCTCGCAGCCGTCGGTGCTGGCGGTCGTCGACGAATCGTCGTCGTCGCCACCGGCGCGCGAGATCAGGATCGCCGCGACGACGCCGACCGCAAGCAACGCGAAAACGGCGAGGATGAACACGCGACGGTCGTTCCCCTGCTGCATCGGGCGGCAAGACTAGAGCATCGCCCCGGACGCGATTGCGATGATCGCGCTGTGCGTCCTCCCCCACTGACGCCGCTCGCTGCGGCGGCGCTCCACGTCCCGGCACCCGAGCGAGCCCTCGTCGTCGAATGCCGCGACGGCGAGGCGGCCCTGCTGCTTGCTCGCGAGTTCGCGGCCGCGCGCGTGCGCGGCGTCGATCGCTCGCCCGAGCTGATCGGCGCGGCAAGTGCGCGGGTCGGCCTGGACCCCGAGGGACGCGTGGCCTTCAAGGTGGGCGCGCCGAGGGCCCTCCCCTACCCCGAAGGCTTCTTCGACCTCGTGGCGCAGGTCGACGGCCGCCCCGCACCCGCCGAGGCCGTTCGCGTCCTGCGGCCGGGCGGGCACCTCGTCCTCGCCCGCACGCGGCGCTCGCGTCTCGATGCCGGGCGGGCCAGCCTGCTGCGGTGGAGGCTCGCGAGGCACGGGGTCGAGCTGGTGCGCGAGCAGGCCGCCGGGGACGGCAATTTCCTCGTCGGCCGCCTGCGCGAGCCCGCCGAGTCGGGCCCGGGCATTTAGGCTCCCGCCGCAGATGGGGACCGAGGGAAGGCCGCTGACCCTGCTCGTGAACCCCGCCTCGGCGGGTGGCAGAACGCTGAAGCTTCTGCCGAGGGTCGAGGCGGAGCTCGACGCGCGTCGGATGCCCTTCCGGGTCGAGCGCACACGCGGCCTCGATGACGGCGTCGAGCACGCGCTGGCCGCGATCGAGCTGGGCGAGCTGCCCGTCGTGGTCAGCGGCGACGGGTTGGTGGGGGCCGTCGGCGGCGCGATGGCGGGCTCCGAGACGCCGCTGGGCCTGATCCCGGGCGGCCGTGGCAACGACCTGGCCCGCGTGCTCGGCATTCCCGATGACCCGGCCGCAGCGGTCGCCGTCCTCGCAGCGGGCGAGACGCGGCGCATAGACGTGGGCGAGGCCAACGGCAGGCGCTTCCTCGGCATCGTCAGCGTCGGCTTCGACTCCGAAGCCAACCGCCTCGCCAACGAGACGAGCTTCCTGCGCGGCAATCTGGTCTATGCCTACGCCGCGGTGCGCACCCTGCTCGGCTGGAAGGCCGGGCGCTTCACGGTGCGCGTGGACGAGGAGCGCTACCGCTTCACCGGCTACTCGGTCTCGGTCGCCAACAGCCGCGCCTTCGGCGGCGGAATGTACATAGCGCCCGACGCCGAGCTCGACGACGGCCAGTTCGACATCGTCACGGTCGGCGACGTCGGCAAGCTGCGCTTCGTGGGTAACCTGCCCAAGGTGTTCAAGGGCACTCACGTGAAGGAGGACGAGGTTCAGGTCTTCCGCGCTTCCCACCTGGAGCTGACCGCCAGCCGCCCCTTCCCGGTCTATGCCGACGGCGAGCACCTGACCGACCTCCCCGCCTCGCTGCGGGTGCTGCCGCGGGCGCTCAGCATCCTCGTCCCGCCCGCGACCGGGGATTGACGGCGCAGGTGGCCGGAGCCGGTCGCCGCTCGAACGGGGCGCTGTTCGGCGCGAAGCTGGTAGCCGCCCGCGCCGTAGGGCTCGCCAGCCGCGCCAGCGGCCGGGGCGGCGGCACGACGCTGCCGGGGCGGCTCCTGCTGCGGCTCGAGCCGGAGGCGCTCGCCCGCCTCGGCGGCCGGCTCGCTCGCGGCACGACGCTGATCAGCGCGACCAATGGCAAGACCACCACCGCGGCGATGCTCGCCTCCGTCCTTGGCGCCGACGGCCGCGCCCCCGTCCACAACAGGGCCGGCTCGAACATGACCTGGGGCGTGGCGACGGCGCTGCTCGAGCAGCGCGGTCACGAGGGCCTCTTCGAGGTGGACGAGGCCTGGCTGCCGGCGGTGGCGGCCCAGCTCGACCCGGCGACGATCGTGCTCGGCAACCTCTTTCGCGACCAGCTGGACCGCTACGGCGAGATGGAGGCGCTGGCGGCCGAGTGGGCGAAGATGGTCGAAGGCCGGGCCGGGCGAACCAGCTTCGTGCTCAACGCCGACGACCCGACGATCGCCGACCTCGGCCGCGATGCCGACGGAGCCACCCGGGCGGGAGTCACCTTCTTCGGCGTCGAGGACCCCTCCCAGGCCCTGCCCGAGCTGCAGCACGCCTTCGACGCCAAGCACTGCCGCCGCTGCGGTGCCCCCTACGCCTACGAGCGGGCCTTCGTCGGGCACCTGGGCCACTACTCCTGTCTCAGCTGCGGCGCCCGGCGGCCCGAGCCCCAGGTCGCGGCCACCTCGATCGAGCTGCTGGGGATGGAGGGGTCGCGGACCACCGTCCGCACGCCGAGCGGCGAGATCGCGCTGGAGCTGCCGCTGCCCGGCCTCTACAACGTCTACAACGCGCTGGCGGCGATCTCCGCGGCAATCGAGCTCGGCGTCGCGCCCGAGCTGATCGGTCCCGCCCTGAAGGGAACGCGGGCGGCGTTCGGCAGGGTCGAGACGATCGACATCGCCGGCCGGGCGCTCTCGATCCTGCTGATCAAGAATCCGGCCGGAGCGAACGAGGTGCTGCGCACGCTGGCGCTGGAGGCGGGCGGCGGGGGACTCGACCTCTGGATTGCGCTCAACGACCGGATCGCCGACGGCCGCGATGTCTCCTGGATCTGGGACGCTGACTTCGAGCTGCTCGGTGGCGCCGTCCGCCGCGTCGTCTGCGCCGGCACCCGCGCGGTGGAGATGGCCCTGCGGCTCAAGTACGCGGGTTGGCCGGCGGAGGCGATCGAGGTCGAGGCGGGGATCGAGGCCTCGCTGGATCGAGCCCTCGCGCGCTCGGAGACCCGTCTCTTCGCCCTCCCCACCTACACCGCGCTGCTGGAGCTGCGCAAGCTTCTCGCCGACCGCGGCCTGGCGGAGGAGTTCTGGCGGTGAACGAGGTGATCTGGCACGACGTGGAGTGCGGCGGCTATGAAGCCGACCTGGCGCTCTGGGAGGAGCTGGCCGCGGGCACCGAGGGAGCGATAGTCGAGCTCGGCTGCGGCAGCGGCCGGGTGACGAGGCACCTCGGCAAGGACAGCGAGAGGCTGGTGATCGGCATCGACCGCAACGCCGACCTGGTGGACGCGCTCTGGGAAAGGGCCGTTGGGGGCGGTGCCGATGCCGAGGTGGCGGACGTGCGCAGCTTCGAGCTCCCCGAAGAGTTCGGCCTGGCGCTGGCGCCGATGCAGCTGATCCAGCTGCTCGCCAACAGCCGTGAGCGGATCTCCTGCCTCTCCTGCGTCGCTGAGCACCTGGCCGTCGACGGTCAAGCTGCCTTCGCGATCGTCGAGGAGCTTCCCGCGCCGACGCCGGAGGGCGCCGCGCCACCGCTCCCGGACGTGCATCAGGTCGAAGGCTGGGTCTACTCGAGCCTGCCCCTGGACGCGGTCGCAGTCGAAGGCTCGATCGTCGTTCGCCGCCTGCGCCAGACGGTCACCCCCGACGGCGACCTGAGCGAGGATCTGAACGAGGTCGAGCTGCGCATGCTCTCGGCCCAGGAGCTCGAGGAGGAGGCGGCCGGGGTCGGCCTGCGGCCATTGGGCCGGCGGGCGATCCCCGCCACCGACGCTCATGTCGGCTCGACCGTCGTCCTGCTCGGGAGGGAGGCCTGATGGAGCTGCGCCTGCTCGCGCTCTACCCGGAGCAGATGAACATCTACGCCGATCGCGGCAACATCGTCTTCCTGCGGCGGCGCTGCGAGTGGCGCGGGATCGGGTTCTCCTATGCCGCCGCGGGACCGGGCGATGGCTTTCGATCCGGACTGCCACGACCTGCTCTATCTCGGCGGCGGCCAGGACCGCGACCAGCGGGCGGTTGCCGCCGACATGGTCGCGAGCAAGCGCGAGGCGACCGCCGCCGCGATCGAGCGCGGCGCCGCCATGCTCGCGGTCTGCGGCGGCTACCAGCTGCTCGGGCACAGCTACCAGCTCGGCGAGGAGCGGTTGCCGGGCCTCGGCCTGGTCGACCTGGAGACCGTGCGCGGCTCGGGGCCGCGGCTGATCGGCAACGTCGCGATCGAGATCGACCTCGGCAGCGGCCCGCGGACCGTCGCCGGCTTCGAGAACCACGGCGGGCGCACCTACCTCGGCTCTGGCGCTGAGCCCCTCGGCCGCGTGCTGCGCGGCCATGGCAACAACGGCGAGGACGGTCTCGAGGGGGTCCGGCGCGACAACCTGATCGGCACCTACCTGCACGGCCCGCTGCTGCCCAAGAACGCCTGGCTCGCCGATCACCTGATCTCCACGGCGCTGGAGCGCCGCTACGGGCGCCGTTCCGAGCTGGCGCCGCTCGACGACGCGCTCGAGGACGCCGCGCACGAGTCAGCGCGAAGGGTGGCGTTCGGCGGCTAGCGACCGCTGGAGCCGAAGCCGCCGTCGCCGCGGGCGGAGTCGGTGAGCGCCTCGGCCTCGACCGGCTCGGCGAGGGCGATCGGGGCGATCACCAGTTGCGCGATCCTGTCCCCGGGCTCCACCCGGAAGGTCTCGGCCGGATCGGTGTTGAGCAGCAGCACGCGCATCTCGCCCCGGTAGCCGGAGTCGATCAGACCGGGGGCGTTGACCAGCGCGATCCCGTATTTCCTGGCGAGTCCGGAGCGGGGCAGGACCAGGCCAGCGTGCCCCTCCGGGATCTCCACCGCGATACCAGTCCCGACGCTCCACCTCTCCCCCGGCCCGATGTGCGCCGCCTCGCAGGCATAGAGGTCGAGCCCCGCGTCGCCCTCGTGTGCGCGGCTGGGCAGCACGGCTGCGTCGTCCAGCTTGGCCACGGGCATCTGCACGGCCGCGAACCCTAGACGACTGCCAGATCGTCGAAACGATGCAGCTCGGCGACCGGGACCTTGGCGCGAACGAGGACGCCGTCTTCGCGCTCGACCCGTTCCAGGTCGCCGGCGAGCTCGTGCAGCTCGTGGAGGCGGCCGCCTTCGGTGTAGGGCACCAGCAGCTCGACCTCCGCGAGGGTGTCCTCGAAGGCCCGCTCGATCGCCGTTCGAAGCTCGTCTAGGCCCTCCTCGGCGAGGGCCGAGACGAGCACGGCGTCGGGATGGCGCTGCAGCGCCTCGCCCCGCTCGTGCTCCTCGAGCAGGTCGGCCTTGTTGAGGACCAGCAGGCGGCGGCTTCGTCGCCGGCACCGATCTCCTCCAGCACGGCGTCGACCGCGCGCATGTCGCGCCAGGCGACGCTCCTCGGGCGCCCCGGCGTCGACGACGTGCAGGATCAGGTCGGCGAGGACGGTCTCCTCCAGCGTCGCCTTGAAGGCCTCGACCAGCTGGTGCGGCAGCTTCTCGATGAAGCCGACCGTGTCGGTCAGCAGGTAGGTCGCGGCCGGAGAGCTCGACGCTGCGCGTGGTCGGGTCGAGCGTGTGGAAGAGCCGGTCGCCGACGCCCACCTCGGCGCCGGTGAGCGCGTTCAGCAGCGTCGACTTGCCGGCGTTGGTGTAACCGGCGAGGGCGACGCGGGGCAGCGAGGAGCCATCGCGCCGGGCGCGCATCACGCCGCGGTTTCGCTCCAGCCGCTCCAGCCGCCGCCGCAGGGCCGCGATGCGGTCGCGGGCGAGGCGGCGGTCGGTCTCGATCTGGCTCTCGCCGGGGCCCCTGGTGCCGATGCCGCCGTCGATCCGGCCGGCGCCGAGCCGCTCGAGGTGCGTCCACAGCCCCCGCATGCGCGCCATGTTGTATTCGAGCTGGGCCAGCTCGACCTGCAGCTTGCCCTCGGCCGAGTGGGCGTGGTCGGCGAAGATGTCGAGGATCACCGCGGTGCGATCGATCACCGGCACGCCGAGAGCCGCCTCCAGGTTGCGCTCCTGGCGCGGCGCAAGCTCGTCGTCGCAGGCCACCAGGTTCGCGCCGCAAGCGGCGATCTCGGTCCTCAGCTCGGCCAGCCTCCCGCGCCCGAAGTAGCGGTCGGGATCGGGGGCCTCGCGCTGCTGCACCGCTACGCCGGCGGTGGCGACGCCGGCCGTGCGCAGCAGCTCCTTCAGCTCGGCGAGGGGGTTGCCGTCCTGCCCGCTGCTGGTGATGACCCCGATCGCAAGCGCCCGCTGCCGGGCGCGACGATTCGAGTCGCCGCCGCCGCTGTCGCCGTAGTGCGTCTGCGCCTTGCGTCCGTTTCTAGATCGTTGCACCTGCACCGATTGTAGGTGGGGGCCGGCTCTGGGATAGGGTTTGGCGCCGTGAAGATCTTCTTGACGGGAGGAACTGGCTTCATCGGCGGTGAGGTCGCGCGCCAGCTGCGTGCCCGCGGCGACGAGGTGTCCTGCCTCGTTCGCACGCTGGAGAAAGGCAAGACGCTCGCCGAGCTCGGCTGTGAGCTGGTCAACGGCGATCTCAGCGATACCGCGGTGTTGCGCGCCGGGATGGAGGGCTGCGACGCCGTCGTCCACGCTGCCGCGATGTACGAGGTCGGGATCCCGGCCAAGCAGCACCCGGCGATGTGGGAGGCCAACGTGGCGGGGACCGAGCGCGTGATGAAGGCAGCGCTCGAGGCAAAGGTGCCCCGGACGGTCTACGTCTCCACCGTGGGCGCCTTCGGCAACACCCACCGCAAAGTCGTCGACGAGACCTACGAGCACCCCGGCAAGGAATTCACCTCCTACTACGAGGAGACGAAGCTGGAGGGGCATCGCGTGGTCAAGCGGATGATCGCGGACCAGAACTTGCCTGCGATCATCGTCCAGCCAGGGGGCGTCTACGGCCCCGGCGACACCTCGCAGGTGGCCGACCTGCTCGAGCAGTTCTTTGCGGGCAGGTTGCCGCTGCTGCCCTTCCCTGAGCTGGGGATATGCATGACCCACGTCGAGGACATCGCCGGCGGCATCCTGCTTGCTCTCGACAAGGGCAAGCTCGGCGAGACCTACGTGCTCAGCGGCCCGGTTACGACGATGCGGGACGCGATCGAGATCGTCGCCAGCGTCAGCGGTCGCAAGGCGCCGAAGCACGCCCTGCCGACCGGTCTGATGAAGGCGATGGCGCCGATCGGGCCACTCGTGGGCAAGATGATGGGGCAGCCGCCGAACCTGCGCGAGCTGATCTCCTCCGGCGATGGCGTCACCTTCTGGGCCAGCCACGAGAAGGCGAGTCGCGAGCTCGGCTACGCGCCGCGTGGCATGGAGGAGGGAATGCGGCAGACGCTCGAAGCCGACGACCGCTTCCCCTCCCCGGCCACGGCCTGAGCGTCCCTGCCGATGCGCGTCATCGACGTCAAGCACCTCGGGCGTCCGCATGTGATCGGCTGCTGGGAGGTCGACGGCGCTCTGGTCGACCCGGGCCCTCAGTCCTCGATGGGGACGCTGCTGGAGGCGCTCGGCGACGAGCGGCCCCGGGCGCTTCTGCTCACCCACATCCATCTGGATCACGCGGCGGCAACCGGCGCTCTGGTGCGGCGCTGGCCCGATCTCGAGGTCTACGTCCACGAGCGCGGCGCCCCGCACCTGATCGACCCGTCGAGGCTGCTGGCCAGCGCCGAGCGCCTCTACGGCGATGCGATGGAGCGGCTCTGGGGCGAGATCGTGCCCGTCCCGGAGGCGAACGTGCGACCGCTTGCCGGTGGCGAGCACGTGCTCGGCATGCGCGTCGCCTACACCCCCGGCCACGCCTCCCATCATGTCTGCTATTTCCACGAGGACAGCGGCACCGCCTTCGTCGGCGACGTGGCCGCCGTGCGCATCCCGCCGGCCGAGCTGATCGTCCCGCCCACGCCGCCACCCGACATCGACGTCGAGACCTGGATCGACTCGATCGCGATCGTCGAGTCCTGGCGGCCCGAGCGCCTTGCGCTGACCCACTTCGGCCAGGTCGACGAGCCGACCGCTCACCTCGAGGAGGTCCGCGAGCGGCTGCATGAGGAGGCCGCCTTGGCGCGCGACCTCTCCGAGGCCGAGTACGAGCACCACCACCGTGAGCGCGTCGCCGCGAGCGCGGACCCCGAGACCGCCACCGAGCTGATCCAGTGCGTGCCACCGGAGTACCAGTGGTGCGGCCTCGACCGCTACTGGCGTAAGCGGGCCGAGCGGGCCGCCTGAGCCCCTGCCCTTCCCACCGCCAAGGGCGTTAGTGTGCCCCAACCACTGGGTACGCGGGTCTCGTCACCGAACATGGGAGCTGAACGTGAGCCAACGCATCGCTCGATCGCCTTTTCGCCTTGCCTTCTGCCTCGCCGTCGTGATCATGGCCTCGGTCGGTCTCGTCGCCTGTGGCGGTGAGGACGAGGCTCAGAGCCTGACGTTCACCATCAGCGGCGAGGGGAAAGGGGCCAAGCTCGACGGCCCCAGCAGCGCCGATGCCGGCCTCGCTGAGATCACCCTGGAGAACGAATCCGATCGCGACGGCGAGGCGCAGCTGATCCGGGTCGACGGCGACCACACGCCAGCGGAAGTCACCCAAGGGCTGAAATCGGCGATGGAAGGCGATCCCTTCCCCGAGTGGTTCTTCGCCGGCGGTGGTGTCGGGACCACTGAAGCGGGCGAGAGCCAGACCGTGACTCAGGTGCTGGAGCCCGGCACTTACTACGCCTTCGACACCGAAGCCGGCCAGCCCGACGCGGCCTCCGCCCCGACTTTCGAGATCAGCGGCGAGGCCTCCGATGAGACCGTTGAAGCCGACGAGACGATCGACGCCTTCGAGTACGGATTCGAGGCGGAGCCGCTCCCGTCCGGCAGCGTCGAAGTCGCCTTCGACAACACCGGTGACGAGCCCCACCATCTGCTCGCCTCACGCCTGCTCGGCGAGAGCACGGCGGAGGACGTCGAGGAGTTCTTCGAAAGCGAAAAAGGCAAACCTCCCTTCGAGGAAAAAGGCTTCCAGTCGACAGCGGTGATCGAAGGCGGCGAAGGCCAGCTCGTCACCCTCGATCTGAAGCCCGGCCGCTACGTGCTCTTCTGCTTCATCAGCGATCGCCAGGGCGGCCCGCCCCACGCGCTCAAAGGAATGGTCGACGAAGTCGAGGTCGAGTAGCGCTAGGAGAGGTGCTCGCGCATCCGCTCGACGGCCTCGCTGATGCGGTCGTCGGGGGTTGTGAGCGAGATGCGGAAGAAGCCCTCGCCGCTTGGGCCGTACATCGAGCCCGGCGAGACGACGACTGCCGCGTCTTCGAGGACCAGCTCGGCGAAGGAGGTCGAGGTGTGGCCCTCGGGGACCGGCGCCCAGACGTAGATCGTCGCCTTCGGCGCGCTCACCTCGACCCCGATCTCGCGCAGCGAGTCGACGACGAGGTCACGGCGGCGGGCGTAGGTCTCGTTCATCCGCTCCAGCGGCCCGGTCGGGCCCCGCAGCGCCGCGGCCCCGGCGAGCTGCACCGCCTCGAATAGACCGGAGTCGACGTTCGTCTTCAGCCGCCAGTAGGTCTGAACGGCCTCGGAGTTGCCGAGGATCGCGGCGCAGCGCCAGCCGGTCATGTTGAAGCCCTTGGAGAGTGAGAAGACCTCGACGCCGACCTCCTTGGCACCGGGCGTGGCGAGGAAGCTGGGCGCGACGTAGCCGTCGTAGGTCGTCTCGGAGTAGGCGTTGTCGTGGACGACGAGGATCTCGTGCTCGCGGGCGAATGAGACCACCCGCTCGAAGAACCCATCCGGGACCGTCGCACCGGTCGGATTGTTGGGGAAGTTGAGGAACATGAGGCGGGCCTTCGCGGCGACGTCGGCGGGGACGGCAGCGAGATCGGGCACGAAGCCCAGCTCCGGCACGAGCGGCAGCAGCTCGGGGGTCGCACCGGCCAGGATCGGGCCACCGGTGTAGACGGGGTAGCCGGGGTCCGAGGCGAGCGCCACCCCGCCAGGGTCGAGGAAGGCGAAGCAGAGGTTGTAGATGCACTCCTTGGCGCCGATCGCCGGAATCACCTCGCCGTCGGGGTCGATCTCGACTCCGAAGCGACGGTCGTAGAACTCGGCGAAAGCCTGGCGAAACTCGTCGCGGCCGCGGTTGCTCGGGTACTTCTGGTTGGCGTTCTCGGCCACGGCCTCCTGCATCGCCGAGACGATGTGGGGGTAGGTCGGTTCGTCGGGGTCGCCGATGCCGAGGCTGATCACGTCGATGCCGGCGGCGCGCTTGTCGGCGATGCGCCGCTCCAGCTCCTGGAACATGTAGGGAGGCATCGCCTCCAGGCGCTTGGACGGGTCGGAGATCCCCATGGGCGCGGAAATCTATTCGTCCAGCGTGGCGAGCGCCGCGAGCAGCTCAGCCGAGAGTTCGCCCCGGCTGACCGGCTCGGCCCAGCCGCTGAGCGTCACGTCGAGGTCGGGCGAGATCTCGACCTCCAGCTCGCCGCCATCGAGCTCGACGGTGATCGGGCTGGCGGCGCCCCGCAGGAAGGCGGCCACGGCCGCACCGCTGGCGCCCGTGCCCGAGGAGAGCGTCTCCCCCACCCCGCGCTCGAAGATCCGCGCCCTCACACGACCGCCGTCGATGCGCAGGAAGGAGACGTTGGTCCGGTTCGGGAAGAGCTCGCTACCTTCGATCGGCGGCCCGATCTCGGCCAGGTCGAGGCCCTCCAGCTCTTTCCCCACCTCGATCGCGCACTGGGGGTTGCCGATCGAGACGTGCTGGAAGGACCACTCGCGGCCGGCCGCCGAAAGCGTCCCCGCGCCGTCGGGGGGCCCAGAGGGAAAGTCCTTCGAGGACGTCGCCGCGCGGCCCATCGCCACCGAGCAGGTGCGCTCGGAGGTGATCGTTGGCGTGATCGCCCCCGCCGCCGTCTTGATCGAGAAGGTGTCGTCCTCCGTCCAGCCGTGCCGGCGCAGGTAGAGGATCGCCTCCCGCGCCCCGTTGCCCGACAACTCTGCCTCCGAGCCGTCTGGGTTGAAGATCCGCAGCTCAGCAACGAAATCCGGATCGGTGCTGCGCGACAGGAGCAGGACGCCGTCCGAGCCCATCCCGAAGTGCGGATCGCAGATGCGCCGTACCCGCCCCGGTGTCAGCTCCCAGGGAAGCGCGTCCGCCTCGACGATCAGGTAGTCGTTGCCGAGCGCCTGCCACTTCTCGAACTTCACCGGCGCAGCCTAGTGCGATGCGGCGAGCGCGGGCGTGCGCTCGCGCAGGCGAACGCGCAGGCCCTTCGGGCTCATCGTGAAGCCCAGCAGCTCGGCGACCTCGCCGGCCGTGGGGTCGAGCTCGATCTCGAAGTTGCGGGCGATCATGCCGAGCGCCGTCTTCGCCTCGAGGAAGGCGAGGTTGCGCCCGGGGCAGAAGCGCGGGCCCGCACCGAAGTTGAGGAACGACTTCTGTGAAGGTGTCTCGAGCTCGTCGTCGTCGAACCAGCGCTCCGGCCTGAACTCCTCCGGCCGCTCCACACTCTGCAACCCCGCGTAGCGGTGCAGGAGCAGCAGGCGGGTCCCGGCGGGCAGGGCGATGCCTGCGACCTCGGTATCGGCGAGCGGCTCGACCCCGGTGATAGGGACGACGGGCTTCAGCCGCATCGTCTCGCGTATCACGCCCTCGCCGTAGCGGAAGCCCTCGACCATCTCGTACTCGGTCGCGTAGGGCTGCTCGCCGAGCACTTCGCTCGCCTCCTCGGCCCACCTGGCCTGAATCTCCGGACGGCGGGCCAGCGACCAGATGGTCCACGCCATCGAGTGCGACGTCGTGTCCTCGCCTGCGAGCAGGAGGGTGGCGACGTTGCCGAAGATTTCGTCGTCGGTGAAGGTCCCGTCGATTTCCTGGGCGGCGATCATCCCCTCGAGGAAGTTCTCCGGCGACTCGCGCAGCTCCGGCCTCGCCGCGATCCGCTTCCGGGTCTCCTCCATGAAGGTCGAGACCGCCTTGCGGATCTCTATGACGGACCGGTCGAGGGCACGGTCGGCCGGCAGTTTGAACCAGCGCCAGTAGGGCACCGGCGAAAACAGCCGCCGGTTTGTCGCGTGGAAGACCCGGTGCAGGTGCTCCTGCAGCCCCGCGTCGCCGCGCTCGAGCGTGTTCAGGTCGTGGCCAAAGGCCAGCGCCGAGGTGACGTCGACGGTGAAGGAAGACAGCGCCTTGCCGATCTCGAAGCCACGCCCGTCGTGGGCTTCTCGCTCAAGCTTGCGGTGCAGGCGGGCGGTGCAGGTGCTGATGATCTCGAAGTAGCGCTGCAGGTGGTTGCTGTTGAGCGCCGTCACCGCCAGCTTTCGCTGGTGGCGCCAGTCCTCACCCTCGGCCGCGAACACGCCGACGTTGCCCAGCTCTTCGGCAATGTCGAGTATCTCCGACCAGCGCCTGAATCCGTCTGGGCGGTCGCGCAGGACGGAGTTGATCGTGTCCGCGTCGCCGATGACGACAACCCGCCGGGGACCGGCGTCGAAGCGGAAGATCGGGCCATACCTCTCGCACCACTCCTCGGCGACCAGGTGCATGCTGGTCGATCGCACCTCGTGCGCGTTACCGATCAGCGGCAACCTCGGCGGCCCGGGCAGATCATCTATCGAGCGCGTAGCCGTCACCGGACCAGTCTTTCAAATGCATTCCTGAGGGCTGAGTTCGCCCTTATGGGTCCATATGCACGCATAAGGGCGAACTCAGCGGAGTTGACTGGCTATCTGGGTTGCTATCTCGCTGTCGCTGTGGTCGGTGCGGTCTATCCAGCGCAGGTTGGGCACCTTGCGCATCCAGGTCAGCTGCCGTCGGGCGTAGTTGCGGGATCGCTGCTTCATCAGTTCCAGGTCACCCGCGAGCAGCTCGTCGAAGCCAAGCGCCTTTCGAGCCGTCCGCGAAGGCCCCAGCTCTTCTGCCCGCAGCACCTCCTCCCTGGCCCCAGCCGCAACGATCGCCTCCGTCCGGGCATCGATCCGCCGATAGAGCTCCTCCCGCTCCATGTCCAGCCCAAAGATCAGCGATGGATGCCGGGTCTCGGGTGACCACAGCTCCGAGTCCTCGCTTTCGGCGGGAGCCTTCACCAACGACAGCTCCCCCAGCGCCGCCCGCAGATACAGCCCCGTCCCCCCCACCACGATCGGCTGCCTTCCCGCCTCCAGCGCCCTGTCGATCTCCGCATGGGCAAGCGGCATGTACTCCCCCACGTTGAACACCTCGCTCACCGGCACGAACTCCACGAGCTTGTGCTCCAGTTTCGCCTGCTCCTCCGGACTGGCGAGCCCAGTCAACGTCGCGAGGCCCTCGTAAACCTGCAACGCATCGCACGAAATGGCCACCGGATCCCCACCCCGCTCCCGCAGCTCCTCCCCCAGCGCAACCGCGACGCCGGTCTTCCCGACCCCTGTCGGCCCAAAGATCGCCAGAACCTTCATCTACACAGGGAGGGGTGGCGGCGCAACCCCGAACGGCTTGTACTTTTTCGTCAATCCGCCCGCGGACGACCAACTCCGACTCACCGAAAAAGTTGAGTGAGGGGTTGCGCCGCCACCCCTCCCAGCGTCTGAGAAGTAGCTTCCGATATCTCGACGTTGGCGAACTCACCCGGATCCGCGCGTCCTTCGAAGTTAACCGCCTTGTTGTGCCGAGTCCGTCCCCGAAGTTTGGTCTCGTCCGTCCTGCTGACCCCTTCGACGAGCACCTCGATCTCACGCCCGACGAACCTCTGGGCTCTCTCTGCCGCCCGCCGCTGCACCAGCTCGACCAGCCGCTCCATCCGCTCCACCTTGACCGGATGTGCCACCTGCCCCTCCATCTCCGCCGCCTCCGTCTCCCGCCGCGGCGAGAAGACGAAGGTGAAGGCCCCGTCGTAGCCGACCTCGTCGACGACCTCCAGCGTCTGCTCGAAGTCCGCCTCAGTCTCTCCCGGGAAGCCGACGATGATGTCGGTGGTGATCGCGCAGTCGGGCACGTGCTCGCGGATCAGCGAGACGCGGTCCATGTAGCGCTGGCGGTCGTAGGTGCGGCGCATGCGCTTGAGGATGGCGCTCGAGCCCGACTGCAACGGCAGGTGAATGTGCTCGCAGAGCGACGGCAGCTCGGCGTGGGCGCGGATCACGTCCTCCTTCATGTCCTTCGGGTGGGGGCTGGTGTAGCGGATGCGCTCGATCCCCCCGACGGCGTCGATCCGCGCAAGCAGCTCCGAGAAGCCGATTCGCGACTCCCGCGGCAGGTCGCGGCCGTAGCTGTTGACGTTCTGGCCGAGCAGGGTTACCTCGAGCACTCCGTCGGCGGCCAGCCCCTCCGCCTCGGCGACGAGCTCATGCGGGTTACGGCTGACCTCGCGCCCGCGGGTCGAGGGGACGATGCAGTAGGCGCACTTGCAGTTGCAGCCCTGCGAGACCTGCAACCAGCCCTGGAACTCGCGCACGCGGCGAGCCGGCAGGTGACCGGAGAAATCCTCGAACTCGAAGTAGCCCTGGGCGCTGAGCGAGTCGGAGTTGAGGAACTCGGCCAGCTTATGGATCTGGCCCGGGCCGAAGGCGACGTCGACGAAGGGGAAGCGCTGGAAGACCTCGTCCTTGACCGACTGCGCCCAGCACCCGCCGACGCCGACGATGCGATCGGGGTCTTCGGACTTGAGTCGCTTCGCCTCGCCCAGGTGAGCGATGAAGCGCGTGTCGGCGGACTCCCGAATCGAGCAGGTGTTGAAGAGGATCAGGTCGGCGCCCTCGCGCGTCTCGGCCTCCTCGTAGCCGAGCGACTCCAGCATCCCGCGCATCCGCTCGGAGTCATGCACGTTCATCTGACACCCGAACGTCGTCACGTGATAGCGCTTCGCCATTGATGCAGGGTAGCGTCGGCCAGGCCAAGCAGGTCGGCGGACGCAGGGAGCGTGGCGTGCTTCCGCACGCGAGCGACCGAGGACGCCGAGATGCGCCGGCTTGGCCGACGCTACCGCACCGTCAGGGTGCCTGTCATGCCGGCTTCGGCGTGCCCCGGGACCGTGCAGAGAAACGTGTAGGTACCCGGCTCCAGGTCGGTGCTGACCGAGGTCTTGCCTTTGGTGATCGTTTCCGAGATCGCGATCTGCTTGCCGCCCTGCTCTATCGCGACGTCGTGTTCGAGCGCCGAAGGGTTGTCGAAGTCGATCGTCACCTCGCCCGCCTCGGCGGTCAGCTTCGTCGTGTCGAAGGCGATCGTCGTTGGGTCGGCGGCGAGCTCCAGGGTGGTCGTGGCCGCGCTCTTTTCGGAGGGCTGGCGCTGGGGCGCCGCCTTGCTGTCGGCCTCTCCCTCGGATCCGGATTCCGACGGCACGGGCGAGGTCTCGCCCTCCTCTCTTTCGATCTCCTCGTTGGCCTCCGACAGCTCGGCTGCTTTGGCGTGCTCCTCGTCCTGGGCGTGCAGGACGGAGAAGGTCGTGGCGCAGCCGACGAGGGCGATGAACCAAAGGGCAATGACCGGCGCGAAGCGACCCGGAAAACCTTTCAGCCGCAGCGCCGCAAGGCTGACGAGCACCGCGGAGACCGCGAGTGCGATCCCGCAGACGTAGAAGAGGTCGCCGTTGCTCATGCGGCGCGCATCCTATCCAGAGCGGCGCAGGCGCCGTCAGGCTGCCTGCGCCTCCGCAACCGGCGCTGCCTCAGGGGCCGCCGGCTCACTGCCAATGCCTAGCGCGGTGCGAATCTTGGCCTCGATCTCGCTGGCGATCTCGGGGTTCTCGGCGAGGAAGGCCTTGGCGTTGTTGCGTCCCTGCCCGAGCCGGGTCTCGCCGTAGGAGAAGAAAGCACCTGACTTGCGGACGATGTCGTGCTCGATGCCGAAATCGAGCAGCTCGCCTTCGCGCGAGATGCCGGCGCCGTACTCGATCTCGAACTCGGCCTGGCGGAACGGCGCCGCCACCTTGTTCTTGACGACTTTGACCCGGACCCGGTTGCCGACTGCCTCGGTCCCGTCCTTCAGCGTCTCGATGCGACGGATGTCGAGGCGCTGGGAGGCGGCGAACTTGAGTGCCCGCCCTCCAGGCTGCGTCTCCGGCGAGCCGAACTGGACCCCGACCTTTTCGCGGATCTGGTTGGTGAAGATGCAGACGGTGTTGGTGCGGTTGAGGTTGCCGGCCAGCTTGCGCATCGCCTGCGACATCAGCCGGGCCTGCAGGCCGACGGTCTGGTCGCCGATCTGGCCATCCAGCTCGGCCTTCGGCGTCAGCGCGGCGACCGAGTCGATCGCGACCACGTCGACTGCTGCGGAGGCGATCAGGCGGTCGGCGATCTGCAGCGCCTGCTCGCCGTAGTCGGGTTGGGAGACCAGCAACTCGTCGGTGTCGACGCCGATCGCCCGCGCGTAGATCGGGTCCATCGCGTGCTCGGTGTCGATGAAGACGCAGACCCCGCCCTTCGCCTGCGCCTCGGCGATGACGTGGTAGACGACCGTCGTCTTGCCGGAGGACTCCGGGCCGAATATCTCCACGACCCGTCCCCGTGGCACGCCGCCGATGCCGAGCGCGAGGTCGAGCGCGAGCGCCCCGGTGGGGATCGCTTCGACGGGAAGCGCGCTGCCGGAGCCGAGTCGCATCAGGGAGCCCTCACCGAACTCCCTTTTGATGTGCGTGACCGCGTTCTCGAGTGCCGCGTCCTTGGCTTTGGCCTCCTTCGCCGAGGCGTCCTTCAACGTCGCTTTCTTGTCTGCCATCTATCTCACCTCAGCTCGGTTTGGGCCAGCGGGACGTACTCGGCCCCTGAAGGCTTGAGTTCGGAACGGTAGAGACGCACTCGGACGAGTCGCCTAGGTTGCAAGAGGTCTTTCGGCAGCCCTCCGGGAGGCCTCGCGACCCGGCGCGGCCGCTTGGAGCCCTTGCCCTCGGACTTGACCCTGGCGACCGTGACGTGGGGCCAGAAGGGGCGCTTCTCGGGCTTGTAGAGCCGTGCGGAGACGAGCTTTTGCTCCAGCTCCGCCTGCAGGGCGACGGCGCCATCGGACTTCGCTGGAAGCGCGAAGAGCCGAGCCTGCCTGAGCGAGGGCTTCGCCGCCGGATTGCCCAGCTCGATCGTCGGCGCCGGCGACTCGAGCCCGGCCACGATCTCGCCGAGCCGCTCGACATCCCGCTCGGGTCGCCAGCCGAGGAAGGCGAGCGTGATGTGCAGCGATTCGCGCCGCACCGGCCTCAGCGCCGGGTCCGCCAGCTCCTGTCGCCCCCACTCCACGATCCCTTCCCGCATCGCCTCCGGCAGCTCCAGCGCCACGAACAGGCGCAGCCGCGGGCTCTTCAGCCTCTCCTTTGCCATGCGGCGACGCTACGGGGTCGCGACGCACGGGACAAGAAGCGAACGTCAAGTGAGCGTCAATTTTCCGTCACTCAAACCACGCGAGCTCACCGCGGCGAACGGCGATGGCACCGATGACGCGCCTGCTTTCCCACCTTCGTATTGGGCATGATCCCTCGGCGCGTGCGCGACCTCGATCTCCGAGGGCAGCGCCTCGTCGGTTGCTCGACGACGCTCGATGCCCAGCTCGCGGACGGCGGCCCCCCGGAGCCCGACACGCTCAATGGCGACGCGGTCCCCGGTGGCACCGGAGGCGGTTGCGGGGACTCCGGGCTATTGGGTGGCGCCGGAGGCGTTGCCGGCGATTCCAGCAGTGCCGAATCAAATGAAAAGCTGGACCAGGAGTAGGTCCCATGGCAATCCCAACCGCCGATCCAGCCGCAATGGGCGTCTGTGCGTTCCTCCAGTGCGGACAGACAGAGCAGGAACGTGTCGGCTCCATCATGGGGCAGCAAGACGTTCGAAAGGTCGAAGTTGGCAGCGCCCTCCCCTTCGCGTTCCTCGTCTTCCCAGATGACTTCGATGCCGTCCCCGATGGAGCCCAGGTCCCGCTCCGGCGTGGAGCAGCTCTCCCCCGAAGAAGTTGGCCCGATTGTGGCGTAGGGCGTCCAGGCGCTGGCAGCTCCATGATGGAAACGACTCTGGATCCCAGGGTTCATCTGGCCACCCTTCGCAAGGCTCGGTCCATTCGACGAATCCGGCGAGGCTGGCGTGGGTCCCGTTAGGACTCACCTCTGCCCGAGTGAATTCGCCGCTCGAGGCCGAAGCGGTAGCGGCAAGAAGAGCAGCGGCAACCAAGCCGACCCCCACGATCAAGGTGATCCGGGTTCCCCTTTCTGCGTACATCATTCCCAAACAGAACTCTATAGGACCCAGATTCGCCTTCAAGGTACTTCCCTCTACAAAGGCGCCTCTCCCCCACTGAGCAGGATTCGCAGCAGGTGCATGCCGACCAGGGCGGAACGCTCGCGGATGTCGGCGCGGCCGCCCGGGATGACCGGATCGCGGGCGATTGCGGTGCCGTCGGCGAGGCGGGCGTTGAAGCAGACGTAGCCGACTGGCTTCTCCTCGCTGCCGCCGTCGGGGCCGGCGATGCCGGTGATGGAGACGGCGACATCGGCCTCGAAGCGGTCGAGGGCGCCGATCGCCATCGCCTCGGCGACCTCCGGCGAGACCGCGCCCTTCTCCGCGATCAGGCCCGGGTCGACGCCGAGCAGCTCCGCCTTCGCCTCGTTCGAGTAGGAGACGACGCTCCCCCTGAGGTAGGCGGAGGCACCGGGGAGGCTTGTGATTCGCGCGGCGAGCAGGCCGCCGCTGCACGACTCCGCCAGGCCGAGCCTGTGACCCTGCAGGAGGCTCGCGACCTGGGCGTCGATCGTCTCGCCGTCGAGGCTGAAGAGGTGGCGCGGATGCCGCTCGGCGAGACCCGCCTGCACTGCCTCCGCGGTCGTCGCTGCCTGGTCTCGGTAGCGCACGTCGATCTCGATCTCGCCCCGGCGCAGGCAGGTGGTGATCTCGACCTCGGGAACCGCGACGCCCTCTTCCTCGATCTCGCGCAGGCTCTTGGCGATCTCCGACTCGGGCACCCCAAACATGCGCAGGGTGTAGCCGTGCAGCGGCGAGGCGCGTCCGAGCAGGGCTCGGAGTGGCTCGGTCGCCAGCGCGGTGGGCCACATCGGCTGCAGCTCGCGCGGCGGACCCGGCAGGACGACGACGACCCGCCCGTCCGCAGGCACGACCAGGCCGGGCGCGGTGCCGACCGGGTCGAGCGGGATCGAGCCCTTGGGGACCATTGCCTGCTTGCGGTTCGCCTCGCGCACCGCCTCCTCGTCGAAGTTGAAGCGGCGAGCGAAGCCACGCAAGATCTCCGCGATCTTCTCCTCCACCTCCTCATCGAGGACGAGCTCGCGGCCCGCGAAGCTGGCGACCACCTCTGCGGTGAGGTCGTCGGCTGTGGGGCCGAGGCCGCCGGAGGTGACGATCAAGTCCATGCCCTCGGCGGCCATGAAGCCCAGTGCCGCTTCCAGGTCGCCCGGCCGGTCGCCGACGACGAGGATGTGGGCGACCTCGACCCCCAGCTCCGCCAGTCGTTCGGAGACCCACGGCCCGTTGCGGTCCGCGATTCGTCCGGTCAGCACCTCGGTTCCGGTGACGACTATCCCCGCTCTGACCTCCCCGCCGCTCATGTGCAGGTGGGCCGTTCGGCTTCGGAGAGCTCGGTCAGCTGGCCCGAGGAGTCGATCGCATACCCGATCGGGCTGGACGTGGCCGGGATTTCAGCTTCCTTGCCGTCGATCATCATCAAGACTTCCCCGTTGCCGAAGGAGACCGTGAAGCTACCGGAGCGGAAGGGCCCCTCCGCGGCTCCCGCTTCGAGGATCTGGCCGTCGACCAAGTGCTGGCCCTTGGCGTCGAGCACGCAGACCCACACTTCCGCGCTCGCCGCGAGCCGCACCGAGACGCCGCTGACCGGTGGCTTCTCCTTGCCTGGGCTCGAGCCGCGGGCCTCCGCGCCCTGTGGGCGCTGAGCGCCCCCGTTCTCGCCGTCGCCGTCTCCGCCGGGCAGAAGGATGATCACCAGGGCCGCCAGCGCGAGCACTGAGCCGACCGCCAGCAGGCTCGCCAGCGGGATTGGGCGACTGCCGCGCACCGGGCGGTGCGAGGGCACCGGCGTGGGTGGCTCGAAGTCCGCTCCGCGCGCTTCGACGCTGTGGCGGTAGTCGTCGGCGAGTCGCTCTCCGTCGAGGCCGAGGAACGAGGCGTAGGTGCGGATGAAGCTGCGCGTGTAGACCCCGCCGGGGAGCACGTCCCACTCTTCGTTCTCGATCGCGCGCAGGTAGCGAGCCCGGATCCTGGTCGCGGCTTCGACCTCCTCGAGGTCGACCTTGCGCCGGTTGCGGGCCTCGCGCAAGATCGCTCCAATACGGCTGTCCATCCTCCCCATTGTCTCCTAATACCCGAGGACCGCTGCCGATCCCGCGCCTTTCCGGTGCGCCTTATCCCCCCATGGAGTGGATAAGGCGCACCGGGAGGGTTACTCGGGCACCGTGGCGGGTGACTCGACGTCGGGATCGAGGGTCTCAGCCGCGCTACCGGTGAGACGGCCTATGTCGGCTTGAGTCACCAGCACTTGGCGCGGTTTGGAGCCTTCGTAGCCGGAAATCACGCCGCGCCGCTCGAGCATGTCGATCAGGCGGCCGGCGCGTGTGTAGCCGACGCGGAGGCGGCGCTGGATCATCGAGACCGAGGCCGTTTCTGTCTCGACCACGACGCGAATCGCCTCGTTGAGCAGCTCGTCGCTGTCGGGGTCGTAGTCACCCTCGGCTTCGATTCCCTTCTCCTGTACCTCGAGCAGCTCCGCCTCGAATTCCGGTTCGCCCTGCTTGGCCCAGTGGCCGGTGATGCGGGCGATCTCCTCCTCGGTGATGAAAGCGCCCTGGATGCGCTGCAGCTTCGAAGTGCCGGCGCCGCGGAAGAGCATGTCCCCCTGGCCGAGCAGCGCCTCGGCCCCGCCCTGGTCGAGGATCACCCGCGAGTCGGTCTGGGAGGAGACGGCGAAGGCGATCCGGGCCGGGATGTTGACCTTGATCGTCCCCGTGATGATGTCGGTCGAGGGACGCTGGGTCGCCAAGACCAGGTGGATCCCGGTCGCCCGCGACTTCTGCGCCAGCCTGATGATCGAGTCCTCTACCTCCGCCGGGGAGACCATCATCAGGTCGGCGAGCTCGTCGATCACGCAGAGGATGTGCGGAAGCGGCGGTTCGCCTGCTTTCGCTCGGGCACGATTCAGCTCGGCGAGGTTGCGGCAGCGGGCTTCGCCCATGATCCCGTAGCGGCTCTCCATCTCACCGATCAGGTTGGCGAGGACGTTGGCGGCGAGACGCGGCGAGGTCACCACGGGGGTGAGGAGATGGGGCACGTTCTCGTAGTGGTTGAGCTCGACCTGCTTGGGGTCGACCAGGACCAGCCGCACGTCGTTGGGCGAGGCCTGCATCAGGATCGAGGAGAGGATCGCGTTGACGCAGCCGGACTTGCCCGAGCCGGTTGTGCCGGCGACGAGCACGTGCGGCATCTTCGCCAGATCGGTCCAGACCGCGTTGCCGTCGATCCCCTTTCCGAGCCAGGCCACTAGCGGCGAGGTTTTCTCGGGCCGGCCGGAGTAGATGTCGCCCAGGCGGACGATGCGCCGTCGTGTGTTCGGCACCTCGACCCCCACCGCCTGCTTGCCCGGAATTGGCGCGAGGATCCGGATGTCGGTCGAGGCGAGCGCGTAAGCGAGATCATTCGAGAGCTCGGTCACCTTCTTCACCTTGGTGCCGGGGGCCAGGCGCAGTTCGTAACGCGAGACGTGCGGGCCGCTGACGATGCCGATGATCTTGGCGTCGACGCCAAAGTGGCCGAGCGTCTCGACCAGCTTGCGCCCGACCGCCTCGTGATCGCGCGGGTCGATCCCCTTGTCCCCTTTGCCCCGCTCCAGCGCTTTCGCCGGCGGCGGCCTGTAGTCGATCTCCTCGGAAGCGGTGACGCCCCGCTTGTTGCCCTGTGGCGTCAGCGCAACCTGCTCGGGAACCGCTTTCTCCTCGCCCTCCACCGCCTTCTCTTCTTCAGCTTCGATCTGCGCCAGCTCCTGATCGAAGTCCTCGGTGACGGGCTCCTCCGCCACCGTCTCCTCCTCCTCGACCAGCGCCACCGTTGGCTCGACGTCATCCACCTCCGGATAAGCGCTCATCACATCTGTAGGCCCGGGCTCCGTCTCAAACGAATAAGTCTTCTCCTCCCGCCGATCCCGCCGATGCTGAATCGCCGTCTGCGTGACCTCCCGCCCCCCCAGGAAAACCCGCCGCAGCCCTCGGCCGATCCCGCGAACCAGGGTCGAGATCGACGTCCCCGTAACGATCAGCCCGCCGACCACCAGCATCAGCACCGTAAAGATCCGCGCCCCAACGGCCCCGCCAAGGTATTCGAGCCCCGTTTCCAGCCCGTACCCGACCTTCCCCCCATCCCAGCCAAAGAACAGAACAAAGCTCAGATAAACCCCGCCGGCGATCAACCCCAGCCCAATCAAATCCACATGCCGCTGCCCCAGCTCCGGCCAACGAACCTTCGCCCCCCGAGCCTTAACCTTCCCTTTCGCCGGTTTACGAGAGCGAGCAGCTTTCTTTTTGCGCACGAACATGGCTCTCCGCTTCGACGTGAACCGTCTCGTACCTGCGCCTAAATTCGCCCTAAATCCCTTCGGCGCAGGCGATTTCGCCCTCTAACATCGACGGGAGATGCTGACGCCCGCCACCGAAGCCGCAACCGGCAGGGTCCTGGTGGTCGAGGACGACGCCGAGATCGCCGACGTCCTCCGTCGCTCCCTCCGCCAAGAGGGCTACGAGGTGAAGACCTCCGCCGACGGTGTAGAGGCGCTCGACGTCGCCACCGGCTTCGTCCCCGACCTCGTCGTCCTCGACCTGGGCCTCCCCCGCCTCGACGGCCTCGAGGTCTGCAAACGTCTGCGCGCCGAGGGCGACGTGCCGATCCTTATGCTGACCGCTCGGGCCGAGACCGAGGATCGGGTCGGCGGTCTCGACAGCGGCGCCGACGACTACCTGGTCAAGCCGTTCGAGCGCCAGGAGCTGCTTGCCCGAATCCGAGCCCTGCTGCGGCGCCGCCCCCCCCGCGGGGCCGCCTCGCTCGAGGTCGGAGACCTCACGCTCAACCCCGACACGCGCGAGGTGCGCAGGGGGAAGCGAGAGCTGGAGCTGACCAACCGCGAGTTCGAGCTGCTCGAGTACCTGATGCACAACGAGCGGCTCGTGGTCTCCCGCGAGCGACTGCTCGACGAGGTCTGGGGCTATGACCCGATGGCCGCGACCAACACGATCGACGTCTTCATCTCCAACCTGCGCCGCAAGCTCGAGGCCGGTGGCGAGCGGCGGTTGCTGCACACCAAACGCGGCGCCGGCTACGTGCTGAAGGAATGAGGTTGCGGCCGAGCAGCTTCGGGGCGCTTCTGCCCGCCCGCCTTCGACCCGGGACCTGGCCCGTCCGCTGGCGGCTGGCCGGGGTCTCCGCCGGGCTCACGCTGGTGATCCTGCTCGTCTTCGGCGCTGTGATCGGCAAGGTCGCGACCGACCGCGTCCGCGACGACTTCAACCAGGAGGTGCGCAGTGCCGCCCAAACCCTCGCCGGGGAATTCCGCATCGTCTACACGCCGCTGGGCACGATCTCGCTCCAGCGCGGCCCCGAGCTCGACGACTTCGTCCGCCCCGACGAGGCCTCGGCGCGAATATTCGACGTCAACGGCAACCTGATCAAGCAGAGCACTGGCGCAGAGCCGCTGGGGCCGCCGAGCGCCGGCCTCTCCGACCATGACCAGATGCGCGTGGCCACGGCTCGGATCACCAGCGACACCGGCATCATCACCGGCTACGTCCAGTACGGCCGCAGCATCGCCCACGTCGACTCCACTGTCGAGCGGCTCTGGCTCTTCATCGCGGCTGGGATCCTCGGCGGCACGCTGCTCGCCAGCCTCGCCGGGGTGGCGATCGCGGCGCGCGCGATGCGGCCGATCTCGGCCTTGACCGCGACCGCGCGCCAGATCACCGCCACCGGCGACCCCTCCCGTCACATGCCGGATCCGCCGGTGGAGGACGAGGTCGGCGAGCTCGCCCACACGCTGGAGCAGATGCTGCGCTCGCTCGACGCCGCCCGTGCCGAGCGCGAGGAGGCGATGCGCAAACAGCGCGAGTTCGTCGCCGATGCCTCGCACGAGCTGCGCACGCCGCTGACCAGCGTCCTCGCCAACCTCGAGCTGCTGCAGGCCTCGCTGCGGCAGCCCAGCCAGGCCGAGGACCGCGCGATGGTGGACTCCGCCCTGCGCTCCTCGCGTCGGATGAGCCGGCTCGTCGCCGACCTGCTCCTCCTGGCCCGCGCCGACGCTGGGCGGCCGAGCACGCGCCGGCCCTGCGACCTGGCCGAGATCGCCGGCAATGCGGCGGCCGAGGTGGCGCCGGTGCTGGGCGACCGAGAGCTGGAGATCGAGAACGAGAGCCCGCTGCTCGTCGAGGGCAATCCGGATGAGCTGCACCGGATGGTGCTCAACCTGCTCGACAACGCCGCACGGCACACGCCGCCCGGGGCGCGGATCGGGCTGCGCCTGCAACGGCGGGACGCCGACGCCCTCGTCGAAGTCGCCGACGACGGTCCCGGGATCCCGGCCGAGTTGCGCTCGCAGGTCTTCGATCGCTTCGTGCGGGGCGAGGGGCCGGCGGACACGGCGGTCGGGCCGGGCAGCGGCCTCGGCCTGGCGATAGTGCGTGCCGTGGCCACGTCGCACGGAGGCTCGGTCGAAGTCACCACGTCGGAGGCCGGCGGTGCCCTCTTCCGCCTCCGCCTCCCGCTCAATCTCTCTCAGCGAGGAATTACGCCTGCTTTAGAGCCCCTTTAGCGGCCGGGCTTAGGTTTCTTTCCGGACGAGACACACGGGCCCGCCGGAATCTCCCCAACGACCCGGCGGGCCCGATTTTTCCTCAGACCTCGACGACGACAGGGATGATCATCGGCCGTCGGTGCAGCTTCTTGTAGACCAACTCCGCGACCGCGTCGTGGAGGTCTTCCTGGATCAGGTGAAGCTCGCGCGTGCCGGCCGCCGCTGCATCGTCGAGGGAGTCCTCGACCACGTCCTTCAGCTCGACCACCAGCGCGTCGGCCTCGGCCAGGAAGGCGACGCCGCGGAACAGCACCTCGGGGTCGGCCACCACCTGACCATCCTCGGAGGAGATCGTCGCCACGACGATGAAGATCCCGTCGGCTGAGATCTCGCGCCGGTCGCGCAGGGCGACGTCGTCGGGCTCGCCAACGTTCACCCCGTCGACGAAGATCACCCCGGCGTGCACGTCCTCGCCGAAGCGGGCGCCGTCGGAGTCGATCTCCAGCGGCAGGCCGTTGCGGCCCTGGAAGACGCACTCCGGGTCTATCCCGACCGAGTGCGCCAGCTCGGCGTGCAGCCGCAGTCGCTGGTGGTCGCCGTGCACGGGCAGCACGTAGCGCGGTTTGGTCAGGTTGAGCATCAGCTTTAGCTCCTCCTGCCAGCCATGGCCGGAGGCGTGGATCGGCGCGTCCTTGGCAGTGACGACTCTGGCGCCAATCTCGTAGATTCGGTCGATCGTCTCGTTGACGGCGCGCTCGTTTCCGGGCACCGGGGTCGCCGAGAACACCACCGTGTCCCCCGAGTGAAGCTCGACGTCGCGGTGGTCGTTGTTGGCCATCCGCCGCAGTGCCGAGAGCGGCTCACCCTGGCTGCCGGTGGAGATCACCACCACCTTCTCGTCGGGGAAGCTCTCGATCTCGCGCGGCTGGATGAAGAGGCCGTTGGGTGCCTCGGCAATGCCGAGGCTGGAGGCGATGTTGAAGTTCTTGCGCATCGAGCGTCCGACCAGGGCGACGCGGCGGTCGAGCTGCACCGCGGCGTCGATCACCTGCTGGACGCGGTGGATGTTGGAGGCGAAGGAGGTGACGATGATCCGCCCATGGCAGGCAGCGAAGGTCTCCAGCAGCGCTGGCCCTACGCTCGACTCCGAGGGCGCCACCCCGGGCCGGTCCGCGTTGGTCGAGTCGCCGCAGAGGAGGAGCAGGCCGTCGCGGCCGAGCTCGGCTAGCCGCGAGATGTCAGCGGGGCGCCCGTCTACCGGGGTCTGGTCGAACTTGTAGTCGCCGGTCATCAGCACCGATCCCAGCTCCGTGGTGAGAAGGACCCCGCGGGCATCGGGGATCGAGTGCGAGAGGTGGATCAGCTCCAGCTCGAACGGGCCGAGCTGGACCCTCTCGCCGGCCGGCAGCTCCTCCAGCGGGGCGTCGCCGAGCTTGTGCTCGTCGAGCTTGGAGCGGACCATGCCGATCGTCAGCAGGCCGCCGTAGATCACCGGCGGCGAGCCGAGCTCGCGAAGGACGTAGGGCAGGGCCCCGACGTGGTCCTCGTGGCCGTGGGTGAGGACGATCGCCTCGATGTCCTCAACGCGGTCGCGCAGGTAGGAGAAGTCGGGCAGGACGAGATCGATGCCGAGCATCTCGGCCGTGGGGAACATCAGGCCGGTGTCGACGACGACGATGCGGCCGTCGTACTCGACCACGGTCATGTTCTTGCCGATCTCGCCCAGCCCCCCGAGCGCCAGGACCCGCAGCTTGCTCGTCGGCACTAGGGCGTCACCGAGGTGAGGCCGACGCTCTCGAGCGCCGCCCGCACGGTCGCCCTCTGCTCCGGGTCGGCAGGCACGAGGGGAAGTCGCAGCGTTCCGGAGGGGATCAGACCCGTCATCTCGAGGGCCGCCTTCAGTGGGATCGGGTTGGTCGTGACCCCCATCGCGGCGTAGACCTCGCGCAGGCCGGCGTCGATCTCCCGCGCCCGCTCGAGGTTGTCGGTCTGGACGGCGTCCCAGATTTCCCGCATCTGCGGGCCGATCAGGTGCGAGGAGACGAGGATGCCGCCGTTACCGCCGATTTCCAGGGTCTTGAGAAAGATCTCGTCGTTGCCGGCGAGGATGCCGAGGCCCTCGACCGGCTGCAGCTCCTCGTTGTTGGCCTGCTTGACGGCGACCACGTTGTCGATCGTGGCGAGGTTGGCGAGGCCCTCCGGCGGCACGTTCACCACGACGCGCGAGGGGATGTTGTAGGCGATCAGCGGCAGGTCGGGGACCGCCGCGGCGATCGCTTCGAAGTGGGCCTGGATTCCGGCTGGGTTCGGCTTGTTGTAGTACGGCGTCACGATCAGCGCCGCGTCGGCCCCCGCCTCGGCGGCGCCTTCGGTGAGCTCGATCGAGTGCTGGGTGTAGTTGGTGCCGGCGCCGCAGATCAGCAGCGTGTCCTCGCCGATCTCCTTACGGATCGCCCGGACTAGGACCAGCGCCTCCTCGTCGGTCAGGGTCGGCGCCTCGCCGGTCGAGCCCGAGATCACCAGCCCGTGTGAGCCGTTCTCGAGCAGATGGGTCGCCAGCTTCAGCGCGGCGGCCTCGTCGACGGCGCCTCTCTCGTCGAACGGCGTCGCCATCGCGGTGATCACTCCGCGAATCTCCTTCATCGAGCCAGGGTATCGCGGCATGCTCAGAGCAGCTTCTCCAGGCCGACCGTGAAACGGTCGGGCAGATCGCCGACGCGACGCACGGCGAGCAGCACGCCCGGCATGAAGGAGCGGCGGTCGATCGAGTCGTGGCGCAGGCTCAGCGTCTGTCCCTCGCCGCCGAAGACGACCTCCTGGTGGGCGACGAGGCCCGGCAGCCGCACCGAGTGGATCGGCTGGTGGACGTTGCCGCCGGCGGCGTCGATCAGCTCGGCCGTCCGCATGGCGGTCCCGGACGGGGCGTCGAGCTTGCGGTCGTGGTGCAGCTCGACGATCTCGCACTCGGGCATGTGCGGCGCGATCGTCTGCGCGACCTCCATCAGCAGCACTGCCCCGATCGCGAAGTTGGGGGCGACGAAGCAGTTGGCGCTCGCGGACTCCGCCGCCGACCGCAGCGCGTCGAGATCGAAGCCGGTCGTGCCGACCACGACGTGGACCCCCGCTTCGAGGCAGGCCGTGGCGTTGGCAAGCGCCGTGTCGGGCGTGGTGAAGTCGACCACCACCTCGGCCTCTGCGAGCACATCGGCCAGCTCGACCCCGAGCGCGGGATCGGCCCTGCCGACCAGCGCCGTGTCTTCGGCCCCCTCGACCGTCTCGCAGACGGCCTGGCCCATGCGCCCGGCGGCACCCGATACGGCAACCTCGATCACGCGGCCACCAGGCTCTCGCTGACAGGGCCGAGGGCGTCGCGGAAGCGGGACTCCTCGCGGCCGACGCAGGCGGCGGAGAGGCGCTCGGGGCCGTACAGCTCGGTGGCCAGCTCGGTCAGGTCCTGGACCGTGACCGCATCGACCTTGGCCAGCATCTCGTCGAGGCTGTCGATCGGCAGGCCGAAGAGGGTGGCGCGGGAGATGCGGGTCATCCGCGCCGCCGTCGACTCCGAGGAGAGGACCAGGCGGCCCTTGACGTTCTCCTTCGCCCGGCTCAGCTCCTCGGCCGAGACCGGCTCCCCACGCAGGCGGGCCAGCTCGGCGCCGATGATCGCGCAGGCCTCCTCGACGTTCTCCTCCCGCGTGCCGACGTAGCTGGCGATCAGGCCGGAGTCCGTGTACTGCTCGTTGTAGGAGCCCACGGCATAGGCCAGCCCACGCTTCTCTCGCACCTCGCGGAAGAGGCGCGAGGAGCTGGAGCCGCCGAAGATCGAGTCGAGCACCGCCAGCGCGTAGCGGCGCTCGTCGTCGCGCGTGATCCCCGGCGCGCCGAAGCAGATGTGGTACTGCTCGGTGTCCTTCTCGTAGAAGTGGAGCCGTGGCTCGTCCTCTACCGCCACGCTCGCCGGTGGCCCGGAAGAGCCCTCCCCCACTTGCGGCGAGACGAGCCGCTCGGTCAGCTCGACGATCTGCCCGTGGTCGACGTGGCCTGCGGCGCCGACGACGATGTTGGCGCCGGTGTAGCGGGCGTCGTGGTAGGTGTCGATGTCCGGCACCGGGATCGAGGCGATCACCTCGGCCTCGCCGAGGACGCGACGCCCCAGCGGGTGCTCGCCGAAGACCGCGGCGGCGAGGATGTCGTGGACGCGGTCCTGTGGTTCGTCCTCGTACATCGCGATCTCCTCCAGCACGACCTCCCGCTCGGAGTCGACTTCGGGGTACGTCGGCTCCAGCAGCATCTCGGCCAGCAGGTCGAAGACTTCCTCGGTGTGCTCGTCGAGGAAACGCGCGTGCAGATGGGTCGTCTCCTTGCCGGTCGCCGCGTTGACCGAGGCGCCCAGCCCGTCGAACCGCTCGGCGATGTCGATCGCCGAGAAGCGCGCCGTGCCCTTGAAGAGCAGGTGCTCGAGGAAGTGAGAGACGCCGGCTTGCGCCGGGGTCTCGTCACGCGAGCCGGTGCGCACCCAGAGCCCGAGCGCCACGGATCGGACCGAGGGAACCTCCTCGGTGACGACCCGGACGCCCGAGCCCTGCTCAGTCAGCTGCGGTGCGCTCAATGCTCTTGCTAGCGGCGCTCGCGGTCGCCGCCCTCGCGACGACGACGACCGTCACGGCCTCCGCGTCCTCCGCGGTCGCCCCCGTTGCGCCGCGAGCCGCCGTCACCGGAGCCGACCGCGGCCAGCTCCTCGGGGCTCTTGCCGGCGATCGAGGGGTCGTCGGAGAGGCGCAGGCCGATGCGGCCGCGCTCGCGGTCGACCTCGACCACGGTGACGTCGATCTCCTCACCGGCGCTGAGCACGTCGTCGACCGAGTCGACCCGCTCCCCGGGCTTGACGTTGGAGATGTGCAGCAGCCCGTCGGTGCCCTTGACCAGCTCGACGAAGGCGCCGAAGGTGGTGGTCTTGACCACCTTGGCGGCGTTGTAGCGGTCGCCGATCTCGGCCTCCTTGGTCATCGACTCGATGCGGGCGACGCAGGCTTCGACCAGCGATCCGGTCGGAGCGTAGATCCGCACCGTGCCGTCGTCCTCGACGTCGATCTCGGCTTCGAACTCCTCGCAGAGCGCGCGGATCGTTTCGCCGCCCTTGCCGATCACGGCGCCGATCTTCTCCGGGTCGATCTTGATCGCTTCGATCCGGGGCGCGTGCTGGGAGAGCTGCTCGCGCGCACCGTCGATCGCCTCAGCCATCTTGCCGAGGATGAACTGACGCCCCTCGTTGGCCTGGGCGAGCGCGTCGCGCAGGATGTCAAAGGTGACGCCGGTGATCTTGATGTCCATCTGCAGGGCGGTGATCCCGTCGGCGGTGCCGGCGACCTTGAAGTCCATGTCGCCGAGGTGGTCCTCGACGCCGGCGATGTCGGTGAGGACGATGTAGTCGTCGCCCTCCTTGATCAAGCCCATGGCGACGCCGGCGACCGGTGCGCTGACCGGCACGCCCGCCGCCTGCAGCGCCATCGAGGAGGCGCAGACCGAGCCCATCGAGGAGGACCCGTTGGACTCGAGCGTCTCCGAGACGACCCGGATCACGTAGGGGAACGCCTCTTCGTCAGGGATCGACGGCGCCAGCGCCCGCTCGGCGAGGGCGCCGTGGCCGATGTCGCGGCGCTTGGGACCGCGCATGAAGCCCGCCTCCCCGACCGAGAAGGGCGGGAAGTTGTAGTGGTGCCAGAAGCGCTTCGTCGTCGCCAGGCCGAGGGTGTCGAGGCGCATGTCCATACGCGTCGTGCCCAGGGCGACGTTGGAGAGGATCTGGGTCTCGCCGCGGGTGAAGAGCCCCGAGCCGTGCACGCGCGGGGAGATGTCGACCTCGCACTCGATCGGGCGGATCTCGTCCTTGGCGCGCCCGTCGGGCCGCTTCTTGTCGACCGCGATGGCCTTGCGGATCGTGTCCTTCTCGATGTGGTCGAAGGCGGCTCCGACCTCGGAGCGCCGCGCGCCATCGGCATCGGCGTCACCGCTCTCCGGCGCGTACTTGGCGACCACCTCCTCCTTGACCTTGCCGATCGCCTCGTAGCGCTCGAGCTTGCCCTCGGTGGCGATCGCGTCGACCAGGGCCTGGCCATGGGAAGAGCGGATCTCGCCGAGCAGGGACTCATCGATGCTGGGAGCCTCGACCTCGACCTTCTCCTTGCCGGCCTTCTCGGCCAGCTCCTCCATCGCCGCGCAGAGCTTCTTGATCTCGGAGTGGGCGATGTCGAGGGCGTCGAGGATCTCGGCCTCGGTGACGCCGTCGGCGCCCGCCTCGACCATCAGGATCGCCTCGTCGGTGCCGGCGACGATCAGGTCGAGCTCCAGCTCCTCCAGCCTCTCCTCGGGCGGGTTGACGACGAAATCGCCCTCGAGCTTGCCGATGCGAACGGCGCCGACGTGGGCCTCGACCGGGACCGGCGAGATCGCCAGCGCGGCGGAGGCGCCGTTCATCGCGAGGATGTCGTAGGGGTTGACGTGGTCGACCGAGAGCGGCGTAGCGACAATCTGGGTCTCGTAGTGCCAGCCCTTGGGGAAGAGCGGCCGGATCGGGCGGTCGATCATCCGCGCGGTCAATGTCGCCTTCTCACCCGAGCGGCCCTCGCGGCGGAAGAAGGAGCCAGGGATCTTGCCCGCGGCGTACATCCGCTCCTCGACGTCGACGGTGAGCGGGAGGAAGTCCACGTCGCGCAGGTTGCCCATCGTCGCGGTGCAGAGGACCATCGTGTCGCCGGCCTGTACGACCACGGCGCCGCTCGCCTGGCGGGCGAGTTTGCCCGTCTCGAAGGAGATCTGACTGTCCCCAATGTCCGCCGAGACGCGGCTCACATCGAACATGCTCATTTAATTTTTTACCTCCGGCCACCCGGATGGCGGCCAATTGCATTCAGAACTCTCGTTCTCTTTCGCAAAAGAGAGTACAGGGGCTAGGGAAAGAGGGCTGGGGTGCTGGTTACGCCGGCGCGAATGCCGGACTCGAAGTCGCGGCGGACGCGGGCGGCAATGGGGTCTGAGCGGCGGTCGGCGTCGAAGCGCTCCAGGTCCAGGCCCATCTGTTCGGCCCGGTGCCAGAGATGGGGATCGTCGACGTGACCGCGGTCGGCATAGAGCGAGTCGACCATCTCGAAGAAGCGGCCCTGGAGCCCGGCGGCCTCGGCGGCGGCGTGCAGCGCGGGTGAGCGCGGATGCTTGCTGGCAACGGGAAAGTGGCGGAAGACGATCGTCGCCTTGCGCTCGATGATCTCCAGCCAGGCAGTGGCGCAGTGCGGACAGCCGAGGTCTGCGTAGACGATGAGGTTGGGCCCCTCTCCCCTGCGGTGGTCCTCCGGCCCGACCGGCGGCACCGCGGCGCTGGTCAGCTCAGGCGTCAGAGCTGAGGGCGTCGAAGATCAGGTTGGCGCCCGGGACCTCGAGCGGCGTCGGCGACTCGTGCACCCACTCGACCGTGCCCTCCTCGTCGACGAGCACGAGCGAGCGGTTCGCGTGGCCGATCTTCTCGATGTAGGCGCCGTAGGCGCGCGCCACCTCGCCCTTGGGCTCGAAATCGGCGAGCAGGGGCGTGTCGATGCCGAGCTTCTCCTGGAAGGCCTTGTGGGCAAAGCCGCTGTCGACGCTGATCCCGATCATTCGCACGCCCTTGGCCTCGATCTCGGGCTTGACCTCCTGGTAGACCGAGAGCTGGTCGCTGCAAACCGGGCTGAAGTCGAGCGGATAGAAGACCAGCAAGACCTTCTCCCCGCGGAAGTCGGAGAGCGAGACCTTCTTCCCGTCCTGGTTGCGCAGGGTGAACTCGGGGGCCGGCTCGCCGGCGGCGATCATCGACGCAAGCCGAGTTCCGCAACCAGCGAGCGGTAGCGCTCGAGGTTGTGGCGCTCGAGATACCGCAGCATGCGCCGGCGCTTGCCGACCAGCATCAAAAGGCCGCGGCGCGAGTGGTGATCCTTGGGGTGCGTGCGCAGGTGCTCGGTAAGTTCGTTGATTCGCTCAGTGAGCAGGGCGACCTGTACCTCGGCGGAACCGGTATCGCCCTCGGCGCGACCGTACTTGCCGATCAGCTCGCCCTTTTTCTCCTTGGTAAGGCTCATAGCGAAAAAAGTGCCGCGCCCCAAGTGGAGCTCACGGCCGCTGGAAGCTAGCACAGACGCGCTTCGCGTCCTCGACATCGATACGCATCTGGGCGATCAGCTCCTCCACGCTGGCGAAGCGTTTCTCGCCCCGCAATCGGGAGACGAAGGCGACCCGCAGGACGGTCCCGTAGAGGTCCTCCTCGTGGTCGATCAGGTAGGTCTCGATCAGGACGCCGCGGCCGGTCTCGAAGGTCGGCCGCACGCCGACGTTGACCGCGGCGGGGACGCCGTTGGCGAAGGCGGCGTAGACGCCGTGGCCGGGGATCGCGAGGCGATCGTCGGGGACGAGGTTGGCGGTGGGGAAGCCGAGCTCGCGCCCCCGCTGGTCGCCGCTGACCACCTCTCCCTCGACCATGAAGGGGGCGCCGAGGCAGTGGCGGGCTCCCTCCATGTCACCCGCGGCGATCAGTGCCCGGATCCGGGTCGAGGAGACCGTCTCGCCGTCGACCTCGACCAGCGGCACGACGCGGGTCTCGAACTCGTCGCGACTCGCCAGCATCGCCGGATCACCTTGCGCTTTGGCGCCGAAGCGGAAGTTCTCGCCGACCGAGACCCGCTCGGCGCCTAGGCTCCCGACCAGCACATCCCCGATGAACTGCTCGGCGCTGCGCTTGGCAAATTCATGGTCGAATGGGATCACGACCAGCTCGCGCACGCCGAGGCCCTCGATCACGTCTCGCTTCACCCCGAAGGGCGTGATCAACTTCGGCAGCGCGGCCGGGTGAAGGATCTCCAGCGGGTGGGGGTCGAAGGTGAGCACTGTGTCGGCGCCCTCGATCACGGCTTGGTGCCCCCGGTGGACGCCGTCGAAGGTGCCGATTGCGACGTGCCGCGGCCGCGGCTCTGCCTCCGGCAGCGAGGTGACCTGGATGCTCACCGCAAGGCCTTCCGGTGCGCTTTATGTGGGCTTGGATGGCAAAAAGCGCACCGGAAGCTCATCTCAGGGCCTCCGCGGCGGCGGGGACGAGGTCGGAGATGCGATTGAGGTTGATCTCCGTGCCGGCGTCCTCGATTCGGAAAGGGCCGATCGCGGTGCGGCGGAGCTCGGTGCAATAGGCGTCCTCGAGCGTCTCGATCAGGGTGCGGACGTAGGTCCCCGCCGAGCACTCGATCTCGTATTCGGCGCTCTCGGCGTCGCTGGTCAGCAGATCGGCACGGTAGACCTCGACGTCGCGCTCGGGGGTCTTCACGGTCTCGCCGCGGTGGGCCTTGCGGTAGAGGCGCTCGCCGCCGACCCGGACCGCTGATGTCATCGGCACGCGCTGGCGAACGGTGCCCATCGGCAGCTCCAGCGAGCTCGGCACCCGGCCGGTCTCGCTCAGCTCGCCGTCGGGATCGCCCGTGCTCGAGCGCCAGCCGAGCCGCGCTCGCGCCAAGTAGGTCTTCGGCAGGTCAGTGAGGAAGCGCTGCAGCCGTGTCGCTCGCCCGAGCAGGACGAGCAGGAGGCCCGTCGCGAAGGGATCGAGCGTGCCGGCGTGCCCCGCCTTGCAGCTGCGCTCACGCCGCAGCGCCACGACCACGTCGTGTGAGGTCTTCCCCGCCGGCTTGTCGCAGAGAAGCACGCTGCCGTCGCCGGTTACGACCACGATCAGGGGCCGAGCTGGGCGCCGACCTCGTCGCAGAGGAACGCAACCAGCTGCTCGAGTTCGAGGTCGGTGGAGAACCCGGCGGCGCGTTTGTGCCCGCCGCCCCCGTGCTTGCGCGCCATCGCCGAGACGTCGACCGCGCCATCACTGGAACGCAGGCTGACCTTGCGCGCGGCGCGTCCCCGGTCGCCCTGATCCCGAACCAGGGCGGCCACCTTGGCGCCCTCGACCGAGCGCAGGTGGTCGATGATCCCCTCGGTCATCTCCTCGCCGGCGCCGCTCGCCGTGTAGTCGGCCTCGGCGATGTAGGTGACGACGAGCCGCTTGTCGCAGAGGCGCTGGATCCCCTCCAGCGCGCGGGCGACGAGGCGCAGCTTCTCGATCGGGACGTGCTCGTAGAGGCGGCGATAGGTCTCGTCGACGGCTACCCCAGCGTCGATCAGCTCTGCGGCGATCCGGTGAGTGCCGGCGTTGGTGTTCTCGTACATGAACTTGCCGGTATCGGTGACGAGTCCCACATACAGCGCCGAAGCGATCTCTGGAGTGATCTCGGCGCCGAGCAGAATCGCCAGGCGGTAGACGATCTCCGCCGTGCTGGAGGCAGCGGTATCGACCAGGTTGACGTCGCCGAAGAGGGTGTTGTCGTGGTGATGGTCCACGTTGATCGTGAAGTTCCCACCGGAGGTGAGGAAGTCGACGGGCATGCGGTCGATGTTGCCGCAGTCGAGGAAGATCACGGTGCGGTCGGCCATGTCCGCCGGCGCCTCGTGGAAGACCTCCTCCAATTGCAGGAAGCGGTACTCGATCGGCAGCGGGAACTCCTTTGCCGCCATGAACATCACCGAGTCCTTGCCCAGCTGGCCCAGCAGGTGGTGCATACCGAGCAGCGAGCCGAGCGCGTCTCCGTCGGGCCCCTCGTGGGCGGTGAGCAGGAAGCGCTCGCGCTCGCGCAGCTCGTTCGCGACCTGCTCGATCGGGGCTGTGACCACGCTCATGCGTCGCCTTCCTCCTCGAGCAGGCGGGAGATCCGCATCCCCTGCTCGACGGTCTCGTCGTAGCGGAAGGAGAGCGTCGGAGTTCGCTTCATCCGCGTCTCGGCTGCGACCTTCCCCTGCAGCACGCCATGCGAGGAGCGCAGGCCGGCGAGGGTCGCCTCGCGCTCCGCTTCGGAGCCGAGCACGCTGACGTGCACCTTTGCGGCGCGTAGGTCTGGACTGGTCTCGACCGAGGTCACGGTTACGAAGCCGATGCGGGGATCGCTGAGCTCGGCGATGGCCGCGCCGATCACCTCACGAAGCACCTCGTTGATGCGGCGCATGCGAGGCGTGGCCATCCTACTTACTCCAGCGTCTGCTCGACCTGCTTCGTCTCGAAGAACTCCAGGACATCGCCCTCCTTGACGTCAGCGTAGCCGTCGAGGACGATGCCGCACTCCTGGCCCTCGTCGACTTCCTGCACGTTGTCTTTGAAACGGCGCAGGGAGCCGAGCTTGCCGTCCCAGATCACCGTCCCCTCGCGGATCAGGCGGACGCTGGCATCGCGCGCGACCTTGCCCTCGGTGACCACGCAGCCGGCGATGCGGCCGACCTTGGAGGCCTTGAAGGTCTGCTTGATCTCGGCCTCGCCGAGGGTCTGCTCGACCTCGACCGCCTCGAGCATGCCCTCCATCGCGTTGCGCAGGTCTTCGGTGATCTTGTAGATGACGGAGTAGGTGCGGACGTCGACGCCCTCGCGCTCGGCGGCCCGGCGCGCGTCGGCGAGTGGGCGCACGTTGAAGCCGATGATGATCGCGTCGGAAGCGGAGGCCAGCATCACGTCGGACTCGTTGATGCCGCCGGTCTGCGAGTGGATGATGTTGATCCCGACCTGCTCCTGGGGGACCTTGGCGATCTCGTCCTGGAGCGCCTCCAGCGAGCCCGCGACGTCGGCCTTGAGGACGATGTTGAGCTCCTTGATATCGCCCTCCTGAACGCGCGAGAAGACCTCCTCGAGGCTGACCTTGCGCGCCTGGCGACGGGCTAGCGCCTCGGTCTTCAGTCGGTTGGCGCGCTCCTGGGCGTCCTGGCGGGCACGGCGGTCGTTCTCGACCGCGCGCACGAACTCGCCCGCGTCGCAGACGCCGTCGAAGCCGAGCACCTCGACCGGCATCCCAGGCCCCGCCTCCTGTACCCGCTTGCCGGTGAAGTCCTGCATCGCCCGCACGCGACCCCACTGCGGCCCGGCGACCAGCGAGTCGCCGACGCTGAGCGTTCCACGCTGGACCAGGATCGTGACCACCGGGCCGCGCCCGGGGTCGAGCTGGGACTCGACGACCGTCCCCGAGGCGGGCGCGTCGGGGTTGGCCCCCAGCTCCTCCAGCTCGGTGACGAGCAGGATCATGTCGAGCAGGTTGTCGAGGCCTTCGTGCGTCTTGGCCGAGACGTCGCAGTAGACGGTCTCGCCACCCCAGTCCTCGGGGGTCAGTCCGTCGGCGGCGAGCTCGTTCCGCACCCGGTCGGGCTGAGCCCCCTCCTTGTCGATCTTGTTGACCGCGATCAGGATCGGCACATCGGCGGCGCGCGCGTGATCGATCGCCTCCTTGGTCTGCGGCATCACCCCGTCGTCGGCGGCGACGACGACGACGGCGATATCGGTGACCTTCGCCCCGCGGGCGCGCATCGCGGTGAAGGCGGCGTGGCCCGGCGTGTCGAGGAAGGTGATCGTCTTCTCCTCGTGGTGGACCTGGTAGGCGCCGATGTGCTGGGTGATGCCGCCGGCCTCGCCCGCCGCCACCTCGGTCTCGCGGATCGCGTCGAGCAGCGAGGTCTTGCCGTGGTCGACGTGGCCCATGATGGTCACCACCGGCGGACGGTCGGTCAGCTCCTCCTCGGTGTCCTCGAACTCGGGCGCCTCGGGCTCCTCCTCGGCGGCGGTGACGATCTCGATCTTGCGGTCGTACTCGTCGGCGATCGCGGCGATCGACTCGTCGGTGAGGGTCTGAGTGAGGGTCGCCATCTCCCCCATCGTCATCAGCTTCTTGATCACCTCGGCGCTGCCGAGGCCGAGCAGCTCTGCGACCTCGCGCACGGTCGCCCCCGAGGGGACAACCGTTGCCTCGGGCTCAGCTGCCTCGACTTTGGGCGGCGGCTCCTCGAGCATCGGCCTGCGCCGGCGACCGCCGCGCCGGCGTGGCGGTCGCTGCGGCGGCGGGCCACCCATCTGGTCGCGGCGGGCGGCCTGCGAATCGATCACGACGCGGCGCTTTTTCGACCCGGCTCCGCCTCCTCCGCCAGCTGGGCGCTCCTGGGGGCGAACCGGGCCTTTGGAGGTCTGAGCCGGCTTGGGAGCTGGTTTCGCCGCGGGCTTTGGAGTGGCGGGCGCATCGGTGGGTTTAGCGGCGGCCTTTGGAGCGGCCTTCGCTGCCGCGCGGCCTCGGCTTCGTCGCCCAGCGGCCCCGCCGTCGCCCTTGGCGGCCTCGATCGCCTTCAGCGCATCGGCCTCCTCGACGCTGGAGGCCGCCGCTTTCGCCTCGATCCCGGCGGCCTTCAGCGCGGCCAGCAGCTCTTTGCTGCTCGAGCCCCTGCGCTTTCGCGATCTCGTGAACCCGCTTCTTAGCCACTAGGACTGCTCCGCCTCCTCAGCAACTGGCTCCGCTTCGGACTCCTCCGCCTCGCCATCCTCAGCGAGCGCCTCTTCCGCTTCGTCCTGCTCAGAGCTCTTCCTCCCCGACGGGTTCGTCAGGCTCACCGACCTCGTCCGGAGCCTCCGCCGACTCGACCGCATCTTCCGCGGGTGGCGTGGGCGGTGGGTTCCTCGTCCGTAGCCTGCGAGGACGAGGTGCCCTCCTCCGCGACAGGACCTCGCGGTCGATTCATCCGAGCCCTCGGGCTTCCCTCGACGAACTCCGCTTCAGCCTTGGCGACGATCTCGTCGACCTGCCCCTGATCGGCATCGGGGTCGGCGAGGATCGCGACCTCCGCCTCGGAGAGCGGCGCCAGAATCGCCACCTGGCTGGTCTCGAAGCGCGCAGGCGCCTGGTGCTGGGGCAGGCCGCAGTAGGTCGAGCCCGGGATCGCCGCGTTGGGGCAGCGGCGCCCGTTCGAGAGCACCGCCATGCAGCGCCCGTCGAACTGTTCCTCGCCCTCGTACTCGATCTCCGTGTCTTCGGAGGCGAACTCGGTCTCGGACTTGATGTCGACCCGCCAGCCGGTGAGGCGGGCGGCGAGGCGGGCGTTCTGGCCGTCGCGGCCGATCGCCAGCGAGAGCTGGTCGTCGGGGACGATCACGGTCGCCTGGCGCTCGTCGTCGTCGACGATCACCTCGCGCACCCGTGCCGGCGAGAGCGCCTTGGCGACGAAGCGGGCGGGCTCGTCGTTGTGGGGAATGATGTCGATCTTCTCGCCGCGCAGCTCGGAGACGACCATCCGCACGCGCGAGCCGCGCGGGCCGACGCAGGCGCCGACCGGGTCGACGCCGTCGGCGTGGGAGATCGACCGCGATCTTCGAGCGGTAGCCGGGCTCGCGGGCGACGCCGACGATCTCGACCAGCTTGTCGGCGATCTCGGGGACCTCCAGCTCGAACAGCTTCTTGATCAGCTCCGGGCTGCGGCGCGAGACGACGATCGCCGGCCCTTTGGTCGAGTCGGAGACGTCGGTGATCACGGCCTTGACCCGCATCCCGTGGTCGTAGCGCTCGTTGTAGACCTGCTCGGACTTGGGCAGCAGCGCCTCGACCCGCTCGCGCAGCTGGACCAGCGTGTAGCGCTTGTCGGACTGCTGGATGATCCCGGTGATCAGCTCGCCGACCCGGTCCTGGTACTCGTCGTACATCATCATCCGCTCGGCCTCGCGGATCCGCTGCAGGATCACCTGCTTGGCGGTCTGGGCGGCGATCCGGCCGAAGTCTTCGGGGGTGACGTCGCGGGTCTCGATCTGGTCCTCGTAGGGGGCGATCATCTCCGGGTCGAGCTCGGGCTCCTCGGGCTCGCGCAGCTCGCCCGTCTCGGGATCGATCTCGCGCTCTCCTCCTCCTGGGCCTCGGCCGCCTCGGCCAGCAGCTTCTCCTCCAGCTCGGGCGGCAGGATCAGTTCGAAGACGCGGAAGTCGCCGGTTTCGTGGTCGAGGTCGACGCGGGCGTATTTGGCCGCTCCGGGCGTCTTCTTGTAGGCGGAGAGGAGCGCGTCCTCGAGCGCGTCCATCAGCTTGTCGGCGGAGATCCCCTTCTCCTGCTCGAGCGCCTTGACTGCGTCGACGATCTCCTTGCTCACTGAGCGCTCCTTGCTGATTGCGGTACTTGGGGCCGGGCGAGGAGACCTCCAGCGTGTACTCGGCCCGCAGGTGGTTGAGGTGCCTCGTCACCCGTCTCGCAGAGGGCGAGGTCGACGCCCGCCGGGATGGTCGATGAAGAGGCGCAGCGATTCCTTGCGCGGGCTGCTCGAGCGCGACGAGGTCGAGCTCGGAGTCGAGCTCGTAGAGCTGCTGCTGGATGTCTTGCTGGAGGTCTGCCATTGGGTTGAGGCGTAAAAAAAGTGGGCCAGGCCCACTTCGGGTACAGCGGAGAGGCGTTACAGCTTGCAGCGAGTATAGCTCGGCATTCAGGCGAGGGACGGCAATCCCCTCGCCCGGACAAGCGTCGCGCTAATTAGCGCGACGCTTTGAGTATCCGCCCGTTCGAGGGGATTGCCGTCCCTCTTCACGGAGCGAGCTGACCCGATTCAGGATCGCCTCTGCAATGACGTCCTTAGCTGCTTGCGGGACGTGCTCATCGCTCGTTGAGTCGATCAGGGTTACGGCGTTTTCTTGGCTCTCGAAGCCAATTGCGGGGTCCGAGATGTCGTTGAGGACTATCAGGTCGGCCCTCTTGCGGGTGAGCTTTTCGCGGGCGCGGTCGACGTCCTCGCCGGCTTCGGCGGCGAAGGCGACGATGGTTTGGTCGTCGGTGCGGTTGGCGGTGAGGGTGGCGAGGATGTCCTCGGTCGGTTCGAGGTGGACATCGAGGGACGCGTCGCGGGTCAGCTTGCCCGGGGCCGTCTCAGCGGGACGAAAGTCGGCGGGGGCGGCGGCCATCAGCAGGACCTGGGTAGTTGGGAACTGGGCGCGCGCCGCTTCGGCCAGTTCCTGGCCGTTCTCGACGTCGATGCGGTGGACCCCAGGCGGCTCGGGGAGGTTGACATTGGCGGCGATCAGGGTGACGTCGGCGCCGCGGCGGGCCGCGGCGGCAGCGAGGGCGAGACCCATGCGGCCGCTGGAGCGGTTGCCGAGGAAGCGGACCGAGTCGATCGGCTCGCGGGTGCCGCCGGCGGTGACGAGGACGCGGAGCCCGTCCCAGGGACGGTGGCCGCTCGGCACGACGGCCTCCAGGCGGGCGAGTAGCCGGGCTGGGTCGGGCAGACGGCCGCGGCCCCGCTCGCCGCGAGAGGCGAGCGCACCCTCGTCGGGCTCGATCACCGTGACCCCGCGTTCGCGCAGTGTCGTCAAGTTGGCCTGGGTGGCGGCGTCGGCGTACATGCGGTCGTTCATCGCGGGGGCGACGAGACGCGGGGCCGCGCAGGCAAGGAAGGAAGTGGTCAGCATCGAGTCGGCGACGCCCGCCGCCAGCTTCGCCAACGTGTTGGCCGAGGCCGGGGCGATCAGGTAGGCGTCGCAGTTGGCTGCCAGCTCGAGATGGCCGATCGGGTCGTGCTCGGGGACGGGGTCACCGGGGAAGCTCCCGCGCAGTGGGTCGCGCTCGAACTCCGAGGTCAATACCGGAGCGCCGACGATCCCCTCGAAGGAGGTGGCGCCAACAAAGCGGGTTGCCGTCTCGGTCATTAGGACGCGGACGCCGTGCCCGGCGACCGTCGCCAGGCGCGCCAGCTCCAGCGCCTTGTAGGCAGCTATCCCACCGCTTACGCCGAGCAGGATTCTTGCCATGGTGGTCCTCTCTCCGGCCCTGCCGGAACGCGCTTAGGCGCGGTACTCGTACTTCAGCTTGCCGGCGGCGATCTCCTCGAGCGCGATCGAGAGGTAGTTGCGATCACCGGGCACTTCGACCATCGGCGGCGGGTACTCGCCAAAGCTGCCCTCGCCGAGGCTGTGGAAGTAGCTGTTTATCTGGCGGGCGCGCTTGGCCGCGACGACGACCGCGGCGTAGTGAGAATCGGCGTGGTCCAGAAGCTTGTCAACGCGTGGCTTAATCATCGGCCCGGGAGTGTAGATGGTCGCCGGTCCCGGGTGATATCCCGAGCTCGGCACGCACGATTCCCTCCAGGTCGGCGGCGGCGCGCTCGAGGTCGTCGTTGACGACGAGGTGGGCGAACTCGTCCTGGGCGGCGAGCTCCTGCTCGGCGACCTCCAGCCGGGCATCTATCGCCTCGATGCTGTCGGTGCCGCGCGACTCGAGCCGGCGCCGCAGGGCAGCCGGGTCGGGCGGCGCGATGAAAACCTGGACCGACTCGCGCATCGCCGCGCGCACCTGGCGGGCTCCCTGGACCTCGATCTCGAGTACGACGGATTGGCCCTCGGCGAGGCGGCGGCTGACCTCGGAGCGCAGCGTTCCGTAGCGGTTGCCGCTGTAGGTGGCGAACTCGAGGAAATCTTCGGCATCGATGCGCTCGTCGAACTCCTCGCGCGAGAGGAAGTGGTAGTCGCGCCCGTTCACCTCGCCGTCGCGCGGCTCCCTGGTCGTTGCCGAGATCGAGAGCTCGAGGTCGGGCACCCGTTCGAGCAGTTTCGAGATCAGCGTGCCCTTGCCTACCCCTGAGGGCCCGGTGATGACGAAGACCTTGGCCATGGCCGCCGGGATACTGACCGGGCGGGCGGTCGTTACCTGTGGAGCTGGGAAACCAACTCAGCCCGCTGGCGTTCAGATAGACCGCCGATCGTCTTCGACGGCGAGATCCGGCACTGGTTGAGAATCCGATTGGTCTTCACCCTGCCGTACTTCGGTACCGCGAGCAACATGTCAAAGACCTTCGCCGTCAGCACGTAGTCGGGGGGGTCGAGCAGGAGGGCATGGATGTTCGCCTTGCCCGCTTTCAGGTCCTTCTTCAGCTTCGCCCGCGCGGTGCGGATGTCGTTGGCGCGTTTGAGGGCGTCCATCCGCTGGTCCAGCGACCTCTCGGGGGCCGCGGCGGAGGTCTTGACTGGGGCGGGCATGTGGGCGGCGAGTATAGCCGCGGGTCGGCCCCGTGCAAGGGCTTCCAACCCAAATGACCCCAAATTCACCTCAACCTCGACTCCAGGTTTAGGCGATAGGGCCTATGGGAGCCACGCCTCGATGACCGTTGAACGCTCCGGCGATCTCGCTCGCGATCCTCGTCCCCGCCCTCGGGTCCCTGAAGCTCTCGGTTCCTACGGCCACCAGCGTCGCCCCGGCGGAGAGCAACTCGAGCGCATCGGCCCCACTCGAGACGCCCCCCATGCCGACGATCGGGATACGCGCTGCCGCGGCGACGGCCCGGAGTTGCGCCACCACGATCGGTCGCACGGCGGGGCCCGACAGGCCACCGTGACCAGCGGCGATTCCCGGCTCCGCGGTGATGGGATCGATTGCGCTCGCCTTCAGCGTGTTGATCAGCGACACCGCGTCCGCCCCGCCCTGCTCGGCGGCGACGGCAACCTCCGCGGGATCCGTCACGTTGGGCGTCAGCTTCACGATCAGCGGCTTCTCCGTCAGCGGCCGCAGCGCTTCCAGCAGCGTCTCCGTCTCGCTCGGCTGCTCGCCGACGATCAAGCCCGAGTGCACGTTGGGGCAGGACACGTTCAGCTCGATCGCGGCGACCTCATCCCTCTCCCCCACGCCATCGACCAGCCGTTCGAACTCTTCGCGACTGGTGCCCATAACCGAGACGATCAACGGCACCGGCAGTTCGGCCAACCGAGGAAGATCCTGCGCGAGAAACCCATCTAGCCCCTTGTTGGGTAGCCCGATCGAGTTGATCATCCCGGCCGGCGTCTCCCAAATCCGCTGCGGCTCGTTGCCAGCGCGGACCTCGGGGGTGATCGTCTTCGAGACGAAGGCCGAGAAGGGGAAGTTCGTCAAGAGCTCCTCTCCGTAGACGCGCCGAGCGGCGATGGCGTCGAAGGTTCCGGAGGCGTTGATGATTGGGTGTGCCAGCTCAATGCCGCAAAACTCAAGCGTGGTTGGGCCGGCGGGTCCTGTCGTCGATTTGGTGCCACCACCCGCTGCGGGGGCGGCTTGCGCCGCCTCCTCGGGGTGGTCCCCCAAATCGACGCCACCCCCCGGCAGGGGCCGGACCACGGGACCGTCCACACACAGGCGGACATAGCCACCGTCGCCGCGAGGAACGGCGCAGCCGAAACAGGCTCCGTAGCCACAGGCCATCGGCGACTCCATCGCAAGCTCGCAAGGGACATTGCGGTCGAGGCAGAGTGCGCCGACTGCATCGAGCATCGGTGGCGGGCCGCAGGCATAGACGGCAGCGCTGGAAGCATCGTCTCCCTCCAGCATTTGTGCCAGCAGGTCGGTGACGTAGCCGTGATGCCCCCTGTGGCCGTCGTCGCTGGCGAGCCGAACCTCGCAGCAAGCGAAGAGGTCGTCGAGACCGCCGGAGTGCGCCTCGTCGCGAAAGCCGAGGAGGACGCGGGTGGGGATATTGCGTTCGGCAAAGGTGCGTCGCAGCAGCGCCAACGGTGCGATCCCAATCCCACCCCCCACCAGAATCGCCCCCGCGGCCCCCCTCGGGTGAACTGCATCAAATTCTCTACCTGCTGGACCGAGAATTTGATGCAGTTCGGCAGGGGTCGAGAAGGAGTTGCCGAGGGGGCCGTTGAGCCAGACGTTCTCGCTGGGGTCGAGCTCGCAGAGGCGGTCGGTGCCCGGGCCGATGCCCTCGATGAGGAAATCGAGGCGAATTCCGTCCTCCGCCGGCTCCGCTTCGGCGACCGAGAGGGCCCGTGGGAGGAAGGGGCGCTGCGATCGCTGCTCCCAGTGGTGCTCGGTGGCGAGCATGTAGAACTGGCCGGGAAGGGGCTCCGGGCCTTCGGCGTCGAGCAGGGAAAAGACCCGGTAGCCACCGGAAGCGCGATTCTCGGTGACCTCACAGAGGCGTCGCCCGAAGGGGGCGAGACCCGCGGCCCCCGGACGCGGGGTCAAGTCGCCGTCTCCTCCGCTTCGCGTCCGGGGACGGCGGAGGAGGCCGCGGTGATTTTGTGGATCTCCTGCAGGGAGAGCACCTCTGCCCCACGCTCCTTCTTGGCAGCGATTGCCCTCACCGCGGCCGAGGCGCCGGTCATCGTGGTCACGCAGGGGATGTCGCCGCGGACGGCAGCAGTGCGGATCTCGTAGCCGTCGGCGCGGGCGCCGGAGCCCGTCGGCGTGTTGATCACGAGGTCGCAGCGGCGCTCGCGGATCAGGTCGACGACGTGGGGCGAGCCCTCGGCGATCTTGTTGATCGGCGTCACGGGAACGCCCATCGCCGAGATCGCCTGGGCGGTGCCGCCGGTTGCGATCAGCTCGAAGCCGAGGTCGTGGAAGCGGGCGGCGATCTGCGTCGCCGCCGGCTTGTCGGTGTCGGTGACGGTGATGAAGACCGTGCCCTCGGTTGGCAGCGAGACGCCCGCTGCGGCCTGGGCCTTGCCGAACGCGGTCGGGAAGTCGGCGGCGATCCCCATCACCTCGCCGGTGCTCTTCATCTCCGGGCCAAGCACCGAGTCGGCGCCGGCGAAGCGGGCGAAGGGAAGCACCGCCTCCTTCACGCTCACCATCCCCTCGGGTGGCTCTCGCAGTTCCTGGTCGGCCAGCCTCTCCCCCAGCATCAGCCGCGCGGCGAGCTTCGCCAGTGGCACCCCGGTCGCCTTGGAGACGAAGGGGACGGTGCGCGAGGCGCGCGGGTTGGCCTCGATCACGTAGAGGTCTCCGCCGGCGACGCCGTACTGGATGTTGATCAGGCCGATGACGCGCAGCTCCAACGCGATCTGCCGGGTCGTGGCCCGGATCTCCTCGAGCATCTCGACGCCGAGGCTCATCGGCGGGATCACGCAGGCTGAGTCACCGGAGTGGACGCCCGCCTCCTCGACGTGCTGCATGATCCCGGCGACGTGGACGTCGTTGCCGTCGGCGAGCGCGTCGACGTCCACCTCGATCGCGTTCTCGAGGAAGCGGTCGAGCAGCAGCGGGTGCTCCTGGTCGGCCTTGACGTTGGCCCGCAGGTAGGCGGCGAGGTCCTCGGTCGAGTAGCAGATCTCCATCGCCCTGCCGCCGAGCACGTAGGACGGCCGGACCAGCAGCGGGAAGCCGACGTCCTCGGCGATGACCGCTGCCTCCTCCGCGGATAGAGCTGTCCCGTAGGGCGGGTGCTTGATGCCGAGGCGGCGCAGCAGGGCGCCGAAGCGGCCACGGTCCTCGGCGAGGTCGATCGCGTCGACCGGGGTGCCGAGCAGCGGCACGCCCGCATCCTCCAGGGCGCGGGCCAGCTTCAGCGGCGTCTGGCCGCCGAACTGCACGATCACGCCCTCGGGCTGCTCCTGCTCGCAGACGGCGAGCACGTCCTCGGCGGTGAGAGGCTCGAAGTAAAGGCGGTCCGAGGTGTCGTAGTCGGTGGAGACCGTCTCCGGGTTGCAGTTGACCATCACCGCGTCGCGGTCGAGCTCGCGCGCGGTCATCGCTGCGTGGACGCAGCAGTAGTCGAACTCGATTCCCTGCCCGATCCGGTTGGGGCCGGCACCGAGGATGACCACCGAGGGGCGGTCGCCGCGCCGCACCTCAGAGGCAGGGGCGCCCGCCGAGGGGCGCTCGTGGGCGGAGTAGTAATAGGGCGTCGCGGCCTCGAACTCGGCGGCGCAGGTGTCGACTGACTTGTAGGTGCGGGCGAGCCCGTCGGTACCGTCGCCGTCGTTGGCCAGCACCTGCAGCTCCCGCAGGAACCAGCGGTCGACGAGTGAGCGCTCGTGGACCTTCTCGACATCGATCCCGCGCGCGAGGGCGGCGAGGATCAGGTCGAAGCGCTCCGGGCAGGGCTTCTCCAGCAGGTCGAGCAGCTCCCCGTCGTCGGCGGGGACCTCGGCCTCGGCGTCGAGCTCGCGCGAGCGCATCGCCTTGGCGAAGGACTCGCGGAAGGTGCGGCCGATCGCCATCGCCTCGCCGACGCTCTGCATGTGGGTCGAGAGGCGACCCTCGGCGCCCGGGAACTTCTCGAAGGCGAAGCGCGGGATCTTGGTCACCACGTAGTCGATCGTCGGCTCGAAGGAGGCAGGGGTGGCCTGGGTGATGTCGTTGGGGATCTCCTCCAGCGCGTAACCGACGGCCAGCTTCGCCGCCATCTTCGCGATCGGGAAGCCGGTTGCCTTCGAGGCCAGGGCCGAGGAGCGCGAGACGCGCGGGTTCATCTCGATCACGACGATCTCACCGTCCTCGGGGTTGACCGCGAACTGGACGTTGGAGCCGCCGGTCTCGACGCCGATGGCGCGGATCACGCGGATCGCTTGGTCGCGCAGCTCTTGGTAGAGCTGGTCGGTGAGCGTCTGAGCGGGTGCGACGGTGACGGAGTCGCCGGTGTGAACCCCCATCGGGTCGACGTTCTCGATCGAGCAGATGATCACCGCGTTGTCGTTGCGGTCGCGCATCACCTCGAGCTCGAACTCGCCCCAGCCAATCACCGACTCCTCGACCAGGACCTGGTTGATCGGGCTTGCCGCCAGGCCCTCGGAGACGACTTGGCGCAGCTCGGTCTCGGTCGCGCCGATCCCTCCCCCCTGACCCCCCAGGGTGAAGGCGGGGCGGATGATCGCCGGCAGTGTGATGCGGCCTTGGGCGAGCGCCGCCTCCACCTCGCCCAGGCTTTCGACGGTCATCGACCAGGGGATGCGCAGACCCGCCTCGGTCATCGTGCGGCGGAACTCCTCGCGGTCCTCGGCGCGGCGGATCGCGGTGTGGTCGGCGCCGATCAGCTCCACGCCGAAGCGCTCCAGGGTGCCGTCCTCGTAAAGAGACATCGCTAGGTTGAGCGCCGTCTGGCCGCCGAGCGTGGGCAGCAGCGCGTCGGGGCGCTCCTTCTCGATGATCCTCGTCACCGGCCCGGGCAGCAGCGGCTCGATGTAGGTGGCGGTGGCGAACTCCGGGTCGGTCATGATCGTCGCCGGGTTGGAATTGACGAGGACCACTTCGTATCCCTCCTCGAGCAGCACCTTGCAGGCCTGCACGCCGGAGTAGTCGAACTCGGCGGCCTGGCCGATCACGATCGGCCCCGAGCCGATCAGGAGGATCTTCTCGATGTCGGTGCGCTTAGGCATGCGCCAGGCTGAGGAAGGAGTCGAAGAGGTGGCGGGCATCGTGCGGACCGGGGCCGGCCTCGGGGTGGTACTGGACCGTCGCCGCGTCGACGTCCTTCAGCACCAGGCCCTCGACCGTGCGGTCGTAGAGGTTCAGGTGGGAGAGCTCGGCGGCGCCGAAGTCGGTCTCCCAGCGCACCGGCTCGTCGGCTTCGATCTTCGGCTCGCCCCCTGGGCCTTGCACGGCGAAGCCGTGGTTCTGGGAGGTGATGTCGATCCTGCCCGTTGCGAGGTCCTTGACCGGGTGGTTGGCGCCGCGGTGGCCGAAAGGGAGCTTGTAGGTCTCCAGGCCGACGGCGCGGCAGAGAAGCTGGTGGCCGAGGCAGATGCCGAAGAGGGGCTTCTCGCCGACCAGCGCGCGCACGGTCTGGACCACGTAGCCGAGGGCGGCTGGGTCGCCCGGGCCGTTGGCGAGGAAGACGAGGTCCGGGTCCTCCGCCAGCACCTCCTCGGCGGAGGACGTGCAGGGCAGGAGGGTGAGGCGGCAACCGCGTTCGCGCAGCTGCCGGACGATGTTGAGCTTGATCCCGGTGTCGATCCCGACCACGTGGAGTCCGTCTCCGTCGAAGCGAACGGGCTCCGGCGGCGTGACCGTGCGGGCGAGGTCGGCGCCGTCCATCGAGGGCTCCGCCGCGACCCGTTCGCGCGCCTCCGGCTCGGGCGTCTCCGCGGGGAAGATCCCGCCCCGCATCGCGCCGCGGTCGCGGATGTGACGAACGAGGGCCCGAGTGTCGACCCCGCCGATCCCGGGCACCCCGCAGTCGGCGAGCCAGTCGAGCCAGCCGCCCTCGGCGGTGGCGACGTCCTCGCCGTTCTTCGGGTCGCGCATGACGACGCCCCGGGCGTGGATGCGGTCCGACTCCATCGCAGCCGCCGAGACGCCGTAGTTGCCGATCAGGGGATAGGTGAAGACGATGATCTGGCCGGCGTAGGAGGGATCGGTGACCGACTCCTGGTAGCCGGTCATCGCGGTGTTGAACACAACCTCGCCTGTCACAGGCCCCTCGGCCCCGCACGGAACCCCGTCGAAGCGCACCCCGTCCTCGAGCAGCACGTAGCCCTCGCTCATTCCGGTGCGCCTTGTGTGGTCGTGGGTGGCATAAAGCGCACCGGAGCGGCGGTCATGCGGCGACCCCCATGGAGAAGCTGCGCAGGCGGTAGGCCACCTGGCCGGCGGCGACGGTCATCAGCACCTGGCCGGTCAGCTTGCGCCCGGCGCACCAGGAGTTCGAGGAGCGGCTCTCGTAGCCGTTCTCCCCCACCGTCCACTCCGCCCCGAGGTCGCAGAGCGCGACGTTCGCCTCGCTGCCCGGTGCCAGCGAGGCGCGGGGGACGCCGAAGGGCTCAGCGCCCCCGGACATCCGCTCGACCAGCAGGGCGAGGTCGATGACGCCGGGTCGGACGAGCTCGGTGTGCAGGGCAGCGAAGGCCGTCTCGAGGCCGGTCACCCCCATCGCCGCCTGCTCGAAGGGGACCTCCTTTTCCTCCGGCGCATGGGGCGCGTGGTCGGTGGCGACGCAATCGACCGTTCCGTCGCGGAGCCCCTCGATCAGGGCCTGGCGGTCCGCCTCGTTGCGCAGCGGTGGGTTCATCTTGAAGCGGTGCGGGTCGAGGCTGCGCACCTCCTCGTCGGTGAGGCAGAGGTGGTGGGGCGATGCCTCGCAGCTGATCCGCACACCCACCGCCTTGGCCGCCCGCACGGCCTCGACCGACTCGGCGGCGGACAGGTGCTGAACGTGGATGCGGCCCTCCTCGTAGCCGGCGAGCGCGGCGTCCCGGGAGATCATCGTCGACTCCGAGACCGAGGGAATGCCCTCCAGGCCGAGGACCGCCGAGACCGGCCCCTCGTGCATGACCCCGGCGCCCGAGAGCTCGGGGTCCTCCTCGTGCAGGGCGATCGTGCCGCCGCAGAGGCGCTGGTACTGGAGCGCCCGGCGCAGCAAGCGAGCGCTGCGGATCGGCAGGCCGTCGTCGCTGAATCCGAGGGCGCCGGCGTCGCGCAGCGAAGCCATCTCGGTCAGCTCCTCGCCCTCCATGCCACGCGTGACGGTGGCGAGGAAGCCGACGGGAACCGAGGCGGAGGTGCGAGCGTCCTCCCGCAGCGCCTCGACGTCGGCGGGGGTGGACACGGGCGGGTCGGTATTGGCCATCGCGATGATCCCGCAGTACCCCCCGGCCGCGGCCGAGCGGGATCCGGTCTCGATGTCCTCCTTGTGCTCCTGCCCGGGGGTGCGCAGGTGGACGTGCGGGTCGAAGAAGGCCGGGAAGGCGTGGAGGCCCTCGGCTTCGACCTCCTCGAGCCCCTCGCCGGACGCGGCGCCGGGAGGTGCGAGCTCGGCGACCTGGCCGGCGCGGATCACCACGTCGTGTGGGGCTTCGATCCCGGCTACCGGGTCGAGCACCGTCGCCTTGCGCAGGAGCAGGTCCGCGCCCTCTCCGGCGCGCATCTCGAGCTGCGCCGGGCTCACGCCGGCTGCCCTATCGGCGTGGCTCGCGCCACCCCGTTGCCGGCCGCGGGGGCCGGCTCCTCGTCGCCGGCCGCCAGCAGCTCGTAGAGGATCGCCATCCGCACGACGAGACCGGAGGCGACCTGCTCGGCGATCAGCGACTGCGGGGAGTCGATCACCTCGCCGGAGAGCTCGATGCCCCGGTTTACCGGGCCCGGGTGCATCAGCAGTTGCCGGGGATTGAGGCGGCGCGAGTCGATCTGGAAGTTCGCCGCGTACTCGCGCAGCGAGGGGACGAAGTTCTCCCGCATCCGCTCGCGCTGCAGGCGAAGCGCGTAGACGACGTCCGCCTCGTCCAGCCGCTCCAGCGAGTGGGTGACCTCGCAACCGAGCTGCTCGAGCCCGCGGGGGATCAGCGCCGGTGGGCCGCAGACGGTGACCTCCGCCCCCATCGCCTTGAAGGCGATCAGGTTGGAGCGGGCAACCCGGCTGTGCAGCACGTCGCCGACGATCCAGATCCGTTTGCCCTCGAGCGAGCCGACGCGGCGGCGCAGGGTGTAGACGTCGAGCAGGGCCTGGCTCGGGTGCTCGTGCTTGCCGTCGCCGGCGTTGACCACCGCCGCCTCGGTCCACTGGGCGAGGAGCTGCGCCGCCCCGGCGTAGGGGTGGCGCAGGATGATCGCCGCCGGTTCGTAAGCCGAGAGGGTGGCGACCGTGTCCTTCAGCGACTCCCCCTTGTCAACCGAGGAGCCGGCCGCCTTGACCGAGACCAGGTCGGCCGAGAGCCGCTTCGCGGCAAGCTCGAAGGAGCTGCTCGTGCGGGTGCTCGACTCGTAGAAGAGCGTCACCACCGTCCGCCCACGTAGCGTCGGCACCTTCTTGATGTCGCGCCGCCCCACCTCGGCGAAGCTCTCGGCCCGCCCGAGGATCGCCTCGATCTTGGCCTTCGAGAGGTCTCCCATCGAGAGCAAGTGCTTCACGCGATCGCCTCCTGCGCCTCGGAGATGGTCACCTCGTCTGCCCCGTCCAGCTCCTCCAGCCGCACGTTGACCCGCTCGTCTCGCGCCGTCGGCAGGTTCTTCCCGACGTAATCGGGTCGGATCGGCAGCTCCCGGTGTCCGCGGTCGCAGAGGACCGCCAACTGCACCCGCTCGGGCCGCCCGTAGTCGAAGAGCGCCTCGATCGCCGCCCGGACCGTGCGCCCGGTGTACAGCACGTCATCGACGAGCACGACCGTGCGCCCGGTCAGGTCGAAGTCGATGTGCGAGGCATGGACGACGGGCTGCGATCCGGGCGACTTAACCCCCACGTCGTCGCGGTAGAAGGAGATGTCCAAGTCGCCGATGGGCGCTTCGATTCCCGTCAGCTCGTTGAGGAGCTCACGGAGGCGTCGGGCAAGCAAGGCTCCCCGCCTGTGGATCCCGACGATCGCGACGGAACCGGCTTCGGGGTTCTTCTCCGCGATCTCGTGCGCGATTCGCCTCAGCGTTCGCGTCAGGTCGTCGTGCTCCAGCACGACCTTCTCAGGCACCTCAATCAGCTCCTTCCAGGCCTCACAGGACCGGGTTAAAGGACGCCCGCAGCGTAGCAGGGGGTCGGGACCTACTCCGTGGCCTTGGACTCCAGCTCGGGGTTGAGCTCCACGGGATCCTCTCCTGAAAGCGTCTCGGCGTCCGAGTTGCCTTCGCTCATTTCCCTAGCACCGTTGGGCACGAGCCTCGGCTCGCCCCGCTCGGGGAACGGGATCTCGATCAGGTCGAAGTCCTTTGGGGCGACGCTTGGCTTCGAAGACCTCGCGGGCCTCGTCGAGGACGGTGCCGACGTGGTAGCGGGAGGAGATGTGGACGAGGGCGAGCATCTTCACGTGGGCCTCACGGGCCACGGCGGCAGCCTGGCCAACGGTCGAGTGGCCTGTGTCCGCGGCGCGCTGGGCCTCCTCTTCGGAGAAGCTCGCGTCGTGGACGAGCAGGTCGGCGTCGGCAGCTGCTGAGACCGTGGAATGACAGGGAGCTGTGTCACCGGTGATCGCGATTGTGCGCCCTGGCCTTGGCTTGCCCATCACCTGCCCGGGCTCGACCTTGCCATCGCTACCTTCCACCTCCTCCCCACGCTGCAGTGCGGCGAAAGCCGGGCCTTCCCGGACCCCAAGCCTCTTTGCCGCCTCGGGGTCGAAGCGGCCGGGTCTCTCCTCCTCGGCGAGGACGTAGCCATTGGCGCGCACACTGTGCTCGACCGCAAATGCCCGCACCTCGGCGCCGTCGTGCCGGACGGCTTCGCCAGGGTCGAGTTCAATTAGGTCGATGCCGTAATCGGTACGGCCAATCAGGCGGCCGAGCATCTTGAAGAGGTCGCGCAGGCCGCGGGGCCCGTAGATCGTCAGCGGTTCTTCGCGCGCGGTCAGGTCGTAGGTCTTGAGCAGCCCCGGCAGGCCGAGGATGTGATCGGCGTGGAAGTGGGTGAGGTAGATCTCATCGACCTGGGCGAGGCCGATCGAGCGCTGCAGCTGGCGCTGCGTCCCTTCGCCGCAGTCGAACATCAGCCGCTTCCCCCCGCGCGCAAGCACCACGCTCGCAGTCGAGCGCCGCGCTGAGGGCACCGATCCACCGGTGCCGAGAAAGATCGCCGCTAGGTCCATGCCAGCCTGCGAGCCTACGCGACTCGCAAGGGCTGCTCCTCCATTTGCTCCACCTGTGCGTCAAGGACAGATCGAAGTGAGTCGAGAGTCCACTTATCGATGAGATAGTCCGAGGCGAATCGGACTCCCAGCTTTTGATTGTTGCGCGGCGGCTCCAACCTCAAGCGCGCAACGAATCCGCAAGCCTCCGCCACCGGGACTAGACAGACCGATTCGGCCGGTGGAAAGTAAACGCCGAAAACATCCGCCATGCCGGTGTACGGCAGGCGACCACGCCCATGATCGGTCGTCCGACAATTGAACGCGATGCAGCCGCCCGTCGGCCGCCCTGTCTTGCACTGAACGCGAAGAAAGCTCCCCTCTCCTAGATGGACAACCAAGTCAAAGGGATGACCCGATCCAAAAGGGAGCAGGACGTCGTAGCCGCGGGCCACCAACGCGTTGAGAACTGCCGCCTCGGTCGCATTTCCCCTTGCCCCGGTTTCCACGCACGAAAACTACTGCCCGGATCAGACGAACATATGTTCGCCACATTCGGCGGATAAGCTGCGGAAGAGCGCCCGTAGCTCAGCTGGATAGAGCGCCGCCCTCCGGAGGCGGAGGCCACAGGTTCGAATCCTGTCGGGCGCGTCATGGAGACGCTCATGGAGAGCCGCCCGCCGCGGGGGGCGCTGGTGGTGATCGCGATCGGGCTAATCGCGACCCTGGCCGCAGCGTTGCTAACGACGGATGAGGCCGGTGGCAGTTCGGCCGAGATCGAATGGACGGCGCACGCGCAGCTCCCCGACTCGTCCATGGTGGCGATCCCCGGCGGGGGCTCGATGCGCCTCCAGGACGGCGGCATGCGGGCGAGCGAAGGCAACATCGAAGGCGAACGGATCTACCGCGTCACCTCGGTCCTGCGACTGGAGGCCGGCTCGGCGGTCGGGCAAGCGCGGGTGCGCTGTCGGATGACCGGTGGCAAAGGTGCCGAACTCGGCCGCACGGTGAACAGCCGTGCAGCCTTCCCCCGTTCGAGCGGCGAATACAACCTGACCAAGCAGGAGGTTCCGGGTAGCGTCGGCGTCAGGCTGCCGATCCACGGGGCCGAATTCGCCTCGTTGGAACTGGAAGACGCCTTCGAGGTCTTCACCGAGCTGCCCGGCGTCGTCGTCAGCTGGATGCCCCACAGCACCGACTCTCAGGAATGGCAGTGGGGGCTCCCCGAGGGTCGCCTGCAGCAGCCGCTGGAGCTCGGCCTCGCCTCCTTCTGGCGCACCGGCAGCGATCTCGAGGCCCAGGTCTCCTGCACGGTGGAGACGGGTGCCGGCAGGGCGACCGTCCGCACCGCGGGCGAGCTCAAGCCGTAGGCGCGACCAGCAGCTCCGGTCCTTCGATCCCTTTGCCGACCTTGTTCAGCTTCGGGTTGGCGGGAGCGCTCTCCATGCGCGAGGCGGGCAGCGGGGTGCACATCGCGACCGCGTCCTCGACCGAGAGGTCGGGACGGAGCCAGGTGGCCTCGGCCTCGGCGCTGGGCAGGATCGCCGGCATCCGGTCGTGGACTGGGGAGACGATCTCGTTCGGCGTCGTCGTCACGATCGTGCAGCTGTAGAGCCAGCCGTCGTCGAAGCCGCGGTCCTCGGGGTCCTCCCACTCCTTGCGGGTGCAGATACCGGCGAAGGCAAAGGTCTCGCCGCCGTCGACGGTGAACCGCCAGGGCTGGCGCGGCTGCTTGGGGTCCTCGGCCTTCATCCACTCGTAGAAGCCGTCGGCGACGATCAGGCAACGGTGGCGGAACTTGCCGACCAGCGGGCTGTAGGCGCGACTCGAGGTGAGGTTCTCTGCCTTGGCGTTGATCATCCGGTAGCCGACCTTCAAGTCCTTCGCCCAGCGCGGCACCAGCCCCCAACGCATCAGCCGCGCCTCGCGCTCTCCCTGGGCCGCCTCCTCGGGATCCGGCGAGGCGCGCACTGTCAGCACCTCCTGGGTCGGCGCCACGTTGAAGCGACCCAGCGCCGATTCGACCTTCTTCACCCGCTCGGCTTTCGGCGGCGGAGCTTCGCCGGCCGAGTTTCGCTCCAGCGCCTTCTCCAGCTCGACTTGGAAGTGGTCGGCGATCTTCTTGGTGTCTTTGGCCGTAACCGTGAAGCGTCCGCACATGGTTCGCTCAGACTAAAGCCGCGCGCGGGAGAGGCCTACCCGGGCGTGATCAGCTTGTCTGAGGACCGGGCCTCGGGATGCGCCCTATACCAATTGAGTGTGCGGGCAAGGCCATCTGGCAGCTCCACACGAGGGCGCCAGCCCGTCAGCTCGCGCAGCTTGGTCGAATCGACGTACTGGCGATCAATCTCGCCGTCGGGCGTTCCGGTGCCGAGGTATTCGGGCTCGATTCCGGTCTCGGCGTTTTCGGCGATCAGGTCGACGACCTCGCGCACCGAGTGCGGTCGCTCGCCGCCGGCGTTGAAGGCCTCTCCCGTTCCCTCGCTCCGGTTGAGGGCGTCGGCGATCGCGAGGTAGGCGGAGACCGCGTCGTCGACGTAGAGGAAGTCGCGCTCGGGGCTGCCGTCTGAACGGATCACCGGGGAACGGCCTTCGAGGACGGCGACGACGGTCTCCGGGATCAGGCGCGAGAAGTTGAGGTCGCCGCCGCCGTAGACGTTGGCGAAGCGGGTGACCGCCAGCGGCACGCCGTAGGCGTGGCCGTAGCTACGGGCAATGATGTCGGCGGCGGCCTTGCTTGCGTCGTAGGGATAGGCCGCCCGCAGCGGGAAGTCCTCGCGATAGGGCAACTCCGGACTGGAGCCGTAGGCCTTATCCGAGGAAGCGAAGACGACTCGCTCGACGCCGTGGGAGCGGCAGGCCTCGAAGACGTTCCAGGCGCCCCGGACGTTCACCTCGAACGTCTCGGCTGGCGACTCGCGGGCGACGCCGACGATCGTCTGCGCCGCCAGGTGGAAGACCGAGTCGCAGCCCGCCACAGCCACGTCGACGCCCTCGGCATCACGCAGGTCCGCCTCCGCAAGCTCGACCTCGTCGCGGATGCCGAGCAAGTCGAGAGCCGAACGCCGTGGGCCCCCTACGTCGGCAATGCGCGGGTCGGGTCTATCGAGAACCCGCACCGCGTCTCCGCGCTCGAGCAGCGCCGAGACTAGGTGCGAGGCGACGAACCCATGCGCCCCGGTTACCAAAGCACGGCCGCTCATTCCTACTACCACCCCTTCTGGTGCGCTTTATCCCCGCATGGGGTGGTAAAGGCGCACCGGAATCTCATTGGATCGCCATTCGGCTGGGCAAGGTGGGCCAGGGGGCGTTGTGCGACGCCCAAAGGTCGTTGAGCACGACGGCGTCCTTGTAGGTGTCCATGCAGTCCCAGAACCCCCCGTGGCGGAAGCCGCGCAACTGGCCGGCGGCGGCAAGTCGCTCCAGTGGCTCGCGCTCGAGCACGCACGTCTCGTCGAGGTGCTCGAAGACTCCCGGCTCGAAGCAGAAGAAGCCGCCGTTGATCCAGTGCCCACTGCGTGGCTTCTCGACGAACCCCTCCACCCGGTCGTCCTCCCCCAGCTCGGCGACGCCCCACTGCAGGTGCGGCTGCACGACCGTCACCGTCGCCAGCGAGCCGTGCGAGCGGTGGAAATCGAGCAGGGCACCGAGGTCGATGTCGGCAACGCCGTCAGCGTAGGTCGCGCAGAAGCGCTCGCCATCCAACCGATCCTCGAGACGGGCGATCCGCCCGCCGGTCGGCGTGTCAAGCCCGGTATCAACGCACTCGACCTTCAAGCCATCCGGCCAGCTCTCTCCCGCAACGAACTCCTCCACCATCTCCCCCAGGTATCCGGTGGCGAGCACAAACCGCTCGAACCCCTGAGCCGCGTAGATCCCGATCACGTGCCAAACGATCGGCTTCCCCCCGATCTCCACCAGCGCCTTCGGCACCGACTCCGTCCGCTCACGCAGCCGCGTTCCGCGCCCACCACAGAGGATGACCACGGGGGGCCTCAGTGCATCCGACATCTGCCCCACTCCAGTGTGGTCAAAGTCGGATGCGTCAATCAGCCGCCGGCTACGGCGGGCAGGATCGTCACCTCTGAGCCGTCGTCGATCTGGGTCGCGAGGCCGTCTTGGAAGCGGATGTCCTCGCCGCTGACATAGACGTTGACGAAGCGCCGCAGATCCCCGTCCTGGGTGATCCGGTCGCGCAAGCCATCATGTGCCTCGAAAACCGCATCGAGCACCTCGCCCACGGTGGAGCCGTCGACCTCGAGCTCGGCCTCTCCCCCGGTCGCGGCCCGCAGCTGGGTCGGGATCTTCACGGTCACTGACATCAGACGGCTACCTCCTGGCGGAACTCGGCCTCGAAGCTCTCGAGGTCGGGGTCGATCTCGTGCATGCGGAACCTATCGCGAGTCGCGTCGAGGGTCTTCAGACCCTCCCCCGTGATGTAGACGACGACTCGCTCGCCGGCGGCGATGTCGCCCCGCTCGGCCAGCTTGGCCAGGACGCCGATGGTCACTCCGCCCGCGGTCTCGGTGAAGATCCCCGTCGTCTCTGCCAGAAGCCGGATCCCGTCGCGGATCTCGTCGTCGCTAACCGAGTCGATCGCTCCCTTGGTCTGGCGGGCGTGCTCGACCGCGTAGGGCCCGTCAGCGGGGTCGCCGATCGCCAGGCTCTTGGCGATCGTCTCCGGCCGCTGCGGCTTGCAGACGTCCCAGCCTTCGGCGAAGGCGGTGGCGACCGGGCTGCAGCCCTCGGCCTGGGCGCCGTTGAAGACCGGCAGTGAGCCCTCGATCAGGCCGAGGTCGAGCCACTCTTGGAAGCCGCGACCGACCTTGGTGAAGAGCGAGCCCGAGGCGATCGGGCAGACCACGCGGTCGGGCAGCTCCCAGCCGAGCTGCTCGGCGGTCTCGTAGGCGAGCGTCTTCGATCCCTCGGCGTAGTAGGGGCGCAGGTTGACGTTGACGAAGGCCCAGGGGCGGGTTTCGGCGAGCTGCGTGCAGAGGCGGTTGACGTCGTCGTAGTTGCCGTGGACGCCGACCAGGTTGGTGCCGTAGACGCCGGTGGCGAGCAGCTTCTGCTCCTCGAGGTTGGCCGGGACGAAGACGTAGGACTGCAGGCCGGCGGCGGCGGCGTGAGCGGCGACCGCGTTGGCGAGGTTGCCGGTCGAGGCGCAGGCCACGGTCTCGAAGCCCAGCTCACGCGCCTTCGCCACGGCGACGGCGACGACGCGGTCCTTGAAGGAGTGGGTCGGGTTGCCGGCGTCGTTCTTGATCCAGAGCTCGGCGTCAAGCCCGAGGCGCTCGGCTAGGCGATCGGCACGCAGCAGCGGCGTCAGGCCCGGCTCGAGCGGGTCCCCCGGCCGCCCCTCGAAGGGGAGGAAGTCGGCGTAACGCCAGATTCCCTGCGAGCCGGCCTGGATGCGGCGCTTGGTCTCGGCCGGGTCGAGCGCGGAGTGATCGTAGGTCACTTCCAGCGGGCCGAAGCAGTTGTCGCAGGCGAAATGGGCGCCAAGGTCGTAGGTCGCCCCACACTCCTTGCAATTCAGACTCTCTATTGCCATCCGATCTCTCTTTCCGTTGCCAACGAAAAAACCTCCGCCTTTTGTGGGGCAGAGGTCCGATCGGACTTTCCCCACATCTTCCAGGCCTTTCACGTGACCTGCTGGAGTTGGCACCTCCCCCCGAACCGATGGTTCGCGGTGGTTGCCGGGGCTTCAATGGGCCAGTCCCTCCACCCCTCTTGATGTGGCGCTATGTGTGCGAAGGAACTCTACCAGGGGAAATCCCGTTCAGCCCGGGCTGGGTGCGACGGCTAACCTTGTGCGGTCCATGCCCGCCGAGCCGATGAGCCAGAACGATGCCGAACCTTCCGAAGCCGAGGCTGCGGCGAGGCGCGCGACGCGCCGATCTGGCGACAGCGGCCGGGCAAGCTGAGCCGCAGGCGCCCCGCGTCGAGGAGATCGACGCCGCCGGCCTGCGCTGGGTCAACATCGAGCGCGCCGGGGCACTCGAGAAGGCCTGGCTCGAGGAGCACTTCGACTTCCACGCGCTCGACCTCGAGGACGTCCTCTCGCGCAACCAACGGCCGAAGATCGACGTCTACGACGAGTACCTCTTCATCGTCCTGCACTTCCCTGTCTTCGACCCGGCGGCCGGGCGGCTGGGCACCGGCGAGCTCGACCTCTTCGTCGGCCCCGGCTACGTGGTGACGATCCCCAACCAGCCGCTGCAGCCGGTCGAGTACCTGTACGAGCGCTGCCGCACCAAGGAGGAGTTGCGCGAGCAGCTCTTCTCGCGCGGCTCCGGCTATCTGCTCTACCGGCTCGTCGACGACAGCTTCGACTACTGCTTCCCGATGCTGCGCAAGATCGGCAACAAGCTCGACGCGCTGGAGGACGACATCTTCGAGGGCCGCTCGGAGGAGGTCGTGCGCGACATCTCCAACGCCAAGCAGGAGATCATCAACTTCCGCAAGGTGATCCGCCCGCAGCGCCCGGTGCTGCGCGACCTGGAGAAGGTGAAGCAGCGCTACCTCGCGACCGACCTCGACCTCGAGATCTACTTCGACGACATCGTCGATGCCCACGAGCGGATCTGGGACATGCTGGAGAACTACAAGGAGGTCGTCGAGGCGCTGGCCGAGACCAACGAGTCGGTGATCTCCCACCGGGTGAACGACATCCTCCGGGTGCTCACCTCGATCAGCGTCATCGTCCTGCCGCTGACTCTGATCGCCAGCATCTGGGGCGCCAACGTGCACGTGCCCGGCGAGGGCGACACGACCGCCTTTTGGATCCTGCTCGGCGCGATGGTGACGATCCTCCTCGCGATGGTCGGCTACTTCCGCAATCGCGGCTGGCTATAGCCTCCAGCGTCCGTGGCCAACTTCCGCATCTGGGCGCCCTGGCGCCTCGCCTACGTGAAGGACGCGTCGAAGGACATAGAGGAGGAGTGCATCTTCTGCGCCAAGCCGGCGGCGGGCGATGACGCGGCGAACCTGATCGTCCACCGGGGCGAGCGCTGCTTCGTGATCCTCAACCTCTTTCCCTACACGAACGGTCACCTGATGGTCGCGCCCTACGAGCACATCGGGCGGATCCAGGAGCTGCCGGCGGAGACGGTGGCGGAGATGATGTCGCTGGCACAGCGGGCGATGGACCGGCTCGAGAAGGTCTACAGCCCGCACGGCTACAACGTCGGCTTCAACCAGGGCCGCGTCGCCGGCGCCGGGTTCGAGCACCACATCCACCTGCACGTCGTGCCCCGCTGGGGCGGCGACACCAACTTCATGCCGGTGATCGCCGACACCAAGGTGATGCCGCAAACCCTCGAGCAGAGCTTCGAGGCGCTGAAGGGAGCATTTTGACGTTCAAGGTGAAGCAAATCACCCCCGGACGCGGGAGCGCGGGGGCGTGACTTCCGGTGATCATGAGCGCCCCCGCGCGGGAGCGGAGGAGGTGAATCCGGATGTCTTCAAGGCCTACGACATTCGCGGCTTGCACGGCGAGGAGATGGACGAGGGCACGGCGCACGCGATCGGCCGCGCCTTCGCACGGGTGCTGGCGCGGCTGCGGGACAAGCAGCCGAGTGAGCTGCGGGTCGGGCTCGGCCGCGACATGCGCCTCACCGCGCCGGAGATGGCGGCCGAGCTGCGCGACGGCCTTATCTTCGAGGGGGCGACGGTACTCGACGCCGGCATGGTCGCCACCGAGATGCTCTACCACCTGGTCGGCTCGCGCGAGCTCGACGGCGGCGCGATGGTGACCGCGTCTCATAACCCGAAGGCGTACACGGGGGTCAAGCTCGTTCGCGAGGGCGCCCTGGCCCTCTCCGGCGATGCCGGGATCGGCGACGTGCGGCGCGAGATCGAAGCCGGCCTCGGCCACGCGCCCGGCGGTGGCTCGCTGGAGGAGGTCGACGTCTGGGACGAGTACCGCGCCCACGCCCTCTCCTTCATCGATCCCGCCAAGGTGCGATCGATGAAAGTGGTCGTCGACGGCGGCAACGGCATGGCCGGCCCGATGGTCGGCCCGATCCTGCACGGCCTGGGGCTCGAGCTGGAGGAGATGTACTTCAAGCCCGACGGCGAGTTCCCCGACCACGAGCCGAACCCGCTGCTGGAGGAGAACCGGCGGCTGATCATCGAGCGCGTGCGCTCGACGGGCGCCGACCTCGGCATCGCCTGGGACGGCGACGCCGACCGCTGCTTCTTCATCGACGGCAACGGCGAGTTCTGCGACGGCGACTTCATCTGCGCCCTGCTCGCTCGCGCGGCGCTGGCAAAGGAGCCGGGCGCGACGATCCTTTACGACCCACGCTCCAGCCGCGCCGTGCCGGACCTCGTCGCGGCGGACGGCGGCCGCTCGGACCTCTCCCGCGTCGGCCACGCCTTCTTCAAGATCCGCATGCGCGAGGAGAAGGCCGCCTTCGGCGGCGAGGTCTCGGGTCACTACTACTTCCGCGACTTCTGGTGCGCCGACTCAGGGACGATCCCGGCGCTGCTGATGCTCGAGCTGCTCTCGGTCGACGGCCGCTCGCTCGCCGAGCTGATGGCCGAGTTCCGCTCGCGCTACTTCATCTCCGGCGAGATCAACTCCGAGGTCGCCGACCCGGAAGCGAAGATCGCCCAGATCGCCGAGCGCTACTCCGACGGCGAGCAGGGCCGCCTGGACGGCATCTCGGTCGACTATCCGGAGTGGCACTTCAACGTTCGCCCCTCGAACACCGAGCCGCTGCTGCGGCTCAACATCGAGTCGCTGGTCTCGCGCGAGGACATGGAAGCGAAGCGCGACGAGGTCCTCGCGCTGATCAGGGCGTGACCCTCACTCCCGAGCAGGCACTGGAGCAGGCGGCGCTGGCCGGCATCCACTGCCTGCGGATCCCCACCCCCTTCGCGGTCGGGCGTGTCAACTGCTACCTGATCGAGGACGAGCCGCTGACCCTGGTCGATACCGGGCCGAACTCCGGCAAGGCGCTCGACGAGCTCGAATCGCAGCTGGCAGCGCACGGGCACTCGATCGACGAGCTCGAGCTGCTGATCGTGACCCACCAGCACATCGACCACCTCGGCCTCGCCGAGATCGTCGTCCAGCGCTCCGGGGCCGAGGTGGCGGCGCTGGGGATCGCCAGCGAGCGGCTGGCCAACTTCGACGAAGACGCCGAGGCGGAGGATCGCTTCGCCGTCGAGCTGATGCTCCGCAACGGCATCCCCGAGGAGGTCACAGTCGCCCTGCGCAGCGTCTCCCGCAGCTTCCGCGGCTGGGGCTCGCACGTGACGGTGACCCGCCCGCTCGAGGACGGCGAGGCGATCTCCTTCGGCAACCGCGCACTGCAGGCACTGCACCGGCCCGGCCACAGCCCCTCCGACACGGTCTTCTGGGACGAGGAGCGCCGGATCCTGATCGCCGCCGACCACCTGATCGCCCACATCTCCTCCAACCCCCTACTCACCCGCCCGCTCGACGGCTCCGAGCATCGCCCCCAAGCCCTGGTCACCTACATCGAGTCGATGCGCCAGACGCGGGAGATGCCGGCCGAGATCGTCCTCTCCGGCCATGGCGAGCCGATCGTCGACCACGCCGCGCTGATCGACGACCGCATCGCCAAGCACGACCGGCGCAAGGAGAAGATCTACAAGCTGATCGCGGAGCAGCCCCGCAGCGGCTACGAGATAGCCCAGGCGATCTGGGGCAACGTCGCCGTGACCCAGGCCTTCCTCACCCTCTCCGAGGTGATCGGCCACGCCGACCTCCTCGTCAACGAGGGCCGCGTGGGAGAAGTCGACGACGGCGAGGTGATCCGCTACGAAATCGTCGGCCGCGATGCCGGCTAGAGCGGCGCGTCGAGGATGAACAGCTCAGCGGCGATGTCAGGGGTGACGTGGTTGCCGCTGATGAAGGCGACCACCTTGAGGCCCGAGAGCCTTTCGACGGCCTCCTTGAAGTCGTCCTCCATCGTCTCCTGGTAGAGGTGGCGAATGCCGGTCACGAGATGACGGCGGTGCGTCTCGGCGAGCGATATCTCCGCAGGGGTGAGGACCTCGTGCATGAGCGTCACCAGCACGTTCCCCTGGTGGAAGGTCGATGCGGTTTTCGGCCCGCGCCCGAGATATTGGTTCTGGATGCCAACCAGCGCACTGGTGACAGCGGCGTTCAGCTCGCCCCCCCTGAGGGGGACGGATATGGACATCAGGTGCCTGCGCTCTGCGTCTGCCAGGCACCTTGGGCGCGGCAATATTGGCCGGCCCAGCGGGGTGCGTTCGTCACGATTGTCAGCCTTCTATCCGGCGCTCTCTGCGAGTGTTCTGCGCGGAGGATTGAGAGCGGGCCGATAGAGGACCCAGCGAGCAGGTGTTATTCCAGTGTAGCCCCTGCAGTTGCCGACCCGGGATAGCCTGCCGCGCCTACCGCACTCAAGAGACGAGGCCAAGGCGCGCCACCCGGTCTGGCTCGCTGAGATAGTGACGGGCGGCAACGATCAGCTCTTCCCTAACCTGATGAAGCGCGCAAAACGGCACGAGCGCATCCTGCCCCCACACGCTCAGGTCGCCAATCGCCAGGAGCTTGCCCCCGCTAGCGCCCCGGACATCAGATAGATCGATGCTATGCGCGTAGCGCAAGGCGTTGAGCTCGGCGAGCCAGCTCCTCACACCGTCGTGCCCACGGTATGCGCCATCGAGGCCTGTCAGCTTCAGTGGCCGAAAATCCACGTCTGGGTGGAGGCAGGAAAGCATGCCGTCGAGGTCCCGGGCGTTGAACGCGTTCACCCAGCGCATGACGAGCACCTTCGACTCTGTGGCCGTGGCACTAGCGGATCCCACTATGCCCCCACAACATCCACGTCGTGACTCCCGGGAGATCAGCCCGGCAAGCCGACGCGGCCATTCCGCCAGAGACGCACTTGCCAATCAGAAACCACGCTGGGGCTACATAGAAGTGCGCCGCAACGCCAAACGATCCTAGTCAAATACGACGTGCTGACACCGCGAGGCGCCCGCTAGCTCCCCTTGCCGAGCGCGAAAGGACGCCGGCCTCCGATCTCATTACGCTGCACGGGTTGTCAGCCCCGCCTTGCGCGATGCACTCGTCCGGTCAGCGCCGCGCTCGCTGGCCATAGCCGCCGCATGACCAGCCGAATCCGCTCTAGAAAGCCCAGACGCTCCGCCAAGAAGCGGATGCTGATCATTGTCAATCCGTATGCGACTACGGTCTCGGATCGGCTGAAGAACCTCGTGGTCTACGCGCTACAGGGGCGCTTCGAGGTCGAAACAGTGGCGACCGAGGCGCAGAACCATGCGACCGAGATCGGGCGGGAGGTGCGGGACCACGGATACGACGTGGTCGTCGCCTTCGGCGGGGACGGGACGCTGAACGAGGTCGCCAACGGGCTCGCCGGCACCGACGTTCCCGTCTCGGTGCTCCCGGGGGGCTCGACCAACGTGGTCTGCCGCACGCTGGGAATCCCCAACGACGTCGTCGACGCCACCGAGCACCTGCTGGCGCTGGTCGACGAATGGCGACCGCGGCGCATCGACCTGGGCCTTGCCGACGACCGTCGCTTCGTCTTCTCCTGTGGCGTCGGGATCGACGCCACAGTGGTCAAGCGCGTCGACGCCCACCCGAAGCTGAAGTCGCGCGCCGGGCCCTACTACTACAGCTGGGCAGCCGTCTCGGCCTTCTACCGCTCCTACCTGCACAACCCGGTGAAGCTGCGTGTGCAAGCGGGCGACGAGGAGGCCGAGGGCATCACCGCGCTGGCGCAGAACTCCGATCCCTTCACCTACTTCGCCAGCCGTCCGGTGCGCGTCTGCGAGGGGGTCGCGATCGACGACGGCACGCTCGCGCTTGGCGTGCTGAAGCGCGCCGCCCAACGCGACATGCCGACCCTAATCAGCCGCCTCTTCAGCGACCGCGGCCCGGCCGTGCACCACCGCCAGATAGAGCAGCTCAGCGGCGTCACCGCGGCCTCGGTTCGCTCGATCTCTGAGACCAAGGACGGCAACACGCGGCCCTTCCCGGTCCAGGTCGACGGCGACTACATCGGCGAGAAGGCCCGGGTCGAGCTCCGGGTCGATCCCGGCGCCCTCACGGTCATCTCCTGACTGGGAGCGCGGCGGCTACGCGTTTCCGGCAGGCAACGGCCTCGCCGGGTTTCCCACCACGGTCTCCCCCGCCGCCACGTCGCGGGTGACGACGGCTCCCGCCCCGACGATCGCGTCGTGGCCGATGCACACTCCGCCCAGGATCGTGGCCCCGGAGCCGATCGAGGCGCCCTGCTCGACCACGGTCTCGAGCATCTCCCAATCCGACTCGGTCTGCAGCTGCCCGGAGCCGTCGGTGGCGCGCGGACGTTTGTCGTTGACGAAGGTGACGCCGTGACCGACGAAGACCTCGTCCCCGATCCTGACTCCGTCGCAGATGAAGGTGTGGCTCTGGATCTTGCAGGCGGCGCCGATCTCGGCGCCACGCTGGACCTCGACGAAGGTGCCGATCTGGGAGCGGTTCCCGATCCGGCACCCATAGAGATTGGTAAAGGAGCGGACAACGACGCCCTCGCCGAAGACGACGTCGTCGATCGCGCGATTTCGCGCATCGTTGATGGGGGACCCCGCGGGGTCTGCACCCCGAGCCCGGGGCCCGATCGTCGAGGAATCCATTTCCCAAGAAACGCGTGGCGGTCCCGCCTCCTTTCATAACAACTAGTGGGGATCGCGCAAGATGGCGGGCTCTCTCGGCGTTCTTCCTACATGTCAGTGGTCGAACAGCGACGGGTCCCGCCTGTCGCGATGCCGGTCGCGCTCGAGTCTGCGGTCGTAATCGCCGACGACGTCGCCCAGAAGCGGATCGCGGCGGCTCTCGCCGCCCACGATCTGAAGCCGTTGGCGCAGGTCGACTCCCCCGAGGTCCTCGGTGAGCTCGACATGGACGAGTCGACGATTGTGATCACCGTCCGCGACGTCGACGTCCCACGGCAGGTCTCCGCGCTTCGCCGCCTCTGCCGCGAGGTGAGCCAGCCGGTGCTGGTGGTCGCGCCCCCTGCCACGGGCGCGGGGGTCCGTCGCGCGCTCGATGCCGGCGCCGCCGCTCTCGTCTTCGACTCGGAGCTCGAGCTGACCCTCGTCGCCACCGTCCGCGCGGTTGCCAGCGGCCAGTCGGTCGTGCCGCGCAAGTTCCGCGCCAGCGTCGAGCGCCCGCACCTCTCGCACCGCGAGTTGGAGGTTCTGGCGCTGGTCCGCCGGGGGCTCACCAACGCCGAGATCGCCAAGCGCCTCTTCCTCGCCGAGAGCACGATCAAGAGCCACCTCGGTTCGATCTTCACCAAGTTCGGCGTCCACTCCCGCAAGGAGGCGACGGCGGTCTTCGCCGATCTTGAGCTAACGTCCGGCGTCGTGACGGCCCCGCTCGAGCAAGATCTCCCCGAGCAACCTGCGTGAGCGGCAGCGGCGGATCTGCCCCGGAGGCCACCTCCGTGCGCGTGCCCTTTACGCGCCTCGACAACGCTGAGCCGGAGCTGCTTGCGGAGCTGCTCGAGGTCGTCGCGCGCGTGGCCGAGGACGCTGCCTTCACGCTCGGCGAAGAGGTCGAGTCCTTCGAGCGCGAGTTCGCCGCCTGGTGCGGAGCCGACGAGGCGGTTGGCGTCTCTTCCGGCACTGCGGCGCTGGAGCTGGCGCTGCGTGGGCTGGGCATCGGACCGGGCGACGAGGTGATCGTCCCGACCAACAGCTTCATCGCCACTGCCGAGGCCGTCAGCGCGGCCGGGGCAACACCGGTGCTGGTCGATGTCGACGAGGGGACTGCCCTGCTCACGGCTGAGATCGCCGAGGCGGCCCTGACGCCCCGCACGCGCTGCGTAATCCCCGTACACCTATACGGGCGCACGGTCGAGATGCAGCCGCTGCTCGACCTCTGCGCCGAGCGCGGCGTCTTCGTCGTCGAGGACGCCTGCCAGGCGCACGGCGCTCGATATCGCGGCCGCCCCGCCGGATCGCTCGGCGACGCGGGCTGCTTCAGCTTCTACCCGACCAAGAACCTCGGCGCCTGGGGCGACGGCGGAGCCGTCGTCACGCGCGACCCTGGCCTGGCCGCGAAGGTCCGCCTGCTGCGCTCGCACGGCGAGGGCACCCGCCACCACCACGAGATGCCGGCACGAACCGACAGGCTCGACGGCCTGCAGGCCGCGATCCTGCGGGTCAAGCTGGAGCGCCTCGACGAGGCCAACCGGCGCCGGCGCGAGGCCGGAGCCGCGCTCCGAGATGCCCTCACGGGGAGCGGCGTGATCGCCCCTCCCCCACCCGCCGAGCACGGTGACCACGTCTTCCACCTCTTCGTCGTCCGCTCGGCCGCGCGGGACGCGCTGCGCGAGCACCTCGACGCCAACGGCGTCGCCAGCGCGATCCACTACCCGACACCGATCCACCTCCAGCCCGCTTACGCCGAGCTCGGTCAGGGGGCGGGCAGTCTGCCGGTCGCAGAGCGGATCGCGGGCGAAGGCTGCTCGCTGCCGATCTTCCCGACGATCGGCAAGGGTGAGATCGAGCGCGTAGCGGCCACGGTCGCCAGCTTCTCGGCTGGCTGAGGTCCGGGCTCTGGCCCAGCAGCGAGGGCGGGAGACTGGTGGCCGCCCCTTGCGGGTCGAAGCTAAGGCCTGCGGGGCAGGCGCTGCTTCAAGGTGATCGAGATCGCTCGGGATTCGGAGGTCCCGCCGGGGGCCTCGAAGCTGATTTGGACTCGGATCGTCAACCGCTGCTCTTCGGCAAGCAGCTGTTTCCCAGCTGGCGTGAGCCGGAGGGGGACCTTCACCTGTCCGGCCTTCTTGATCCGAAGGCTCTTCGGCACGATCTGGCGCGGCGTCTGCTGGCGGCCGGCCCTGGCGGTCTTGCGCGAGCTGTCCTGCGCCGGTTCGGAGGCGCCTGCGGAAAGCTTTCCGGGGCCCGGAACGCTGACGATCAGCAGGATCGCCGCTCGACGGTGCCGGTTGTAGCGGACCTGCAGGACCCGCACGACGTCGCGGACGGTGGTGGGCGGCTCGGGATCGCGCACGGTGACGGTCGGTGCGGGGCTGGACAACACCGCGTCGACCGCCCAGCTGAACGTGGCGGAGCCCGTATCGATGTTGCCGGCCTCGTCGATCGCGCGGACCTCGAAGAAGTGGTTGCCGTCGACCAGCGAGCTGTAGCTCTGCGGCGAGTCGCATGCCTGCCAGGCCCCCGAGTCGAGGCGGCACTGGTAAGAGGCGACGCCTGAGCCCGCACCGTCGCTGCCGGAGAACTCGAAGACGGCGGTCGACGAGCTGGAGGAGGACGTGGGGTGGCTGTCGATCCCGGTCGACGGTGAGGTCGAGTCCTCGACGTAGGCGAGCGGCGCCGAGCACGCCGACGGGTTGCCGGATGCGATTGCGTCGGCGGTGAACTCGGAGACCGAGTCGTCTGGGACCGAGACGGTGAAGCCCTCCGCCAGCTGCGCGGCGCTGAGGGTGGCGAGCGGCGCGCCGGCGCACGCAGAGCCCGCGTAGAGCCTCACGGTCGCCCCTGCCGTTGCGGAGCCGAGGATCTTGGGCGAGTTCTCGTTCGCGGGTGAGCTGGGACTCGAGCCGCTGAGCTCGGGCGCTGCCGGCGCCGTCGTGTCGACCGTCCAGCTGTGGCTCGCAGGGCTCTGGTCGACGTTGCCGGCTTTGTCGATCGCCCTGACTTCGAATTTGTGGGCACCGTCGGCGAGCGAGGCGTATTCCTTCGGCGAGGAGCAGGGCTCCCAGGCGCTGGCTTCGGTGGAGTCGCGGCGGCACTGGAAGGAGGCGATGCCCGAGCCCGTGCCGTCTGAGCCTGAGAAGACGAGCTGGGCCGACGTCGCCGTGGTGAGCGCCGGCGGACCCGAGTCGAGCTGTGTCTGGGGCGCCGTCGTGTCGACGGTCCAGGTGAAGCTGGCGGGGCTCGGGTCGACGTTGCCGGCCTGGTCGATCGCACGAACTTCGAATTTGTGCGCCCCGTTGCTCAAGGATGGATAGGACTTGGGCGAGGGGCATGCCAGCCAATCGGCCGCTTGGCTGGAGTCCAGGCGGCACTGGAAGGAGGCGATGCCCGAGCCCGTGCCGTCTGAGCCCGAGAAGAGGAAGGTGGCGAGTGTCGAGGCGGCGGGATCGTCGGGATGCCCGTCGATCTGGGCGTTGGGGGCGCTCGAGTCCTCCACGTATGTCAGCGGCTCCGAGCAGCCCGAGGGATTGCCGACCGCGGAGGTGGCGTTGGCGCTGAACTTGGAGGCAAAGTCGTCGGGGGCCGAGACGAGGACTCCGTCTTGCAGCTGCGCGGCCGTCACGGTCGCGAGCGGCGAGCCCGAGCAGTCGATGCTGGCGTAGAGCCGCACGGTGGAGCCCGCGGGCGCGGTCCCGAGCAGTTTGGGCGAGTTCTCGTTCGCGGGCGAGGGCGGCAGCGTCGCAGTCAGCTGTGGAGCGGGCGGAGCCGCGGTGTCGAGGGTGAAGGACCTGGTCGTGCTCGCCCCCTGATTGCCGGCGGCGTCGGTGGCGCGCACGCGGAAAACGTAGGGGCCGTCGGTGAGCGGGATGGCGGGAGTGTGAGAGCCAGCGTCAGAGCAGGGTCCGAAGCTGGGCGCACCGGTGTCGAGCGAGCACTCGAAGTCCGAGCCCGGCTCGCTGGCGTGGAAGGCGAAGGTGGGCGTGGAATCGTTGGTGAGCCCGCTTGGCCCCGAGTCGATCAACGAGCTCGGCGCCGTCGTGTCGATCGTCCAGTTGAAGGTCGCCGGCGAGGAGTCCACGTTGCCGGCCACGTCGATCGCCCGCACCTGGAAGACGTGGGGCCCATCCGCCAGTGAGGCGTAGCTTTGCGGCGAGGAGCAAGCCACCCAGGCACTCGCTTCCGTGGAGTCGCGGCGGCACTCATAGGAGGCCACGCCCGAGCCCGAGTCAGAGCCCGAGAACTCGAGCTCGGCAGAAGCGGAGGCGCTCAGGATCGGCGGGCCGGAGTCGACCTGGGTGTCGGGGGCGGTGGTGTCGATCGCCCAGCTGAAGGTCGCCGGCGAGGCGTCTGTGTTCCCGGCTTTGTCGATCGCCCGCACTTCGAATTTGTGGGCACCGTCGGCGAGCGAGGCGTAGCCCTGCGGCGAAGAGCAAGCCACCCAGGCACTCGCTTCCGTGGAGTCGCGACGGCACTGGAAGGAGGCAACCCCTGAACCCGTGCCGTCAGAGCCGTAGAACTCGAACTCAGCCGAGGCTGAAGGGCTCGGCGTCGGTGGGCCCTCGTCGATCTGGGTGCTCGGCGCCGTCGTGTCGACCGTCCAGCTGTGGCTCGCAGGGCTCTGGTCGACGTTGCCGGCTTTGTCGATCGCCCTGACTTCGAATTTGTGGGCACCGTCGGCGAGCGAGGCGTATTCCTTCGGCGAGGAGCAGGGCTCCCAGGCGCTGGCTTCGGTGGAGTCGCGGCGGCACTGGAAGGAGGCGATGCCCGAGCCCGTGCCGTCTGAGCCTGAGAAGACGAGCTGGGCCGACGTCGCCGTGGTGAGCGCCGGCGGACCCGAGTCGAGCTGTGTCTGGGGCGCCGTCGTGTCGACGGTCCAGGTGAAGCTGGCGGGGCTCGGGTCGACGTTGCCGGCCTGGTCGATCGCACGAACTTCGAATTTGTGCGCCCCGTTGCTCAAGGATGGATAGGACTTGGGCGAGGGGCATGCCAGCCAATCGGCCGCTTGGCTGGAGTCCAGGCGGCACTGGAAGGAGGCGATGCCCGAGCCCGTGCCGTCTGAGCCCGAGAAGAGGAAGGTGGCGAGTGTCGAGGCGGCGGGATCGTCGGGATGCCCGTCGATCTGGGCGTTGGGGGCGCTCGAGTCCTCCACGTATGTCAGCGGCTCCGAGCAGCCCGAGGGATTGCCGACCGCGGAGGTGGCGTTGGCGCTGAACTTGGAGGCAAAGTCGTCGGGGGCCGAGACGAGGACTCCGTCTTGCAGCTGCGCGGCCGTCACGGTCGCGAGCGGCGAGCCCGAGCAGTCGATGCTGGCGTAGAGCCGCACGGTGGAGCCCGCGGGCGCGGTCCCGAGCAGTTTGGGCGAGTTCTCGTTCGCGGGCGAGGGCGGCAGCGTCGCAGTCAGCTGTGGAGCGGGCGGAGCCGCGGTGTCGAGGGTGAAGGACCTGGTCGTGCTCGCCCCCTGATTGCCGGCGGCGTCGGTGGCGCGCACGCGGAAAACGTAGGGGCCGTCGGTGAGCGGGATGGCGGGAGTGTGAGAGCCAGCGTCAGAGCAGGGTCCGAAGCTGGGCGCACCGGTGTCGAGCGAGCACTCGAAGTCCGAGCCCGGCTCGCTGGCGTGGAAGGCGAAGGTGGGCGTGGAATCGTTGGTGAGCCCGCTTGGCCCCGAGTCGATCAACGAGCTCGGCGCCGTCGTGTCGATCGTCCAGTTGAAGGTCGCCGGCGAGGAGTCCACGTTGCCGGCCACGTCGATCGCCCGCACCTGGAAGACGTGGGGCCCATCCGCCAGTGAGGCGTAGCTTTGCGGCGAGGAGCAAGCCACCCAGGCACTCGCTTCCGTGGAGTCGCGGCGGCACTCATAGGAGGCCACGCCCGAGCCCGAGTCAGAGCCCGAGAACTCGAGCTCGGCAGAAGCGGAGGCGCTCAGGATCGGCGGGCCGGAGTCGACCTGGGTGTCGGGAGCGGTGGTGTCCCTGTGCAGGAGGGCCGTGGTCGAGCTGCGGTTGGAGGCGGCGTCGGCGAGGCAGAGTCGCAGCGTGTTCTGGCCCTCGAGGAGGTCGGTGGCGGAGACGCTGGAGGTGTGGACGGAGGGCTGGTCGGAGTAGGTCCCCGAGTCCACGAGCGTCCCGCTCTCGCAGTCGCTCCCCCCCACCCTCAGCTCAAAGGCGCCGTTCTCGTTGGCGTGCCAGTGCACTTCGCTTGCCTGGCCGGGGCCGAGCAGGGCTTTGGAGAGCGAGTCGATGACGAGCGCCGGCGCCGTCGTGTCCACGGTCCAGTTGTGGCTCGCAGGGCTCTGGTCGACGTTGCCCGCTTTGTCGATCGCCCTGACTTCGAATTTGTGGGCACCGTCGGCGAGCGAGGCGTATTCCTTCGGCGAGGAGCAGGGGCCCCAGTCACCCACCTGGGTGGAGTCCAGTCGGCACTGGAATGAAGCAACCCCCGACCCCGCGCCATCGGCGCCGGAGAACTCGAGCTCAGCCGCAGCCGAGCCGCTCAGGACCGGCGGGCCCGAGTCGAGCTGCGTCTGGGGCGCCGTCGTGTCGACGGTCCAGGTGAAGCTGGCGGGGCTCGGGTCGACGTTGCCGGCCTGGTCGATCGCACGAACTTCGAATTTGTGGGCACCGTCGCCGAGGGAGCCATAGGTCCGCGGCGATGTGCAGCTCGTCCAGTTGCTCGGCTCCGTGGAGTCGAGGCGGCACTCGAAGGACGCCACCCCTGAGCCCGAGCCGTCGGCGCCGGAGAATTCGAACTCAGCCGAGGCCGAAGCGCTCAGCGCGGGTGGGCTCAGCTCGATTTGAGTCTGCGGTGCCGTCGTGTCGATCGTCCACTCGAAGATCGCCGGCGAGGCGTCCGTATTCCCGGCTTTGTCGATCGCCCGGACTTCAAACGTGTGTGCTCCGTCGGCGAGCGAGGCGTATTCGCGCGGCGAGGAGCAGGTCACCCAGGCACTTGCTTCGGTGGAATCGCGGCGACACTGGAATGAGGCGATGCCTGAGCCCGCGCCGTCATTGCCCGAGAACTCGAACTCGGCTGCTGCCGAGCCGCTCAACGCCGGTGGGCCTTCGTCGATCAGCGTCTGCGGCGCGGCGGTGTCGATCGTCCAGTCATGGGTCGCGGGCGAGGCATCGACGTTGCCGGCTTTGTCGAGCGCCCTCACTTCGAAGGTATGGGCTCCGTCCGCCAGCGAGGCATAGCTTTGCGGCGAGGTGCAGGCGACCCAGGCACTTGCTTCCATGGAGTCGCGGCGACACTGGAAGGAAGCAATGCCCGAGCCCGCTCCGTCGCTGCCCGAGAACTCGAACTCGGCCGCCGCCGAGGGGCTCAACGCCGGCGGGCCCTCATCGACCTGCGTCTGCGGAGCGGTGGCGTCGATCGTCCAGTTGTGGATCGCCGGTGAGCCGTCGGTATTGCCGGCTTTGTCGATAGTCCTCACTTCGAAGATGTGAGCCCCGTCGCTGAGCGAGGAATAGTTCTGCGGCGAGGTGCAGGCGACCCAAGCGCTGGCTTCGGTGGAATCGCGGCGACACTGGAAGGAGGCCACGCCCGAGCCGATGCCGTCATTGCCCGAGAATTTGAATTCTGCTGCTGCCGAGGCACTCAGCAGCGGTGGGCTGACATCGATCTGGGTATTCGGCGCCGTTGTGTCGACGGTCCAGTTGAAGACGGCCGGGCTCGCGTCCGTGTTGCCGGCTTTGTCGATAGCCCTCACTTCGAAGATGTGGGCGCCGTCGGCGAGCGAGGAATAGCTCTGCGGCGAGGTGCAGGGCGCCCAGGCGCTCGGTTCGGTGGAGTCGCGACGGCACTGGAAGGAGGCAACCCCCGACCCGGCGCCATCGGTCCCGGAGAATTTGAGTTCGGCCGAGGCCGAGGCGCTCAGCGTGGGCGGCCCCGAGTCGACCTGCGTCTGCGGAGCGGTGGCGTCGATAGTCCAGCCGTGGATCGCCGGTGAGCCGTCGACGTTGCCGGCTTTGTCGATCGCCCTGACTTCAAACGCATGGGCGCCGTCGGCGAGCGAGGAATAGCTCTGCGGTGAGGTGCATGCCACCCAGGCGCTGGCTTCGCTCGAGTCCACTCGGCACTGGAAGGAGGCAATCCCCGACCCGGCGCCGTCGGAGCCGGAGAATTTGAGCTCGGCCGAGGCCGAAGGGCTCAATGCCGGTGGGCCCGAGTCGACCTGGGTATTCGGCGCCGTCGTGTCGATCGTCCAGTTGAAGGTCGCCGGCGAGGCATCGGTGTTGCCCGCTTTGTCGATCGCCCTCGCTTCGAAGGTATGGGCGCCATCCGCCAGCGAGGAATAGCTCTGGGGTGAGGTGCAGACCTGCCAGGCACTTGCTTCGGTGGAGTCGCGACGGCACTGGAAGGAGGCCACGCCAGAGCCCGCGCCGTCACTGCCGGAGAATTTGAATTCTGCTGCCGCCGAGGGGCTCAGCGTCGGTGGGCTCGAGTCGATTTGGGTCTGCGGGGCCGTCGTGTCGACTGTCCAGTCGAAGACCGCGGGAGTCAGATCGACGTTGCCCGCTTTGTCGATGGTGCGGACCTCGAATTTGTGAGCCCCGTCGGCGAGCGAAGCGTATTCCCGCGGTGAGGTGCAGGTTCCCCAAGCGCTCGCTTCGGCCGAGTCGAGACGGCACTCAAACAAGGCGATGCCCAAGCCCCCTTCGTCAATGCCCGAGAAGGTGAATTCTGCCGCCGCCGAGGCGCTCAGCGTCGGTGGGTTGGTATCGATTTGAGTCTGCGGTGCCGTCGTGTCGATCGTCCACTCGAAGATCGCCGGCGAGGCGTCCGTATTCCCGGCTTTGTCGATCGCCCGGACTTCAAACGTGTGTGCTCCGTCGGCGAGCGAGGCGTATTCGCGCGGCGAGGAGCAGGCGGCCCAGGCGCTGGGTTCGGTGGAATCGGGGCGGCACTGGAAAGACGCCACCCCTGACCCCAACCCGTCATTGCCTGAGAACTCAAACTCCGCCGAGGCCGAGGCGCTCAGCGTCGGCGGACCCTCGTCGATTTGGGTGCTCGGCGGGATTGTGTCGATCGTCCAGCTGTGGATCGCCGGCGAGCCGTCGACGTTGCCGGCTTTGTCGATAGCGCGGACTTCGAAGGTGTGAGCTTCGTCGGCGAGCGAGGAATAGATCTGCGGCGAAGTGCAGGCCTGCCAGGCACTGGCTTCGGTGGAGTCCAGTCGGCACTGGAATGAAGCGATGCCTGAGCCCGCACCGTCATTGCCCGAGAAGGTGAATTCAGCGACGGCCGAGGCGCTCAGCGTCGGCGGACCCTCGTCGATCTGGGTGGTCGGCGCTGTCGCATCCACGGTCCATGTGAGGGTCGCTGGAGTCGAATCGAAGTTGCCGGCTTTATCGATAGCGCGGACTTCGAAGGTGTGGGCTCCATCGCTGAGTGAGGCATAGCTCTGTGGAGAGGTGCAGGCCTGCCAGGGGCTGACTTCGGTGGAGTCCAGTCGGCACTGGAAGGAGGCGATGCCGGAGCCCGCACCGTCATTGCCGGAGAATTTGAGCTCAGCCGTCGTGGAAGGGCTCAGTGCCAGTGGCCCCGAGTCGATCAACGAGCTCGGCGCCGTCGTGTCGATCGTCCAGTTGAAGGTCGCCGGCGAGGAGTCCACGTTGCCGGCCACGTCGATCGCCCGCACCTGGAAGACGTGGGGCCCATCCGCCAGTGAGGCGTAGCTTTGCGGCGAGGAGCAAGCCACCCAGGCACTCGCTTCCGTGGAGTCGCGGCGGCACTCATAGGAGGCCACGCCCGAGCCCGAGTCAGAGCCCGAGAACTCGAGCTCGGCAGAAGCGGAGGCGCTCAGGATCGGCGGGCCGGAGTCGACCTGGGTGTCGGGAGCGGTGGTGTCCCTGTGCAGGAGGGCCGTGGTCGAGCTGCGGTTGGAGGCGGCGTCGGCGAGGCAGAGTCGCAGCGTGTTCTGGCCCTCGAGGAGGTCGGTGGCGGAGACGCTGGAGGTGTGGACGGAGGGCTGGTCGGAGTAGGTCCCCGAGTCCACGAGCGTCCCGCTCTCGCAGTCGCTCCCCCCCACCCTCAGCTCAAAGGCGCCGTTCTCGTTGGCGTGCCAGTGCACTTCGCTTGCCTGGCCGGGGCCGAGCAGGGCTTTGGAGAGCGAGTCGATGACGAGCGCCGGCGCCGTCGTGTCCACGGTCCAGTTGTGGCTCGCAGGGCTCTGGTCGACGTTGCCCGCTTTGTCGATCGCCCTGACTTCGAATTTGTGGGCACCGTCGGCGAGCGAGGCGTATTCCTTCGGCGAGGAGCAGGGGCCCCAGTCACCCACCTGGGTGGAGTCCAGTCGGCACTGGAATGAAGCAACCCCCGACCCCGCGCCATCGGCGCCGGAGAACTCGAGCTCAGCCGCAGCCGAGCCGCTCAGGACCGGCGGGCCCGAGTCGAGCTGCGTCTGGGGCGCCGTCGTGTCGACGGTCCAGGTGAAGCTGGCGGGGCTCGGGTCGACGTTGCCGGCCTGGTCGATCGCACGAACTTCGAATTTGTGGGCACCGTCGCCGAGGGAGCCATAGGTCCGCGGCGATGTGCAGCTCGTCCAGTTGCTCGGCTCCGTGGAGTCGAGGCGGCACTCGAAGGACGCCACCCCTGAGCCCGAGCCGTCGGCGCCGGAGAATTCGAACTCAGCCGAGGCCGAAGCGCTCAGCGCGGGTGGGCTCAGCTCGATTTGAGTCTGCGGTGCCGTCGTGTCGATCGTCCACTCGAAGATCGCCGGCGAGGCGTCCGTATTCCCGGCTTTGTCGATCGCCCGGACTTCAAACGTGTGTGCTCCGTCGGCGAGCGAGGCGTATTCGCGCGGCGAGGAGCAGGTCACCCAGGCACTTGCTTCGGTGGAATCGCGGCGACACTGGAATGAGGCGATGCCTGAGCCCGCGCCGTCATTGCCCGAGAACTCGAACTCGGCTGCTGCCGAGCCGCTCAACGCCGGTGGGCCTTCGTCGATCAGCGTCTGCGGCGCGGCGGTGTCGATCGTCCAGTCATGGGTCGCGGGCGAGGCATCGACGTTGCCGGCTTTGTCGAGCGCCCTCACTTCGAAGGTATGGGCTCCGTCCGCCAGCGAGGCATAGCTTTGCGGCGAGGTGCAGGCGACCCAGGCACTTGCTTCCATGGAGTCGCGGCGACACTGGAAGGAAGCAATGCCCGAGCCCGCTCCGTCGCTGCCCGAGAACTCGAACTCGGCCGCCGCCGAGGGGCTCAACGCCGGCGGGCCCTCATCGACCTGCGTCTGCGGAGCGGTGGCGTCGATCGTCCAGTTGTGGATCGCCGGTGAGCCGTCGGTATTGCCGGCTTTGTCGATAGTCCTCACTTCGAAGATGTGAGCCCCGTCGCTGAGCGAGGAATAGTTCTGCGGCGAGGTGCAGGCGACCCAAGCGCTGGCTTCGGTGGAATCGCGGCGACACTGGAAGGAGGCCACGCCCGAGCCGATGCCGTCATTGCCCGAGAATTTGAATTCTGCTGCTGCCGAGGCACTCAGCAGCGGTGGGCTGACATCGATCTGGGTATTCGGCGCCGTTGTGTCGACGGTCCAGTTGAAGACGGCCGGGCTCGCGTCCGTGTTGCCGGCTTTGTCGATAGCCCTCACTTCGAAGATGTGGGCGCCGTCGGCGAGCGAGGAATAGCTCTGCGGCGAGGTGCAGGGCGCCCAGGCGCTCGGTTCGGTGGAGTCGCGACGGCACTGGAAGGAGGCAACCCCCGACCCGGCGCCATCGGTCCCGGAGAATTTGAGTTCGGCCGAGGCCGAGGCGCTCAGCGTGGGCGGCCCCGAGTCGACCTGCGTCTGCGGAGCGGTGGCGTCGATAGTCCAGCCGTGGATCGCCGGTGAGCCGTCGACGTTGCCGGCTTTGTCGATCGCCCTGACTTCAAACGCATGGGCGCCGTCGGCGAGCGAGGAATAGCTCTGCGGTGAGGTGCATGCCACCCAGGCGCTGGCTTCGCTCGAGTCCACTCGGCACTGGAAGGAGGCAATCCCCGACCCGGCGCCGTCGGAGCCGGAGAATTTGAGCTCGGCCGAGGCCGAAGGGCTCAATGCCGGTGGGCCCGAGTCGACCTGGGTATTCGGCGCCGTCGTGTCGATCGTCCAGTTGAAGGTCGCCGGCGAGGCATCGGTGTTGCCCGCTTTGTCGATCGCCCTCGCTTCGAAGGTATGGGCGCCATCCGCCAGCGAGGAATAGCTCTGGGGTGAGGTGCAGACCTGCCAGGCACTTGCTTCGGTGGAGTCGCGACGGCACTGGAAGGAGGCCACGCCAGAGCCCGCGCCGTCACTGCCGGAGAATTTGAATTCTGCTGCCGCCGAGGGGCTCAGCGTCGGTGGGCTCGAGTCGATTTGGGTGTTTGGTGAGGTTGAGTCCTCCACGTAGGTGAGCGGCGCCGAGCAGGGTGAGACAGATCCGCCCGAGGAGGTGGCCGTAGCGCGGAGCTCGGTCGAGGAGTTGTCCGGCACCGAGACCGCGATGCCACTCGCCAGCTGGCTGGCGCTGGCGGTGGCGAGGGGCGAGCCCGAGCAATTGGAGGTCGTGTAGATGCGGACCGTGGAGCCCGGTGGCGCCGAGCCGATCACTTTCGGCGAGTTGGCGTTGGCGGGAGAAGCTGGTTCCGTAGCCGTGAGCGCAATGCCGTAGCTGGCCGTGTATGCCCCCGAGACGGCGTCGAAGAACGCATACTCGATGCCCTTGATCGTCCTCGTGACCGTCGGCACCGCTGTCCCACCGCGCCTGACCGAGACGAGGTCCCCGGTCGCAGCGCTCGTCGGGACCATCGCGCGCAGGCCCGTCGCACCTTCCCCGGCGCTGATCGTGAAGGTGAGCTCGTTCCCCGCCCAGGCCAGCGAGCCGAACGAAGACTGGTCGCGGCCGTCGAGCCAGGTGAGCAGCTGGCGTGCCGAGATCACCGGCACCCCGTGTGCTTTGGCGGAGGCGATGATCCCGTCGGAGTCTTCCGACTCGTCTTTGTCAGTGTGGATGTTCGCGGTGAACACGCCGTAGTAACCGGGCGACCCGAGGGCGTTGTTGAGCAGCGCGTTGGACGTGAACGGGTAGACCTGGTTGGACTCGTCGGTGAACTGGGTCGCCGCCTGGTAGACGTCGATGAGCGTGCCGTCGGTCTCGGCGAAGCGCATCGGCATGCCGGAGCCGGTGAACATGCCCGGCCGGTTCTGCACCCAGCTCGCCGGCCAGTAGTAGTAGTTGGTGTCGAGCCGGATCCCGTTCTCGCTCTCGACCCTGGGTTGCGTCGCCCAGTCCCCCCAGGCAATGCAGTGCGTGCGGTTGGTGGCCGGCGCCGGAAGGTCGGGGAAGACGGAGGAGAACGTTTCCAGCTGGTCGGAGAAGAACGCGTCCAGCTCGGCCTGGTCGTCCCAGTCGCCGCAGTTGGTCGAGGTGTGGAGTGCCAGCTCGAAGCCCGCCTCGGTGAAGTCCGCCGCCTGCGAGTTGCTGATCGGCGTTCCGGGATAGATGTAGGAGGTCGCCCTCACGCACTGCCATTCCGCGACCGAGCACCCGGGTGAGCTTTCTTCTTCGTATTGGTGGAAGCGGGCGATGGTGCCGCCGTTGCCGTGGTCGTCGCCCGTCATCACCACCGCTGCCTTTTCGTCGCGGGGCAGGAACCAGAAGCGCGGCAGCGGCTTGCGGTCGACGTTCATCCTCTCGATCAGGTTCGTGAGCAGCCGCTGCTGCTCGTCGGCCTGGGGGATCGCGACCTTGTTGAGGTCGATCCAGTCGGGCTGGACATCGCCGGCCTTGGCGCCGAAGAAGAGGTCGTCGGGCCGGATCGGCGACATTCCGTCACGCTCTTCCCCCGACCAGGCCGGGTTGCCCTGCCGCGTGTAGACGACGGACTTCGCCAGGTCATAAGTGAACGAGGCGGCTTGTCCTCCTTTGGTCCCGACGCTTCGCAGCGTCACCGCCGGGTTGGAGCTGGCGGTCGTAGCGTTGTTGAAGAGCGTCGCGATCGTCTGCGCCCCGCTCGGCGTGTAGCGGTCAGCGGTCCCGTGGAACTGGATCGTCTGGTCGACGATCCCAGTGCCGGGGCCGGTGCTCGTGTCGACTTTCAGGTAGGCGTTCGCGAGCGTGCTGCCGGCGGGGGTGAGGCCGAGGAGGCCGGCAAGCTGCGAGCTGGGCCGCATCGCGATCAGGTTGCCGCCCTGGCTCACCCATTCTTCGAGCATCTGCGCCTGGCCGCTGCTGAGCGCGCCTTCGCCCAGGATTGCGACGTCGTGGCCCCCGAGCACCGCTGGTGTTACGGCCGCCAGGTCTTTGACCGCGAACTCGTTCAGGCCTTCGGCGCGGAGGATCTCCGCGTAGTAGCTGCTGAAGGGGTTCCCCTCGTTGGAGATGACCAGGATCGGCCCGCCCGGGCCGCTGCCCGGGGGCGGCGGGGGCGGCGGCGCGGTGGTGAACGACCAGCTGGAGTCGCTGGCAAGCGGGTTGCCGGAAAGGTCCTTGATCCCGCTGGTCCCGCCTTTGGCGGTCACCGTGTAGGTCGTCAAAGGACTCAAGGGTTCGCTCGGGTCGAGGCTCACCTGACGGTTGGAGGGGCTGTAGCTGACCGCCGCGGCCACCAGGGCGCCGCCCGGCTCGCGCAGCTGCACGGTCGCGCCGTTGATCGTCGCCGGGCTCATCGCCTCGTTGAAGGTGGCTGAGACGGTGACGCCGGCACCGATGCCGGTCGCGCCGTTCGCCGGTGCCTGGCCGTTGAGAAGCGGCGGCGTCGTGTCGGTGCCCGCCTGGTAGTCGAAGACGGCGTCGACGAGATAGTTCAGCGCGTTGAACCCCTGCGGGGAGCCGTTAGCGAAGAGGTCGCCCGCTTCCCCGTAGCGGAAGACCCCGTTTTCCCCGCTGACCCCATCGGCGAGGGCATGCAGCGGGTCGTTGTCATGGCCGCCGAGGGCGAAGTAGCTCGGCAGGCTGGCGTAGTTGCCGCTGGGGGTGTGGTAAGCGGCGACATAGGTCGTGTTCGCGCTGATCGCGACCGGCTGGTCGAAGGTGACGGTCTGCCAGCCCGTGGCGGTCTCGCCGGTAAAGGTGGCCACGGCGAGCTCGACGCCGGCCTCCGTCCAGAGGCGCCCGACGTGCTGTCCCGAGTTGCCGGCGGTCTTGTAGAAGCGGATGCCGGTGATCACGCCGGCGACGTCGGAGCGGAGCTTCACGCCGAGTTCGACCGACTCCGGGTCTTCGGCCCCCGGCGCCGTGAGCGATTCGTCCCAAAGCGAGCAGGGGCAGATGGGCGGCACGATTTCAATCGCGACCTGGCTGCCGGGGCTCTCGAGGTTGCCGCTGTCGTCTATAGCCCGGGCCCGGATCGTGGCGCTGCCCAGAGCCGACGGGGTCCAAGGGTAGCTCCACGACTCGTTGCCACTGGCCGCGTTCCAGCTGAGTCCCCCGTCGGTGGAGACTTCGACGCCGGCGACCTGCCCGCCTGTCGTCTCTCCGCCGGGGTCGGTGGCGGTGCCGCTGATCGTCGTCTCGACGCCGCGCTCGAGCTGAGCGCCGGCGGACGGCGAGGAGATCGCGGTGGTCGGCGGCGTGGTGTCCGCCGCGGCGGGTGGCGCCCCAGCCACCAGAATCAGGAGGAAAAGTGCGGCAAGAACGACGATCGTCGCGTTGGCTTGGGACTTGAGTTGTGGATTCCAGGTCATCTCGACGTCGTGTCGCGTCCGCCCAGCGGGGTTCGTCCCCCGCAGAGGTCCGCGGTTGAGAAACGTCGAGCAGCTGTCTTTTTTTGCGCCGAACTGTGCCTAAAAGAGATCAGATCGGGGCTGGGGTTTCTCTAACCCTCAACTTGAGGCTTAGATCAGGCAGCTCCCTTGCCGTGGACCACCGTCGGCAACGTGAGCAGCAAGATCTTCAGGTTGAGCCATAGGGAGCGCCGCTCGACGTACTCGGCGTCGAGCTCGATCATCTGGTCGAAGCTGAGCAGGCTGCGCCCCTGCACCTGCCAGAGGCCGGTCAGGCCGGGCTTCACCGCAAAGCGGCGAAATGCTTTGGTGGGGTAGCGGTCGACCTCGTACTGAATCGGCGGCCGGGGGCCGACCAACGACATCTCCCCCCGCAACACGTTCCAGAGTTGGGGCAGCTCGTCGAGGCTGGTGCGGCGAAGGAAGGAGCCAACCCGCGTCACCCGAGCATCTTCCTGCAGCTTTGTCATCGGCTTGGCGCTCGCCTGCCCGTTACCGATCATCTGCTCGACGTGGGCGCGGTGGGCGTCGGAGGCGGCCCCTTCGCGCATCGTGCGGAACTTGGCCACCGAGAACGGTCGCAGGCGCAGCCCCACCCGGCGCTGCCTGTAGATCGCCGGGCCGGTGGAGTCGAGCCTGATCGCTACCGCGATGAGGAGCAGCAGCGGCGCCAGCGCGACCAGGAGGACGACCGCGCCAACCAGATCGAGCAGGCGGATCGCGATCTCGGTGAGGCGGGACGTCGCCACGGCGCCGATCTCTTTCCGTGTCCGGTCTGCCTCCTCCCGATCGCGATCGTGGGTCCCGTGCAGCGAGATGACCGCCGAGCCACCTGTTGCCGCGACGGGCTGTCGGGAGTCTCCGCTCACACCGGGACCTTCGCGAGGGCGTGCTCGGCGAGCCGCTCGACGACGTAGTCCTGGTCCTCGTCGGAGAGACCCGGGAAGAGCGGCAGCAGGACGACGTCTCGCACGGCGGCCTCGGTGTGGGGCAACTCGGTGCCCGAGCCCGAATATGACTCCTCGAGGTGGATTGCCATCACGCCGCGCCTGGTTGCGATCCCGTCGCTCAGCAACAGGCGCATAAGCTCCTCGGCGCTTACCGGAGAGAGTTCACCGACCCGCACCGGGTAGGACTGCCAGGTGCGCTCGGCGTACTCCGGTTCGTAGGGCACCTCGAGCGAGGCGATGTCCGCGAGCAGCGTCGAGTAACGCTCGGCGAGGCGGCGGCGCTCATCCAGGATCGTGTCGAGGACCCCGAGCTGGCGCAGCCCGACCGCGGCCTGAAGGTCGGTCATACGGGCGTTCCAGCCGCGCTCGGGATAGTGCTCGATGACGACGTCCTTGGCCTTGTGCCGGGCCAGCGCCGACTGGTCCATTGCGTGCTGGCGCAATCGCCTGAGGCGCTCGGCGACCTCTGGATCGTGGACGGCGATCATCCCCCCCTCGCCGCAGGTGATCACCTTGCGCGGGTGGAAGGAGAAGCAGGAGAGCGGGCCGAGCGAGCCGATCGGCCTCCCCCGGTGCAGGGCGCCGATCGCGCAGGCCGCATCCTCGACCAGGGCCAGGCCGTGGCGCTGGTCGAGATCGAGGAAGGCGTCCATGTCGGCGGGCAGGCCGACCTGGTGGACCGGCATCACGGCCTTGGTCCGCGGGGTCAGTCGGCGCTCGACGTCAGCCGGGTCGAGGTTGTACGTCTGTGGGTCGACGTCGGCGAAGACCGGCGTCGCGCCGCACTGCCAGACGGCGTTCGCGGTCGCGATGAAGGAGAGCGAGGGGACGATCACCTCGTCACCGGGGCCGACCCCGGAGGCGTAGAGGGCGAGGTGAAGCGCGGTCGTGCAGCTGGTCGTCGCAACGGCCTCGGGCGCACCGACGCGCTCAGCGAAAGCGCGCTCGAACTCCTGCACCCGCGGGCCCTGGGTCAGCCAGCCGGAGGCGATCACCTCGGCCACTGCCTCGGCCTCTCCCCCGCCGAGCCACGGTCGTGCGAAGGGAACCTCCCTCACGAGGGGACCTCTGAGTGCGCGAGCGCGCTCGCCCCGGTATGGACGGCGGAGCGGTTGTCCTGCCACCAAGCGACGAGCTGAGCGAGCCCCTCTTCGAGGCCGATCTCGGCGCTGAAGCCAAGCACCTCGCTGGCCGCGGTCGTGTCGGCGAGCCGGCGGGTGACGCCATTCACCGCGCGCTCGGGCCCGTGCTCGACCGCGAGGTCGGAGCCCATCACCCGCAGCAGCGTCTCCGCCAGTTCGCTGAGGCTGGTCTCGACCCCGCTGGCGATGTTGAAGACCGAGTCGGTGGTATCGGCTTCAGCGGCGAGGACGTTGGCGCGGGCGATGTCGGGGACGCAGACGAAGTCCATCGTCTGGCTGCCGTCGCCGAAGATCAGCGGCGGCTCGCCAGCGACGATCCGCTCCATCCAGCGCACCAGCACCTCGGTGTAGGCGCCGTGGACGTCCATGCGCGGCCCGTAGACGTTGAAGTAGCGCAGTGCGACGTAGTCGAGCCCGCTCATCGCGTGGTAGCTGCGCAGCAGCCCCTCGTTGAAGACCTTCGAGGCGCCGTAGAGAGTGTCGTTGGCGTAGGGATGGTGGAGCTCGTCGGTTGGGAACTCGGTGGCGAGGCCGTAGACCGAGGCTGAGGACGCAGCGATCAGCTTCTCGACGCCGGCGGCGGCCGCCGCCTCGACCACGTTGAAGGTGCCGTCGACCAGCACCTCGAGCGCCAGCCGCGGTTCCTCGGCGCACTGCGTGATTCGGATCGCCGCCTGATGGAAGACGACGTCGATCCCGGCGCTGAGCTCATTGACCAGCCCGCGATCGCACACGTCCCCCTCGACTACGAGGACGTTGCCGTTCTCTTCCGCCCACTCGAGGTTCTCGCGACGGCCGCGGACGAAGTTGTCGAGCACGACGACGTCGGCCGCGCCTGCTTTGACCAGCTCGTCGACGACGGTCGAGCCGATCGTTCCAGCGCCGCCGGTGACCAGCATGCGCTTCCCCTCGATCCTGCTGGCCTTCGACCTTCTCTCCTGCTGGCGATTCCCATTGAGTGTCATTTGCATCCCTGTTGTGGCTGTTTTTCCGACTAACGGGGCTGGGGGTCCGATGTTTCCGCTTCCCATGCCCAAAAGTCCCCTCTCGAGGGGGTCGAATCGCTTGATTTCCACAAATCGGCGGCAGATCGTCCCGTTATGTTGGGGCCGCATGAGACGGGGGAGAACAGCGGGATCGCGTCCTTCGTCGCACCAGGTGCGGCTGGTGTCCCTCGGGCTCGCGGTCCTGATATTCGCGGCGCTGCTGGCGCCCGCCGCACGCGCCGAGCCGACGGTCCTCAACATCGACGTGCAGCCGCTCGGCATCGCCGGTGCCGAGGGCGTCGTCGCAACGGGCGTGGTCCACGCCAGCCACGTTCGCGTCCAGTTCCTCGGGCGCTGCGCCGACACGAGGCTGTCCGGCGAAGGAAGCGGCGCCCGCCGCTTCACGCTGATCGTCAGGACGAGCGACGGTCGCTGCGCTCACCACGCCATCAGGCGCGGCTGGGTGCGCGCCGCCGCCTGCGAGCACCGGCGCTGCGTCGCCACCGAGGTCCGGATCTCGCCCTTCAGGGACAGGGACGGCGACGGCCTCAACAACCTGCTCGAGCGCTGGGTCTACCGAACCTCGCCCACCAACCCCGACAGCGACCACGACGGGGTCCCCGACGGCCGCGAGGTCGCGACCGGCGATGATCCCAAGGACGCCTCGAACCCGAGATCGTCCACGCCCCCACCCGGCGCGGCCGACCCCCCAGCCCCGGGCGGCCCGTCTGGTGAGAACCCGTCTTCGCCGGCCCCGGACCTGGTCCCGCCGCAGACCATGCTCAAATCAGGACCGTCGGGCATCGTGGCGGCAGCGGGGGCGACCTTCTCCTTCTCCAGCAACGAGGCCGGCGCGACCTTCGCCTGCAGGCTCGACGGCGGAGCCTGGGCTCCCTGCGCCTCCCCGAAGACCTACGTTGCGCTGATCAACGGCGAACACGCCTTCGAAGTGCGGGCAACCGACCGCGCTGGGAACACCGACCCGACGCCGGCACGACGGGCGTGGACCATCGACGTGCCGCCACCGGCCTTCACCTGTGCCGACGGGGCAACGGACGTGACCACAGCGGCGATGGTCCGCAGCGAGGTCGCCGCCCACCGCAGCGTCTGCGTGATCGCCGAAGTGGGCAACGTCAACCTCAGCGACCTGGGCAACCGCGCCGGCGTGGTGATCTCGACCGAAGGGGCGGGCTCGATGGGCCGCGTCGACATCAGTGATGGCACCACCGACCTGACGATCCGCGGCGCCCGCTTCCGCTCTATCGAGCTGCGCGGCGCCGACCGCACGACGCTGCTCGGCAACACGATCGGCGGCAGCCCCGAGGATCGCGTGCCCGACCAGCTGATCTTCATGCCCGACGAAAGCAACGACGTCACGATCGAAAGCAACGACATCGGCTGGACCGAAGCCGACGACTCGGGCAACACCGGCTACGGCTGCCGCTGCTACGGCGAGCTCAACGGCCTCCGCTTCATCGGCAACAAGATCCACGACATCGCCGCCGACGGCTTCCAGGGCGTCGGCGGGGCGAACGTGTTGATCGACCGCAACGAGATCGGTCCGGTCGGGGCGAACCCCGGCTCGAGCGAGCACTCCGACAACATCCAGCTCACTTTCAACGGCCCGGACACCCGCGTCACCAACAACTGGATCCACCACCAGGGCTTCTACGAGGGCAGCGCCACCGGCAACTCCGGCTCGATGTACATCCACGGCGGCACCTCCAACTCCCTGCTGATCGAGAACAACCTGATCGAGATCGCGCAGGGGCGCACCGAGATCTGCGGCCTGGGGACCGGCGGCACCACCCGCTCCAACATCACGATCCGCAACAACACCTGGATCGACGGCGGCCGCGCCTTCAGCGGCTTCCCCGGCTTCGAGTGGGACTGCGACTCGGGCGCCGGCAACGCGGTCGAGCGCAACATCGCCGTCGATCCAGATGGTGGCTTTGCCGCGAGTGGATCGCTCAGCGCGGCGACCTTCGCCAGCAACCTCTGGGGCCAGCCCTCGCTGCTCAGCTTCGACGCCGGCGGCAACTGCACCTCGGCCAGCTGCAACCCCGCCGGGCAGCCGGCGATCGGCTACCGCAAGCCCAGCGGCGTCGCCTGGTAGGGCGGCGCTCGAGCTGAAAGAACCGCCGGCTGGGAGCCGTTCTTCGGCTGCTGATGCGACCCACAACGACCCCTGCCCAACACCCACCGCGATGACTCCGACGCCGCTGCTCCTGATCGGCGCCGGCGGCTTCGCCCGCGAGACGATCGAGCTGGTGCGGGCGATCAACCGGGAGGCCTCCAACTGGGTGCTGATCGGCCTGCTCGACGACGACCCGGAGCTGCGCGGCACGCTGATCCACGGCGTGCCGATCCTCGGTCCCTGCTCCTCGGCGACCGAGCATCCCGAGGCGCTGGCCGTCGCCTGCGTGGCCTCGCCCGACGACCCCCTGCGCCGCCTGCGACTGGTCGACCGGGTGGGGCTGCCCCTGGAGCGATACGCGACCCTCGTTCACCCCCGTGCGACGATCGCCGAGACCGCGACGATCGGCGCCGGGTCAGTCATCCACGCGAACACGGTGCTGACCGCGGACATCAAGCTCGGCGTCCACGTCGCGGTGATGCCATCCGTCGTCCTCACCCACGATGACGTGATCGAAGACGGCGTCACCTTTGGCGCCGGGGTCCGCGTATCCGGCGCGGTGACGATCGAGGACGGCGCCTACATCGGCTCCGGAGCGCTGCTGCGCGAGCGGATCAGGATCGGGTCCGGGGCGCTGGTCGGGATGGGCTCGGTGGTGACCAAGTCCGTGCCCCCGGGGGAGGTCTGGCACGGCGGCTCGCCCGCCCGGCCGAGAGAGAGCCGTGCCAGCTTGGGAGTGCTCCAGTGAGGCTGCTCGTCGCACCCCACGATCTCGGCATCGGCGGCAGCCAGATCAACGCGATCGACCTCGCCGCGGCGGCGGCCGAAGCGGGCCACGACGTCGTCGTCTACGGCAAGGAAGGGCCGCTGGTCGAGTACGTCGAGTCGCGGGGGCTGGAGTTCATCGCCGCCCGCCGACTGCGCTACCGTCCGGCGCCCTCGCGCATCGCCCAGCTCGCGCGCCTGGCGCGCCGGCGCCGCCTCGACCTGATCCACGCCTACGAGTGGCCGCCCTGCCTCGACGCCTACTACGGCGCCCACCTCGCCGACGGGGTGCCGCTGCTCTGCACCGTCCTCTCGATGTCGGTCTCGCCCTACGTGCCGCGGTCGGTCCCCCTGATGATGGGGACCGAGGCACTGGCCAGCGAGGCGCGACGCACGCACCGGGCTCCGGTGTGGGCGCTCGAGCCGCCGATCGACACGGTCGCAGACTCTCCCTCGATCGACGGCTCGGAGCTGCGCAGCCGCCACGGGATCGGCGAGGACGAGCCGCTCGTCGTCACCGTCTCGCGACTGGCGCTCGAACTGAAGCTGGACGCGTTGGTGGAAGCGATCGACGCCGCCGACGCGCTCGCCGCCGAGCTGCCGCTGACGCTGCTCGTCGTCGGCGACGGGCCGGCGGGACCCTCGCTGCGGGCGCGGGCGGAGCACGTCAACCGGCGCTGGGGTCGCGAGGTCGTCAAGTTCGCGGGGGCCCTGAGCGATCCGCGCCCCGCGTACGCCGCCGCTGACCTCGTCCTCGGCATGGGCAGCTCCTCGCTGCGCGCAATGGCGATCGAAAAGCCGGTGATCGTCCAGGGTGAACGCGGCTTCTCAAGGCTCTTCGAGCCCGACTCCTACGAGTACTTCGCCCGCAACGGCTTCTGGGGACTGGGCAATGGCGGCCCCGACGCCGCGTGCCTGATCGTGCAGATGCGCGATTTGCTCAACGACACCGAGCGCCGAGCGGAGCTGGCCGGCTACGGGCGCGCGGTCGTCGCCGAGCGGTTCTCGCTCGAGCGCGGCAACCGCTTCCAGCTCGGTGCCTACGAGGTCGTGGCCTCCGCGCGCCATCGCCGCAGGTGGGGTGAGGCCGCAATAGCCGCCGGCCGCGCCCTTCGCCTCGAGCTCGACAACCACGATCCCCGCACCAAGCGGGCGCGCAGCGCCTCCGAGGCAGCGCGGCTCGCCGCCGCCGCCGAGGCGCCGTTGCCCTCGGTGCGGGCCGTTCCCGTCCCGGTGGGGTGAGGCCGGTGGCGCCGGTGCTCGACGCTCGCCCGTCGTCGCCCCGCTCCAGCCGCGCGGCTCGCGGCCCCTGGGACGGGCTGATCGTCCTCTGCGCGGCGAACAGCTGGGACGAGGTCAAGCTCGCCGACCGTCACATGGCCGAGCACCTCGCGGAGCTGGCGCCGGTGCTCTACGTTGACCCGCCGATCTCCCACTTGACGCGGTTCAACGCCCCAGCGGTGGCGGACTCGTTGAAGCGACCGCGATTGCGCACCGTGGCGCCGCGGATCGCCCGTTACACGCCGCTTGCGCCGCCGAAGCCGATGGAGCCGGCGGTGCTGCCGCTGACCAACAGGATCGTCCGCCGCGAGCTCCGGGGTGCCGTGCGCCGGCTGGGGGGCAGGGTCGAGGCCGTGATCACGACTTGGCTTTTCGTCGATGCCTACGGCGCCTGCGGCGAGCGGGTTCGCGCCTACTGGTGGCAGGACGACCCCGTCGCGGCGGCGACGCTCTGGCGGCGTCCCGCCGAGCGCCTGGCGGCGGGCGACAGGCGCCTGTCGGAGACGTCGGACCTCGTCGTCGCGGTGAGCGAGGGCGTCGTCGCGGACCTTCGCTCGCGGGGAGTCGAGGCGGCCTATCTGCCCAACGGCTGCGACGCCTCCTTCTACGCGGGAGTCGACGGGACGCCTGACCCCACCGACGTGTCGCCGCAGGGACCGATCGCGGGCTTCATCGGCCACCTCAACAGCCGCACCGACCTGGCCCTACTGGAGGCGATCGCGGCTTCGGAGGCCTCGCTGCTCCTGATCGGCCCACGCGACCCCGAGTTCGAGCCGGCTCGCTTCGAGGCGCTGGCGGCGCGGCCCAACGTCGCCTACCTCGGGCCGCGCCCCTTCGAGGAGCTGCTGCCCTACCTGAAGGCGATCGACGTCGGGATCGTCCCCTACGCGAACACCCAGTTCAACCGCAACAGCTTCCCGATGAAGACCCTCGAGTACCTCGCCGCGGGCCGACCGGCGGTCTCGACGCCGCTGCCCGCTGTGCGCTCGCTGGAGACGGCGCTCGTCGCCCTCGCCGAAACGCCTGAGGAGTTCGCCGCGGCGGTCTTGCGCGAGTCCGCACGGGCGAAGGACCCGGCGCTGGTCTCCGAGCGGCGTGCCTTCGCCGCGCGGCATAGCTGGGCAGCGCGGGCGGAGCAGCTGGCGGGGCTGCTCGGGCTGGAGACTTCCGGTGGCTGAGGACAGCGGCGCTCTCGGTGGCCGGGCCCGCTCGGGGCTGATCTGGAGCCTGCTCAACAGCGGCGCGGCGCGCGTCCTCAACGTCCTCGCCGGCCTCGTCATCGCGCGGATCGTCACCCCGGCGGAGTTCGGTACCTACGCCGCGGCGGTGCTGGTGATGACGATCGTGCTGAGCATGAACGAGATCGGCCTCAGCGTCGCCGTGATCCGCTGGAAGGAGCGGGTCGAGCGGGTCACGCCGACGGCAGTCAGCGGCTCACTGCTCAGCAGCGGGGTTTGGTTCGCGCTGATGTTCCTCGGCGCGCCGGCGATCGCCGACCTGCTCGGCGCGCCCGAGGCGACGACGGCGATCCGCATCCTCTCCTTTGGCGTCCTCCTCGACGGAGTCTCGACGATTCCGAACGCGCTGCTGATGCGCGCCTTCCAGCAGCGCCGCCGCGCCGGCGCGGAGATCGCCGGCTTCCTCGTCGGCACCCCAATCGGCATCTTCCTCGCCAGCAAATGGGGTGCCGCGGGGCTGGCAGTCGGGCTGCTGATCGCCAACCTGGTCACGACGGTGCTGATCCTCTGGCTCGCGCCAGAGCGACCGCGACCCGGCTGGGACCGCGAGACGGCGATCGACCTCGTGCGCCTGGGCCTGCCGCCGGCGATGACCAGCGTGCTGCTGCTGGCGATCATCAACGTCGGCTCGGTGGCCGTCAGCATCGCCATCGGCGTCAGTGCCCTCGGCTTCTACGCGCTTGCCTTCAACGTCGCGAACTGGCCCTGGAATCTGCTCTCGATGCCGATCCGCCAGGTCTCGCTGCCCGCCTTCTCACGCCTCGCCGATGACCGCGCCGGCCTCGAAGGCGCCTTCGCGCAGAGCCTCGCGCTAGCCACCGGCGTCGCCGTGCTCGGCGGCCTCCTCCTCGCCGCCCTGGCCGAGCCCCTGGTCGGGATCCTCTACGGAGACAAGTGGCTGCCGGCGGTCGCTGCGCTGCGCTGGCTGGCCTTCTATGGAGCACTGAGGGTGGCTCTCGAACTCTGCTACGACCTCCTGATCGCCCTCGGTCGCGCCGGCTCGCTAGTCCGCGTCCAACTCGGCTGGCTTGCGATGCTCGCCCTGGCGCTGCCGCTCGGCGCCCACCTCGACGGGATCGCCGGCGTCGCGATCGCCCAGAGCGTCGTCGCGGTGGCGCTGGTGCTGCCACTCAACCTGCTCTTGCTGCGCTCCTCTGGCCTGCGTCTCGGCCCGCTGGCCAGGGCGCTGCAGCCCACTGTGCTCGCCAGCGTGGCCGGCGCCTTCGCCGCTCTAATCACCCTCGAGGCCGGGGCCCCCCGCGCCGTCACCCTGATCGCCGGCGGGGCGCTGATCACGCTCTCCTACGGCGCCGGGTTCCTCTGCGCTCGCCGCGGCCGCGAGGCGCTGCTCTGGGCCGATTTCCCCCTCGTCTCCCGCTACCTCTCGCCCGACCCGAGGTCAGAGCACGCAGCGCCCCCCCACCCCGCTCCCGCCTCAGCACCCCGCTAGCGGCTGACTTCGCCTTTATCGGCGCATATGGACCCCAAACGACAAACTCACCCGAAGGTGCCGGCGAGCTTGGCGCAGAGGAAGATCTCCTCCCGGCCGAAGGCGTCGTCCTGGTCGCGCCGGAGGCCGAGACGCGCGATGGTGGCCTCGTCGAACCCGCCCAGGTAGTCGTCGGCCCGCACGCCGAAACCGGCCCGGGAGAGGCGCTCGGCGTAGTCGCGGCCGTAGAGCCGGGCATGGTCCGACTGGCCGAAGACACGATGGCGATCCTCGGGAGTGATCACGGCCGGATCTTCGAGCGTCGTCTCCCGCCGGTAGTCGACCGGGCACATCAGGATCGCCCAGCCGCCCGGGATGAGCACCCGGCGGATCTCCGCCAGCGCCTGCCGGTCGTCCTCGACATGCTCGAGCACGTGGTTGCAGATCAGGAAGTCGAAGCTCTCGTCGTCGAAGGGCAGGTCCATTACGTCGAGCTGCACGTTGGCCAGGGGCGAGTCGAAGTCGCCGGTCACGTAGCGCAGGCCCTCGAGGCGGGAGAAGCGATTGAGGAAGGTGTACTCGGGGGCGATGTGGAGCAGGGAAGCGTCGGGGCGATCGAGGAAGTCCGTCTCCCGTTCGAGGAAGAGCCAGAGCATGCGGTGACGCTCCAGCGCCCCGCAGCCCGGACACTTCGCGTGCTCCCGGCCGCGGTGGGGCAGGAAGCGGGAGAACGTCGACTCGCAGCACGGGCACTCGACCCGGTCGCCGCGGTAGCGGATGCCGCGCATCGCGCCCAGCATCTTCTGTCGCCGGGCCCCGGGCATAAGCCGCATCAGCGCCCGTTTGGCGAGCGGGTCCTCGACTGCGCCGTGCTCGGCGCCGAAGGTCGGGTTCCGGGGCATCGTCACTGCCGGCGTTTCGGCTTCCACACACGGAGAACGGAGCGCGCGGAGCCGCTCTTTCGCACAAGATCGCCCCGCCAGACGCCGTTGGTTGTAAGTCGTGAGCCAACGCCTGCTAGTCATCTCCCCTGTCCGCAACGAGGCCGACTACCTCGAGCGCGTGGCCGAGGCGATGATCGCCCAGAGCCGCCGCCCGGACCTCTGGCTGCTCGTCGACGACCACTCCAGCGACGGCACCTACGAGCTGGCCGAGCGCTTCTCGCTCGAGTTCCCCTTCATCCAGCCCCTGCGGGCACCGGAGCACCCACCGCTGCTCGACCCCCGCGACAGACTGGCCTCCGCCGCGGCGCCACGCACCTTCAACTTCGGCCTCGAGAGCATCGAGTGGCGCGACTTCACCCACATCTCCAAGCTCGACGGCGACATGGAGCTGCCGCCGGAATACTTCGAGCGCATCCTCGCCGAGTTCGAGGCCGACCCCCACCTCGGCATGGCCGGGGGTCTGCGTCGGGAGCTCGTCCGCGACAGGTGGCGGCTGGAGAAGGTGCCCGTGGAGCACCACGTCAACGGCGCCCTCAAGTGCTACTCGCGCGAATGCTTCGAGGCGATCGGAGGAGTGCAGGAGCGACTCGCCTGGGACACGATCGACGAGACGATCGCCCGCATGCGCGGCTTCCGCACCCGGACCTTTGAGGACCTCGTCGCCATCCACCACCGCCCTTGGGCGAGCGCCGACGGCACCCTGCGCGGTCGCGCCCGCTACGGCGCCGCCGCCTACATCGTCCACTTCCCCGCCTACTGGGTGGCGCTGCGTTCGCTAAAGGTCGCGACAGCGCGACCGGAGGGGATCTCGGGCCTGGCCTTCCTCTACGGCTACGCCCGCGCTGCCTTTCAGCGTGTCCCGCGGGTCGAGGACCGCGAGTTCCGCAGCGCGGTGCGGCGCGAGATCCGGGGTCGCGTGGTCGGCAAGCTGCCGCTCGCCTCCGGGTCGCCGAGCTGATGTGCGGCATCGCCGGCCAGGCGCGAGCCGACGGGGCCCCGGTCGAGGAGGCGCTGATCGCCCGCATGTGCGCGGCGCAGGAGCACCGCGGACCCGACAGCCGCGGACTGCACGTGGCCGGCCCGGTCGGGCTCGGCATCCAGCGGCTGCGGATCATCGACCTCGACACGGGCGACCAGCCGATCTACAACGAGGACGGCTCGGTCGCCGTCGTCCTCAACGGCGAGATCTACAACTACACCGAGCTGCGCGAGGAGCTGCTGCGCGCCGGTCACCGTCTCGCGACGAAGGGCGACACCGAGGTGATCGCCCACCTCTACGAGGAGCTCGGGACGGGCTGCGTCTCCCGCCTGCACGGCATGTTCAGCTTCGCGCTCTGGGACGAGCGGCGTCAGCGGCTCTTCCTTGCCCGCGACCGAATCGGCAAGAAGCCGCTCTTCTACAGCCTCCGCAACGGCGTCCTCAGCTTCGCCTCGGAGCTGCGGGCGCTGCGCCAGGACCCCGGTGTCCCAACCGAGATCGACCTTGAAGCGCTCGACGCCTACCTCGCCTACGGCTACATCCCGGCGCCGCTGAGCATCTTCCGCGGCGTCCGCAAGCTCCCCCCGGCGCACCGGCTCGTTTTCGAGAACGGCGCCCTCGCGGTTGAGCGCTACTGGCGCCTCGACTACTCGCCGAAGTGCTCGTTCGCCGACCCTCGCGAGCTCGACGAGCGGATCCGCGCCGCGCTGCGCGAGGCGGTCGGCCGTCGGATGGTCGCCGACGTGCCGGTCGGGGCCTTCCTCTCGGGCGGTATCGACTCCTCGGCCGTGGTCGCAGCGATGGCCGAGCAGTCCTCCGAGCCGGTGAAGACGTTCTCGATCGGCTTCGCTGACGCCAGCGTCGACGAGCTGCCGCGAGCCCGCCTCGTCGCTGAGCGCTTCGCCACCGACCACCACGAGCTGATCGTCGAGCCGGGCGCCGTCGAGCTACTGCCGAAGCTGGTGCGCCAGTACGGCGAGCCCTTCGGAGATCACTCCGCTTTGCCCTGCTTCCACCTCGCCGAGCTGGCCCGCGAGCACGTCACCGTCGCCCTCAACGGCGACGGCGGCGACGAGAGCTTCGCCGGCTACCAGCGCTACACCTCGAACATGCTCGCGGCGCGGCTCGAACGGCTGCCCGCACCGTTGCGCCGGGCCGTCGCCACGGCCAGCGGGGGCCTTGGCGCGGGGCGCGATCCCCGTGCCCTGGGCAGCCGGGTGCAGCGCTTCGCCAGTCGCCTGCCGGAGGGACGCCATGAGCGCTACCTGCGCCAGGTCAGCGTCTTCGACGGCGAGGAGCGGCAAGCCCTCTACGCGCCCGAGCTCGCCCAGGACGTCGCCCAAGCCGAGGCGGAGCGGTTCCTGCTCGACCCCTGGCGGGAAGCGAGCGGCGCGGCGCTGTTGGACCAGCTGCTCGAGGTCGACGCCAGCGTCTACCTGCCCGGCGACCTGCTGGCCAAGATCGACATCGCGACGATGGCCTTCTCGCTCGAGGCGCGCTCGCCGCTGCTCGACCATGAGCTGATGGAGCTGGCGGCATCGCTGCCGCCCGAGCAGAAGGCTAGGGGCGCCGAGCGCAAGATCGCCCTGCGCCGGGCACTGCGCGGCTGGGTTCCCGACGCGATCCTCGATGGGACCAAGCAGGGGTTCGAGCTGCCCGTCGCCAACTGGCTCCGCACCGACCTCGCCCCCTACGCGCGCGAGGTCCTGCTCGACCGCGAGAGCTCCCAGCGCGGCTGGACGCACCCGGAGGCGGTGGAGCGGCTGATCGACCAGCACGTCTCCGGGGCCGCCGACCATGGCCGCAAGCTCTGGGCGCTGCTGACCCTGGAGCTCTGGGCGCAGTCGAGCACCGAGACGACGCTCGAGCCGCTCTCTGCCGCCGCGTAGCGCCATTTGCGCCGTCATCGAGCTAGAAGAACCCCCCGCGGCGAGACGTTGTCTTGATGTGGCCGAATCACGCTTGATCGACCCAATCGCCGATCCGGATTGGCTCGCCTTCGTAGAGAGCAGCCCCGGCGCCGAAGTCTTCCACCACCCTCGCTGGCTGGCGCTGCTGCGCGACCAGTACGGCTATGGGATCGAGGCCTGCTGCCTCGCCAACGGGAACGGGATCGAGGCGGGGATTCCCGTCGCCAGGATCGAGAGTCGCCTCACTGGAAAGCGGCTCGTCTCCCTGCCCTTCTCCGACGTCTGCTCGCCGGCCCTCGCTGCCGGCGCCAGCCCTGGCGCCCTCGACGCCCTTGGCCGGGCGCTTGCCGAGGAGGCCCGCCGCGCCGAGCTCGGTCTCACCGTCCATGCTCCTCTGCCAGGCACTTCGGAGGCGATCGTGCAACCCCGCTTCGTCCGTCACCTGCTCTCGCTCGGCTCAGACGCCGCTGAGATCGAGGCCTCCTACGCGAAGCAGATCAAGCGCGGGATCAAGAAGGCCGAGCGAGAAGGCCTGCGGCTGGAACGTCGTGGCGACCGCGCGGCGCTCGACGCCTTCTTCAAGCTTCACCTCCAGACCCGCCGCAAGCTCGGCGTGCCGACGCAGCCCAAGGGCTTCATCCGGCGCTTCGAGGAGCTCTTCGGCGCCGGCCTCGGCTTCGTCGCGATCGTTCTCGACGACTCCGAGCCGATCGCAGCCGCCGTCTTCCTCACCCACAACGGGACCGCGACCTACAAGTACGGCGCCTCCGACGCCAGCAGCCTCGGCAAGCGCCCGAACAACCTTCTCTTCGCCGAGGTGATCCGCTGGGCCTGCGAGTCGGATTTCCAGACGCTCGACTTCGGCCGCACCGACCTGGACAACGAGGGGCTGAGGTCCTTCAAGCGATCCTGGGGCGCCCGCGAGGAGAGCCTCTCCTACACCTACCTCGACGAGGAGGAGCCGTCGCTGCAGCCCGCTTTGCGCGACCGGGTCATGAACACGACGATCCGGCGCTCGCCGGCGGTGGTCGGCCGTCTCGCCGGCGCGGCGCTCTACAAGCACTTCGGCTGACCAGATGGACGCCCGCCCCGACCTCTCAGTCATCGTCGTCACGCACAACGGCCGCGAGATGGCGCTGAACACCTTGCGCTCGGCCCAGAGTGCCGCCGGGCAGGTGCGCGCCGAGTGGCTGGTCGTCGACGCCGGCTCGAGCGACGGCACTCCCGAGGCGATCGAGCGAGAGGTCCCCGGCGCCCGCGTCTTCCGCCGCGACAACCGCGGCTTCGCCGCCTCCAACAACGTCGCCCTTGGGCTCGCGCGCGGCCGTTACGTGCTGCTGCTCAACCCGGACGTCGAGGTTCGCCACGGCACCCTCGCCGAGCTCGTCGCCGAGATGGACGCCCGTCCCGACCTGGGTCTCGCCAGCGTCGTTCAGCGCGGCGCCGAGGGTGAGCTTCAGCCCTCGATCAGGCGCTTCCCTTCGCCGCTGCGCAGCCTCGGCGAGGCCCTATTCGCCGCTTACTGGCCGGTCCTCCGCGGCTTTCAGGAGCTCGAGACGCGTCCGGCGCGCTACAGCCACGAGGGCGAAGCCGAATGGCTCGTAGGTGCTTTCCTGATCGCCCGCCGCGAGGCCGCCGAAGCGGTGGGACCGCTGGACGAGCGCTTCTTCCTCTACTCGGAGGAGATCGACTGGTGCTACCGCTTCTGGCAGGCAGGCTGGCCCGTCGCGCACCTGCCGGTGATGACGATCACCCACCATGCCGGCAAGCGCTCGCGCGGTGACCTGATGGCCCAGCTGAGCCATTCGCGGCTGCTTTTCGCGGCCAAGCACTACGGCGCCGCCCGCCGGCTCGGTATACGCGCGGCGCTCGCCCTGGGACACCTCATCCGCCTCGCGGTCTTCGCCCCGGCGGCGGTGGTGAGTGGACGCCAGCGCGACCGAGTCCGTGCCGAGCTGGCTGGGCTGCGCGTGATCTTCGGCATCTCGGCACCTCCCCTGGGCAAGTACTCGAAGGCGGCGCGGGCCGAAACCGCGACCTCGGCATGACGACCGGTGAGAACGGCGGCGTGATGCTGGACCGCAACGACCGCTACTACCTGGAGGAACGCTACCGCGGCGTGACCGATGGGCGCTCGCCGTTGCAGACCGGCTACTACGTGCTGAAGCCGCTGCTGCCAAGGCGCCTGCAGCTGACGATGCGGCGCCTCTACGCCAAGCGCCAGGCGCAACGCGAGTTCCCGCGCTGGCCGATCGAGCCGATCCTGGTCGAGCGCCATGAAGCGGAGCTCGAGGCCGCTCACGAACACGGCGAGATGGAGACGCCGGTCTGGCCGAGCGACAAGAGCTTCGCGGCGATCCTCACCCACGACGTCGAGGGTCCCTCGGGGGTGGCCAACGTGCGCAAGATCATCGAGATCGAGCGTCGCCACGGCTTCGTCTCCTCCTGGAACTTCGTCGCCGAGTGGTACCCAATCGAGGACGGCCTCTTCGAGCACGTGCGCGCCGCCGGCTGCGAGGTCGGCCTGCACGGGATCAAGCACGACGGCAGGCTCTTCGAGAGCCGTGCCCGCTTCGAGTCCGAACTGCCGGCGATCCACCGCTACCTCGCGGAGTGGGAGGCGGTCGGGTTCCGCTCTCCCGCCACCCACCGCAACGCCGACTGGATGCCCGAGCTGGGCGCCCTCTACGACAGCTCCTTCCCCGATACCGACCCGTTCGAGCCGCAGTCGGGCGGCTGCTGCTCGATCCTCCCTTACTTCCTCGGCGACCTGGTCGAGTTGCCGATCACCCTGGTCCAGGACCACACGCTCTGGGAGATCCTGCGCGAGGACACGATCGACCTCTGGACCCGCAAGAGCGAGTGGATCGCCGCCCACGGCGGCCTGATCAACCTGATCACCCACCCCGACTACCTGGACACTCCGGCGCGCCTGCGCATGTACGAGGAATTCCTCGATTACCTGGCCGGCTTGGACGGCGGCTGGTACCCGCTGCCGCGCGAGGCCGCCGAATGGTGGCGCACACGCGCCGGGCGGAGCGACGCGGAGGGGGCGAGATGGGCTGCAAGCGCGTCCTGATCTTGCTCCAGAACGAGCCGCTGCCCTCCGACCGCCACGTCTGGAACGAGTGCCGCGCGCTCGTCGCCGCAGGCCACGACGTAACCGCGATCTGCCCGACCGGCGAGCGGCGCGACCGGGGCAGCTTCGAGGAGATCGAGGGCGTGGAGATCCACCGCTACGAGCCGCGTCGCGCCGACGGCAGCGCCGTTGCCTACGCGCTCGAGTACCTCGCCGCGCTCTGGAGCATTCGCCGCCTCGCCCGGCGCCTGGCCCGCACCCGGCCGTTCGACCTCGTGCACGCCTGCAGCCCCCCCGACTTCCTCCTCCTCGCCGCGCTCGGCCTGCGCCGCCGCGGCGCCCGCTTCGTCTTCGACCACCACGACCTCACGCCCGAGCTCTACCTGACGCGCTTCGGCACCGGCCCGGTGCACCGTGCCACGCTTGCCGCCGAGCAGGTCGCCTTTCGCTGCGCCGACGTCGTCCTCTCCGTCAACGACTCCTATCGCCGCGTCGCGATCGAGCGTGGCCGCCGCGATCCCGCCGACGTCTTCGTCGTGCGCACGGGCCCGGACTTGACGCGCTTCGCGCCGAGTGAGCCGGATCCGCGCCTGAAAAGAGGAAAGCCCTTTCTGCTCAGCTACGTCGGCGTGATGGGCCCGCAGGACGGCGTCGACGAAGCCCTGCGCTCACTCGCCGAGCTGCACGCCCTCCGCGACGACTGGCACGCGGTGTTCATGGGCGACGGCGACGTGATCCAGGAGATGCGGGCGCTGACCCACGAGCTCGGCCTCGATGACAGCGTCGAGTTCACCGGGTGGGTCGAGCAGGACACGATCTGCCGCGTCCTCTCGAGCTCCGACGTCTGCATCGCGCCGGACCCGAGGAACGCGCTCAACGACGTCTCCTCGATGGTGAAGATCTCCGAGTACATGGCGACGTCACGGCCGATCGTCTCCTTCGACCTCGCCGAGTCCCGGGTGGGCGCCGGAGAGGCGGCCGCCTTCGCCGCGCCCGGCGACCACGCCGGGTTCGCCCGCCTGGTCTCGGAGCTGCTCGACGACCCCGACCGGCGCGCCCAGATGGGGGCTGCCGGTCGACAACGCGTCGAGGACGTCCTCGCCTGGGAGCACCAGGAGCGCTCCCTGCTCGCGGCTTATGCTCGCGCGCTGGCGATGGGACCCGCACGAGAAGGCCGCATGCAGGCCCTGCGTCGGCTTCTCCTACCGCGCCCACCCGCTCCTCGGGACGTCACCTCGCACCGCCGCGACGCGGTTGCATAGAACCATCTAGCCCTACCTGGGTGACGCCAGGGTATTTGCTCAGTAATTCCTGGTTCTATGTTTTGACTCTATGGACGTGGGAATAGAACACGTCATACGTTCGTCCACAGACGTTTGTCCAGATTGAACCTGTTCAATCTCTTCAAGCGGATGTTCACCGATAAGCCCAGTCATGATCCGCCTGCATATACGCAAAATTGCCCTAGTCGTTTTTGCGATCGCCATCGCGCTCGCCGGCCTCCAATCCCTCGCCCTAGCAAAGCTCCCACTGCAGAATCGACAAATTGCACCAAGCAAGCTCCGAGTTTTCACCCATAAGCAGTACGCCCAGCTGCTTTCGAGAACCGCGGTAAGCCCGTCTCACACCTCCTCGAGAGATACCGATCGCGACGGCTTGAGCGATTGGACCGAGATCAACCGCACCAAGACGAACTACCGCAGGACCGATACGGACGGCGACGGTCTCAACGACTGGACCGAGGTGAACGACACTGAGACCAACCCCCGCAAGGCGGACACCGACAGCGATGGAGCGAAGGACGGCGTCGAGATCGCCGCGGGGTCCAATCCCCGCGACCCAAGGAGCGTCCCCCCGCCGAGACAGCCACCGGTCACGCCTCCTCCACCGCCGCCCGCCGACACCACGCCACCGCAGACGACGATCGGCGCCGGTCCTTCCGGCACCACCACGGCCACAGCAGCGAGCTTCTCGTTTGCCTCCAACGAGTCCGGCTCCACCTTCGCCTGCCGCCTCGACGGCGCGGGCTGGGCGCCGTGTAGCTCTCCCGCGGCGTATTCCGGCCTGGTCGTCGGCGCTCACTCCTTCTCCGTGCAAGCCACCGACGCCGCCGGCAACGTCGACCCCACCCCCGCGTCACGGAGCTGGACCGTGCAGGCGGCAACACCTCCTCCTCCCCCCGGTGAAGATGACACGACGCAAGCCGTGTGGACAGCCCCCGATGTGGCTCACGTCGACGTGCCCGTGACGCTCGACGGTACCGCCTCTGACGGAGACGGCCCGCTCGCCTGCACCTGGTCGTTCGAGAACCAGAGCGGCAGCGCCGTCTACCAAACGCGGAAAGGGTGCAAAATCGTTTTCACCTTCTCCGAAGTCGGGACCAAGCACGTGAAACTGTCCGTGCAGGACGTCGACGGTGAAACCGACTCCAACAAGCAGTCCTTCCCGGTCGGTTCCATTGCGGACACCACCCCGCCGAACACGACGATTGGCTCAGGCCCCTCGGACACGACCACCGAGACCGGCGCCAGCTTCACCTTCTCCTCCAACGAGTCGGGCTCGTCGTTCCAGTGTCAGCTCGACAGCGCGACCTGGTCCGCCTGCACCTCGCCGGAGGCGTACTCCGGCCTCGCCGTAGGCGACCACACCTTCGCCGTTCGTGCGAGCGACGAGGCGGGCAACGTCGACCCCACGCCGGCAACGCGGACCTGGACCGTGGAAGCCGAGGAGCCACCTCCACCTCCCCCACCGCCACCGGGCGATACGACGCCTCCGAACACGAGCATCACCTCGACACCCCCGGGCACCACGACCCAAACCTTGGCGAGCTTCTCGTTCACCTCGACTGAGTCCGGCTCTACCTTCGAGTGCAAGCTCGACTCGGGTGCCTTCGGCTCCTGCACCTCGCCGAAGGCGTACTCGGGGCTCTCGACCGCCGGTCACACCTTCTCGGTGCGAGCCACCGACGCCGCCGGGAACGTCGACCCGACTCCGGCCAGCTACAGCTGGACCGTCGAAGCGCCAGAGCCTCCCCCCCCGCCGCCACCGCCAGGCGCTGGCTGCATTTTGGGCTCCACCAACGCAACCTCTGCGGCTGCCATCACCAGTGCAGTCTCGGCCGGCAATAACGTCTGCGTCACGGCGAGCGTCGGTGACGTGAACTTCAGCAACATGGGCAAAAAGGCGGTCGTGATCTCGACCGAAGGCGGCTCGATGGACCACCTCGAGATCCAGGGCACGACCGACCTCACCATCCGCTCCGCCCGGTTCACCTCCGTGACCATGCGCGGGGCGCACCGCACCACGATCGAAGGCTCGACGATCGGCGGCACCCCCACCAATCGCTCCTTCGACCAGCTGATCTTCATGCCGGATGAAAACAACGACGTGACGATCAAGGACAACGACATCGGCTGGACCAAAGCGGACAACTCGGGCAACACCGGCTACGGCTGCCGCTGCTACGGCACGCTCAACCGCCTCCGCTTCGTCGGCAACAAGGTCCACGACATCGCGGCCGACGGCTTCCAGGGCGTCAACGGCGTCGACGTCCTGATCGACCGCAACGAGATCGGGCCGGTGGGAGCGAACCCGGATTCGAGCGAGCACTCGGACAACATTCAGATCACCGGCAACGACTCGAACCTGCGGATCACCAACAACTGGATCCACCACCAGGGCTACTACGAAGGCAAAGTCACCGGCAACGCCGGATCCACCTACATTCACGGCGGTTCCTCGGACACCCTCATCTACGAAAACAACCTGGTGGAAGTCGCCCGCGGCCGTACCGAGATATGCGGCCTCGGCACCGGCGGCACCTCGCGCTCGAACATCACGATCCGACGTAACACCTGGGTCGACGGCGGCCAGGCCTTCACCGGCTTCCCCGGCTTCGAGTGGGATTGCGACTCCGGCTCGGGCAACGTCGTCGAACGCAACATCGCGGTCGATCCAGACGGCGGCTTTGCCCAGAACGGCGGCTCGGCCACCTTCTCCAGCAACCTCTGGGGCCAGCCTTCCCTGGTCACCCTGGACTCGCAGGGGAACTGCACCTCCGCCAACTGCAATCCCGCCGGTCAGGAGGCGATCGGCTACCGCAAACCCAGCGGGGTGCGCTGGTAGGAGATGTGGCAGGCTCCGCGGGTGCGCTTCGACGGCACCCGCGGAGCACTGACGTGGCGGCCCCTCGCTCGAGGCACCGGGTTCCTCCCTCTGCCCATGGTGCTTTTTCTCACCGCCGCCCTGGTCGCGGGCTGCTCGAGCGGTGGCGTAACAGTGGAGAGCGCTCCCGAGCGACGCGGTCCGGCTTGCACTCTCACCATCTCCCCCCACGTGCGTCTCGCGCGGGCCCTCACGAAGGCGGCTCGGGGCGAGGTCCTCTGCCTGCGCGGTGGGAGCTATCGCGGCGCCCGAATACCGGCTGCCGCGACCCGCAAGCCCTTGACGATCGCCTCGGCTCCCGGTCAACAGGCTGTCTTCAGCGGCGAGCTCGCCTTCGACGGCGCGAGGCGGCTGCGCATCGAGGGGCTCGATTTCAGGCAAGGCCTCGCCTTCACCCCCTCCGCCTCACACGTCGAGATCGTCGGCAACGAGCTCACCGGCCCCGGCGGCATCTTCTTCTTCGGCGACCCCGACCGGCGGGGAAACATCGAATCGGTGCTGATCGAGGGCAACCACATCCACGACATCGACTACACCGGCCCGCAGGAGGTCTACCGCGGCTACGGGATCAAATCGATCGGGACGCAGCGCGACTTCACGGTCGTGGGCAACACGATCGGGAGCGTCGCCGCCGACTACATCCAGACCGACCAGGCCAACGAGTGGACGGTCGAAAGGAACACCTTCCTCGGGCCCTCTCGGGTCGAAGGACACCCGCAGGAGCACCAGGACCTCTGGCAGGTCTACGCCGGCGGCAAGGACGTCGTCTTCTCCCACAACGTCGCCCGCGGCACCGGGACGAGCCAGTCGCTGCTCTTCCAGCTCACCTACCCGGGCAATCGTTTCTCCGACGTCACCGTCGCCGACAACCTCTTCGACCACGATTCCCGCGGCTATAGCTGCCAGATCTACCAGGCCGACGGCCTCCTCTTCCACGACAACACCGTCGTCGGCTCCCGCTGGGGCTGTCTCTTCCGCGATGACGACCGCTACCCGCCGGGGTCCGGCTACCGGGTGGAGCGCAACGTCTTCGCCGCGCGCGAGGGTTCCGACATGGGTGTCGAGGGCAGGGCCGGCAAGTGGGGCACCTATGACTACAACGTCACGGCCGATGACACCGCAATCGGCGCCCACTCGGTCCGCGAGTGGGCTCCCGAGTGGTCCGATACGACCGAGTACGAACCGCTCGGACTGCCTTTCGAAGCGGGATACGAGCCGGCCGAATAGCTAGGCGGTGGATCCCATCGCCAACCGTCGCGGCGTTAGCGAGAGCCGCCTCTCGGCGGGCACTTCCACCGAAGCGGCGCAGGTGCACATCGCCGCCATGAAGAGGAAGAGGTAGGGCGCCTGCGGGAAGGAGAGGATGTCGTAGAGGGCCGTGGCGACGCCGAAGGCCAGGCAGCCGGCGCTGGCCGCGAGGGCCGGCGGCCCGCGCAGCGGATTGTCCGAGCGCAGCACATTGCGGACGATGAACAGCGGCGTCACGATCAGCGCGATGAAGGCGAGCAGGCCTAGCACGCCCACTTGGTAGACCTGGCCGAGGTACTCGTTGTCGAAGATCCGGTAGGTGTCGAGCCGGATCGAGTCGAGCGTCCCGTATCCGCGGCCTACCAACGGGTGGGTCAGCAGGTCGGGGACGACCGCCGGGTAATCGGAGGTCCGCCCCTCGGTCGAGGCTTTGCTGTCGGCCCGATTGAACTCCTGAACGCTGCTGAACATGCCGGGCGCGACCGCCAATGCAAGCGCGAGCGCGACGATCCCGAAGGGCGCGAGGCGCAGGAGCTGGCGCGGCCGCAGGACGAACAGGGTGAGCAGCGCGAATGCGGGCACCACCGCGCCCGACTTGCGCTGCGTGATCATCGCTCCGGCGACGATCACGCAGGCGGCGAGCATCCAGAGCAGGCGTCGGCGCAGGGTCGGCGCGATCGCGGCGAGGACCACCGCGAACGGCAGCGCCATGCCGAGCAGCGAGGTGACCGAGAGGGCGTGCCTGGTCGGTCCCGTGATCGTCGGCCGGCCGCGCTCGAAGGCGGGGTCGATTTCAGTCGGCGAGGGATCGACGTCGGCGATCGGTGAGAGCACCGTTGTCGCGGTGTTGTAGAAGACGTTGTAGCCCGTTTTCTCCTCGTAGATCGTCCCCAGCGCGGTGAGCACGGCGAGGACGGCGACCAGGACGGCGAACGGGCGCAGCTCGGCGACCCGCAGCGTCAGCGAGACGATCGCGAAGATCGCCACCAGGCCGACCAGCACAGCGAGACGCCTCTGCGCGACTTCCCATTCGCCGAGGTTGGTTATCCGGTCGATGTTGACGACGATGCTCGTCACGGCAAGGAAGAAGAAGGCGATCATCCCCGCCGCCCAGCCGCGCGAGCGCAGTCGTACGACCTTCTCCCGGCGGCCGACCAGGATGCCAATCAGCCATGTGGCCGCGATCACTGCGACGAGGAAGCGGTCGAAGTCCGAGCTGAAGGGAAGGGGGATCTTGAGGTGTATCCCGTCGACCGGGACGAGGAAGATCGCCGCGATGAATCCCGCGATCAGCCAAGGCAGGGGCCGGCGGGTACGCGGCCAGGCGTCCGCCGCGTGGGCGGCATCCGGTCGGGCGTCTTGCTCCAACTCAGCGAGCCCTCTCGTGCTCGGGGCGCGCTCGGGCACCCCTATGCCCGTTGCCGTTTCGCGGATGGGAGCTGCCGTTGGCCCCCGGCACACCCTGCTCGCCCACCTCGCGCCACCCGCGCGCGATCGTCTGAGCCGGAACGATCAGCAGGCACCAGCCGAAGAGCACGACGATGAAGACGAGCGTGGCGATCTGCAGGTTGGCGCTTTCGTTGACCACGCCGCCGATCGCACGCCCCAGTTTGCGAACTTCGACCTTGCGGTCAGTCGGCGTGTCCTGGCGGGCCTGGATCCCGCGTATGTAGGAACGCAGCGCGGCGGGCGCGGCGGAGGCGAGAGCGAGAGCCTCACTCGTCGTCGGCGCTTGCGCGAAGACCGAGATGATCGGCAGCGACGGGTTGTTCTCGAAGCGGAGGCGGTAGAGCGCCCGCTCGCCGAGGATCTGCGAGCTGCGGCGCTCCGCCGTGGGCACGCGCTGGAATTCCGGGACGTTGAGGTCGTAGGGGCCCTGGGCCTCGATCCCGTTGAGCGGGAGCTTGGCTTCGCGAGCGATCAGGGCGAGCGCCTCCGGGCTGGTCATGAAGCGGGCGAAGACGCCGGCGCGCGTGTTGAGCGGTTCGATGTCGTTGGCGACGTCGGCAAAGGTCGAATCGGGTGTGTCGATCAGGATCTGCGTCGAGGCCGTGGCGAAGACGTTGGTGCGGCTCTTCAGCCCCGGCGGGACAAGGTTCACCTGGTAGACGCTGAGCAGGGCCGCGATCGCGGCGATCACCGCTCCCAGCACGAGGAGGCGCCGGCGCCGGCGCAGCACGCTCAGGGTCCGCGCAATATCCATTGGCTTCTCCTCGAGGTGATCGGGGTCGCGGTCATGGCTCCCGATGGCGCCCGATCAAGGTCGCCTCGGCCTTCCCGCCACCGGCAAGGTGAATGACCTCGGGCGCCCCCTCCTGATCGGCCTCGGCCTCGGAGGAGCCCTGATCGGCATCGGTCGCTTTCCACGCCGCCAGGAAGCGCGGCACGCCCAGGATCAAGCCAATGCAGATCGCCAGGATGACGACAAAGAGCGCAAGCGCCGCCTTCTTGCCGAGTGCTTCGTCGTTCATCGCCGCCTGAGCGGGGCCGAGGACCCTGAACTCGATCCGTTTGTCGGCCGGGGTCGCCTGCTGCTCCTGGACCGACTCGACCACCTTGCGGACCGCCCGGGGCGCGGCCGCGGCGAGAGTTCGGGCCTCCTCGACGGTCGGTGCCCGAGTCGCCACTTTGACGATCGGGAGTTCTTCGGGCTGCGTGATCGCGATGCCGTAAGGGTGCAGCTGAAGCGGTTCCAGACCGACTCCGGGCGCCTCGCCGGGGAAGGGGGTCGGGCCGGCGACGTCGATCTGCTTGAAGGGGATGTCGCTCTGCTTGGCGATCTGGCGAACCACGTTGCCGCCGGCGATCAGCCGCGCGAAGACACCGGCGCGGGTCGTCAGCCCGGAGAGATCGCGCCGCGCATCGGCGATCGGCGAGCGGGCCGAGTCGACGAGGATTTCGATCGAGCCCTGGGCGTCGACTTCCGTGCGCTTGGAGATCCCCGGCGGCGCAAGGCTGACTTGGTAAACAACCACGACGGGGACCGCGATCGCGGCGAAGACCGAGATGCCCAATAGCAGCTTGCGCTGCCAAAGCTCCTTCAGGTAGAGGATCAGGTTCAAGGCGTCTCCAGGGTCGTAGTTCGGCGGGCCAATCGCGCGGTCCTGAAAGAACGGCGCGGGCGGCGAGGAACTTCTGCCGCCCGGTCGCCGCCCTACCGGCTTTTGGTGAGTGTGACCCTCCTCCGTTTTTCCACCCCTCGATCGACACCGGAAACGCAAGGTCGGCGACGCACGAATCGTTTCTGTAGCGATGAACCTCGACCACGCAATCGAGACGCTTGTAGTGGGTCACGGCTACTGGGGCCCGAACATCGTTCGCAACATCGTCGAGCGGCCCGAGTTCAGGCTCGCAGGCCTCTGCGACCGAGACGAGAAGAAGATCGACGATTTCCAGCACCGCAACCCAGGTGTGTCGGTCGAGCGTGACCTCGACATCGCCCTCGCCGATCCCAAGCTCGAGGCGGTCGCGATCGCAACGCCTCCCCACACACACTACGAGCTGGTTCGCAGCGCCCTGGAAGCCGGCAAGCACGTCCTGGTCGAGAAGCCACTCGCACGCACGGCCGACGAGGCCGCCGAGCTAATCGCGCTGGCGGAGGAGCTCGAGTTGGTGCTGATGCCCGGCCATACCTTCCTCTACAGCCCCTCGGTCAACAAGATCCGCAGCCTGATCGAGCAGGGCGTGCTGGGCGACATCTACTTCGTCACCTCATCGCGGATGAACCTCGGCCTCTATCAGCAGGACGGCGTGGTGCTCGACCTCGCGCCCCACGACCTCTCGATCCTGCTCCACTGGCTGCGTGAACCACTGGTCGAGGTGACCGCAAACGGGCGCAGCGTCTTCCAGGACGGCGTCCACGAGACCGCCTTCCTCACGCTTCGCTTCGCCGGTGGCGCCCAAGCAAACGTCCAGGTGTCCTGGCTGGCGCCGCGCAAGATGCGCCAGATGGTCGTCGTCGGCAGTGAGCGCATGGTCCAGTACGAGGACACCGCCGCCGACGACTCCGTGCGCATCTACGACCGCGGCATGGACTTCTCCAAGCCGCCCGCGAACTTCGGCGAGTACCGCCTCACCTACCGCACCGGCGACATGATCGCCCCCCAGATCGAGGCGGCAGAGCCCCTCGCCCTGGAGTTGAAGGACTTCGCCTCGGCGATCCTCGAGGGGACGACGCCGGTCTCCAGCGCCAAGCTGGGACTTGAAGTGGTCTTCGCGCTCGAGGCGCTGGAGCGCTCAATCCACGGCAATGGCGAGCCGATCGCCGTTCGCAGCGTGGACGAGGCGCTCACGGCCCCCCGCGAGCGGGTCTGAAGCGACAGGACTGGGGTCTCCTTCGCTTCCGCTCCCTTGCCCTCCGGGGCAAGGGAGCATGTCGTAGCGGGGACCTTCAGACCGGGCGGCTGGGCGCGGTGAGAAAGTCGAGCTCGGCGAGGTAGACCAGAACGGAATGGGTGGCGAGCTGGCTCAGGCTCGTCTTCTGCCGCTCCGCCTCGCGCTCCAACAGGGCCTCGATCTCGGCGTCGACCGCCAGATCGAGCGCCACGGCTGAATCGGTGATCGGCTCGCGAGCGAAGCTCGGCGGCCCGATCGGCGGCCTGCCCGCCTTCAATTTCCCCGCGTAGTGACAGAGCGCCGCCTGCACGGCGGCGCCCAGATCGTCACCCAGTTGGGCTTCGATTCCTTTGCGAGTGAATGTTCCAAGTGCGATTCTCATGTCGTTCTTCACCTTGAGAACTCTGTGGGACTACCCAGAATTTTCACGCCTGAGACCAGATTCCTCCTATCTTCAGACTTATGGTTTCTCCCAGATTTGCAGCGACTTGAGGGGTAGGTCTGAAATTTGGACGAATATTTGGGATTGACAATTAGACCAATCGTCCTTAATCCTTCGCGCCGACGTTGGTCGCTAGGAGCGCCAAAGGCTTCCAACGTGAATTTGCATTTTGGGTTGAAGTTCTTATTCGCCTAAAAAACCTCATTTCCCCAATCCCCAGAAACGAAAGGCCTACTCAAGTGACCAGTCGTAAAGCGGCAGGGAGCCCCAATAGCCGTGGCAGCCTGCCCGACCCGGCGGGAGGGTCGGGGAACAGCCAGCTGGTCCAGCACGCAATCGAACGGGCCAAGGCCGGTGACAACGAAGGCCTGCACTTCCTCTATGCCCGCTATGCGGCCGACGTGCAGCGATACGTCACCAGCGTTGTCCACGATCATCATGAGGCGGAGGACATCACGCAGAACGTCTTCGCCAAGCTGATGACGGCGATCCGCAAGTACGAGCAGCGCGAGGTTCCCTTCGCCGCTTGGATCATGCGGGTGGCGCGCAACGCCGCCCTCGACCATTTGCGGGCCCGCCGTGCGATCCCGGCCGAGGAGGTGAGGGTGGCCGACAACGGCAGCGCTCAGACCAGCATCGACCGCGGTCAGGACCTTCGCCTCGCACTCGAGCAACTGCCCGAGGATCAGCGCGAGGTGCTGATCCTCCGCCACGTCGCCGGCCTTTCGCCACTGGAGATCGCCGACACCCTGCAGAAGACGGAGAGCTCGGTGCACGGCCTCCATCACCGTGGGCGTCGCACGCTGCAGGAGAAGCTGGTCGAGCTCGGCGCGGCGCCGGTGGTCGCCCCGCCGCCCGCTTAGTCAGCCCTTTCGGTCGATGTCCTCGATGATGCGCTGGGTCACTCGCCCGGCGTCCACCTCGGCTGCGAAGTAGATCGCGGCGTGCTCGAGCATCTGTTGCGCGGAGACGCCCTGGCGCTCCGCCTCCTGCTCGAGCGCTTTCCAGAGGCTCTCGTCGATGCTCAGGTGTAGCCCGACCCTGCCGTCGTTCTTCTGCTCCTTGCGGCGGAAGGGCGGATAGAGCCAGCCTGGCCCTTCCGCTCCCTTGTCCTCCAGGTAGCACCGGATCGCCCGCACGGCTGCAGCGGAGACGGCCTCATCGCCGACGCCGCGCCCACGTTGCTCGCGCGCGAGCGCCTCGCGCGCGAAGCTGCCCAGCCGCACGTCGATCTCGCGCTTCACGAGCGCTGCTCCGGTGCGTTCACCGGGTCGCCGCCAGGCGCGCTTGACGCGATGTTCACGAATCCACTCCCCCGTTTTCGCGGCGCCCACCTGTGCAGAAATCCTATCCGGTGGCGTCCGCATGTACTCGTATACCCGAAAATAGCGGCGCCCACCGGCCTGAGGGTCGAATTTCCAACTCCCCCAGCGGGGGCTTCTCAGGCGCCCGGCGTGATCCTGTAGGCGTCGAAGACCGACTCGACGTTGCGCAAGCGGGCGATGCACTGCTTCAGCTGCTCGGTGTCCCCCACCTCGACCACGAACCTGTTTTTGACCATCGGGTGGCTGGTCGTGCAGCTGGCGCCGATGATGTTGATCCCCGCCTCGGCGAAGGTGCGCGAGAGGTCCTCGAGCAGGCGGGTGCGGTCGTAGGCGTCGATCTGCAGCTCGACTCTGTAGGAGGACTCGTTCTCGCCGTCCCAGCTCACGTCGACGAACCTTTCCGGCGCCCGTTTCAGCGCCTTCATGTTCTTGCAGTCTCTGCGGTGGATCGTGATGCCGCGTCCCAACGATACGTAGCCGGCGATCTCGTCTCCCGGCACGGGCCGGCAGCACTTGGCCAGCCGCACGGCGACGTTGGCCGCCCCCTTGACGCTGATCCCGTAGTTGGCGGCGTCCTTGGTTCGCCGAGCCTTGTCCTCGCGTGTGCCCGAGAGGCCGAGCGGGTCCTCCTCCTCCACCGCCTCCCCCGCCTTGAGCCGCTGCATCAGCTTGTTGGCGACCGCCTTGGTCGGCACTTTGCCCTGGCCCAGGGCGATATAGAAGTCGGCCGCCTTGCGGAAGCCCATCTCCCGGATCACGTCGACCAGCAGCGGCGAGGCGGCGACCTTCTGCATCGGCAGCCCGCGCGTGCGCAGCGCTTCTTCGAGCCCTTCGCGGCCCTTGCGTTCGGCGTCCTCGCGACTCTCCTCCTTGAAGAAGGCGCGGATCTTGTTGCGGGCACGGCTCGTCCGCACCAGCTTCAGCCAGTCGCGCGAGGGGCCGCGCTTCTGCTTCGCGGTCAGCACCTCGACGATGTCTCCCGAGCGCAGCTGGTAGTGCAGCGGCACGATGCTGCCGTTGACCTTGGCGCCAACGCAACGGTGGCCGACGTCGGTGTGAACCGCGTAGGCGAAGTCGAGCGGAGTCGAGCCCGCCGAGAGATTCTTCACTTCCCCCTTCGGCGTGAAGACGAAGACTTCGTCCTCGAAGAGGTCGACCTTGAGCGACTCGAGGAACTCGGCGGGGTCCTGCTCGCCCTCCGCCTCGACCAGCTGCCGCAGCCAGGTCATCTTCTCGCGACGCGGGTCGGCGACGCCGCCCTCCTTGTAGGCGACGTGGGCGGCGATGCCGTACTCGGCGAGCTTGTGCATCTCATCGGTGCGGATCTGGATCTCCAGCGGCTTGCCCTCGGGCCCGATCACCGTCGTGTGCAGGGCCTGGTACATGTTCGCCTTGGGCATCGCCACCCAGTCCTTGAAACGGCCTGGGAGCGGCTTCCAGAGCGAGTGGATGACGCCGATTGCGCCATAGCAGTCCTTCACCGAGCCGACGATCACCCGCATAGCGGTGAGGTCGAAGATCTCGTTGAACTCGCGCCCCTTCTTGGTCATCTTCGTGTAGATCGAGTAGAAGTGCTTGGCGCGACCGGAGATCTCGGCCTCGATCCCGACGTGCTTCAGCTCGCCGGCGAGGAACTTGCCGGCCTCTTCGACGTAGACCTCGCGCTCGTTGCGCTGCTGAGCGACGAGCTGCTTGATCTCCGCGTACTTGCGCGGGTGCAGGGTGGCGAAGGCGAGGTCCTCCAGCTCCCACTTGATCGCGTGGATTCCCAGGCGGTGGGCGAGCGGGGCGTAGATCTCCAGCGTCTCGCGCGACTTCGTCATCTGCTTCTGCTTGGGCAGGGCGCCGAGCGTGCGCATGTTGTGGAGGCGATCGGCCAACTTGATCAGGATCACCCTGACGTCGGTGGCCATCGCCACCATCATCTTGCGGTAGTTCTCGGCCTGCCTCTCGTCGCGGCTCTCAAAGGTGATCCCGGTCAGCTTGGTCACCCCGTCGACGAGCTGGGCGATCTCCTCGCCGAACTCGGCTCGGATCTCCTCCAGGCTGGCGCTGGTGTCCTCGACCGTGTCGTGCAGCAGCGCCGCGCAGAGGGTCTCGGTGTCGAGACGCATGCCGGCGCAGATCTGCGCCACCCCGACCGGGTGGGTGATGAACTCGTCGCCGGAGCGCCGCAGCTGGTCGGCGTGGCGATCGCAGGCGAAGTCGAAGGCGCGCGTCACCGCCTCGCGGTCGATCGCGGCCAGCTCGACGGCGAGATCACCGCTCTCGGCCTCGCCGTTGACCCGGCCGTCGGCGCTCGCGGGCGAGTCGAACTCCTCGACCACGGCGAAGAGGTCGGCGAGGAGCTCGGGGCGCTCTAGGGCTGTTTGAGTCCTTCGAGGTATCGGCGTGCCTCCTGATAGCGAGCGCTGTAGGCACGGAACGCCTCCGAGCGCTCGAGATCCGTCCCCTCTGAGGATACGACCCTGACGCCCCCCTCAGCCGCGCTGGGCGTGCCGGAGACAAGATCGAGCTCGGCGAGGACCCGAAAGCAGCGGGCCGCCGTCTCCGGGGTGCGTGAGCGGGGGCCACCGCCCCGCAGCGCCGCTCGCAGCTCCTCACCCTCCACCTCGCCCGCATCGCGAAGGTCGCGGAAGCAGGCGATCAGCGTCGGTCGCTGCGCAAGCTGCTCGCCGATCGCGCTGAGCGAGAGCTTCCGCTCCGCCTCGCCCCAGGCGCGGTGCAGGTAGCCGCCGGCGATCGTCGAGCGGGAGAGGAGGCGCTCGGCATCGGTGCCAGGGGGTGGGTCGACCAGGACGACGTGGGCGAACCCGGCCGCCAGCGACGGCTCCCTCTCCAGCTCCGCGTAGTCGACCAGGCGCAGGCCCTCGCGGCCCATCGGCGCCCGGAGGCGGGCGTCGGCGCAGAGGGCGATGACGCTCTCGCCGCAGGAGGCGAGCTCCCCCGCCACAGCCGCCGGTGCGTTGGCGCTGACGAGAGCCCGGCGCTCGTGCTCGCCACCGGCCTCGGTCTCGGCGAGGGGTCGCTCGGCGAGGTCGCGCCGCAGCTCGGTTTCGAACCGCTGCCACCACTCCCCGGCGTCCGAGGAGCCCTCCTCCGCCTCGCGCGGGTAAAGCTCGCGCAGCACCAGCCGCGGCTCCACCGCGCCGTTCCACTGGTTGACCTCGAGTCGCACCGCGGCATCGACCACCTCGTCCTCACCCACCCCCAGGCTGGAACGGCCGAAGGCGACGCCGAGCGCTCGGTGGGAGCCGCTGTGGAGGCTGAAGCGCGTGTGCTTGCCTTCTCCCATCGTCCGCACGTCACGGACCCGGGCGGCGGGGACGAGCAGGCGAACACCCGGATTGCCCATGCCGAAAGGGGCCAGGCTGCGCAGCTCTTCGGCGAGGTCGAGGCCCAGCGAGGCCCCTCCCACGACAGCATCGATGCGCTCGGTCCGGCGCAGGTCCTCTGGCCCGAGCACAGCGCTCGCATGTGCCACGAAAGCCTCGCGGAAGGCATCGAGGTGTTGCTCCTCCAGCTCCAGCCCCGCCGCGGCACGATGCCCGCCAAAGCCGCTGAGATGCCCGCCGCAGGCCTCGAGCGCCGCCAGCAGGTCGAAGCCGGGGATGCTCCGCCCCGAGCCGCGCCCGCCGCCCTCGCCGTCGAGCGAGATCACGACCACCGGCCGGTGGTGCTTCTCCACCAGTCGCGAGGCGACGATCCCGATCACACCGGGGTGCCAATCGCGTCCAGCGAGGATCAGCCCTGGCGCCTCACGCAGTTGCTCCGGCAGCGCCCGCAGCGCCGCCTCCGCCTCCCCGGCGACCCGCTGCTCGGTCGCCCGCCGCTCGCCGTTGGCACGACTCAGCTCGACCGCGATCTCCTCGGCCCGGCCCCCGTCCTCTGTGAGGAAGAGCTCCACTCCTGCGTCCGCGCGATAGAGGCGCCCCGCGGCATTGATCCGTGGCGCCAGCCGAAAAGCAAAGTCCCCCTCGTCGAGCTGGCTCGGATCGCATTTCGCCGCAGCCATCAGGGCCCGCAGGCCGGGTCGTCGCGCACGCCGCGCCTCCGCCAGACCACGCCTCACCAGCGCCCGGTTCTCCCCCACAAGGGGTACCAAATCAGCCACGGTCGCCAAAGCCACCAGATCGAGATCGGCCTCGGCAGCGCCCCGCAATCCACACGCGAGCTTCCAGGCGACCGCCGTGCCGCAAAGTTCAGGAAACGGATAGCCGTCTAGCGCCGGGTGCAGGATCGGGCAATCGGGCAGCTCGGCCCCGGGCTGGTGGTGGTCGGTCACGACCACCTCGATTCCCAGGCGCCTCGCCAGTGCCACCTCCTCGACCGCGGTGATCCCACAATCGACGGTGACGATCAGCCCCGTGCCCCGCTCGGCCAGCCGCTCGACGTTGGCGGCAGTGAGGCCATAGCCGTCGGCGATCCGGTCGGGAATCAGCCAGTCGCATTCGGCCCCCAGCTCACGCAGAGCACCCACGAGCAGCGTTGTGGCGCAAACCCCGTCCACGTCGAAGTCGCCGTGCACCGTGATCCGTTTGCCGGCGTCGATCGCGGCTCGCACCTGCTCCACCACCGCGGTCATCGATTCGAACGCGCCGGCGTCGTGCGACTCGTCAGCGGCCAGGAACGCCCGCGCTTCCTCCGGCGTCCGGTACCCACGCCGCACCAGCGTGATCGCCACCGGTTCGCTCAGCCCCAGCTCCGCCGAAAGCGCCCGTGCCTCCCCGTAGGAGTACGGCTCAGCTCTATAGGCGCTCGCGACTGCCGACACGCACGCAAACTAAGAATCGCGGCGGATGCCATCCCCGCCCTCGCTTCCGGTGCGCTTTGTGCCACCCAAGCGCACATAAAGCGCACCGGAACGGCTGTTGGATTACTCGGACGCTTGCTCGGTGCGGGTGCCGATGACCCAGACGACCGCGAGGCCGATGGCGACGCCAGGGATCGCGATCAGCGCGGTCACCAGGTCGGTATCGCCGAGCCCTTTGCCGCTGGCGGTCCCGACGATGCTGCCGAACACGACCGCGCCGATCGTCGAGCCGATGAAGGCACCGACTATGCCCTGCCAGAAGCGGTCGGGGAGGAAGACGGTGAAGTGCCAGAGGGCGATTCCCATCGTGAACCAGACGAGCAGGGCCATCAGCGGTTCCTCCCATGTTTGCGTCGCTGCTTGCGGCGTTCGCGGCGCCGTTCGTTGCGTTCGCGGCGCGCGATCTCGGCGGGGTCGAGGACGGCGGGCTCTCCGTTGCCGGACGGCCCGGCCCCATCGCCGTCGCCCGCCGGCTCGACCGTCGCCACCGCGCCTGCCTTGGGCTGCGTCTCGAGCCGCGCCACCGCCTCCTCGAGCTCGGCGTTGGCCTCCTCGTCGTCGCCGAGCTTGGCCAGCTCGACTTCGTCGGCGAAGGCCGGCACGCCGCCGTCGAGGGCGGCGATCCGCTCGCGCCGCCGCACGAAGCCGGGCTCACGTTCCTTCCAGGCGGTCAGCACCGGCGAGGCGATGAAGATCGACGAGTAGGTCCCCGAGACGATGCCGACCAGCATCGCGAAGGCGAAGTCCTGCAGCGTGGCGCCGCCGAAGACCAGCAGCGAGAACACCCCGAGGAGGGTCGAGAAGCTGGTCGCCAGCGAGCGGGTCAGGACCTCGCTCATCGAGCGGTTGACGATCTGGGAGAACGCCGCCCGCGGCATCCGCGGCATGTTCTCGCGTATTCGGTCGAAGACGATGATCGTGTCGTAGAGCGAGTACCCCAGGATGGTGAGGAAGGCGGCGACGGTGCCGCTGCTCACCTCTTGTCCCGTCAGCGAGTAGATGCCGGCCGTGATCAGGATGTCGTGGAAGATCGCGATCAGCACCGGCACCGCGAACTTCGGGTCGAAGCGGAAGGCCACGTAGCCGCAGATCACCAACAGCGAGAAGATCAGGGCCTTGAGGGCACTGTTGGCCACCTGTTCGCCGAAGGTCGGGCCGACGCTACTGCTGTCGAAGCCATTCTCGGCGACGCCGTACTCCGACTCGAGCGCGGTCTGGACATCCTCGACCCGCTCGGGGCCCAGCTCGCTGGTCTGGATCTGGAAGACGTTGTCGCCGAGCACCGGGTCGGAGACCTGCTGGATCTCCTCGCCGCTGATGCCGATCGCCCCGAGGGTGTCGCGAACCCCTTCCTCGTCGGTGGCCTCGACCAGGGCGACCTTGATCCGCGTGCCGGACTCGAAGTCGATGCCGAAGTTGAGCTGCTTGGTGGCGAGGGCGAGGGCGCCGATCAGCAGGATCACGCCAGACATCGAGAAGAACCAGCGGCTCGCGCCCATGAAGTCGAAGTGCCACCGCACCCGTTCGGGCCCGGCGCCGAGGACAGCGGGCGAGCGCAGCAGGCGCGAGCGGCTCATCGAGCCGAGCAGCGCCTGGGTGAAGACGACCGCGGTCAGCAGCGAGACGATCGTGCCGACGCCGAGGGTGAAGGCGAACCCCTTGACCCCGGCGGTGGCCAGCACGAAGAGGATGAAAGCGGTGAGCAGGGTGATCACGTTGGCGTCGATGATCGTCCCGATCCCGCGTTTGTAGCCGGCGGCGATCGCGCTCGACATCGAGCGCCCCGCGCGCACCTCCTCCTTTATTCGCTCGAAGATGACGATGTTCGAGTCCGCCGCGACGCCGATCGTCAGGATCAGGCCGGCGATCCCCGGCAGCGTCAGCGTGATCGGGATCAGCTTGATCAGGGCGAAGAAGATCACCCCGTAGGCGCCCAGCGCGATCGAGGCGATCAGGCCGAGGAAGCGGTAGTAGACGAGCAGGAAGAGGATGACCAGGACGAGGCCGATCACGCCGGCCTTGATCCCGTCGTCGAGCGCCTGCGAGCCGAGGGTCGCCGAGACCTGGGTCTGGCTGATCAGCTTGAGGTTGATCGGCAGGGCGCCGATCTGCAGGATCGTCGCCAGGTCCTGCGCCTCGGAGATGCTCGTGAAGCCGCCGGAGATCTGGGCGCCGGTGCGGCCGTCGATCCCGTCCGGGTTCTCGGCGAAGTTGATGATCGGCCGCGTCTTGACTTCGTTGTCGAGCACGACGGCGAAGTGGCCGGAGAGTGCTTCCGCCTGTTCGCCGGCGACCGGGCCGATCGCCGACGCCTGGCCACGCTGGGCGATCTGGCGGGTGACCTCCTGGAACGCCTCGCGCCCGTCGTCGGTGAAGTTGAAGGTGACGTTCGGTTCGTTGAATTCGCCGAATTCCTGCTTCGGGTCGGTGATGTCGGTGCCCGAGAGCGCCGGGTCGTCCTGCAGCGCGTACCAGCCGGGCTCGGCGTTCTCGACCGACCTCGCCGTCAGCGTTGCTCGGCTATTCCGAGACGACGATCGTCCCCGGCGGCACCTCGATCACGGTCCTGTCCTTGCGTGAGCGTTTCTCGCCGGTCGGGCTGACGAAGAGGTCTTTTTTGCTGAACTCGGGGCCGGCGATCAGCTCGTGCGTGTTGCGCTCTTCGCGAAGAGGTAGAAGCGCGGCTGGATGGCGGAGCAGTCGTGCAGTTCTCGACCGGCTTCTGTTCGGAGGCGAGCTGGGCCGCGTCGTAGGCGGTCGGGTAGGCGCCGGCGGCGATCAGCTGCGCCGTTCTCGATGCCTGCTCGGTGCTGCGGCCCGCGTCTTCCCAGCGTTTCTTCGATGCTTTGCCAACGCCCCTTCGCCGGCGGTTCCTGGCCGGGCCGGCCGCCGATCGCCTTCTCGGGGCCGATCAGGTTCGGTTCCCAGTCGTAGAAGTAGAGCTGCGCCGTGGTCCCGACCTGGTCGATCGCCCGCTGCGCGTTGGTGACGTCGGGCAGGCTGACCGTGATCTGCGTCGTCGCCGAGGCGCGAGACCTCGGGCTCGGAGACGCCGAGCTCGTCGATCCGCTCGCGGATGATCTCGATCGAGCGATCGATGTCCTCGCCGGTGACCTCGTCACCTGGCCGGTCGGCTGGCCCTGGTAGACGAGCTCGACGCCGCCCTTGAGGTCGAGGCCGAGCTTGGTCGAGCTTGTTGGCGATGACGAGGCCGAGACGGCGATCAGGCCGACGACGAAGAGCAGGACGAAGAGGTGCCTGCGCCGCGTGCCCATCCCCTAGCCCTCCGGGGTGAGGACGAGCAGGAGCCCGCCGTCGTCGTCGTAGGCCGGGAAGACGTCGGCGACCGCCTCGGCGGGCAGGTCGCCCTCGGCGTTGACGGAGACCCGCTTGCCGAGCGAGCGCACGCCCCACTCGAGCGAGGTCTCGATCGGATCGGTGACGCCGTCGCCGTTGGTGTCGGCGCTCTCGCCGCCGTCGCCGCCCTCGCGTCCAGTCGCAGGCCGAGCACCTCGCGCACCGGCCGGCCGATCACGTCCTCGTCGGTGAGGCCGGTCAGCTCGAAGCTGCCTTTGCCGGCGTCGATCACGCGTTCCTGCTGATCGCAGACGAAGAAGGCGGCATTAGGAGCCGGATAATAATCGTCGAGTAATTCGAAGACGAAGCCGAAGCCGCATTTGGAGCAGCCCTTCGGGCGCGTGCTGAAGCCCGCGGTGCGCTCGTCGCTGACCTCCCGGTGCCCGCAGTTCGGGCAGATGAAGAACGGCATGCCCGACAGGCTAGCGAGAGCGACTCAGAAGAGGCTCGCTGCGCCTTCCGGGGCGGCAGGCCGAGGTGGTCGTAGGCCCGCTGGGTCAGCACCCGGCCCCGCGGCGTCCGCTTCAGCAGGCCCTGCTGGAGCAGGTAGGGCTCGAGCACGTCCTCGATCGTGTCCTGCTCCTCGCCGATCGCGATCGCCAGCGTCGAGAGGCCGACCGGGCCGCCGCCGAACTTGGTCGCGACGGTGTCGAGCAGGGCGCGGTCGCTGCGGTCGAGGCCCGCGGCGTCGACCTCGAGCATCTCCAGCGCCGCCGCCGCGACCTCGGCGTCGATCGCGCCGCGGTCCCTTGACCTGGGCGAAGTCGCGGACCCGCTTCAGCAGGCGGTTGGCGACCCGCGGCGTGCCGCGCGAGCGGGCGGCGATCGTCGCGGCGCCCTCGGCGTCGATCTCGACCCCGAGGATCGCCGCCGAGCGCTCGACGATCTGCGCCAGGTGCTCGGGGCTGTAGTGCTCGAGCCGATGCGAGACGCCGAAGCGGTCGCGCAGCGGCGTCGTCAGCAGGCCGGCGCGGGTCGTCGCGCCGACCAGCGTGAACGGCGGCAGCGGCAGCGTCACCGTGCGCGCGCCGGCGCCCTGGCCGAGCACGACCGGCAGCTCGCCGTCCTCCATCGCCGGGTAGAGCGTCTCCTCGACCGCGCGGCCGAGGCGGTGGATCTCGTCGATGAAGAAGACGCTGCCGGGCTCCAGCGCGGTGAGGAAGGAGGCGACGTCGGCCTTGCGCTCCAGCGCCGGTCCCGCCGTCTGCACCATCGGCACCCCCATCTCGGCGGCGACGATGTGGGCCAGCGAGGTCTTGCCGAGGCCCGGGCGGTCCGGCGAGCAGGACGTGGTCGAGCGGCTCGCCGCGGCCCCGTGCCGCCTCGATGAAGATCGCCAGCTGCTCGGTCACCTGCTCCTGGTTGACGAAGTCGGCGAGGGTCGGCGGCCGCAGCGAGCGGTCGAGGTCCTCGTCGGGCACGTCGGCGCGCGCGTCGTGGACGCGCACCTCGGCGTCGACCGGGACTCGGCTCCTCGATGCCCGGGGTCCGGATCCGGTTGCCGCCGATTCCGGAGCGTCGCTCACGCGCTGCTCCGCGCCGACCCGGCCTTGCGCAGGGCGCCGGCGACCAGCTCCTCCGGGTCGTCGCCCTCGAGCCCGTCGAGCAGCTGCTCCGCCTCCAGCGGCGCGTAGCCGAGGTTGACGAGGCCGTCGCGGGCGAGAGCGCGGGCGTCGCCGCCCTCGCCACCGCCGAGCGCGACCTCTTCCTCGAGCGCGCCGGCGACCTTCTCGCGCAGCTCGACGATGATCCGCTCCGAGGTCCGCTTGCCGATTCCCGGCACCGCCTGGAAGCGCTTGGCGTCGCCGGCGGCGATCGCCCGCAGCAGGTCGCGGGCGGTGCCGCCGGAGAGCGCCGCGATCGCCACTTTGGGACCGATCGCCGCTGACCGAGATCAGCTCGCCGGAAGAGGTCGCGCTCCTCCTCGGAGGCGAAGCCGTAGAGGGCGAGCGAGTCGTCGCGGGAGATCAGCTCGGCGTGGAGGAAGACCTCGTGCCCGGCGGCCGGCACCGCCTTCAGCGTCTCCGCCGAGACCGCCAGCCGGTAGCCGACGCCGGCCGGCGTCGATCACGACGTGATCGGGGCGCCGCACCATCACCTCGCCCCGCACCGCGGCGATCATCCGGCCACCCGCTCCGGCACCGCCGCGTCGGCTTCCGCCAGCCTCGACCCGCCTCGCTGCCTGGCCGCTGCCGCCGCCGTGGCAGATCGCCACCGCGAGGGCGTCGGCGGCGTGGTCGGGCGTGGGCGGCTCGGGCAGCCCGAGCAGGGTGCCGACCATCCGCTGCACCTGGTCGCTTGCCGGCGCGCGCCGGAGCCGCAGACGGCCATCTTGATCGCCTGCGGCGTGTAGGCGAAGCAGCTGACGCCGCGCTGCGCCGCGGCCAGCATCGCCACCCCGCTGGCCTGGCCCGACCGCCATCGCCGAGTGCACGTTCTTGCCGAAGTAGACCTCCTCGATCGCCATCGCCCGCGGCTCGTGCCAGGCGATCAGCTCGGCGAGGGCGCGGTGGATCCGCTCCAGGCGCCGCTCGATCGGCAGCTCGGGCGAGGTCTCGACCACACCGCCGTCGAGGGCGACCATGTGGTTGCCCTCGACCCGCACGATTCCAAAGCCGAGATTGGCGGCGCCGGGGTCGATCCCCATCACTACCTGCATGGGATAGTGATTCTGGGAACGGGTCGGATGCCTTCTGGGGTTGCCGGAGAGGTCGGGGTGCCCCTTCCGCTCAATTCTTTGTGGATCGGCGGCGGCTTCACGCCTTGGTCCGCTGGCGGCATCAGACGCTCCAGAGGCACCCGCTCTCCACTCGAGCCGTGGACGGGGCTCCGACTCAGCCGTCCCTGGCGTGTCGTGGAGGGCCTCGTTGCCGTCCGCTGTCGCGAGGGCATGAATCACCTCGCCAGCGAGCTGATCCGGAGCCGCGCCGAGGGCGCGTTTCGAGTGGAGGACCCCACCTCTCCCGCGGCCCGTCGCGCGCCCTTAAGCCGCGAGTTTTCGAGCACGTCCTCGGGATGTCGAAGTTGGCGAAGACTTCGTCGACGTCGTCCTGCTCGTCGAGCGCGTCGAGCAGTTTCAGCAGCCGTTCGGCGTCGTGGCCTTGACCTCGACCGTGCTTTTCGGCTCGGTCGCCATCGCGCCGACTCGACTCGACCCGGACGCCTCCAGCGCTCGCGCACGGCGCTCAGGTCGCTCGGGTCGCAGAGACCCGCAGCTGCTCGCCGTCCTCGCGCACGTCCTCGGCGCCGGCGTCGATCGCGCCGATCAGGTCGTCCTCGCCGTAGCGGCTGCCGTCGACGACGATCGCGCCCTTTTCTCGAAGATCCAGGCGACCGAGCCGGGCTCGCCGAGGCTGCCGCCGTGCTTGGTGAAGGCGTGGCGGATCTCGGCGCTGGCGCGGTTGCGGTTGTCGGTCAGGGCCTCGACCAGGACCGCGACGCCGGCGGGGCCGTAGCCCTCGAAGAGGATCCGTTCGATCGCCGCGCCGTCGGTGCCGGCGCCGGTGCCGGTATCGATCGCCTTCTGGATTTTGTCCTTCGGCATCGAGGCTTCGCGCGCCTTCTGGACCGCCGTCGCCAGCGCTGGGTTGCCGTCGGTGTCGCCGCCACCGTCGCGGGCGGCGACCGTGATCGCGCGGGCGAGCTTGCTGAAGAGCTTGCCGCGTTTGGCGTCGGCGGCGCCCTTCTTGTGTTTGATCGAAGACCACTTCGAGTGACCGGACATAGCCTGTCATTCTATGAAGTGAGGGAGATGGGTGCCGACTCGCACAGCCACAAGTCCGGCCCGGGCGCTGGTCGCCGGGCTCGTCTTCGTCGGCGATGCTGCTCGCCGCCTTCTCGCTCTGGACCGCGATCCCGCTGAGCTGGATCTACATCGGCTCCAAGGTCTCCGACACCCAGTTCCCGAGCGGCGGCCCCTACGCCGTCGTCGCCGTCGGGATCATCGTCTCGATCCTCCTCATCGCCTGGCTGATCGGCCGCCTCAACGAGCCTCTACATCCGGATCACCGGCACCAACCGGCTGGCGCCGATGCGCCCCACCTGGCTGAAGAGCATGCGCGACACCTCGCGTCGACCGACAGCGCCACCGTGGTCGAGGCGGTGCTGATGGGCTCGGTGATGCTGGCCGCCCTCGCCCTCACGATCTGGTTCTTCCTCCTCGCCGGCTCGCCGCTGCCGAACCAGTAGCCCCTGGCCGCGACGCCCCAGCGGCGATCAGACGACGAACTTGCCGTCTTCCTGCATCCGACGCCGTCGACTTCGAGCTTGCCGCCGAGGCGTAGGTCGCAGACGAGGTCGGTGTGGACCGCGGACTCGTTGACGCCGCCGGACTCCGGGTAGCTGCGGCCGACCGCCATGTGGACGGTGCCGCCGATCTTCTCGTCGAGCAGGACCTCGCGCGTGCCGCGGTCGATCCCGTAGTTGGTGCCGATCCCGAGCTCGCCGAGGCGGCGGGCGCCCTCGTCGGTGTCGAGCAGCTTGATCAGGTACTCCTCGCCGCGCTCGGCGCTGGCGTCGACGACCTTGCCGGCCTCGAAGCGCAGCCGCACGCCGGAGACCTCGCGCCCGCCGATCACCGCCGGCAGGTGGAAGGTGACCTCGCCCTCGACCGAGTCCTCGACCGGGCCGGTGAAGAACTCGCCGTCGGGCATGTTGTGATGGCCGACGCAGGGGATGAACTTGCGCCCAGCGATGCCGAGCTTGATGTCGGTGCCAGGCGCCGTGACCCGCACCTCCTCGTGGCCCTCGATCCACTCGGCGAGCCGTTCGGTCTCCGCCGAGGCGCGCTTCCAGGCCGTGAGCGGATCGGCATCGTCGGCAAGGCAGGCGCCGAAGTAGAAATCCTCGTAGTCGGCCAGGCTCATCTCCGCCTCGGAGGCGTAGGCGTTGGTCGGGTAGAGCGTGTAGCACCAGCGCAACTCGCCGTCGGCGCTGCGATCCATCATCCGCGCCTGCACCGGTCCGATCGCCGCCTGGCGCGCATCTGGCGCTCCGGCGGGACGCCGGACAGCTCGCGCGTGTTGGTGCTGGCGCCGATCGCCGATCCGCACGTCGGCGTTGTCGACCATCCACTCGTCAGCGGCGAGATCCAGTCGAGCTGATCGTCGTCGGCGTGCTTGTAGTAGGACGCCGCGACTGGCCGTCGAGGGCGACGTTGAGAAGCGGATGAGCACCGGCCTTCAGCACCTCCTCGTAGACCGCGCGGAGCAGCGGCTCGGCACCCAGCTCGCCGTCGATCGAAACGACCTCGCCCGCCTTCACCTCGGTCGAGTAGCCGACCAGGATCTTCGCCAGGTTCTCCGCTCTCGGATCCCTCACCTCTCCGCCTCCTCCTTGGCGCGATCGCGGGCGCTCGTCGTCATCGCCATGAAAATCGCATGGAGGCGGGGGTCGTCGGTCAGCTCGGGATGGAAGGCGCTGGCAAGCATGCCCCCCTCGCGGACCACCACCGGGTGGCCGTCGTAGGTGGCAAGCACCTCCACCCCGCTCCCATGCCGTTCCACCCACGGGGCCCGGATGAAGACCGCCCGCAGAGGCTCGTCGCCAATGCCCTCGATCGCAAGGTCGGCCTCGAAGCTCTGCAGCTGCCGGCCGAAGGCGTTGCGCGCCGCGGTGGCGTCGATCAGCCTCAAGTGCGCGTCGTCGCAGACGATCATCCCGGCGCAGGTTCCGAAGATGGTCCCACCGCCATCGAGATGACCGCGGATCGGCTCCTCCAGTCCCGCCTTCTCGATTCCCATCGAGATCGTCGTGCTCTCCCCGCCCGGTATCACCAGTCCGTCCAGGTCCACGAAATCCGCCGGCAGCTTCACTTCCCGCACCCCAGCTCCGAGCCCTCGGAGCATCGCCAAGTGGGCTTCGAAGCCCCCCTGGACGGCTAGGACCCCTATGCGCAGCTCAGGCTCCGCGGTCCTGGAGCAGTGCGTCCGCGGCAGCCAGCTCCGCTATCTCGAGCCCGGGCATCGCCTCACCGAGCCCAACTGAGGCCGCCGCCACCCGCTCGGGGTCGTTGTAGTGCGTGGTCGCCTCGACGATCGCCCGCGCCATGCGCTCGGGGTCGCCGCTCTTGAAGATCCCCGAGCCGACGAAGTTGCCCTCGGCGCCCAGCTGCATCATCAGCGCCGCGTCCGCCGGCGTGGCGATCCCTCCGGCGCAGAAGAGCGGCACCGGCAGCCGGCCCTGCTCGGCGACCTCGCGCACGACTTCGAGCGGCGCCTGGTGCTCCTTCGCCGCCCTCGCGAGCTCCTCCGGACCGAGCTGAGCGAGCCGCTTGATGCCGGCGACGATCTCACGCATGTGGCGCACCGCCTCGACCACGTTGCCGGTGCCGGCCTCGCCCTTGGAGCGGATCATCGCCGCCCCCTCGCCGATCCGCCGCAGCGCCTCCCCGAGGTTGGTCGCGCCGCAGACGAAGGGGATCTCGAAGGCGAGCTTGTCGATGTGGTTGCGCTCGTCGGCGGGCGTCAGCACCTCGGACTCGTCGATGTAGTCAACTTCAAGCGCCTGCAGGACCTGCGCCTCGGCGAAGTGCCCGATCCGGGCCTTGGCCATCACCGGGATCGTCACCGCCTCCTGGATCCCCTTGATCATCGCCGGGTCCGACATCCGCGCGACCCCGCCGTCCTTGCGAATGTCCGCCGGAACCCGCTCCAGCGCCATCACCGCACAGGCGCCCGCCTCCTCGGCGATCCGCGCCTGCCCGGGCGTGACCACGTCCATGATCACGCCGCCCTTGAGCATCTCGGCGAGGCCGGTCTTGACCCGAAAAGTCGCTCGCTCAGCCATGAACCCGCATATTACGTTGCGACCTTCCCCGCCAGCTCGCAGCGCCAGTCCGTCGGTCTAGCGTTACTTCAGCTTGTAAGCCCGGATGCGGTCTTTGTGGCTGTCTTCGTCGCGGGCGTAGAGGCCGTGGGCGAGCGCCTGGACGAGCGCCATCAGCGCCGTGTTGGAGCGCGCGAAGGAGGGGCTGTTGGAGGAGTAGTAGAGCGTCAGCTCGGCGTGCTCGCCTACCTCGGACATCGAGGCGTCGGAGATCGCCAGGGTGCGGGCGCTGCGGTGCAGGGCGAGTTTCATCGCCCGCAATAGGAGCGGGTGCGCCCGGCCCGAGGAGAGGACGATGACCAGCGTCTCCTCGTCGATCCGCCCCAGCCGCTGCAGGGACTCGCCGCCGGTGCTGGCGACGATCTCGGCGCGAATGTCGAGCAGGCTCAGGGTGTGGCGCAGGTAGCTGGCGAAGAAGGCCATCTGGTCGACGCCGACGATCACCACCCGCTGCGCCTCGGCGAGCGCGGCGACGGCCCCGTCGACCTGCTCGCGGGTCAGCTTGCGCGCAGTTTCCTCGAGGTTCGCGTAGTCGGCGCCGAGGGAGCCCTCGAGCTCGGAGTGGTCGAAGGAGAAGAGCGCCCCGGCGCTGGCAGCACCGCTGACGGCGGCGCCGGCGGTGCGGTACTCCTCGATCGCCGCCTGCTGTAGCTCCGGGTAGCCGTCGAAGCCGAGGGCCTGGGAGAAGCGCACCACCGTCGATGACGAGGTGCTCGCTCTCCGGGCCAGCTCCTCGGCGGTGAGGAAGGCTGCCTCGTCGAGGTGGTCGACGATGTAGCGGGCAACGTCTTTCTGCGAGCGCGAGAACTCTTCGAAGCGCTCCTGGATGTACTCGGAAAGGCTCTTGAGCTGCGGGGATGTCTTCGTCGCGGTCTTGGTCACGGCACCCAAATTCGCCGAGGCGGCCACTTTCCCTTCCGATCCCCCGCCGACGGGCCCCAAAGCGATCTATATCTCTACTTTCGGGCCCGTCGGCGGCGATATCTGGTTGGATGCGGGGTGCGATGACCTTGGAGCGGGCGTTGCGCCTTACGAACCGCAACATGATCGCCTTCGATCTGCTGCTCGGCAGCGCCGCGATTGCGGCCCCGGCGGCAACCCTGAAGGTGCTCGGCCACGAGCATCCTTCCCCCGACGCCGAACACCTCTTCCGTCGCTGCGGTCCGATCTGGCTCACCTTCGCGGCGGCCCACGCGATCGCCGACCGGCGCGGCCAAGAGCGTGACTGGTGGGCGCTGGCCTGGCTCCGCGGTACCGAGATAGCCACCGACGCCCTCTGGGCCGGGTCGCCCGCGGTCAGCCGGCCCGGCGCGAAGCTGGGCCTGCGGCTGGCGGGAGCCGCCAACCTGGCGATGGCCGCCGGCTTCGGCTGGCTGTCGCGGCGCTGAGCCGTGCCGGGCTTCGCCGGCCTGCCCGACAAGCGGTGGAGCCTGCGCGGCCTCACTGACGAGGGCGACGAGGCCTGGGTGATCCGCGGCATTTCGCGAAAGCTCTACCGCTGTCCCGCCTGTCATGGCGACATCGAGATCGGTAGCGAGCACGTCGTCGTCCAGTACATCTTCCGCAGCGGAGGCACCGAACACCACCACTGGCACCGCCGCTGCGCCGAAGAGCTGCTCATCCCCGACCTGCGCGAGACGCGCCGCGTGCCGGTGAGCGAGTCGGCCCAGTCGAAGCTCGAGCAGCGTGGGCGCCATCCGTCCGGACGGCGCCGGCAGCACTGAGGTGACCCGGCGCGCGGAGATCGCCTCCGCCTACGCGCAGATTGGCCGCACTTACGCGCGGTGGGCACCCTCGCTGCTGCTCCTGGCCCTAATCGTCTTCATCCCCCTGGGCCTGCTGCACACAATCACGATCAGGGCGGACCTGAGCTCGATCGACTTCTCCTCGGGCCTGGAGCTGGCGGCGATTGCCGGCGCTCTGGTGGCACTGGCCGCCACCGGCCTGATCGGCGAGGTCTTCTACACGGGGGCCGTCGCGATATCGCTCACTCGTCCCCACGACGGCAATCCACCATCGCTGGCCGAAATCGCGCGAATGATCAACTACAGGCGGTTGATAGCCATCGACCTGATCTACGGCCTGCTCGTTGCCCTCGGCCTCGTCTTCCTCCTCGTCCCCGGGGTCCTGGTGTTCGTCTGGTTCGGCCTCGCGGCGCCGGTCGTGGAGATCGAGCGGCGCGGCATCCGCGCCGCCTTCGCCCGCAGCGTCGAGCTGGTCCGGCACAAGTTCCTGCTCGTCGCCGCGGTGCTGATCCCGATCGAGATGGTCGGCGACGCAGTGATCGAACTCGCCACGGACCTCGCCCACGACATCGGCGGAGACTCGCTGCTGGCCGAGTGGGTCGCCGACGTGGCCTCCAACCTCGCTGTCACACCCTTCTACGCCGTGGCCGCGGTCCTGCTCACGGTCGAGTTGATCCGCCAGAAGGGCGGCAGCGTGGAACTACACTCGAAGCCAGCCCCATGATCACCGCTTCGATCTTCACCGACTTCTGGAACGGCCTGGTCGAGCACGAAGAGCAGGGCCTCTTCCTCGTCCTCGCCGGCTTCCTCCTCTCCTTTGCCTTCATCAGGATGAGCACTCGCCTCATGCGTAGCCCGAAGGTGCCGTGGTGGCCGGGAAGCGTGGTCAGCGAGAGCGGTGTGCACCTGCACCACCTCGTCTTCGGAATCGTGACGATGATGGTTGCCGGCACGCTCGGCTTCTCCACCCTCGGCGCCAGCCCCTGGCTCGAGATCTGCGCCTTTCTCTTCGGCATCGGCGCCGGGCTGACGATCGACGAGTTCGCCCTCTGGGTCTACCTCGACGACGTCTACTGGGCCGAGGAGGGTCGCAGCTCGATCGATGCCACCGTCCTCGCCGCCGCCGCCATGGGCCTGCTCCTGCTCGGCTTCACGCCCTTTGACTTCGACACCAGCTCTCCGCTGGAGGTTGCACTCAGCCTGCTCACCGCCGCCTTCGTCTTCGCGATGGTGGCGATCTGCTTCCTCAAGCAGCGCCTCCTGCATGGCTGGATCGGGTTCTTCGTCCTGCCGATCGCGATCTACGGCGCCTCCCGGCTCGGCAAGCCGGGCTCGGCCTGGGCGCGCAAGCGCTACGGCGAGCGCGACCCGAACAAGCTGGCGGGTGCCGAAGAGCGCTTCCCCCCCGATCGCCGCACGGAGCGTTTCAAGCATGCCTTCCGCGACATCGTCGGCGGCAAGCCGAGCGAGGGCGTGGCGGCGATGCAGCAAGAGGCCGCCGCGGCGACGCGCAAAGCCGCCGAAGAAATGCGCCAGCGCGCCGAACAGGTCACCCACATCGGCGGTAACCAGAAATCCGGCGACTGAGACCGGTGTTCGCTACTCCCCCATCGCCTTGATCACGAGGCGCTTGGGACGGCGACCGTCAAACTCGCAGTAGAAGACCTGTTGCCAGGGGCCGAGGTCGAGGCGGCCGTTCGTCACCGGGACGATCGCCTGGTGGTGGACCAGGAGGTTCTTGAGGTGGGCGTCGCCGTTGTCCTCGCCGCCGCGATGGTGGCGGTAGTCGCCGCCGTCGGGGAGCAGCGCGCCGGCGACCTCGTTGGTGGGCGCCCGCCAGCTCGGGGGCGCCACCTTGTCGAGCCATTCGAGCACGTCCTCGTGCAGGCCCGGCTCATCGTCGTTGACCCAGACGCCGGCAGTGATGTGCATCGCCGAGGCCAGCACCATCCCCTCCGCGATCCCCGCCTCGTCGACGGCTGCCTGAACGTTCTCGGTGATCCGAATCAGCTCACGGCGCTCAGCGGTCTCGAACGTCATGTAGTCGGTATGCGATTTCACGTCTCTCCTCTCTTGGCGATGATCTGCTGGCCCGGCCAGAAGGGCCACTCCTCGAACTCGCGACAGCGACCGTCGCCAGCGAACCGCACGATCCAGAGGTCGCGGTAGTGGAGGCAGTCGGGAGGCCCGTACCGCACCTCCACCTTGACCACCGCCGTATCGCCGTCCACGGCGACGATCTCATGGCTCATCTCGAACTCCTCATCAGGCCCCTGTCGCTCCCGCTCCCACAGCTCGGCGATCGAGGCGATGCCCGTGGCGGGCGGCTCGAACGGAGACATCCTGTAGACGGCGTCCTCGCCGAACAGCTCTCGCAGCGACTCCGTCCCCGCGGTGCGCCAGGCCAGCTCGTAGGCCGCGACCCAGGCCTCGGTCCGCTCGCGGCTTGCCTCTCCTGAGCCCATCCTCAACTCTGCGGAGTGCTGCAGACGGCGAACCCAATCTCGCGCGCCAGTCCTTCGCGCAACGAGTCCTCGGAGTCGCGGCGCCCTCGCGCGGCTTCCACGCCCGCCGCGTCCCCTTCTCTCGCGGCTTCGAGTGCCTCCACGTCAGTGTCGTAGACCCGTTCCTGCGCCGCTACGTACTTGCCGTAGGCGTCCGCGAGTCGTGGCGGCGGAGCCAGCTCTTGCAGGCCCTCGATGCGAGATCGCGCGAAGCGAACGAGGGCTTCGGCGTAGGGGATGTTGGCCGACATCTCGCTTTCCATGTCTCGGATTTCGCGATAGCGCTCCTGGCTCTCCGCGCAGATCGCATCGGCCTTGGCGATCAGCTTGCCCCGCGTGAGCGACTGCGGCTCGGGCTTTGGTTTCGAGCGTTGCTGCGAGGAGCTCGTGGGCTCGGTGACGTCGCCGCGCGCCTCGCCGCCCTCTCCAGATCCCGATCCGTCCCCTCCACCCAGCAGGGCGATCGCGGCGAGGGCGCCGGCCAGGCCCAGAGCCGCGGCACCGAGCGCGAGTCGCCGCCCGCCCCGCCGGTCTCCCGCGGGCGGCTCCGGCGGTCGCTCCTCCTCGCCCGGCATTCGCCGGGTCGCGGCAGTGGGCTTGGGCGCCGGCCCGACCGCCTCTGCCGTGCGCGTCGCAGCCGTGCCGCCCAGAGCGGCCGCGCCGGTCGCCACGGTCCGCTCGGGTGCCGTCGTCTGCTCGCCACGCAGCGCCGCCTGGGCGGCGCGACCGAGGTCGCCCGCCGAGGGATAGCGGTCCTCGGGCGCCTTCGACATCGCCCGGATCGCCACGTCATCGAGCGCCATCGAGACCTCGGGGACGTAGAGCGACGGCGCCGGTGGCGGATCGTTGAGATGGGCGAAAAGCCGCGCCGCCTCGCCGTCCCGCGGGAAGGGGACCTCTCCCGTCAAGAGCTTGAAGAGCAGGCAGCCGAGGGCGTAGACGTCGGCGCGGGCGTCGACCGCCCCGCCTGAGATCTGCTCCGGGGCGACGTAGTCGAGGGTGCCGACGAAGCGGCCGGTCTGGGTGAGCCCCGACTCGGTGGAGACGTTGCGGGCGACGCCGAAGTCGGTGATGTAGGCGTGCTCGGCATCCTCGGCACCGCTGAGCAGCACGTTGGCCGGCTTCACGTCACGGTGGACGAGCCCGGCGGCGTGGATCGCGTCGAGGCCGTTTCCGATCTGGGCAACGAGCTCGACCGCCGTCGCCGGCTCCAACCGGCCCTCTCTGGCGAGGCGCTTGGCGAGATCGGCGCCGGCCACGTAGCGCATCGCGATGAAAGGGACGCCGGCCTCTTCCCCGGCGGCGTAGATCGGGACCACATTGGGGTGCTCGATCGAGGCGGCGATCTTCGACTCCTCGGCGAAGCGCCGCGCGAAGACCTCGTCGGCGGCCGCCTCCGGGGCGATCAGCTTCAGCGCGACGTGGCGGTCCAAGCCTGGCTCCAGCGCCAGGTAGAGCATCCCCATGCCGCCCCTGCCGAGGCGCCGCTCTATCCGGTAGCCGGCGAACTCGTCGCCCGCCGATAGCTCGATGCGGTGCCCCGGCTCGTCCATTGTTCAACCCTAGCCCCGGAGCCGGAGACGGGACAGTCGAGGGAGTTATCAACTCACCAGCTGGATGCGCAGCGTTAACGGCGAGATAGCACTGCGTTAATCCAGCGCCAACCCGGCCCAACCTAGACTTGACGATGGGATCATGCGCCGCCGAATCACCGCAGCCGCACTCGCCTTCGCAGCGTTCGTCTGTGCCGCGCCGGCACAGGGTGGGCTTGTGCAGGAGGGCAATCTGCGGGTCTCATTCAGCGGCGGCCTCGTCCCCCGTGCCCTGCCGCGATCCCAGCCGGCGCCGGTGACCGCTCGGTTCTCGGGCAGCGTTGGGACCGTCGACGGCAGTCGCCCACCGCAGCTTCGCGAGATCTCAATCGCGGTCAATCGCGCCGGGAAGGTCTCCACGGATGGGCTGCCGACCTGCGCGGCTCCCCTGCTCCAGCAGACCAGCACGGAAGCCGCCCTGGCACTCTGCCGCTCGGCGCTTGTCGGCCACGGCCGTTTCGCGGTCAACGTCGACGTGCCCAACTCGAGCCTGATCCCAGCTCGCGGACGGGTGCTCGTCTTCCACGCTGGCACCGGTGGCCAACCAGGCCTGTTGCTGCATCTACACGGCTCGAGACCCGTGAAGGCGACCTTCGTCTTGCCCTTCAAGATCAAACGCCCAGGACGGGGACGCTACGGCACGGTGTTCTCAACCAGGATCCCGCAGATCGCCTCCGACCTCGGATACGTCACCGACCTCGATCTCACGATCGGGCGCAGGTACGTCCACGGGGGGAGCAGTCGCAGCTTCCTCAGCGCCAGCTGCGCCGCCCCCGCCGGCTTCCCCGGCGCGATATTCGAGCTTGCCCGCGGGACCTTCTCTTTCTCCGGCGGCCAACGACTGGTCACCAGCCTCGAAAGCGATTGCAGGGTCCGCTGAGCAGCTACAGCTCGACCACGCCCTGAGCGCGGTCGAGCCCTCAGTCCCTCAACTCAGTTGCCGTACCTTTCAACCTGCTTTTCGGCTTCTTCGATGCCCCGTTCGGCTTCCTGCTTGCCCCTTTCGATCCCCTTCTGCGTTTCTTCCTTGGCGCGTTCGATCGCTTTCGCCGCCTCGTTCTTGCCGCCTTCGGCGCCGCTCTTGACTTCGTCTTCGGCTTTCTCCAGGCCCTGCTTCAGCTCTTCGGAGCCCTGCTCAATCCCTTTCTGCGCTTCCTCCTTGGCCTTTTCGATGCCCTCCTGGGCCTCTTCCGTAGCCCTTTCGATCTGGTTCTGGGCGTCTGAAGCGCCGTCGTCGCCGTCGCTGCCGCAGCCCCCCACGACCACGGCGATGAGCGCGACCGCCAGCGCGAGCCCCAACCCCCGCGGCACGCCTTGCCACCTCATGTCACCAGCTGACACTTTTCGCTCCTCTCGTTCGTGGGCCATTGGAGCGATCTTCGCACTGATGGCGGCGCACGGCCAAACCGATCGGGCCGGGCAGCCCGCCGGGTCAGCGGCGACGGCGCCTTGGCTCCGGCGCCTCGTAGGCCGAGACCACGAAACCGACCTGAAAGCCCTCCTCGCCACTCTCGGCGAGTCGGGTGGCGGCATCCGCCTCGATCTCGGTGACCTCTTCCCAGGCTTCCTTGCCGAACTCGACCAATCGCCGCCAGGCGGTCTCGTCCAACCGGCCCAGCGACCAGATCAGGACCCGGTCCTCGCGGGCGTCGAAGGTCCCAGCCTCGAGAGCGCCGAACATGTTTTCGCTCAGGTCGCTGAGGGTCACGGCGGTCGCGCCGCCCTGGATCGACTTCGGCATCCGCTTCCACTCCGCGTCGTCGAAGAGAGCCCGCTCGGTGCCACGATGGATGTGCTCGACCGCGCCGCGCCTCGGAACCTCTTCGACCAGCTCGATCGCGTCGCATTCGCGCAGCACTTTGAAGTGATAGGCCACCTCGGAGGTCGAGAGGTCGCATTCCCTGGCGACTTCGACCGGGCTCAGCTTGCGCTGGGCGATCACGCCGAGGATGTGCACCCGCAGCGGGTGGCCGAGGGCGGTCGCGAATCGCGGGTCAACGAGGCGCCGCGCTTTCTTCCCAACCCTTTCCTTCGCTTCTTTCCCTCCCTGAGCTTTCCCCCCGGCGCCGGACGTAGCCCTGCTCTTCTTTGCTGCCACCTGATCATCTCCAATGCAGTCGGGGTGCCCTGAATTACTCCACCCTATTGCCTCTTCCTCTGTTTTGCCTGTTTATTTGCAGGGATTTGCGGACAGTTTGTTTAATGCTGGCAACTTCTTGATCAATTAGCCGGTCTCTCCGCATGGCAGTCCATGACGAAGGGGGGTGAACCATGCGCATCGGCACCTGCGTCCGGGTCTTTCCGGCGATGATTACGAAGAACAACTAGCCGGCCCCGACCGGATCGACCGGCCGGCTCGGCGGAGTGGGACCGGGCCGGCCGGCCCTCACCAGCCTCGGCTCAGCTGCGTCTTGAATTGCGGTCCCGTAAGGGGGACTTCGGGCGCGCCGGGGAAGGAAACGGCCAGGGAGCCGGCCCAGCTTTTTGCCCCGCCCGAGTCGCGCTGGAGCGTGCCGCTGCCACTGAACGGAGCCGGCGGGCTGACGCCGGCCAAGCTGAGCGCGTCGTTCGCCGCGAAGGCAAGGGGTGACGCCAGGGCAAAGGCGAAGCGGTAGACCGCAAGCTGACCCTCGCTCTGGCTCGCGCTGGCGAAGAAACGGCTGCGGCGATCGGCGATCGCGGCAAAGGAGACGGCGCTCAGGCCCCGCCTCCAGTCGGCCCGCAACGTCGTCCGCTTCGGCGGGGCGGCCCGGCGCGCCCGGTCGCTACCGAGACGTGGTTGCGGTGTTGGGAAGAAGACGTCGGCGCAGTTCAGCGTAAGCGGGGTGGTGACCTGTCCCTTCGCCCGGCGCAGGCGAGCGACCGTGTAGCCCCCCTCGCCCTCGAAATCGAGCCTGCCGACGAAGACACCGAATCGGGTGGTGAAGTGATCTGGGCCCTGCAGCCGCGCACGGGGCGCGTGCGCTTGACCCTTCCGGAGGGACGAAACCGGAACGACGCGGTGCCCAGCTCGCCGAAGGTCGCTTTCATGCTGGTTCTGGTCAGCTTGGCGCGAGCGATGTAGACGCTCGAAGCGCCTGCCCGCGGATTTGGCCGGGAGCGCTTTCGCACCTCGAGGAACGCGGTTTGACCTTCGCCGCTGAGCTCGATCGCGTAGCCGTTGCTGCTGGTGGTCCGCAGCAGCAGTTGCGATTCCGCCGCGCCAGCCTGGCCGGGCAACGCGATGGCCAGTGCCGCCAACAGCGCACCAGCACCGAGGCACACGTACGCGATGCCGCTCACCGCACCCTCGCGGCACGGTGGAAGAGGTGGCCGACGGCGTTGCCGAAGTAGGGGCCGTAATCGGTCGTCGGGTCGTCGAGGTAGCCGTTCGTGGTGATGCTGTTCAGCAGGCCACCCTCGATGATCCAGCCGCCCCCGGAGGCGCCGCTGGTGACATTGCACTCCACGGCGAGGTCGAGCGGGCCGGGGAATAGAAACGAGGCAAGATCGTGGCCCAGGAACTGGGTTTGTGGGCAGAGCCGCAGGGTCGCTCCATCGAAGGGCCTTGTTGCCGGATATCCGTAGACGTCGAAGACCTGATTTGGCGAGAGGTTCCACGCGATCCCGGCGCCGCCGACCACATCCGCGAGCCTTTCGCCGCGCTCGTTCCTCGAGACGACCGCGGCGCCGACGTCGAAGTTCTCATTGCCGCCCCTAACCCACTGCCTAACGCTTCCCAGCCACTTGGCCACAAAAGTTCCGTAGGGGCGGATGCCGTGGTGGTACCCAGGGACGAAGACCCACTTGCGGCGAAACCACTCGTTGCCGAAGTGAACGCAGTGCCCCGCCGTGATCACGACGCTCATGTTCGGAGCGTTGACCGACGTCCCCGAGCAGCGGCCCACCTGCCCGGGCCCGAGCACAACGAAGATGGCACCGTGCTGCGCGAGCCCCGGCAGGGTGGGATCGGCCACGATTTCGGCGACGGAGCTGGCACCGGCCGATGCCGGCGCTCGCGGAGGATGTCGATACGGCACGCCGCGGCCCGTCGAACCTCTCGATGCCGTCGTCAGGCCTGCACGTCCGGAGCGAACCAAGATGAGCGGCTTCGCCTGCTCCATGCGGACCGTGGTCCAGAAGTCACGCGTCTGGCCGAGCTGAGCTGGCGATTGAGTCGTCATCGAGACCGAGGTGGGCGCCGCGCCTGCGCCTCCGGCTCCAATTGCAAGCAGCGCCGCGACGAGGAGCGGAATCTGAGAGGTCCGAATCGATTTCACCGCCTTCAACTGAATCTACCGGGCGGCCGATCTTGAAGAAGAATCACGCAGGCTCGCAAGCGTGGTCTCAGCGTCTCTGCGGATCCTCCGGAGTGCAGGCCCTGACTATATTGGCGTGCGCCACTGTGCCGTTCTCGAAGACACTCTCCATGCTGGCCTGCAGGCGCCCATCGGCGCACCTGGCCATCGCGTAGGCGCGTGGCGTTGCGTTGCCCTTACCGGGTCCGTTGATGGTCAGGCTGAAATCGATCACTGCGCCGCGGCCACCCGCGATCGTGGGGACCGCGGCTGTGGCCTCCAGACCGTGCCGGCTTCGATTGACTTTCCTTACTTTCACCGCGGCAATCAGCGGTGTACGCGTTGGGAAGTTGATGAGCGTCCGGATGAATACTGTGGTGACCCCATGCCTCAAACCCCCGTTGTAGATGGTCAACGGGAGACGAAGCGGATCTGACAAGGATTCGATCGCAACGTGGGCCTCCCCGTGCCCGACAACGGCAGCACGACACCGCCGCGCCAACTCCGATGGGCCCAACGACTCCAGCTGCATCCGCCCGCAGGCGGGAACACCGGCAGCATCGACCGCTCCGTTCCTGTCGAGCTTCACCGTAACCTTCTTGAGCAGAGGCGGTGGATCGTCGGCGCTTGGGATCGTGCCGCTCACAAGCACCTCGACGGCCGTCCGCTTCCGCCTGGGCAGCAATCTCGGCTCGAACCCACCGTTGAGCACCGGGAGGCATGAGCTGGGAGCCAGGCTACTGACTGCGAGTCGCAGTGGACACATGTAGATGTACACCGGCCCAGACGCCACTGCTACTGCTCCGAGCGTCGACGCGACACCCACTATCAGCGCAACCACGACCATCCTCCGCATTAACCAACAGTAACGTCCTGATCGCAGGAGTGTCCCGACGCTAAGCGGCAGCCAGATCCATCGGGTGAAGCTCGCCCTTGACCAAAGCCTCGCTGCGCAGGTGCGCAATCGCCGCATAATCGTCAGAGCCAATCATGTCGAGGAACGCCTGCCGGCTCGGGTATTCGACCAAGACGACCAAATCCCAGACACCCTGCCCCAGCAGCGGCGGACTTGGCTCACCGAGGAAGGCAATCCGCCCCCCGGCCTTCTCCAGCAACGGCGCGACCGCCTCCCCATATTCCTCATAGCGCCCCCGCCCACCATCGGCCTTGAACGCAAGCAAGTTCAGCATCACCACCGGCTTCGCCTCGTCAGCACGTCCGGAGAACGCAGCGAATCCCTCGCTGTTCACGGGCTCCGGCTCGGCCGAGGGATTCATGCACCCGATCATATGCAGATGCCAGCCCTATGGCCCGTAAAACCGCATTGTTTATTCTTCGACTATGGGCAGGGCATCGCAAGCCATCGGCTATACGGCTGTTGGGCTCGTGGCGGGCTTCCTAATGGCCGGACCAGCATTCGCCTCGACGTGGACGGCTCGTCAACTGACCGGCGAGGCGGAAAAGGTATCGATGTTCGGAATCTCCTGTCCATCGACCTCGTTGTGCGTCGCCGTCGGCGGAAACAACACTATTGCGTCCTCAACCAGCCCCGCCGGCGGACTGACGGACTGGAAGGTCGTCTACGCGGGGCCCGGGACGCTTCCGACCACACCGAACTCTATCTTCCCGGGTCGTCAGATCCGCGGCGTCTCCTGCCCCTCTGCACAGCTATGCGTTGCCGGAACCTTCGAGGGGAACATCTACACCGCGACCAACCCAACCGGGAATGCCGATGCCTGGAGCGTCACGGATATCGACGGCGAAGGGCCGAATGTCCATATCCGCGGCGTCTCCTGCGCGAGCCACACGCTCTGCGTCGCCGTAGCGGACAAAGGGAGGATCTTCACCTCCGAAAACCCCACGGGAGGACCTGCCGCTTGGTCGGCAATCCAACTGGCCGAATCGCTTCAATTCCGCGGTGTCTCCTGCGCATCGCGCAGCTCGTGCGTGGCGGTCGGTGACTTCGGCGTGATCGTCTCCTCGAGCGACCCGACCGGGGGCGCACCGGCATGGAAGCAAGTCACCTCGGCCGTCGGAGAAAGCCACCTCTTCGGAGTCTCCTGCGTGATACCCCCACTATGCGTGACGGGGAACGCCGGTGGAAATCTGATCACTTCGGTCAACCCCACCGACGTCCTGCCGCAGTGGAGCATGACGCCAGGTGGAGCCTCAGTGCAGATCACGGGCGCCTCGTGCGTCTCGTCGAGCCTCTGCGCTGCAACCGACAGCAACGGCGACGTGTTGACCTCCACGGACCCAACCGGCGGGCCCGGAGCCTGGGATCTGACGAACATACTCCCTTATCCCGGAGTCGACGAAACTGCCCCCAACCATCTGTTCGGCGTCTCATGCCCATCGTCCTCGCTCTGCGTGGCGGCGGGAAATCGAGGGCAGATATTCACGAGTGAGGACCCATTCGCGCGGTCGCCGACGCCGATCGTGCAGGCCGGCAAGAAGAAACGACCACGCCCAAAGCGCCCAAGGACGACGATCGCGAAGCAACCTCCACCCGGCATCGAGCTTCATCGCCGCACCGTCCGAGTCATGTTCCGCTTCTTCGCTCGAAAGCACGCTCGGGTTCGCGGATTCGTCTGCCAGCTCGACAGGCGACCGCTGAAACGCTGCCGCTCACCCAAGCGCTACCGCGTCGGCCTCGGCAGGCACGTCTTGCGTGTCCGCGCCATCGGCTGGACCGGACTGAAGGGCCCGCCCGCCCGCGCCAGGTTCGAGGTCTGCAAACCCCAACGACTGCCCCTCTGCATCGGACGACCTGGTCGGAGCTCCGCTCGGCAGTAACGCTCGACCCGCACCCATTTCTCCAAATGGGGCGGGAAGGACTCGAACCCTCGACCGACGGACTATGAGTCGAGCCGGAAGTCGTCTCCAGGGCCGAATCTGGCCTGATAGAGCAAATCACGTCCAGGAGTTCGGCTGAGTTCGGTCGGGGACCAATCTCGGGACCATGCTCTTCGCACCTCAGCTCTTCGGATTCGATGCGCTCAGACGACTGAATCGGCCAATTCGCGATCGATCTCGAGCAGATAAGGCGCGACCAGACCCTCGTAGGCAACCTTGCGCTCTGCGGGGAGATCCTTCCAGCCCGTTACCGAACCGCGACAGATATCTGCTCCGCAAAGACAACCTCCCGGAAAATGCTCGATCGAGTAGTTACGCATCGCGTAGTCGAAGGTGATCTCCTCGCCATCGGAAATTGACCTTCGAGCCACGAAGTTGCAGGCACCCGTGGCGTTGAGCTCAACGCCACAGTTCGGGTTGCACGAATGGTTGACCTTGGGGCCGAGACCGCCATGTCGGGCCCACTTGGTGCGACTCACCTGGGTTGCGTGCGAGTCGTTGAAGGCAACCTCGCCTTCGAGCACTCCGATCATTACTGTCTCGCCGACCTGGAAGCCACGAGTCGCGCGAACACCACCGCCCTTACCGCCCTCAGGAGTACACAACTCATATCCGACAGGATCCAAGAGGCCGCCTCTCAATTGTTTGCGCGCAGCGAAAACTGCGCTCGACGACCCTAGCCCATTGGCTAAAGCCGGAACCCGACGAGGGGCATCTGGCGGATGGGGCGGGAAGGACTCGACCTTCGACCGACGGATTATGAGTCGCGCCGGAAGCTGTCTATAGAGCCGAATCTGGTCCGATTAAGCGAATCAAGTCCAAGGAGTTCGGCTGAGTTCGGTGGAGTCGGGGACCAATTTCGGGACCAAGTCAAGCTCGGCTTGACGTAGCCGAGATCGCCGATCGCGCGTCGTGCATTGCGACGACGAAGATCCGATCGGATGACTCCTCATAGCGGTAGAGCAAAAGCATCCAAGGCCACGGTCCCAAAACGAACCGAGCCGGCACCCACCGGTCGCGAAGCTCAGCACCCGCCGCCGGAAACGTTTCGAGCACTCTCAGCGAATGTGCAACGCGCAGCCACGTGTCATTGGGGAGGTTAAAGATGGCGATTGCCTCCTCCACGTCCCGCTGAGCCTGCGGGGTGACGATGACCTGAGCCACCTATAAAGCCAGCTCGTCGAGCGGCGTGCCTTCCCCACGTGCCGCCTGGGCAAGTCCCTCCTGGGTCCGCTCCCAGGCGCCCGGGGTCGCATTCAAGATGTCAGTAATGCGAGCTGCATCCGGATCGGCATCATCAAGAGCCGTCGAAAGAAGCGAGCGGGCGAGGGTCCCCTCCTGTACGTGCGTCCGCTCCGCCAGTTTCGCGAGCTTACCTGCGTGCTCCTCGTCAAGCGTGACGTTGATTCGCTTAGCGGTAGCTGCCATGCCCTTCACGATACTACACGAGGCGTGTACCCTTGGCGCACGCTCCGGACTGGCCAGCGCAGCGCTCTTGCCGCACCGGAAGACCAAAGGTAATCAAATCGATCCGAAGTAGGTTTCCAAGCCAGATGGCAGAGGAAGCGCCTTCCTATGACGAGCTGAGAATCCGGTTCCACCCGGCCGGAGACAACTGCTACCGGACCGTCGCCACGGCAGCTGATGACTCAACCGCCTCGGCAACCTTCGAAGTTCCCTTTACGGAGCTCGAGCTAGATAACTTCGTTCTGCGGGTTGGCCGGCAACGCCTTCCCTTGCGGAATTACCGCTCGACTCCGATGGAGGAGGCTCGCCGGTTTGGTGAGCGCCTCTTCGAGGCTTTGATGGTGGAAGAAGTTCGAGACGTATTCCGCTCGGCACGCGGAGCGGCAGAGAGCTCTCGAAAGGGTCTTCGACTTACCTTGTGCCTCTCCGATGCTCCGAAGCTGATGGACCTTCCCTGGGAGTTCCTCTACGAGAAGCCTCGCTTCCTCTCCCAGTCCATCTACAGCCCCGTGGCTCGCTCGCTCGACCTCCGCGACATTCCCACCGCGTATCCCCTCAGCCTCCCATTGAATGTGCTCGGGTTGATCAGCTCCCCCAACGGCTTCGCCACGCTGGACGTCGAGAGGGAGAGAGCGAAGCTGACCGCGGCGCTGGAGCCGTTGCGCAGCGAAGGGCGGGTGACCCTGGAATGGGTGGATAGGGGAACCCTCAAGGAGCTTGACGAGGCCATCAATCAACACCACGAGATTCACGTCTTCCATTTCGTCGGTCATGGCGGTTATGACTCTCATGACCAGGGCGGGATCCTGATCCTTGAAAACGAGCGCGGAGATCCGCACGAAGTCTCGGGTGAGGAACTAGGCCTTCTTCTCCAGGACGAGCGCAGCCTGAGGCTCGCCGTGCTCAACTCATGCGAAGGGGCCCGGAGTTCGCATGTCGACCCCTTCTCGGGCGCAGCCGCAAGCCTCGTTCACTACGGCGTACCGGCGGTCATAGGCATGCAATTCGAGATCACGGACGAGGCGGCGATCGCGTTCGCTGGAAGGCTCTACGACGCCCTAGCACGGGACTTCCCAGTCGATGCAGCCCTGGCCCAAGCCCGCCGCTCCGTCTTCGCCGCCGGCAACGACATAGAGTTCGGTACCCCGGTCCTATTCCTACGCGGAAGGGACGCACGTCTTTTCGACGTGGTCAACGACGTCCCCACCCCAGCGCCGTTGCCGGCCGAACCGGAAGAACCATACGTCGAGGAACTGAAACCTCTATCGAGTCTGGACGCCGGGATTACTCCGACCTACCAGCCATGGCTTCCGCGGCCGTGGCAGGAATGGTGGTTCGCATTCAAGGCGGACATGTCTCGCACCCTTGCCCGCATTCCGAGCCGAGTTCTCGCCCGCATTCCGACCCGATCCCTAGTCATCGGGTGCGCGTTTCTCCTTCTGGCTGGAACGATAGTCACGACGGCATTCGGTCAGGAAACCGCCAGCGGGAATCGCGAAAGCACCCTCGGCGCTGTCCTGGCCGCCATTGGATTCTTCGGACTCCTTGCAGTAGCTGTCAGAGCCGTTTATACGAAGTTCCGGACCCAGTTCGAGCGCCTACGGAACTGGTGGACCGGAAACGGCTGATGCGCGAGGTCAGCGGGATATGGGGCGGGAAGGACTCGAACCTTCGACCGACGGATTATGAGTCCGCTGCTCTAACCAGCTGAGCTACCGCCCCCGGTGGTAGGTGAGGGTAGCGCTATGCGCTGAAGAGCTGAGCGAGGGAACGACCGACGTCTGGGGGCTCTTCTTTGCCCTCGGCGGCGGCGGTAGCGCCTTCGGCTATGGCCTTGGCCGCATCGGCAATCTGGTGCGAGCGGCCCCCGCGGATGCTGCCGGTTTTCTTCGCCTCGGCGAGGTCGGATTCCATCAGGCCGGCGAGCTCGGCGAGGCGGCGAAGGCCGATGACAGCGGCGGCGCCCTTGAGCGCATGGGCTTCCATCCGCATCGTCTCGAAGTCGGTGGTCTCGGTCGCGAGGCCGGCGGCGATCACGTCGCAGCGGCGCTTCGCCTCCTCGGCGAAGGACGCCAGCAGCTCCGCCTCCGAGCTCGTCTTCTCACTCATTCCCCGATCAACCCCTTGACCACGCGGTTCAGCTCCTCGACCCCGAAGGCACCCTGAATCTCGTTCTCGATCCGGCCGCTGCGATCGATCGAGAACAGCCAGGGCTCGCTCGGCAGATGGAAGGCGCGGACCTGAGGCCGCACGCCCTTGCTCGGGTCGTTGTCGTTGTAGATCTCCATGTGGATGAATGCCGCGTCGTCTCCGTAGGTCTCCTTGACCTCCTCAGCCACGTCTACCACCGGGCCGCATACCCGACTTTCGCAGAATTGGGGGGTGGCGAACAAGAGAACGATTGGTTCCTTGCCGAGAACATCGGCGTAGTCGACCTGGTTCTGCGTGTCGGGCGGTATGCGGGTAGTGATCTCAGAGAGCTCTCCTCCCGCGTCCGACGCCGTCGGCGTGTGGATCAGCGGCGCCTTCTCGCCGACCCTGGGTACCCTGGCGAACTTGCCGACGTCGGCGCTCGGCAGCAGCGTCGCTGTGAGTTCGTCTCCTTGCCTGATCAGCGCCGCGATGCGCCACTCTCCCTCGCTGGGAAAGTCGACCTGGGTCACGTAGACGACCGAGGCGGCGTCGGGATCGCTCGCGGTCGTCTGGGCACGGAAGGCCGGTTGCGTCTCAATGCTTTCGATCGCCGCCGGGAAGGGACCGACGGCCGGTTGATCCAGTGCCCGCGCCGCGGATTTCGGATTCGTGGCGCTCGATTCAGTACTGCCCGGGGCGCCGGCTTTGCCGGGTACTTTGGCGAAATACAGGGCGACCTCGGCGTCGCTCACCTGGGTGCGGTCACGTTGGAAGACGCCAAAGGGGTAACGGTTCGCTCCCTTGTAAAAGGTAATCGCGGCCGGCGAGACGACCAGCGTCGACGGCTGTGCGTCTTCGGCTTCCAGCACCTCGGCCAGGGTCTTGCCCGCCGCCGGGGGAAAGTCGCTCTTCGGCGGAGCCGGCCGGCTCTGGGCCGTGTCCGAGGAGGAGTCCGTGTCGGTGTCCGATCCGTCACCGCAGCCGGCTAGGACGCCAATAGCGCAGAGGAAGAGGCAGGCGGAGGCGGCGAGGGCGCGGGCGAGGCGCATCGCCCGGCATGTTATTGACGAGGCGGGTATGACAACCGCGTCCCCAGAAGCATCGAGGTAGGGTCCGCGGCGGAACCGAGGGCGGGGGGAGGAGACGGTATTGGCAGAGCGAGCGGCACTGATAACGGGGGCATCGAGCGGAATCGGACTGGCGATCGCGCGTGCCCTGGGAGAGGATGGGTACAAGCTGACCGTCTCCGCTCGCCGTCCCGAGAAGCTGGAGACGGCGACCGAGGAGCTGCGCGGCGCGGGCATCGAGGCGCAGAGCGTCGCCGCCAACATGACTGACGAGGAGGACGTGGTCGGGGTCTTCGCCAAGCACCGCGAGGCCTACGGCCGCCTCGACGTGCTGGTCAACAACGCCGGCGTCGGCATCGGCGCGCCGATGGAAGAGATCCAGACCAAGCACCTCGACATGCAGCTGGGGGTCAACCTGCGGGCGTTGATCATCGGCACCCGCGAGGGGCTGCCGATGCTGAAGCAGGCCGGCGAGGAGCACGGCAAGGCCCTTATCGTCAACACCGCCTCGATCGCCGGCAAGGGCGGCCAGGCTTGGCTCTCGATCTACGCCGCGACCAAGGCGGCGGTGATCAACTTCACCCAGTCGACGCACCGCGAGGTCGGCAGCGCCGGGATCCAGTGCACGGCGCTGGCACCCGGCTTCGTCGACACCCCGATGACCGAGTTCGCCAAGGGCCAGGTCCCTGGCGAGGAAATGATCCGGCCCGAGGACCTCGGCGAAGCGGTGCGCTTCCTCCTGCGCACCTCGCGCAACTGCCATGTCCCGGAGATCGTGTTCACGCGACCGGGTGAGGGGCTCGACACTCCCTAACGGCAGCGTCGCGTCGACAGGCGGAGGCGAACGCTTCCGCTTCCTCGTTGCGGCCTTCGGCGATCCCGGGCACGTTTTCCCCGCCATCTCGCTGGGGCGGGCGCTGCGCGCCCGCGGACACGAGGTGACGATCGAGACCTGGGAGGAGCGCCGCGCCGCGGTTGAGGGCGCCGGACTGGGCTTCACCGCCGCCGAGGAATACCGCATGTTCCCCCCGCCGGACCCCGATTCGGTCGAGGGTGCGCACGCGGCCGAGGCGGCGAAGGCCCTCCTTCCTCTGCTCGACGAGATGCGCCCACACGTCGTCGTCAGCGACATACTCACCCTGGCGCCAGCGCTGGCGGCCGAGAGGCGGGGAATCCCGCTCGCGACCCTGATCCCCCACATCTACCCGGTGGTCGAGCCGGGGCTGCCCTTCTTTGCTGTGGGCCTGCGGCCGCCGCGGACGCCCATCGGCAAGGCCGTGTGGCGGGCGGGGCAGCGAGCGCTCGACATCGGACTAGAGCACGGTCGCCGCGACCTCAACCGCCAGCGCTCGCGACTCGGCCTGCCACCCCTGGATCGCTTCCACGGCGGCATCAGCCCCGACCTTGCGCTGGTCGGGACCTTCCCCCAGCTCGAGTACCCACGCAGCTGGCCGGCTGGCGTCGAGGTCACAGGGCCGATGACGTTCGAGATCCCCCACCCGGACATCGAGCTGCCGCCCGGCGAGGGGCCACTGGTGCTGGTCGCACCGAGCACGGCACACGACTCCGACAACCACCTCGTCCGCACCGCGCTGGCCGCGCTCGCCGAAGAGCCGGTGCGCGTGGTCGCCACGACGAACCGCGTCGTCCCCCAGCGCCCTATCGACGTCCCCGCGAACGCGATCCTCGTCGACTGGCTCAGCTACAGCCAGCTGATGCCAGCCGCGTCCCTGGTGATCTCCCACGGCGGCCACGGCACGGTAGCCCGCGCGCTCGGCGCCGGCACGCCGGTGCTGATCTGCCCGATCATCGGCGACATGAGCGAGACCGCGATGCGGGTTGCCTGGGCGGGGTGCGGCCTCTCCCTCCCCTGGCGCCTCTGCCGACCCGCGCCGTTGCGCTGGGCAGCACGCCGCCTCCTGCGCGATCCCACCTTTGCCCGGCGGGCCGGGGACCTCGCGACCTGGGCCAAAGAGCACGATGGCGCCGTACGCGGTGCCGAGCTGATCGAGCAACTGGCGCGGCAGCACACGCCAGCGTGAAGAGCTCCGGGGGTGGGACTCGAACCCACAACCCCGCGGTTAACAGCCGCGTGCTCTACCGATTGAGCTACCCCGGAACGACCTGGAGGAATGTACCGATTAGCGGCCGACGCGCTCGGTGTGGGCGATGCGTTCGACCAGGGCGGCGCGCTCGCGGCTGAGGGCTGCGCGGCGCTCGGGATCGCCCTCGCCGCCGGCGACGGCGATCTCAGCCTCGAGGCGGCGCTGCTCCAGGAGCAGGTAGTTGAGCTCCATCGCCTCGCGCGAGGCGGGCTCGTCGTGCGCGAGGATGACCAGCTCGGCGACAAGGCCGGCCAGCTCGGCGTCCTCGTGGGGAAGATTGGAGGCTGGGTCCTCGGGGTGCTCGCGCAGCCAAGCGACCGCTCGGGCGCCGCTGGGAGAGAGGTGCGCGTCGCTAAGTCGGGCCAGGTACTCCCTGCCGTCCTCGGGCAGGGCGATGCACATCGCCAGCAGCGCGCGCTCGCGCCGCTCACGGGAGGTGAGCTCCGCCGCCCGGCGAGGGGGAGGCGCGGCAGCCACGCCGGGCTCGGGATTGCCGTCCGGCCCGCCGCTGAGCGGCTGTGCCGCCACCACCCTTCCCATCACCATCGCCGGCTCGAGGTCGAGGCGCTCGGCGACCTGGCGAACCAGCTCGTCGCGGCTGACGCTCTCCCCCATCCCGGCGAGGATCGGCGCCACCTCGCCGAGCGCGCGATCGCGCTCGGCTGGCGAGGACGTGTCGGTGCGGTCGAGGACGAGCCCGACCTGGAAGGCGGTCAGCTCGACGGCGCCGTCGACCAGCGCCCGGAAGCGCTCCGCCCCGCCCTCAGCGGCCATCATCTCCGCCGGGTCCTCACCGGCGGGCATCGCCGCGACGCGCAGGCGCATCTTCCGTCCCGCCGCCACCCGCTGCGCCCGCAGCATCGCCTCCTGACCGGCGGCATCGGCGTCGAGCGCCAACACCACCTCCTCGACCATTCCCGAGAGCGAGGCGACCTGCTCCTCGGTGATCGCCGTCCCCATCACCCCAACCGCCTCCTCGAACCCAGCCTGGTGCAGGGCGAGCACGTCGGTGTAGCCCTCGACCACGAGCGCCCGGCCCGCCTTGGCGATCGCCGCCTTGGCGAGGTCGATCCCGTAGAGCATGTGGCTCTTGTGGAAGAAGTCGGTCTCCGCCGTGTTGACGTACTTGGCGCCCTGGTCGGAGCGCATCGCCCGCCCACCGAAGCCGAGCGTGCGGCCGCGGCGGTCGCGGATCGGGAACATGATCCGCGAGCGGAAGCGGTCGTACTCGCCCCCTCCCCTTCCCCGCTGGACCAGGCCGACGCCGCGCAGCTCCTCGACCTTGAAGCCCGCTCGCTGCCCGCGCAAGAGCACTTTGTCCCAGGCGCTGGGGGCGTAGCCGACGTCGAAGGCGCGCAGCACCTCCTCGCCGAGGCCCCGCTCCGCCAAATACTCGCGCGCCTTCGTCGCCTCCTCGGAGTCCCAGAGGTAGGCGGCGTAGAAGGTGGCCGTGCGGTCGAGCAGCTCAGCCAGGCGACGGCGCTGCTGGCGTTTTGCCTCGGCGCGGGGGTCCTCACGCTCTCGCTCCAGCTCCACGCCATAGCGGTCGGCGAGCAGCTCCACCGCCTCCGCAAAGCCAAGCCCCTCCTTCTCCTCGATGAACTTGATCGTGTCGCCCCCGACCCCGCAGCCGAAGCAGTGGTAGAGCTTTTCCTGGGCGTCGACCGAGAACGACGGCGTTCGCTCCTCGTGGAAGGGACAGAGCCCAACCCAGCGGCTGCCCTGCCGCCGCAGGTCGGTGTGGGCCGAGATCACCTCGACGATGTCGGCGGCCTGCTTGACCCGCTCCAGGCTCTCGCTCGAGATCAGCCCCATAGCGGGTCCTCTGGAATCGTCAGCTCGGTCACCTTGGCGATGCAGTAGCGGTCGGTCATCCCGGCGAGGTAGTCGGCGACGCGCTGACACTCGCTGGCCTCCGGATCCAGATCGGGAACCTCGTCCGGGTGCTCCATGTAGTGGCCGAAGAGCGCGCCCACGGCACGATGGACGCGCTCGTGCTCGCCGCTGGCGAGCGGGCCGAGGTAGACGCGATCAAACATGAACTTGCGCAGGCGCAGCATCGCGCCGCCGATCTCATCGCTCTGGACGATGTCCCCGGTGCCGCGCGAGCACTCGACGATGTCGCTCACGAGGGTGTCGATCCGCGCCGAGCCGGTCTCACCAAGCAGCGCGATCTCCACGGCGGGGAGATCACCCGGACGCAGGACACCTGCCCGTAGGGCGTCATCGATGTCGTGGTTTATGTAGGCGACGCGGTCGACCAGCTTGACGATCCGGCCCTCCAGGGTCGCCGGCTTGCTGGCGCCGGTGTGGTTGAGGATGCCGTCGCGTACCTGCTCGGTCAGGTTGAGACCGCGCCCATCGCGCTCCAATACCTCGACCACTCGCAGCGAGTGGACGTTGTGCTTGAAGCCGGTGCCGCAGCGCTCGCGCAGGGCCGCGTCGAGCGCCTCCTCGCCGGCGTGGCCGAAGGGCGGATGGCCGAGATCGTGGCCGAGCCCGATCGCCTCGGTCAGGTCCTCGTTGAGGGCCAGCGCGCGGGCCACCGTGCGGGCGATCCCGCAGGCCTCCAGTGTGTGAGTGAGGCGGGTGCGGTAGTGGTCGCCCTCGGGGGCGACGAAGACCTGCGTCTTGTGCTTGAGCCGGCGGAAGGACTTGGAGTGGACGATCCGGTCGCGATCGCGCTGGAAGGGCGTGCGCACCGGGCTGTCGAGCTCCTCGACCTGCCGTCGCGCCGGGTAGGAGTGCGTAGCCTGGTCGGCGAGGAACTCGGCCTCCCATGCGCGGATCCGATCTTCAAGCGTCGCCGTCGCCTCCATGGACCGATCCTACGCGTGCCGCGGCTCGGCACGCTCAGGCCGCGGCGCGAAGCTGCACATGGGCATGGTGCTCCAGCGTCTCGCCGACGGCGCGCTCCGCTTGGCGCAGCGCCGTATCCTCGGCGACCGGGGCCTCGGCCAGGGGGCTGCCGATCGCCCCGACCATGAAGCGGTGCGCCTCCTCGGAAAGCGGGAAGGCGCTGCCTTCGCAGCTGGCGCAGACGACGCCACCGGCGGCGCCGGAGAAGGCGCGCAGGTGCTCAGCCTCGCCGCAGTGGGCGCAAGACGCCAGCTCGGGGGCGAAGCCGGCCGCCAGTGCCAGCTTGAGCCGAAAGGCAAGGGCGGTTTCGAGGCTCGCCGCCCGCTCGGCGGCGGGGTCGTCGAGCATTCCCAGGTAACGGCAGAGCAGGTTGTAGGCGGGCGGATTGGGGTCGGGCGAGTCGAGCAGGCGCAGCACCGCGTCGCAGGCGCGGGCACCCGCGTTCAGCGCCGGCGCCGAGGAGCGCAGGCGCGGATAGCCATCGAGGGTGGAGACGTTGGTGACGGTGAGCAGCTCTCCCCTGCCTTCGTGCAGGACGAGGTCGAGGCGGAAGAAGGGCTCGAGCCGGCCACCGAAGCGCGACTTCGGCCGCCGCACCCCCTTGGCGATCGCCCCGATCCGGCCCCTGGTCTTCGAGTAGAGGTGAAGGATGCGGTCGGCCTCGCCATAGCGGATGCCACGCAGCACCACCGCCTCTGTCTTGAGCGTCCTTCCGGCCACCCACCTAAGTTGCCCGACGGGCCGGACGCCGCCGACGGGGCCGGCGTCGCAGCCTCACTTGGCAACTCGGGCAGTAGTAGGTGGAGCGCCCAGAGACGACGATGCGGGAAATTGCGGTGCCGCAGCGGGGGCAGGGCTCGCCCTCGCGCGTGTGGACGAGGAACTCGTCCTGCATCGTGCCCTTCTCGCCGCGGCCGTCGCGGTAGTCATCGATCGACGCACCACCGCCGTCGATACCGACCTCCAGCGCGGCGATCACCCCCTCGCGCAGCGCCTCGTGGTGCTCGGGCTTCATCGAGCCAGCCGGAGAGAGTGGGTGCAGGCGGGCCCGGAAGAGCGCCTCGTCGGCGTAGATGTTGCCGACCCCAGCGACACCGGACTGGTCGAGAAGGAAGGACTTGAGCGGCGCCGTGCGTCCAGCGGTCATTTCCGCCAGGGCCGCGGCAGTGAACTCGTCGGAGAGCGGCTCGACGCCGAGGCGAGAAAAGCGCTGCTCCAGGTCCGCGTTGTCGATCAGAAAGGCCTCGCCGAAGCGGCGCGGATCGGTGAACCAGAGCTCGCGCCCGTCATCGAGGTCGAAGCGAGCGCGCAGGTGCCGCTCAGACGTTGAGCGCTCACCCTCGTACAGCCGCATCCCCTCCGAGGGATCGAGCTTGCTCTCCCCCTCGACCAAGACCAGGTTGCCGGTCATCCGCAGGTGCATGACCAGCGTCCGCTCCGCGCTCAGCCCCAGCAGCAGGTACTTGCCGCGCCGGCCAAGTCCCTCGATCGTCGATCCGGCGACAGCGGCCTCCAGCCCTGCGGGCGGCACGGGCCTGCACCAGCGCGCATCGAGCACCTCCAGCGCCTCGATCCTCCGCCCTGCAAGCTCCGGATCCAGCTGCCGACAAACGGTCTCCACCTCGGGCAGCTCGGGCATCCCGCAGTTCTACACGACGCTGACTTCGACGTTTGCAGTCCGTATGCGCCCTTAAGGGCGAAGTCAGCGGTGGGTTAGGCGGTGGCGCGGGGGTGGGCTTTGAAGTAGACCTGCTTTAGGTGCTCGCCGGAGAGGTGGGTGTAGAGCTGGGTGGTGGAGATGTCGGCGTGGCCGAGCATCTCCTGGACGGCTCGGAGGTCGCAGCCTCCGGCCAGCAGATGGGTGGCGAAGCTGTGTCGCAGTGTGTGCGGGCTCATCTGGCCGGCCAGCCCGGCTGCGCGGGCGTTGCGCTGGACGATCTTGTAGAGGCCCTGGCGGCTGAGCGGGCCACCGCGGAAGTTGACGAAGAGGCGCGCCTCGTGGCGCTCGCCGACGAGCTTCGGCCGACCGCTGCGCTGGTAGGCCGAGATCGCGGCGATTGCCTTGCGGCCCAGCGGCACCAGCCGTTCCTTGCTGCCCTTACCGCGCGCGCGGAGAAAGCCCTCGTGCAGGTCGACGTCGCCGACGTCGAGCCCGATCGTCTCGGAGGCGCGCAGCCCACACGCATACATCACCTCGAGCAGCGCGCGGTCGCGCAGCGCCGTCGGCTCGCTTCCTTGCGGCGCCGCGAGCAGCTTCTGCACCTCGGCGTAGTTGAGTACCTGGGGCAGCTTCTTCGCCCGCCGTGGCGCGCTCAGCGCCGCGGTCGGGTCGTCGCCAATCAGCTCGTCGCGACGCAGTTGCTTGTAGAAGGAGCGCAGGCAGGCGGCCTTGCGATGCACGGTCGCCGAGGAGCACGCCGGGCGGCCCTCGCCCGTCGCCAGCTCGGCGAGGAACTCGCTGACGTCTCCCGGCCCAACCCCCAGGGCGTCGAGCTCGTGCGCAGCGAGGTACTCGCCGTACTGGAGGAGGTCGGTGCGGTAGGCATCGAGTGTGTTGCGGGAAAGGCCGCGCTCCAGCTCGAGGTAGGAGAGGAAGTCGAGGACGAGGCTCTCGAAGCGGGATTGGGCGGGGGAAGAAGGCTCTACGGCGATCGCCATGGCGGCTGGTTCTCGCCGCCGCCCCTCAACCCTTGCCGCGCAAGGCAGCGCCCGCGGCGAGGGGCGCGGCGAAGAAGAGCGGGTCCTCCTCGATGGTCCGCCCCATCGTCTGGGCGGGGAGGCCGGATGCCGCGTAGCCCGCGACGTCTGCCGGCGCTTCGTGCAGGCGGTGACGCCAGGCAGCTGCCTGGGCCAGGATCGCGATTGGGACCGGATTTCCGGCCGGGACGGCGACCTCAACTGGCGCGAGCAGCATCTTCATCACTGTCAGGGTGTGGTGGCTGACGGGACGATGGCGCTCGCGCGGGTCAGCGCCAGAGAGGCGGGGCGAGAGCAGGGTCGGCAGGCCAAGCGCGAGGGACGCGTGGGCGGTGTCGAGGGCAGCGATGCCGCCGTGGCCTAGCCGCGTCTCCGAGCCGATGATGCCGGGCCCCGGCCCGGCGATCACCGCATCCCAGCCGAGCTCGTGGACGGCGGCGTCGATCGCACCGGCGAGCGAGATCGCCTCGTGCTCTCCGCCGTAGGCCGGAGCGGCGGTTACGTGGCTGCAGAGCAGCTCACGCTCGCGCAGCTCGGCGACGTCGCGTGAAAGCGCCCCCGGCAGGGCGCCCCCGGCCGTCTGCACGTAGCCGATCTTCGACCCCGGCACCGCCCGCGCCGCCGCCCAGGCCGCCGGCGCCAGATGGCCGTGAAGGGGAAGGACCAGGACCGAGGTCGTGATCGTGCCCTGCGTCTCCGCCAGCGCTCGCTCGACCGGCGCGACCGCGTGCTGAAGCGAGCTGTAGTTCAGCTTCATCACGTGCTCGTCCTTGCCGCCGCCTCCGCCCGTGAGGCCGCGGGTGAGATTGACGTGGACGACGTCGAAGCCGCCGGAGCCGAGCTCGAGGTCGAGTGCCTCGACGTTGACGACGACCTCGTCGCCCTCGTGCATCTCGCCGAGCAGTGCCTCGTCGGCCCAGGCGCGGCGCCGCTCCCCGTCGACTTCCACCGTCAGCGGCTCGGCGCCGACGACGACGCCGCGGCGCAGCTTCAGCCGCCCGCTCACTCCCCTCCCGCGGCCGCCTCGGCAACTATTGCCTCGCAGGCCTCGAGCATCGCGTCGAGGTTGCGCGCGCTCACCGCCTCGTCCGGCGTGTGGTTGGCCTCGGTGCCATTGGCGAGCAGGACGCAGTCGAAGCCGGCGAGGATCAGCGCGTTGGCGTCGCTGCCGCCACCGGTGGCGGTGCGCACCGGCTCGAATCCCGCCCGCCACAGGCCCGCCTCAGCCAGCGATAGCGCCCGCGAAGACGAGTCCAGCTTGTAGCCGCGAAAGAGCTCCTCGATCCGCACGTCGGCGTCGCAGCCGTGCTCGCTGGCGCCCCAGGCGCAGGCGTCGCTCAGCGAGCCAGCTACCTCTGCGGCCCGCGCGGCGTCGAGGCTGCGCGCCTCGGCGACGATGTCGCAGTGGCCTGGGACGACGTTGCCCGAGGTTCCGCCGGAAATCAGGCCGACGTTGGCGGTCGTCTCCCCGTCGAGGCGCCCCAGCTCCATGCGGGAGATCGCGGCGGCCGCGGCGGCGATCGCGCTGCTCCCGTCCTCGGGGCGAATGCCGGCATGGGCCTCGACGCCGGCGAAGTCGGCGAGCACCCGCTGCTGGGTCGGCGAGGTGACGATCACCTCGCCGATCGCGCTGGCGTGGTCAAGGACGAAGCCGCGATCGGAGCGCAGGGTCGAGACGTCGAAGGCCTTGGCGCCGCGCAGCCCCTGCTCCTCGGCGACGGTCAGCAGCAGCTCGATGCCGACCGGCGGCGGCGCCGAGGCGTGGCGCGCGACCAGCTCCATGAAGACCGCCACCGCCGCCTTGTTGTCGGCGCCGAGGATCGTCTGCCCCGCGCTGCGAAAGACGCCGTCGGACTCCACAACCTCGATCTGCCCCTCGTGCGGCACGGTGTCGATGTGGGCGCAGAACATCACCCACTCGTCTGACTCACCCGGCAGCCGGGCAATGAGGTTCCCGGCCCCCGCTTCCGCAGGCCCGGCAGCATCGTCCTCGGTCACTTCGAGCCCAAGGGCCCGCAGTTCGGCCGCGATCGTGTCCGCTACCTCCCGCTCCTCGCCGGTCGGGCTCCGGATTTCGCAGAGCCGGACAAACGTCTCGTGCAGTCTCTCCATGGCGGGGGAACAGGCTACCCGCGAGCAGACGGTGGAGCGTCAGCCGGCGTGGCGGACGCCAGCCTCGGTGCTCTCAGCCCCAGACGGCGCGGGCAGCTCAGCCCCCTCCGCCGGGCGCTCGCCGGCGTGGCGCGCCGCGGCGCCGATGAACTCGCGGAAGAGCGGCTCGGGCCGGTTCGGACGCGAGTTGAACTCGGGGTGGAACTGGGAGGCGACGAAGAAGGGGTGGTCGGGTAGCTCGACCATCTCGACCAGGCGCTCGTCCGGCGAGGTGCCGCCGCAGATGAGGCCCTCGTCCTCGAGCCGCCGGCGCAGCTGGTTGTTGACCTCGTAGCGGTGCCGGTGGCGCTTGTAGATAACGGCCTCACCGAAGATCTCGCGCGCTCGCGTGCCCTCGTGCAGCTTCACGGGGTCCGCGCCGAGGCGCATCGTGCCGCCCATCTCGGAGACCTCCTTCTGCTCGGGCAGCAGGTCGACGACCGGGAACGGAGTCTCGGGGTCGAACTCGGCCGAGTTGGCGCCGTCCATCCCGACCACGGTGCGGGCGAACTCGACCACGGCGATCTGCATGCCGAGGCAGATCCCCAGATAGGGGATCGAACGCTCGCGGGCAATCCGCGCCGCCGCCACCTTGCCCTCGATCCCGCGCTCGCCGAAGCCGCCGGGGATGAGGATGCCGTCGGCACCCTCGAGCCGCTCGGGCTGGAAGTCCTCGGAGTCGACCAGCTCGACCTCGACTTTGACGCCGTGATGGATGCCGCCGTGCTCGAGCGCCTCGATCACCGACTTGTAGGCATCGGCAAGCTGCACGTACTTGCCGACGAGTGCGATCCGCACCTTGCCCTCAGCGGTGTCGGCCCGTTTGACCATCGCCTCCCATTCGGCAAGGTCGGGGGGCGGGCCCTCCATGCCGAAGTGGTCGAGCACGAGGTCGTCGACGCCCTCGGCGCGAAAGACCAGCGGCACCTTGTAGATGTTGTCGACGTCGTTGGCGGAGATCACCGCGTCGACGGGCAGGCTGGCGAAGAGGGCGATCTTCTCGCGGATCTCACGGTCGAGCCGGCCCTCGGAGCGGCAGACCAGGGCGTGCGGCTGGATCCCGATCCGGCGCAGCTCGTTGACCGAGTGCTGGGTCGGCTTCGTCTTCAGCTCTCCTGCGTGCCCGACGTAGGGCACCAGCGTCAGGTGAACGAACATCGAGCGCTTCGGGCCGAGGTCGGTGTAGAGCTGGCGGATTGACTCGAGGAAGGGCAGCGACTCGATGTCCCCAACTGTGCCGCCGATCTCGGTGATGACGAAGTCGACCGACTGCGACTCGGCGACGATCAGGATCCGATTCTTGATCTCGTTGGTGATGTGCGGGATCACCTGCACCGTGGCGCCGAGGTAGTCGCCGCGGCGCTCGCGGTTGATCACCGAGTTGTAGACCGCGCCCGCCGTCACGTTCGAGGCCCGCGAGGTGTTCTCGTCGGTGAAGCGCTCGTAGTGGCCTAGGTCGAGGTCGGTCTCCGCGCCGTCCTCGGTGACGAAGACCTCGCCGTGCTGGAAGGGGCTCATCGTCCCTGGGTCGACGTTGATGTAGGGGTCGAACTTCTGCAGCTGCACGCGGAAGCCGCGGGAGACGAGGAGGCGGCCGATCGAGGCGGCGGCGATCCCCTTGCCGAGGGCCGAGACGACCCCGCCGGTGACGAAGATGAAGCGCGTGTCTCCTTGGGAGGGCCTGCTCATGCTCTGCCGAGCGAGTCTAGCCAGCGCAGTGGCGGAAGCGATTCGATCGTCTGCGAGATCGAACGCAACTCACCGTAAATGGTCAGTCCGGCGGCGACGACCAGGGCGACGAGGCGGGCGTCCGCCCCCAGCGTCGTCAACAACCAGACCCCGGCGATGGCGCCGAGGAGGTTCGAGCCGGTGTCCCCCAGCATCGCCCGCTCGCGCAGGGTGAACCAGGCGCCGACCAGGACGGGGCCGGCAAAGACGCCGAGCAGCTCGATCGGCGCGATCGTCCAGGCGCCAAGGCAGAGGCCGACGCCGAGCAGGGCCAGGGCCTTCTCCGCCCTCCCCGGCCGCAGGTCGAGCAGGTTGAAGAGATTGGTGGCGAGGATCAGCAGCGCCACGTCGGCGAGGTAGCGCCACGATTCGAGCCCGAGCCCGGAGACGACGTAGGCGGCGAGGGCCAGGGCGCCAAGCGCCTTCACCGCTCCGGTCGAGAGCGTGCCGGTGCGCAGCGCTCTCGCGTGGCCGCGCCATCCGCGCGGGGCACCCCGGTCTCCGCCTTGCCCAAGCGCGTCGTCGAGGAAGCCGAGGAAGGCGATCCCGAGCAGGTAGGGCATCCAGCGGCGCAGCTCGGGATCGAGCAGGTCGAGGTCGGCACGGTCGTCGAGGAAGGCGAGCGGGGCCAGGGCCGCCAGTGCCGCGGTGGCCAGTACCGCGCCGAGCGGGAAGGCGAGCTTCGCGCCACGGTAGTTCTCGCGCACCAGGCCTGCGTCGACGAGGCCCCGCACCCCTGCCGGGACAACGAGCAGGGCGACCGCGATCGCAGCCGGGAAACCGACCCAGGTCACGCGCTCAGCCAGACCCCGCCGGCGGCAGCAGGTCGGGCAGCAGCCGGTCGGCCGAGCCCTTCACCCCGAAGCTGCCCTCAGCGCCGAGCAGAGCGAACACCGTCGCCACTTTGCCCGCAACCATCTCGACGTCGTCGACGCTGGCGAGGTCATTGCCGTTGAAGAAGGAGATCGAGGACGGTTCCGCGGTCGAGGTCTCGACCCCTACCGCCGCCGTCCGGGTCCCGCTGACGCCGTCCATCAGGGCCGATTCGAGCTGGCCGGCGTTTGTGCGCTGGAGCGACCCCATGTCGTCGGGCGGCTGGCGGACGACGATCACGCCGTCGAGGGCGCCGAAGTTGCCGCTGGCACGGGAGAAGAGGTGGCTCCGCACCCGCTCCAGCAGGGTGCCGCCGATCACGAGCTGGCGGCCGACCCCAGTGCCGAAGGCCGTCAGCGTGTCGGGGTTGCGGGCGATGTCGGCGAAGCGGGTTTTCGAGAGATCGTCGGCGAGCGACTGCAGGTCGACCGGCTCGCGCACGACGCCGACGGCGACCAGCCGCCCGCCGGTCGGCCCCAGCGCGTCCTCGATCGCCGATGCGGTATCGCCGGGCAAGTCGCCGAGCGCGACGATGCCGATTCGCTGCCCAACGAGCCGATCGCCGACCAGCGCCGGGTAAGCGCGGTTGGCGAATTCTTCGGAGCGGGAAAGGCGCCCGCCCAGCTCGTCGGCGCGGTCACGCGCATCCTGGAGGTTGCCGGTCAGGCTTCGCTCGAGGTCCCGGCGCGTGTCGGTGAGCGCGTCGCCGCCAAACTCAGCGCCGATCAGGATGCCGATCGCCAACGCGAGGAAGACCGCGATCAGCGAGGTCGCGTGGTATCGGGCGCTGTAACCCATCGGCGGACAGGCTATCTGCGCCCCGCGAAACCTCGACTACGCAGGCATGGCCCAAACGGGGCAGTTTGCGCCCACGTGCCTAGAGGCCGAGCCAGATCTTGATCTTCAGCCAGATCAGCTGGACGAGGTCGTTCAGGTCTGACGAGGTGAGCACGACTATCGCCAGCAGGACCGTGAAGGCAGCGAGGAAGAGGATCAGCGGCCCGAAGGGCGAGCTGGGGTTGTAGAGGCGGCTGACGCCCTTGGCGTCGACCAGCTTCTCGCCGATCCGCAGCCGGGTGAGGAAGGTCGAGGACATGCCGCCGCGCTTGCGATCGAGGAACTCGATCAGGTTGAAGTGGGCGCCGACGCTGACGATCAGCGCCGCCCCCTTCTCGTGCGCCATCAGCATCGCCACATCCTCGCTGGTGCCGGCAGCGGGAACCAGCGTGTGCTCGAGGCCGAGATCGAGCAGCCGTTGGCGCCCCGGAGCGCGGCCGTCCGGGTAGGCGTGGACGATCAGCTCGGCGCCGCATCGCAGGGCCTCGTCGCCGGCGGAGTCCATGTCACCGAGGATCAGGTCCGGCTTCATCCCGGCCTCGAGCACTCCGTCGGCGGCGCCGTCGACGGCGACGACCAGCGGCCGCACGTCGCGGATGTATGCCCGCAGGGCCTTGAGGTCGCGCCGGTGGCGGTCGCCGCGGACGACGATCAGCACGTGGCGATCGCGGAACGACGCGCGCGTCGGCGGGAGCTCGATGGCGCCGGTGAGCAGGTCGGTCTCCTGGCGCACGTGCGCGACGGTGTTCTCGGCGAACTCCGCCAGCGCCTCGTCGACCCGCTCGCGCTGGTGGTCGAGCTGTCGCTCCAGCTCGACGACGCCGAGGGCCCTGCCGCGCAGCAGCTCGCGCTCGCCGGAGAGCACCCGGTCGCCCTCGATCGTCACCCGGTCGCCGTCGCCGAGTAGCTCGAAGGGGTCGCCCTCCTCGACGTCGAGCAGCGCCACGCCGGCGCGAACGAGCATCAGCGGGCCGGCGTTCGGGTAGCGTCCGTTGGAGGATTCCGAGGCGTTGATCACGGCACGCACCCCCGTCGCGATCAGCTCCTCGGCCGCGATCCGATCGATGTTGAGGTGGTCGATGACGGCGACGTCACCGGGGCCCAGGCGCTTGACCAGGCGCTTCGTGCGACGGCCGAGGTGTGCCGTGCCTTCGATCGCCTCACCGGCGACGGCGCCGTTACGGCGTGCGAGCAGCGCAGGAAGACGACGTCGACTGGCGGTAGCCACCACGAAAGAGGTTATCCGGCGCCGCAAGGACCGCCGGCCGGCTTCCGGTGCGCCTTATCCCCTTATATCGGGGAAAAGGCGCACCGGAACGGCGTCGCGAGACAGTTAGGCGGCGGCGAGCAGCTCGCGGGCGTGGCGCATCGCGGCCTCGTCAGAGCGCTCACCGCCGAGCATGCGGCGGATCTCCTCGACCACGCCATCGCCGTCGAGGCGGCGCACCGTCGCGGTTGCCCGCTCGCTGCCGACGTCCTTTTCCACGGTGAAATGGGTGCTGGCCAGCGAGGCCACCTGCGGCAGGTGGGTGATGCAGAGGACCTGACGGTCCGCTCCCAGCGCCCGCAGCCGCTCGCCGACGGCGCGCGCGGTCTGACCGCCCACGCCGGCGTCAATCTCATCGAAGACCACGGTGCCCGCCCCCGCGCCGCCGCCGAGGCTGCTCAGCGCCAGCATGACGCGCGAGAGCTCGCCACCGGAGGCAGCATCCTGAAGGGGTGCAGGCTCCAGACCGGGGTTCGGCGCCAGTCGCAGCTCGACCGTCTCGGCACCGAGCGCGCCGAGGCACTGGGGGTGTGGATCGAGCGAGACCTCGAGCTGAGCACCGGGCATCGAGAGGCGCTCCAGCTCCTCGGCGACCTCGCGCGCCAGCAGCGGGGCCGCCTTGGCCCGTGCCCCGCTCAGCTCGGCGGCGAGCTTCGCCCGTCGCCTCTCGGCGTCGGCCAGCGCCGCCTCGGCCTCCATTCCGCGCTCTTCAGCGCCCTCCAACCGTGCGATCTCCGCCCCACAGCGCTCGGCGTGTGCGAGCACCGACTCGACGCTGCCGCCGTGCTTGCGCTCGAGCCGGTCGACCGCGTCGAGCCGCTCCTCGATCGTCGCGAGACGACCTGGATCGGCCTCGAGCCCATCGAGGTAGGAGCGCAGCCCAGCGGCAACGTCCCCCAGCTCGAGCACCAAGGCGCTGAGCCGCTCGGAGAGCGCGTCGAGCTCGGTATCGACGCCGGCCACCCCCTGCAGGAGCACTTCCGCCCGTGCCAACTCCCCGGCCGCGCCACCGCCGTCTTCCTCGGCCCCAGTCGCCGCCATCTGAGCTCCCTCGGCGGCTTCGCGCAACCCCTCCGCATGACCGAGCCGCTCCCGCTCCGCGAGCAGCTCCACCTTCTCGGCAGGGTCCGGTGCCACGGCCTCGATCTCCGAGAGCTCATACCGGTAGAGGTCGAGGTCCCGCTCCCGAGAGCCGTCCCGCTCCCGAAGCCCGGCCAGCTCTGCCTCCAGCCGCAGGCACTCCCGGTGCGCCTCCCCGTACCGCTCCCGCAACGCCAGCTGCTCAGCCCCAACAAACCCATCAAGCACGTCTGTCTGCGCCGAGGAGATCGTCAGCTTGCGATGCTCGTGTTGCCCGAAGAAGGCCAGCAACCGCCCACCTAGCAGTTTCAGCTCAGCCGCACTGGCGGAGCGCCCCCCAACGAAGGCACTGGTCCGCCCGCCCGCCGATACCCGCCGTCCCAGCACCACCTCATTGGCATCCTCCGGCAACCGCTCCGCCAGCTCAGCCATCTCCGGCTCGTCGAGCAACGCAGCGGGAAGGTCGAAGACTCCCTCGACCCAAGCCTCATCAGCCCCCGGCCGCACGATCCCCGACCGCGCCTTGCCCCCCATCAGCAGATCGAGCGAATGCGCCAGAACCGTCTTCCCGGCTCCAGTCTCCCCCGTGATCGCATTGAGCCCCTCCCCCAGTCGAAGCTCAGCCCGCTCGATCAACAAAAGGTTCTCGATCCGAAGCTCGCGCAGCACGCCCTCTTAGTACCAGCGAAGCCGGACCGACAGTGGAGTTACGCCGGGACGGGCTCCGTTGCTTGAGCCTCGGTCGAAGGTTGGACGAAGTCCCTGGATCGAACCAGGGCGAACCCAAGCGCGGCCGCGACGAAGGCGACGATCGCGCCGATTAGGAGGATCTCGTTGAGGGCGCTGACGAAGGCGACTTTGGCCACGTGGACGACCTCGGGACGACGTGAGGGACCGACGGCCCGAGCCGCCGCTTGCGAGCCGCCCGAGGAGATCACCTCAGCCAAGCCGTGGGGCGCGTTCGGCAGCAGCTCGGAGAGCCTCGATGCGACGCGCGACTGGAAGACAGCTCCGAGCGAGGCGACGCCGGTGGCGATGCCGACCTGGCGAAAGGTGTTGTTGATCCCCGCGCCCATGCCAGCCTTTTGGGCCGGGACGACGCCGATCGCCGCTTGTCCGATGCCCGGGTTCGTGATGCCGATGCCGATACCGGCGATGACGAAGCCCAGGAGCAGCGAGCTCACCGTCGAGTCGGCACTTAGTCCGCGCATCAGGAGAAGGCCAGTGCCGACCAGGCCAAGGCCAGCGCCGAGCAGGACGCGAATCGGGACCCGGTGCGAGAGGGCGCCGGAGATCGGCGAGGCGATGAAGGAGAGGACGGTGAGCGGCAGGAAATGAAGTCCCGTCTCCAGCGGCGAGTAGCCCTGCACTCCCTGCAGGTAGATGGTGAGGTAAAGGAACATCGCGAACATCCCCGCCGAGAGTCCGAAGGCAGCAGCCGAGACGCCGTTGAAGGCGGGCTTGCGGAAGAGGGTGAGGTCCAGCATCGGGTGCGTGCCGCGCGCCTCGATCACGAGGAAGGCCGTGAGCAGGACGACGGCCCCGACCAGCGAGGCGACGATCACGCCGCTCCCCCAACCCTCCGCATTGCCTCGGATCAGCCCGAAGATGAGCAGGAAGAGGCCGAGGGAGAAGGCGACCAGCCCCGGCACGTCGATGCGCTGTGCGTCCTGGGCGGCGACGTTGGCCAGTCGTGCCTCGGTGAGGGCTATGGCCAGGATGCCGATCGGGATGTTGACGAAGAAGATCCATTCCCAACCGAGGTGCTCGGTGATCACGCCGCCGACGAGTGGCCCAACCGCCACCGCGCCGCCCACGCTTGCACCCCACACGCCGAACGCCGTCGCCCGGTCCTTGCCGTGAAACTCCTGCCCGATCAGTGCCAGCGAGGTGGCGAACATCGCCGCCCCGCCGACGCCTTGCAGGCCGCGGGCGAGGTTGAGAAGGGTCGGGTCGCCCGAGATCCCACAGAGGAACGAGGCGAAGGTGAAGATGCCGAAGCCGAGCGAGAAGACCCGCCGGCGCCCCAGCCGATCGCCGAGCGATCCGGCCGTGAGCAGGAACGCCGCAAGCATGAGCGAGTAGGCGTCGACGACCCACTGCAGGCTGGAGAGGCTGGCGTCGAGGTCACGCTGGATATCCGGCAGGGCGACGTTGACGACCGTGATGTCCAACAGCAGCATGAACGTCGCGATCGAGATCAGGACCAGCGTCCACCACTTCCGCTCCATCCGCGCAGCCTAGAGAAGGACTTCGCCCGGCTCAGACCGCCAAGTGACCGAACTTCTCGCGTATCCGGTGGTAGAAGCTCGTGCCCGGCAGCTGAGCGAGGCGGCCGACGGCGTCGGCGAAGCTGACCTCCAGCGACGCTCCAGGCTCCAGGGTGCCGACCAGCTCGCCGTCGACCGCGATGTCGACCGGCTCCCGGCCCACTGCGTTGCGCACTTCGAGCACGTCGCCGGGAGCGACGACAAGAGCGCGGGCGGTGAGCGAGTGGGGGGCGATGTAGCTGACCACGTAGCCCTTGACCCCCCAGGCGAGGATCGGGCCCTGGTTGGCGAGGTTGTAACCGGTGGATCCAGCCGGAGTGGCCGCGACGAGGCCGTCGCAGCGGACGTTGCCGACCTCCTCGCCGGCGATCCGGTAGCTCAGCTCGGCGACGCGGTCGTGCGGACGGCGGCTGACGCCGACGTCGTTGAGGGCGAAGCGCTCCTCGCCGTCGGTCTCGATCGCGAGGGCGGGCAGGTCGATGGTCTCGGTTTCGCCGGCAAACGCTCTGCGAATCCCGTCCTCGGCATCGGCTCGCTCGACCGCGGCGAGGAAACCGACCGTGCCGAAGTTGACCCCGAAGACCGGCACGCCCGTGCCGGCGAAGCTGCGCAGCGCATAGAGGATCGAGCCATCGCCGCCGAGCACGAGGCAGAGGTCGGGCTGGGACGGGAGCGAGGCAACCCCTTGGATCCCTTCGGCTGCAGGCACCGTGCTTTGCAAGCTCGGCCTCGGTTGCGACCAGGCGCCAGCCAGCCCCGGCGGCAGCCCTCACCGCCGCCTCCACCGCTTCAGTGGCCGTGGGTGGATGCGAGTGCGTGATCAGCGCCGCGGTCCTCATCCCGGCTCCGCTGCCGCTATGGCCGCCTCGAGGTCCGCCACTTGCTCACCGTCGCCACCGCACCAGACGAACGTCTCGCGATTGCCCTTTGGGCCCGGGAGCCCGGACGAGGAGAAGCCTCGAACCGGCAAGCCCAGAGCACCGGCGGCGAGGGCGACGCTGAGCACCGCCTCCCGCCTGTCGGAGGCATCGCGCACGACCCCCTTGCCAACTCGCTCCCGGCCGAGCTCGAACTGGGGCTTGACCATTGCCAGCACCTCGCCGCCGGGCGTCAAGCAAGCGGCGACGGCAGGCAGGACCTTGGTCAGTGAGATGAAGGAGACGTCGACGGTCGCCAGGCCGGGCGCGAACGGGAGGTCCGCCGGCGTCAGCTCACGCGCGTTCAGGCGCTCGATCACGCTGACGCGGGGGTCCTCGCGCAGTCGCAGGTCGAGCTGGCCGAACGCGACGTCGACCGCGGCGACGCGAGCGGCACCGCGTTGGAGAAGGCAGTCGGTGAAGCCACCAGTCGAGGCGCCGACGTCGAGGCAGTCGCGCCCGGCAACGTCGAGCCCGAGCGCCTCGAGCGCGTTCTCGAGCTTGATCCCGCCGCGGGAGGCGTAGCGCGGACCCTCCTCGACGATGAACGCGGCCTCAGGCTCGACCAGCTGGCTCGGCCGCAGGGCGATCGGGCCGTCGCGCCCCACGCGGACCGCCCCCGCGCGAACCGCGCCGGCCGCGGCGCTGCGAGAGGGAAAGAGCCCTCGCTCGGCCAGAACCGCGTCTATCCGCGCCTTCTTCACCGCTGGAACGCTACCGCCGGGCCGGCCGATGGCCATTCATTCGACCCCGTCCACAGGTTTTTAACCACGCTTTGACTTGATCTGGTCTTCTATGTCCCCAGGCGGGTAGGCCACGTGGGGGTGGGCGGCCCGAGCAATCAAAGGTCTGTGATCCCACTCACACACCAATCGCACATACGTTCGTATGCTGATCAAGGATTCGCTGAGGACGACCGATAAGGGGCAGAACAAAAGACTTCTTGGCTGGGTTCGGCGTCGCCCATATGGCGCTCATCGCTTCCCACGATGACGCGTCCGCGACGCATCAAGGGCCCACCTACCTCCCACGGATCCACATATATAGAGATACATATCTCTCCTCCCTGTAGTAACCCCAGATAACGCCTCGCCTCCCCGGCGGGGCGTTATCTGTTGGGCGACGGGCGCACCGCTTCGGCGGCCCCTGATGCGAGATAGTTCTCACGTGACGCGCCGGCGGGGGCTCATCGCATCGGGGATTGCAACTCTGCTGCTGCTACTGGCAATGGCGCCGGCCGACGAGCGGATGAAGGACACCGGTGGCCCAGGGATCGTGCCCTTCGAGCTGACCGGTGGGCAGGACCGGGCGGATGAGATCCTCGCCGAATGGGGCGAGGATGGCCAGGACGCGGCCCGCGAGTCGCTCTGGATCGACTTCGGCTTCCTGCTCGCCTACGGGACCTTCCTCACGCTCGCCCTGGCGGCGGTCCGCGACCGGGCCAGAGAGCGTGGCTGGGCCCGCCTTGCGGCGATCGGCCGAGTCGTCGTCTCGTTCGGAGCGCTCGTGGCGACGTTCGACGCGCTCGAGAACATCTGCCTGCTACTCACGCTGGACGGTGCCGGGGCCGCATTTCCACTGCTCGCGACGATCTTCGCCTCCTGCAAGTTCGCCCTGCTGGCGGTGGCGATTGCCTACCTGCTCGCGGGCCTGGTGACGTGGCTGCGGAGTCGCGGCACTGCCCCGCGGACGTCGTAGCGCAGACCCATCAGGAGAGACCTGGCCGGGCTGGCGACGGGCAAGGCCCGCCACCAGCCGACCAGAGACCGGCGGCGGGTGCGATACCCCCCGCCGCCGGTCCAATGCTTCGCTAGCCGAATTCGACGACCACAGCGCGCAGCGAGGCGGCCGTGCCCGCGCCGCAGCCCGCTTCGCCGAAGGCGAGGGCCGAGAGAGTCAGCGCCTCGCCGGCCTGCTGCAGGCCGATCGCAGTGGAACTGCCCCCGAACGGTTCGAAGTTGAACGGCGGGGTGCCGCTGGCGTTGGCGAAGATACCCGCGCCGTTGACTGGCACGCCATTGACTAGGAGCTGGACAAAGGGACCGCAAACACCGCCGCCGGGACCGTCGGCGTCAACCGGGGTGCCCTTGAGTTCGACCAGGAGCTCGTAGGACTTGCCCGCGACGGGGGTGAAGGTCGGATTCCCTGTGAGGGGCACCAGCGTGCCGCCGGGGACAAAGGCAGTCAGGCCAGGCACGGCCGCCGCCTGCACTTCAGCGACCTGCAGACCGGCGAGGGTGCCCGCCGCCAGGTTGTTCCTGGTCAGGGTGGCTTTCTTGACCTTGCCGCTGGTCACCGCTTCCTTCTTGATCTTGGCGCTGGTGACCGCGTTCGCCGCGAGGCTCTTCGCCTTGACCGCGTTCTTGGCCAGATTTCGCGACTTCACCGCGTTGGCGGCGATGTTCTTCGACTTGACCGCGTTCTTGCCGATTGTCGAGGCGGCGTAGACGACGCCACCGCTCACCGCAAGGAACAGGGCGATCGTCGCTACGACGTTCGCGTAGCTGAACGTCCGACGGATTTTCATCCTCAATGTAGTTCTCCTCTCGGGCCGTGCATGACCCGTCAACGGGGTTGCAGAAGCCCACTTTGACTGCTTGGACAGACACTCCTGCCTGGTCAGGCCACTCTATTCGTTCAGAGCGTCGATGAGTATCAGAAAAGCATTTATTCCGTACCGAGAGATTTCTCGAGGCGCTGATCGATCGGGCGACTCAGGCGATCAGACCGGCGCCCAGCCCTCGGGGCGCCGGACGTAGAGACCCAGGCCCAGGCGGGTGTCCAAGGGGCCGCAGAGGTCGTCGTAGAAGGGGCCGAAGGCGAAATCGGCCTCGCCCCCGCCGGCGCGCTTGGCCAATGCGACGAGGTCGAGGAACTCGGTTTCGGAGAGTTTCTCCGGGGCGACGTTGAGAAAATGCCGAAAACCGCGGGCGTAAAGCTCCCCCCAGTTCTCGGCGGTCACTTCCAGCTCAGGCACGCCAGGGTAACTCCGCCGCCATACTTGAGTTCAAGTCTATAGACCGCGGCAATGCCGGCGGGAAGCGTCCTTATGAATGGCGCGCCGTGCAGAACCCCAACCAGCGCTCGGTCGAGCTATCCGCCGACTGCGCAAGGACCGACAGCTCAGCCAGGAGGAGCTGGGGTTCGAGTCTGGGATCCACCCAACCTGGATCTCCCACATCGAGTCGGGGCGGGCGAACCCGGCCTGGGGGACGGTGCGGCGGATCGCCCGGGTCCTCGACGTGCCGCTCTCCGAGCTCGTCCTGCTGGCGGAGGAAATCGACCGGCCCAAAGAGCCGATCTGAGCACCGCGACTCGGCGCTCCTGGCGCCGGCGCGGCTAACGCAGTAGATCCACGACGCTCCCTACGCGAGGACCCACATACATAGAGATGTCTCTCCTCCCTCTAGCAACCCCAAGAAGAGACGCGGGCCAGGCTAGCCGATTGAGCCGTTTGACGCAAGCCCAATTTCGGAGGGGGCGAGGCGGGGTTAGCGGAGGACCGGCTCGGCGACGCCGAGGCTGGCCAGGACGCGCTCGCAGACGGCCTCACCACTGAGGCCGACCTCGTCGCGCAGCAGCGCCGGCTTGCCGTGCGTGACGTAGCGGTCCGGCAGGCCAATGCGCAGGACGCGCGCCCTCTCCCCCGGTCGCTCGGCGAAGGCGTCCTCGAGGTGCTCGAGCACGGCCGAGCCGAAGCCGCCCGGCAGCACGTTCTCCTCGATCGTCACCAGCAGCTCGTGCTCGAGCGCCAGCCGCTCGATCAGCTTGGCGTCGAGGGGCTTGGCGAAGCGGGCGTCGGCGACGGTGGCGGAGAGGCCGTGGCCGGCGAGGATCTCTGCCGCCTCGAGGGCGACCGAGACGCCGTAGCCGTAGCCGAGCAGAGCAACGCGCTCCCCGGTGTCGAGGAGCTCACCGCTGCCGATTGGGATCGCCTTGGGCTTGGCTGGCAGCACCGTCCCCTCGGCCGCGCCGCGCGGGTAGCGCAGCGCAGCCGGGCCATCGTGGGCGATCGCCGTACGCAGCATGTGGACCAGCATCGCCTCGTCACGGGGAGCCATCAGGACGACGTTGGGGATGGGCCGGAAATAGGAGACGTCGAAGGCGCCGTGGTGGGTGGGCCCGTCGTCGCCGACCAGTCCGGCACGGTCCATCGCGAAGGTGACGTCGAGCTCCTGCAGGCAGACGTCGTGGATGATCTGGTCGTAGGCGCGCTGGAGGAAAGTCGAGTAGATAGCGCAGACGGGCTTGGCGCCCTGGAGGGCGAGGCCGGAGGCGAGCAGGACCGCGTTTTGCTCGGCGATGCCCACGTCGTAGTACTGCTCCGGGACCTCGTCGGCGAGCTTCTGCAGACCCGTGCCCCCCGCCATCGCCGCCGTGATCCCGATCACGCGGCTGTCGCGATGGGCCTCGGCGACCATGGCCTCGGCGAAGACCTGGGTGTACTGCGGCGGCGTGCCCACGGCGGGTGGCTTCTCCAGCCGCTCCGGCGCGATCGCCTCGGGGGAGTCGGACTCCTGCACCGCGACCGGCTTGGAGGCCGAGGCCGGCGCGCCGTTGACGATGGAGTTGGGCTTGGCAGCGTGCCATTTCTCCATCCCCTCGAGGCCACCCTCCTCGGCCGGAGCGAAGCCCTTGCCCTTGACCGTGTGGATGTGGACGACGACGGGGCGGTCGGCGGCGAAGGCCTCGCGCAGGGCCTCGCGCAGGGCGTGGACGTCATGGCCGTCGATCACGCCCATGTAGGCGAGGTCGAGCTCCTCGAAGAAGAGACCCGGAGCCCAGTAGGCCTTGATCGCCGACTTGATCTCGGGGCCGAGCCGTTCGATCCGGCGGCCGAGGCCGAGCGGCAGCTTGGTCAGCCGGTCCTCGACCCCCTCGCGGGCGTGGTAGAGGCGTGGGTTTAGGCGGACGCGATTGAAGTAGCGGGAGAGGGCACCAACGTTGGGTGAGATCGACATCCCGTTGTCGTTGAGGACGATCACGACCGGCGTCTGCAAGCCGCCGGCAGCGTGCAGGGCCTCGTAGGCGACGCCTCCAGTGAGGGCGCCGTCGCCGATCACCGCCGCGACCTTGCCGTCCTCGCCGACCCCCTTGCGCATCGCCTCCTTGAGGCCGACGGCGTAGCCGATCGAGGTCGAGGCGTGGCCGGCGCCCATGATGTCGTGCTCGGACTCGAAGACAGAGCAGAACGGGGCCAGCCCCTCGTACTGGCGGATCGTCGGCAGGGCGTCGCGGCGACCGGTGAGGATCTTGTGTGGGTAGGCCTGGTGGCCGACGTCCCAGAGGACCTTGTCGCGGGGGGAGTCGAGCAGGCTGTGCAGGGCAACCGCCAGCTCGCAGGTGCCGAGGTTGGCGCCGAAGTGGCCCCCGATCTCGCCGATCGTGTCGATGATGTAGGTGCGCATCTCCTGCGCCACCCGCTGCAGCTCGTCGTCGTCGAGATCGTGAAGATCGGCGGGGCCGTCGATGCCGACGAGGAGGCTCTGGGCCTCGTCGTGCTCTCGGTCGTGTCCGCTGTCGCTCATTCGTCTCTGGTGAAGATGTAGTCGGCGATCCGCCTCAGATCGTCGGTCTGGGCGTCCGCCTCGGCAAGAGCTGCCGTCGCCTTCGCGTGGGACTCGGCGGCGAGCTCGCGCGCGCGATCGAGGCCGAAGAGGCTGACGTAGGTGAGTTTGCCATGTCGCTCATCGCTTCCTGGGGGCTTGCCGAGCCGCTCGTCGCTTCCGGTCACGTCGAGGATGTCGTCGACGATCTGGAAGAGGACGCCCAGCTCGTTGGCGAATCGGCGAAAGGGCATTGTCTCAGGTTCTGGCAGCCCTTCGAGCACGAGGACAACGCCGACGCTAGCGGCGATCAGCCGCCCGGTCTTCAGCGTGTGCAGCGTGCGCAGACCCTCGGCGTCGCGATCGGCAACGGCGACGTCGACGTACTGCCCTCCGACCATGCCGTCGACGCCGGTGGCCCCGGTCAGCTCCCGCATCGCCGCGAGAACACGCACCGGCTCGCCCGGCTGCTCGCAGCAGAGCCGCACCGCCTCGGCGAAGAGCCCGTCGCCGGCGAGGATCGCGACGTCCTCGCCGAACTTCACATGTGAGGTGGGGAGGCCCCGACGCAGCTCGTCGTCGTCCATCGCCGGCAGGTCATCGTGGATCAGCGAGTAGGTGTGGATCAGCTCGACCGCACAAGCGACCAGGAGGAAGCGCTCCGGCTCGGCCCCGAGGGCGCGAGCTGTGGCCAAAGCGAGCACCGGCCGGACCCGCTTGCCACCGGCGAGGAGCGAGTAGCGCATCGCCTCGACCAAGCCCCCGGTCGCTGGCGGCGCCGGGAAGCGAAGCTCGTCGAGGGCCGAGTCGACCAGCGAGCGCAGGTCTTCGGGATAGCTCACGGGCGATGGCCGGCGCTCATCCAGCGCTCGCCTCGCCCTCGCGGACACGCCGATTCGCCTCCTCGACCGCCTCCGCGGACAGCTCGGCCGCCTCGCCGGCGAGCTCCGCGGCACGCGCATCGTGGGTACCAGCGTCCTCCAGCTCTCGAGCGATCGACGCGAGCCGCTCCGAGATCTCCCGCAGGCGGTTCATCGCACCCCTTCCCGCTCGCGAGCCACCGCGCCAAGCACCCCATTGATGAAGCCGGGGGCATCGGCCCCGCAGTACTCCTTGGCGATCTCAACCGCCTCGTCGATGGCAACCTCGGTCGGCACGTCCTCGCAATATCCCATCTCATAGAGCGCCACCCGCATCACGTTCCGCTCCAACGGCGCGATCCGCTCCAGCTCCCAGCCCTTTGAGTGCCGGGCAATCTCGGCATCAAGCTCGTCTCGATGCGACTCAACGCCCCGCGCCAGCACCTGCGTGAACGACCGCGACTCCGCAATTAGCTCCTCGAGGGGACGCCCGGTCACGTCCTGCTGATAGCAGGAGAAAACCGCGTCCCGGCGCTGATCGGATCGGCGCATGGGCTCATTCTCACGGTTTAGCGAGCTGAGCGACCCATTGCCCTAAGAATCAGATTTCCTCTCGCTTCGCTCACCGGGGAGGCGACCGCTCGGGAGATCGCGTTTTTGCGACATCGCGGTGTTCCTGTCGGCTGCGCAGCTAGGCCAGCCGAAGTCGACGATCGGGTCGGGCTCAAGCCCCCGGCATCCCTACGGTGCCATCCGGGGGCTTGGCCTGACTTCGGCTACTTCGTATTGGCATCGAGCGATCGACGTTAACCGCCTAGATGATTCCCCACTCAAGACCTGCATGAGTGCCAGTTAGCTCAAGCCAAATACTACCTAATAGATTCATATTATTAAGCCCGTAGGTGGGCTGTTTTAACTTGAAACTTCCCGTCGCTTCCTGAAATAAGTGTTTGACCTGATGGCCGGTCGTGTGTGATAAGAGAGTAAGCCCTCCTGCAAGGTCAGCAGATCCGCCACTCGGGCAGTTTTTGAAGAACAGTTTAGTGAACAGTCCTCCGCCTACTTTTGGTAATCCATTGAGGATGGTTTTGCTTCCGGCAGCGCCCGTGTGTAATAAGACAAAAAGTAAGAGTTCGATCGTGATATGACCTTTGTTGGTACCAGCCGTTCGATCTGCCGCAGTCGGATAGACTTCGCATCCTGCAATTTGCACTAAGGAAGGACTGGTTCCATACACCTTGCATTGACCGAATAAGAGCGTCAAGTGCGCAACGCCGCCCGTTAATATTAACCCTTCTGGCACTGTAAGTGCTAAACAGTCAATCTCTAAGTTAATAGCTGGAACGTCGAATACGATTAATAAATCAATAGATGCGGTTACTTGTGCGTGTAAATCGAATGACACAGTCTTTGCTGCGTTTAAGATTAAAAATAAGCCCGAGGTTGCCGATGCCCCCGCAGCCGTGATCGCCATAAAGCCGAACACTGCCAACAAGGACAGACCCGAGACCTTGAGCCCGTGTTTAATAAGGGTCATCGTTTGCTCCTTTCGAGAGGTCAGCTGGGAATGCAAAGTCCCCACAAAAGCGAGTCTCTCCTACCCCCGAGTTTCAGTCAAGTACTTCAGAGTGGTGGTTTTTCAACTATCCGCTGATGGTCGGTCAAACCCCACGTAGGGAGCAATCAGGGGGCCCTATGCCTCGAGCACTTAGTTGCGCAGCGTCATCGGACGAACCTTCGCCGCTCGGTCCGTCTCACTGACGCAGGCGAAAACGGCGTTCTGGTGCGGGCTGGTTAGACGCATGAACGCCATTCTCGGTGTTTGGCCAGCCGATCACATCGTCAGGCTCCCTTGCGGATCAGGAATCTTGCTCGTCGTTTTTCTTCACTGCGGAGGCGATGGCCTGAGTAATCGTATTTTCGAGGATCGCTGTATTCTTGCCCGCCGGCGAAGGAAGGCCGGAGGACGAGTTGATGATCGGGTCGATGACGAAGGAGAAGATCCCGCCACAGCCGCTGGCCGCAGGGGCCAACCAGGCGTTGTCGACGAGCTGGGCTCCCGCGACTTCGAGGACTTCCCCATTTTCAAGGAAATTGAATTCACCGACCGAGCCGGCGATCGGTCTGGTCGAGCCCGTGGAACTGGTTCTCCCAGTAGTTAGTTCCCACTCGACCGGACGGCTGGCTGAGCCTATGTGGCAGGATTCGCCCAGAAATGGGTTTTCCAGCTTTATCTTGACTGGCAGTTTAAACGCTACGCCTATCTGTTCACCGAAGTGTTCGTTGCTGACCCGGATCTCCGATGCGGGCCTGGCAAGTTCAAGAACAGCATTGGCGCCGGTGAAACCGTTTTCGAAGAGCGCCATGCAACTGATCCGCAGTATCAAGTTGGCGGCCTCACTGCAGTTCACGAGTCCCGCGAGGCCACCCGGAATTGGCTGGGACGCTCTGGAGAGCGTCTCGCCGTTGGTCGGCTCGACGAATTTCGAGAAGTTTTCTTCCGGCCCTTGCAGGGAAGGTTCGGTGAGTCCGCCCTGCAGAATCACCGGGTTCACGATCGGCACCCTCTTATTGCCAAGCGCGACAGACCCGCCTTCGGTCACCGAGTGCAGGCAGCGTTCGACCTCTGCGTTCGCATAATCGCAGAACTGGAGCCTCGTGAAGAGGCCTGTGGGTTTCGCGGACGCGCTCGCGGCGAACAGGAGAGCGAGCAACGCAGCAGTCAGGACCCCAACGCCGATCACCCGCTTTCGATTGGGTTGCTTGGGCATGTTCTCTCCAATTCCCTGTCTTTGCTCGATTTAGACTGACTCAGGATCGCCCAACGCCGTCCTGGGATCGATCTGAGCAGTGCTCAAGCATTTTAAACTAAAAGTCATTAGCTTGAGAGATGGGGCCTTGGTCGGAGAGGACCGAAATCCGGAGCCCCTACGGCCGCGGACGCCACTGACGTGATCCTGAGGCGAGTCAGCCACTAGCGCCTATGATCTCCCATGGTCAAAGCCGGGATCGCTTGCTGCGATCCCGAACGCTGATCTGGTCAACTACTTCCTAGCCAACAACTGCTTCCGCGCTTGTGATGCAGCGTGCCGCTCAGCAGAGCCCCCACTCACGCCCGGAATCTATCTCACTGAACTGATCGCGTGAACACCCAGTACTAGTAACAAGTTGGATTCGCCGGTGAGTTCTGCATTTACCCCTAAGGTCAGTGCGTTGATCAATCGGCTAAGGCCTTGTGGATCCCCCCTGCGCATCGCTGCGGCGCCGCTCTCTGTAGGTCCCCGCGCGTTGATCCCCGTTGGCTTGAGTTCACCCGTTGCATCCCCTGCTTCCTGTGACGTCCCCGATGCTATTCCTTGGCCCAAGGCCCGGGACCGCTGGGCGCTGTCCCGGGCTCTTTGGTTTGGTGCTTGGTGCTGCTTACTGCTCGTGCGTCAGTTTTGGTGCTGGCGCCTAGCAGAGCCCCCACGAGCGGCCGTTATGGGTTACGCCAGCGAGTTCAACCCACGCCCCACCTAATATGCTGGCGTTATTAACTAATCCATATAAGAGCTGTTTTAACTTGAAGGTACCGGTTGCTTCCTGGAATAAGTGTTTAACTTGATGCCCGCTCGTGTGTAATAAGAGAGTCAGTCCGCCAGCGATCTCGGCTAACGTCGCCACGCAGGATTTGAAGAAGATATGCGCGAGTAGTCCATTTGGTCCCGCTCCGTCAACATTAACTACAACTTTGCTTCCATCTACTCCTGTGTGATTTAAGACTAAGAGTAGGGCTTCGGCGGTGATGTGGCCTTTGTTCGTTTCAGCGGTGCGGTCTGCCGCTGTCGGGTAGATCGTGCACCCACCTCCAATTGCAACTAACGCTGGGCTGGTTCCATACACTATACATCCGCTGTATAATACCTTAGCGTGTCCGGTGCCACCCACTAAATAATCTCCTAATAGGACGGTGAGTGCCGAGCACTCGATCTCTAAGCTGATCGCTGGAATGTCCAGTACACCTAATAAATCAAGCGAAGCAGTGATTTCTGTGGCTAACTCTGATGCCAGTGTTCCAGCTGCGTTTAAGATTAAGAGCTTGCCCGCAGTGGCTGACGCCCCCGGAGCAGTGATCGCCATCAGGGCGAGCGCCGCGAAGAAGGTCAGGCCAAGGGCCTTCAGTCCGTGCTTTGTAAGGCTCATGCTTGTGATTTCCCTTTCGTCATTGGTTGCCGGTTCTCATCGTTTGAGCAGGGCTTACCTGCCTTTCCCTGCGTGAGAAGCGTTCCACCCGGATCGCTGAGCGTCAATGGGCCGGGGGGCGGGATCCTCTAGCCGAGTCCGGTGAGGTCTTGATGGCCGATAGGAATGGGAAATCGTCCCGGCTTGGGAAATTCAGGGTTGGAAACCTGCGGATGGGAAAGCCAACCTTGGGCGAGAGCGGTGCGCGAGAGGACTTCCTTGCCTCGTTGGCTGAGCGCCGCGATGAGGCAGTCGTCGAACCGACCGGCGTCGGGATATTCAACCCCGCACGTAAGAAGCAACCAAGAGTCCCACGTTGCCCGATTCCTCAAGCACCTGGTTGCGCAGCGCCATCGGATCAAAGCCCTTGGCGGGGGATAGCGCCCTCGGCAAGGCGTAGAGCGAGAAGACATACGTTTCGGCTTCGCCCGAGGGGCAGATCGAGTAGCCGTTCTTGCCGAAGCCGTTTTTGCCGAGGATCGCGCCCTGGGGGAGCCTTCCCTCCTCGATCCCTTCGGTGGCCGGGTCGATGCCCGCTACCGCCCAGTTATAGAAGAGCGCCCCGTCGATCGGCTGCATGCCCAGCACCAGGAGGATCAGTTCCTGCGTGCCTGAGGGAACGTTGGTCCACTCGAGCTCTGGCCAGGTGTTCTTGCCGTCGCAGGTGTAGGTGGCGGGGATCGACTGCACCCCTTCGCCCGTTTCGCCGAAGGCGGGGCTTTGCAGGAAGATATCGGCCTCCGTCGCTGTTTCCTCTTCCTTTGGCGTAATCCCTTTCTCCGGAGGGCCTTTGGGCGGGGTTATGCCGGGGCCCTGCTTGGCCTTGGCGCCTTCCGCACCAGGAGCGCTCGGCCCTTCCTCAGAGGCGGCTTTTTGCGCAGAGCCGGCGTCAGCGCCAGAGCCGGCGCTCGCAGCCGTCGAGGAGCCCTCCTCATCAGAGCCTCCGCAGCCCGAGAAGAGTGCCAAAGCAGCCACAGCCACGAGCACCAGGAGGACCCTGGTGCTCGTGGCCTTGGCGGCCCTTGGCGCTAGGAGACCGTCAGCGCCTGTTCTCTGTGCCATTCGAACGCTTCCGTTGGGAAGACGCCATTCCACTCGATTTTCTGACCCATAGCTTTCAGTTCAGTTTTCGTCGCTTCGAGCGTCGCTTTGCTGAACGTCGCGCTTTCGGTTTCGTTGTTGATCGAGCCGCCGGCTGAGCCGGTGACCGTGACCGTCACCCCGTTCAGCGCGCATTGCGGCCCGGAGTAGACGATTTTGACTTTGACCCCGGTGATCGTGATGTAGTGGGTGCCGGTGACCGTGACCAGTTTCGAGGTCCACGGAAGTTCCTGGGATTCGATCGATTTCACGAAGCAGTAGGGGCTGTCGGTGTGGCAGTTGAAGAGGGGGACTTCGGTGACGCTTCCCTCTCCGGTGCCTTCTTTGTTTTTGATCGTGAGCTTGTAGAGGAAGTTTTCGCATTTGGTGGTGAGACCGGGAATCGTCATCCCGCTCTCGACCGCGCCGCCGAGGATCGTTTCCGATCCCGCCAGCGTTTCGCCTGCGAATTTCCATTGGGGGGCGGCGCTGGCAGATGCCGATAGCGCCATGCTGCAGACAAGCGCCAGCATCATGGCCAACACGCCCCGCCGCAAGATGCTCTTTGCTTTGCGGTTCATCTTCAGTTCCTTTCCTTGCGCGCGAAGCGGGTTATGGGTTTTCTTCATTGTTCTGTTTCACCGCGAACGAGGTCGCCTGTTGGAGCGTGTTTTTGAGTTTCGCGGTGTTGTTGCCGGCGGTTGTCGTGCCGAGCTGGCTGTTGATGATCGGGTTGACGAGGAAGGAGATGATCCCCCCGCAGCCGCTGGCTCCGGGCGCAGACCAGGCGTTGTCGACCAGTTCTGCGTCTTTGACTTTCAGCACGCGGCCCAGTTCGAGGAATTCGAAGGTGCCGAGCGAGCCCATGATCGGTTCGTTTGGTTTCGGCGGGCTGGTTTTGCCCGTCGTCAGTTCGAAGGTGATCGGCGAGGTGCTCGATCCGATGAAGCAGTTTTTGCCCAGGAATGGGTTTTCCAGGTGGACCTTGACCGGCATTTTCAGCGCCACGCCGATCTGTTCGCCGAAGTGTTCGTTGGAGACCCGGATGTCAGAGGCCGATTTGGCCAGTTCCAGGGTCGAGGTCAGGCCCGTGATTTTGTTTTCAAAGAAGAATTTGATCAGGGCTTTGACCAGGAAGGGCGCTCCTTCTTCGGGCACGATGCCAGCCAGCCCGCCGGGGACGTTCTGTTTGGCTTTGGAGAGCGATATCCCGTTGGTCGCGGCGACGAATTTGGCAAAGCCGGCTTCGGCTCCTTCTTCGGCTGGTTCGGTCAGGCCGCCCTGCAGGACGACCGGTTGTTCGACCGGCGTTGACTTTTTGCCGAGTTTGACTTCGCCGCCCGTTGAGGTCGACTTGATGCAGCGTTCGACCACGGGGTTGGTGTAGGGGCAGAATTCGAAGTTTTTGAATTCGCCCGTCAGTTTCGCCGAGGCCGGCCCGGCAAAGGCGAGGAAGGCGAGCGCGCAGATCAAAAGCGCCGCGCTCACCGCCCCCGTCGACTTCACATGCTTTCGCATATCTCTTGCTCCTATTTGCTCGTTGGACTGGGTATCTGCTGCTCGAAAGCTTTTGGGGGCGAGGAGGCTCTTTCCCTAGCGTTTTTTGGCTTTTCCTTTGCCTTTGCCTTTTTTGCCCTTGCAATCGCTCTTCACGACCGGACTCAGGTTCAATCGGCGCCCGTTTTGGGCTTTCAGCTTGACCGTGGCTCGGGTCTGGGAGGGCGCTAGCTTGCAGAGGTTGGCGCTGTTGATCAGAAGGCCCTTTTTGCCGCCGCGCATTTTCACGACGAACTTCGAGACCGGGGCATCGGGGGCGTTTTCGATCGTCGCCCGGATGCCGCCGTTTACCGAGTCGATCCGGGCTGAGACGACGGCGCGGACCTGGCCGCGCAGGTCAAAGACGAGGTCGGGCAGTTCGTTGTTTGAGGAGCGCAGGTAGGCAGGGCCTTCGAGCGGATCGTCGAGCAGGGGCGTGAACGCCCTCGCGTGACCGTAGACCGAGGCCGCCGGGCACTGATCGGCGGCGAACTGCACCCGGGTGCAGACGGTGCCGATGTGGGCCTGGTCGAGGAACTCCGATCTGGGCAGGGTGACCGCGGCGCCGTCGGTGTTGGCCTGGCCCGGCGGGAAGGTCACGGTCGAGGTCAGCGCCGGGTGCCCGGTGCGCTTGCTCTGCCCCTTCAGCTTGAAGGAGAGCTTTGGCTTATAGCGGAGCTCAGCGCAGCTGCCGACGCCGAAGGGGGCGCTGAGAGCGGCGCCCTGGCCGAAGATCGAGATGGCGGTGGCTGTGATCGTCTTTGACTCGCAGTTGGTCGGGTTGAGCGTGAACTGCTCGCGGTCGATCGCGAGGTTGGCTTCACGCAGATCGAGCGGGATGCCGTAGAGGATCGAGGGCAGGGGGTCGGTGACCGCCCTGGCCGTGGCGGCTTCGGGGTCGATGTGGGCGGCGGCTCTGACCACGACCGTGCCGAGGTCAAAGGGCCCTGAGACAGCCGGGACGATCGTCACGAAGCTGATCGGGGCGCCTTTGTAGGGGCCGGCTAGGTAGACGGTGCCGGGGACGTGGACGAGGGTGTCCGTGGGCCCGGCGCCGGCGGCGGAGTCGATCGTGCCTATTCTCGAGGCCGCTGGGCAGCTCGGGTTGGCCTTCTCGATAGTGCCTTCGTTGGGGTTGCTCCGCGAGCGCGCCTGGGCGATCTGGGGCTCAGTGCAGTAGGGGATGCCGGCGACCTTGGCCAGGAGGCCTTTGGGCAGCTTCACTTCCAGGCCGGTGATCGGCTGGGAGCCGTCGCCCCGGGCCAGCTTCATCACGAAGGGGGAGTAGGCGCCGGCTTTTTGGGAGAGGGTGCCCGGGTCGAAAAACGGCAGGTGCGGTTCGGTCCCCGCCACCGTCGGACACCCTCCCCCGCCCGGCGTCGAGGTGACCGCGAAGGCATCGCTCGGGTTGGCATTGGGCGCCTGCGGGGAGCTCCAGGGCACGAGCGTCGAGTCGGTGGTGTGGGTACCGCAGAGCACGGGGGTGCGCAGCGATGCCCGAGCACCCTCGAAGGTCTTGATCCGCACGTCTTCCAGCGGCAGCTCGGGGCCTTCGGTGAGGGCGTTGGTGAGCTGGCCGGTGAGCGGGTTGGCCTGAACCTCGGTGGCGAACTTCGCCACCGTGCCCGACTCCACGTCGTTGACGGCGAAGTAGATCGCCAAGAGCGAGCCGAAGGGGTTCTCGAAGGGCTTTGCCAGATAGACGGAGCCCTGCAGCGGGCGCGGGATCGCGTGGCCTTCTGCGTCGCGCTGGATTTTGTTGGTCGTCTCGTCGATTTGGGCCAGAAGCGGCGTGCTCGCTTCAAAGGTGCCCACCTTGGCGTTGTCTGGACATTCGGCCGCGACCTTGTCGAAGTGGATCGGGCTTGCGTCAATCCCCGTTGTCAAACCGATCTGCCCAGTCGTGCAGACCCCCTGGCCGCCAGCGGCGGCGGGGTTGACGACGAGCCCCGGCGGCAGCGTCACCGTCGCGTCTTTCAGGGTCGAGGTGGAGGTGCCTTCCAGCTCGACTTCCTGGGGCTGGTGCAGGTTGAAGTCAAGGCCCGCGGGGCTGTCGGCGACGTTGGTCGAGGGCTGGGCTTTGATCGCCGGGTTGAACTGAAGCGCCTCACAGCCGCTCACCCCCACCGGCGTGCCGCCAACGTCAGCGGTCTCGATGCCTCGTTCCCTGAATTCCCCCATTTCCTCCCAGCTGTCGGCCAGGGCGGTGATCGGCAGCGGTCCCGTGCACTGGCTCGGCATGCTGATCGCCGCCGTGTCGAGCGGTTCCTCGGCCGGACAGGAGCCGCCTTCTTTAGCGCACTGGTGGCTGCGGATCTGGTCGTGGCTCGCCCCCGTCGGGTCGCCCCAGACCTGGCTCTGGCCACCCAGCACCGGTACGCGTGGAAAGGCCAGCACGTCGCCGACCGTGCCCGTAATCCCGTAGTCGCTGTCGCTTCGCACCGATCCTTCCACGTGGACGAAGATCCCCACCCCCACCGCGTCGAAGCCGAGCGCCGCCGGGGTCCCCGTCGGCGGCACCATGTTGAAGAGGGGGTCCGTGGTCAGAGTGGGACCGCCGACTTTCGTCATCACGTTCACCACCCCCACCTGGGAGTCCGGCGGGCAGCCGGGGGTCAGCTGTGACTCGAGCTGCGCCTCGGTGCAGAGCACCGGCGTCGACGCCGGGTTGACGACGAAGCCGCGCGGCAGCTCGAGCGCCAGCTCGTGCAGGTGCCCGCCGGCGGAGGCCAGGGTTCCAGCCTGCGCTTCCACCGGCAGGGCGAAGTTGACGCTGAGCTGGTCGGGGTGGGTCCCCGCCAGGCTGGTCGCGGTGCCGTCGGCGTTGCTGAGCAGGGTGCCGAGGCCGCTGGGGCCGGTGAGGAAGTCGAATTCGGGCAAGGTAGGGGTGATTTCGATCGGGGCGGTGGTCTCGACCGCCTCGCCCGCGCCGCCGCCTTCGATGCTCGCTTTGGCCTCGAGCGTCGCTTCTGGCCCTGAGACGTCGAGGCCGATCACTACCTGCACCCAGCGGCCGGGGTGAAGTGGGCCTTCGGTCTCACAGCTAACTGTCGGCGCCGCCACCGTGCAGTCGAGGTCTTCTGATTCGGGATCGCTCACCCTGACCCCTATGGCACCTTCTTGGGGTACGACCCCTGGCGGCAATGTCACCTCGAGCTCGATCGGCCCGCTCGTCGGCAGGTCTTCCTCCGCGATACCCGCGCCGACGTTGCTCGCCATCACCAGGAGCTGTGCTTCCTCCGCCGGCATGAAAGTGGTCGGCAGGGCCGCCATCACCAGCCGCCAGGCCGGCTTGGCTTCGAAGGCCGCCTGGATGGGTTGTGCGGTAGCGAGGCATGCACCTAGGATGAGCAAAATCAAAACGGCCCCGCGTGCTCTGACTAGCAAAAGCGAGGCTCGCATGGTCTGGTCCTGCCCCCCAGTTCCCCGATCAACGGCGAGGTGGCGGAACCGACGAAGCAGGTTTTGCCCAGGAAGGGGTTTTCCAGATGTGACCTCGCGCCTCATCGCCCTGCCCTCCCGCTCTCGGTGGCTCTTTGACGTCCTTTGCCGTGGCGTTTTTTCTGCTTCTTTGCCACGCAACGGGTCTTGCCTTTCTTTTTGACCAAGCGCTTTGGCTTGCGGCAGGGTTTCTTGGCCGATTCTTTGACGTTGCCGCCGCCTGGAACTTTGGTCACCGGTGGGGGCGGGGGTGGCGGCGGGGGTGGGGGCGGCTTGCAGTCTGGATTGCTGAGGCATGGATCGAGCACTTCGTTTTGACTATCGAGCCCCCCGCCGACCCTTGCGTCATAAACGTCCAGCACCCCGTCGGTGTCCTGGCGCACCAGCTCTGAGCGGGTGATGATGAAGACGTCATCGCCACTGAGCGAGGCGTCGAGGAAGAAGGAGGGGAAGGTGCTCTTGCCGGTCGAGACCAGGCTGAGGCAGCCGCCGTTTTGGGCTTCTGAGTTACAGGAGCCCGTTCCTTTTGCCTCCCACTGATAGACGTCCTGGCAGGCGGGGAAGCTCTGCAGGGCGGAGCCGACGGTCGGACACCCCCCTTCACCGTTGGTGTCCTGCGCCACCAGGGCATCGGTCGATTCGAAGAAGATGCGGTTGCCGTTCGCTGAGAGGCTGCGCGAGAGCGTCGAGGCGGGGCTTTCGGGCACCGTCAAGGAGGGGGAGATCCGCCTCGTGGCAATTCCCGCGGAGGATTCCCCACTCGGACGGCAGCTGACACATGCAAGCCCCTCACCTTGTCGGTAGCGGTAGAGCCGTGAGGCGCCCGTTGAGTTGTCGTTGGAGGTCAGCTGGCGCGAGGAGCTGAAGAGCAGCGTCTGCCCGTCGGCGCTGAGACGGGCGGTCTTTTGGAGGTTCCCGCTAGCGTCGATCCCCGCCGGTGTCCCCGTCCAGTTCCTCTCGTCCTCGATCCGCGCGATGAAGCCGATCGTGCCGTTGTGCCAGAGGTAGAGGTTGCAGACGCCGCCCCCCTCGCCGAGGACTTTCTCGCAATCCCCCAGGGCGGCGCTTTCGCCCTCCTCGTTCGGCGAGCCCTGCAGAGCTCCCGGCACCCCGTTGGCGACGAAGTAGACGCGGGAGCCGTCCGCGGAGACCGCCAGCGCCCCGCGCACCTCGATCCCGTTGGGGTTCGCTGTATCGACGGTGAGATCGGTCAGGCGTTTGTCGGGCGGCGCCTCGGCGTCGTAGCGGTAGAGGTCGTTGCCGGGGTTAGCGACCACTTCCTGGTTTGCCGCCCAGTAGATGTGGCCGGCGTCGACGGCTACGCCACGGGGGTGGTCGGCTGGTTTGATCCATTCCCGATCGGTGCTTGACTCTTCCAGTTCGAGGCTGGACCGCCCGATCGCGTCTTCGCCTTCCCGCGCCCAGTAGACGTGGCCGGCATCCAGGGCGATGCCGCGCAGGCCGGGTTTTTCTTTGTGCTTGCCATCGAAGAGCTGGACCTTATTTTTGCCTTCGATGTCGAACCTGAAGACGTAGCTGTTCTCTAGCGTTCCATCGATCGACATGTAGATGTGGGTCGCGTTGATTGCTAGGCCCTGCGGCGTGTATTCCTGCGACCCTTCATCCACCAGTACGAAGTCAGGATCGACTTCTTCCCCTTTGGCCGCCCCCGGTTTCGCCCGCCCAATCGTCCGCGCTTCAACGAAGGCGGGGGTGTTGCCTTCTTTCCCCTCGGGGGGGTTGTTGGCCCAGTAGATGAATTCGCTGTTGACGGCTATCCCCTGTGGGTTGCTGGCGCCGGTGATGTATTCGTGGTCTTCATCTTCGGGGCCACTCGCACCGAGTTTGGCCCGCCCGATCGTTCCCAGTCGTTCGCCGACTTCCTCTTCTTCGGGCGCGTTGGTCCAGTAGACGTGTTCGGCAGCAGGGTCCACCGCCACGTACTGGGGCCTTGCAGGTACTTCCTCGAGTTCGAATTGACCGGGTTCGACTTCGACTTCGACTTTCACTTCGGGGACCACTATGAATGCCGGTTCGACTTCTTCCCCTTTTGTCGCCCCGAGTTTCGCTCGCCCGATCGTGTTCGTGGTCGGGTCGGCCCAGTAGATGTGGTTGCCCGAGATCGCGATGCCTTTGGCTTTGGCGGGGAGGTATTTGAAGTCCTCGTTGTTGCCGTCGCCGATGTCAGCACGGGCGATCGCCGCCACTTTGTCGGGTTCAGGGCCGGTGGTGGCGTCGTTGGTGAGCTTCTCTGAGGAGGTGAAGAAGGCCTTTGAGCCATCTGGGGTGGCGGCCATGAAGGCCGCGGGCTGGGCGCCGGCGGCGTCGGTGCCGCCCGGCCCTTTGCCGTTGTCCTTCTCCGATTTGGAGACGTGGTCGGTTTCGGGGGAAGGGCCGAGCGGGTCCTCGCGCATATAGAGCTGCCCGCCGGCGGCCGTGAAGTAGGCACGGTCGCCACTTTCGGAGACCGCGTGCTGCTCTTGGGTGTAGTAGCTGCTGAGGGCGCCGCCCCGGATGAGCGGTACGCCACTGTCGCCGTTGATCCAATCGTAGGGCCCGGCGACCGCACCTCCCGGCGGAGCGCAGGGATCGGGATCGCACTCTGCGTCTGACAGGGCCCCGACCAGGGCGATCTCTTCGCTATCGCGGTCCCAGGCGTAGAGGTTGTTCCTGGCGGGAGCCTCGCCATCGGCCAGCTCGATGCCGAAGGCCTCGAAGAAGACCTTCGAGCCATCGGCGCTCGAGCCAACGAAGTTCGGCGGTGGGCCGGGTAGGTAGGGGTAGATCTGGGTCAGCGGCCCGCCGTTGGTGGGGGTGTCGAGGAAGGTCGAGGGTTCGGGGTCGCCGAATTCCTGGGACCAGCTGAAGACGTGGGCGAAGTCGGGGGTCCAGCCCACCGCGCGGGCGAGCGTGCCGGTTTCGGCGGGGGGCTGCAGGCCCTGGGTGCTCCAGCCATTCGCATCTCGCGTTGAGAGGTAAAGCGGCGGTTCCTGCGCCCCTTCGCCACCGGGGATCCCCGAGGAGGTGGCGAAGGTGATCGCATCGCCCGAGAGGGACGCCTTGGTCGTCGGGTAGGTGCCGACCGTGTCGAGGCCGTGTTTGAGCACCGGGCTTGCCTGCTCATAGGCGCGGCAATCGGGCAGAGCTTCTGATGGTTTGTCAGCCGGGGTCAGGTTGCCGCTACGGAATTCTTCGTTGGGGCAAGATCCAGAGGGGGATGGTGGGCCGGTCGTGGTGAGGATGCGATCGGGCCCGGTGGCCGAGCCTTCGCTATTTGTGGCCACGACGCGGAAGTGATAGGTCGTAGCAGGTGCAAGGCCTGTGATCGGGGCTTGCACCCCCACTGGGCTGGCGCTGTTGGGGAAGTTGAGTTCGGCGGTTTTGCTGCCGTGGGGGCCTTCACCCGTGGCGTAGGGGATGGTGTCGTATTCGAAGCGGAATTTGCCCGCTTTGCCGATGGAGTTGATCGTCGCTTTCAGCGTCGCTGAGGTTTCTTTCACTTCGGTTACCGAGGTGCCCAGAATCGTCGGCGCCGCCGCGAGAGCGCCGGCTGGGGTAAGGGCAGCCAAGCAGAGTGCCAGGGAGAGGGCGAAGTGGGGCTTGTGTCGTCTCATTTGTCTCTCGGTTTCTCTGCTTGGTTGGAGTTGGTTGGTGCCCGGACGGCGCTTGGCGCCGTCCGGGCTGGTCTTTGTCTTTCCCTTGGCCGCCTTATTCTTCGGGGCAGATGTCTTCCGCGTTGGCTGGAGGCGTCAGTGGCGGGAAGCCACAACCGCGGACCGCCCAGCTGCCGAAGCCGCTTGCGTTATCAGCGGTCGGGATGAATTTGAGGTAACCGCCGGCGCGGCTCAGCCCTTGGCTGCCGCCGAGCGCGAAGGCGCCGCCGAAGGTGGCGTTTTGGAAACCGCTGCCGAACCAGAAAATGCAGAGCTCGGCTGCTTTCAGCGCTTCGAAGAATCCGAATGGGGCTCCGTCGCAGTGCTGGGCGAAGTTCGCTTCCCCCTGGAACCAGACGCGCTGGGTTTCTTCGGTATGTAGCGTTTCGTTCAGGCGAACCGGGAGCGAGATCGGAACCCGGACTTCGCCGTCCTCGAGGTTGGCGTGGAAAGCCCAGGCGCCGGTCTCGACTTCGTCGGGTTCAAGCGGGATCGAGAAGTCAAAGGTGCCGTCTTTGCCATCTTCACCGTCTTCACCGGGTTCGCCGTTGCAGATCGGTACTTCGGGGTCGCCATCCTCCTCTTTGACCAGCACGCCGCCCGTCTCTTCGCAATCCACCTGGCCGCCAACCGGCAGCTCTTCGGCTTCGACTGATTGGCCGCCTGGGCCTTCGTCACCTTCGTCGCCTTTGGGACCTTGGATGCCCGGATCGCCCTTGGCGCCGGGTAGGCCTGCTGGGCCTTGTGGGCCGACTGGACCGACGGGGCCCTGGGGGCCTTCTTTGCCCGGTTTGCCTGGTTTACCCGGTTTGCCGCGTTTGCCCTGTTTGCCTGCGGATGCCGTTGCGTCCCCTGAGCTCTGCTGGGAGGCCGCGTAGGCTCCTCCCCCGAGCGCGAAGACGAGCGCGATTATCGAGAGGATGATCGCGGTCGTGCTGAACTGCTCCCTGATGCGTGAGTACATCGCTACCTCTCCTCTTCCCTAGCGGCTGCCGGGATGACCCGACCGGCCTGCGTTGAGTTGCATTGATCGATCGGGCTAAGGCTTTGAGTCCTTCCCTGCCCCATTGCGGAGACGGCTCTTCGCTGCGCTGCCGCTCCCTGTTGGTCCCTGGCGGTTGATTCCCTTTGGCTTGACTTCACCCTTTGTGTCCCCTGTGTGTCCCTGTTTCCCTTGTTGCTATTCCCTGGCCCAAAGCCCGGGACCGCTTGGTGCGGTCCCGGGCTCTTGGTTGGTGCTTGGTGCTTACTGCCTGACGTTGCTTACTGCTTGGTGCTTAGCAGAGCCCCCATCCTCTACCTGCATGCGCGCCAGTGAGTTCAATCCACGCCCCGCCTAATATGTTGGCGTTATTGAGTCCATACAAGAGCTGTTTTAACTTAAAGGCACCAGTTGCTTCCTGGAATAAATGTTTAATCTGATGCGCGCTCGTGTGTAATAAGAGAGTTACTCCGCCTTTGATTTCAGCAGAAGCGGCGTTGCAGTTTTTGAAGAAAATTTTCGTGAATAGTGTTCCACCTTCTGCCACTGGGTCAGCATTGATTACAACTTTGTTTCCATCTACTCCTGTGTGCTGTAAGACTAAGAGTAGGGCTTCAGCAGTGATGTGGCCTTTGCTTGTTTCAGCGGTACGATCAGCCGCTGTCGGGTAGACCGTGCACCCTCCTCCAACTGCAACTAACGATGGGTTGGTTCCATACACTAAACATCCGGAGTATAAGAGTTTAGCGTGTCCGCTACCACCCACTAAATAATCTCCTAATGCGACGGTGAACGCTGTGCACTCGATCTCTAAGTTGATCGCTGTAACATCCAGGACACCTAATAAATCGAGCGAGCCAGTGAGTTCCGCGGCTAACTCTGATGTCAGTGTTCCAGCTGCGTTTAAGATTAAGAGTTTGCCCGCAGTGGCTGACGCCCCCGGAGCGGTGATCGCCATCAGGGCGAGGGCCGCAAAGAAGGTCAGGCCAAGGGCCTTCAGTCCGTGCTTTCTAAGGCTCATGCTTGTGATTTCCCTTTCGTCATTGGTTACGGTTCTCATTGTTTGAGCAGGGCTTTGCCCTGCCGTTCCCTGCGTGAGAAAGCGTCCCACCGGTGTCGCTGAGCGTCAATGGGCCGGGGGGCGGGATCCTCTAGCCGAGTCCGGTGAGGTCTTGATGGCTGATGGGAATGGGAAATCGTCACGGGTTGGAAAATTCAGCGTTGGAAAACCTGCGGATGGGAATCGGCAGTATCCTGCACGTCCAACTACCCTTTCTGCTCTCGGCGAATAGTGGCTAGCGCGGCAGGGGAGCCGATCGCTGGGGCGAGGGCCAGGTAGGCGAAGGTGGCGGAGGGCAGTGCGTGAGTTGCCCGTTCCTTTACGAGGTGGTTTTGGAAGAGACCCCAGATGGCACCTCGCGTTGCCTCCATCGTTAGGTTGGATGGGCGATGCTTGACTGGGATGCTGTCGATGAATTGTTCGCTAACCGCGCGAATCAGGCGATGGCGAGCTTGGGTAAGGCGCGCGCCAGGGCCGAAATCGCCCTCGCAGCACGCATATGCAAGAAAGGAGTCAGTCGCTATTCCATCGCAGAGGGTGACTATCGCCTGATAGAGACCTCCGGACCAGGTGTTACTGGACACTTGGGCGAGAGCGGCGCGTGCGAGGATTTCCTCGCCTCGGTGGTTGAACGCCGCCGTAAAGCAATCGTCGATTCCACCGAAGTGCTCGTCATACGCTTTGCGCGATACCCCCGCCGCACGACGTATCCGCGGTATGGTCAGATTGGCGTAACCATCAGCGGCCGCGAGCTTGGCGATCGCTGAAAGGATCAGGGCCCGATCGCTGTTTGGCGGTGCAGTACCACTGTTACCCCCATTGAGCGAGGACTGAATGGAATCGGTAGCCGTACTCGCTCGGAGGTCAAGTTCCTCAAGCGCACTGGCCTCCTCGCTCGCGTAGCAGAGTGCCCACTCCACCAGATCCGGTGTGAGCCTCGAAATTTCCGCCGTCCTATTGGAAACCAATCGCGCGCAGTCCACCCGGATAACCCCAGCGACTACCGCCTCGATCAGAAGTGGCGGAATGATCGTGCCCTCTGGAGCACGAGCGAGGCACTCGGCAAGGAGGACCTCGAAGTTGCGCTCGGCACGCCTCACCCGTTCTCGCGCCCCCAAACCCCCGGCGCGGATCTCGACCATCGCGAAACGCCCCGCGCTCGGGGCGGTGTTCAGTTCGTTTGCAAAAGCGGCTAGGACGAGCTGGGCCCGCTCCCGCCAGTCTCGCCCCTCAGCCTGGCTGGCGATGATGCGTCGTGCTGCGCGACGCATGACGAGCTCGTAAGTCTGAAGGACGCAGTCCTGCTTTGAGTCGAAGTGGTCGTAGAAGGCCCTTGTCGAGACACCGGAGACGGCCGAGATGTCACGGACCTTGGCATCGGCGTAGCCGCTCTTGGCGACGACCTCGATCGTTGCGCTGTGAAGCCGCTCGAGCTGATGGGCGGCGACCTCGGCCGGCGTCATTCCCGGTCCAGGACTCAGCCTGCGATATCGCGTTTCCCGGACCCCGTGGGTCGCGCCGCCCGGGGCCTTCGGCGCCTTACTCGCCAAGGCCAAAAGCGCACCCCACTCCCGTCCACCGATGCAAGGTCGGTCGTCCCCCTCAGTCACGCAGACAAAGTATCTGCAAGTACCTAAGCTGTACCGAGTCGTACCATACCGCCGCCGAGCTTTCAAGTCGGCCAGCAGGGAAGTGCGAAAAAGCGAAAGCGCCTAGGCGCGCGAGACGTACTCAGCGCTGCGGGTGTCGACGCGGATCGTCTCGCCCTCCTCGATGAAGAGGGGGACCTGGACGGTCACGCCGGACTCGAGGGTCGCCGGCTTGCTGCCGCCGCCGGAAGCGGTGTCGCCGCGGATACCGGGCTCGGTCTGGGTGACCTTCATCTCGATCGCGCTCGGGACCTGGACGTCGCTGGGGCGCTCGTCGACGAAGAGGATGTCGACCTCTGCGTTGGGGAGGACCCAGCGCATCGCCTCGCCGGCGACGTCGCGGGGGACCTCGATCTGCTCGTAGTCGCGTGTGTCCATGAAGACCGCGGCGTCACCGGAGTCATAGAGGTACTGCATCTTGCGCGACTCGGTGCGCACCGGGCGGAACTTCTCCCCCGCCCGGAACGTCTTGTCCTGCACCGACCCGTCCTCGATCTTGCGCAGCTTGGTCCGCACGAAGGCCCCGCCCTTGCCGGGCTTGACGTGCTGGAACTCGAGGATGCGGAAGATGGTCCCGTCGATCTCGATGTGGGACCCGTTCTTGAACTGGTTGGTGCTGATCACGGCGGCGAATCCTAGAGAAGTCGCACGCCCGTCCGGCGGCTCAGGTGAAGCGCGACGGTGTGATCCGGCAGTGGCTGAACCCGAAGACGAAGCCGACGTTGTTTGCGGCGTTGCCGCTTCGCTGGAGGCGGATCGTTTCGTGCGTGGCTTTGATCTTGTCTCCGTCGAGCAGAGCCTTGCCGACGTCGCGGAGGCGACCTTCGATGATCTCGAGGGCGCCGAACCATTTGAGCAGGCGGGCGTCGTCGGCGGGGGGCCGTGGCACGGCCGAGATTGCCCGAAGCGTCGACCGGAATGCCTCAGAGGCACGGATGAACTGACGGCCCGCCGGCGTCAGCTTGCCCGCTTTCACCTTGCTCCGCACGTTCTTGAGGATCCGTTTGTTTGCCTCCGTGTTCGCCTCACAGATCGGCTCGATCGCGGCAACGTATTCCTCGCGGCTTGGAACGGCTTCGTCCGCGGCGGCGATCGGCGCGACGAGCGAGATTGCGATCGCCGCGAGTCCGATCATGGTCACAAGAGCCCTTCGCATCATCCTTCCCGGAGGCTAGCCGAGCCCGACTCGCCGTTTTCTTGATCTCTTGTTGTGCTCGTGGTGAGGCTCTTTGCCGCTCCTCCAGAGAGAACCCGCCGCACAAGGCGCGGAGCGAGGATTCGGGCGCCCGCGGCAAGGGCGTAGGGGCGCGGCACGTAGCGCTCGGCCCTGCCTCGCAGCCCAGCGTCAACGATCGCCCCAGCCACGCGCTCGGGCTTGGACACCATCCACCTGGTCAACGCCCGTTCGCGTAGCTCGGTCGCCGGGAAGCCCTCGGTTGCAATGAAGCCCGGCAGCACCGTGCCGACGTGGACGCCATGCGGGCGCTCCTCGGCATAGAGCGCGTCGCTCCAGCCGATCAGGGCGAACTTGCTCGCCGAGTAAGCACCCGTGCGGGCCCGAGCGACCCGGCCCGCGGTGCTCGCCACGTTGACAATCGCACTCGGCGCCGACTCGCGCAGGAGCGGCAGCAGCGCCTCGGTGAGCCGCACCACCGCGTCGAAGTTCAGCTCCATGTGGCGCCGGACGTTCGCGTAGCCGCTCTCGGCAAAGCCGCCGCGCCAAGCGGCGCCGGCGTTGTTTACCAGCAGCGTGAGCCGGTCGCCCTGCTCAGTCACATGGTCGCGGACCCGCGCCGGGGCATCGCCGTCCGTCAGATCGACGGGGACGAAGCTCGCCTCGCAGGGCAGCGACTCGGCCAGCTCGCGCAAGCGTTCCTCGCGCCGCGCGACGAGGATCAGCGTCGCTCCCGGCTCGCGGGCGAGGCGGCGCGCGGTCGCCTCACCGATCCCGCTCGACGCCCCCGTGACCAGCGCCGTCATCCCGTCCTCGCTCACCCGTTGCTCCTATGTCAAGTCGCCGCCGCAAACTGCGGCACCGACAAGCCTCTCTGAGAGCGGACGGTTTTCACGGATCCATCAATTTCAGATTCATTCAAGAGGTGCCAGACCCGGCGTATTAGGTGGCGCTTCAGGCAGCGCAGCGCTTCTCGGGTCGTGCACCGCACAGTTGAGCTGGCGATTGCCGCCGCGGTCCAGGCGCAGGCGAGTGCGGTTGCCCGAGGAGGCGGGAATCGGCGCGACGCCGGCGAGGCGGGCCAGCTTGGCGTCTGATTCGAAGCGGGCGGCCCCAGCGGTCTCGGCGATCAGCTTGGAGGCTGTGAGCGTCCCGCAGCCCGCAAGCTCGAGCAGCTGAGGTGCCTGGGCGCGGACCATGGCGCAGATCTCGCGCTCAAATCCTGAGGCGCGCCTGGTGCGATCACGGATCGCGTTCACCAGCTCGCGCGAGACCCGCACGCGAGCGTTCTGCTCGGCGCGGGCCAGCTTGCGCGTGATCCGGTCGAGCCAGACGATGCGGTTCAGGCAGCCGGCTGGCAGCTCGAAGTCGGGCCACAGGTCGTGCAAGTGCCAGCGCAGGCGCTGCTGATCTTCAGAGCGCCCCTTGATCAGGTCCTCGCGATGATCGAGCAGGAGCTTCAGCTCCAGCGCCGCCTCATCGAGGTGAGCGCCCGGCAATGTCTCGGGGCCCTCCCGCAGCGCGGCGCGGGCGACGGCGAGCGCATCGATTGGATCGGACTTGCCGCGGGTGCGCTCTCCCCAGCGTGATTCGCCCATCAGCTTCGGCGGAACCCTGACCACCCGCTCGCCGTGGGCACTAGGAAGCGCTCAAAGGAGCCCGAGACGTGGCGGCAGTCCTCAAGCGCCCAGATCCGCTCGCGATCCAGATCACGCCCCCAGTCCAGCAGCTGGCCGAAGCCGGCCTTTCGCGCAGGCGCTGTCAACTCGCCTGCTAGCTGCCCGGTGCCCGCAAATACCGCGCCGCAGGTGTGGCTCTTCTTGTGGGTATCCGCTCCGATCACGATCATTGGCTGCGTCCCTTCGATTGGTTGTCGCCTATTCGGACGGACCGCCGGCGGACAAACCTCACTCGGGGCAAAGCCACGCTCCTATCAAGTCACGACGGCGATCCTCGGGAGGCGGCGAGCGACACAACGCGTGGAGGTCAGACCTTCGGGTCGACATGCAGGCTAAGAGTCAGCTCGCCGTCATCCCGAGAACCAACCGCCTCGGTCGGACACTGCCGCCGACCGTGGAGCCGACATTGACAGTGAGGCGCAGGCTATTCGAATCGCCTCAAGGCGGACGTTTGTTTGAATCGACATACTGCCGCCCTCATGAACGAGACACCTGGACTACTCGACAAGCTCCTCCGTGTTCCAGCACCTTCCGGCTACGAGGCGCCGGCGGCCGCGGTCTGGCGCGAGGAGGCCGCCTTCGCTTCTCTCTCCGCCGACGGGCTCGGCTCCTCCGTCGCCCGTGTCGGCGAGGTCTCCCCCCTGCTCGCCGTCGTCGGCCACATCGACGAGATCGGGCTGGTGGTCCGCCATATCGACGAGGGCGGCTTCCTCTGGTTCGCACCGATCGGCGGCTGGGACCCGCAGATCCTCGTCGGCCAGCGGGTCGAGTTGCAAGGAACGAACGGCCCTGTCCTTGGCGTCGTCGGCCGCAAGCCTCTGCACCTGCTCGACGCCGACGCCCGCAAGAAAGTCGTTGAGCTGAAGGGCCTACACATCGACATCGGCGCCGCCGATCGCGACGAGGCCGCCGCCCTCGTCCGCGTCGGCGACCCGGTCGTGATCGCGTCGGAGCCGCTGCGACTAGCCAGCGGGCGCGCGATCTCACGCTCGATGGACAACCGCCTCGGCGCCTACGTCGCGCTCGAGGCGCTGCGACGCTGCCACGAGCGCGGCGCGCTAAAAGGGAGCTTCGCCGCGGTCGCCGCCGTGCAGGAGGAGATCGGCCTCTACGGCGCTCGCACCTCGACCTTCTCGCTGCGCCCCGACGTCGCGATCGTCGTCGACGTCACCCACGCCACCGACGCGCCCGGCATCGACGAGAAAGAGCTGGGCAGTCACCCGCTTGGCTCCGGCGCGGTGATCTTCCGCGGCGCGACCCTCTCCCCCCAGGTCTCGGACCTGCTCACCGAGGTGGCCGAGGAAGCGGGAATCGCGCACACCCACGGCGCCACCGGCAACCACACCGGCACGGATGCCGACGCGGTGCACTTCAGCCGTGCCGGCGTCCCGACGGGACTGGTCGCGATCCCCCTGCGCTACATGCACTCACCGGTCGAGATGGTCGACCTCGCCGACGTCGAGGCCGCGGTCGAGCTGGTCGTCGCCTTCGCCGAGCGACTCGACGAAGACGTGGACCTCACCCGCTAAGGCCACTCAGTTGGCGACGAAGACCGCGTCCCGGCCGCTCGCCTTGGCCGTGTAGAGAGCCGCGTCGGCACGGGCGACCAGGTCGTCGGTATTGACACGCTCCGGCTTGGAGACGGCGGCGCCGATGCTGATCGTCACGCCCACTCCAGCGGGGCGCCGTTTGCGCACCTCCAGCCGCAGGCGCTCGGCGACCCCCACCGCGTCCTCCTCGCTAGCACCTGGCAGGACGACGAGGATCTCCTCGCCGCCGATTCGGTAGATCGAGTCGCCCGCGCGCAGGACACGGCGCATCGTGTAGGCGACGTCCTGCAGGACCGCGTCGCCCGCGGCATGGCCGTGCTGGTCGTTGACCCGCTTGAAGTGGTCCAGGTCGCAGAGCAGCAGTGCGTGCGAGCTGCCTTTGGCTTCGCCGCTCGGCTGGCCGTCGAGCTCCGCCAGGCGCTGCTCCAGCGCATTGCGGTTGAAGAGGCCGGTGAGCGGGTCGAGCGTCGAGCGGCGCCGGTGGGCGCGGTCGGACTCGACCAGCGCGCCGGAGAGGATCACCGTGCAGAGGATGAGCGCCACGGTCGCGCCGAGCGACTGGGTGTGCGCAAGCGCCCCGCTCGGGTCGATGGCGAAGGTGCTGAAGGCGAAGACGGCGAGGATGTAGACGGTGCCGACCACCATCCCCCACGGGTCGAAGCGCACCCCGAGGGTGACGGCGGGCAGGGCGAACCAGATCAGCGCCGGGCTCGTCGGCCCGCCCGTCGCGATCACGGCGCCGCCGAGCAGCAGCGGCAGCATTCCCCAGGCACCAGCAACCCAAAGCCAGGGTTTTGCGCTCGTCCGCATGAACCGGTCGGCGACGGTGAAGCCGCCGAAGCCCACCGCAAGCGGGACCAGCCAGAGCCAGCCCACGTCGGGGCCGGCCGCGGCGAGGGCAAGTGCGAGGATCGCGAAGCAGGCCGCTCGGTAGCGCCGCACGCGCTCCTCCATGTCGAGCAAACGCTCGCGCCGTGCCTCCGCGCGGATGCTCGCCAGCGACTCGCCGAAGTCCGAGCGCTGGTCGGCGCGATCCGAGGCACGCCGGAGCCTGTTCGCGGTCTTCGTCACGACCGCCACATCGACCCCGCAGCGGCGCAGTCTTAGCTCTGATGGGCGAACTGCACCAAATTCTCCCTTTAATGAGTAGGGAATTCGGCGGTTTCGTGCTCAGTCGACCAGCTGCAGGTCCTTTGGCAACCCGCTGAGGTTGCGGTGCCCGTCCTCGTTGACGACAACGAGGTCCTCGATCCGCACGCCCAGCTCGCCCGGCAGGTAGACGCCCGGCTCGATCGTGACCACCTCGCCCGCCTCGAGCACGTCCTCGGAGCGCGGCGAGACGCGCGGCTCCTCGTGCACCTCGAGCCCGACCCCGTGGCCAAGGCCGTGGCCAAAGCGGTCACCGTGCCCGGCGGCGTCGATCAGCTTGCGGGCGACGCTGTCGACGTCCTCCCCCCTGGCACCCGCCGCAACGGCCTCGAGCGCCGCCGCCTGCGCCACACGCACCAGCTCGTAGACCTCCCGCGCCCCATCCCCCGGCTCGCCGGTGGCGAAGGTGCGGGTGCCGTCGCTGCAGTAGCCGTTCAGCTTCGCGCCCATGTCGAAGACGACCAGCTCGCCCCGCCCGATCTCACGCTCGCCGGGCTCGGCGTGCGGGAGCGCGCCGTTGCGCCCGGCGGCGACAATCGTCGGGAAGGACGGCTCGGCACCCAGCTCCCGGATCCGGGCTTCTGCCGCGTGCGCCACGTCGAGCTCGCTGCGTCCGGCGAGGCCCTGCTCCAGCGACCACCGCCAGACCTCGTCGGCCAGCTCAGCCGCCGCGGCGATCGCCGCCAGCTCCGCCTCGTCCTTGACCCGTCGCAGCTTCTCGACGGCGCCTCCGGCGCCTTCGAGCTTCACACCCTCGGCCAATTTCTCCTCCAGCTTGCCCAGGGTGCGAACCGACATCTTGTGGTCCTCGAAGCCCGCTCTGCCGCTGAGGTGCGCCGCGACCCCCCCCAGCCAGTCGTCTTTCACCGTGACGATCTCCCAGCCGTCGATCTCCGCTTCGGCCCGCTCGGTGTAGCGGAAGTCGGTGAGGAAGACGCGGGCGTCCTCGGCGCAGACGCAGGCGCCGTTGGTGCCGCCGAACCCAGTCAAGTAGCGGACGTTGACCATGTCGGTGACGAGGAGGCAATCGAGCTCCCGCTCGGCCAGCAGTGTCGCCAGCCGGTCCCCGCGATCGCCCATCAGGCGCTCGCGCCGAGCTCTCGCGCGAGCAGCTCGAGCGCCTCGCGGTAGCCGTCCGGCCCCTTACCGGCGATCTTTGCCAGCACGAGGCCGTCGAAGACCGAGAGCCTGCGCCACTCGTCGCGTGCGTCGACATCGGAGAGATGAACCTCGACCGTCGGTACCCCGGCCACGTCGAGCGCATCGGCAATTGCCCGGCTGTAGTGGGTCCAAGCCCCGGCGTTGATCAAGGCGGCGTCGGCGAGCTCCGGCACCCGGTGCAGGTATTCGCAGTACTCGCCCTCGGCGTTGGTCTGGAAGAAGATCGCCTCCAGACCCAGCTCCCGCGCCCAGGCCTGGACCCGCGCCTCCAACTCGTACAGCGTGAGCCCACCGTAGACCGCGGGATCGCGCCGGTCGAGAATGTCGAAGTTGACGCCGTGCAGCACGGCGACGCGGTTGTGGGCCGTGGTCACGGGAGCAGTTCCTCCACAGCCTCGCGGACCCTAGCGGGGTCGACCAGCTGCCCAATACGAGGCTCGCCCGGCTCGGATAGCAGGACGAAGCCGACGCCCGCCGCCGTGCGCTTCTTGTCCCTTTGGACCAGAGCCGGGATCTCCTCCAGTTCGAGCACGTCAGGGTCTATGAGGCGAACCGGAAGGCCATGGCGGCGGAGGATCTCTTCAACCTCGTCTTTCAACGCTGGGGCGTCGGCAAGGCTAAGGGCAGCGATCAGCCCCAAGCCCACCGCTTCGCCATGACGATAGGTCGAGTATGCCGTTACGCCCTCGATCGCGTGCCCGATGGTATGCCCGAGGTTGAGGACCTGGCGAAGACCAGCGTCGCGTTCATCGGCGGCGACGATCTCGCACTTGTAACGGGCACAGTCGAAGATCACGTCTTCGAGACGCGCGGAGTCGAGGGCCTCGATCTTCCGCACCCGCTCCCAGAGGGAGCCACCTGCCAAAAGCGCTGTCTTCAGCACCTCGACGAAACCGGCGGCCATCTCTGCCTCGGGAAGCGATTGCAGTGTGGCCGTGTCGGCGAGCACCGCCGCGGGCAGGTGGTACGCGCCCGCGTAGTTCTTGTACTGGTAGATGTCGACGCCCGTCTTACCGCCATAGGCTGAATCAACCTGCGCTACCAAGGTCGTCGGCACTTGGATAACGGGAACCCCACGCTGATAGATATGGGCGCAGAAGCCAGCGAGGTCGCCGACAACCCCTCCGCCAAGCGCGATCAGGTGATCCTCTCGGGTCATTCCGCTGTCAGCAAGTGACTCGATGACTTCGTCGACCTGCTTCATCGACTTGGAGCTCTCTCCCGGCGGAACTTGAATCCGCCCCGCGAGAGGCTCTAGCCGCTGGCCGTAAAGCGGCATGATCGAGGTGTCGGAAATACAGAATCGTCTTCCCTCCAGCGGCCACCATCCAGCCTCGAGCAGCCCAGGGCCGACGAAGACCGGGTACTCACCGGAGGCACTCCCTGCCCAGAGCATCTTCGTCCCCGCCGGCAACTCGGAGAGGGCGAGAAGCGAGGACATCGCCCGTGAGGAGACGCGGCGATCGCTGGGCGGGATGACCGCGTCGGCGAGCGACTCGTAGTAGGGAAGCCTCGTCTCCAGCAGCCGGGCGACGTCCTCGGCATTGCGCGCCAGTGGGCGATCGCTGTGGGCGATCCTCCGCCAGGCCTCTTCAGCTTCGACCTGGAGCCAGACGACGACGTGGCGGCCGAGTGCCTCGCGCACGCGCTCGGAGAGGACGCTGCCGCCGCCGAGGCCGATCGCGCCGCCGTCCGCCTCCTCCAGCAGCGAGCCCACGACTTCGGCCTCACGCGCGCGGAACGCCTCCTCGCCGTCCTCCTCGAACGCCGCCTGGATCGGCTTGCCGAAAGACGCCTCCATCAGGTCGTCGATCTCGGTCGTCTCCAGGCCGGCGTCGCGGGCAGCGGCGAGCGCCGTCGACTTTCCCGCCCCCATGAAGCCGATGAAGACGAGCGCGGGCCGGCTCACCGCGTCACCCGCGGAAGTCGATGCGCTGCTTGTAGGCCTCGACGGCGGCGAGGACGTCGTCGATGTGGTCGCCGCCGAACTTCTCGCGGTAGCAGCGGGCCAGGGTCAGGCAGACCATCGCCTCGGCGACGACGGCGGCGGCCGGGACTACGGTCGAGTCGGTGCGCTCGCGCAGGGCCTGCGCCGGCTGCTTGGTCTCAGTGTCGACCGAGCGCAACGGCTTAGTCAGGGTCGAGATCGGCTTGATCGCCGCCCGCACCGAGAGCGGCAGGCCGTTCGTCATCCCGCCCTCGAGCCCGCCGGCGTGGTTGGTCTCGCGGTGGTAGCCGCGCTCCTCCGACCAGAAGATCTCGTCGTGCGCCTCCGAGCCAGGCCGCCCGGCCACCTCCCAGGCTTCGCCGATCGCGACGCCCTTGACTGACTGGATCGAGGCGACGGCGCCAGCGAGGCGACCGTCGAGGCGGTCTTCCCAAGAGATGTGCGAGCCGAGGCCCGGGACGAGGCCGAAGGCGCGCACCTCGAAGCTGCCGCCGAGGCTCTCATTGGCCTTGCGCAGCCGGTTGATCTCCTCGACCATCGCCGCGCTCGCCTCCGCGTCGAGGCAGCGCACGGGGTCCTCGTCGACCTTGGCGAAGTCGTCGGGCGTGAGGTCAGGGCGCTCCGGCGCGCGGACCGAGGCGATCTGGGTGACGTGGCTGTGCACGCTGACCCCGAGCGCGGTGAGCAGCCCGCGGGCGAGCGAGCCGGCCGCCACTCGCGCCGCCGTCTCGCGCGCGCTGGCGCGCTCCAGCACGTTGCGGATGTCGGTGTGACCGTACTTCTGAGCGCCAACGAGGTCGGCGTGACCAGGCCGCGGTAGGTGCACCTCGTCGACCTCGGCGTCGACGGGCCACGGGTTCATCCGCTCCTCCCAGTTGGCGTAGTCACGGTTGGCGACGAGGACAGCGATTGGGCTGCCGAGGGTGCGCCCGTGCCGGAGCCCGGAGCGGATCTCGACAGAGTCGGTCTCGATCTTCATCCGCCCGCCGCGCCCGTGGCCCAGCTGGCGCCGCGCCATATCGCGGTCGAGCGCCTCCCGGTCAAGCTCCAGCCCAGCCGGCATCCCATCGACGATCGCAACCAAGCCCGGACCGTGCGACTCCCCCGCCGTAATAAACCGAAACCCACTCATCCACCCAAGGCTATATGCGCGCCGCCCCCCGAGCCTTCCCGCTGACTTCGCCCTTAGGGGTCCGTATGCGCCCCTATTGACGAAGTCAGCGGCTGGCTCGGGCGGCGGCGCGCATTGTGGCGAGGGGGGGGTTGCGGGCGGTCCAGATTTGGAGGGAGAGGGCGCCCTGTTGGACGAGGATCTCGATGCCGTCGACGACGGCGGCGCCTCCGGTCTCTGCCGCCTGCAGCAGCGCGGTTGGCTCGCTCCCGTAGACCATGTCGACCACGGTCTGCTCGGGCGTGAAGCGGTCGGCGAGCAACGGCAGCTCCGCGAACGGATCCTCGCCGCCCAACCCGACCGCTGTCGAGTTGACGATCAGCTCGTAGGCGGCCTGATCGGGAGCGTCGACCGGCTCGCCGCCGAGTTCCTCGCAGAGGTGATGCGAGCGCAGCTCGCTGCGGTTCCAGACCGCCACCTCAGCGCCCTCGCAGTTCAGCGCCCAGACGACGGCGCGAGCGGCGCCGCCGGCACCCAAGACCAGCGCTCGCCTGCCGGCAGGCGTGGAGGGCAAGGCGTTGAGCAGGCCCTGGGCGTCGGTGTTCTCGGCCCGTACCCCGTTGTCCTCGAAGACGAGCGTGTTGGCGGCACCGATCTCCCGCGCGGTCTCGGAGAGCTCGTCGGCGAGCGCCAGCGCCGCGCCCTTGTGCGGCACGGTCACGTTGGCGCCAACGAACCCCTCGCCCGGCATCTCCTGCACCCGCGCCTCGAAGCCGTCGGGGGCGACGTCGATCGCCTCGTAGCTCCACTCCTCCCCCAGGCCCAACTCGGCCAGCGCGGCCGTCTGCATCGCCGGCGAGCGTGAGTGGCCCACCGGGTGCCCGAGGACGGCGAGCCGGCGCACCACGCTATTCCCCACAGGTGTCCGGCGAGTTGCCGCCGGCCGCTTCCCGAGCCGAGTGGTAACGCGCTGCGTCGGCTTCGAACTCGTCTTCGGTCGCGGAGAAGGCGAGACGCCCGCACGTTCCCGGCTCGGCCACGTAGAAGAGATAGTCGACCCGTGCCGGGTGGGCCGCCGCCTCGATCGAGGCGAGCCCGGGGCTGGCGATCGGACCGGGCGGCAGGCCGGCGTTAGTGCGTGTGTTGTAGGGCGAGTCGACCGCCAGCTCGGATTCGGTCAGCGGCCGGGTGTAGTTGCCGGTGGCGAAGCGGGTGGTCGCGTCGATACCCAGCGGCATCCCTTCGCGCAGCCGGTTGTAGATCACCGCGGCCACGAGCTCGCGCTGGTCGGCGAGCGCCGCCTCCTCCTCGATCATCGAGGCGATCGTGACGACGTCGAAGATCGTCAGGTTCTTCGAGCGCGCGTAGGACATGTCGACGCCCTTGATCCGTCGCTTGAAGTCTTCGAGCTGGAGCTGGACCAGGTCGGTCGCCGGAGCCTGTTTTTCGAGCTCGAACGTGTCGGGGAAGAGAAAGCCCTCGAGGTCCTTGGCGTCGGCGCCCCCGTACTTAGCGGGGTTGAGGTAGGGCGAGCGCACGCTCGCCCGCATGTAGCTCCCCCGCAGTCCTTCCTGCTTGGCCAGCTCCGCGGTCTGCCCACGGGTGTAGCCCTCCGGGATCGTGACCGTGATCGTGCGGACGACGACCGGCGGCGGCGCCTCGCGATGGAAGTGCCGGTAGGCGAGGGCGCCGATCGCGGCCAAACCGAGGAGGACCAGCGCGAGGGCGAGCGCCACGCCAAGCCGGCGACGGCGCCCGCCCCGCGATCCACCAGCTGCCCCGGGGATCGGCTCGCCCGGGGGCTCGGCGGCGTCCTCCGCGGGCTCATCCCAAAAATCCTGCTCAGGAGTGCGCGGCGCGGCCGGCGATGGCGGCGGTGGAGATGGGGCTGCTGGCGGCGGCGGCTGGGTCGCTTCCTTGGCCGCCTTCTTCGCGTCGCGCTCGCGGCGGCGCTCCTCCCGCTCGCGCCGTCGCTGCTCCCGCTCCGCCGCCACCGGATCGGCGTCGGCGAATGGATCGCTGTAGGGATCGTCACTCATCGCCACTCTCCTCGACCGCCGCGCGGCCGGCGAGATAGGCCTGCAGCAGGTGGGCGGCGGCAAGCGAGTCGGGTGGCGCTGCAGCCCCTTCGCGCTTGCTCGCCTCCGCCATCCGCGTCGTCAGCCGCTCGTCGTAGGTCTCGACCGGCACCGCGAGCATGCCCTCGAGTTCCTTGCAGAAGGTGCGAGTGAGAGCCGCTTGAGTGCCTTCCTCGCCGCTCAGGTGCAGGGGGAGACCCACGACCACGCGCTCGACCTCGTGCTTGGTGACCAGGTCGACCACCGAGCGGGCCTCGGGCGGCTCGATCACCGGTAGCGGCGTCGCTAGCGTGCCGCTGGGGTCGGAGATCGCGCAGCCGATCCGCGCGGTGCCGTAATCGAGGGCGAGGACGCGCACGGCTCAGCCGGCCTTCCGCTCGACCACGGACCGGGCCGCCGCCAGCGCCTCGTCGAGCTTGCCGGCGTCCTTGCCGCCCGCCTGGGCCATCTCCTCGCGACCCCCGCCACCGCCGCCGACGATCGGCGCCGCCTCGCGCACCACCTCGGCCGCCGAGAGCCCACGCGAGGCCGCACCCTTGGAGACGAGGACGACGAGCCCCACCTTGCTCCCCTCCGCTCCGCCGAGCACGACGGCGGACTCGCCGCCCAGCTTCGACCGGACGCGGTTGGCGAGGTCGAGCAGCTGCTTCTGGTCCGCCAGCGGCGCCCGCGAGATGACGACGCTGACGCCGCCGACCTCCTCAGCGGCGCCCACCAGCCGATCTGCCTCCTCGCCGAGGAGCTGCTTCTGGGCTTGCTCTGCCCCCTTGCCCGCCTCACGCAGCCGCTCCGCGGCGCGGCGGGCGGCGGAGAGCGGGTCCTGCGGCGCGCCGAGCAGGTCGCCGACCTCGCGCAGCCGCTCCTCGTGCTCGCGGAACCAGTCGATCGCGGCGGGACCGCTCAGCGCCTCGATCCGGCGCACGTTGGCGGCGCTCGAGCCCTCCGAGGCGATCTTGAAGATGCCCACCTCCGCCGTGTTGGCGACGTGAGTGCCGCCGCAGAGCTCGCGCGAGACGCCGTCGACTTCGACCACCCGCACCCACTCGCCGTACTTCTCGCCAAAGAGCGCCATCGCGCCGAGTCGCTCGGCCTCGGCCCGCTCCATCTCCAGCCAGCGCACCGGGCGGCTCGCCTTCACCCACTCGTTGACCCGGTCCTCGACCGCACGCAGATCCTCAGGGCTTAGCGCCTGGCCGTGGGTGAAGTCGAAGCGAAGCTTGTCGGGGCGCACGGCAGAGCCGGCCTGGCGCACATGCGTGCCAAGCAGCTCGCGCAGCGCCGCGTGCAGGAGATGAGTCGCGGTGTGGTTTCGCATCGTCGCGTGGCGCGTCTCGCGCTCGACCTCGGCCTGCACCGCCGCGCCGGGGTCGAGCTCGCCGTCGACCGGCTCAACCTCGAGCGCCTGGTCCTCCCCCACGCGGTAGACGTCGAGTACGCGCGCCTCGCCGCCCTCCCAGCGCAGCACGCCCGAGTCCGCCACCTGACCACCGCCCTCAGCGTAGAACGGGCTCTCCTCGAGCTTGACCAGCGCCCGGCCGTCATCGCTCTCGACCGCCGCTAGGCCGGTCGTCGCTCGCAGGGTCTCGTAGCCGACGAAACGGGTTGGCGGCACCGCCCCGGCGAAGGCGATGACGCGCTCGTGGCGATCCTCGGACCCGTGCGCGGTGGCTGCGCCGACGCGGGCGCGCTGACGCTGCTCCTCCATCAGCTCCTCGAAGCCGCTGTCGTCAACCGAGAGCCCCCGCTCGGCAAGCAGCTCCTTGGTCAGGTCGTAGGGGAAGCCGTAGGTGTCGTGCAGCTTGAAGGCATCCTCGGCGTCGATCCAGGAGGTCTCCGACTCCTTCGCCTCGGCGACCAGCCGCTCGAGCAGCTCGGTGCCGCGCTCCAGCGTGCGGCCGAAGCTCTCCTCCTCGTCGCCGACCCAGCGCGCGATCGTCTCGCGCTCCGCCGCTAGCTCAGGGTAGGCGCCGGCCATCGTCTCGATCGTGCGCTCAGCGAAGCGGCCCAGCCAGGGTGCCCCGAGGCCGAGCGCCCGCCCCTGCTGGATTGCGCGGCGCATGATCCGGCGCAGGATGTAGCCGCGGTCTTCGTTGGAGGGGACGACGCCATCGGCGATCAGGAAGGCGGCGCCGCGCGAGTGGTCGGCGACGATCCGCATCGCCCGCGTCACCGCGCCGCCCTCGCCGTAGGAGCGGCCGGACACCTCCTCCGCGAGGTCGATCAGCGGGCGGATCAGGTCGGTCTCGAAGACCGAGGGGACGCCCTGCAGGACCGCCGCCATGCGGTCGAGCCCCATGCCGGTGTCGATGTTTCGCATCGGCAGCTCGGTCAGGGTGCCGTCGGCACCGAGGTCGTAGGTCATGAAGACGTGGTTCCAGAACTCGAGGAAGCGATCGGTGTCGTCGCCGGGGCGCTCGCCCGCCGCGCCGAAGCTCTCGCCCCGATCGAGGTAGAGCTCTGAGCAGGGGCCGCAGGGGCCGGTCGGCCCCGCCTGCCAGAAGTTGTCCTCGCGGCCGAGGTGGACGATCCGCTCGTCGGGCACACCCACGCTGCGCCAGACCTCGATCGCCTCCTCGTCGGGGCCGAGCCCGAGCTCCTCGTCCCCACCGAACACCGTGACCCAGATCCGCTCGGGATCCATGCCGAACCCCTGGGTCGAGAGCTCCCAGCCCCAGGGGATCGACTCCTCCTTGAAGTAGTCGCCGAAGCTCCAGTTGCCGAGCATCTCGAAGAAGGTGAGGTGGCGGGCGGTATTGCCCACCTCCTCGATGTCGGTGGTGCGAAAGCACTTCTGCACGTCGGCGAGGCGCGGCGCGGGGGGCTGCTCGCGGCCGAGGAAGTAGGGCTTGAAGGGCTGCATCCCGGCGGTAGTCAGCAGCACCGAGGGGTCGTGGACGGACGGGACCAACGACGCCGAGGGCACGATCTGGTGCCCGCGCTCCTCGAAGAAGGAGAGATAGGTCTGGCGGATCTCGTCGGCCTTCATGGACAGCAGAGCCTAAGCGGCGGGCTGCTCCTTCGCAGTATCCCCAGCCCGCGCGGCAATGGGCCTGACGGGAGCCGCCCGCGCCCGTTTCAGACCTAGGCGCCCCACAGGCCGAACCACCGCAGGAGGTCCCCTTACCCTTGTCCCGATGCAAAGCGGAGCCAAGACGACCCCTAGATGAGAGAGCCGGGCCCTTCGGGGGCCTCGCCGGGTCCCGGCGTCACGAGGCTGCTCCCAGATGCGCAGCTGGTTCGCCGAGCGGCGAAGGGGGACAAACGCGCCTTCGCGGCGATCTACCAGCGCTACGGCCAAAGCCTCTATCGCTTCTGCCTCTCGATCGTCGGCCGGGCGGAGGACGCCCAGGACGCGCTGCAGAACACGATGGTCAAGGCGCTGCGATCCCTGCCCGGAGAGCAGCGGCGGATCCAGCTCAAGCCATGGCTCTACCGCGTTGCCCACAACGAGTCGATCGAGCTGCTGCGCAAGCGCCGCGAGGGGGCCGAGCTCGACCCGGAGCTGATCTCCGGCGGCCCGGAGCTCTCCGAGAGGGCAGCCGACCGCGACCGCCTGCGACACCTGCTCGCCGACCTGAGCGAGCTGCCCGAGCGCCAGCGCGGCGCCCTCGTGATGCGCGAGCTGGCCGGCTTCGACTTCGCCCAGATCGGCGAAGCGCTCGACACCTCCGCGGCCGTCGCTCGTCAAACCGTCTACGAGGCGCGGCTCAGCCTGCGCCAGCTGGAAGAGGGTCGTGAGATGAGCTGCGAGGAGGTGATGTGGCGACTCTCGGAGACGGACGGGCGCACCGCGCGCCGCCGTGACATTCAGGCCCACCTGCGCGCTTGCCCGGCATGCCGGGAGTTCCGCGACTCGATCGCCACGCGTCGAAACGACCTCGCTGCCCTGGCTCCTCTTCCCGCCGCTGCGTCGGCAGGCCTGCTGCAGGCGCTGCTTGGGGGCGGATCGGGCGGCCTTGGGCTTGGGGGAGGAGCGACCGGCGCCGCCGTCGGGGCAGGCAAGGCAGTGGCGGGAGGAGCGATCGCGAAGTCGGTCGCGACGGTCGCGGTCGTCGCCGCGGTCGGGGTCTCGGCGGCGGACCGAGGCGGCCTGATCGACGTGGGCGTCGGCGGTGACAAGGACGCGCGGAGCTCCCCCACCGCCCGGCCAGTCTCGCCGACGCCGCCTAGCTTTTCAACCGGATCCGGGACTTCGCCGACCGTTGGAGGGGCTCGGGCGGGGCTCCTGAGCGGTCAGCACAGAGTCATTCCCGGCCGCGGGCGAATCGAGGCTCGCGTCCAAGCGGTGGGCGAGACAGGGAGGGCACGGGAGCCAGGCACCCCGTCTGGTGCCCTTCCCCTGCCTCGCCAGCCCACTGGGCCGCCCTACGGGAAGAATGAGCGTTCCGAGCCTCTTCCTTCCGCAGCGAGCAAAGGGCAGCGAAACGGGAGGGGACCCGGCAATGGCCACGGCCACGATGGCGCAAACGGGGGCGGGAAAGCAACGGGACGCGGCCACGGGCGCGGGCGCGGTCAGTCCGGCAAGCCGCCTGGGCACTCGGCTTCCGCGGCGAAGCCGACACGTGGCGGCCACGGTGAAAAACAGCCGCCACCCCATACTCAGTCCAACAAAGGTCCATCCAGCGAACATGTCGCGCCTGACAAATCCCAAGGCCCCCCGTTGGAGAAATCGGAACAGCCCACCAACCCCGGTGCGCCCGAAGCGGGCGCTCACCCACCGAAGGAGGCAGGATGAAACTCCCGCTGAAAGTCGCACTCGTCACGGGCGCGCTCGCGCTGAGCGCCACGCCGGCTTTGGCTGGACAACCTGAAGGGGTACCGCCGGCCCACGCCAATGGACATGGCAAAGGCGGTCCCATCTACACGCCGGGCGAAGACCCAACCCCCGGGCCCAAAGCTGGGCTGCCGGAGCAGGCAAAAGCCTACGGCCGCTATTGCAAAGAGGCTGGAGCCAGCAAAAAACACGTCAAAGGCGAGAAAGGGACGCCCTTCAGCCAGTGCGTGAAAGCGCTTGCCAAGGCCGCCAACGACAAAGACCTCGGCCCCGGGAAAGCGTGCAAAGGGATGAGCAAAAAACATGTCAAAGGCGAGAAAGGGACGCCCTTCAGCCAGTGCGTGAAAGCGGCGGCGAAGCTCAGGCGCCACCAGCAGGAGGAAGCCGTGTCTTGATGCCGGCTCAGGCCGCCGAGACGATCGTGCCGTGGCCGACGATCGCCTCGCCAGCCAGCAGCACCGCCGTCTGACCCGGCGATGCCCCGGCAAAATCCTCGCCCAGCTCAATCGTCAGCGAGGAAGGGCGAGGGCCCGTCCCCGTCGTGGAGACCGCGGCGGGGACGGGCTGTGAGCGGTAACGCAGCCGCACGGCGTCCACGACGCTCCCGTCGCGATGCAGAACGGCGCCGCGAAGCTCGACAGTACGGGCGAGCAGCTCGCGGCGCGGGCCGACCGTGACGGTGTTCGCGGCGGCATCGGTGGCGAGGACGTAGAGCGGCTCCTCGGCCGAGACGCGAATGCCGCGGCGCTGGCCCACGGTGAAGTTGTGGTGGCCGCGGTGGCGCCCGATCGCCCGGCCGGAGCGGTCCCGCACCTCTCCCTCGCGCTCGCCCAGGCCCCCGTGCCTTCGCAGAAAGTCCGCCTTGCCCTGACCAGAAAGGAAGCAGAGGTCCTGGCTCTCCGGCTTGCGAGCGACGGCAAGCCCATGCCGGGCGGCGATCTCCCGCACCTGCGGCTTGGTCAGCTCGGTGAGAGGGAACCCCACCCGCTCCAGCAGGGCGGGCGGCAGCGCCGCCAGCATGTAGCTCTGGTCCTTCTTCTGGTCGGAGGCGGCGGCGAGCAGAGGCCCGTCGCCGTCCTCGACGATCCGTGCGTAGTGGCCGGTAACCAGGTGCGTGGCGCCGAGCCGCTCCGCCAGGTCAACCATGGCCGCGATCCGCACCTCGCCGTTGCAGGCGATGCAGGGGTTCGGTGTGCTGCCGGCGGCGTAGCCGGAGACAAACTCGGCGACGACGCGGCGGCGAAACTCCTCCTCGAGATCTAGCGTTAGGTGCGGGATCCCCAGCGAGTGCGCCAGCGCCCGCGCCCCCAGCACCGCCTCGGGTGAGCAGCACGCCTTCGCCCCGTCGGTCTGCGGATCGGCCCACAGCTTCAGCGTGACCCCCACGACGTCCGCCCCGCGCTCACGCTCCAGCAGCGCCGCCACGGCGCTGTCGACCCCGCCGGACATGGCGACGAGCACGCGCGACCCGTTCGGAGCGGCAAGCGTCTCAGTTGAGGCAGCGGCCTGCGCCAACGCCCGGTGCAGCGCGTCGGCGGCCAGCTGCGCCGCGTGCCGCTTGGCCGGCGTCAACCCTCCGATCGCCTCGTCGATCTCGTCGGTCCCAATTCGAGCGACCTCAAGCACCTGCTCGGCCTCGACCATCTCGGCGACCGCTGCTGTAGCAGCCCGCGTCGCCCCACACCCCTCAGTGTCGAACGTGACCCGAGCGACAATGCCGTCCTCGACCACGAGCGAAAGCCGAGAGAGATCGCCACATGTAGCACCGCCGGCGGCACCGGTGAAGGCGCCGCTCTCCGGCTCTCCCAGCCGGCCATGATCGTGCAGGTAGGCGTCGAAAAGCTCCCGATTCATCCGTTACAGAGTAAGAGCCTTCGGTCAGCACAGCAGCCTGCGCAAATCGGCGGCAAGCGTCGGCGCTTCATCGCGAAGCTGCGACCAGGTAATCCGCATCACCTGCCAACCCTCGACGAGCAGCAGCCGATCCCGTCGGCGATCGTCCTCGAAGGCGCGCTTCGTGCCGTGTACCCGCCTCCCATCGAGCTCTGCGATCACGCACCGCTCGGCCCAGAGGCAATCAACCTTGAAGAACCGTCCGCACACCGCAATGTCGGCGTTGAGCCGCGGCAGCGGCAGGCTGGCGTCGCGGAGGAATGCCACGAACCGCTCCTCCAGCTCGCTGCGCGTTACCTCGCGCGCGGCCCCTTCATCCACCAACAGCCTCCGCAGCGCCGCGGTGCCCCGGCGACGTGGGTAGCGCTCCAGCAGGTCCGGAATGGAGAGCGCGTCAGTAAGCCCGCGCACCTCGGCCTCGTTCACGGCGCGCTCGATCCCCCGCTGGTCGAGCACCGCCGCAAGGTCGAGCAGGGTCCGGGGCACCGTCGTCACGGGGATCCCGGTGACGACGGTGTGCTCGTCGGTCGGTATGACCGACAGGTGGGTGACGATCCCAACTCGTGCACGGCATGTCGCAGGTCTCGTCACCTCTATGGCTCGGCTCGACGGCGGAACCAGCCCCCACAGGCGGCCGGCCGATCGGTGGCTGAGCACCGCGGCGGGCCCAGACGCCAGCACGGCAGCCATCCAGCGCCCGCGGGTCGAGAGGGCCCTATGCCCAACCGCATAGACACCGCGATGGACTGGATGCAACCGCCCACGCGCGACCCGCTCCTCCACAGCTCGGCGCCCACCACCCATCGCCAACACCTGCCGCCGAGCCACAACCCCGTGCTGCCTCCCAGCTAGCTCACCGATCCACCGGTCCAAGACACGAGAACTGCGTTTGCCCCCTATAGCGTGGTCAACGAAGACCTCGTCCGGTGTGCCAGCCATTGGGGGAATGCTGGCCTAGAGAGATGCGCGGGTGGCGCGCGCAGTGTCACGTTTCACGCAAAAGAGGCTCCAGCCCGCCGGTACCGCCTCTGGCTTTGATCCCTTGAAGTAAAGGGTGGGCGCCTCCTCGCAACCCCACGGGGTCTTGAGAGATCAGCTCCCGCGCCGTTTGTGTTGGGTCAAACGGTGAGGCGGCTCACGCACGGGCTCGAGCCTCTGGGGCCCACCGTACCACCGCGCCGCCGCTGTGGCGAGCCCTGATTCGGATCAATCGTCGAGGTTGGAGAGAAGCATCTCGGCCTCGCTCCAGTCCTCGGGCTGGACCCGCAAGGCGATGTCGCCGCGGCCGAAGCGATCGAGGGGCCAATCGACCGTGAGGACAGCCTCGATGCCCGCCTCTTTCAGCGCCTGGTGCCAGGCGCGGGCGGTCTTTACGTCGGTGAAGTCGCGCACGACCTCCCAGTCGTCGAAGCGCGGGTCGTCGACGTGGATCGGCGTTGCCCCGGGCCCCGGTGGCCGAGCTCCAAATAAGGCCCGGATCCGGCCAAAGAGGCCCATCTCAGTGACCGGCCAGCTGGCGCTGGTGCAGGGCGATGCCCAGCTCCTTCAGCTGCAGGTCCTCGACCGGTGCCGGCGCGCCGGTGAGCAGGTCGAAGCCCGACGCGGTCTTGGGGAAGGCGATCACGTCGCGAATGGTCTCAGCCCCATAGAGACGCTGCACTATGCGGTCGACGCCGTAGGCGATTCCACCGTGCGGCGGGGCGCCGTAGCGCAGCGCCTCGAGCAGGAAGCCGAAGCGCGCCCGCGCCTGCTCGGCGTCTATCCCCAGCGCGGCGAAGACCTTCTCCTGCACGTCGGCGCGGTTGATGCGGATCGAGCCGCCGCCCAGCTCCTGGCCGTTCCAGACGATGTCGTAGGCAAGGGCGCGCACCGCACCAGGATCGTCGGAGTCGAACTCCCCCGCCGGCGCCGTGAAGGGATGGTGCAGGGCGTCCCAGCGTCGCTCCTCCGCATTCCACTCCATCAGCGGCCAGTCGACGATCCAGACGAGGCGATCCTCCCCCTCGGGGATCATGTCGAAGCGCTCCGCCAAGTCGACCCGCAACTGACCGAGCACGGCATCGGTTACGGAACGCTCGTCGGCGACGAGGAGAAGCAGGTCTCCCTCTTCGGCGCCGAGGCGAGCATTGAGATCTGCGAGCTCGGCCTCGGAGAGGAACTTCGCGGTCGGCGATCGCCAGCCCTCGCCCTCGCGGAAGGCCCAAACCAGCCCCTTGGCGCCGAGCTCCTGAGCGCGCGAGATCAGCCCGTCGAGCTCGGAGCGGGGCAGCTCGCGTCGGCCCGCGTTGAGACCACGCACGGCGCCACCACCATCGAGCACCGAGCGGAAGACCTTGAACTCGGTCTCGCGCAGGGCCTCGCCGAGGTCGACCAGCTCGAGGCCGAAGCGCAGGTCGGGGCGGTCGGTGCCGAAGCGATCCATCGCCTCGGCGTAGGGCATCCGCTGCATCGGCAGCTCCACCGCCGGGCCACCGACGCGCTCGAAGACGTGCGCGAGGAGGCGTTCGTTGACCTCGATCACGTCGTCGACATCGACGAAGGACATCTCGACGTCGAGCTGGGTGAACTCCGCCTGGCGATCAGCCCTCGTCGCCTCGTCGCGGAAGCAGCGAGCGACCTGGTAGTAGCGCTCGAAGCCGGCAACCATCAGCAGCTGCTTGAAGAGCTGAGGCGACTGCGGCAGCGCGTAGAAGGCGCCCTGCTGGAGGCGACTGGGGACGAGGAAGTCGCGGGCACCCTCCGGCGTCGAGCGGGTCAGGACGGGGGTCTCGATGTCGAGGAAGCCCTCGCCGTCGAGGAACTCGCGCATCGCCGCGGTCACTCGGTGGCGGAGCACGAGTGCCTCGCGCATCTGCTCACGACGCAGGTCGAGATAACGGTGGCGCAGGCGGGCGTCCTCGCCGGCCTCGCCGGCGAAGCCCTCGATCTGGAATGGGGGCGTCTCAGCGTCGGCGAGCAGCGCGGCGTCGGCGACTTTCAGCTCGACCTCACCGGTCGGCAGCTCCGGGTTGACCGTCTCCACTGAGCGCCGCACGACCCGCCCCGCCGCGCTGAGCACGTCCTCAGCGCGCAGCCCATGAGCGAGCTCGAAGGCGTTGCCAGCCTCATCGGGGTTGAAGACGAGCTGGACTATTCCCGTGCGGTCGCGCAGGTCGATGAAGATCAAGCCGCCGTGGTCGCGACGGCGGTGGACCCAGCCGGCGACGCGAGCCTCCGAGTCGACCCGATCGCCGAGAACCTGGCCGCACCAGGTGTCGCGGAAGCCGTTTGGCTTCAGCGCAGGCAGCTCGCTCACGCCCTTCCCCCCGTGATCTCCTCGACCAGGTTCGCCGTCTCGATGGGGCGTTGCTCGCCGCTGTCCATATCGCGCAGCTGCGCACCCTCCTCTTCGAGGATCACCACGCGGCGGGCGCCGAGCCGGTCCGCGTGCTTGAGCTGACCCTTGAGGCCGCGGCCACCGAGGTCAACCTCGGCGGAGAGCCCGGCCCTGCGCAGCTCGCTCGCCAGCGTCATCGCAATCGCAAAGTAAGTCTTGCCGGCACCCGCCACGGTGGCGATGAAGACGTCCCGGCCCTCCGCACTGACCTCCTCATCGAGCGCCAACAGAATCCGCTCGATCCCGGCGGCCCAGCCGACCGCGGCGGTGGGCGGACCACCGAGCTGCTCGACCAGGCCGTCATAGCGGCCGCCACCGCCGATCTCGGACTGGGCGCCGAGCCGATCACAAACGAAGGAGAAGATCGTCCGCGTGTAGTAGTCGAGGCCGCGGACCAGCGTGGGGTCGATCGTGTACTCGACCCCTGCTGCGTCGAGCAGCTCTCGCACGCCCTCGAAGTGCTCGGCGTCCTCGCCCTCGAGCCGTTCGACCAGCTTCGGCGCCGCCTCCATCACGCCCCGCGTCCCCTCATCGTCGGAGTCGAAGGCACGCAGCGGGTTGGCGTCGATCCGCTCGCGGACCTCCTTCGCCAGGTCGCCTTCGTGGGCGCGCAGGTGCGCCTTCAGCTCCTCCAGGTACTCGCGGCGGGCTGCGAGCGAGCCGAGACTGCCGAGGCGCAGCTCGACTCCGGGCACGCCCAGCTCGGCGACCAGCTCCGCGAACAGCCCGATCATCTCGGCGTCTGCAAGCGGAGAGTCGGTGCCGATCGCCTCGGCTCCGAGCTGGTGGAACTGGCGGTAGCGACCCGCCTGCGGGCGCTCGTGACGAAAGAACGGCCCCAGATAAGAGAGCTTCACCGGCTGCGCCAGCTTCTGCATCCCGTGCTCGACGTAGGCGCGGCAGATCGGCGCCGTCCCCTCCGGCCGCAGGGTGAGGCTGCGCCCACCCTTGTCCTCGAAGGTGAACATCTCCTTGCGGACGATGTCGGTGGAGTGACCGACGCCGCGCTCGAACAGCTCGGTGTCCTCGAAGGCCGGCGTGGCGATCGGCTCGTAGCCCGCGCGGGCGAAGATCTCCGCCGCGGTGCGCTCGATCCGTGCCCGTGCCCGCGCGGCGGCAGGCAGGACGTCGAAGGTCCCCCTGGGCGCCTGGTAGGTGTGTCCCGCCACGCCGCGACCTTACCTGCGCCAGGCGCTCGCCCGCTGCCTACTCGGGCAGCCGCGCGAGGAAGGGGTTGGTGGCGCGCTCGGCGCCCAGGGTCGTCACCCCCATGTGACCGGGATAGACGCCGGTCTCGGGCGAGTGCGAGTCGAGCAGCGTGCGGATCGAGCGCAACAGGGTGGGGCCGTCGCCTCCCGGCAGGTCGATTCGCCCGACCGAGCCCTGAAAGAGCACGTCGCCCGAGAAGATCGCCTCCTCGTCGCGCACCGAGTAGGTGACGTGGCCCGGGCTGTGACCCGGGGTGAAGACGACGTCGAAGGTGAGACCGGCCAGGTCGAGGGCCTCGCCCCCCTTCACCGTCTCGTCGGCCTCGTAGCTCTCGTAGGGCCCGAAGCCCTCATAGGGAACGAAGGACATGATGTCGGCGAGCACCGGCCTCTCAAGCTGCGGGCAGTAGACGGGCGCGCCGGTGGTCCTCGCCACAGGCGCGACGGCGCCGATGTGGTCGAAGTGGCAGTGGGTGATCAGGATCGCCTCGATTTTGGCCCCGATCTCTTCCACCTCGGCGAGGATCCGGTCGGCCTCCTCGCCAGGATCGACGATCACCGCTTTGCCCGATCCTTCGCGGCGAACGATGAAGCAGTTCTCGCCGATCGGGCCGACGGTGAGCTGGTGGACGTCCAGGGTCACGAGTCGCCGGCGCCGCGCATCTTCGCCCGCTCGCGCCGCCGCCACATCATCATGTCGATGTAGTAGCCGGCGGGGATGTAGAAGACCAGCATGAATGCGCCGAGGCTGAGAGCGGCGCCGACGGACCGGCCGAAGATCGCCAGCAGCAGCACCGTGAAGACAGCCGCCGCGATGAGGCCACGGACGATCGAGCCGCGCCAGGTTGGCGGGTTCTCTCCGCGTGGCGTGCGCTTCGTCCCGGCCCGGGCGCGGGCTTTCGCCTCCGCGCGGGTGCGTGGGCGCGCCGCGCGCCGGTTGGGATCGACCCGGCCGCCCTGGGTGCCCCGATGCTTGCGGCGCCGCTTCTTCCTCGTCTGGGCCACGGGCCATGAATCTATCGCCCTTCTTGAAGATGGGCCTCGATCGTCTGCCTGGCTGGGTCGGGAGGCCGAACCGGCAGATCAGCCGGAAAGTCCGCTAGGGCCGCGGCGGGGACCAAGCCGACGATCTCGGCCTCGACCGGGCGCGCGCCCAGGTCCGCCGCCAGCTCGCGGGCCCGGGCTACCAGCGTCGCCAGCGTCACCGCGAACGGGTCGTGGACGTTGGTCGAGACCTGAGTGCGGCCGCTGTCGAGGCTCAGGCCGATCGCCCGCACGCCCGGGAGACCTCCCCCCGACTCGCGCAGGCCGGCAGCGACCGCGCGGGCAACGTCACGGTCGCCGCTGTCGAGCTGGAGGTTGAAGGCGGCCAGCGGCGGGCGAGCGGTGACCAGCGTCGCCCCCGCACTGCGGTGCGGCGAGGCCGGGCCGTAGTCCGGCCGCAGCTCGCCGCCCTCCATGCGCAGCCACAGCTCGGCGAGGCCGCCGTTGCGGAAATAGGCCCGCTCGGCGTGCTCTGGTCGACTGGCGAGCTCGCCATAGAGGAAGACCGGAACGCCCAGGCCACCGATCTGCGCCGCGACCTCGAGCGCCTCGGCGCGCGCGGCGTCGCGGTCGGCAGGATCGAGCCAGACCAGCGGGCAGACGTCGAGCGCACCAACCGCCGGGTGCACACCGTCGTATCCGGCCATGTCGACGGTCTCGATCGCCTGCTCGGCCCCGACGAGGAGCGCCTCGCGCAGCGGCTCCGATCCCGCCGCGAGGGTGAAGACGGTTCGGTCGTGGTCGGGGTCGGAGTGCTGGTCGAGCAGCGTCGCGCCCCGCGAGAAAGCGCGCCGCAGGCCGTCAATGCGCTCCGCGTCGCGGCCCTCGGAGACGTTGGGGACGGCAAGCAGCGGCCGGGTCACGTCAGACGAGCAACTCGCCGTCGCGGCAGACCTGCTCGCCGTCGATCTCCACCGTCGGTTCGAGCACTACGCAGTCGAGATGGACGGGAACCTGGACGGTGCCGCCGATCGCCGCCGAGGCGCCGAAGGCGACGTGGGCGGTGCCGAGGATCTTCTCGTCCTCGAGGATGTTGCCGGTCAGCGTCGCCTCTTCGTTGGTGCCTATGCCGAGCTCGGCGACGTTGGTGCCGTCGGGGCCGTGTGCAGTGAGCAGTTCGAGCAGCGCCGCCCCCTCGGGCCCGGTCGCGTCGGTGAGGTGGCCCTCGCGGACCGTCAACTCGACCGGAGTCTCGACCTTGCCGACGCCGGCGATCGAGCCGTCGATGACCAGCGTCCCCTCGCCCGAGGTCGGCGCCACGAAGGCCTCGCCGCAGGGAAGGTTGCCGAAGGCACCGCGAGCGTGGAGGACCCCCGCGTCGGCGATCGGCTCCCGCCCCTCCAGCCCGAGGCGCAGGTCGCTGCCGTGCGGACAGGTGATCCGCGCCTCGTTGCCGCTGCGCATCGCCTTCGCCAGAGCCGTCCCGCGCCGCTTCAGCACGCGCATGTCGGCGTTCATCAGCCGCGCCAGCATCTCCTCCGTGACTCCCGGCAGGGTGGCCACCCGCACCCCGGCCCGGTTGGCCGCCCGGCGGGCGTAGGTATGGGAGAGCGACTGGATCGTCGGCGCCAGGACGACGTCGGCGGCGAGCATCGCGGCGGCCACCGGGGCCGGCGGCTCGGCGCCGTTGGATTCGAGCTCGGAGATCACGGCAAGCGTCCCGTGTGCACCGTCGCCCTCGGCCTCGATCCGCATCAGCGCGCCGATGTCCTCGGTCACCGGGTTGCAGATCACCAGCACGTCTTCCCCCGGCTCGACCCGCAGGCAATCTCGCAAGACCGTGCGAACCGCCATGTCGAGCTCTTGGGTCACGCCCCGAAGGCTAATGCCCGGCCGCGCCAGCCGAGCGCCGCGCCCCCCAACGCTACGATCCAGAACCCCGCCGGAGTAGCTCAGCTGGTTAGAGCAGCGGAATCATAATCCGCGTGTCGGGGGTTCGAGTCCCTCCTCCGGCACTGCGCGCGTGGGCGCGCTCAGCTCAGGGTGGCGCCGACGCGGTGCTGGCGGAACTCGGCGAGCAACTCGCCCATTGCGTCGACCTCGCAGGCGACCATCTCGGCCCAGGGCTTGTCGGGGTGCTCGTCGAGGGTCTTGTAGCCGTTGCCGCTGATCACGGCGACGACGGTGTCGTCGGGGCCAAGCTTGCCTTCGTTGGCGAGCTTCATCGTCGCCGCGACGGTGGTGCCGCCGGCGGGCTCGGTGAGGATGCCCTCCGTGGCGCCGAGCAGGTCGATGGCGTCGAAGATCTCCGCATCGGTGGCCGTCGCCGCGGAGCCGCCGCGCGACATCACGGCGTCGACGACGAGCGCGCCGTCGCCCGGGGCGCCGATCGCCAGCGAGTGGGCCGCCGTGTGCGGGGACTGGGGCTCGATCTCACCGCTGCCGTCGAGGACCGCGGCTGCGATCGGACCGCAGCCGGCGGGCTGGGCGACGCTGATCTTGGTCGCCGCCGTCTCGGCCAGGCCGACCCTCTCCAGCTCCAGCAGCCCCTTGTGGACGCGGGAGGAGAGCGTTCCCCCCGCGGCCGGAATGATGAAGTGGTCCGGCGCGTTCCACTCGAGCTGCTCGACCACCTCGTAAGCGACCGTCTTCGCTCCCTCGGCGTAGAACGGGCGCAGAGTGATGTTGGCGAACTGGATGCCGCTGGTGATCGCGAGCTCGCGGCAGGCGCGGTTGGCTTCGTCGTAGTTGCCGTCGAGCTGGCAGACCGCGGCGCCGAGCGCACGGCAGGCGCGCGCCTTGCCCTTCTCGAGGTTGCTCGGATAGAAGACGTAGGCCGTGACCCCCGCCTTGGCCGCAAGAGAGGCGACGGCGGTGCCGACGTTGCCGGTCGAGACGCAACCGATCTCGTCTTTGCCCAGCTCGAGCAGGCGCGCGACCGCCATCGAGACGACCCGGTCCTTGTAAGAGAGGCTGGGGCGCTGGGTGCTGTCGTCCTTGAGGTAGAGCTTGCGCAGACCGAGCTCGGCGCCGAGCCTGTCGGCGTGGATCAGCGGCGTGCGGCCGCTGTAGCGGCCCACCCGCGCCTGCGCCCGCGCGTCGAGGATCGGCAGCAGCTCCTCGAAGCGCCAGATATTGATCTGGCGCTCAGCCGGAGGCAGCTCGGCGAGCCTGGCTTTCGCCAGCTCGTAGTCGTAGTCGATATCGAGCCCCTGCCCACAGCCGAGGCACTTGAAGGTCGTATCGAGAAGCGGCAGGCGCCGCCCGCAGTCGCGGCAAACCAGTTCGGTTGCGCATGAGCGCGTGCGGTCCTCTGGGCTCAGCATCGCGAAATCTCCTTCGAGCAGGGTACTGGCCGCCCCCCGGCCCTGTCGAACGGCCTCCGCGGCTGGCACTCTGCCATTAGGCCACCGGGTATAACAGACCACCCACTGGCGATCAAGCATTTCTGTGTATTCGCCCGGCCGGGACGAAAAACGGGCCCGCCCCCGGCGGTGTCAGCTTCCGCGGGGGCGGGCCCTACCTGCGACCAGCGCCGATGGGCTCCGGCCTGAGTTACGGCTTGCGTCGGGGCCTGGGACCATGCTCCCGGCGCGACTTCACCGTCTGCGGCCGAACGGTTCGGCCGCACTTCGTCAGCGCCGCGGCCCACTACATGGCCGCCCCCCCTCTCCGAGGGCGTGGCTGCCAGAGGTGGGAGGGCGAAGTGGCCGTTGTGCTGGGCAGCGCCGCGGGCTGGAGGTGGGGCAGTGCCAGCGGCGCTGTCGCCTCCCCTATGCACCCTATGCGGCCAACATCTCGACTCATGACTGGACACTCCTTTGCCATCGCAAGGCGAGTCGCCCCTGACTGGGTTCCCACCTCTCCGCTGGCGCTCGGTCGTCAGCAGGGGTACGTATAACAGATGCCCGTCCACCGGTCAAGTCTTCCTGCGCAAATGCGCGGAGGTGTGAAAACGCTTAACGGTCACATTGCGACACGAGCGCGCGGCTGCCAGGTGAAGCAGCGAAAAGCGCTCTCGAATCCGGCTCGGACGAGGCTCTCGCGGTCGGCCACGGCGGGCTCTTCGCCCGCCTCGCCGACGAGGATCGCCTCGCAGCCAGCGGCCGAGGCGTCGGCGATGCAGCGGTGCAGGACGGCATCCTGGCCTTCGCCGTCGCGCTCCCCCACCGGGCGCGAGGCCAACGCGACCTCCGCCACGCCGTCCTCGATCAGCATCGCCAGGTAGGCGAGCGGCTCGTCGCCATCGACCGCGCAGTAACAGCGCCAGCCCGCCCTGCCAGGGAGGTCGAGGAAGAACGTCGCCGCCCATTTCGGCAGGCCGAGGCTCTCGGCGAGTGGATCGCCGAAGCCTTCGTCTTCCCATGGGTCGACGCGCTCGAGCACCTCGACATAGGGCGGCGGGTCGCGAGGCGGGGAGCCGTCGCGGATCAGCTTCGTCGGGCCCTCGAGGCGCCGGTGGCCGTGGCGAGCGAAGAACTCCTCAGCTGCCGCGACTCCCGGCAAGCCCGGCACCAGCGGCACCCTGTAGTCGACGTCCTGCATCTCCACCCAGTGCACCGCGTCAGCCAGGTAGCCGTCCTCGACGGCGCCCGCGCTGGCCGCGCCGAGGATGAAGTTGAGGGCCGGCGTACCCGCCTCCTCGGTGACGATCGCCGCCTGCACCGGGCCGAACCAGTTCATGTCGATGCCGAGGTCAGCGACCGCGTCGTCCACGGCCGTGTCCCAGAGCTCGTTCCAGAACCGCTTCTCGGCCGCGTCCAGCACAACTGGGTCGTAGGACATACCGTCCTCCGCTGCCATAGACCGGAAAATTATAAGTCTCAACTTGGAACAGTCAAGTTTCCCTGCATAAAATTGCGTGTCTCTGGCCAGGGGCCGGGCAGCCTCGGGCCGTCGTCCTCGCCAGCGGCGAGCAGGAGCGCCTCGGCGGCATGGGGCGCGAATGGCGCCAGGGTGCGAGCGAGCAGGACGAGGGCGGTGGCCTGGGCCTCGGCGTCGGCGCGGCTAAGGCGTCCGCGGCGCTGCGTCACGCGCTTCTCGAAGTCCTGGATGCGCTCGAAGAGGCGAGTGACGTTGCGCACCGCCTTGTGCATCTGCAGCTCGCCGAGGTCGGCCGTGATCCGCTCCAACCCGTTCTCGCACCATTTGCGCAAGCGCTCGCGCAGGAACTCGGTGTCAGCCGCGGCCTCGGCGTCCTCGGGCGCCTCCTCGACGGCTGGGAAGCGCTGGTGCGAGTAGGCCCAGACGTTGTGGAGGAAGCGGCTGGCGAAGCGCAGGGCGCCGTCGTTCCAGTTCAGGGTCTTGGCCGGGCCAGCAGCGTAGAGGACGGCAAGGCGGACGGTGTCGGCGCCGTAGCGCTCGACCAGCTCGTCGGGATCGACGACGTTGCCCAGGTGCTTGCTCATCTTGCGGCCGTCGGCGATCACCATCTCGTGGAAGAGGCAGCCGGAGAAGGGCTCGCCCTTCTCCATGAAGGCGAAGGGGCCAATGTCGCGCAGGGCCTTGGTGACGATGCGCTGATCGAAGACGAAGCTGCCGGAGTCCGCGCCGGCGACGAGGCGCTCCGAAGGGAGCCAGCGACGCAGGTCGGGGTGGGAGAACATCTGCTCCGCACGCGCCTCGGGCGGAACGGCTGAGGGCACCCAAAGCCAGAGCGCGTCGAAGTGGCAGTCGAGCGTGTCGGTCTCGCGCCGGGCCGGGGCGCCGCAGCGCGGGCAGGGCACCTCAGCGAAGCTCGCGTCCTCGGCCAGTGGGTTGCCCTCGCCGGTGGGCTCTACGTCGCGCGGCAGCACCACGGGCAGGTCCTTCTCGGGCACCGGCACGACGCCGCAGGCATCGCAGTGGATGACGGGGATCGGCGTGCCCCAGAAGCGTTGGCGGGAAATCGAGAAGTCGGCGGCTCGGTATCGAAGGGCGGGACGGGCCTCGGGCTCGCCCTCGAGACTCGGGTCGACGGACCCCTCCCCCAGTCCCGGCACTCGGGCAGCGATCGCCGCATCGGCCTCGTCGACCACCGGGATACCGAGGGCCGCCGTCGGCCCGTAGCGGGCATCGACCAGAGGCGAGACGAGGACGGGGAGAGAGGCGCCGCTCCAGGGCGCCGCGGCGATGGCGCCGGTCTCGACCAGCGGCACCGACTTGGCGTCGCGGGCGCTCCGCTCCCAGCCGCCGGAGCGCAGCTCGTCGAGCCGCGCGCGCACCCCGGGGTCGGCGGCCCAACTCTCTATCTGCGGGTGGCGGGGCGAGAGCAGCACGAAGGTCGCCTCGGCGACGGAGTCGGGGTGGGGCGTGAAGGCGGTCAGGGTCGCGCCATTCGGGGCGGCCAGGTCGACCTCCACCCCGTCGCTGCGGCCGAGGATGTAGCGCTGGGTCGAGAGCGAGATCTCGTCCCAGTCGTCGAGCTCGGCGAGGCGGCGGTCGTTCTCCTCGAGGTAGGGAGCGATGCGCAGGAACCACGTCGGGCGGCGGATCAGGCGGACCTCGTTGTGGCAGCGCCAGCAGCGACCGTCCTCGACCTGCAGGGCGGCGAGCGTCGTGCGGCAGTGGTCGCACCAGTCGACGGTCGCGTCGTCGCGATAGATCAGCCCGGCCTCGAGCAGCGTGAGGAAGAGCCATTGCGACCAGCGGTACTGGGCCTCGTCGGAGCTGTAGAAGACGCGCTCGTAGTCGAAGGAGAAGCCGAGGCGAACCATCTGCTCCAGCATCCGCTCGCCGCAGCTCTCGACCCACTCAGCGGGCGGCACTTTCCGCTCGATCGCCGCCATCTCGGCGGGCAGGCCGAAGGCGTCGAAGCCGAAGCCGAAGAGGACAGCGTCGCCGCGGGCGCGGCGGAAGCGCGCGTAGGCGTCGCCGATCGCGTAGTCGCGGACGTGACCCATGTGGAGTTTTCCCGAGGTGAACGGGCTGGAGGGCTTGACGTAGACGGCGTGCTGGCCGTCGGCCGGAGTCGGCGTCGCAAAGGCGTCGCGGGCCGCCCATGCCTCCTGGCGGGCGGCCTCGACTGCCCCCGCGTCATAGATCGATTTCGCGCCGCTCATCCGCCTTGCTCCTCAGCACGCCCCCGTGCCCCGGTGGCGTCAAGGGTAAAAATATTTGACCATTGAGCAACGGGCGCTTATCGTCTTCAGCCGAGTCTACACTCGCCTTCAACACTCGGCCCCGGCGGTGCTTGCGACACCCCGGGGCCAGGCCGAGACCTGAAGAGGAGGTCCCAACATGACAGAGGGTAGAGAACCAGCGCTCGTCGTCGGCGGTAACTTGGACGATCGACTGGTGGAGCGGACGCTAGTTGCGGCGGAATCCGCTCCGCCCGAGACACGGGTGCGTATCGCGCTCGAGGCCGCGATCGATCTTGCCGAGAGCGACCCGCGGGAGGCGCGGGAGGCGCTCTGGGTTCTGCGCGGCAGCCCGCTCGCGCTGAAGCGCCTCGAGGCGTGCCTGGACATGGAGCCCGAGCGGGCAACGTTGGCGCTCGGGGCGGCGATCCAACTCGCCTCGGCCGAGCTTGGCTCCGCTGATCCCGATCTGCGCGGCCGTAGCGAGGAGATCCTGCGGTGGCTGGAAGGAGGTTGGTGAGACCGCCTCGCTAGGCCTTGCGGCCCGCGACGAAAACCTCGAACTGATTGTCCTTCGGCGGCCGTGGCTTGCCGTTTCCGCGGAAGACGTTGGCCAGCATCATGCCGACGTTGCCGTAGATCCCTTCCAGCTCCTCCACGGAGTAGAGCCGCTGGCGGAACGGGATCGGACGCGGACCGTCGAAAACCTCGCCATAGATGATCGGCGTCGTCGAGCCTTCTAAATAGCGCGTGGCGCTGTCCCAGTGGTGGTCGATCAGTTCCAGCATCGAGTCGCCCTCGATCCAGGTTTTCTGCGGCAGGTGCGCTTCGGCGTAGAGGACGTTCGGCAACTGCATCAGGTGGCCGCCACCGCTGCGCAGGGCCCGCGCGACGACCTCGAAAGTGCGCAGGTTCTCCTCCTCGGTCTCGAAGTAGCCGACGGCGCCGTCATTGAGGCTGAGCACGAGGTCGAACTCGTCCTCGAAATCGAGTTGGCGCAGGTCCGCCTCGAGGAAGGTGACCTCGAGCTGCTGCTCCTCGGCGTCACCGGAGGCGACCGCGAGCAGCTCGGGCGAGATGTCGACGCCGACGACGCTGAAGCCGCGGCGCGCCAACTCCAGCGAGTGACGGCCGGTGCCGCAGGCTAGGTCGAGAACACGCCCGCCCTCAGGCGGCTGCGTCATCGACAGCGCCCGGTCGATTTCTGCCGGCGTCTGGTCCGCCCACGGCCTTGAGACCGTGGTCTCCACGGAGAACCCCCGTCGGTACCAGTCAGACGGAACCTCAGTGGCCGTTGCCTGCTCCATTACTCCGAAATATTAGCGTGCTGAAGCGGGCCTCGCTGTGCCTCGGCCCGGCAACGGCCTGCTCGGCTCAGGCGAAGGTCCAGAGCTTGTTGCCGACGAAGTTGAACGGCATCGCAACGGCGACGGCGATCGCCTGGGCGGGCAGGTCCCCGAGCGAGGCCGTGACGATCAGGGTCTCGAGCACGATGAGGTTGATCGCCAGGGCGGCGATGCTGATGGTGAAGAAGCGCGCCGCCTGGAAGCCGGCGTGGCCGTGGCCGGCGGCGAAGGTCCAGTGGCGGTTCCAGAAGAAGTTGCTGCTGACCGCGACACAGAAGGCGCCGATCGCCGCAGCCACGTAGTGGGCACCAAAGGGCCCGCTGAGGAGGGTGAAGACGCCGAGGTTGATCACGTAGCCCGATCCGCCGACGAGGCCGAACTTGAAGAGCTGCCACCAGCTCGCGGGCCTGCGCGCGGCGGCGCTGACGCGGTAGGCGAATTCGGCGGCGCTCACCGGTCCACCTCCGCGGGTCCGTCGAGGAGGACGGCGGCGTGGGCGAGGTCGGTGCAGGCGTCGCGCAAGGCGCGGTTGGGAACTTCGTGGAGGCGATTCGACATAGGGGTGATGAGTGAGGCGCTCGAACCTTACCCGGGCGGTGGGGCGGAACGCCGCGGGTCCCTGTAATCGCGGGATCCACCCGTTACCCCTAGGGCCGGCAGGCAGTCCCGGGCGTGCGCCGCCGAGGGCCGAAGGAGGGGGGCGACGCGGCGGCGCCGGCCCCCCATCGGCGATTGGGATCGCGACCCAGGCTGAAGTCGAGGACGGCGCCGTCAGCGAGGCGGCAGTAGGAGACCCAGGGCCTGCCATAGGGACGCCTGTCGATGCGCATCGCCTGGGCACCGAATACGTACCAGGAGGAGAGCGTGCCCAGGTCGTCGTTGCCCGGATAGCCGTCCGCGGCCGGGCTGTAAAGACGAAGGGCGCGGCGCACCGCCGCCTGGGTCTCGTAGGGGCGGTGCATCCAGTTGTAGAGCCAGGGCGTGTGCAGCGTCGGCTCGTTGCCGAGGAGCGCGTGGTCGGTGTGGGTTCCACCGGCGCTGCCGTTGAGCCTGCGCAGGAAATGGCGCAGGCGGGCGGTGGCGGTGGCGCGCCCCCCGAGGGTGGCGACGAGGCCGGCAGGGTCATGCGGCACCATCCAGGTGTACTGGGCCGAGTTGCCCTCGACGAAACCGCCCCCGCGCAGGTTGTCGTAGCCGGCCGGGAAGGCACCGTTCGCGTAGCGCGGCTCGATCATGCCGCTGCGGCGGTTGAAGAGGCGGCGCCAGTTGCCCGAGCGGCGCATGAAGCGACGATAGGTGCGGCGGTCGCGCAAGGCCCGGGCGGCGAACTGGGCGATCGCAAAATCGTCGAGGTGGTACTCCAGCGACATCGCCGCTGAGCCCCAAACGCTCTCGGGGTCGCCGTAGATCGAGTTGGCGTTGCGCTCGTTGACGTCGAGGTCGTAGGGGACGTAGCCGTGGCGGAGATAGGCGTCCAGCCCCTGGCGCTCGACGTACTCGCCGTTGGGGCTGCGACAGGGTTCCTCCGCGCCCTTCAGCATCGCCGTGAGGGCGGCGCGGTGGTCGAAGGCGGTGGCGCCGAAGGCCGCGGCGGAGGCGATGAAGGGTGAGGCGGAGTCACCGACCATGGTCATGCTCTGGCCGTTGGCATAGGACCAGCGCGGCAGGCAGCCACTCTCGGCGGCGTTGGCAAGCAGCGATCGCACCATGTCGCTCGCCTGGCGGGGCAGGAGAATCGAGAGAAGCTGGACCTGGGTTCGGTAGGTGTCCCAGCCCGAGAAGTCCGCGTACTGGATGCGACCGCGAGCGCGGTGGACCAGCCCATCCATGCCGATATAGGCGCCATCAGCGTCGCTGAAGGTGCGCGGTGCGAGGAAGGCGTGGTAGAGGGCCGTGTAGAAGGTGTCGAGGAGGCGCTCTGAGCCGCCGCTGACGCGGATGCGGCCCAACATCCTGTTCCAGGCCCGTTCGGCCTGCCTCGCGACCGCTGAGAAGCCGTGCCCTGTGCTCTCCGCCGCCAGGTTGGCGCGGGCGGCCTCGACGCTGACGAAGGAGATGCCGACCCGGGCGACCACGACGCGGTCGCGGTGGGTGTCGAAGCTGGCGTAGGCGCCGGCGTCGGCGCTCGTCCTGGGGTTCTCGGGCGGCGCCTGGGCGTCGCTGGCGGCGATCGAGCCAGCCACGATCTGATCGCGTTCCCAGGTGCCATAGGCGTCGAAAGGGCGGTTGAAGACGGCGGCGATATAGATCCGGTAGCGGGGGCGGTGACCGCAGAACAGGCCGCTCGAGGCAACTCCTGTGATCTCGCGGCGCCCGGGGTCGATCCGGACCGAGGCGAAGTCATTGGGTTGGGCGCTGCCACCGGCGTTGATCAAGACACTCGCGCGGCTGTCGCGGGGAAAGGTGAAACGGGCGATGCCGGTGCGGGTAGTCGCGCTCAGCTCGACCTCGATGCTTGCCCCATTTGCCGGGTTGAGCCGCACCGAGTAGTAGCCGGGCCGTGCACGCTCGCGGCGGTGCGAGAAGCCAGGCTGGAGGGAGCCGTCGAGCGACGAGCCATCGGCGGCCGGCGAGCTCTCGAGCGGCTCGGTGGTCGGCACGAAGGGAAAGTCGCCGTAGAGGGTGCAGCCGGCGCCCGCGAGGTGGGTGAGGCTGAATCCGCGCAGGTGGTTGTCGCGGTAGTCGTAGCCGCCGCGACCATCGCGGTCGGCGGGGGTGGTGTCGGGACTCCACTGGACCATGCCGAAGGGCGCGGTCGCGCCGGGGAAGTTGTGGCCGCCCCCGAAGGTGCCAGGGCCGGGGCGAGTGCCCGCGAAGACGTTCACACGGTCCGCCGGGCCCGCCGGGAGCGCCGCTGGGGCAATCAGGGCTAGGGTCACGAACGCCGCGGCGGTGGCGATGCCTGCGCGTCGAAGCAAGGCGCGAACGTTAGACCGCCCCGGGCCCGTGACCGTTGGGCAGTCGCCTAAGGTTCGGTCCACCTTGAGCAGCAGAGACGCCATCTTGCTCGTCGGTGCCGTGGCGGCGGTGGTCGCGGCGGTCGTCCTCGTCCTGGGCGGGGGCGAGAGCGGGTCCGGGGATGCGGCGGCCGCCATTCCGGCCGCCGCCCCGAACGTCGAGGTGATCTCGCCGCGAAACGGGGCGCGCCAGAAGAGTCACGCGGTCGTGGTCAAGGTCGAGGTCAGCAACTTCCAGCTCGCCCCGCGCAAATTCGGCGGCGAACCGCAAATCGGCCAGGGGCACATCCGCTTCGGGCTCAACCGGGTGCCCGACTGCGTTGATCCCGTCAAGCTGCAGCGGGCGATCGAGAGTCCCTTCGGCAAGGGCCGGCTCGTCGGCGCCTCCTTCGACTTCCCCGAGTACGCAGGCCCCAACGGCGTGCTCGCTGAACGGATCGGCTCGGCCGGAAGCTACTCACCGGCGACCCGGCCCGAGATCTACTACCACGGCCTCCCCCCCGGCTTCTACCGCCTCGTCATCAACCTGGCCCAAAACGACGGCTCGCCGACGCCCTTCCACGCGGTCACCAACTTCCAGATCCTGCCCAAGCCCGGCCACGGCCCGAAGTGCACCGGCGGCAAGGTTCCCAGCGCCAAGGCCGCCGCCTTCGATTGAGCCCGAAAAGCCGCGGGTCAGGGTTTCGGCGAGACGAAGATGGGTTCTTCCGGCGAGAAAATTCTGTACCAGCCCTTGAATATGGCATACGGACCACAGGGCATGGGGTTGCCGGCCACGCCGGCGAGTAACACGTCGTCCACACCCACTTCGGGTGGTGGGTTTCCTCCACCTCCGTAGACGTCCAGCCAGATTTTGAACATGCCTTCCTCATAGGCGCAGGTCACCCCAAGGGGTCCGCATTGTTTGAGAACAACGGTCGGCTTGCCTTCACCGTTATCCGCAAACCGCAGCCTGCCATCATCATCAGCTTCCCACCGAAGTTCGGTCCGGTACGGAATGTGGATCATTTCGACTTTGCAGGACATGCCTGGAAAGCATGTACCGAAGGAGATCGACGGCAAAGTGCCGACCAGGAATTCTCCTTCCTGTTTCACCGTTTTCCACACGAAAGAGGTTTCTTCGCACCAGGCTTCCCAATCGAGCACCCATTTGAAGAGTACGGTTTCGCCGACTTCGAACTGGGCCACATTTTGCTTTTCGGCGTTGTAGATCTGGGCTGCCGGGTACCTTTTCGCCAAGGGGCATTCTTCTGCGCTTGCTTTGCACAGGGTCACAGCGGACGCGGAGCTCACGCCGCTAACTGCGACCGCCATCGTGATGACCATCGCGGCGAGCGCGCCCTCCCGAAGAATCTTGAGATTCGTTAGGCCCAAAACAGTTTAAGAAATTTTAGCAATTACTGACGGGCTGGCGCCCAGCTCCGACCCCCAATACTTCATTTTGTATAGTGAGGTTTGATGCGGACCTACCGCCGCCTGATGGGGTTCATGCGCCCCTACCGTCGCCAGCTCTGGGGATCGCTGGTGTTCGCCTGGGCAGCGATGGGGATGACGGTCCTGATCCCCTGGCTGATCGGGCAGGCGGTCAACGCGATCGAGAGCCAGGACAAGCCCGACCTGCTGCCCCTGGCCCTGGCGATCCTCGGCGCGGGGATCCTGCGGCTCGGCCTCACCGTGGTGCGCCGGCTGGTCGCGGGCAAGGTCTCGCTCGCCGTGGAGTTCGACCTGCGCCAGCGCTTCTACGCCCACCTGCAGCGGCTCGAGCTCGGCTTCTTCGACTCCCAGCAAACCGGCCAGCTGATGTCACGGGCGACGGTCGACCTGCAGTCGATCCGCTTCTTCCTCGGCTACGGCCTGATCTTCATCACCCAGAACCTGCTGACGATCACCCTCGCCACTGCGGTGATGTTCGCGATCAACCCCCTGCTCGCCGTCATCGCGCTCCTCCCCGCCCCGCTGGTCGTCTACACCGCCGCCCGCTACAACCGCGTCTCGCGGCCAGCGGTGCAGGAGGTGCAGCAGCGGATCGCCGAGCTGACCGCGGAGGCGGAGGAGAACGTCTCGGGGATCCGCATCGTCAAGGCCTTCGCCCGCGAGGAGCACCAGCTGCACCGCTTCCGCCGCGCCGTCACTCGCGTCTTCGACCAGAGCGTCTACTCAACCCGCCTGCAGGCGATCTTCTCGCCGCTGATCGGGCTTCTGCCGCAGATCGGCATCGCCCTGGTGCTGCTGGTCGGCGGCCGCGAGGTGATCGCCGGCGACCTCAGCCTCGGCAGCTTCACCGCCTTCTACACCTACGTCGTGATGCTGGCCTCGCCGATGCGGATGCTGGGCATGGCGATGGGGATGGCGCAGAGGGCGATCGCCTCCGGAAACCGATTGTTCGAAGTCCTCGACCGCGAGCCGCGAATCGAGGGGCCGCCAGGGGCGCCGGCGCTGCCGGACGGCGGAGGGCAGGTGGAACTGCGGGGGGTGACGCTGCGCTACGACGGCCCACGGGGCGACGCAGCCGATATTGACCACAGTGGAGTGGGGTCAATATCGGCTGCGGCCCTGACTGGAATCGATTTGGAGGTGGAGGCGGGGCGCACGGTGGCGCTGGTCGGACCTTCGGGATCGGGCAAGACGAGCCTGGTGGCGCTGATCGCTCGCCTCTATGACCCAAGCGAAGGGACGGTGCTGGTCGATGGCGCGGACGTGCGCACGATCGACGTCGGCTCGCTGCGCTCGCAGGTCGCCTTTGTCGCCGACGACAGCTTCCTCTTCAGCGCCAGCATCGCTGAGAACATCGCCTACGCGCGTCCCAACGCGAGCCGCGAGGAGATCGAAGCGGCGGCGCGGCGCGCCCAGGCTGACGAGTTCATCCGCGACCTCCCCGGCGGCTACGACACCGTCGTCGGCGAGCGCGGGCTCACCCTCTCCGGCGGCCAGCGCCAGCGCGTCGCAATCGCCCGTGCCCTCCTCGCCGATCCCCGCATCCTCATCCTCGACGACGCCACCTCCTCGGTCGACGCGACCACCGAGGCGGCGATCAGGGCAGGCCTGCGCGAGGCGATGCACGGTCGCACCACCTTCATCATCGCCCACCGTCTCTCGACCGTCTCCCTCGCCGACGAGGTGGTCGTGATGGACGCCGGACGGATAGTCGACCGCGGCAGCCACGAGGAGCTGCTCGAGGGATGCGGCTTCTACCGCGAGATCGCCGAGCACGGCCTCGCCGACTCGGTCTTCCTGCAACGCGACCTCGAGCAACGCGAGGAAATGGCCCGCCTATGAGCTTCCGGTGCGCCTTTTCAACCCTATGCGTGGATAAAGCGCACCGGAAGGGGTTGGTGTGACGCGCTGGAGGGAGATCTGGCTGCTGGTCCGGGACATTTGGCGGCTGATCCGGGGGCAGGACCAGCGCGCGCGCAAGGTGCGCTGGATGATCGGGCTGCTGCGCCCGTACCGCGGCCGGGTGGCGCTGATGTTCGTCGCCATGCTCGCTGCCACCGGAGCCGGACTCGCGCCGCCGTATCTCGCCGGCCAGGCGATCGACAGCGGGATCATCGCCGGAGACACCTCGGCTCTCGACCTGATCGTCGTCGCCTTCCTCGCCGTCGCAGCGGTCTACGCGGCGGCGATCTTTCTGCAGACCTACCTGGTCGGCTGGGTGGGCACGCGGGCGCTGCAGGACCTCCGCGAGCGCGTCTTCAGCCACCTGCAGGAGATGTCGATCGGGTTCTTCACCCGCCGTAGCCCCGGTGTCCTGATCTCGCGCATGACCAACGACATCGAGGCGCTCAACCAGCTCGTCACCACCGGCGTGGTCACGATGTTCTCGAGCACGCTGACCCTGATCGGCGTGGTCGTGATCCTGCTCGCGCTCGATCTGAAGCTGGCCCTGGTCACCTTCCTCACCTTCCCCCTACTGGCAGCCGCCAGCGTCGTCTTTCGCATCGTCTCCCAGGGCGCCTACAGGGCGACGAGGGAGCGGATCGCGGCGATCACCGCCTACCTGCAGGAGACGTTGAGCGGGGTGCGGGTCGTGCGCAGCTTCGGGCAAGAGCCGCGCCACGCGACCGCGATGACCGAGCTGAACGAGGCCAACCGCGAGGCGAACATGAAGACCGTCTATCTCAACGCCTCCTACTTCCCGGCGGTGGAGCTGCTCTCGGCGGTCGGCACCGCCGCGATCCTGCTCTACGGCGGCAGCCAGGCGATCGACGGCGCGATCCAGATCGGCGTCATCGTCGCCTTCGTCGGCTACCTGCAGCTCTTCTTCGAACCGATCCAGCAGCTCTCCCAGCTCTACACGACCTACCAGCAGGGGATGGCGGCGCTGGACAAGATTTTCGACCTGCTCGACACGGCGCCCGACATGGTCGATGCCCCCGGCGCAATCGACCCGGGCACGCTACGCGGCGAGATCGAGATGGACAGCGTCTGGTTCTCCTACGGTGAGGATGGTGGAGATTGGGCGCTAGAAGGCGTCGACCTGCACGTTCCTCCCGGGCAGACACTGGCGCTGGTGGGCGCCACCGGAGCCGGCAAGTCAACCTTTGCCAAGCTCGTGGCGCGCTTCTACGACCCGCAGGAGGGGCGCGTACTCGTCGACGGTCACGACCTGCGCGGCGTGCGCCAGCAGGGACTGCGCCGGCAACTGGGGATCGTGCCGCAGGAGGGCTTCCTCTTCTCCGGCAGCGTGCGCGAGAACATCGCCTTCGGGCGGCCTGAGGCGACGCTGGAGGAGATCGAGGCCTCCGCGGCAGCGGTCGGGGCCACTGACTTCATCGCGGCGCTGCCGCAGGGAATCGAGACTGAGGTCGGGGAGCGAGGTGTGCAGCTCTCCGCCGGGCAACGCCAGCTCGTCGCTTTCGCCCGAGCGCTCCTCGCCGAGCCGAGGATCCTGATCCTCGACGAGGCAACGTCGAATGTCGACGTGCGCACGGAGAAGACGATCGAGCGCGGTCTCGAGCGCCTGCTAGCCGGTCGAACCGCGATCGTCATCGCCCACCGCCTCTCGACCATCCGCCGTGCCGGCAAGATCGTCGTCCTCGAGGCGGGCCACATCGCCGAGGCCGGCACCCACGAGGAGCTGATCGTGGCCAACGGCCCCTACTCGCGCCTCTACGGAGCCTGGCGCGACTCCTCCGTGGCCTAGTCAACTCTCGTGCGAGAACTGCGTTCACCACGTCATAGGGGGCAAACGCAGACTTCGCGGCGCTATCCGGGCCCGATGCCACCGGAGCTGCCGCCTGTGGTACCGCCACCGCCTTCTGACCCGGCGGTGCCGCCACCCGTTTCCCCTTCCACAGCGCCGCCGGCACCGCCGGTTTCAGGGGCCGGTTCGGGTGCGGCTTCGGGTTCCGGTTCGATGACTTCGGGTTCGACGACTTCGGGTGCTTCTTCCGAGCCGGATTCGCCGGATTCAGGCGCCGCCGTAACCGACGGCGCGCTGGGGCCTTCGGCGCATTCTTCGAAGCCGTATTCGCGTGCCGCTTCCTGGAAGGCGGCAAGGGCCGACGATGCATTCGATTCGGCCGTTTCCAGGCCGGCTGTGTCGCCGCGCTCGCCGGCCAGCTGGACTTCGTCCTCGGCCGTCGCGAGTTCTTCAGCCGCGGCGGAGAATTCGGGGTAACCGTCGCTTTCGCTCGGCGTGCCGAGGTTGTTCAGGCTGGCGACCATGCCGTTGTAGAGGCTCGCCACCTGGGTGGCTGGGCTGCCGCTTTCCGCGCTGCTCGCACCGACCGTGCCAACTGCCGCGTTGACCTCGGCACAGATCGCGTCGCCCTGTTCGATCAGCTCGGCTTTGGTAAGCGCGGGAGTGGTTGCCGCGGTCGTGGTGGGAACCGATTCGGTCGAGTCGTCGTCCCCTCCTCCACCGCAGCCGGCAGCTACGACCGCCATAGCTGCAAGCGCACCAATCCATGTCCGGCAAAAGCTCATGAGTGGGGCGAAGCTAGCAAAACGATCAGTCGCCCACGCAGGGCTTTCGCGCTCAGCTGCGGCCCAGGGACTCGAACCCCGACTACCTCGTCCAGAGCGAGGCGTGCTGCCATTACACCAGGCCGCAAAGGAGAACCGCAGGATACCGCCGCCACCGATTCCGCCGCCGATGGGCCCCAAAGCGGTCATATAGACCGCTTTGGGGCCCATCGGCGCGGTTAGGTGATGGTGCTGAGGTCGGTATCGGGGTCGGCGAGCTGGGATTTGGCCTGGGAGACGTCGACGCGGTCGGCAAGCATGCGGCGGGCCTCGGCGAGGTCTTCGGAGCGCTCGACGCTGAGGGCACCGGCGACGCGACCGTCCTTCAGGTACCAGAGGGAGAACTCGCCGCTTTCGCGGTCTCCGCGCCAGATCTCCTCGTCCCACTCATAGGCCGGGCCGACGTACTCGAGGCTCGCCCAGTCGGCGAGGTCACTGAAGAAATAGGGGACGACCTCGTAGTCACTCTCCTCGCCGAGCAGGTTACGAGCCCCGTGCATGCCTTGCTGCATCGCCACGTCCCAGTGCTCGACCCGCAGACGGCGGCCGTGGATGACGCTCTCGTAGGAACAGCAGTCACCGGCGGCGTAGATGCCCTCGACGGAGGTCCGCAGCTTCGAGTCGCAGACGATGCCGTCGTCGACCTCGAGCCCGGCGCGCTGCGCGAGCATCGTGTCGGGCCGCACGCCGGCACCGACTACGACCGCGTCGCACTCGACCGCCAGGCCGCTCTTGGTCACCACGCCGCCGACGCGTCCGTCGCCCTCATAGGCCTCGAGCTCCTCGCCGCCGTGGATCGTCACGCCCTTGGACTCGAGCAGCTCGTGGAACCAGCGCCCGGCCTCCTCGCCGAAGGTCCGCGAGAGCGCCACGTCCTCCATCGTCACGATCGTGCACTTGGTGCCCCGGGCGGTCAGCGAGGCGGCCACCTCGGCGCCGATGTAGCTGCCGCCGATCAGGACGACGTGCTCGGCCGCCTCGGCGTCGGCACGGATCGCGTCGGAGTTGCCGAAGGCGCGCAGGTAGTGGATGCCCTCGTTCTCGGCCCCCTCGACGCGGAGGATGTTGACCATCGCGCCGGTGGCAATCAGCGCCTTGCCAAAGGAGACCTCCTCCCCACCCTGCAGCGTCGCCGTGCGGGCGTCCGGATCGAGCGACATCACGTTGGTGCCGCTGAGCAGCTCGACCCCGTTCTCCTCGTACCACTCGGCCGGGTTGACGTGGGCGTCCTCGCGGCTCGGCCTCGCCGCGCAGGTACTCCTTGGAGAGAGGTGGCCGTTCGTAGGGCGGCTCGGGCTCGCGGCCAACGAGGAGGATCGAGCCCTCAGCGCCGCGTCGCCTCAGCTCCGCTGCGCAGTTGGCGGAAGCCAGGCCGCCGCCGACGAGGAGGAAGTCAGCGTCCCTAGCCACCCGCCCCGTTCCCCTTACCCCCCGCGGGGCCGAAGAGCGCCTTCAGCTGCTCCTCGTGGCCGGGATCAAGCACCGCCAGCACCTCGTCGCCGACCTCGAGCACCGTGTCCGGCCCGGGCACGAAGCCTTTGCCGTCGCGCAGGACCGAGATCAGCAGGCTTCCTTCCGGCATTTCCAGGTCGCCGACCCGGCGGCCGGTGACGCCGCAGTCCTTGCCCAGCAGCATCTCGATGATCTCCAGCTGCTCCTCCTGCAGGTCGAGCAGGTGGACGAGGCCGTACTCGGGGACCTCGTGCTCGAGCAGGCGCAGGATCAGGTCCGTGGCCGAGACCGAGGGCTTGATCCCGAGCAGGTCGAAGTGCGGCTTGTTGCGCGGGTTGTTGACCCGGGCGATGATCCGGTCGACCCGGTACTTCTCACGCGCCACCTGGCAGATCAGCATGTTGTCCTCGTCGTCACCGGTAACGGCGATCACCAGGTCCGCCCGCTGGATCCCAGCCCGCTCCAGCACCCAGAGCTCGGAGGCGTCTCCGTAAGTGATGTTGTGCTCGAGCTCCTGCTCGACGGTGAGGTAACGGCGGCGGTCGCTCTCGATCACCGTCACCTCGTGCTCCTTCTCGAGCAGCTCGCGGGCGAGGTTCCAGCCCACCTTGCCGGCGCCGACGACGATGATGTACACGCGCCCTCCCCTCCCTCGCCTAGGCGGCTTCCGCCGCGCCGTCGTCGTCGGGGCCGGCGCCGCCACGCGGAGTGCCCTCGCGCACGGCGGTCTCCAGCATGTCGATCGCGACCCGGGTGGGACAGACCGTGTGGACCCCCTGGCGCTCGTACCACTCGGCGCGCAGCGGGTCGAGGATTCGCGCGATCACCGTCGGCACGTTGTAGTGCCGCTGGGCGATCTGCGCGATAACGATGTTGGTGTTGTCGCCGTCGGTGGAGGCGATGAAGGCGTCGGCCCGCTCGATCCCCGCGGCGACGAGGGCGTCGGTCTCGAGCCCGGCGCCGACCGTGAACTGGCCGCCGAGGTCCTCCCAGCCCTTCTCCAGCCCGACCTCGAGCCGCGCGTGCGACTCTGGGTCCTCGTCGAGGCAAGAGACTTCGTGCCCCTCGCGCAGCATCGCGCGGGCGACGGAGGAGCCGACTCGACCGCAGCCGACGATCAGGATGAACAAGACGCCACCACGAAGCGGATATTAGTCCGCGGGCGTGGCCTCCGGCTCCGGCTCGGGGATCTCGTCGTCTGGCGCCTCGGGGGGCGCCGTCAGCAGAACCTGACAGGGCGCTTTCTTCAGCACGTACTCGGTCGCGGCGCCGATCTCGGCCGGCTTGGCGGCGCCGATCCCGCCCAGGGTCGCGCCGCCGCGGATCTTGCTCGGCGGCTCGCCCCCGATCACGATCGCCTCGGCGCCGCTGCGCCGGGCCGCATCGACGATGCCGGGCCCGACCCCCCGCGCACGCACCATCTCCGCGCTTACCCGCACGTCCTCGTACTCCTCGGCGACGTCGGTGGCGCGGTAAAGGGCGCGACGCGCCTCCTCCTCGCGCTCGGGCGGAAGCTCAGCGTCCAGGGGCTGCGTCAGCGGCACCTCGATGACGTAGATGAGGTCCAGCCGCGCATCGTCGTCGTCCCCCCCGGACTCCTCCTGCTCGGCCGCCGCGAGCCGCCCCGCCGTGGCGACGATGTCGTCATCGAGCTTGGTCCCAAAGACCGGCACGAGGATGTTGCGGAAGGAGACCTCGGGGACCTGCTTGGTCAGCGCCCTCTCGGTCACGGAGACGCGCTTGGTCAGCGTCGTGCCCTCGAAGACCTTGCGGTAGACGATGTAGAAGAGCAGGCCGAAGGTCATCCAGCCGAGGCCGACCCAGCGGGCGGTGTCGTGGTAGGCGAGCACGCTGAGGAAGGCGAGGCCGCTGAGGAGCGCTGCGAAGAGCGCCGGCGCCGGCAGGCGGGCGGTGCCCCAGGAGACGTCGAACGGCACCCGGAAAGGCCGCGGCCGCTCGGGCTCGGTGACTCGCAGGCGGATGATCGAGAGCTGGGCGATCGTGATCGCCAACATCGCGCCGAACGCGTAGAGGCCGGCGAGAAGCTTGACGTCGGTGGGCGCGACGAGGCCGATCGCGATCGCGCCGGAGATCATGATCGCCACGTGCGGCGTCGCGTGGCGGCTATTCAGCTTGCCCAGCCAGCTCGGGATCTGACGGTTGATCGCCAGTGTGTAGATGTGGCGGGAGACGCCGAGCATCGCCGTCGTCACCGCCCAGAAGAGGACGGGCACGGCGACGAGGGCAACGACCCAGCGCATCGCATCCGACACCCAGGCAGGGCTGTAGGCTGAGACGACGCCGAGCACGGGCGCCTCGACGAACTCGTTGCCGAGCGCAGTCTCTGGCCCCTGCGGCCCGGCGACCACGGGGACCGCCATCAGCGCGATCGCCGCCATGCCGGCGTAGACGAGCGGAACGGCGAAGGCACCGACCGAGACGATCCGCTTCAGGTCACGGGGGCGCACGTCGATGTCGGGAGCGAGATCGGAGGCGGCCTCGATTCCGGCGTAGGCGAGCATCGCCACCACCGCGGCATAGACGACGTCGCGGAAGCTAGGGCTGGTGAAGAGGTCGATCTGGTCGGTGAGCCGGTCGGGATGGAAGACGGCAAGCACGCCGACGACAATCACCGCGAGCTGCAGGGCGATGTCAGCGAGAGCGAGGATCGCCAGCGGCCGCTCGCGACCGCGGCCGGTGACGTTGAAGACGTTGAGAAGGCAGGCGGCGACGATGACCGCGCCGGCGACGGCGATCTCCCAACCGGCCTCAGTGAAGTGCCCCGAGATCGGTTCGAGGTAGTGCGGCACCGAGATCGCCGCCAGCGCGGCGACGATCAGGTAGTCGATCAGGATCGCCCAGCCGGCGATGAAGGCAATCAGCTCGTTGAAGGCGTGGCGGGCGAAGCTGGAGGAGCCGCCCCGCTCGCGGATCATCGCTCCGCCCTCGACATAGCTGAGCGTCGTCAGAACGAAGAGCAGGCCGGCGGCGAGGAAGATCAGCGGCGTCAGGCCGAGGCCCTTGTCGGCGACGACGCCGAGGGAGAAGTAGATCGAGAAGCCGACGGCGGAGTAGACGGCGACGAAGAGGCCTGGGACGCCGAGGCCTCGCTGGAGCAGGGGCTCGAGGCGCTGCCTGCGCGGCTGCTCGGGCTCGGCGCTCAAGACCGGCTCGTCCGCGCCGCGATCCAGAGCCGTCCCGCCCCGACGGCGAGGAAGACGACACCGAGCAGCACCCCGATCGATAGCGGCCCGCCCCCGTTGGCCAGGGTGCTGGCGAGGATCGCCAAACCGAGGGCGATGAAGAGGAACGAGAGGGCGCGGACGGAGCTGCGGTAGATCCGCTCGGACGAGGTCATCGCTGCGGCGATTCTAGGCGAGCGCGGGCGCCATATCCGTACCCCGCTGTGCGCCCTTCTCTGAGACGACGATGACGCGGCAGGGGCGCTCGCCGAGCACGGTCTGCAGGGTCTTGTCGTAGAGGGGGCGTCCGTTGCGATAGCGCAGGCCGACGACGACCGCTGCGGCGTTGATCAGCTTCGCCTCGTCGGAGATCGAGTAGCCGGCCTGGCCCGGCCGCACCCGCTCCACGTGGCCGGTGACCCGCTGCCCGCCGATCAGCTTCGCCTGCTCGATCTTGCTCTGCGCTTCGGCTTCCCCCTCGGGGAGCTCCGCCTCCAGCGGCAGGTTGGTAGGCACGGTCAGCATCGAGTGGACGTGGATGCCGCGGCGGCGCTTAGAGGCGAGCTTGACCGCGGTCGCGACCATCTCCTCGGAGAACGGCTCGCCGTCCTCGAAGCCGACGAGCACGCTGCGGTACTCGATCTCCTCGACCCCGAGCGGCTCGGGGAGCAGCACCTTGACAGTCTCGGTCAGCGGCAGGCGCTGGCTGCGGCGGTAGAGGACGTAGACGACGATGCCGAAGACCATCCAGCCGAGGCCGACGGCGAGCGTGCTCGGGTTGAGCGCCATCACGACGACCCAGGCAGCGAAGGTTCCGAGGCCGCCGAGCACGGCAGTGAGCGGAAGATCCACCCCGAAGGCGCGAAAGTTGAGCGGCGGCTTCCAGGGCCGCGCGTCACCGGACTTGATGCGGCGCAGCTGGATCACCGAGACGTGGGCGATCGTGAAGGAGAGCATCGCGCCGAACGAGTACATCGTCGCCAGGAAGTCGGTCTGGCCGGGGACCAGCGTCACCATGGCCACGCCAGCGAAGACGAGGATCGCGATGTAGGGGGTGCGGTAGCGCGGGTGGACCTGGCGCAGGCTCTCGGGGAGTTGGCGGTGCTGTCCCATCGAGTAGGTGAGGCGGGAGACGCCGATCAGGCCCGCATTGGTCGCGATCAGGAGGATCACCGCGGCGAGGATGCCGACGTAGACGCGCAGGACCTCGGTCAGGCCGGCGCTGAGGCCGAGGTTCTCGACGATGCCGAGAATCGGGTCGCCGGCGAACTCGCTGCCGAGCGACGTCACGTACTCGCCGGCCCCGTTCTGGACGACGGGCATCGCGGAGAGGGCGACGACCGGGATCAGCACGTAGAGGGCGAGAACCGCGACGACGACGAGGCCGACGCTGCGCGGGATCGTCCGCTCCGAGTCTCTCGCCTCCTCGGCCATGTTGGAGATCGTCTCGATCCCTGTGTAGGCGATCATCCCGACTGCGATGCCGAGGGCGAAGTCGCTCCAGGTGGGAGCGACGCCGAGGCTGACGTTGTCGACGAGGATCTCCGGGCTGAAGACGAGCACGACGCCGATCGCGACCAGGACGACCTGAGTGGCGAGGTCGGCGACGGCCAGAATCAGGTTGAGCTTGGCCGACTCCTGCGAGCCGCGGATGTTGAGCACGGCGAGGCCCGCGATCACGAGCGCGCCGGCGATGATGTCTCCCGGCCCTTCCCGCAGCGGCTCCCAGAAGACGGCCAGGTAGTGGGGGACGAAGTAGGCAGAGATCGCGACCGTGATCACGTAGTTGAGCATCTGCCCCCAGGCCGCGACGAAGCTGACCAGCTCGTTGAAGGCGTGGCGGGCGAAGCTGGAGGAGCCGCCCGCCTCGGGGAACATCACCGTCGCCTCGGCGTAGGTGGCGGCGGTGGCGGCGAAGATCAGCCCCGAGATGACGAAGGCGACCGGCGTCAGGCCGAGCGCAAAGGCCGCGGTGACGCCGAGCGCGTAGTAGATCGAGGAGCCGACGTTGCCATAGGCGGCGGCGAAGAGCGCGCCGACGCCGTGGACGCGGCTCAGCGACTCGTCGCGGGGGATGCGTTGGGCCATCGGCTACCGATTTGGCTGGGCATCAGCCCGAATATACGGACGCACCTGGCCACCTCTGCACGTGCGCACGGGTGAGCTCGGCGGGGGAGGCGCAACCGCAGAGCGCCAGGGCGAGCTCCAGCTCGTCGCGGAGAAGCTCGAGCACGCGGCGGGCGCCCGCTTCGCCGTCCACAGCCAGGCCCCACAGCGCGGGCCGCCCGACCATCACGGCGTCGGCGCCGAGCGCCAAGGCGATGGCGATGTCTGTACCACGGCGGACACCACCGTCAACGAGGACCGCGCCCCGGCCATCCACGGCTTCGACCACCTCTGGCAGGGCATCGGCGGTTGCGAGCACGCAGTCGAGCTGGCGGCCTCCGTGGTTGGAGACGATCACGCCGGCGGCGCCATGCTCTACCGCAAGCGCCGCGTCCTCGGCAGTGAGCACTCCCTTGATCAAGACCGGCACGCCGCACTCCGAAGCGAGTCTCTCCAGATCGCGCCAGCTCAGCGCCGGTTCCATCAACGCGAAGGTCTCCTCGATCGTCACGGCACGCTCGGAGCCCAGGGCGGCCTGGACACTGGGCACTCCAAGCCCGTCGGGAAGCTTGAAGCCGGTGCGCAGGTCCCGCTCCCGCCGTCCTCCACGAGGGGCATCGACAGTGATCACGATTGCCTCGAACCCGGAGTCGATCGCCTCGTCCATCAGCGCCCGGGTGATCGCTTCGTCCCGGAACGAGTAGAGCTGGAACCAGTGGTGTCCAGCTGGCGCCGCGGCCGCAACCTCCGTGGGACGCGCGGTGGCGAGGGTCGAGAGGCACATCGTCGTCCCGACTGCCGCGGTCGCCCCCGCCATCGCCTCCTCGCCACCACCGTCAACCAGCCGCTGGTAGGCGACCGGAGCGACCAGGATTGGCATTGCGAGATCACGACCGAGGACCCGCGCCTCGGTCTCCCACGCACCGCACCCAGCCAACATCCGTGGCCGCAATCTCCAACGACGCCAGGCGGTGACGTTGTCTTCGAGCGTCACCTCGTCGCAGGCGCCGCCAAAAAAGTAGCCAGCCGCACCGGGCTCTAGCCGCTCTTCGGCAGCCCGTCCGAAGTCGGCGACGTTGAACAGAGTCTCATCCACAGCAGGCTCGACCCTAGTCAACGATCGCTCAAGGCAGCGCCACGGCCACGGAGGTCCGCGGCCGTGGCGCCTGATCTGGGGCTACTACGCCGTCAGCTCCCTGGGATCAGGGATTTTTTTCGTCGTTGTCTTTGACGGCGAAGGTGGTTGCTTGGGTGATCGTGTTTTTGAGGATCGCCGTGTTGTTGCCTGCTTCCGAAGGTAGGCCGGAGGAGGCATTGACGATCGGGTCGAGGATGAAGGCGAAGATCCCGCCGCAGCCGCTGGCCGCCGGAGCAGCCCATGCGTTGTCAACGAGTTCGGCTCCCACAACTTCCAGGATCAGACCTTCTTCGAGGAATCTGAATTCGCCGAGCGAGCCTTCAATCGATTCATTAGGTCCGGGCGGACTGGTTATTCCGGTCGTCAGTTCCAGAGTAATGGGGTTGCCTTCGGAACCCACGTAGCAGGATTCGCCCAGGAAAGGGTTTTCCAGGCGTGCCTTGACCGGCAGTTTGAACGCCACCCCAATGCGTTCGCCGAAGTGTTCGTTGCTGATGCGGATATCGGTCGCCGGTTTGGCCAGTTCGAGCGTCGAGTTGACTCCGGTGAGGCCGTTTTCGAAGGTCCATTCGCAGGCGGCTTTCAGGATAAAGTTTTCGATTTTTTTGCAGTTGACGAGCCCGGCCAGACCGCCCGGAACCGGCTGTGGGGCTTTGGAGAGCGTCACCCCGTTGGTCGCGCCAAAGAATTTCGAGAACCCGGCTTCGGGCCCTTCTTCGGCCGGTTCTGAGGTCCCGCCCTGCAGAGTGGCGGGATTGACGATCGGCACTTCCTTGCTGCCGAGCACTACCGTGCCGCCCGTCGTCACCGCGTGCACACAGCGTTCCACTGCGGGATTGGTGTAAGGGCAGAATTGGAATCTCGTGAAGAGGCCCGTCAGTTTCGCCGACGCCGTCGCGGCGAAGGCAAGGGTGACAAGCATTGCGGCGAGCGCCGCAACACCGATCACCCCCTTCCTGTTCCATTGCTTTCGCATGTCTCATGCTCCTTGTTGTTTGCTCGAGGAGAACTGGGAGGTCAATTGATGCCGCGTGGCAACGCGTTCACACGCGTATTTGAAATTTCCCCTGCTAAGACGCAACCCAAACCAACCTGAGATGGTCCTACGCGCCTGACGCCGCTCCACGGAGATCACGAGCATTGCTTCTCTGGAGGGCAGCGGTCAAGTTTTTGGGCCCAATGTTTTTCAACTCAAAGCAACGCCGCGGCCACACGTGCTGTGCGGCCGCGGCGGCTGACTACCGTCTTCAGTGATCCCTAGGGATTACGGATTTTTTTCGTCGTTGGTTTTGACGGCGAAAGCGGTCGCCTGCGTGACCGTGTTTTTGAGGATCGCCGTGTTTTTGCCCGCCGCCGACGGTAGGCCGGAGGAGGAGTTGACGATCGGATTGATGATGAAGGAGAAGATCCCGCCACAGCCGCTGGCCGATGGGGCCGACCAGGCGTTGTCGACGAGTTCTGCCCCGACTACTTCCAGGATCTGGCCTTCTTCGAGGAATCTGAATTCACCGAGTGAACCCATTATCGATGCATTCGGTGGCGGCGGACTCGTTTTGCCCGTCGTCAGTTCCCATTTGATCGGAGTGCTAGCCGAACCGACGAAGCAGGAGTCGCCAAAGAGCGGGTTTTCCAGCTTTGTTCTGACCGGCAGTTTCAGCGCCACCCCGATCTGTTCGCCGAAGTGTTCGTTTGAGACCCGGATGTCGGTCGCTGGTTTGGCCAGTTCGAGCGTCGAGTTGACGCCAGTGAGGCCGTTTTCGAAGATCCCTTCACAGGAGAGCCGCAACAGAAAGTTACTGATTTCTTTGCAGTTGATGAATCCGGCCAGACCGCCGGGGACCGGTTGCGACGCTTTGGAGAGCGTCACGCCATTTGTCGCGCCAAAGAATTTCGAGAACCCTGCTTCGGGTCCTTCTTCAGCCGGTTCAGAGAGCCCGCCCTGCAGGGTGGAGGGGTTGACAATCGGAACGGTCTTGCTGCCAAGGACGACTTTGCCGCCCGTAGTCACCGAATGCAGACAACGTTCCACCGCTGGGTTGGTGTAAGGGCAGAATTGGAACCTCGTGAAGAGGCCCGTCAGTTTCGCCGACGCCGTTGCGGCGAAGGCGAGGGTGACGAGCATTGCGGCGAACACCGCAACACCGATCACCCCCTTCCTGTTCCATTGCTTTCGCATATCTCATTGCTCCTTGTCGTTTTGCTCGATTGGACTGGGCTGGGGCCGAATCCACTCTGTTTCAAGCGTTAGGCCTAGGGCTTCGCCGCAAGGCTGACCCAAATCCATGCTGCATGGCTCTGCGCGGCCCTTGCCGCTCCCCACTGAAGCCGCCAGCATCGCGTCCCAAGCCTGAAGCGGTCAAGTTTTTCGTCCTAATGTTTTTTAACTTGTCCTTGAGCTCCCTACGGTGACTTCGTGCGGCCCGAAATCGCTCAAGGTGATCTCGGCCCTTTGGTTTGCCGCCCGCGGCTGGTGCTTGCCGCCTAACAAAGCCCCCAAAAGCGGCTGCCATGTTCACCGGTAAGGGATATCGATATGCTGCCTAAGATATTAGCATTGTTTACGCCGTATTCCAGCTGATCTAACTTGTACAATTCAATTGCTTCACTAAAGAACTGTATGAAATTATGTTCATGTTCAATCCCTTCTAATGTGAAGGTAAGACCGCCTTGAACATCACCGGCTGCAGCGGCACAGTTTTTGAAGAAAATTTTAGTAAACAAAGCACCCGTCGGCTCTGCCCTGATTAGAACTCTGTCGATCGGGCCATCATGATTTAAGATTAAAAGTAAGGCTTCTGCAGTTATATGTCCTTTATTAAGACCAACGCTACGATCTTTCGCCGTTGGATAGACTTCGCATCCGGATAGTTTCACTAATGCTGGATTAGTTCCATACACTGAACATGCTGTAAATAAGATTAAGGCGTGGCCAGTCCCTCCTGTTAAGTATGTTCCTTTTTCAGTATTTAGTAATACGCAGTGAATCTCTAAATTGATCGCCGGAACGTCGAGTACCAGTAATGAGGCAGCTTTGGCTTCGAACGTTGCATTTAACTCCGTTGCCACTTTTTGTGTCACGTCTAATATTAAGAGTTCGCCCGCAGTTGCCCACGCCCCCACAGCGCCAACGGCCATCAAGCCGAGCACCGACAAGAGAAACAGGCCAAGAGCCTTAAACCCATGTTTGAGTCTCATCTCCATCGCTCCTTTGATAGGTAGCTGAGCGAAGGCGAAGTGCCTCCACCTGCGGAGCCTCGCTCAGGCTCAGCTATTAGTCAAGCACTTCAGAGCGGTGGTTTTTCAACCCTCTGGCGGCGGGATATTCAACCCCGCACGTAAGAAGCAACCAAGAGCCCGACGTTCCCCGATTCCCCCAGCACCTGATTGCGCAGCGCCTTCGGATCGAAGCCCTTGGCGGGAGACAGCGCCTTCGGCAGCTCGTAGAGAGAGAAGACATACGTTTCCGCTTCGCCCGGCGGGAAGATCGAGTAGCCCTGCTTGCCGAAGCCGTTTGTGCCGAGGGTGGCGCCTGAAGCAGCCTTCCCTCCTCGATCCTTCCGTTGCCGGGTCGATGCCGGCTACCGCCCAATCGAAGAAGAGCGCCCCGTCGATCGGTTCGAGGTTCAGCACCAAGAGGACCAGGTCCTGCGTCCCCGCGGGCACGCCGCTCCACTCGAGCTCGCCCAGGCGGTCAGGGCCATCGCCCTCGGCGCCAGGAGACCGTCAGCGCCTGTTCTCTGTGCCATTCGAACGCTTCCGGTGGGAAGATGCCGTTCCTCCCCGAGCGCGATGATCGCGCTCGAACTGAACTGCTCCCGTATACGCGAGTACATCGCTGCGGCGTCGCTTCGCTGCGCTGCCACTCCCTGTAGGTCCTGCGCGTTGATCCCGTTGGCTTGAGTTCACCCGTTGTGTCCCCTGTTTCTCTGTGCTCCCCGTTGTTCTTCCCTGGCCCAAGAGCCCGGGACCGCTTGGGCGGTCCCGGGCTCTTGGTTTGGTGCTTACTGCTCGTGCGTCCCGTGCTTGGTGCCTAACAGAGCCCCCAATGCCTACCCGCATGCGCGCCAGTGAGTTCAACCCACGCCCCGCCTAATATGTTGGCGTTATTGAGTCCCCATTTGAGCTGGTTTAACTTAAAGGTACCAGTTGCTTCCTGGAATAAATGTTTAAGTTGATGCCCACTCGTGTGTAATAAGAGAGTAAATCCGCCTCGGATGTCAGCAGAAGCGGCAGAGCAGTTTTTAAAGAAGATTTTCGTGAATATTGGTGTTCCTTCTACAACTGGCCCCGCTGGGTCAACATTAACTACAACTTTGCTTCCATCTACTCCTGTGTGATTTAAGACTAAGAGTAGGGCTTCGGCGGTGATGTGGCCTTTGTTCGTTTCAGCGGTGCGATCAGCCGCCGTCGGGTAGATCGTGCACCCTCCTCCAATTGCAACTAACGATGGGTTGGTTCCATACACTAAACATCCGGAGTATAAGAGCTTAACGTGTCCGGTACCACCCACTAAATAATCTCCTAATTGGACCGTGAACGCTGAGCACTCGATCTCTAAGTTAATCGAGGGAACATCCAGGACGCCTAATAAGTCAAGCGAACCGGTGAGTTCTGCGGCTAACTCTGATAACACTGTTTGAGCTGCGTTTAAGATTAAGAGCTTGCCCGCAGTGGCTGATGCCCCCGCAGCGCTGATCGCCATCAGGGCGAGCGCTGCGAAGAAGGTCAGGCCGAGGGCCTTGAGTGCGTGCTTGAGTCTCATCTCCATTGCTCCTTCGATACGTAGTCTGAGTGAAGGCGAAGTGCTCCACAGTGGGAGCCTCGCGCAGGGCCTCTCCGCGGTCAAGCACTTCAGCCTGGTGGTTTTTCAACCACCTGGCCGGAGGCCACTCAACCCCGCAGGTAAGAAGCAACCAAGAGCCCCACGTTCCCCGACTCCTTAAGCACCTGGTTGCGCAGCGCCATCGGATCAAAGCCCTTGGCCGGTGAGAGAGCCCTCGGCAGCGCGTAGAGCGAGAAGACATACGTTTCGGCTTCGCCCGAGGGGCAGATCGAGTAGCCGTTCTTGCCGAAGCCGTTTTTGCCGAGGATCGCGCCCTGGGGGAGCCTTCCCTCCTCGATCCCTTCGGTGGCCGGGTCGATGCCCGCTACCGCCCAGTTATAGAAGAGCGCCCCGTCGATCGGCTGCATGCCCAGCACCAGGAGGATCAGTTCCTGCGTGCCTGAGGGAACGTTGGTCCACTCGAGCTCTGGCCAGGTGTTCTTGCCGTCGCAGGTGTAGGTGGCGGGGATCGACTGCACCCCTTCGCCCGTTTCGCCGAAGGCGGGGCTTTGCAGGAAGATATCGGCCTCCGTCGCTGTTTCCTCTTCCTTTGGCGTAATCCCTTTCTCCGGAGGGCCTTTGGGCGGGGTTATGCCGGGGCCCTGCTTGGCCTTGGCGCCTTCCGCACCAGGAGCGCTCGGCCCTTCCTCAGAGGCGGCTTTTTGCGCAGAGCCGGCGTCAGCGCCAGAGCCGGCGCTCGCAGCCGTCGAGGAGCCCTCCTCATCAGAGCCTCCGCAGCCCGAGAAGAGTGCCAAAGCAGCCACAGCCACGAGCACCAGGAGGACCCTGGTGCTCGTGGCCTTGGCGGCCCTTGGCGCTAGGAGACCGTCAGCGCCTGTTCTCTGTGCCATTCGAACGCTTCCGTTGGGAAGACGCCATTCCACTCGATTTTCTGACCCATAGCTTTCAGTTCAGTTTTCGTCGCTTCGAGCGTCGCTTTGCTGAACGTCGCGCTTTCGGTTTCGTTGTTGATCGAGCCGCCGGCTGAGCCGGTGACCGTGACCGTCACCCCGTTCAGCGCGCATTGCGGCCCGGAGTAGACGATTTTGACTTTGACCCCGGTGATCGTGATGTAGTGGGTGCCGGTGACCGTGACCAGTTTCGAGGTCCACGGAAGTTCCTGGGATTCGATCGATTTCACGAAGCAGTAGGGGCTGTCGGTGTGGCAGTTGAAGAGGGGGACTTCGGTGACGCTTCCCTCTCCGGTGCCTTCTTTGTTTTTGATCGTGAGCTTGTAGAGGAAGTTTTCGCATTTGGTGGTGAGACCGGGAATCGTCATCCCGCTCTCGACCGCGCCGCCGAGGATCGTTTCCGATCCCGCCAGCGTTTCGCCTGCGAATTTCCATTGGGGGGCGGCGCTGGCAGATGCCGATAGCGCCATGCTGCAGACAAGCGCCAGCATCATGGCCAACACGCCCCGCCGCAAGATGCTCTTTGCTTTGCGGTTCATCTTCAGTTCCTTTCCTTGCGCGCGAAGCGGGTTATGGGTTTTCTTCATTGTTCTGTTTCACCGCGAACGAGGTCGCCTGTTGGAGCGTGTTTTTGAGTTTCGCGGTGTTGTTGCCGGCGGTTGTCGTGCCGAGCTGGCTGTTGATGATCGGGTTGACGAGGAAGGAGATGATCCCCCCGCAGCCGCTGGCTCCGGGCGCAGACCAGGCGTTGTCGACCAGTTCTGCGTCTTTGACTTTCAGCACGCGGCCCAGTTCGAGGAATTCGAAGGTGCCGAGCGAGCCCATGATCGGTTCGTTTGGTTTCGGCGGGCTGGTTTTGCCCGTCGTCAGTTCGAAGGTGATCGGCGAGGTGCTCGATCCGATGAAGCAGTTTTTGCCCAGGAATGGGTTTTCCAGGTGGACCTTGACCGGCATTTTCAGCGCCACGCCGATCTGTTCGCCGAAGTGTTCGTTGGAGACCCGGATGTCAGAGGCCGATTTGGCCAGTTCCAGGGTCGAGGTCAGGCCCGTGATTTTGTTTTCAAAGAAGAATTTGATCAGGGCTTTGACCAGGAAGGGCGCTCCTTCTTCGGGCACGATGCCAGCCAGCCCGCCGGGGACGTTCTGTTTGGCTTTGGAGAGCGATATCCCGTTGGTCGCGGCGACGAATTTGGCAAAGCCGGCTTCGGCTCCTTCTTCGGCTGGTTCGGTCAGGCCGCCCTGCAGGACGACCGGTTGTTCGACCGGCGTTGACTTTTTGCCGAGTTTGACTTCGCCGCCCGTTGAGGTCGACTTGATGCAGCGTTCGACCACGGGGTTGGTGTAGGGGCAGAATTCGAAGTTTTTGAATTCGCCCGTCAGTTTCGCCGAGGCCGGCCCGGCAAAGGCGAGGAAGGCGAGCGCGCAGATCAAAAGCGCCGCGCTCACCGCCCCCGTCGACTTCACATGCTTTCGCATATCTCTTGCTCCTATTTGCTCGTTGGACTGGGTATCTGCTGCTCGAAAGCTTTTGGGGGCGAGGAGGCTCTTTCCCTAGCGTTTTTTGGCTTTTCCTTTGCCTTTGCCTTTTTTGCCCTTGCAATCGCTCTTCACGACCGGACTCAGGTTCAATCGGCGCCCGTTTTGGGCTTTCAGCTTGACCGTGGCTCGGGTCTGGGAGGGCGCTAGCTTGCAGAGGTTGGCGCTGTTGATCAGAAGGCCCTTTTTGCCGCCGCGCATTTTCACGACGAACTTCGAGACCGGGGCATCGGGGGCGTTTTCGATCGTCGCCCGGATGCCGCCGTTTACCGAGTCGATCCGGGCTGAGACGACGGCGCGGACCTGGCCGCGCAGGTCAAAGACGAGGTCGGGCAGTTCGTTGTTTGAGGAGCGCAGGTAGGCAGGGCCTTCGAGCGGATCGTTGAGCAGGGGCGTGAACGCCCTCGCGTGACCGTAGACCGAGGCCGCCGGGCACTGATCGGCGGCGAACTGCACCCGGGTGCAGACGGTGCCGATGTGGGCCTGGTCGAGGAACTCCGATCTGGGCAGGGTGACCGCGGCGCCGTCGGTGTTGGCCTGGCCCGGCGGGAAGGTCACGGTCGAGGTCAGCGCCGGGTGCCCGGTGCGCTTGCTCTGCCCCTTCAGCTTGAAGGAGAGCTTTGGCTTATAGCGGAGCTCAGCGCAGCTGCCGACGCCGAAGGGGGCGCTGAGAGCGGCGCCCTGGCCGAAGATCGAGATGGCGGTGGCTGTGATCGTCTTTGACTCGCAGTTGGTCGGGTTGAGCGTGAACTGCTCGCGGTCGATCGCGAGGTTGGCTTCACGCAGATCGAGCGGGATGCCGTAGAGGATCGAGGGCAGGGGGTCGGTGACCGCCCTGGCCGTGGCGGCTTCGGGGTCGATGTGGGCGGCGGCTCTGACCACGACCGTGCCGAGGTCAAAGGGCCCTGAGACAGCCGGGACGATCGTCACGAAGCTGATCGGGGCGCCTTTGTAGGGGCCGGCTAGGTAGACGGTGCCGGGGACGTGGACGAGGGTGTCCGTGGGCCCGGCGCCGGCGGCGGAGTCGATCGTGCCTATTCTCGAGGCCGCTGGGCAGCTCGGGTTGGCCTTCTCGATAGTGCCTTCGTTGGGGTTGCTCCGCGAGCGCGCCTGGGCGATCTGGGGCTCAGTGCAGTAGGGGATGCCGGCGACCTTGGCCAGGAGGCCTTTGGGCAGCTTCACTTCCAGGCCGGTGATCGGCTGGGAGCCGTCGCCCCGGGCCAGCTTCATCACGAAGGGGGAGTAGGCGCCGGCTTTTTGGGAGAGGGTGCCGGCTTTGAAAAGGGGGAGGTTTGGTTCGGTCCCCGCCACCGTCGGGCACGCTCCCCCTCCCGGGGTCGAGGTGAGCGCGAAGGAGTCGCTCGGGTTGGCATTGGGCGCCTGCGGGGAGCTCCAGGGCACGAGCGTCGAGTCGGTGGTGTGGGTACCGCAGAGCACGGGGGTGCGCAGCGATGCCCGAGCACCCTCGAAGGTCTTGATCCGCACGTCTTCCAGCGGCAGCTCGGGGCCTTCGGTGAGGGCGTTGGTGAGCTGGCCGGTGAGCGGGTTGGCCTGAACCTCGGTGGCGAACTTCGCCACCGTGCCCGACTCCACGTCGTTGACGGCGAAGTAGATCGCCAAGAGCGAGCCGAAGGGGTTCTCGAAGGGCTTTGCCAGATAGACGGAGCCCTCGAGCGGGCGTGGGATCGCGTGGCCCTCTGCGTCTCGCTGGATTTTGTTGGTCGTCTCGTCGATCTGGGCCAGAAGCGGCGTGCTCGCTTCGAAGGTGCCCACCTTGGCGTTATCGGGGCATTGCGCCGGGACCTTGTCGAAGTGGATTGGGGTTTCTTCGATCCCCGTGATCAGGCCGATCTGTGTGGTCGTGCAGACCCCCTGGCCTCCCGCCGCCGCGGGGTTGACGACGAGCCCTGGCGGCAGCGTCACCGTCGCGTCTTTCAGGGTCGAGGTGGAGGTGCCTTCCAGCTCGACTTCCTGGGGCTGGTGCAGGTTGAAGTCAAGGCCCGCGGGGCTGTCGGCGACGTTGGTCGAGGGCTGGGCTTTGATCGCCGGGTTGAACTGAAGCGCCTCGCAGCCGCTCACCCCGACCGGGGTGCCGCCAACGTCAGCGGTCTCGATGCCTCGTTCCCTGAATTCCCCCATTTCCTCCCAGCTGTCGGCCAGGGCGGTGATCGGCAGCGGTCCCGTGCACTGGCTCGGCATGCTGATCGCCGCCGTGTCGAGCGGTTCCTCGGCCGGACAGGAGCCGCCTTCTTTAGCGCACTGGTGGCTGCGGATCTGGTCGTGGCTCGCCCCCGTCGGGTCGCCCCAGATCTGGCTCTGGCCTCCCAGCACCGGGTTGCGCGGGAAGGCGAGGACGTCGCCGACCGTCCCCGTGATCCCGTAGTCGCTGTCGCTTCTCACCGAGCCTTCCACGTGGACGAAGATCCCCACCCCCACCGCGTCGAAGCCAAGCGCCGCCGGCGTTCCCGCCGGCGGCACCATGTTGAAGAGGGGGTCGGTGGTCAGCGTGGGGCCGCCGACTTGCGTCATCACGTTCACCACCCCTACCTGGGAGTCCGGCGGGCAGCCGGGGGTCAGCTGTGACTCGAGCTCTGCCTCGGTGCAGAGAACCGGCGTTGAGGTCGGGTTGACCACGAAGCCGCGCGGCAGCTCGATCTGCAGCTCGTGCAGGTGCCCCCCGGCCGAGGCCAGCAATTCACCGTTCGGAATTTCCACCGGCAGGGCGAAGTTGACGCTGAGCTGGTCGGGGTGGGTCCCCGCCAGGCTGGTCGCCGTGCCGTCGGGGTTGCTGAGCAGGGTGCCGAGGCCGCTCGGGCCATCGAGGAAGTCGAATTCGGGCAGCGCCGGGGTGATCTCGAGCGGGGCGGTGGTCTCGACCGCCTCCCCCGCGCCGCCACCTTCGACGCTTGCTTTGGCCTCGAGCGTCGCTTCTGGCCCTGAGACGTCGAGGCCAATCACTACCTGCACCCAGCGGCCGGGGTGAAGTGGGCCTTCGGTCTCACAGCTAACTGTCGGTGCCGTCACCGTGCAGTCGAGGTCTTCTGATTCGGGATCGCCAACTTGTCCCCCCGTGCTCGCGGCCTGCGGCACGACTCCGGGCGGCAGCGTCACCTCGAGCTCGGCCGGCCCGCTCGTCGGCAGGTCTTCCTCCGCCGTACCGGCGCCAACGTTCGTCGCCATCACCAGAAGCTGTGCTTCCTCGCCGGGGGTAAAGTTGGTCGGCAGCGGCACCGCCATCAGCCGCCAGGCAGGCTTGGGATCGAAGGCCGCTGGCGCCTGTTGGGCGGGCAGAAGCCAGGCGCCTAGGAGGAGCAGCGCCAGGGCGATGCTCGACCACCTCGTAGATAGCCCTCGTCGTGCCCCATGGCGGGGCTCCCAGGTGATCGGCGATGCGGATGAGCCGACGTGGCATTTTTTGCCGAGGAAGGGGTTTTCCAGGTGGACCTTGACCGGCTTGCTTTCGAACTGCACCCAGGTGCAGACGGTGCCGATGTGAGCGTGGCCGAAGAGAGATTTGACTAGCCGGCGGGGGTTGGAAATGAGCCTCATCGTCCCGCCCCCCCGCTCTTGTCGGCTCTATGACGTCGTTTGCTGCCGTGGCGTTTTTTCTGCTTCTTAGCCACGCAGCGGGTCTTGCCTTTCTTCTTGACCAAGCGCTTTGGCTTGCGGCAGGTCACTTTGACCCGTTCTTTGACGTTGCCGCCACCTTCAATTTCAGACACTGGAGGTGGTGGAGGCGGTGCCGCGGGTTGTGGAGGCTTGCAGTCCGGGTTGCTGAGGCAAACGTCGGGGACTGGGTTTTGCCCAACCAGACCTCCGCCCACCTTCGCGTCATAGACATCCAGCACCCCGTCGGTGTCCTGGCGCACCAGCTCTGAGCGGGTGATGATGAAGACGTCATCGCCACTGAGCGAGGCGTCGAGGAAGAAGGAGGGGAAGGTGCTCTTGCCGGTCGAGACCAGGCTGAGGCAGCCGCCGTTTTGGGCTTCTGAGTTACAGGAGCCCGTTCCTTTTGCCTCCCACTGATAGACGTCCTGGCAGGCGGGGAAGCTCTGCAGGGCGGAGCCGACGATCGGGCAGCCTCCTGCGCCGTTGGTGTCCCGCGCCACCAGGGCATCGGTCGATTCGAAGAAGATGCGGTTGCCGTTCGCTGAGAGGCTGCGCGAGAGCGTCGAGGCGGGACTTTCGGGCACCGTCAACGATGGAGAGACCTGCTTTGTCGGGATCCCAACCGGCGCTTCCCCGCCCGGCCGGCAGCTGACGCAGGTAATGCCTTCACCTTGCGTGTAGCGGTAGAGCTCTGAGGCGCCTATTGAGTTGTCGCTGGAGGTCAGCTGACGCCCGGAGCTGAAGAGCAGCGTCTGCCCGTCGGCGCTGAGCCGCGCCGTCTTTTGGAAGAAGGTTGCACTCGGGACGATCCCCGCCGGCGTCCCCGTCCAGTTCCTCTCGTCCTCGATCCGCGCGATGAAGCTGATCGTGCCGTCATGCCAGAGGTAGAGGTTGCAGACGCCGCCCCCCTCGCCGAGGACTTTCTCGCAATCCCCCAGCGCGGCGCTTTCGCCCTGCTCGTTCGGCGAGCCCTGCAGCCCTCCCGGCAGGCCGTTGGCGACGAAGTAGACGCGAGAGCCGTCCACGGAGGCCGCCAGCACCCCGCGCACCTCGATCCCGTTGGGGTTAGCTATGTCGACGGTGAGATCGGTCAGGCGTTCATCCGGCGGCGCCTCGGCGTCGTAGCGGTAGAGGTCGTTGCCGGGGTTAGCGACCGTTTCCTGGTTTGCCGCCCAGTGGATGTGGGTGGCATTAACTGCTACCCCGCGTGGGTGGTCGGCTGGTTTGATCCATTCCCGATCGGTGCTTGACTCTTCCAGATCGAGGCTGGACCGCCCGATCGCGTCTTCGCCTTCCCGCGCCCAGTAGACGTGGCCGGCATCCAGGGCGATGCCGCGCAGGCCGGGTTTGCCGGGATGTTGGTTGTCGAAGAGCTGCTTTCTGTTCTGGCCTTCGAGGTCGAAACGGAAGACGACACTGATCTCCTGCGTCCCGTCGATCGTCGTGTAGATGTGGGTCGCGTTGATTGCTAGGCCCTGGGGAGTGAATTCCTGGGCTTTTTCTCCGACTTTGATGAAGTCAATGTCGACTTCTTCCCCTTTAATCGCTCCCGGTTTCGCCCGCCCAATTGTCCGAGTTTCGTCGATGGCCGTGTCGTTTCCTTTCATCCCCTCGGGGGGCGTGTTCGCCCAGTAGATGAATTCGCTGTTGACCGCGATCCCCTGCGGGTTGCTGGCGCCGGTGATGTATTCGTGGTCTTCGTCTTCGGGGCCACCAACGCCGAGTTTGGCCCGCCCGATCGTTCCCAGTCGTTCGCCGACTTCCTCTTCTTTTGGCGCGTTGGTCCAGTAGACGTGTTCGGCAGCGGGGTCCACCGCCACGTACTGGGGCCTTGCGGGGACTTCTTCGAATACGCCCGGCTCTTCGGTTTCGACTTTCACGTCGGGAACCACGATGAATGCTGCTTCGACGTCTTCCCCTTTTGTCGCCCCGAGTTTCGCCCGCCCGATCGTGTTCGTGCTCGGGTCGGCCCAGTAGATGTGGGAGCCCGAGATCGCGATGCCCTTGGCTTTGGCGGGGAGGTATTTGAAGTCCTCGTTGTTGCCGTCGCCTATGTCAGCACGGGCGATCGCCGCCACTTTGTCGGGTTCGGGGCCGGTGGTGGCGTCGTTAGTGAGCTTCTCGGAGGAGGTGAAGAAGGCCTTTGAGCCATCCGGGGTCGCGGCCATGAAGGCGGCGGGCTGGGTGCCGGCGGCGTCGGTGCCTTCGGGCCCTTTGCCGTTGTCCTTCTCCGATTCGGAGACGCGGTCGGTTGTGGGGGTCGGTCCGAGCGGGTCCTCGCGCACATAGAGCTGCCCGCCGGCGGCGGTGAAGTAGGCACGATCGCCTTCTTCGGAGACCGCGTGCTCCTCTTGGGTGTAGTAGCTGCTGAGGGCGCCGCCGCGAATGAGCGGGACGCCGCTGTCGCCGTTTATCCAATCGTAGGGCCCGGCGACCGCGCCTCCAGGCGGGGCGCAGGGCGCGGGATCTGGATCGCAGTCGTCATCGGGCAGGGCGCCGACCAGGGCGATCTCTTCGCTCGCGCGATCCCAGACGTAGAGGTTGTTGCGCTCCGGGGCCTCTCCGTCGGCCAGCTCGATGCCGAAGGCCTCGAAGAAGACCTTCGAGCCATCGGCGCTCGAGCCGACGAAGTTGGGCGGCGGGCCAGGGAGGTAGGGGTAGATCTGGGTCAGCGGGCCACCGTCGGTGGGCATGTCGAGGAAGGTCGAGGGTTCGGGTTCGCCGAATTCCTGCGCCCAGCTGAAGACGTGGGCGAAGTCGGGGGTCCAGCCCACCGCGCGGGCGAGCGTGCCGGTTTCGGCGGGGGGCTGCAGGCCCTGGGTGCTCCAGCCATTCGCATCTCGCGTTGAGAGGTAAAGCGGCGGTTCCTGCGCCCCTTCGCCGCCGGGGATCCCTGAGGAGGTGGCGAAGGTGATCGCATCGCCTGAGAGGGACGCCTTCGTCGTCGGGTAGGTGCCGACCGTGTCGAGGCCGTGTTTCAGCACCGGGCTTGCCTGCTCATAGGCGCGGCAGTCGGGCAGGGCGGCTGAAGGTTTGTCAGCCGGGGTCAGGTTGCCGCTGCGGAATTCTTCGTTGGGGCAGGGCCCAAAGGGCAAAGACGGGCCGGTGGTGGTGAGGAGGCGGTCGGGGCCAGTGGCAGAGCCTTCTGAGTTTGTGGCCACGACGCGGAAGTGGTAGGTCGTGGCAGGGGAAAGGCCTGTGATCGGAGCTTCCACTCCTACCGGGCTGGCACTGTTGGGGAAGTTGAATTCAGCGGTTTTGCTGCCGTGGGAGCCTTCGCCCGTGGCGTAGGGGATGGTGTCGTATTCGAAGCGGAATTTGCCCGCTTTGCCGATGGAGTTGATCGTCGCTTTCAGCGTCGCTGAGGTTTCTTTCACTTCGGTTACCGAGGTGCCCAGAATCGTCGGCGCCGCCGCGAGAGCGCCGGCTGGGGTAAGGGCAGCCAAGCAGAGTGCCAGGGAGAGGGCGAAGTGGGGCTTGTGTCGTCTCATTTGTCTCTCGGTTTCTCTGCTTGGTTGGAGTTGGTTGGTGCCCGGACGGCGCTTGGCGCCGTCCGGGCTGGTCTTTGTCTTTCCCTTGGCCGCCTTATTCTTCGGGGCAGATGTCTTCCGCGTTGGCTGGAGGCGTCAGTGGCGGGAAGCCACAACCGCGGACCGCCCAGCTGCCGAAGCCGCTTGCGTTATCAGCGGTCGGGATGAATTTGAGGTAACCGCCGGCGCGGCTCAGCCCTTGGCTGCCGCCGAGCGCGAAGGCGCCGCCGAAGGTGGCGTTTTGGAAACCGCTGCCGAACCAGAAAATGCAGAGCTCGGCTGCTTTCAGCGCTTCGAAGAATCCGAATGGGGCTCCGTCGCAGTGCTGGGCGAAGTTCGCTTCCCCCTGGAACCAGACGCGCTGGGTTTCTTCGGTATGTAGCGTTTCGTTCAGGCGAACCGGGAGCGAGATCGGAACCCGGACTTCGCCGTCCTCGAGGTTGGCGTGGAAAGCCCAGGCGCCGGTCTCGACTTCGTCGGGTTCAAGCGGGATCGAGAAGTCAAAGGTGCCGTCTTTGCCATCTTCACCGTCTTCACCGGGTTCGCCGTTGCAGATCGGTACTTCGGGGTCGCCATCCTCCTCTTTGACCAGCACGCCGCCCGTCTCTTCGCAATCCACCTGGCCGCCAACCGGCAGCTCTTCGGCTTCGACTGATTGGCCGCCTGGGCCTTCGTCACCTTCGTCGCCTTTGGGACCTTGGATGCCCGGATCGCCCTTGGCGCCCGGTAGGCCTGCTGGGCCTTGTGGGCCGACTGGACCGACGGGGCCCTGGGGGCCTTCTTTGCCCGGTTTGCCTGGTTTACCCGGTTTGCCGCGTTTGCCCTGTTTGCCTGCGGATGCCGTTGCGTCCCCTGAGCTCTGCTGGGAGGCCGCGTAGGCTCCTCCCCCGAGCGCGAAGACGAGCGCGATTATCGAGAGGATGATCGCGGTCGTGCTGAACTGCTCCCTGATGCGTGAGTACATCGCTACCTCTCCTCTTCCCTAGCGGCTGCCGGGATGACCCGACCGGCCTGCGTTGAGTTGCATTGATCGATCGGGCTAAGGCTTTGAGTCCTTCCCTGCCCCATTGCTGCGGCGGCGCTTTGGTGCGCTGCCGCTCCCCGTTGGTCCCTGCTCGGTGATTCCCTTTGGCTTGACTTCACCCTTTGTGTCCCCTGTGTGTCCCTGTTCCCCGTGATGTCCCTGTTGCTATTCCCTGGCCCAAGGCCCGGGACCGCTTGAGGCGGTCCCGGGCTCTTGGCTTGATGCTTGTGATGCTTTGCACTTACATACTTGGTGCTGCTTGCTGCTAGTGCTTGGTAATTAGACGATTCCCCAGCTCGTGCCATTGTGTGGAGCAAGGAGTTCAACCCACACGCTGCCTAAAATGTTTGCGTTATTGGCTCCATAGAGCAGCTGGTCTAACTTGAATGAACCTGTTGCTTCTTGTACTAAGTGCCTGACCTGATCTCCCGTGGTGTTGAATAACAGAGTTACTGCACCTTTGATGTCGGCCGACGCTCCTGAGGGGCAATTTTTGAAGAAAACTTTCGAGAAAAGTTCACTACCTTCTTTTGGCTCGGCCTTAACCACGGTCTTGCTTCCACTTGCTCCCGTATGTAATAAGACTAAGAGTAAAGCTTCGGCGGTGATATCACCTTTATTGGTTCCAGCGGTCCGGTCCGCTGCGGTTGGGTAAATCTCACATCCTGAAAGTAGCGATAATGACGGACTGGTTCCGTACGCTAGACAGCTTTTGTATAAGAGTTTCGCGTGACCAATACCTGCTTCCGCTAATATCGTTCCATTTTCGACTGTGAATGCGGTGCAGTCGATCTCTAAGTTGATAGCTGGAACGTCGAGAACGCCTAACGTATCGATTTCTCCTGTAGCAGACGCATTTAAGTTAGTGACACCCCCGACTAAGAATTTGCCGGCTGTAGCTGATGCCCCCGGAGCAGTGATCGCCATCAAGGCGAGTGCCGCCAGGAAGGTCAGGCCAAGGGCCTTGAGTCCGTGCTTTCTAAGACTCATATTTTGAATTCCTCTCCTTGGTAGTTACGGTTCTCGAACGAGGGCAAGGACCGCCCCCCGCTCGGCAGCGAGCATCGCGACCAACCCGCGAGCGGTCAAGTTTTTCGGCCCAATGTTTTCCAACTCGGGGGAGATCGCTCCTCTACGATCTCCCGGATGCCGGTCTATGAGTTCGAGTGCATGGAGTGCCAGGAGCGTTTCGAGCAGTTGATGGGGAATGACGCAAGCACCGCTGTCTGCGCCAAATGCGGCTCCACGCAGACCCGGCGCCTGCTTTCGCAGGTCGCGCCCCCATCGCGCCAGCCCAGAGGGGCAGCGGTGAGATCTGACGAATCGCGGCGGCAAGAGCGGGAAGCCGCACGTGGGGAGCGGCTAGAAGACACGCGGCGCAAACGAGCAGCAGGTGAGATGCCTCCGACCCAGGATGGGGGTCGGACTTGAGTACCGCCGAGGAGCGCCGCGAGGAACTCGTCAAGCTCTACAAAGAGGTACAGAAGTGCACCAAATGCCCTCTGCACGAGACACGGACAAAGGCTGTATTCGGAGCCGGTGATGCCGATGCAAATGTGATGTTCGTCGGCGAGGCCCCCGGGGCCGAAGAGGATCGACAGGGACTGCCGTTCGTGGGGCGTGCGGGTCAGTTGCTCAACCAGATGCTGGAAGAGATCGGTATGTCCCGTGATGACGTGTTCATCGCCAATGTGCTGAAGAGCAGGCCGCCTGGAAACCGCGACCCTCAACCGCTTGAGATCGAGGCATGTCGGCCATACCTTTTCGGGCAGATTCGGCTGATCGAGCCGCGCGTGGTGTGCACGCTGGGGAACTTCGCCACCAAGCTGCTCAGTGGAAACCCGACCGGGATCACGAGGGTACGAGGAGCACCACAGGTGCACGAGCTCGGCGGACTTACCGTCTTTCTCCTGCCGCTCTTTCACCCCGCCGCGGCACTGCGCACGCCAGCGGTTAAGGAGACGCTGCGGGAGGACTTCAAATTGCTGCCTAAGTTGCTCGCCGGACCGGGACCCACCCCACTCCCCACGGAAGAGGAGATCGAGGACGCACCAGTGACTGGGCCACCGCAGCCGACAGCCGAGCAACTTGATTTCTTCGGATGAAGGTTTCCAGCGGCTCAGCTGCTGAAACCGAAACGCTCGGTGCACGCCTCGCTGAGGATCTCAGCCCCGGCGACGTGGTCGTCGTCAGTGGCGACATGGGCGCCGGCAAGACCACGCTGATCCGCGGCGCCTGTCGCGCCTTGGGGGTCGATGACCCGGTGACCTCCCCCACCTTCACAATCGGCCAGCGCTACCGCGGCGGTCGCCTGCCCGTCTCACACCTGGACCTCTACCGCCTCGACGGCCTCTACGGCGAGGATCCAGCGTTGCTCGAGGATTACCTCAGCGCGGACTCGATCGCCTTCATCGAGTGGCCTGCGATCGCACTCCCCCAGCTCGGCGGCTACAAGATCATCTCCGTCCGCCTGGCGCATGCGGGCAGCGATCGTCGCTCGATAGACCTGCCCGCCGCATCCTCCCGCAAATAGGCGTGTTCGCATTGGTGCGGGTCCCTGTAGCATCGAGCCCGCAATTTCTTGACTCGAACGGAGGATGCGCCGGATGAAGGGACTGAAGACGCTGACGACGGTGCTGCTCGTCACCGGCCTGCTGGCGATCGCCATGCCGGCCCAGGCGGGGGCGGCTGCGTACAGCCATTACGTCGCCTGCGGCGTCTCGCAGAACGCCAAACCGGCGCACAAATGCCCGAAGAAAAGCAAAAAGGGTGCCTTCTTCAAGAGCTTGCAAGCGGATGTCTCCTACAGCGTCTGCGTGAAGTTCCCGACCGGGAAAAACATCTGCGCTAAAGCCCAGGAAGCGATCCAGGGAACGCTCTACGTCAACAAGATCACTTCGAACATCCCCGGCAAGCACCGGGTGACCTGGTTCGTCGGGGGCAAACGCGTCGGCTCCTTCGCATTCAACGTCCCTCGCTGACGACGGCGACAACGGTGCCACGGTCGTCGGTTTCGATACGGCGACCGTGGACACCGCTGCTTGCGCGACCCGCGGTGGGGATGTCCTCCACGAGTCGCTGGTGGGCGCCGGCCCGGATGGCGCACCACGCCATTCGACTGCGCTCCTCCCTGAGATTGAGCACGCGGCGCAGGCGGCAGGGGGATGGGACAGAGTGGACGCGATCGCCGTGGGCCTCGGACCAGGCTCCTTCACTGGCGTGCGGATCGCGATCGCCACGGCCCAGGGGCTCGCGGCAAGCACCGGGGTGCCGACTCGCGGCGTCTGCACGCTCGACGTGCTCGGCCACGCCTTGAGCGAGCGAGCCATCTCGGAGCAGCTTCGGCTCGCCATTCTCGACGCCCGCCGCGGCCAGGCCTTTGCGGCGCTCTACTCGTCCACCGGGGAGCGGCTCTGGGACCCGTTCGTCGCCTCCCCCGACGAGCTGGCTGCCCGCGCCGCTGAGCTGCCCACACCCCCCCTGGGCGCGGGATCGGGGGCGGTAAGATTTCGCGATGAGTTGGCGAACCAAGGCGTCGAGGTGCCGGACGACGCCGATCCCGTGCACCGGGTCGCCGCGCGACACCTCTGCGCCCTTGCGGCGGCTGGACCGACTGGAGACGGCGACGGCCTCGCCCCGATCTACCTGAGGCCCCCGGACGCGGAGCGCTGGCGTGAGCGAGACACTTTCAAGACAGCCGAGTAACGCGGTGGCCGTGTCGGCGGTGAGGCGCCTCGCCTACGGCGACCTCCCGGCGGTGATAGCGATCGAGCGGCGCTCCTTCCCGACCCCGTGGTCGCTGGCAATGTTCGTGCTCGAGCTCTCCAAGCCCTCGGGGATCTGCCTGGCGGCGACCGCCGGCGACGAGCTGGTCGGCTACCTGGTCTGCTCCCGCTACGACCAGGTCTGGCACCTGATGAACGTTGCCGTCGCCCCCGAGCGCCGTCGCGCCGGCATCGCCACCGAGCTGATCGCCCGGTTGGTCGAGGAGGGCGGCGGAACCCTTCCCTTCACCCTCGAGGTGCGCGTCTCCAACCGGGCGGCGATCGCGATGTACGAGCGGCTCGGCTTCCGGTCCGCCGGCGTGCGCCCTCGCTATTACCAGGACAACGGCGAGGACGCGCTGATCATGTGGCTGGACTGACGCTCGCCATAGAGACGTCGTGTGATGACACCTGCGCGGCGGTCTTGGACGGACCGCGGGTGCTCTCCACCGTGATCTCCTCGCAGGCGGCCGCGCATGCCCAGTTCGGCGGCGTGGTGCCAGAGGTCGCGTCGAGGCACCACCTGGAGCTGATGGGGCCGGTGGTGGAGGCAGCACTCCGGGAGGCCAACGCATCGCTCAACGACATGGAGGCGATTGCCGTCACAGTCGGGCCGGGGCTGATAGGAGCTCTCCTCGTCGGCGTCAGCGCGGCGAAGGCGATCGCCGCGCCGCGCCGGCTGCCACTGATCCCCGTCGACCACCTACAGGGACACGTCGCCGCCAACTTCCTCGAGCCCGACCCGCTCGAGCCGCCCTTCCTCTGCCTCGTAGCCAGCGGCGGCCACACCCTGCTCGCGGGAGTGAGAGACCACGCCGGCTACGAGCTGCTGGGGCAGACCCTCGATGACGCCGCCGGTGAGGCCTTCGACAAGGTCGCGCGCCTGCTTGGCCTGGGCTACCCCGGCGGCCCCCCGCTGGAGGAGCTGGCTCGCGACGGCGATCCCTCTGCCTTCTCGATGCCCGTCGCGATGAGCCGCGATCCCGGGCTCGACTTCAGCTTCAGCGGCCTGAAGACGGCCCTCGTCTACCTAACCCGTGATCTTGGCCCCGATGACGTCGCTGAGCAGCGAGCCGACCTCGCCGCCAGCTTCCAGGCAGCCGCTGTCGGCCAGCTCGTCGCCAAGCTCGAGCGGGCGCTGAAGAAGGGGCACTGGAGGGCGGTCGCGCTCGGCGGCGGCGTCGCCGCCAACGGCGCCCTGCGCGACGCGGTGGCCACGCTCTGCGAGCGCCGTGGCGTCGCTTTGAAGCTCGTCTCGCGCGAGCTCTGCACCGACAACGCCGCGATGATCGGCTCCGCCGCCCGCTTCGCCGAACCACTCCCCTACCCCTCTTACCTCGACTACGACGCCTTCGCAACCGGAGACCGCGCGGCGGCGTGACCCAGGTAACCGTCTACTCGCGGCCCGAGTGCCATCTCTGCGCCGAGGCGATCGAGGCGCTGATCGCCCTGCACGACGACGGCTACAGCTTCGAACTAGATGAGATCGACATCGAGAGCGATGACCTACTGCTCCGCCGCCTGCTGGAGAAGATCCCCGTGGTCGAGATCGACGGCGAGGTCGTCTCTGAGCTGCTGCTTGACGAAGCCGCCGTGCGGGCGAAGCTCGATACTGTGACGACGTGAGCGCAACGGTCGAAGAGCAAGACGCGACGAGCGGGCTGATCGTCGACGGCGAGCGACTCTCGCTCGGCGTCGCGGCGCGGCTCTCGCGCTACCTCCAGGTACTGACTCAGGCGCGCAAGATGGGCCGGGAGACGATCTCCTCGCAGGAGCTCTCTGAGTACACCCACATCAACCCCACCCAGATCCGCCGTGACCTCTCCGGCTTCGGCAAGTTCGGCAAGCGCGGCGTCGGCTACAACGTCGAGTCGCTGGTGGCGGAGATCCGCAAGATCCTGCGCACCGCCGGCCAGCACAACATCGCCCTCTTCGGCGCCGGCAATCTGGGCCAGGCGATCGCCAGCTCCGACATCTTCGCCGACCATGGCTTCCGCATCGTCGCCATGTTCGACGTCGACAGCGAGGTCGTCGGCAAGGAGGTCGGCAGCCTGCACGTGCGCGACTTCTCCGAGCTGGAGGCCACGGTGGCCGAGCAGGAGATCGTCGTCGGCGTCCTCGCCGTGCCGGCGGCGGCGGCTCAGGGCGTCGCCGACCGCCTCGTCGACGCCGGCGTCAAGATCATCTTCAACTACTCCGAGCAACTGCTCCAGGTGCCGCCGGAGGTGACCGTCCACACTTCCAGCCCCGCGGTCGACCTCCTCTACGCGCTCTACTTCTACCTGGCCTGAATCCCTTGTCCCTCGACCTCGACCTCGCTCGCGAGAGATTCGAGTCCTCGACCGATTTCACCATCGGGCTGGAGGAGGAGTTCGCGATCGTCGACCCAGCGACGCTGGAGCTGGCGCACCGCTTCGAGGACGTCTACGCGGCCTGCCAGGAAGACCCGGTGCTGACCGACTCAGCGGCCGGAGAGCTCATCGCCTCAGAGATCGAGATCCGCTCCGGGCGGGCAGAGACCTTCGCCGAGGCGCTCGCCCTGCAACGCGAGCGGCGCGTTCGCCTCTTCGAGTTGGTCGAAGGCATGGGCCTTGGGCTGGCGGCGATGGGCACCCACCCATGGGCCAACTACCTCGACCAGCGCATCATCGATACGCCCCACTACAACCGCCTGCGACAAGAACTCGGCTGGGTCGCCCAGCGCAACAACACCTGGAGCCTTCACCTGCACATGGGCGTGCGCGGCGCCGACCGGGCAATCGCCGTCTGCGACTGGATGCGTGAGCTGCTGCCGCTGCTGCTCGCGGTCTCCGCCAACTCGCCCTTCCTCGACCGGCGCGACACCGGCCTGCACACGGTGCGCACGGAGATATTCACCCGCACCTTTCCCCGCTGTGGCGTGCCCAGCCCCTTCCTCGATTGGGCCCGCTACGCGGAGTTCGTGGGCACGCTGGAGAGGGTCGGCTCGGCGGTCGAGTCGACGCAGCTGTGGTGGAGCGTGCGGCCGCACCACGCCTTCGGCACGGTCGAGGTGCGAATCTGCGACGCGCAGACCCGTGGCGATGAGTCCTTCGCCCTCGCCGGGCTGATCGCGGCCTGCATAGCCCAGACCGCGATCGACTACGACGAGCGCGGCTACGAGGGCGCCGGACGGCCGCTCGCAGACCGCGAGATCGAGGAGAACCTCTGGCGGGCGATCCGCCACGGGATGAGCGGTCGCCTGATCGACTTCCGCCGCGGTATCGAGGTCGAGGCTCCGGCGGCGCTCGAGGAGCTGCTTGGCTGGACAGAGCCGGCCCGCGCCCGGCTCGGCATCGAGGTGGACCTGCCGGCGCGCAACGGCGCCCAGCGGGCCCGGGAGGCGTTCGATGCCGGCATTGCGATCGAGGACATCTACCGCGACGCGGTAGCGGAGACGAAACGCACCTACACCGCCGATGTCGGCGCGCGTAGATAGACTCCCGCGCCGCCAGAAACCCAGCCGGAGGAACTAACTTGACCAGCTTTCTGACCGATTACGGGGTCGTCGTCGCGCTCGCATGCGCGGGAGCGGCCGTGGTGTACGGGCTCATCATCACACAGCGCCTGCTGGCAAAATCGCCAGGAAACGAGCGCATGCAGGAGATCTCGGGGGCGGTGCAGGAAGGCGCCAGTGCCTACCTGAACCGTCAGTACACGATCATCGCTGCGGTCGCCGTGCCGATCGCGGTCCTGCTCCTGATCCTGCAGAACTGGGAGACCGCAGTCGGCTTCGTCATCGGCGGGATCCTCTCCGGCGCCACCGGCTTCATCGGCATGAACCTCTCGGTGCGCGCCAATGCGCGCGTCGCCGAGGCTGCCCGCGGCGGCGTGCCGCCCGCCCTCGACGTCGCCTTCAAGGGCGGCTCGGTCACCGGCATGCTCGTCGTCGGCTTGGCGCTGTTCGGCGTCGCTGGCTACTACGGAATCCTCGTCGCCACCGGCAGCACTGACGAGCACGCGGTCGACGCCCTGATCGGGCTCGGCTTCGGCGGCTCGCTGATCTCCGTCTTCGCCCGGCTCGGCGGCGGCATCTTCACCAAGGCCGCCGATGTCGGCGCCGACCTGGTCGGCAAGGTCGAGGCGGGTATTCCTGAGGACGACCCCCGCAACCCAGCCGTGATCGCCGACAACGTCGGTGACAACGTCGGCGACTGCGCCGGCATGGCCGCCGATCTCTTCGAGACCTACGCGGTCACCTCGGTGGCCGTAATGCTGCTCGGCGTGCTCACCTTTACAGGCGCCGGTGGCGACTACCTGCGCGAGGTAGCGATCTTTCCGCTGGTGCTCGGCGGCGTCGCGATCATCGCCTCGATCATCGGAGCCCTCTCCGTGCGGACCAGGTCGGACCGGGTCGAGGGGGCGCTCTACCAGGGTCTGATCGTCTCCGGGATCCTCTCGATCGCGGCCTTCTACCCGATCACCGAGTGGCTGATGAGCGACGCCGTCCAGTTCGGGCTCCAAGCCGGTGCCGACGCGATCACCACCACCGACCTCTGGCTCTGCGCCGTGATCGGCATCGCCGTCACCGGGCTCCTCTTCATCATCACCGACTACTACACCTCGACCCGCTTCCGCCCGGTGAGGACGACCGCGGAAGCGTCACAGACCGGCCACGCGACGAACATCATCCAGGGGCTTGCCCAGGGTTTCCAGTCGACCGCGGCGCCGGCGCTGGTGATCGCACTGGCGATCCTCGCCGCCAACGAGCTGGCGGGGATCTACGGGATCGGCGTCGCCGTGATGGGGCAGCTCTCGCTCTGCGGGCTGATCGTCGCCCTCGACGCCTTCGGTCCGATCACCGACAACGCCGGCGGAATCGCCGAGATGGCCGAGCTGCCCGAGGAGGTGCGCAACGTCACCGATCCGCTCGACGCCGTCGGCAACACGACCAAGGCCGTGACCAAGGGCTATGCGATCGGCTCGGCGGCGCTGGCGGCGCTGGTTCTCTTCGCCGCTTTCGAAATCGAGCTCAAAGCGGAGGAGCCGGGGCTCGCGCTTGGCAATCTCTTCAACCTGACCAGCCCGGAGGTCCTTGTCGGGCTGATCATCGGCGGCATGATGGTGTACCTGTTCTCGGCCTTCGCGATCGAGGCAGTGGGCCGCGCCGGTGGCCAGGTGGTCGAGGAGGTGCGCAAGCAGTTCCGCGAGCACCCAGGGATCATGGAGGGCACTGAAAAGCCCGACTACGGCAAGACGGTGAGCATCGTGACCCTGGCGGCGCAGAAGGAGATGGTCCTGCCGTCGCTGATCCCGATCGTGATCCCGGTCATCGTCGGCGTGCTCAGCGTCCAGGCCCTCGGCGGCCTGCTGATCGGCGTCATCGTCGTTGGTCTCTTCGCTGCGATCTCGATGACGGCGGGTGGCGGCGCCTGGGACAACGCCAAGAAGCTCATCGAGGACGGGGCGTTTGGCGGTAAGGGCTCCGAGGCCCACGCCGCCTCGATCACCGGCGACACTGTCGGCGACCCTTATAAGGACACGGCGGGTCCCGCGATCAACCCCATGATCAAGGTCGCCAACATCGTCGCGATCCTGATCATCCCGATCGTTCACTTCTAGGGCGCACACGGCTTTCCAAAAGGGCGGGAGACGGCGAAGGGAGCCGCCTCTCGCCCTTTTGCGTGCTCAGGCTCGGACAAACGGCCCCGGCCATTGCGGCCTGGGAATCCTTCTGGTACCTTCCAAAGCGCTTCTAGGTACGAGCCGGTTGCTCAAAGCCGGGGGAGGGAGAAGAGCGGGTCTTGCACTGGTCTGCGGGAGCGGGGAGTATCGGTGGCAGCCACGGGTGAGGCGCTGTCACCGGCCGCCAGACCGCCGGAGGCGCTCTACCGCAAGCTGAGCCCGGGGCCCGGGAAGTCCCCTGCTGAAGTCGCCTCCCATCAGCGCGTCCGCATCCACGGCGCGATGATCGAGATCGCCGGCGAGCGCGGCTACCGTGCCGTCACCGTCCGCGAGCTCTCTCAGCTCGCGGGAGTCTCGACGCGGGCCTTCTACGAGCATTTCGAGGGCAAGGAGGAGTGCTTCCTCTCCGCCCACGAGCTGGTCGTGCGCCACATCGCGGCGGCGGGCGTCGCCGCGCAGAACGGCGAGCGGGACTGGCGGGAGCGGCTGCGGCTGGCGTTTGCCGCATTTGCCCAGGAGATGGAGGCCAACCCTCGCGCAAGCAGGGTTGCCTTGGTGGAGCCGTTTGCGGTCGGTCCCGCGGGGCTCGAGCGGATGCGGCGGACGGAGGGGATCTTCGAGGCGATGATCTCCGAGAGCTTCTCCCGTTCCCCCGACGAGATCGACATCCCCCCACTCCTCATCAAGGGAATCATCACCGGCGCCGAGCGCGTGGCGAGAGGGCGAATACTCGCGGATCGAGAGGCGGAGCTTCCTGCGCTGGCCGGAGAGGTGTGTGAGTGGGCGCTCTGCTTCCACGATGGCGCAACCGAGAAGCTGGAGGAACTCGACCGCCGAGCGACGCTATTACTGGCGAACGCCGCCATCCCACCGGACGGGAGCAAGAAAGCGGACGACGACCGCATGCGAATCCTCGTCGCTGCCGCAAAGCTGGCCGGAAGCGACGGCTACGGTGAGCTGACGGTCCCGCGTATCCGAGTTGCCGCCGGCGTCTCCCGCCGGAGCTTCAACTCTTATTTCGAGGGTGTCGAAGACTGCTTCATAGCGGCCTTGGAGCAGAAGATCGCAGTGGCCTTCAATTGTGCCGCCGATGCCCGCGAAGCGGGCAGCTCATGGGCCGGCGGCGTATACCGCGCAATCGCAACCCTCTGCGTGAAGATCGCCCGCGACCCCCTGCTCGCCAAACTCGCCTTCTCCGAAATCTTCGCCCCCGGCCTGAACGGCGTGCACTGCCGCGAGCGCCTGGCCCAAGCCACCGTCGCTCTCCTTCGCAGCAAAGCGACCGATTCGGAGCGCCCGAGCCCGCTGGCCGCCGAGGCCTCGATCGGCGCGATCTGGGGAATCATGCACCACCACGTCATCAGCGGCCGAGCGAAACAATTGCCCTGGCTAGCGGCAACCCTCTCTTACCTGGCTCTAGCACCAGCGGTAGGCCCAACTAATGCAACGAACGCGATTTGCACCGAGCAATCCGATCAATAAGACCTCGGAGGCAGAGCCCTTCGACCAGCGGGAGGAGAAAATGAATCGCCGGACGTATGCCTTCAAAGCCATTGGCCTCGCGATCTCGCTTGCATTGGGCCTGACGCTGGCTATCGCATCGCCGGCAGTCGCCGAAACCTTCAAAGTCTTAGGCGAACCGATTACCGAAACCGCCGAAGCGACGGTCGAAACCGACACCTTAGGCGTCCTCAGCGTCCCAGCAATCAACTTAGAGATCGACTGCATCAAAATCGACACCACCAAAGGGGACCTGTTAGTCACCGGCTTCAGTGATGTAGTGCTCTCGCTCTTAGAATGCACGGTGTATGGAACCAATCCTTCGTTAAAAGCGCTGGCCGGATGCGAAGTCTATCCGACGGCAGCCGATCGCACCGCCGGCACGAACAAAGGCACGATTACGGTCAAAGCCTTAATCCAGGTGATCGAACACGAAGGGAAAGAGTTTCTCTTAGCCCAGCCCCTGGAAGGCGCTGAAGCGCTGTTCACGAAAATCTTCTATAAAAACTGCGGGAGCTCGAGCGCTGACGTCAAAGGCTCGATCGTCTTCGAACTGACGGAAACCACAGCTGTCAAACAGTTAGTCAAACCGGCCTCGGCTGGGTTATTTGAATCCGACAAACTGCTGTACGGTCTCAACAGCGCGACGCTCGAAGGCAGCGTGTGGGCGAAGCTGGCGGGGGCGTTAACTGGGGAGTGGTGGGGGATCGAGCCCTATCCCACAGAAGATGTCTTCAAAGTCTTAGGCGAACCGATTACCGAAACCGCCGAAGCGACGGTCGAAACCGACACCTTAGGCGTCCTCAGCGTCCCAGCAATCAACTTAGAGATCGACTGCATCAAAATCGACACCACCAAAGGGGACCTGTTAGTCACCGGCTTCAGTGATGTAGTGCTCTCGCTCTTAGAATGCACGGTGTATGGAACCAATCCTTCGTTAAAAGCGCTGGCCGGATGCGAAGTCTATCCGACGGCAGCCGATCGCACCGCCGGCACGAACAAAGGCACGATTACGGTCAAAGCCTTAATCCAGGTGATCGAACACGAAGGGAAAGAGTTTCTCTTAGCCCAGCCCCTGGAAGGCGCTGAAGCGCTGTTCACGAAAATCTTCTATAAAAACTGCGGGAGCTCGAGCGCTGACGTCAAAGGCTCGATCGTCTTCGAACTGACGGAAACCACAGCTGTCAAACAGTTAGTCAAACCGGCCTCGGCTGGGTTATTTGAATCCGACAAACTGCTGTACGGTCTCAACAGCGCGACGCTCGAAGGCAGCGTGTGGGCGAAGCTGGCGGGGGCGTTAACTGGGGAGTGGTGGGGGATCGAGCCCTATCCCACAGAAGATGTCTTCAAAGTCTTAGGCGAACCGATTACCGAAACCGCCGAAGCGACGGTCGAAACCGACACCTTAGGCGTCCTCAGCGTCCCAGCAATCAACTTAGAGATCGACTGCATCAAAATCGACACCACCAAAGGGGACCTGTTAGTCACCGGCTTCAGTGATGTAGTGCTCTCGCTCTTAGAATGCACGGTGTATGGAACCAATCCTTCGTTAAAAGCGCTGGCCGGATGCGAAGTCTATCCGACGGCAGCCGATCGCACCGCCGGCACGAACAAAGGCACGATTACGGTCAAAGCCTTAATCCAGGTGATCGAACACGAAGGGAAAGAGTTTCTCTTAGCCCAGCCCCTGGAAGGCGCTGAAGCGCTATTCACGAAAATCTTCTATAAAAACTGCGGGAGCTCGAGCGCTGACGTCAAAGGCTCGATCGTCTTCGAACTGACGGAAACCACAGCTGTCAAACAGTTAGTCAAACCGGCCTCGGCTGGGTTATTTGAATCCGACAAACTGCTGTACGGTCTCAACAGCGCGACGCTCGAAGGCAGCGTGTGGGCGAAGCTGGCGGGGGCGTTAACTGGGGAGGCTTGGGGAATCGGCTAACCCGACCAAAGCTTCTCCTCGCTTGCGGGCGACCAAATCCCTGGTAGCGAGTTTGGTCGCCGGCACATCTAAGACAATGGCTCCCAGTCCCACGCCTTCGCCGAAGTGAGACTCTCCTGTTCCAAGTAGTGCCTGAACTCGGCCAGCTCGGCGGGCTCGACGCTGTAGACGTGGTCGGGCTCGGGGAAGTGGTGGGTGCGGACCTCGTCGGCGTAGCGGCGCATGCCGGTGACCATCTCGTCATGGATGTGGGCGAACTGCTTGACGAATTTGGCCATGCGGCCGGTGGTGATGCCGAGGAGGTCGTGGAAGACGAGGACCTGGCCGGCGGGGGCCGGGCCGGCGCCGATGCCGATGATCGGGATCTCCAGCTTCTCGGCGATTGCCTCGGTGATGGCGGCCGGGACGGCCTCGAAGACGATCGCGAAACAGCCGACCGACTGCAGAGCGAGGGCGTCCTCGCAGAGCTGGATCGCGCTCTGGGCGGTCTTGCCCTGGGCCTTGTAGCCGCCGAGGGCAGTGGCGGTCTGCGGGGTTAGGCCGACGTGGCCCATCACCGGGATGCCGGAGCGGATAATCGCGCGGGCGCGCTCGACCGAGGTCCCCCCCGCCTCGAGCTTGACCACCTGGCAGCCGGTCTCCTTGACCAGGCGCTGGGCGTTCTGCACCGCCAGCTCGTTGCTGGCCTCGTAGCTGCCCATGGGCATGTCGCCGACCATCAGCGGCGTCTTCAGGCCTCGCCGCACAGCCTTGCCGAGGACGATCATCTCCTCCATCGAGACCGGCTCGGTGCCCGAGTAGCCGAGCACGACCATCGCCGCCGAGTCGCCGACGAGGACGACGTCGACGCCCGCCTCCTCGGCCACCTTCGCCGACGGGTAGTCGTAGGCGGTGACCATCACAATCGGCTCCCCCGCCGCCTTCATCTCAGCCAGGCGCGGCAGCGTCACCGGCTTGCGGCCCTCCTCGGCCGCGGGCGGCGCGGTGTGCGAGCGGGCGCCGGAGCTCATCAGACGACCTCGGGCTCGGCGAGCAGCACCTCGGGGTGGCTGTCGACGGCGACGATCGCGTTGTCCTCGTCGACGTGGACGACGACGGGCGAGTAGGACTCTAGGTCGCGCTCGTCGTAGGCGCCGAAGGAGGCGACGATGATCTTGTGGCCGGGCCGGGTGAGGTGGGCGGCGGCGCCGTTGACTTGCATCGTGCCCGAGCCGGGCTCGCCGTCGATCACATAGGTGACGAAGCGGGCGCCGTTGTCGATGTCCCAGACGTGGACCTGCTCGTTGGTGATCAGGTCGGCGGCGGCCATCAGCTCGGTGTCGACAGTGATGCTGCCGATGTAATCGACGTCGCAGTCGGTCACCGTCGCCCGGTGGATCTTTGACTTCAGCATCTGCCTCTGCATTGCGCCTCCGTGTCAGCTTTCGCGTTGCAAGTTCTCAGGGCTCGATCAAGATGTTGTCGATAAGCCGTGCGGCTCCCACCTGGGCGGCGACGGCGACGAGGACGGAGCGGTCGCCCAGCTCGGCGACCAGCTCGAGCGTCTCGGGATCGCGCGCCTCGAGGTACTCGGGCTCGATCGCGGCGGCGCGCAGCTCGGCCTCGGCGACAGCGAGCGCAGCAGCAAGCCCCTGCTCGGGGACGATTGCCTCGGCCGTGCGCAGAGCCCGCGAGAGCGCCGTCGCCCGCTCGCGCTCCTCGGGACCGAGATAGGCGTTGCGGGAGCTCAGCGCCAGGCCGTCGGGCTCGCGCACCGTGGGCAGCACCTCGATCTGAAGCGGGAAGTCCAGGTCAACGGCCATACGCCGGATAACGGCTGCCTGCTGCGCGTCCTTCTGCCCGAAGTAGGCGACGTCCGGCCCGACGGCGTTGAAGAGCTTGGCGACGACGGTGGCGACGCCGCGGAAGTGGCCTGGGCCGCGCCGGGTGGGGTCGCCGTCTAGCACCCCGGTCAGGCTGCCCTCCACCTCCACGTGGGTGGAGAAGCCCTCCGGGTAGACGGTCTCGACCGGCGGGGCGTAGACGAGGTCGACGCCAGCCTCGGCGGCGAGGCGTAGGTCGCGCTCCTCGTCGCGCGGGTAGCGATCGAGGTCCTCACCTGGGCCGAATTGAGCCGGGTTGACGAAGAGGCTCATGACGACGACGTCACACTCAGCCCGCGCCGTGCGCAGGAGCGAGAGGTGCCCTTCGTGGAGAAACCCCATCGTCGGCACCAGCCCGATCCGCTCACCGGCCCGGCGTGTCGAGGCAAGCGCCGCCCGAAGCTCGTCCTTGCCGCGGAGGAGCTTCACGTCACTTTGTGCGTGGGGATCGACGAGTTCGACCAGATTCATGAGGTCCATGCCCTTCGGGTCACGGCCGTGTCGCGAATTATAGGCGCACGGCGGGGCGGCCATGTGCGCTCGGTCACTAACCCCCGGCTGCGCGCGAGGATCAGGCTGGCCGGGGGTCAGGCGATGATCCATCCACCCGGCCGATCGCCTTTGCTGGCGTGCCAGCAGCGATTGTTCCGGGCGGCATGTCCCGGGTGACGACCGAGTTCGCGCCGATCACGCAGCGCTCGCCGATCGTCACCCCACTCGTGACCACGCAGTTCGCGCCGAACCAGCAGTTGGCACCGATGCGCACGGGACCCTTGGAGGTGAAGCCCTGCTGTGTGACCGGGGTCTCCGGGTCGTCGAAGCGGTGCGCGGAGTCGCCGACGAAGCAACCGTTGGCGAACATCGTGTGGTCGCCGATCTCGATCCGCTCGAGCGCCGCCAGCATCGTGTTTCGGTTGAGGAAGCAGTCCTCGCCGATCTCGATCCGCGCCCCGGGCGCCAGCGTCAGCCAGCAGCCCGGCTCCAGCAGCGTGCCCTCGCCGATCCGCAGGCGCCCCTCGTCGAGCGCCTCGAGCACCTCCCCCTCGACCGGCTGGCGGATGAAAAAGCCGCCCCGCGTCGCGTGCCGCGCCAGCCGCCAGCGTCTCCGCGGCCGCCGGTTGCGCTCGTACCAGCGCCGCTTCGCCCACCACACACGCCACCCGCTCTGCTCGCCGGCCACGGCCCTAGCTTTCCAGAGCCGCGGCGGGCATACACTGCCGACGTGGCGGATCTGCGTGGCGGCATCGACCTCGGCGGGACGAAGATCCAGGCAGCGGTCATCGATAAGGCCGGGGAGGTTCGCGGCGAGGCGCGGCATCCCACGCCGACCAGCGGCGGGCCGGCGGACGTGGCGCAGGCGATGGCGGACGCGCTGCGCGAGGCCGCCTCGGGCGCGGGCGTGGAGTCGGCGGAGCTGCGCGGAGTCGGCGTCGGCTCGCCCGGCGACGCTGACGGCAAGACCGGCATCGTCTCCGGCGCACGCAACCTGCCCGGCTGGGAGGGAAGCTTCCCCCTCGGTGACGCGCTGTCGAAGGGGCTCGGCACCGACGTGCGGGTCGGCAACGACGTCCAGGTCGCGACCGAAGCCGAGTTCCATCTCGGCGCCGGGCGCGAGTTCTCCAGCTTGATCGGCGTCTTTTGGGGTACTGGCGTCGGCGGCGGCCTTGTCCTGGACGGCAAGCCGTGGCTTGGCCGCGGCGCTGCCGGAGAGATCGGCCACATGGTCGTCAAGCGCGGCGGCGCAAAGTGTCCCTGCGGGCGCAAGGGCTGCATGGAGGCCTACGCGGGCCGAGCGGCAATGGAGGCCGAGGCGCGGCGCCAGCACGAGGAGGGCGCCAAGACCGACCTCTTCAAACTGATGCACAAGCACGACAAAGACCGGCTGACGAGCGGCATCTGGGACCGCGCGATCGAGCACGGTGACCACCTCGCCGAGAAGCTGATCGACCGCGCAATCGAGGCGCTCGGCACCGGGATCGCATCCGCGGTCAACCTGCTCGACGTCGAAGCCGTGATCATCGGCGGCGGCCTCGGGATCCGCTTCGGGGAGCGCTACATGGAGCCGCTGACGCGGGAGATGGGCAAGCACCTCTTCGTCGACGAGCGCCCACCAGCGGTGCGAGTCGCCTCGCTCGGCGACCTCGGCGGGGCGATCGGTGCCTCGCTGCTGGTCAGATAGCGCCTAAACCCGACCGGCGGCCTGGCGCTGCTGACGGGCGATCGCGTCGACGATCACGGCGATCAGCAGGACGCCGCCGGTGACCATGAACTTGACCGCCGAGGAGAGCGCGAGCAGGTCCATCCCGTTGGAGATCGAGCCGATCACGAGGGCACCAAGCAACGCCGTCCAGACCGCGCCGCGGCCCCCGAAGAGGCTGGTCCCCGCGATCACGGGGCCGGCGATCGCCAAGAGCAGCAGTTCGCTGCCGCCCGAGCTCTGGTTGACAGCGAGCAGGCGTGAGGCGGCGAGTATGCCGCCGATCGCCGCCATCGTGCTCGCCAGGGCGAAGACCGCGATCCGGATCCTGTTGATGCCGATGCCGGCGCGGCGGGCCGCCTCGGCGTTGCCGCCGACTGCGTAGACGTGGCGGCCGAAGCGGGTTCGCTTGGCGACGTATTCGAGCCCGAAGACGAAGGCGAGCAGGATGAGCAGGGCGAGCGGAACGCCGCGGTCGGAGTTGAGGACCGCCACGACGACGATCGCGATCAGCGCGACCGCGCCGACGCGCAGCACCAGCGGCGCGATGCCTTCGCCTTCGAGGCCGGCCGCGACGCGACGCCGATGGCCGATGAAGACGACCGCGGCGTAGATCCCGATCACGATCGCGACGAAGATCCAGCCCACCGTATCCGAGTAGAAGGTGTTGGCGAGGCCGGTGATCTTGGGGTTGGTGATGTTGATCGACCCAGTCGAGCCGAGCACCTGCAGCAGCGCTCCCTGCCAGGCGAGCAGGCCCGCCAAGGTGACGACGAAGGAAGGCACGCCGAAGCGGCTGAAGAGGAAGCCCTGGAGGAATCCGATCGCGGTGCCGACAAGAACGCCAGCGGCAATCGCCAGGTAGGGGCTCCAGCCGTGCTTGACGTTGAGGACGGCGACGACCGCGGCAGCGAGGCCACTGACCGCGCCCACCGAGAGGTCGATCTCGCCCAGGAGAAGGACGTAGACGACCCCGATCGAGATCAGCCCAACGGCGGTGATCTGCAGCATCAGGTTGGTTAGGTTCTCGGCCGAGAGGAAGCGGTCGTTCTGGAGCTGGAAGATCACCCAGATCACTGCCAGGCCGAGCACGACCCGCAGGGAGGCCAGGTCACCCTGGATGAACCGCCTCAAGGTGGCGGAGCCGGTGCCGCCGTCTTCCCGAGCGCTGGGAGCGGCCGTTGCGGCGCCTTCTGCGGGGCTCACGCCTCCTCCTCCCCGGCCTCGCTGTTGCCCCCGACGCCGGTAATCGCCGAGACGACGTGCTCCTCCGTCGTCGCTTCGGCCTTGAAGTCACCCGCGGCCCGGCCGAGGCGGAGCACCACGATCCGGTCGGCGACCTCGAACACGTTCTTCAGGTTGTGGCTGATCACGACGACGCCGAGGCCGCGCTCGCGCAGGCGACCGATCAGCCCCAGCACCTGCTTCGTCTGCGGCACACCGAGCGCGGCGGTCGGCTCGTCGAGCAGGACGACCCTCGGCTCGCCGAGGAGGGAGCGGGCGACCGCCACCTGCTGGCGCTGGCCGCCGGAAAGGGTGCCCACCTCCGTGCGCATGCTGGGGATCGTCACCGCGAGGCTGGAGAGGAGCTCGCCGGCGCGGTGCTCCATCTTCGCCTCGTCGAGCTGGCGCGAGACCGCTCCCGGCCCGGACGAGACACGCTCCTGACCGAGGAAGACGTTGGCGACGACGTCGAGGTTGTCGCAGAGCGCCAGGTCCTGGTAGACGGTGGCGATGCCGAGCGCGGTCGCATCGTGTGGCCGCGAGATCGTCACCCGCTCGCCGCCGAAGCTGATCTCGCCCGAGTCGGGCGGGTGGATGCCGGCGATGGTCTTGACGAGGGTCGACTTCCCGGCGCCGTTGTCGCCGACAAGCCCCACCACCTCGCCCTCGTGGACCTCGAAGTCGACCCGGTCCAGAGCCTGGACCGGGCCGAACCTCTTGCTCACCCCGTTTAGCGCGAGAAGCGCATCAGAGGCCATCGCCCAACCGTTAGGAGATGCCCGCTTCTTCGCAGGCTTTCGCGTACGGCCCCGTGCAGAGTTCGTCGGGGGTGATGAATTCGTCCGCGACCACCGTCTGTTTGATGTTGTCTTTGGTGACCGCGACCGGTTCAAACAGGATCGATGGCACTTTCGCCGCTTCGTTGTCGAGCTCGTCGGTGATTTTTCCCTGCGGGACTTCTTTGCCTTCGGCCAGGTCAACCGCGATTTCGGCGCTGGTGAAGGCCTGCGGTTTGATCGCCTTGTAGACGGTCATGTACTGCTGGCCAATGAGGATTCGCTGAACACCGGCAACCGTCGCGTCCTGGCCGGTGGTGGGCCGTTCTTCCGGATCGATCCCGGCGGATCGCATCGCCGCGATCGCGCCGCCGCCGGTGTCGTCATTGGCGGCGTAGACGCCGGCAAAGCCGTCTTTGCCGAGCGCGGTTATCGCCTGCTGCATCTCGTTCTGGGCGTTTGTCGCCAACCATTCCGGCGTGTCGTATTCCTTGGCGACCTCGACGCCTGCGGTATCGAATCCTTTGTTCGAGCCTTCCTTGAAGAGAGCGGCGTTGCTGTCCGCGGGGTCGCCGTTGATCTTCACGATCGGGCCTTTGGGGCTGCCGTCTTCTTTCAGCTTTTCGGAGAGGGATTCGGCCTGCAGTTCGCCCACCCTGACGTTGTCGAAGGAGACGTAGACGGCGACGTCAGGGGTGCCGAGGATCAGGCGGTCGTAGCTGAGCACCGGGACGTCCTGCTGCGCCGCCTTCTGCACGCTGGCCGCCGCCGAGGCCGCGTCGACGGGATCGAGCACCAATACGTCCGCCCCCTGCGTCAGGGCCGCTTCAACCTGGCTCTGCTGCTTGGAGGCGTCCTCGGTGGCGTTGCTGTAGAGGATCTCGCATTCGGGGCAGATCTGTTCGACCCTTTCTTCGAAGTAGGGGCGATCCGCCGACTCGTAGCGAGGCGTCTGGTTCTCGGGCAGGAGCAGCGCGATCGTCGCGCCACCGCCGCCAGCACCCCCGCCACCACCATCTTCGCCATCGTCGTCGCCACAACCGGTTGCGACGAGCGCGAGCGCCAGCAGCGAGCACAGGCCGACCACAAACCTTCTAGACCAAGAACGCGACATTTCCGCTCCTTTTCCCGGCCCGTCAGCCATTGGCTACCCGGAACGGAGCGTTCTATACCGCTGGAGCGCTACGCAGCGACTGGCTCACGGCGCCGCTGCGTGGCGCGCTTGGGCTTCGCAGGCTCGACCAGCTCGGCGAGGAAGCGACCGGTGTAGGAGCCGGGTACGGCGGCGACCTCCTCCGGGGTGCCGGTGGCGACCACCTCTCCCCCTCCTCGCCGCCCTCGGGGCCGAGGTCGATCAGGTGGTCGGCGGTCTTGATCACGTCGAGGTTGTGCTCGATCACGACGACGGTGTTGCCAGCATCGACGAGGCGGCCGAGTACGTCGAGTAGGCGCTGCACGTCGGCGAAGTGCAGGCCGGTGGTCGGCTCGTCGAGGATGTAGAGCGTGTTGCCAGTCGCGACCTTGGAGAGCTCGGTCGCGAGCTTGACCCGCTGGGCCTCGCCGCCGGAGAGCGTCGTCGCCGCCTGGCCGAGGCGGATGTAGTCGAGGCCGACGTCGTGCAGGGTGCGAAGGCGGCGAGCGATCTTCGGCACGTTCTCGAAGAACTCGACCGCCTCCTCGACCGACATCTCGAGCACGTCGCCGATGTTCTTGCCCTTGAAGCGGACCTCGAGCGTCTCGCGGTTGTAGCGCTTGCCGTGACACTGCTCGCAAGGGACGTAGACGTCGGGCAGAAAGTGCATCTCGATCTTGATCTGGCCATCGCCGCGGCAGACCTCGCAGCGCCCGCCCTTGACGTTGAAGCTGAAGCGGCCGGGCTTGTACCCGCGCGCCCGTGCCTCCTGGGTCTGGGCGAAGAGCTGGCGGATGTGGTCGAAGACGCCGGTGTAGGTGGCTGGGTTGGAGCGCGGCGTGCGACCGATCGGCGACTGGTCGATGTTGATGATCTTGTCGATCTGGCTGAGGCCCTCGACACCGTCGTGGGCGCCGGGGCGCAGCTTCGCCTGGTGCAGGCGGTTTGCGACCGCGTGGTGCAGGGTCTCGTTGACCAGGGTCGACTTGCCCGAGCCGGAGACGCCGGTGACGCAGCAAAAGACGCCGAGCGGGATGGCGACGTCGATCCCCTTCAGGTTGTGTTCACGGGCGCCCCGGACCGCGAGGGCGCCGCGCGGCGAGCGCCGTTCCTCGGGCAGCTCGATGCGGCGCTTGCCCGAGAGATACTGGCCGGTCAGCGAGGCAGGGTCCTTGGCAACCTTCGCCGGCGGGCCGGCGGCGATCACGTGACCGCCGTGTTCGCCGGCGCCCGGCCCGAGGTCAACGAGGTGGTCGGCGGCGAGCATCGTCCCCTCGTCGTGCTCGACCACGATCACCGTGTTGCCGAGGTCCCGCAGTCGGTCGAGGGTGGCGATCAGCTTTTCGTTGTCGCGCTGGTGCAGGCCGATCGAGGGCTCGTCGAGCACGTACATGACGCCGACCAGGCTCGAGCCGATCTGCGTCGCCAGGCGGATCCGCTGCGCCTCGCCGCCGGAGAGCGAGCGGGCCGAGCGGGCCAGCGAGAGATAGCCGATCCCTACGTTCTCGAGGAAGGCAAGGCGTTCGGAGATCTCGCGCACGATCAGCCGGGCGATCGCCCGCTCGGTCTCGGTCATCTCCAGGGAGGCGATCCACTCGGCGGCGGCGCGCGCCGATTTTTCGCTGAACTCGGCAATGCTAATCCCGCCCACCTTGACCGCGAGGCTCTCCGGCCGCAGCCGCGCCCCCTTGCAGTCGGGACAGGGCTGCTCGGCCATGTAGCCCTCGATCCGCTCGCGGTTGCTCTCCGAGTCCGTCTCTTCGTAGCGGCGCTCGAGGTTGTTGACGATCCCCTCGAAGCGGACTTTGTAGGAGCGGCGGCGGCCGAAGCGGTTGGTGTAGGACACCTGGTGGCGCTCGGAGCCGGTGCCGTAGAGAAAGATCTCTTTGTCGGCTTTCTTCAGCTTCGACCAGGGAAGGTCGACGTCGATCCCGTACGCCTCGGCGACAGAGGCAATCAGTCGCTTCCAGTAGGCGGTGATGCCGCGGTTCCATGGCTGCAGGGCACCCTCGGCGAGCGAGAGGGTCGGGTCGGGCACGACCAGCTCGGGATCGATCACCCGCTGGAAGCCGAGGCCGTGGCAGCGCTCGCAGGCGCCATGTGGCGAGTTGAAGGAGAAGATCCGCGGCTCCAGCTCGGGGATCGAGGTGCCGCAGCTGAGACAGGCGAACTGCTCCGAGAAGAGCAGTGTCTCCCCGGTGGGCTCGACCATCTCGACTTCGACCAGGCCCCCCGCGAGCGCCGCCGCGGCCTCCACCGACTCGGAAAGGCGGCGACGCAGGTCGGACTTCATTACCAGCCGGTCGACGACGACCGAGACATCGTGTTTGTACTTCTTGTCGAGGACGATCTCCTCGTCGAGGCGGCGCAGCTCGCCGTCGACCTTGACCCGGGAGTAGCCCTCGAGCCGGAACTGCTCGAACAGCTTGCCGTACTCGCCCTTGCGCCCGCGCACAACCGGCGCCATCACCATGAATTTGACCCCGTCCTCAAGGGTCATCAGCCGGTCGACGATCTGCTCCTGGGTCTGGCCGGTGATCTCTGCTCCACACTCTGGGCAGTGCGGGATCCCGATCCGCGCCCAGAGCAGGCGCAGGTAGTCGTGGATCTCGGTCACCGTGCCGACGGTGGAGCGCGGGTTGCGTGAGGTCGTCTTCTGGTCGATCGAGATCGCCGGTGAGAGCCCCTCGATCGAGTCGACGTCGGGCTTCTCCATCAGACCGAGGAACTGGCGCGCGTATGCCGAGAGCGACTCGACGTAGCGCCGCTGCCCCTCGGCGTAGATCGTGTCGAAGGCGAGACTCGACTTGCCCGACCCCGAGAGCCCCGTGATCACGATCAGCGCATCCCGCGGCAGCTCGAGATCGATATCCCGAAGGTTGTGCTCCCGTGCCCCAGAGATAACGATCCGATCAGAAGCCGCCACTGAAGGCGATTCTACGCACCCGAACAGATGTTCCCCCCTCACGCTTCCCGCAACCTCCGCCTTTTCGCCACCGAATTCGCCATTTCAGGGGGAGAACCGCCACTAACTTCGCCCTTAAGGGTCCGCATGCGCTTGGAACGGCGAAGTCACCATGCGTTGGCTGGATTGGCCAGGGAACAGCACGGGGTTGTCTCGCGCGTGCAGCTTCGAGAGCTTGGGTATTCCGATGGGGCGATCGGGCATGCGATGAAGTCGGGGAGGCTGCACCCCGTCCGACACGAGATCTATGCCGTCGGACATGCAGGTGTCTCGCGCCACGGATGGGCCCTCGCCGCGGTGCTCACCTGCGGAGATGGAGCGCTGCTCAGCCATCGGTCCGCGGCGTGGTTGTGGGGTCTGACCAAGCGATGGCAGCCAATAGTCGAAGTCACTGCGTCAACCCCGCGGCGCACCCGCCGGAGCATCCGCGTGCACAGTGCCCTGGCGCTCACTTCTGAGGACGTGGCTGACCATGAGGGCATTCCGGTTACCGCGATTCCGCGGACGCTTCTCGATTTCGCCGCGGTCGATCCCTTTTTCCTCAGTGGCGCCCTTGACAACGCCCACCGCCTGGGCCTGCTTGACCTAATCGCGGTCGACTCCCTGGTCGCTCGAAGTCGCGGCTTCAGGGGAGTGGCGAGACTGCGCGCAGCACTGGAGGTCTTTCGCCCCGAGGTGTTCACGCGCTCTGGCCTGGAGCGTCGCTTCCTCGACGTCATCCGGAGGACAGACCTGCCACAGCCGTCCATGAACTTCTTCGTCGACGGATTCGAGCTGGATGCGTACTGGCCAGCCGAGCGCTTCGCCGTCGAACTCGATACCTACGACTACCACGGGAGTCCCAGCGCGTTCGAGGCCGACCGGATCCGCCAGGAGGACCTGAAGCTCGCCGGCATCGAGATGACGCGGGTTACAGGCACACGCCTGGACCGCGAACCGCAAGCCGTAATCAAACGCCTGCACCGCCTCCTCACCCAACGCCAAAGGGAACTAAGCCGCCTACCCGAGGGGTGAGTTCGTCATTCGGGGCGCATACGGACCCCTAAAGACGAAGTCAGCGGGGTGGGATTAGTAGAGAGCCTGGGAGAGGCGGCGGCGGTAGCGGATCGCGGTTTCGTCGCTGGGGTCGAGGTCGGTGAGGATGCCGATGACGGCTTGGCGGAGTTGCTCACGGGTCTCTTTGTCGGCATCGATAATTGCGGCCAGGAGGGCGTCGAGGGCTGACTCGCGGTCGCCGCGGTCCAGGGCTTCGAAGGCCTCCGCCGCGACACCGCGCTGCGCCAGGGCGACGCGAGCGGCGATGCCCTTGGCGGCGAAGTCGCCTTCGTGGCCTTCGACGGCGGCGAGAGCGTCATCCTCGGCACCGCGCTCCAGGCGTTTGCGGGCCAGTGCGACGGCGATGTCGGCGCGGCGCGGCTCCAGTTCGGAGGCCTCGCGGAGGGAGAGCTCATCACCAGCGGTGAGGAGCTCGTCGGCACGCGAGGGAACGAGGGAGTCGAAGAACTCTTCGACCTTCGCCTTCGGCACGGCGCCGACGAACTCGCTCGCCATGGCACCGGCGCGGAACGCCTTCACCGCGGGGATTCCCTGCACGCCGTACCTGGCGGCCAGTGCCTGGTTGGCGTCGACGTCGACCTTGGCCAGCACTACCTTCCCAGACCGGGATGCCTCAGCGGCCTCCAGCGCCGGCGTCAACGTGCGGCAGGGACCGCACCACTCGGCCCAGAAATCGACCACCACCGGGATCTGGCGCGAGCGCTCGATCACCTCGTTCTGGAACGTCGTCTCACTGACATCGATTGCCATGCGGCGCAGATTAGACAAGCAACCTTGCGCACCTGACCGAGCGGGAGTAGCTTGAACCGCGAGGCAGGGCCAGCCCTACATCGAGGAGAAGCCATGTCGAATGTCGACACAGCCCGGTCTGCCTACGAGGCCTTTGGCCGCGGTGACCTGGAAGCACTGAAGGAGATGATGGCCGAGGACGGCACCTGGCTCACATCGGACGAGCTGCCGCTCGGCGGCGAAACCCACGGACGCGACGCGATCATCGGGAACTTCGCCCAGATCCCCAACTACTGGTCGTCCTTCAGCGTCGAGCCCGAGGAGTTCATCGACGCCGGCGAGTGGGTGGTGGTGCGCGGCACCCAGCGGGCGGGCAGCGACAGCGGCAGCTTCGAGTCGCCGTTTGCCCACCTGCTCAAGTTCGCCAACGGCAAGATCGTGCGCGGCGAGTTCTACGCCGACAGCGCCAAGGCGGCAAAGGTCCTGGCCTAAACGGCGGAGGCGACAGCGAGCCCGGCGACAGCGAGTCGCTCCTCGACCACCGCGCGCTGCTCGGGGAGCGGGCGCCCGCAGGAGCCGGGCTCCGTGCCCTCGACAGTTCGGGTCGAGCCGTCGCGCAGCGCGATGCGGAGGCGGCTCGGGAAGGTCATCCGCAATGCCGCGGTATCGAGGCCGTCGATGCCGCTGTTGCCACTGTCCCCCCTCGCAAGCCGGCCCCGCAGCGAGCGGCCGACGGTGCGACGCAGGCCGCGGTCCGCCGCCAGAGCCCGCAACACCGCGGGGGCTGGATTCGCCTCGTCCATGTTGGCATCCCCGAGCCGGCGACGGATCCGCAGGAGGTCGCGCAGGCCGAGGTCGGGCGAGGCGCCGGCATCGAGCGTGCCGCGCAGGGTCTTGGCCGTCAGAGCGGGCTCGTGGCTGAGCTCGATTCGCGCGGCGAGGGCCGCGATCTCGGCCTCGTGCTCCGCCAGCCAGCTGAGTTCGAGCTCAGCTGGCGTGAACTTGCCGGCGAGCAAGGCGATCGCCGTGGTCAGGGTGGCCGAGAAGTTGACCCGGATCGGCGTCAGGTCGGGCCCCTTGCCCAGCGCCTCCATCTCGCAGGTGAGCCAACCGGCCTCGATCTCGACCGCCACGACCGCGCTGACCTCGACGTCCGCGGCAAGGGCCGCCTCGGCCACGGACTGCAGGTAGGCGCAGCCTGGGAGCCGCTTGTAGGCGAGGGTGTCGGTGAGCCAGACCCGGCCGAAGCCGCCGAACATCTCCGGCCGCGGCGCGAAGGAGAGGCTGGTGAGAACACCGCGCGGGTGCTCGATCACGTCGAGGGCGCCCGTGACCCCCTCGGCCGCGAGCAGAGCGGCGCGTACGCCAGCAGCCGCCGGCTCGGCCGCGGTCAGCAGCTTGCTCTTCGGCCCCATGAACCCGGGCCACATCCCGTAAGGCGGCTGGTAGAGAGCGATCGCGAGGGCGTGGGCCGCGCGGGTCGCGTCGAGCCCCATCCCGACCGACGCCGCGATAGCAGCAGAGGCACAGTGGATCGAGGCCCAGAACTGGCCGTTGTGAGGCCCGAGGAAAAGCGCCGCGCCCAGCCGACCAGCGACCTCGTTGGCAGCTACCTGAGCGACCAGCCGCCGCTCGGGATCGTCCGCAAAGACAGCAGCAGCCGGCACTGCCGAGTGCCCGGTGTGCCCCATGAAGAGGTAGTCGTCCCAGTCGTGGGCGATCGAGGCTGCCGCCGAACGGTAGACCTCTCCCGCCGGCCCATCTGGAGCCACCGCGGCGAAGGGCGCCGCTGCCCCTTCCCCCGCCGCCCGCCCTGCGGCGACACACAGCGCCTGCAACTCCGCCCGCTCACGCACGCTCTCTGGCAGATCGTCGGCTCCCAGCTCCGACGCCCACTCGGCAATCTCCCCACAGATAGTCACGTGCTGATGCTCCTCACGGCCGGCTCTACGCCCCCGCCCGCATCCCATCAAGGTCCCGCCGCAGCTCCTTCAGCTCATCACGAATCCGAGCCGCCTCCTCGAAGCGCAAATCGTCAGCGGCGGCTAGCATTTCCTCCTCGAGCGCAACGATCGAACGCTCGAGCTCCCCTGCATCGGCGAACTCGGCGGCGCGCTTGCCGCGGCGGCGGCGTGGCGCCCGGTCCTCCATCGCCAGGAACTCGCTCATCTCCGAGATGCCCTTGCGCACCGTCTCCGGCGTGATCCCGTGCTCCTCGTTGTAGGCGAGCTGGATCGCGCGGCGGCGGTCGGTCTCGCGCATCGCCGCCCGCATCGCGTCGGTCTCCTTGTCCGCGTACATCAGCACCCGTCCGTTGACGTTGCGCGCCGCCCGCCCGATCGTCTGCACGAGGCTGGTCTCGCCGCGCAGGAAGCCCTCCTTGTCGGCGTCGAGAATCGCGACCAGCGAGACCTCTGGCAGGTCGAGCCCCTCACGCAGCAGGTTGACCCCGACGAGTACGTCGTACTCACCCAGCCGCAGGTCTCGGACGATCTGGATCCGCTCCAGCGTGTCGACCTCCGAATGCAGATAGCGCACCTTGATCCCGTACTCGAGCAGGTAGTTGGTCAGGTCCTCGGCCATCTTCTTGGTCAGAGTCGTCACCAGCACCCGGTCGCCGGCCTCGGCGCGGGCCTTGATCTCGTTCATCAGGTCGTCGATCTGGTTGCGCGTCTCGCGCACCTCGATCGCGGGGTCGATGATCCCGGTCGGCCGCACGATCTGCTCGACCACGCGCGAGGCCTCAGCTTTCTCGAACGGACCCGGCGTCGCCGAGACCATCACCAGCTGGTCGACGCGGGCGAGGAACTCGTCGAACTTGAGCGGCCGGTTGTCGATCGCCGAAGGCAGGCGGAAGCCGTAGTCGATCAGGGTCTGCTTGCGCGAGCGGTCCCCCTCGTACATGCCGCCGATCTGCGGGATCGTCTGGTGGGACTCATCGACGAAGACAACGAAGTCGTCGGGGAAGTAGTCGATCAGCGTGTGCGGCGGACTTCCCTGGGGACGGCCATCGAGGATGCGCGAGTAGTTCTCGATCCCCGAGGTGAAGCCGAGCTCTTTCAGCATCTCGATGTCGTATGCGGTGCGCTGGCGCAACCGGTGCGCCTCCAGCTGCTTTCCCTCCGCCTCCAGCTCCGCGGTGCGCGCGTTCAGTTCGGCGCGGATTTCCTCTACCGCCCGCTCCAGGGTCTCGTCCTTGGTCACGTAGTGCGACGCCGGCCAGACCGAGACGTGATCGATCGTGTCGAGGATCTCGCCGGTGAGCGGGTCGAAGTGCTGGATGCCCTCGATCTCGTCGCCGAAGAGGGCGATGCGGTACGCCGACTCGGCGTAGGAGGGCATGATCTCCAGCACCTCGCCGCGCACGCGGAAGCTGCCGCGCCCGAGCACCGAGTCGTTGCGCTGGTACTGCATCTTCACCAGCTTGCGCAGCACCTCGTCGCGGTCGATCTCCTCACCGACTTTGAAGAGCTGCATTTTTTCGTTGTAGACCTGGGGCGAGCCGATCCCGTAGATGCAGGAGACCGAGGCGACGATGATTACGTCGCGGCGGGCGAAGAGCGCCGCGGTGGCGGCGTGGCGCAGCCGGTCGATCTCGTCGTTGATCGAGGAGTCCTTCTCGATGTAGAGGTCCTGGGCCGGGACGTAGGCCTCGGGCTGGTAGTAGTCGTAGTAGGAGACGAAGTACTCGACCGAGCTCTCCGGGAAGAACTCGCGGAACTCGTTGCAGAGCTGCGCGGCAAGCGTCTTGTTGTGGGCGATCACGAGCGAGGGTCGCTGCACGGCCGCGATCACGCCGGCCATCGTGAAGGTCTTGCCGGTGCCGGTCGCGCCGAGCAGCGTTTGGAATCGCTCCCCCGCCCCCAGACCCTCGGCAAGCCCGGCAATCGCCTTCGGCTGATCGGCGGTGGGCGTGTACGCCGGGTTGAGCTTGAACTCGGGCACCGGATGACCATACCGAGCGCCCCACCCGCCCATTAGCTGAAGGCAAGCAGGCGCTGGGGCTGAAAGACTGCCGGACGATGAGCCGCTCGCAGAAGGCACTTGCCGGGTTCTTCGCCTTCGCGGGGACGATGCACTTCGTCATCCCGCGCAGCTACGAAGCGATCATGCCGCCTTCGCTGCCACGCCACCGCGAGGCCGTCATCGTCAGCGGCATCGCCGAGATCGCTGGCGGGGCAGCGGTGCTGGCGGGGCCGACCCGGCGTTTTGCCCGCTGGTGGCTGCTCGCTCTCCTCGTTGCGGTTTTCCCCGCCAACGTCCACATGGCCATCAACCCGGAGCAAGTCGACGGCCTCGACCTCGAGAAAGTCCCCCGTTGGGCGCTCTGGGCGAGGCTGCCGCTGCAGCCGCTGGCGATGGTCTGGGTCTGGCGCGCGACCCGCGACTGATGCGTGCTATAAACGTGCGGTTTTGTCAGTAGATGTCTTGTCTGTAGCGCTTCTGTCGTCGCAGACAGAGAATCGCCGGCCATGAAACCACGTGAACGTTTCGCAACTAATCTGCGCAAAGCTCGGCAGAAAAAGAAAATCTCGCAAGAGGAGCTCGGCTTCATGTGCGACCTGCACCGAACCGAGATCTCCCTGTTGGAGCGGGGCGGACGCGAGCCCCGGCTCGGCACCATCATCAAGCTCGCCAGCTCGCTCGACACCACTGCCGAACAGCTCTGCGAAGGGATCCGCTGGTTGCCGAGCAAGGGTCGCTTCCAACTCAAGCGTTAGACAGCTCCGGGAGGCTCAGGGGAGGAACTGTTCGAGCAGGCCCTGCGCAGGCCCGAGGAAGCTTTCCAGTTCGTCGAGCAGGGTCTGGGCGTTCTGAATCAGTTCGATCGCCTGTTCGAGCGGGATGCTCCGCAGAGTTTCGCGCAGGGGTGCGGCGATCAGCGGGTTGAGGGCGCCGGCCCGTTCGGCGTCGTTTACGGCGCGCACGAGACCAGCCCGAATCGCCCTCGCCAGCCGCGCGTCTCCAATCTCGTAGCGCTGACTGAAGCGCTCCCGCGACTCCGGCGTAGCCAGCGCGCGCGCCAGGACCTCGCGGCTGACCCCCAGCTCGCAGGCGGCGCCGTCGAGCGCCGAGAGCGAGAACTGCTCGGCGATCTGCTGCAGCCCTTCCGGGCTGCGCCAGGGCCGCTGGTCGCAGGGGTCCTGCGTCTTCGCCGGCGCGTAGGACGATCCGCCCGCCGCCAGGTAGATGCCGACGAGCAGGATCGCGGCGACCGCCGAGCCGGCCACCAGGACTAGGCCACGGCGTTCCTCGCTCACAGCTCGACCCTCCGCGCCAAGCCGATCGGGATCAGCGAGAGCAGGCCGAGCAGCGCGGCCAGCCCAAACGAGGGGCTGAAGGCGTGGGTGGCGCCTCGATTGAGCTGCTCCTGCAGTTCATCGCGCAACCCAACGACCTGATCCCGCTCTTCCGCATCCTCCGGAAGGGGCTCGAAGGCGGGACCGATCGTCGGCACCCTCCCCTGCTCCCCTTCAAGCCGGTCCTCGATCCGCTGGGCCAGCTCGAGCTTAGTCAGCGGCGGCACGCGCGAGTCGAGGATCACGGCGGTGCCGGCGTTGATCGCGTCACGGCGCTGCTCAGCGATGTCGGCGGTGAAGATCGGGGTCAGGGCAAGCAGCCCGACGACGACGCCGGCGTGGCGCGCGGAGATCGTCCAGCCGCCGTGGATCGCCTGCGGGGCGCGCCCCGCCAGCGCGGTCTCGGTCAGCGCCGAGAGCACTAGCGCCAACCCGATCCCGACCATCACCTGCGGCGGCAGCGTCAGCGCAACCTCGGCCTTCGGCAGCAGGGCGAGACCGCCGAGACCTCCCGAGACGAGGATCGCCCCCGCGGCGGCGCGCGCCCGGGCGCTTTCCACCACGTCGCTGAGGCGGCCACCGAGGAGCGCGAAGAGCGGCATCACGCTGACTACGGCGGCCGCGCCGATCGGGGTCAGGCGCCAACCCTCGATCAGCAGGAGCACGAGCAGGAAGAGGGCAGCGGCGATCGCCGCCGAGATCATCGCCAGGGCGACGTTGGCGAGCACGTGCGGGCGTCCGGTGCTGCGCAGCTCTCCCTCGATGATCCCGGTCGCCGCCTCGTGCCTGGCGACAGCGAGGATCGGCACCGCGGCTGCGAGCGCCACCGGCACCTGGACGAGGAAGATCGACTGCCAGGAGACCAGCTCGGTGAGCAGGCCGCCGATCGCCGGCCCGAGCGCGGCGCCAGTCGCCCCCGCCGCGGCCCAGAGGGTCGCGGCGCGCCGCTCCGAGCCCACCGTCGCCGGCAGCAGCTCCAGCACCGCGGTCACCGCCGCTGCGCCGCCCACCGCCTGCACGCAGCGCGCCGCGATCAGGGTGCTGAGATGACCCGCGGCCCCGCAGGCCAGGCTTGCCCCTGCGAAGACCGCCAGGCCGACGGCAGCGGCGCGCCCCGGGCCGACGCGCCGCGCGACGTGCGCCGCCGGCAGCGCCGCCAGCGCCATCACCAAGTTGAAGGAGATGAGCACCCAGGTGACGCCGGCGACGCTGGTGTCCAGCTCGCGGTAGATCTCCGGCAGGGCGAGGACGACGATCGAGGAGTCGGCCAGCACCAGACCGACCGCGATCGCCAGCGCCGCCACGCGCGGTCTCGGCGCCTCGCTCATCGCATGTCCTTCCGGTGCGCTTTATCCACGTATTGGGGGGGAAAGGCGCACCGGAAGCTCATCGGTAGCCCAGCTCCCGTGCGTACTCGTCGCGGTAGGACCGCTGCTTGTCCAGCACCTCTTCGACGTAGGCGCGGGTTTCGGGGAAGCGGATGCGCTCGAGGGTCAGCTCGTCGCCCCCCCAGCGTTCGACGTTAGTCGGGCCCGCGTTGTAGGCGGCGAGCGCTGCGACCGTATCGTCGTCGTAGCGATCGAGCAGTTCGCGCAGCAGGAATGTGCCGTAGCGGATGTTGATTTCAGGATCGGCGAGGTCGCCGAGCTTGAAGGTGGTGCCGCCGCTGTGCCGCTCGATTTCGTTGGCGGTGTCGGGGGTGATCTGCATCAGCCCGCGCGCGCCGGCCCTCGACGTGCTGTCGCTGAACTTCGACTCCGAGTAGATCACCGCGGCGATCAAAGCGGCGTCGACGTCCTTTTCGCGGGACTGCTGGCGGATCACGTCCTCATGGCGAAGAGGGAGCGTCAGCTCCTGTATCGCCCGGTCGACTGTCCCTGTCACTCCCAGCAGCACGCCGGCGACGATACCGACGATGACCGCCGCAGCGCCCACCAAAAGACGTCGCCTTCTCCGATTCTTCATCCCGCGGTTTCGCCCCCGCGTCATGCCCCCAGCTTGGCGACCAAGACGGATAGGCGGCGCTCGAGGTCCTCCAGCGTGCCGTCGTTCTCGACCACGTGCTCGGCCCGCGCCGCCTTCTCCTCCTGGGGTAGCTGTCGGGCCTCGCGCTCGCCGACGAGGGCGTGCCCGCGGGCCTCGGCGCGCCGCCGGCGGACCTCGTCGGAGGTGACAACGGCGACGGTGGTGTCGAACACGCCCTCCATATCGGACTCGAACAGGAGCGGAACCTCGACCACGGCGACCGCGGTCTCGGCGGGCAGCGAAGCAAGCCAGGCACCGATACGCTCGCCGACGAGCGGGTGGATCTGCGCCTCGAGCCAACTCAGCTCCTCGGGATCCGCGAAGACGATCTCCCCGATGCGGGTCCGGTCGACCCGCCCCTCAGGGGCGAGATCCACCCCCCAGCGCTCCGTCAGCCGGCCGAGCAACGGTTCGGCGTCGAGCAGCTCGTGCACGACTGCGTCACTGGAGATCGTCGCCGCGCCCAGCCGTTCGAAGGCAGCCAGGGCCTCGGACTTCCCGGCCGCGATCCCGCCGGTCAACCCGATCGTCAGCGGCGACACCTCGCCAGCTCAGTCCTGCTCGGACTCGCCCGTCTGCTGCTCGTCGCCAGCGGCCTCGTCGACGTCGTCGGGCGAATCCGGCCGTTCCTGCACCGATTCCCCCTCCTGCTCCGCCTCGTCCCCCTGCTCGGGCGACTCGGCAACCGGCTCCTCGGCCTCAGCAGGGGCCTCCTCTGCAGGCGCCTCAGTCTCAGCGGCCGGCGTTGCATCCTCGGCCGGGGCCTCCGCCTCAGTGGCTGGCACCTCATCAGCTCCCTCCTCAGCGGCGGGGGCCTCAGGCTCAGACGCCGGAGTGTCTGCCTCAGCGGTTGGCGCCTCGACAGCCTCAGCCGCATCTTCCGCGGGTGGCGTGGGGGTGGGTTCCTCGGCCGTAGCCTCCGGCGAGGCCGAGGTGCCCTCCCCCGCGACAGGACCCGCGGCCAATTCCTCTGAGCCCTGATCCGAACCCTCGCCGCTCGCTTCCTGAATCTGCTCCCCAAGGTCCCCCATCGCCATCTTCCCCTCGGCAACCTGCTTGATGCTGAGCGAGAGCCGCCTCCGCTCCTCGTCGATCTCGAGGATCTTGACGTTGAGCGTGGCGCCCGGCTCGACCACCTCGCTCGGGCTCTCGACGTGGTGGTCGGCGAGCTCGGAGATGTGGACCAGGCCCTCGACCCCGGGCAGGATCTCGACGAAGGCGCCGAAGGCGACGACCTTGGTCACGTCGCCCTCGAGCACGTCACCGGGCCGGTGGGCACTGATCACGCGCTGCCACGGGTCCTCCTGCGTCTGCTTGAGGCCGAGCGAGATGCGCTGGCGGTCGCGGTCGATGTCGAGCACCTTGATCCGCACCGTGTCGCCAATCGCGACGACCTCGGAGGGATGATTGACGTGACTCCAGGAAAGCTCTGAGATGTGGATCAGGCCGTCGATGCCGTCGAGGTCGACGAAGGCGCCGAAGTCGACGATGTTGGAGATCTTGCCTTCGACCACCTGGCCCGCCTCGAGGCGGCCAAGGATCTGCTCGCGGACCTCCTTGCGCTCTTCCTCGAGCACGGCACGGCGCGAGAGCACGACGTTGTTGCGGCTGCGGTTGAGCTCGATCACTTTGCACTCGAGCGTCTCGCCCATGAACTCGTCGAGGTTGTGGACGCGGCGGATGTCGACCAGCGAGGCCGGCAGGAAGCCGCGCACCCCGAGGTCGAGGATGAGGCCGCCCTTGACCACCTCGATCACGTTGCCTTCGACCGGTTCGCCGGACTCGGCGGCGGCCTCGATGCGGCGCCACGCCTTCTCGAAGCGGGCGCGCTTCTTGGAGAGGACGAGGCGGCCCTCGGTGTCCTCCTTGGTGAGGACGAGGGCGTCGATCTCCTCCCCCAGCTCGACCTCGTCTGCCGGGTTGACCGACTTGCGGATCGAGAGCTCGTGCGAGGGGATGACCCCCTCCGACTTGTAGCCGATGTCGACCAGGACCTCGTCCTTGTCGATTCGCACGACGTTGCCTTTGACGACATCGCCCTCCTCGAAGGAGACCATCGTCGCCGCGTAGTTGGGCACGACCTTGCCGTCGACTTCGATGAGGAGCCCACCGGAACCCTCGACGGGAGTACCGCCGGAGGTCTCAACGGGAGTACCGCCGGAGCCCTCGGCGGACGTACCGGTGGAATCAGGGGTCAAGGTCGTATCGGTCACGGACACAGCGGCGAATGATTGCAGAGTGGATACGCTCTGCGTCGTGCCGATTCGAGCCACGAAGCGCGGCGAGGAGCGCACCCCGCTCGAGGGCGGCTGCGACGTCCTCATCTGCGGCGCGAGCTTCGCTGGGCTCGCGGTGGCGCGGGAGCTGGCGGGCTCGGGCGCCGACGTGCTGGTGATCGACCGCTACGAGATCGGCGAGCGGCAGACCTCCGCCTGCGGCATCCCCACCGAGTGGTTGCGGGCGATGGGGCTGATGGAGGCCGAGCGCCAGCGCTTCGACTCGCTGCTGATGCACACCCCCCACGGCGACTCGCGCTTCCGCCTGCCCTGGACCTTCTCCACCTTCGACTACCGCGAGCTCTGCGAGCTGCTCTGGCGGGACTGCGATGCTCGCTTCGAGACGGCAAAGGTGAACGGGCGCGCCCGCCCGGCGAACGGCGACGGGGCGATCGCCGTCGAGACCGACCGCGGCGTGCTCCGCGCGCCGCTGGTCGTCGACGGGCTCGGCTGGCGCCGGGTGCTGGCCAGCGGCGATGGCTATCAGCCTCCCGACGCGCCGCTCTCGCGCGGCCTCGAGGTGCACCCGGGTGGGACCGGCGAGGATCTCGAGATCTGGATCGACCGCCGCTACGTCCCGGCGGGGTACGGCTGGTCGTTCCCGGCGAAAGACGAGCTGCGAATCGGCGTCGGCTCCTTCGACCCCCGCTTCCACGTCCGCGCCACGACCGAGCTGCTCGCCGAGGACCTCGGCGCTGACCGAGTCCGCTACCAGGGCAACTGGATCCCGCACAAGCTGCGCCGCGCCACCGAGGGCGGCGTCTTCTTCGTCGGCGACTCGGCTGGCCATTGCCTGCCGCTCAGCGCCGAGGGCATCCGCACAGCGCTCTACTTCGGCATCGCCCTGGGACGCGAGCTACGCGCGGTCGTCGAGGGGCGCCAGGACCGCGAGCGCGCCGCCGCCAGCTACGCCGATTTCAACGACTCGCACGAGTGGAAGTTCCGCTGGATGCTGCGCGTGCAGCGCCTCGTCCCGCGGGTGCCGCCGCGGGTTCTCGGACCGCTCGTCCGCCTGTTCGGCGCCAAGCGCTTCATCGACTGGTCCTTTGACCACTACCTGCGGATCGCCCCACCGGAGTTCGCGACTGCCTCAGCGAACGACCAGAACGGTTCCCACCACCAGCAAGGCGACGCCGAGCACCCGCTCGGGGCTGAGCGAGATCTGGTCGAGGCCGAATAGGCCTAGCCGGTCGATCACGACCGAGGCGGTGAGCTGGCCGGCGATCGTCGCCGCCGCAACTCCCCCGGCCCCGATCGCGGTCACCGCGATCAGCGCGTTGGCGACGTAGACCGCGCCGAGCAACCCGCCAAGCAGGTAGTACCAGCTGACGTCGAAGGTCGAGCCGAGGCCACCGGCCTTGCCACTGAGGACGACGATCGCCGCGAGGGCGACGGTGCCGACAACGAAGGAGACGAGCGCCGCCGGCAGGCTCCCCGTCGCCCTGCCGAGGCCGGCGTTGATCGGCGCCTGCAGGGCGATCAGCCCCCCCGCGAGGGCAGTAAGTATCACGGCCACCCCTCGATCCACGCCGTCGGTCATATCAGGCCCGGCCCTCTGGGGTGAGTTCGCCCTTAGGGGTGCATATGAGGGATTGGCGTTTCGATTGGCGAAACGCTTGATCTGCATCGGTAGCTGAGTCACGGTCGCCGAAATCAAACGGCGGGCGCGCCGCGCTAACGGCCGCCCGCCCGGCACCAGGAGGTTGGACTCCCGATGCAGGACAAGGCTACCCAGAGGGCCGTTCTCGCCCTCGTTCTCAACGCCCACCCGAAGTCCCTCACGATCCCCGGTCTCGCCCGTGAGATCGACAGAGACGACGTAGAGCGAGTCGTACTGGCCCTCGTCAACGTCGGCCTCCTGGAGTGCGGTGGTCTCTCCGTGCGCCCCAGCGCCGCCGCCCTTCACTTCGAGCGCTTGGAGCTGCCGTGACGGTCGCTCAGCAGTTCGGAGCCACCCTCGCTCGTTGCCGGAAGCGCGCTGGTATCTCTCAGGAAGAGTTGGGCTTTCGCGCCTCTCTGCACCGCACGGAGATCGGCCAGTTGGAGAGGGGCGTGCGCCTTGCCCGCATCGACACGCTCGTCAAGCTCGCTGGGGCGCTCGGTGTCACTCCCGCCGACTTGCTGGCCGGGCTCTCATGGGAGCCGGGCGAGACGGTGCTAGGGAGCTTTCGCGCTTTCGAGGAGACGGAGACTTAGACGACGCCCGCACCCGCGACAGGGCGCAAGCCAATCGGGTCAAGATCGTCAGGTCGGCATGGAGCCGGACGCGATCGAGACCACGGACTCGCAGCGGCTTCAAGCCCCACTGGTGCTTCAAGTTGCCGAACTCGCGCTCGACCGCTCCGCGCTTGCGGTAGATCGCCTTCCAGCGCATTGACTTGTAGGGAATCAGCGGGTGCAGCCGATCGGCCCTGATCCACGTCGAGGCGGGCTTGCACTCGCCGGTCGGGCAGCGCCACTTTGAGGCTCCGCGCTTTCGATCCGATCCGGCGAATGTCCACTCGCCGTGGTCGCATAGCGGCGGCAAGTGCTTACCGGCCTTCACTGCCTTGGTGTCGCGTAGGGGAATCACCGGCAGGCAGTGCCGCTCGGCGCAGGCTTCATGCAGCGGGCCGCTGTCATAGCCCTTGTCCATCGCCGCCGTGTCGGCTATCGCGCCACGCCTGTGAGCCTCATCGATCAGCGAGGCAGCGAGCGGGCTTTCGCCCTGTGCCGCCGTCTCTACCCGCCAGGAAACCGGTAGCCCAGTATTGGCGCAGGCCGCAAGGTGGAGCTTGAAGCCGTAGAAGGCGCCGCCTTTGCGAACCGAGATCGCTGAGCGCCGTCCCCACGAGGCGTCGGTGTCAGAGAGGCGCTTGCGCTCCTGGCCATCGGGTAGGCGGTTGTAGCCGCTGGCGTAGGCGGGTATATCTGAGGCGTCGATAGCGAGATCGCGCTCGTAGGTCGGCAGCTTCTCGCGCAGCCCAGCGATCACCCCGTCTATGCAGCGCTCGACCATCTCGCCGTTGTCCCGGAGCTTTTCGGCGAATCTGTAGGCCGACCAAACGGATGGCGGACTGCCTTCGCAGCCGAGCGCCCGCTGGAGAGCCCAGTGCTCACGGACCAAGGCCACAGTCTTCGTCCATGTCGGGATCGCATACAGGCTCTTGGCCAGCGCCAGCCCGATCATCGCGCGAATCGGGTACCCCGGCCGGCCCGTCCAGCGCGTAGCCTGAAGCTCCTCGATCAGCTGCCCAATCTCGGGCGAATCGAGGAGCGATTTCAGCACAGCGGATGCCGCGCCCCCTGCTAAGTTGGGTGACGCCAAGCGAGGTACCTCTCGTTTGGTCTGGCCCTCGGCTGTTCCACCAGCGCGGGGGCCTTCTCTTTGAACTTTGCCCGGTCGACTCTACTGCTCGAATCGGACGGAAAACCGCTCTAGAAAGCGAAAATCTGAACCTAAGGGACTTCGAGCTTCAGTTGCTCAGCCTCTGCAAGCGCTCCGGCCGAATCGCCGATCTCGTCGATTTTCACAAGCTCCAGCTGGCGCTTATTGGGCACCTCGTCAAACGGGCGGAAGTAGGCCGTTTCCCGTAGGCGGACAGCGACTTTGTGGGATAGCGCTTCCCTGACTCGCGAGGTGAGAGGAATGTCATAGCTCGCCCTGACGGAACGATTTTCGGTTTCAATACGCACGAAGCGCCTACCGGCTTTTCCGGTTGCCGCCTCCCACATGAACCCGCGCAATTTGAAAGTCCTGCGCTCGGTGGTCGGCTTGTTGAGGAGGTCGTCAGCGATGGCAGAGGCTTCGGGGGCGGAAAGCTCGATCTCGCCACCCTTGTAGATGTCGGACCACCAATCGGTTTTGACCTCATGGTCTCCAAGCAGTTTTGCCATCTGGCCATAACTGCGGGTGATCCGTCGTCCAAATGGACTCATGCTGGTCACCACATCGCCATCCGGCGTCACATCGAGAAGCGCGCCAAGGTGCCCCGTGGCTCGAACCGACAAGAGAGAAGCTAGATCGTCACGCTTCTCTTCTTCGTTCTCAATCTCCTCGGGACTGAGTGCGAAGAAAATTGTGACCGATGCCTCCGCGCCGAGCGCGCTAACCATCGGGTCTGCCCCGCTGGTCCGGGGAAGGTTGTTTCCTTCGGGCATCCTGCCCGTTGTTAGAACCTGCAGAGGCTCGAAAACCTTGCGGAAGGCTTCGAGGAAGTGCGCCAGAAAGCCAATCTGAACGCCCTGGTCGCTAACCGCGCCGCCCTCAAGGTGAAAGCCGAATAGCGGGGCGCGGCGGTTCCCTGCCATCAAATTCTTGCGGACCGTTTTCGGGGTGTCGGCCCAGGCAGGCCGTTTCCTGGGTTTGTCGGAATCGACGGGCTCAAGCGTTGGGGCGCCGTCTACTTCGCCCTGCTCGGAATCGCCGTCAGCCGCGCCGTCGGCAGTTATTTCGTCCTCTTCGGCCCCCACTCGGGCCTAAGCATTCACCATCACGGCGATTGCTGCAACCAGAAGTACCAAGACAGAGCCGATGCACGTCGCGCGCGCGGCTCGGATCGCAGTCCGCAGTCGATTCCTTCGGGCATCGTTTGCCTTGGCCCGAGAACGGGCCACCTCAATCAAAGTTCGAGCAAGGTCAGCTCTGATCTGTGCTTCTGACTGCTCGCCTTTGTCTTCATGTAGCTGCTGGAGGTAGCGGTCCAGGCGATCCGGGTTGATCGCCTCAACCTCTTGCGTGTTAGCCATCTCTGAACCCTCGAACATCGACCATACGAGCAAGCCCAGCGTGACCAGAGATGCAAACCCGATGAAGGCGAGCCAGACCGGCCCAACGCCCTTGGCGCCTGCCGCGGTGAGCGATCCCGCGATGGCAAGTGGAGCCATGAAGGCGACCAACTGCCACTGCTCTCGACCCTTTCGCTCAAGTCGCTCAGCGATCTCCATCTCCTCATCAAGCAGATGGATTGTCGCTTCAACTACTCCCCCATTCTCCTTCCGAAGCTCAGGGAATTCATGCTCGTGAGTCGCCACAGTAGCCACTTTAGACCCCAGTTTATCCCGGCCTTGGGAGCCGATGCTAGTCGTCTGAAAGATGTTTCAGAAGTTGCTGGAAGCCGGGGGCTTTTCGCGGATAACCGCGATCTTCGGGTGCCCTTCCCGCTTCCTAGGCTCAAATTTGCTGGGGTAGCTTCGGCCGAAACTTGAGGTACCGCCTCGACAGCTACCCCGGCGATCCCACGCCCAGAGCGGCGTGGGGAGTTTCGCCAATCTCTCATATGCGCCCTAAAGGACGAACTCAGCCTCAGTGTGAGGGTGATTTTTGGGGCTCGCTCGTGTTACACCTCGTGGATGCCGCCGCCTGCTGAGGGATTCGCCGCTCGTCTCGTGCTCGGGCCGGCGCTGCGCGCGCAGCCCGACCGGCGGCTGGTGACGCTCGTGCGCGAGGGCTACGAGGCTGCTTTCGAGGAGATCGTGCGGCGCTACGGAAAGCCGCTTGGCCGCTACGCGGCAGCGATCGTCGGCTCACGCAGCGAGGACGTGATCCAGGATTCCTTCTCCAAGGCGCTGCTGGCGCTGCGCCGCGACGACGCCGAGATCGAGCTGCAGCCGTGGCTCTACCGGATCGTTCGCAACACCGCCCTCAACGACCTGCGGGACCAACCGCCCTCGGCGGAAGCGCTGGCGGAGGCGATCGCAGGGGGCCGCAGCGCGGCCGAGGAAGCCGAGCGGCGTGAGGAGCTCACCGACCTAATACGGCGCCTGCGCGAGCTGCCCGAGTCCCAGCGGGCGGCGATCGTGATGCGCGAGCTGGAAGGCCTCAGCCACGAGGAGATCGCGGCGGCGCTTGGATTGAGCGGCGGCGGCGCGCGCCAGGCGATCCACCGGGCGCGCCAGGCGCTGCGCGAGGGGATGGGTCTGCTGCTGCCGATGCCATTGCTGCGGACGCTGATCGACCACGGCGGCGAGGCGGCCCTTGCGGGTGCGAGCGCCGGTGGTGCCGTTGCCGCCGGCGGAGCCGTCGGCGGCGGTGGCGCGAGCGTGGCGCTGAAAGCCGGGGTGGTGACGGCGGTGCTGGCCGGCTCCGTCGGCACCGGCGTCGCCTTGCGTGAGAACCGCAATCAGGACGAGGGACGCGCCGCCGCCGCGGCAGGCGTCACGACCGAGACCCCGTCGAGTGCTGCTATCGCACCTGTCTATGCGGACGATATTGAGGAGGGAGTGTCGATCGCCCCAGCCGCGCAAGCGGAAGACGCGAACGGGGAGCAACAGGGTGAGGGAATGAGGCACGGTGACGGCGGCCCCGGCAGCGGCGGGGGCGGGTCGGGCGCGCCGGGCCTCGTCCCACCAGACGAGCGCGGTCCAGGTCCACGTCATCACGGTGGGCACGAGAGGGAGCACGGCGACCGCGGCCCGCGTCCAGAGGACGGGGGGCACGGTCCCGGCGGTCCCCGGTCCGGGCCGGAACCGGGGGATGGCCACCTTCGTGGTGATCGAAGCGGCGATGAGGACCGCAGCGGCATAAGCGACGGTCACGACGGCCCTCCACCGTCGGGGGAAGATGCGCGACGTGGCCCCGGCGGTGGCGGCCCGGGCCCGAGCGAGCCTCCCCCGCCCCCGCCGGAGGAAGAACCTCCCGAAGAAGAACGCGAAGGCTCTTCCTCGGGAGGCGACGAACGGGGCGAAGAATCTCCGTGATCTTCGCCTCCGGCTCGGGTTGGAAGCGGTGAAGTGCTTCCACTGACCAAGGAGGAGACATGAATCGTCCGCACGGCAATCGAGCTCGGCTCGGCGGGGTGCTGCTTGCGGTCGCCGCGGCCCTGGCGATCCTGGTGCTGCCCAGCCTGGCGGCCAGCCACGGCCGCCACCACGACGACCACGGGGACGCAGGGACGATCCAGTCCTTCGATCCCGCGACCGGCGTGCTCACCATCGACCTGGCGAACGGCGGCTCGGTCAGCGGCCTCGTCGTCCGCCGCACCCACATCCACTGCGGCAGGGGCCACGGGCACCATCACGGCCTGAGGCCCGGCTTCCTGCACCGCCCGCGCCCAGGGTCTGACGACTCGGCGGATCTCCCGAGCCGGGGACCCAGCGAGGATCCACAGGGGGATGAGAACGAGAGCGACGACGATCACGACGGCCGTGGCCCCGAGACCCGTGAGGACCCGCCCGGGCACGACGGAACAGCGCCGGGCCGCAGTGAGGGCCCCGGCAAAGGCGCCAAACACTCCCACCGCTGCGATACCGACGACCTGATCGCCGGAGCGACCGTGGAGGTCGCCGAGCTGGTGCTGATCGACGGCAGCGCCTTCTACAAACTGGTCGAGCTCGACAAGCACGACCATGAGGACGAGGACGAGGACGAGCCGGAGCCCGGCGACGTCTGAGCGAGGCTACGCTGGGTCGAGCTGGTAGGCAGCGCACATCTCGCGCTCCACTAGCTCGACCGCGGCGTCCATCTCCCCCGGCGGGTCCTCGAAGAGGACCTGGACGTTTGGCCGAAGCTCGGGGTGTCGGCGATATCGGAGTGGGTAGCGTCGAGTACCGGCGTGCAACCACCCCAGGAGGAGCCATGACGCGCAAGCCCACACCCTCGAGACTCGCTTTGATCCTCGGCCTCGTTGCAACAGGCCTGCTGACGGCGGCGATCGCCGGACCCGCGACGGCTCACGACCAGCGCGGCTTCGGCGACGATCCGGCGGGGACGATCTCCTCCTTTGATCCGGCCAGCCGCCAGCTCGTCATCGACCTCGCCGACGGCGGCTCAGTGGCCGGCATCGTCACCCGGCGCACCTGGATCAAGAGCGATCACGACGAGAGCTGTGGCGACGAGCGGCGTGGGCGACTGCTGAATGATTGGTGCCGCAAGGGCGCCAGGGCCAGCTCCGGCGGCGAGCACGGCTGGCACCATGGCTTTGGCCGGGGCGACACCGACGACCTGGCGGCCGGCACCGTGGTCGAGGACGCGATCCTGGTCCTGGTCAACGGCAAGGCGATCTTCGCCAAGGTCGACCTCGACGACTGAGCGGGGCTACTTGGCGTCGAGCCAGTCCGGGCCAACGCCGATGTCGACCTCGAGCGCTGGGTCGAGCTGGTAGGCGGCGCACATCTCGCGCTCCACCAGCTCGACCGCGGCGTCCATCTCCCCCGGCGGGCCCTCGAAGAGGAGCTCGTCGTGGATCTGCAGCACCAGTTTTGTCTCCGTTCCCGCCTCGCGCAATGCGTGCTGACAGCGCACCATCGCGACCTTGATGATGTCGGCGGCAGTGCCCTGGATCACCGTGTTGACCGCGAGGCGCTCGCCCAGCCGGCGCGTGTTCGGATTGCCTGAGCGCAGCTCGGGGATCGCCCGGCGGCGCCCCATCAGGGTCGTCACGTAGCCCTCCTCCTGCGCCCGCTCGACCACCTCCTCGCGGAAGGCACGCACGGCCGGGAATCGCTCCAGGTAGCGCGAGACGAATTCCTCGCCCTCTTTGCGCGGGATGTTGAGCCGGTCGGCGAGGCCGAAGCCGGTGAGGCCGTAGACGATGCCGAAGTTGACCATCTTCGCCTTCGAGCGCTGGCCGACGTCGACGTCCTCGCGCGAGATCTCGAAGACCTCGGCGGCGGTCGCGGCGTGGACGTCTTCGCCGGCCTTGAAGATCGCTTTCAGCACCTCCTCGTCGGCGACGTGGGCTAGGACCCGCAGCTCGACCTGGCTGTAGTCGGCGGAGAGGAGCCTGGCGCCCTCCTCGGCGACGAAGCAGGCCCGCACCGGGCGGCCGATCTCGGTGCGGATCGGGATGTTCTGCAGGTTCGGGTTGGTGCTGGAGAGACGGCCGGTCGTCGTCGCGGCCTGGTTGAAGGTGGTGTGGACGCGGCCGGTCTCGGGGTCGATCAGGTCCGGCAACGAGTCGAGGTAGGTGCTCTTCAGCTTCGAAAGCTCGCGCCAGGACTCGATCTTCTCGACGATCGGGTGCTCGTCGCGGATCTGGGCGAGGACGCGGGCGTCGGTCGAGTAACCCGTTTTGCCGCGGCGCTTGCGGGTCAGCCCGAGCTGCTCGAAGAGGACGCGGCCGACCTGCTGCGGCGAGCCGATCGTGAACTCCTCCCCCGCGAGTTCGAAGATCTCCTTCTCCAGCGTGGCGATCCGCTCGCCGAAGCCAGCGCCGACCTCGGCGAGGCGCTCGGCGTCGAGCTTCAGTCCCTCACGCTCCATTGCGGCGAGCACGTGGACGAGCGGCAGCTCGACCTCGCCCAGCAGGCTTTCCAGGCCCAGCTCCTCGATGCGCGGCCGCTGGGTCTCGGCGAGGGCATGGACCAGGCGCGCTTCCTCGGCGGGGTCGAGGCCCGCCTCGCCGTCCTCCCCGTCGAGCGAGAGCTGGCCGTCGTCGGCCGCCTCGGCGGGAGGGGTCCCGGCGGCTATGCCGATCCCGGCGTCCGCCGCCAACTCGGTCAGCTCGTAGGTGCGCCGCTGCGGCTCGAGCAGGTAGGCGGCGAGCATCGTGTCGTGGCCGAGGCGCAGCTCGACTCCCTCGCGGGCGGCAGCGGCGAGCAGGCCGTGGCGACCGCCGCCAAGCGACTTGGCGTCGTGGGCGGCGAGCGGCCTATCCGCCAGTGCCGTCGCCAGCTCGTCGAGGCTCGAGGAGCCGGCGAGGATTCGCTCGTCCTCGGCGGCGGCCCAGCGCTCGCCGTCGATCGCCAGCGCGAGCGCCCCCTCCTCCTTGCTCAGGTCGGCCGGTTTCGCCTCCTCCACCGCGACCTCAAGCTCGGTCTCGACGCTGCGACCCGGCACCGCCTTTCCCTCCGGCAGCGCTTCTTCGAGCCGCTCCATCACCGCCCTCAGCTCGAACTCGCGCATGAAGTCGCGCAGGGCGCCGCGATCGGGTTCGGCGCCCATCACCGCGGCCAGGTCGAGACCGGTGTCGATGTCGTACTGCAACGTCGCCAGCTGCTTCGACATGCGGGCGTCGTCGGCGTGCTCGATCAGGTTCTGCTTGCGCTTGGCCCCGGAGATCTCCTCCACGCTTTCCAGGACCTTTTCCAGCGTGCCGAACTGCTGCAGCAGCTGGGTCGCGGTCTTCTCGCCGATACCCGGCACGCCCGGGATGTTGTCGGAGGTGTCGCCGCGCAGCCCCATCAGGTCCGTGATCAGCTCCGGCGCGACCCCGTAGCGCTCGAGGACAGCGTCGGCGTCATAGACCTTGGTCTCGGTGATTCCGCGCGAGGTGCTCATCACCCGCACGCCCTCGCCGACGAGCTGGTACGCGTCGCGGTCGCCGGTGACGACCATCACCGGGATCTCCTCCTCGCGCGCCTGGCGGACCAGCGAGGCGATCACGTCGTCGGCCTCGTAGCCCTCGACCTTGACGTTGGTGTAGCCGAAAGCCTCGACCAGGGGCATCAGGTGGGGCCACTGCTCGCGCAGCAGGTCGGGGCGCGGTTTGCGCTGGGCCTTATAGAGGTCGTAGGTGACCTCGCGCCCCGACATCCCCGCGTCCCAGGCGACGACGACGCCAGCGGGCGCGTGCTCGTCGATGATCTTGACCAGCATCGAGGCGAGCCCGTAGATCGCGTTGGTCGGCCGCCCGTCGCTGGTCCCGATCGACTCCGGCAGTGCGAAGAACGCCCGGTAGGCGAGCGAGTTGCCGTCGATCAGGAAGAGCTCGCCGTCACCCCCTTTGGCACTGTTCGCTGCTGCGGTCACGGCCGCGATCATAGGTCGGCGGGCGGAACTGGAAGCGCGCTGCCGGCTAGGCGATGCGCCAGAAGCGTTCGGCGCCCAACGCGGCGGCCCGGGCAAAGGCGCCCGCGGCGTTGGGGAAGGTGACGGAAACGCTCTGAGGGACCCGCAGCTCGTAGACCGTCTTCTCCACCGGCTGGTCCTTGTAGACGGTCTCAAAATCGCACTCGTACACGCTTTCTCCTTCGAGCGGGTCGTACTCGTAGTCGCAGACTTCTTCCTGCACCGGTTCTTCCACGTATTCCGTTTCGCTCGACTTGAAGATCAGGACCTCGAAGCCGCTCGGCCGGTAGCCGGCGACGGTCGTGCCGGCTTCGACCACCGCGTAGGCCTGCTGCTGCGTGAGCGGGTATTCGGATGTCGGTGCGGTCGCTTCTTCCCCCGGGGTGGTCGTGGTCCCTCCAGGCGTCGTCGTGGGTTCTGGAGTCGTCGTCGGCGGCGGAGTCGTGGTCGTCGGCAAAGGCCGAGGCGGGGGGACGTATATCCCTCCCGTCCCAGAATCGGAACCCCCTTCGTCTTCGCATCCCGCGGCGACGACGGTGAGAGAGAGGGCGAGCACAACTACAGCGAGCTTCGGCACCGGTTCAGGCTACCCGTTCAATCAAGCAAGCCAAAGCCTGGGACAAAGCGACCGACCCGAGCCGCGTAGGTGGCGTAGGCATCGCCGTGAGCATTGAGCAGGTAGGGCTCCTCCACCACGCGCACCTGCAGCTCGAGCGCGATCACCAGTGCGATCAGCCCAGCGATCGCGATCGCGCTCGGGACCATCAGGACGAGGCCGAAGACGGTTGGAAGCATCGCGCTGTAGATCGGGTTGCGGACCAGCCCGAAGGGCCCGTCGGTGACGAGGCCATGCCGCTCCTCCGGATCGACCCCCACGCGCCACTCGTCCCCCATCGCCAGCTGGGCGCCGAAGGTGAGAGCGATGCCGACCACTGTGATGATGAGGCCGATGGTGTTGCTGACGACGCCGTCGAGCGCCGAAACCGGCTCGAGCACGCCCAACAGCGCCAGGGGCGGCGCGGACCCGACCATCGCCAAGGAGAGGACGAAGAGGACCTCGGCGAATATGCCCAGCAGGCCCACGTCACGGTCAAAGCCGAGCAGGCCTGTCGAGCCGGTCCGGCGCAGCTGGATCGCGACCCGAATCCCAAAGGTGAGTGTGAGGTGGACACAACAGAGGACTAGCGCAGCCGTCGCCATTGCGGCCTGATCATATGCGCGACGCCGGGCCCCGAGGCGACCCGCGCCGGGGCGTGCGACGCGAATCTGATTCGATAGCCGCGCATGGCCGTCAGCGCCCAATACAGCGTCACGATCCGCGTCGAGCTCGACGCGCGGCAGGAGCCGCTCGGCAAGCTGACCGCCTCGATCGCCGAAGCCGGCGGTCAGCTGCAGAGCGTCGACCTCGTGCCGGGCGCCGGTGCGGAGGGCAAGCGCGTGCGCGAGTTCACGATCGACGCCCAGGACCGCGAGCACTGGGAGCGGATCCTGCGCTCGATCGGCTCGACCCGCGGCGCCAAGGTCCTCGACTACGTCGACCGCACGATGCAGATGCACCGCGGCGGCAAGATCTCGGTCGAGAACAAGTACCCGCTGAAGACGCGCGACGACCTCTCGATGGCCTACACGCCCGGCGTCGCCCGCGTCTGCCAGGACATCCACGACGACCGCGCCAAGGCCTTCGAGTACACGATCAAGAAGAACACCGTCGCGGTCGTCTCCGACGGCAGCGCCGTGCTCGGCCTCGGCAACATCGGCCCCGAGGCGGCGATGCCCGTGATGGAGGGCAAGGCGATGCTGTTCAAGGAGTTCGCCCAGGTCGACGCCTTCCCGATCTGCCTCGATACCCAGGACGCCGAGGAGATCATCAAGGCGGTGGAGCTGATCGCCCCCACCTTTGGCGGCATCAACCTCGAGGACATCTCGGCTCCGCGCTGCTTCGAGATCGAGGACAGGCTGAAGGACTCGCTCGACATCCCCGTCTTCCACGACGACCAGCACGGCACCGCGGTGGTGACGATGGCGGCGCTCTTCAACGCGCTGAAGATCGTCGGCAAGCCGATCGAGGAACTGCGGGTGCTGGTGGTAGGGCTCGGCGCCGCCGGGGTAGCGGTAACGAAGATGATGCTCGCCTCCGGCGTAACCCACGTGGTCGGCTGCGACCGCCAGGGCGCCCTCTCGACCGCCCGCTCGGACTACGCCTCCGGCGGGATGAGCGGGATCAAGCGCTGGTACGCGGAGAACTCCAACCCGGAGAAGCTGAGCGGCCAGCCCGACGAGGTGATCGAGGGCATGGACCTCTTCATCGGCCTCTCCGGGCCGGGCACGATCCAGGCGGAGTCGCTGGCCAAGATGAACGACGACGCGATCGTCTTCGCCATGGCCAACCCCAACCCCGAGGTGATGCCCGAGGACGCTGCCCCCTACGTGCGGATCATGGCCACCGGGCGCTCGGACTACCCGAACCAGATCAACAACGTGCTCTGCTTCCCCGGCATCTTCCGCGGCGCCCTCGACGCGGGCGCGCCGCGCATCACCGAGGAGATGAAGCTGGCGGCAGCGAAGGGGATCGCCGAGGTGGTCACCGACGACGACCTCTCCGAGGACTACATCATCCCCAGCGTCTTCAACCGTGAAGTGGCGCCGAAGGTGGCCGCCGCGGTGGTCGAGGAGGCGCGGCGCGAGGGGATCGCCCGCCTCAGCGAGGAGACCGGCACCTTCAGCACGGTGGAGGTCACCTAACCCCGTGAAGGTCCTCGTCACCGGCGCCAGCGGCTTCATCGGGTCCGCGCTCTGCGACTCGCTGCTGGTCCGGGGCGACACCGTGGTCGGCCTCACCCGCGACCCGAAGCGGGCGCGCGCCACCAACCCGAGCGTCACCTGGCACGCCTGGGAGCCGACCCTGGAAAGGCCCCCGGCCGAGGCGTTCGAGGGCGTCGACGGGGTGGTCAACCTGCTCGGCGAGAAGATCAACCAGCGCTGGACCGACGAGGCCAAAGAGCGGATCATGGAAAGCCGCCGCACGGGCACCCACAACCTGGTGGGGACGATCACCGGGCTGGAGCGCAAGCCGCGGGTGCTCGTCAGCCAGTCGGCGATCGGCTTCTACGGCGACCGCGGCGAGGCGATCGTCGACGAGTCGAGCGAGGCTGGCGAGGGCTTCGACGCCGAGGTCGTGCGCGAGTGGGAGAAGGCGGCGAGGGAGGTCGAGGGCACTGGCGTGCGGTTGGCGATCGTCCGCACCGGCCATGTGCTGGACCCCAGCGGCGGCATGCTGAAGCAGCTGCTGACGCCGTTCCGGCTCGGGGTCGGCGGCCCGCTCGCCGGCGGCGGCCAGTACGTCTCCTGGATCCACATCGACGACGAGGTCGGCATCCTGCTCTGGGCGCTGGAGAACGAGAAGGTCGAGGGGATCGTCAACTCGACTGCACCCAATCCGGTGACGAACAAGGAGCTGTCGAAGCAGTTGGGGCATGCGCTCGGGCGGCCGGCGGTGATGCCGGTGCCGGGGTTCGCGCTGGATCTCATGTACGGGAGTGAGTTCGGGGCGGTGCTTCGGGGTGGCCAGCGGGTTATGCCGCGGCGGGCGCTCGACTTGGGGTACGAGTTTCGGTTCGCTGAGTTGGATAAGGCACTGGGCGACTTGCTCTAGCGGTTGTGGTAGGGAGCGCCGGGGGGTCTCGGCCGGGGGCTGCCTTTTTCGCCTGGCGCGTCGCGGCTCTCGCTGAGGAGGTAGTGCGAAAAAGAGACCGCCGCCCCCAGCCGAGACCCCCCGGCGCTCCTCCCGACAGCTTTTTTAGGCTCGCCTTTCGACAGCTATGCGATTCGTCTCTCGGCAGCTATTCGAGCTCGTCGCCTACGGATTCGCGGAGCTTGCCGCTGTCGCCCGAGCGTTCGATGGCCGCCAGGAGTCGCGCCATCGCTTTTTGGCCTGAGCTGTTGGAGATCCAGGCGATTTCGGCGGATTCGAGGATGGGGTGGGTGAAGCGGGCGGCGCGGGGTTCGACAGCTTCCAAATAAGCGACCGTGGTCGAGTCCTCGGTGGCCTTGCGGGCGTTGGCGCCGACCGTGGAGAGGTTGAGCTTGTCTCTCTCTCGAGCACTTGGCAGGCAGATAGCTCGCACCTCGAAATCGCCCGCCTTCCCGTCGGAGCGCGCAAGCTCCTCCTCTGCGTCGACGCAGAGGGACGCCGCGACGTAAGCGGTAACAGTGGCGCCTCTCTCCACACCTCCATTCCCGCAGCCCACAACAGCTCCCCCAAGCAGGACGGTGCTGACTACCAAGGCAGCTGCCTTGGGCAGCTTCCGGGCAGGGGCGGGCAGGCCTCTCGACTGGCGGATACTCAAATTGCCGGGCTCATTAGCCCGGCAATTGTCAGGCGAGAGGCCTGCCCGCCCCTGCCCCGCCTCGCTGCTACCCAAAGAAGACCTCAGCCTCCGAATAAAGAGCCTCCGGCACGGTCTTCAGCTCCGCCGTCGCCTCCTCGAGCGAGACAAGCTCGATCTCGGTTCCGCGCAGTGCGGTCATCTTGCCCCACTCGCCGGCTTCGACGGCATCGATCGCGTGCAGGCCAAAACGGGTAGCCAGCACCCGGTCAAAAGCAGTCGGTGTCCCGCCCCGCTGCACATGGCCCAGGACCGTCGCCCGCGCCTCCTTGCCGGTGCGACGTTCGATCTCCCCCTCCAGCCAATGGGCGATGCCGCCGAGGTGGACGTGGCCGAACTCGTCGAGCTTCTCGTCGTGCATCGTCGGCATCTCGCCCACGGGCTGCGCCCCCTCAGCGACGACCAGGATCGGCGCGAACTGGGACTCGAAGCGACGTCCGACGAACTCGCAGACCCGCTCCAGGTCGAAGGGCTGCTCCGGGATGAGGATCACGTTGGCGCCGCCGGAGAGGCCGGCGTGGAAGGCGATCCAGCCGGCGTGGCGGCCCATCACCTCGACGATCAGCACGCGGTGGTGGCTGTCCGCCGTCGTGTGCAGGCGGTCGATCGCCTCCATCGCGATGTTGACCGCGGTGTCGAAGCCGAAGGTGTAGTCGGTGGCGCTGAGGTCGTTGTCGATCGTCTTCGGGACGCCGACGACCGGGACCCCGTGCTCGCGGTGCAGGCGCGCCGCCGCACCCAGCGTGTCCTCGCCGCCGATCGCAATCAGCCCGCCGACGCCGGCGTCGGCGAGGCTGGCCACCAGCCGCTCGGGCCCTCCCTCTTCCTTGAACGGGTTGGTACGCGAGGCGCCGAGGATCGTGCCGCCGCGGGGCAGGATGCCGCGCACCTGGGGCACCCCGAGTGGCCGGGAATCGTTCTCCAGCGGGCCGCGCCAACCGTCCCGGTAGCCGACGAACTCGTGCCCACCCTGTTCGACTCCCTTGCGCACGATCGCCCTGATCACCGCGTTCAACCCGGGGCAATCCCCCCCGCCCGTGAGCACACCGATCCGCATCGCCCCCAGATTAAAGCCACCACCCCGCCGCCAACGCGCTAGTTTCAACGCAACACTCGAACTGCATCAACTTCTCTACCTGCTGGATCGAAATGTTGATGCAGTTCAGTCGGGGTTCAGAGAGCGAAGGGAGCTGAGATGAGCGACGCGGTGGATATGGGAACGGTCCGGCAGAACATGCAGAAGACCTGGTCGGAGGGCGATTTCGCGATGGTTGCGGGAATCGTCGAGATGGTCGCCGAGGAGCTGGCCGAAGCGCTCGACATCGTTCCCGACGAACGCGTGCTCGACGTCGCCTGCGGTAGCGGCAACGGGGCGCTCGCCGCGGCCAGGCGCGCCTGGGGCAACACGGTGGGAGCCGACTTCGTCCCATCGCTGCTCGAGCGCGGTCGCGAGCGCGCCGCGGCGGAGAAGCTCGACGTCGACTTCGTCGAGGCCGACGCCGCGGACCTTCCTTTCGGGGACGGTGAGTTCGACGTCGTGATGTCGATCTTCGGCGCGATGTTCGCCCCCGAGCACGAGAAGACGGCGGCGGAGCTTCTGCGCACTTGCAAGCCGGGCGGCCGTATCGGCATGGCGAACTGGGTGCCCGACGGCGGTGTCGGCAAGATGTTCATGACGATCGCCAAGCACGCCCCACCCCCGCCCGGCGTGTCATCGCCGCTGCTCTGGGGGACAGAGGAGCACCTGCGCGAGCTGTTCGGGGACGGTGTCTCTGCGCTCCGTGTCGAGCGGCGCGCGTCGCGGCAGACCTTCCGCTCCCCCGACCACTTCCTCGAGTTCTTCCGGACCTTCTTCGGGCCGACCAAGGTCGCCTACGAACGGGTGGGGGCCGAGGGCGAGGCGGCGCTCACCGCCGATCTGCGCGGCTACCTCGAAGAGTTCAACAAGGAGAGCAATCGGGACGCGCTCGTGCTCGAACCCGAGTACCTGCAGGTGGTCGCGACGCGCGCCTGAGGCGTCAGGACTGCGGCTTCAGGACGCGGATCACGCCGCCGATCAGCAACACCGTGAAGAAGACCATGCCGGCCACCGGCCCGCCCTGCCCGAAGGCGTAGGAGATCGTCGTCGCGGCCAGGGCCAAGAAGAGGGTGATCACCATTCCCATGCGGGCGCATCCTAGCCTGAGAGGGCGACGCGCGTTTCCCTCAAGAATGAGCCGACCGCGGCGGCGGCGTCAGCCTCCCCGGCCGCGCGAACCAGGCGACTGCCGATGATCACGCCGTCCGCCAGCTCTCCCACCTGAGCGGCCTGGGCCGGCGTGCCGATGCCGAAACCGACGGCGACCGGGACCTCGGCCTCCCGCTTGGCCGCGGCAACCAGGTCGGCCAGCTCCGCCGGCACCTCGTCACGCTCACCGGTCGTGCCAACCGTGGAGACGACGTAGACGAAGCCCTCGGCGGCGGCGCAGATCCTCGCCCGCCGCTCGGGTGGGTTCGTGGGGGCGACGAGCGGGACGAGCGCAAGCCCCGCCTCGCCAAACGCGGTTCGCAGACCTTCGGCCCCCTCCAGCGGCAGGTCGGGGACAATCGCACCAGCGGCGCCGGCCCCGGCCGCCCGGCGCGCAAACTCCTCGGCGCCGCCCTGCCCCAGCACCATGTTGGCGTAGACCATGAATACGACCGGGACCCGGTCTGCAATCGCCTCGCAGACCTCCATCGCACTCTCCAGCGTCGCCCCCGCCTCCAGCGCCGCCGTGGCCGCCGCGTGGATCGTCGGGCCGTCAGCAAGAGGATCCGAAAAGGGGATGCCCAGCTCAATCAGGTCGGCGTACTCGGCGTAGGCGTCAGCGACCGCCAGAGAAGTCTCCTGATCGGGAAAGCCGGCCATCATGTACGGCATCAGCGCGGCGCGGCCCTCGGCCTCGGCAGCCTGGAAGGCCCTTTCGATCAGCTCGTTGCCAACTGACACCGTCGCACCGGGAGCAGGGGGGTGACTCGGCAGAGCCTCCCCGCTGTTGCTCTGACGAATCACCCCCCTGCTCCCTTCGCCTTAGTGCGCTCGATGTACTCAGCCAAGTCCTTGTCCCCCCTGCCGCTGAGGCAGAGCACGTCGTAACCCTCACCGCCCCCGTTCTCCAGCAGCCAGGCGATCGCGTGCGAGGACTCGAGCGCCGGGATGATCCCCTCGAGGCGACAGAGCTCGGCAAAAGCGGCGAGCGCCTGCGCGTCTGTGACCGCGAAGTAGCTCGCCCGCCCGGTGTCGCGCAGGTGCGCGTGCTCGGGCCCGACGCCCGGGTAGTCGAGTCCGGCCGAGACCGAGTGCGCCTCGAGGATCTGTCCCTCGGCATCGGCGATTACGGAGGAGAGCGAGCCGTGCAAGACGCCAGTCGCACCGGCGCCGAGCGAGGCACCGTGGCGGCCGCTCTCGATTCCCTCGCCCGCCGCCTCGACTCCGATCAGCTCGACCGCCGGGTCGTCGACGAAGGGTGTGAAGATGCCGATCGAGTTGGAGCCGCCGCCAACGCAGGCGATCACCCGCGAGGGCAGGGCCCCCTCGGCCGAGAGCGCCTGCTCGCGTGCCTCTTCCCCGATTACCCGCTGCAAGTCGCGCACCAGCGCGGGGAACGGCGCCGGGCCGACGGCGGACCCGATCACGTAGTGGGTCGTCTCGACGTTCGCGACCCAGTCGCGGATCGCCGCGCTCACCGCCTCCTTCAGTGTCCTCGCGCCCGCCTCCACGGGCACGACCTCGGCGCCGAGCAGGCCCATCCGCTCGACGTTCGGCCGCTGACGGCGAATGTCCTCGGAACCCATGTAGACGACGCAATCGAGGCCCAGCAGGGCGCAGGCGGTGGCGGTGGCGACGCCGTGCTGGCCGGCGCCGGTCTCGGCGATCACCCGCCGCTTGCCCATCCGCTCGGAGAGCAGGACCTGGCCGACCGCGTTGTTGATCTTGTGGGCGCCGGTATGGGCGAGGTCCTCGCGCTTCAGGTAAACGCGTTGCCCCGCCCGCTCGGAGAGCCGCTCGGCTAGGTACAGCGGAGTCGGGCGGCCGATGAAGTCCCGGTGCAGCTTGCCCAGGCGCCCCAGGAAGGCGGCGTCCTCTCGCGCCGCAGCCCACTCCTCGGTCAGCTCGTCGAGCGCCGCGATCAGGGTCTCAGGGACGTAGCGCCCTCCGTAGGGGCCGAAGCGCTCCTCAACAGGGCTCATGACGCCGAAACGGTAGCCGCCTTGGCGGCCTCGAAGAAGGCGGCCATCGCGGCGTGGTCCTTGCGACCCGGCTCGCTCTCCACCCCGCTCGCCACGTCGACCGCGTAGGGATGGGTGACCTCGATCGCAGTGGCGACGTTGTCGGGCCGCAGGCCACCGGCGACGATCGCCGGCACCTCGGAGCGATGGCCGCGCAACAGAGTCCAGTCAAAGCTTTCACCCGTCCCACCCCAAAGGCCCTTGCCTCGCCGGTCGAAGAGGTGGAAGTCGGTGCGGAACGCCTCGGCCCCGTAGACCTCGGCGGCGCTCGCCACGTGGATCGCCTTGATCACCTTGACTCCGGTCCGCCGCGCCACCTCGGCGCAGAGCTGCGGTCCCTCGGCCCCGTTCAGCTGCACCATCGTCAGGCCGGCGCCCTCGACCGCCTTCGCGACCTCCTCAAGCTCCGGGTTGACGAACACCCCGACGACCTCGCACTTCCTGCGAAACGCCGCGCAGATCGCGGCAGCCTCGTCAGGCGGGCACGCGCGAGGGCTCTTGTCGTAGCGAATCAGCCCGATCGCCCACGCACCCAGCCGCACGGCCTCGGCCGCGTCGTCCATATTCGTGACGCCACAGATCTTGACCCTCACAAGACCCAGGGTAAGGGACCACCGCCCCCGGGAACTCGATTCCGCTGCTTCCTATTCGCCGCCGGTGGATCCCGGCCGGTCCCCGAGCGTCACGGTGATCTTCTTCGTATCGCCGCTCCGGACGATCGTCAGCTCCATCTCGTCTCCCGGTTTCTTGCCGTTGACGGCGTCGATCACTTCTTCCATTGAGGTGACCGGCTCGCCATCGACCTCGGTGATGATGTCGCCACCGAGCTGGAGACGCGCTCCTTCGATCGTCGCTTCTGTGCTGCCACCCCGCAGCCCCGCCTTGTCGGCCGGGCCGTCCTCCACCACCACGGCGACCAGGACCCCTTTGCTGACCGGCAGGTTCACCGCGCGTGCCAGCGCGGGTGTGATCGTGCCGCCGTTGATACCGAGGAAGGCGTGCTCGACCTCTCCGTTCTGCTTGATTTCGTTGGCGACCTCGCGCGCAGTGTTGATCGGGACCGCGAAGCCGATGCCGACGTTGCCGGTGCTCCCGCCGCCCGTCGCGATCTGCGAGTTGATCCCGATCACGTTGCCGCCCGCATCGATCAAGGGACCGCCGGAGTTGCCGGGGTTGATCGCCGCGTCGGTCTGGATCACGTGCGAGATCGAGAAGCCGTTGGGCGCCTGGATCTGGCGCTGCAGCGCCGAGACGATGCCGCTGGTGACGGTGCGGTCGAGCCCGAACGGGTTGCCGATCGCCACCACCGGGTCACCGACCCGCACTTTGGAGGAGTCGCCCAGCGCGAGCGGGTGCAGCTGGTCGGCTGGAGCGTCCACCTTGAGCAGGGCGATGTCGGTGGCGGGATCGGTGCCGACGACCTCGGCCGAGTGAGTGGCGTTGGAGGAGCCGAGCGTGACCGTGATCTTGGTCGCGCCTTCGACGACGTGGCTGTTGGTGAGGACGTGGCCCTCGGTGTCGATCACGAAGCCCGACCCGGTGCCGACGCCACCGCCGCGCGGTTCGGGTGCGCCGAACGGGCTGAGCGGTTCGGTTTCTTCGGGCGCCGAGGCTGCTTCGATGAAAGCGACGCCCTGGCCGTCGCGGCGGTAGATCTGGTTGACGACGTTGGCGTCGTCACCTTCGCGGTTGACCACCGGCGTGGCGAGAGGGGCCGTGACCGTGGTGGTCGAGTCGCTCTCGGCCTCGATCCACCCGGCCGAGATGGCGATGGCGAAGAAAGCCGCGACAACCACGCCGCCGAGGAGTGCCGAGCCAAAAGGAGTGCGTAGGAAGCGTCTCATTCGAAAAGCAGCGTAGGCCCCCACCCTCAACCGCTTCTAAACGCCCCCGAAAAGGTTCCTCAGGCGCTCAGGGCAGATGGTGCTCGCGCGTGCCCTCGTCGAGGCCGGTCAGCTCGCGCGTCTTCGCCTCGGGGTCCTCGGCGCTCATCAGCGCCGAGCCGATCAGGACCGCGTCCACGCCGACCCGTTCGAGCTCCTCCAGCTCGGCGCGGGAGGAGATGCCGCTCTCGGCGACGACGGTCTTGCCGGCCGGGACGTCGGGCATCAGCTCGTAGGTGGTGGAGATGTCGACGCCGCCGGTGTCGAGGTCGCGGTTGTTGATCCCGATCACGTCGGCATCGAGCTCCAGCGCCCGCTGCAGCTCCTCACCGTCGTGCACCTCGACCAGGCAGTCGAGGTCGAGCCCGCGAGCCTCGCTGTACATCGCCCCCAGTGTGCGGTCGTCGAGGGCCCGGACGATCAGGAGCACCGCATCCGCCCCGTTGACCGCCGCCTCGTAGAGCTGGTAGGGGTCGACGATGAAATCCTTGCGCAGGATCGGCAGGTCACAGGCGCTGCGCGCGGCCCGCAGGTCGTCGAGCGAGCCGCCGAAGTGCCGCTCGTCGGTGAGCACGGAGAGCGCCGCCGCGCCGCCGCGCTCGTAGGCGCCGACCTGCTCGGCGACGGTCGCCGAGCCGGAGATCTCACCGGCGCTGGGCGAGCGCCGCTTGAACTCGGCGATCAGCGAGAGACCCGGGCGCACAAGGGCCTCGCGGAAGGGGCGGTCGTCGCCGCGCGCGGCCAGCCGCGACTCCAGGTCTGCCTGCGGGACCCGCCCGCGGCGCTCCTCCACTCCCTCTCGCGCCACCGCGATGAGCTGCTCGATCATTGCCACTTGACAGGCGAAGCCTAGACGGCGGGAGCGGTTGTCGCCGCGATCAGGCGGTCGAGCAATTCCCGCGCCGCGCCCGAGTCGACCGTCGAAGCGGCCTTTTCGACCCCATCCCCGAGGCTCTCCGCTGCACCGCCGACGTAAATTGCGGCACCGGCATTGAGCAGGACGAGGTCGCGACGCGGCCCCGCCTCCCCGGCCAGGACCGCGCGCGAGGCGGCAGCGTTCTCCTCCGGCGTACCCCCCGAGACGTCCTCCAACTCCGCCACGGCGAAATCGAAGTCGGCGGGCTCGACGAAGTACTCCTCGGTGCCCCCGTCGCGGACCTCGATCACGCGCGTCCGCGAAGAAATCGATATCTCGTCGACGCCGTCCTCCGCGGCGACGACCATCGCTCGCTCGCTACCGAGGCCCACAAGCGCCTCGGCGATCGTCTCCTGGTAGTGGCGGTCGGAGACGCCGAGCAGCTGGCGGCTGGCGCCGGCGGGGTTTGTCAGGGGACCAAGGAAGTTGAAGATCGTGCGCACCCCAAGGGCCTTGCGGGCCGGCACGACGTGGGCCATCGCCTTGTGGTGACGGGGGGCGAACATGAAGCCGAAGCCGACCTCGTCGATGCAACGCCCGATCCGCTCGGGCTCGAGCTCAATGTTGACGCCGAGCGCCTCGAGCAGGTCGGCAGCGCCGCTCTTGGTCGTGTAGGAGCGGTTGCCGTGCTTGGCGACGGCGCAACCGGCCGCGGCGGCGACCAGGGCGGCCGTGGTTGAGACGTTGAAGGTCGAGGGCCCGCCGCCGGTGCCGGCCGTGTCAACGAGGTCGTGGCGGGAAGTTTCGACCGGTGTGGCGAGCGAGCGCATCGTGCGGGCAAGGCCGACCACCTCCGGCACCGTCTCGCCCTTGGCCCGCAGCGCGATCAGGAAGGCGCCGGTCTGCACCTCGCCCGTCCGCCCCTCCATGATCTCGGCGAGCACCGCGGCGGCGTGGTCTGCAGTGAGGTGATCCCCCGCACAAACCGCATCGATCGCCCGCGTGACGACATCGTTCGGAGTCACGACAGCCCGTTCCGGTGCGCTTTATGCCACCCATGCGCACATAGAGCGCACCGGAAGCTCATGCCGAGACTCCGAGGAAGTTGGCGAGGAGGTGCTTGCCCTGGGGGGTCAGCACCGACTCGGGGTGGAACTGGACGCCCTCGGCGGGCAGCTCGCGGTGGCGCGCGCCCATCACCACGTCGCCGAGGCTGGCGCTCAGCTCGAGCTCGCCGGGCAGTTCGGGATCGGCCACCAGCGAGTGGTAGCGCCCGGCGACGAGCGGGCTGGGCAGGCCTGCGAAGACGGTGCGGCCGTCGTGCTCGATTTCGGCGTCCTTGCCGTGGATCGGATCGCCCTGGATGGTGCGGCCACCAAAAGCCTCGACCAGCGCCTGGTGCCCGAGGCAGACCCCCAACACAGACGTGCCGGCTTCGGCGAAGCGGCGGATCGCCTCCACCGAGATTCCCGCCTCGGCCGGCGTGCAGGGCCCGGGCGAGACGACGAGGCGGTCGGCGCCGCGCTCGAGCAGCTCGTCGACCGTGGCCTTGTCGTTGCGCACGACGTCGAGCTCGGCGCCCAGCTCGCCCAGGTACTGGACCAGGTTGTAGGTGAAGGAGTCGTAGTTGTCGATCACGAGGACGCGCATCGTCAGGCCCAATCCGGTTGCTCGCAGGCAAGCTCTACAGCGCGGAAGACCGCCTTGGCCTTGTTGACCGACTCGTTGTACTCGTAGGCGGGCTTGGCGTCGGCGACCGTGCCGCCACCGGCCTGGACGTGGACCTGGCCGTCCTTGATCACGACGGTGCGGATGTGGATCGCGGTATCGAGATCTCCATTCCAGGAGAGGTAGCCGATCGCCCCGCCGTAGGAGCACCGCTTGACCGGCTCCAGCTCGTCGATGATCTGCATCGCCCGTACCTTGGGGGCGCCGGAGAGCGTCCCGGCGGGCAGCGCCGAGCGCAGCACGTCCATTGCCCCCACACTCTCGCGCAGGGTGCCCGAGACCTGGCTGACGATGTGCAGCACGTGCGAGTAGGTCTCGACGACCATCAGCTCGTCGACCGTGACCGAGCCGTACTCGCAGACCCGCCCCAGGTCGTTGCGGCCGAGATCGACCAGCATCACGTGCTCGGCCCGCTCCTTAGGGTCATTGACGAGGCGCTCGGCGAGGCGGCGGTCCTCCTCCTCGTCGCCGCCGCGCGGGTAGGTGCCGGCGATCGGCCGGGTCTCGACCCGGCGGCCGCTGACCTTGACCAGCGGCTCGGGTGAGGCGCCGGCGATCTGGAAATCGCCGAACTCGAGGAAGTACATGTAGGGCGAGGGGTTCACCGCCCGCAGCCCGCGGTAGATGGAGAAGGCCTCAACCGGCGCCGGCGCCGAGAAGCGCTGCGAGGGCACGACCTGGAAGGCATCGCCGGCATGGACGTACTCGACGATCCGCTCGACCGCCGCTTCGAACTCCTCCCGCTCCATGTTGGAGGCGAAGCGAGGCGACTCGGCGAGAGCGGGGCGGTCCGGCACCGGCACGGCGCCGCGCAACCGCCGGCGAGCATCGGCGATCGCTGCCGCCGCCCGCTCATAGGCGGCGTCGATCCCGCCCTCGTCCTCGGCAAAGGCGCAAGCCATGATCGTCAGCTCGTGACGGAGGTGGTCGAAGACGAGCATCAGGTCGGTGACCATCAGGGCCATGTCGGGAAGCCCGAGCGGGTCCGGATTGGGCTCGGCCAAGGGCTCTACGGTGCGGACCAGGTCGTAGCCGAAGAAACCGACGGCGCCGCCGCTGAAGGGCGGCAGCCCCTCTACGGGGGCCGGGCGAAAGCCGGCGAGATGCTCGGCGACGGCGGCGTAGGGGTCTGACACCTGCCGCTCGTTCCCGTCGTCCGCGGAGAGAACGCCGTCGCTCCAGCGCAGTACCGAGCGTGGGCGGAAGCCGACGAAGGAATATCGGCCGACCTGACCCTGCTCCGCCGACTCGAGCAGGAAGCAAGGCGCCCCCTCCGGCTCGCCGGCACGCAACTTGAGAAAGGCCGAGACGGGCGTCTCGCAGTCGTCGACCATGCGGGCACAGACCGGGACGACGTTCCCCTCCTCGGCCAGCTCACGCGCGCGCTCGAGGCTCGGTTCGAGCCGCAGCTCCGAATCAGCGGCGACGGCCATTGAGGACCTCCATTGCCGCCGACTGGGGCACCTCGCGCGAGGCGAGCAGGACGGCGAGGTGGTAGAGCAGATCGGCGGCCTCTTCCGCCACCCGCTCGTCGGACTCCTCGCGCGCCGCGCGCACCACCTCCTCGGCCTCCTCCTCGACCTTCTCGCCGATCAGCTTCGGATCGTCGAGCAGCTTCACCGTGTAGCTGCCCTCGGGTCGCTCGGCCGCGCGGCTGCGCAGCGTGCGCTCCAGCGTCGCCAGCGCCTCGTGCACCGCCGGCTCCGGCTCGGCGTCGCCGTCGAGGGCACGGTAGAAGCAGCTGCGCTCGCCCGTGTGACAGGCGGGCCCGGTGGGCTCGACCAGGGCGACGATCGCGTCGCCATCGCAGTCGTAGCGAAGCTGCCGCAGCCGCAGCACGTTGCCCGAGGTTTCCCCCTTGCGCCAGATCTCCTCGCGCGAGCGGCTGTAGAAGTGCAGCTCCCCGGTCTCGACAGAGAGCCGCAGCGACTCCTCGTTGGCGTAGGCCAGTGTCAGCACCTCACCGCTGGCGTGGTCCTGAGCCACGCACGGAACCAACCCGCGCTCGTCGAATTTCACCTGCTCAAACACCAAGCCATCGTAGTTACTCGATCCCCAGCCGATCCAGGAGGCCCTCATCGCGGCGCCAGCGGTCGCGAACGCGGACCTGGAGGTCGAGGTGGACCTTCGCTCCCAGCTCTGCTTCAAGCGAGCGGCGGGCGGCGGCGCCGATCTCGCCGACCTTGGCGCCGCCCTTGCCGATCAGAATCCGCTTCTGGGACTCGGCCTCGGCCCAGATCTCGGCGCGCACCGTGATCAGGCCGTCCTCGCGCTCCGCGAGCTCCCCCACCGCGACCTCCACCGAGTGTGGGATCTCCTCGCGCGTGCGGTTGAGCACCTGCTCGCGGATCAGCTCGGCAAGGAGCACCTCGCTCGACTGGTCACTGTGTTCCTGGGGCGGGTACAGGTAGGGGCCTTCGGGAGCCAGCTCGCCGAGCCGCTCGATCAGCGGTCCAAGCCCTTCGCCGCCGCGGGCGCTGATCGGGAAGACCTCGTCGACCCCCTCGAGCTCGGCCGCCTCGGCCAACACGGGGACGAGCTCGTTCGGACCGATCCGGTCGATCTTGTTCACCGCGCAGATCGTCGGCAGATCCGCACCTGCGCCGAGCAGCGCCCGGGCGATGAAACGGTCCCCGGGGCCCACGCCCTCCTCGCCGTTGATCACGATCAGGGCCACATCGGACTCTGCCAGCTCCCGCTCCACCCGCCTCTGCATCCGCTCGGTGAGGACGTCGCGCGGGCGCTGCACGCCGGGCAGGTCGACGAGGACGAGCTGCTGCCCCTTCTCGACATCGGTGCGGATGCCGCGGATCGCGCGGCGCGTCGTCTGCGGGCGCACCGAGACGATCGCCACGTGGCTGCCGACGATCGCGTTGACCAGGGTCGACTTGCCTACATTGGGCCTGCCCGCGAGCCCGACGAAGCCGGCCTGCGTCATGGGAGGCCCCCCATCACCCGCTCCTGCAGGGCGAGCATCTCGCCGTCGTCGGTCTCGTGGTCGTAACCGCAGAGGTGCAGGACGCCGTGGACCGCCGCCTCGGTCAGGTCGGCGCAGTGCTCGGGACAGATCGTCACGTCGCCCAGCTCCCGCGGCCCGGCCGTCGGGCCGACCCCGTCGAGGGGGAAGGCCAGGACGTCGGTTGGCGCGTCCTTGCCGCGGTGCTCGCGGTTCAGCTCGCGAATGCGCTCGGCGTCGACGAGCTCGACTCCCAGGTGGCCGTCCGCTACCCCCGCCGCCGCGAGGCCGGCGGCAACCGGCTCGCGCAGCGCCACCGGCACGTCGGTGAGGTCGAGGCTCAAGGGCTCGGCGTCGGGCCGTGTTCCGCTCGCGCCTCGCGCTCCCGGCTTCCGTGCGCGTCGTAGGCGGCGACGATCCGCTGGACCAGCTTGTGGCGGACGACGTCCTCGCCGCCGAAGTTGACGAAGGAGATGTCCTTGACGGCATCGAGGATCCCGCGCACGGCGATGAGGCCGGAGCGCTGATCAGTGGGCAGGTCGATCTGGGTGACGTCGCCGGTGACGACCATGCGCGAGTTGAAGCCGAGCCTGGTCAGGAACATCTTCATCTGCTCGGGGCTGGTGTTCTGCGCCTCGTCGAGGATGACGAAGGAGTCGTTGAGCGTGCGCCCGCGCATGAAGGCCAGCGGCGCCACCTCGATCACGCCGCGCTCGAAGTAGCCGTTGACCCGGTCGGGATCGAGCATGTCGAAGAGCGCGTCGAAGAGCGGCCGCAGGTAGGGATCCACCTTGGCCTGGATGTCGCCCGGGAGGAAACCGAGGCGCTCGCCGGCCTCGACCGCGGGACGGGTGAGGATCACCCGCTGCACCTGGCGCTCGGCCAGCGCCGCGGCGGCCATCGCTACGGCGAGGAAGGTCTTGCCGGTGCCCGCCGGGCCGATGCCGAAGGTGATCGTGTGCTCGCGGATCGAGTCGACGTAGCGCTTTTGGTTGAGCGTCTTCGGCGCCACCTTCGTGTTGCGGTGCCGCCAGACGACGTCCTCGAGGATCTCCGCCGGGCTCTCCTCGGCGTCGAGCGCGCCGGTCACCGCTTCGATCGTGCCGGGGGCGACCTCGTGGCCCTGCTCGATCAGCTCGACCAGCTCGTCGACCACGGTGGCTGCCGTCTGCACGTCGTCGCTCTCGCCGTCGAGGGTGAGCACGTTGCCGCGCAGGTGCAGCTCACAGCCGATGTGGCCCCGCAGCGCCCGCAACACGGCATCCTCGGAGCCCGCCAGCTCCGCGGCGACGCTGTTGTCGAGAGTCAGCTGCCTACGCGCCAAGCCGCTCACGCACCGCCGCGCTGACCCGCTTCCCATCGGCGCGCCCACCCAGCTTCGGCATCAGCGCCGACATCACCTGGCCCATCTGCTTCTGCTCGCTTGCCCCGGTCTCCGCCACCGCGGCGTCGACCAGCTCGCCGAGCTCCTCGTCGCTGAGCTGCTGCGGCAGATAACCCTCGATCAGCTCGGCCTCGAAGCTCTCGGCGTCAGCCTGCTCGGCGCGACCGGCCTCGCGGTACGCCTCCGCGGCCTCCAGCCGCTTCTTGCGCTCGCGCTGCAGCACGGCCACCTCGTCGCCCTTGCCGAGCTTCGCGTCCTGCTGCAGCGAGTCGACGATCAACCGCAGCGCGCCCGCGCGCCCGCGGTCGCCCGCCTTCATCGCCGTCCGCACGTCGGCCTGCACCTGCTCGAGAGTGCTCATCTGACCTAAGGGTAATTGGCGGCGTCAGGTGTTACGGCCAGGCCCTTGGAGACGAGGTCGGCGACGTCTGTGCTGACCAGGGGCCAGTCGTTGCGCTTTGCAGCGGCAACGTAAGCCGCGTCATATGCGGTGATGCCGTGCTCGGAGGCAAGCTCCAGCGCCGACTCCAGCAGATCGGCGTCGACGGCAACGAGGTTGTGCTCGCACCGCTTTTCGATGAGCTTCAACAAGAAGCGCCCCTCCTGTAGCTGCCTTTTCTTCGGGCCCATCACGTTCGCGACCTCATAAAGCGTGAGGTCGAGAGCAGCGAGGGGTTGCTCGACCTCGGAGATAAGCGCGTGCGCGGCAGCGTGATACCTATCGTTCGGGTCCGCAATGGCGACCCAAACGCCAGCGTCGACCAGGTGCATATCAGTGCGATTCGCGATCTTCGCGGATCAGCCGGGCGGCGTCCCCACCCAAGCCTCCGCGCACGGTGGCCTTTTCGAGCAGCGATTCGATCTCCAGCCGCTTCGCCGCATGCGCTCGATCGAGCTCACACTCCGCCAGTCGCCGCAGGAGCCCGCTGCGGCTCTCGCCGTTAGCGCGGGCCTGAGCGTCGAGTTGCGCGAGCAGGTCGTCGGGCATTGAGATCATCACCTTGGCCACGGGATGAGTATATACGGTGTTGCCGAGAGCTGTTGTCGTCATGCGGTCCACCCTGCCAGACCGTCCGTCACGCGTGGGGTCGCGAATGTGCCGATTGTGAAAAGCCTGGCGCGCAGAACTCAGGCGGGGGCTGGAATCTCGACCCTCTCGACCTCGCCCAGCGGCATCTGCAGGAAACGGGTGCCGAGGTCGCGGAAGGAGTCGACGTCGCCCGTACAGAGGAAGCGGTACTCGCCCTCCCCGTCTCGAGCGCGAGCGAGGCCGCAACGCTCGAGGGTGCGCTGGACCGCGGCTGCAACCGCGTGACCGCCGCTGACGAGGCGCACGTCGCGGCCGAGGATGCGCTGCAGCATCGGCGCCACCAGCGGGTAGTGGGTGCAGCCGAGGATCAGGGTGTCGACCTCTGCGCGCCTCAGCGGCGCGCAGTAGGCGCGGGCCATCTCCAGCACGCCGTCGTCGAAGGGCGAACCGTCCTGGATGAAAGGGGCCAGGTCGGGCGCCTCGACCTCAGTCACCGTGAGGCCGCGGCCCTGGGCTTCGAGCGCCCGCCGGTAGGAGCCGCTCCCAACCGTGTTCGGGGTCGCGAGGACTCCGACCCGGCCGCTGTCCGTGATCGCCGCCGCGATCTCGGCCTGCGGCTCGACCACCGGCACGACCTCCACCCCGTGCCTCGCGGCCACCTCGCGGGCAACGTCCTCGCCGATCGAGGTCGCCGTGTTGCAGGCAATCACCAGCAGCTTGGCGCGGCCGTCCAGCAGCAGCTCCGCGATGGCGCCGATCCGGGCCCTCAGATCACCCGGGTCCTTGACCCCGTACGGGAACCAGGCGGTGTCGCCGAGGTAGACGTAGTCCTCCTCCGGCAGCGAGACCAGGCACTCATGCAAGACCGTGAGGCCCCCCACCCCCGAGTCGAACATGGCGACGGGGAGGGCGTCGAGCTGGCTGCCGGTGGTTGCGAGCTCCGCCAGAGCCGAGGCCCTAGAGGAAGGGCTTGTAGGTCATGAAGAAGACCGTGACGACTACGGTCAACCCGGCGAGCATGCCCACTTTGCTGAGCCGCTGGGAGACCGCAATGAACTCGTCGCTGAACTCCTCACCGGATTTCAGGTCCCTTTCAGCCAGCTTGCGGGCGCGGCGCGACTGGGGCTGAAAGAAGGCGTGCTGCAGACCGAAGAGAGCGATGATCGCGAGAAAGCCAACGCTGATGAAGACGTCGCTCGTCTCCCACGGCCCGTCGATGAGCAGGTAGATGCCGGCGAGGAGCAGGACGATCATCCCCGGGTTGACGAGGTAGCGATCGGTCCTTTCCACTCCGGCGATGATCGCCGGAGTGGCGCGGGGGAACTGCGACGTGACCGAGAAGAAGATCGCGTAGCCGAAGGTCGGTCCGAAGGCGAGCACGACCGCGAGGGTGTGGAGGAAGAGCGCGAGCTTGTAGCCCGGGTCGACGATCGTCGCCAGCATCGGCGCGAAACATATCGGGGAGCTAGGCGGAGCGGAGGAGCAGGGCCGCCCAGTCGCCGTCGATGCGGCGATCGCTCTCGGCGAGACCCGAGGACATGAAAGCCTTGGCCGTGTCGTCGAGCTCGGGTGGCATTAGGCCCGAGAGGATGAGGGTCGCGGGCGCGGGAGCGTCGAGTTGCTCGGCGACAATGCGGAGGATCGGAGCGGTCAGGTTGGCGACCGTGGTGGGGGCGAGATCCGGGAGGGACTCGCGCAGATTGAGGCGGTGGAGCTGGATTGAGGCTCCGTTCGCCTTGGCGTTGGTGGAAGCTGCTTCGATCGCGGCTTGCTCGTGGTCGTAGCCGGTCACTGGGGACCAGCCGAGCTTGGCGGCGGCGATGGCGAGGACGCCGGAGCCGGTGCCGAGGTCGGTCAGGGCGCCGCCGGCTTCGCCCGCCTCGGCCAACTCGAGTAGCAGCTCGAGGCAAAGGCGGGTGGTCGGGTGGGCGCCGGTGCCGAAGGCGCGGCCGGGGTCGACGACGACGTCGACCGCGCCGTCCCGCGGCTCCTCCCAGGATGGACGCAGCCAGAGGCGGTCGCCGATCAGCAGCGGCTTGTGGAAGTCTTGCCAGCGGTCGGCCCAGTCGTCGGGGACCTCGGTCGCAACGACCTCGACCAGACCGTCTCCGGCCGCCACCTCGATCTCCCCCAGCTCCGGCAGCTCCCCCTCGCCGCCGTAGATCGCGTACTCGACGTAGCCGGGGCCGCGCTCCTCCTCGACCCCGTTGGGAGCGAGAACGGTCAGCTCGGCGAGGACGATCTCCGCCTGCTCGGGCGTGCAGCGCACCGCCAGGCGTATCAACCGAAGGCTCTGCGCACGCGGGAGAAGAAGCCGCTATCCCCCTGCCTCGACTCGAGGTTGCGGGCCTCGAGCGTCTCCTCGAGCTTCTGCGCCAGCTCGCGCTGCTCCTCGGAGAGATCGGTGGGCACGACCACGTGGACGACGACGCGCAGGTCACCGGGGGGCCCGCCGTTGGCGCCGGGAAGGCCGTGGCCGCGCAGGGCGAACTGGGTGCCGTGCTGAATCCCGGGCGGCAGCTCCACCTCGCGCTCGCCCTCGTGGCTGGGGATGCGAATCGACCCCCCCAGCATCGCCTGCGTCGCCGAGATCTCGACCCCGTGGACGAGGTCCTGGCCCCGCATCGGGCCGCGTCGCACCTCGAAGCCGAAGGCGCCGCCGAACACCGCTTGGAAGATCTCCTCGACCGAGCCGAAGCCGGCGCCGCCGGGCGGGAAGCCGCCCGAGCGCAGGCCCTCATGGCCGAAGCGGTCGTAGACCTGGCGCTGCTCGGGGTCCGAGAGAACCTCGTAGGCCTCGGCCGCGGCCTTGAATTTCTCCTCCGCATCGGGGTCGTGCGCGTTGACGTCGGGGTGCAGCTCGCGCGCGAGCCTCCTGAAGGCCCGCTTGACCTCTGTCCCGGAGGCGCCGCGCTCGACGCCGAGGACCTCGTAGTAATCGCGAGCCATCGTGATCAGCCGTCGTAGACCGTCTCGCAGTAGCGCGAGAGCTCACGAGCGGCGCCGCGGACCGAGGCGATCGCGGTGGCGTAGTCCATCCGCAGCGGCCCGACCACGCCGACGGCTCCCAGGTTGCGGTGCCCGAGGCCGTAGTTGGCGCCAACGACACTGACGGAGCGCAGCTCCGGCCGCGGGTTCTCGCCGCCGATCCAGAGGAAGACCGAGCGCCGATCGAGCGCGGAGTGCAGCATCGCCAGCAGGTTCGCCCGCTCCTCCAGCGCCGTCATCAGTCGGTCGGCCGGAGGGAGGTCGGCCGAGTGCGCTTCGGAGAGCAGGCGCGACGCACCGTCGGTGTAGAGCGTGTCAGCGCCCTCCTCCCCCTCCAGCTCGATGAAGGCCGGGCCGAGCGCCGCGACGAACTCAGCCTCGACTCTCCCCAGCTCGGGGTCGGCGAGACGACTGGCGATCATCCGTGCCCCGACACCGAGCCCAGAGAGCGACTCGTTCAGATAGCTCGACGCCCACTCGACCAGACCGGGGTCGACCGGGGCGGGAAAGTCGAAGACGCGCTTGGCAACCGCCCCGTTAGACGCGATCGCGACGACCATCACCCGGCTCGGCTGCAGCCGCAGCACCTCGACCCGGTGGATCGTCGCCGAGACGGTCTCCGGCGGCGCCGTCACCAACGCCATCAGGTCCGTGACCTGCGCCAGCGCCGCGGTCGTCTCCCGCATCGCCTCGTCGATCTCCCGCCGCAGCTCCGAGAGCTCCAGCTCGACGCCCCCATCTGGCGGCGGCCCACCGGAAGCCATCATCAAGTCGACATGGCGCCTGTACCCCAGCTCCGTCGGAACCCGCCCAGCCGACGTATGCGGATGCGTCAGATACCCAGCCGCCTCGAGAGCCGCCAGCTCCGCCCGCACAGTCGAAGCACCCCACTCAACCCCCACGAGCCCCACCAGCTCCTTCGAAGGCACGGGCTTCCCGGAAGCCAAGTAGGCATCCACGACCAGCTTGAGAATCAGCTCCTGTCGCGCCGAAAGCACGCTGCGAAGTCTACGAGGGGCACCGGGTGGCCCGGCACCCCCCTACGCCCGAACTTCCGCCTCAGCGTTCCGAATCGTCTGGTTCTCGCCCTGAGCCGCAACGACGTCGATCGTCGTCGTGTCGCCATCCACCGACTTGACCGTGCCGGAGACGACGATCTCGGTCTCGGGCGCCCCCATGCCGCGGAACTGCACCGAGAGCCGCTTCAGCGCCTTCGGGTCGCCGTCGGCGACGTCGGTCGCGGCGCGGGCGACGAGACCCATCATGTAGAGCCCGTGAAGGATCGTATTCGGCAGCCCGACGACCTTGGCGAACTCGGGATCGATGTGGATCGGGTTGAAATCCCCCGAGGCACCGGCGTAGCGGTGCGGCAGGTACTTGTCCGGGGTCACCTTGAGCTCGGGGATCGCGTCCCCCGCGTTCAGATCCGCCATCTCAGACTCCCCTCACGATGTTGGTCCAGGTGCCCTTGACGACATGGTCGCCGTTCTGGTTGACCGATGTCGTCTCGAAGACGTAGAAGCCCTTGCCGTCCTTCTCGAAGATCTCCAGGCACTTGGCCTGGGTCGTGATCTCATCGCCCGAGCAGGCGGGCTCGCCCCACTCGAACTCCTGGCCGCCGTGCACCATCGCGGCGAAGTTCATCGCCACGTCGTCGTCGAACATCGCCGGCCCCAGGGCTGGGGCGCTGTAGGCGACGCAGAACATCGGCGGCGCGACGACGTCGCGATAGCCCGCCGCCTGGGCCGCCCCCCGATCGAAATACACCGGGTTGTCCAGCCCAATGACCCGCGCGTACTCCCCAATCTTCTCCTTGCCCACCTCGTAGGTAGTGGCGGGCCATTCCTTGCCAATCGCATCAGTCTTGATAGCCATGGCTGCGGCAGTCTAGAGACGCTCAGTCGTCCTGGTCGTCTGGCCAGCCCCGGCTCTACTCGTCGATCTCGAGCACCGCCAGGAACGCCTCCTGCGGCACTTCCACCCGCCCGACCGACTTCATCCGCTTCTTCCCTGCCTTCTGCTTCTTCAGCAGCTTCTGCTTGCGGGTGACGTCGCCGCCGTAGAGCTTCGCGGTCACGTCCTTGCGCAGCGCCTTGACCGTCTCCCGGGCAAGGATGTTCGAGCCGATCGCGGCCTGCACCGGCACATCGAAGAGCTGGCGCGGGATCGTCTTGCGCAACCGCCCCACGAGACGCTTGCCCTGCTCGTAAGCGAAGTCGCGGTGGACGATGATCGAGAGCGCGTCGACCCTGTCGCCGGCGAGCAGGATGTCGACCTTGACCAGGTCGGAGGCGCGGTTGCCGATCGGCTCGTAGTCGAGCGAGGCGTAGCCGCGCGTCGAGGACTTGAGCAGGTCGAAGAAATCGAGCACGATCTCGGCCAGCGGCATGTCGTAGCGGATCTGCACTCGCTGCGGGCTGAGGTAGTGCATGTCGACGTGGGTGCCACGACGGCCCTGGCAGAGCTCCATCACTGCCCCGACCTGTTCGGACGGGCAGATGATCGTGGCGCGGATGTAGGGCTCTTCGATCTCGGTGATCGCGCCGGGGTCGGGCAGCTCGGTCGGGCTGTGAACCTCCACCTCCTCGCCGTTGGTCAGGTGGACCACATAGCGCACGTTCGGGGTCGTCGCCAGCAGGTCGAGGCCGTACTCGCGCTCCAACCGCTCGCGCACGATCTCCATGTGCAGCAGGCCGAGGAAGCCGCAGCGGAAGCCGAACCCCAGCGCCTCCGAGGTCTCTGGCTCCCACGACAGCGCCGCGTCGTTGAGGGCGAGCTTCTCGAGCGCGTCGCGCAGGTCTTCGAAGCGGTCGGTGTCGATCGGGAAGAGGCCGCAGAAGACCATCGGCCGCACCTCGCGGTAGCCCTCCAGGGGCTCGTTCGCCGGGCGATCCAGCGCGGTCAGGGTGTCGCCGACGCGCAGCTTGGCGACGTCCTTGATCCCGGTGATCAGGTAGCCGACGTCGCCAGCCTCCATTCCCGTCACGCCGGCCATCTCCGGGCGGAAGAAGCCGATGTCGTCGATGTCGGCCTCGGTGCCGTTCTGCATCGCGAGGATGCGGCCCCCCTTGCGAAAGGCCCCGTCGACCATCCGCACGTAGGCGATCACGCCCCGGTACTGGTCGAACTCGGAGTCGAAGATCAGGGCGCGGGCGGCGGCATCGGGGTCGCCCTCGGGCGGCGGCACACGGGCGACGATCGCCTCCAGCACGTCGACCACCCCCTCCCCGGTCTTGGCCGAGATCGGGATCGCGTCGCCCGGGTCGCCACCGAGCAGGTCGGCGATCTCGCCCGCAACGCGCTCCGGCTCCGCGCCAGGCAGGTCGACCTTGTTCATCACCGGGATCAGCTCGAGCCCGTTCTCAATCGCGAGGTAGGTGTTGGCAACCGTCTGGGCCTCGACACCCTGGGAGGCGTCGACGACGAGCAGGGCGCCCTCGCAGGCGGCGAGACTGCGCGAGACCTCGTAGGAGAAGTCGACGTGCCCGGGCGTGTCGATCAGGTGCAGGTGGTAGATCTCGCCGTCCGCCGCCTGGTACTCGACGCGGACCGCCTGGGCCTTGATCGTGATCCCGCGCTCGCGCTCGAGGTCCATCGAGTCGAGCACCTGGGCGCGCATTTTCTTCGGGTCGACGGCGTCGGTGATCTCGAGGATGCGGTCGGCCAGGGTCGACTTGCCGTGGTCTATGTGGGCGATGATCGAGAAGTTGCGGATGCGGTCCATGTGGGGAGGCGGAGTATGGCCGACGTTGGTTTTTGGCCGGCGGGTCCTGTCGTGTGGTGGGGTGCCCTCCTTGCGCTGCGTGCTGCTTCGGGCACCGGGACGTTGCGGGACGAGGGACGAAGCCCTGCCCTCAGCAGCCTCCGCGCTGCGGAGATCACCCCACCACACGCCACCCGCCGGAGAAGCGGGGTCGGCTAGTCGCGACACCTGGACGGATCCAGGGGGGTCCTTAGCTTGTAGACGACTGTGGGGGGGGTGCGCAGGATGACTTCAGCACCAGGGTCTGCGGTCCAGGCTGCGGTTGGGGGGTAAGTGGGCTTACCGGGTTCGATGCGGTCTCGGGAGGTCACTACGTAGTCGTAGTGGCCGGCGTTGATCAGTTCGCGCCATTGGCGGCAGGTGGAGGGCGGGGTGAAGCCGCCGTGGGGGTGCTCTTCGCCTATGTAGTCGACTTGGTTGCTGAGGTCGGTGCCGAAGAGGGGGTACTGGCGGGTGCTGGTGGTGGCGATGCGGGCATTGGAGATGTTGCGGGACCAGTGGAAGGCGGCGTTGAGGCCGGGGGTGGTGAACGAGGGGTCGGCGTAGCGGTTCTGCAGGTAGTGGCGCTGGACCGGATAACCAATCGCCACCAGCACCAACACAACGCCAATGCCCCCAACCACCCCCCACCCCCTCCGCTGACTTCGCCGTTCGGGGCCCATATGCACCCTTTTTGACGAAGTCAGCCGGCAGGTTGGGAGGAGGGCTAGGCCTAGGACGAGGGGGGGCGCCAGGTAGCGGAGGCCGGACTCGAAGCCGCGGGGGATGCCGTCCGGGCCGGAGGCGGAGGTGGGGGCGAGGAGCCAGGCGAGGGCGGCTGCCAGGCCGACGACGCCCGCGAGGCGGAGGGCGGGATCGGTGCGACGGCTGAAGCAGAGGAGGAGGCCGGCGAGGGCGAGGGCGATGAGCACGGGCCAGAAGATGGTCAGGCCCTGGTGCAGGCCGGGCAGGAACCAGTCCGACCAGACCGAGCCGTCCGTGAGATAGCCAAGGACGCTGTGCCCTTCGCGGCCTCCCAGGGCTTGCTCCGGGCCAGGCAACGTGATCGGCCCGACATCCTTGACCCAGGGCAACGGGTTGCCTGCGTGGGCAAGGTTGCGCAGATACCAGTAGCCACCGCCGGCGAGCGCCGTCGCGGTTGCCACCCCGAGCGTGCGCCAGCGACGACCGCGGACCGCAATCACCGCCAAGCCCACCACGAGGACACCGCAGGGCAGAAGGAAGTTCAGCTTCGTGCCGGCGGCCAGACCGGCGGCAAGCCCAACGACAGCCACGGCGCCAAGCCCCAGGCGCCGACCATCCCCTCTGCTGGCCCATGCGTTGAGAGCCACCGCAACGGCAGCGAGTAGGAAGAAGATCCCAACGATGTCGTTCCGCGCCTCACCAGCTTGATCGCTCAACGCCGGGACGCTCAGCACGATGGCAGCCAACGCCAACGAGTACGGCGCGACCCGATACGGCCGCCCGATGCACCAGGCAGCCACCAGGCAGCCCACGAACCAACCGAGGTTCAGCAGCGGCGACAAAACATCGCGGCCGAAAGCCAGCATCCCCGCCGCGTGGAACACCTCCGAATTCCCCGGGTAGAACCAGGCCAGAAACTGTGGCGCAATGAAGTGCAGCCCCCACGTATCGCCGCTCTGGAAAAACCCCGCCGCGAACGGCCCGTGGTACCAAGTCGAGTCAAACCCGGTCATCCCAGTCGACAGCTTTGGCTCCAGCTCCAGCCCGAACTTGACAACCGCCAGCACCGCGATCGCCAGAGCAACAAAGCTCGCCAGCGAGGGAGGGTTGGGGTGTCCCTCCGGCGCAGCGGCGTCCTCTTTTTCGCCCCAATCCCGCTCGCGGACAGCCACAGACTCTCTAGGCGAAAAACCCAGCAAGACGGAGGGACACCCCAACCCTCCCCCCACACCCAGCTGGAGCACGAAACCCAGGCTGACAACAACCACCAGATAAGGCAGCGGCTCGAACAGACCTAAGCTGCCGAGCAGCACGGCCGCCCAAAGCAGAACCGCCAGCGCGATGACCGCCGTAGCGAGGTGAGCTGGAGCTCCCTCGAATCCGCGCAGCAACCGTCGGCGCAGCGTGACCGCTCCCAGCCATGCAAAGCCGACGAGCAGGACGATCTCGCCGACGCCCAGCAGGTAGCGCCCTACCCCCAGCATCAGCGCCTGCGCAGCAGCCGCAGGATCTGGTCGAGCTCCTGAATTCGGAGCAGGCGGGCCGCACCCAAATAGACGAGCCCACCCAGACCGAGTGCCACGCCAAGGGACACGATCTGGCCGAGGAGGCCCCGACCGAGCACACCGTCGAGCAGGTCCCAGACGCCGAAGGAGACAGCGGCGAGCGCGGCGGCGGCCAACGTGATGCGGATGCTCGCGTCGAGCAGGCGCCCCAGCTCCAGGCCGTCGAGCAGGCGCCGCAGGATCGCCGCCTGGGCGACCACGCTGGCGCCGGTCGCGATCGCGGTCGCGGCGACGATGCCGCCGACCCCGAGGTGGTAGAGGCCGAGCGCGGCGAGAGCGGTCACTGCGAGGTTGCCGGCGGCGATCGCGGTCGGCAACCAGGGGCGCTGGAGGCTGAAGAAGGTGCGCGTGAGGAGGAGGAAGAGCCCGTTAGTAGGAAGCGAGAAGGCGAACCAGAAGAGGGCGGTCGCGACCAGCGTCGTCTGCTCGGGCGTGAACTCGCCGCGCTGGTAGACGAGCCGGATCATCGGCTCGGAGAGGACGAGGACCGCCGCCGCCGCCGGCACGAGCACGAAGAGGATCTGGCGCATCCCGTTCGCCATCGTTGCCCGCAGGTCCTCGTGCTCGCCGCGGGCGGCGAAGCGGGCCAGGGTCGGGAAGAGCACGGTGGCGATCGCGACCGAGAAGATTCCCTGGGGCAGCTGGTAGATGCGAAACGCCTTGTCGATCGCCGCCGGCGCCTGGTCGCTGACGAGGCTGCCGAAGAGGCTGTTGATCAGCAGGTTGAAGTTGATCAGCCCGAGGCTGATCGTCACCGGCAGCATCAGCAGCAGCACCCGGCGCACGTCGCGGTTGCGCCACGCGAAGCTCCACTCGAACTTGAACGGCGTGTTGCGCAGGTCGAAGACTGGGATCAGAAGCTGAACCAGGGTGCCGACGAGGATGCCGATCGCGTAGGCATAGATCCGGTCCTGCCCCTCGAAGGCCGGAGCGAGGACGACCACCACCGCGATGATCGTCAGGTTCCAGAACAGCGGCGAGATCGCGAAGGCGCCGAAGCGGTCGTAGCTGTTGAGGATTCCGACCACGACGCCGCTCATCCCGAGCAGGATCAGGATCGGGAAGAGGACCTGGGAGAGGGTGACGGTGAGGTCGAGGATCTCGCCCTCGAAGCCGGGGGCAAAGAGTGGCATCACCACCGGTGCCAGGAGGACGAAGAGCGCCGTGATCGCGCCGAGGACGAGGGTGACGAGGAGGAGGAGGGTCGAGGCGAGGCGGAAGGCCTCGCGGTAGTTCTTGCGCTCCAGCTGCTCGGTGAAGATCGGCACGAAGGCCGGCTGCAGCGCCGCGTCGGCGAAGAGAGCGCGAATCAGGTTGGGCACCTGGAAGGCGATCGTGAAGGCGGACATCGGCCCGCTCACCCCGTAGTAGGAGGCAGCGACGATCTCGCGCCCGAGGCCGGCGACGCGCGAGGCCGCCGTGGCAACCGAGAAGAACGCAGTCGAGCGGGCGATGCGCCCCGCCTGCCGACCGGGCGAGGGATCGCCGCCTTCCTCTCCCGGCTCGAATGCCTCGGCGGCGCGTACAGCGGCCTCCTCGGCGATCGTCTCGCCCTCGCGGTCCGGCCTGTCGGGTGCCTCGGGAGTCTCCAAGCTCGGTCTCAGTCGCTATAGTCGGCGGCCGCCCAGAGCGGGCTCGACGCCCGTTCAGGCACACGACTCATGGCCAACATTGCCTCACAGAAGAAGCGGATCCTACGCAGCGAGCGGGAGCGAACCGAGAACCGCCTCCTCACCAGCACCGTGAAGACCTACTTCCGGCGGCTCGAGAGCGCGGTGGGGGACGGCGACGCGGCCAAGGTCGCGACTGAGCACCGCGCCCTCGTCTCGAAGATCGACAAGGCCGTGCAGAAGGGCGCCCTGCACAAAAACACGGGCGCCCGCAAGAAGTCGAGAGCGGCAAGACTCGCCGGCTCCGCGACCGCGAAGAGCTAGACCGCCGCCCCCGCCGCGCGGCGGAGGGCCAGCGTGAGCGCCAGCTCGTCGCCGTAGTCGGCGCCACCGCGGCACCAGACCTCGAGGTCGGCCAGCGCCGTCGTCGCCTTGCGCAGGTCCTCCGCGTTCGTCTTGCCAACGCGAGCAACGAGCTGCTTGGCGGCGTATGGGTGCATGCCGAGGCTGGACTCGACCTGCTTCGGCGGCACGCCCTCCTCTATCTGAGCTGCGGCGACGCAAGCCTTGCGCAGCCGCGAGGCCAGGCCGTAGATCAGGCCGGTCACGTTCTCTCCCTGCGAGAGGAGGCGCTCGGCAATCGACGCCGCGCGACCGGGGTCGCGCTCGAGCAGGGCATCGGAGAGCGCCCAGACCGCCGCCTCGGATGTATCGGAGACCATCGCTTCGAGGTCGGCGACGCTCACCTCCCCTCCCTCTCCCGCCCACAGCACCAACCGCTCCAGCTCGTTTCTCAGGCGCACGGAGCTCGTTCCCATGCGGTCGACGAGGAGACGGGCAGCGGCCACGTCCAGCGTGAAGCCGAGCCGCTTGGCGTCACCGACGAGGAGGCGAGGGAGCTCACGAGCCTTCGGCGCCTCGAACTCGTGCGTCTCCCCCCTGCCGACTTCACCGCCTTCGCCAGCTTGGCCGGCGCCTTCGCCCGTGCGATCAGGACCAGGGTCAGCTCGGGCGGAAGCGATCCGAGCGCCCCGCAAACCGCCTCGACCTGCGCGTCCCGCCAGCGCTCAATCCCGTCGGCGAGGAGGTAGCGCCGCGACTCGGTGAGCGACATCGCCGGGACCGAAGCGAGCAGCGCCTCGTGGTCGGGGCCGCCCCTGCCCTCGCTCGGCTCGAAGACCTCGAGCGCCGCCGCGCCTCCGTCCGCTTCCGCGCGAGCGCGGAGGCGAGCGCGCGTGGCGTCGATCTTCGCCTGGTCGGTGCCGGCGATCAGGTAGAGAGCAGCCAGGGACTCGGCCATCGGCGGCCGAGTCTATTGACGTATCCGGCCTGTCTTGACGGTGCCCTTGGACCCGCTCGAGCCACTGCCTTCACCGGCTGCTTCGCTCGGCGGGGGTGGCGGAGGCGGGGGTGGGGCCTGGTATTCGGGTGCTGGAGGCGCTGCTTCCTTCTGCTGCGGTGCCTGCGAACGCGAGGGCGACTGGGAGCGGCTTCCCCCCTTCGAGACCTGACCGCCGGAGGGGGCTGGTGAGGTACCGCGGGAGTGCCCGCTGTTCCACTTCTCCCCCTTCTCCTTGCCTTCCGCGGCGCCTCCCGAGCCCGAGCCAGCCGATTGCGCGCCGCCGCCAGTGGCGGTACCGCTCGGGGGCGCCGTCGGGACCGGCGCGGGGGCCGGCGCCGCAACGGGGACGGGGGCGGGTTCGGCGGGTGGTGCGGGAGACGGCGATGGCGCGGGCTGCGACGCGCCTGGCGCGGCATCGGCGGCTGGGCTCACGTCCCCTACCTGGCGCGATCCGGCAAGTCCCGAATCGGCACCGCCTCGCGATGACCCCCTGGACGAGGAGGACGAGCTTGGGTCGCCGGCGCGCTGCGAGCCGGCGGTTGAGACGCCAGAGCCAGCCGGCGAGGCCTCGATGGTGTCGTTGTGCACCACCGCGGACTGCGGGGCGGCCGGTATGGGGCCGCTGAAGACCTCAGGCCACCCCTGCTGAGAGATGAAGACCACCAGGCCCAGCCCGATCGCGGTGACGATCCCGAGCAGCGCGATCGAGGTGGTGCGGATCCTGACCAGCATTCCATCGCCGGCGAGGCTGGACCCAGAAACATGCTGTGTAAGCGCCTGTCGAAGCTTGGAGAGCACCTCTACGCCCATCGGCAGCCAAGCAGCCAGTCAAAAGGGCTGTTCCGACAAAACCCCAATTTTCCTTCGGTCATTCGTTGAGGGTAGCGCTAGCCGTCAGCGTGCGCCGCAATTCCCTCTGGGCGTACATCGAGAGTCAGCTCACCGTCCTCGTCGGTGCGTATGACAGGAATCCGATGGCCGCCGAGGGCCGCCAAGGTCGCCGGAGCCGGATGGCCGAACGGGTTCTCGGCGCCAACCGAGATCACGGCGAGACTTGGCGAGGTGCGACCGAGCAGAGCATCGAGACCGGCATCCTCGCTGCCGTGGTGGGCGACCTTGAGCACGTCGATGGGTCCGGGGTCGATCGGCACCACCTCGGCCTCCGCGTCGGCGGTGAGCAGCATCGTGAAATCCCGCCAGCGGGCGCGGAGGACGAGCGCCTGCGCGTTCGGGTCGGCACCGGCGAGGGGTGCGGCAAGCAGCTCCCGAGGTGGCCAGAGCACTTCCAGGCGCAACCGGCCCGAGCGGATCGAGTCGCCCGCGGCGACTCGGACCGGAGCGGCTCCGGCCCGTCTCGCCGCCCCGCGGAGGCGGCGACTGAGACGTGCGTAGGCGAGCCGAGCGACCGAGAAATGGCCGAGCAGCTCCTCGATTCCACCCGCATGGTCGGACTGTTCATGGGTGACGACCGCGGCCGCGAGTCGCGAGACGCCGGCGGCGCGGAGCTTCGCGGCGAGCCCATCGCCGGGAGGGCCTCCGTCGACGAGGACGGCGGGGGCGCCGGCGGGCTGCAGCAGGATCGCGTCCCCCTGGCCGACGTCGAGTACCGAGACCCGAAGTCCCCGCACCGGCTCCGCCGCGCTGGTGGCGCCGCCCTTCCAAGCGAACGTCAGGGCCAACGCGACGGCGGCGCAGAGGGATCCGCCGACGCGCCACGTCCTCCACGCCCACATGCCGGCATGGCGGGTCACCGGCTTGCCGGCTATAGCCCGGCGGCGACGGGCTCTGAGACGGCGAGCCCGCAGGAGAGGCGGCACGGCGATCGCCGCTGCGAGGAGCACCAGGTAGGAAGCGAGCAGGCCCCTCGTGCCGAGGCGAGGGTGCACGTAGGCCCAGCTCGGCTCGCCGCACCAGGACGCCACCTGGGCGATATAGGCAAACAGGGGTGCCGTGATCGCGTTGACCGCCGCAACCGGGAAGCCCGGGATCTGGCCGAGAGCCGCGACGAGCATCCCGAGCCACATCGCCGGCGCCACCGCCGGCAGGGCGAGCAGGTTGGCGATGAGCGTCGTGGTCGAGAGGGTGCCGAAGTGAAAGGCAATCAGAGGCGCCGTGGCCACGGTCGCGGCGGCGGTCATCGCGATTCCGTCGGATACGGCGTCGTGCCAACCGCCGCGGCCCAACCGCCCCGATATCGCCGATCGCAGTGGTGGAGCAAGCGCGAGGATGCCCAGCACAGCGGCGAAGCTGAGCTGCCAGCCCACGTCGCCGCCGATGCGCGGATCGATCGCGAGCGTCACGATCGCCGCGACCCCGAGGCCATAGAGCCGCGAGGCGCGCCTGCCGGCGAGCGTCGCGAGCAGGCTGAGAGCGCCCATCACGCCAGCTCGCACGATCGACGGCCCGCCCCCCGCCAAGGGGACGTAGACGGCGATCGCGGCGATGATCCAGACGAGCCTCGTGCGCAGCGGAACGCCGAGCGCGGCCAGGAGTGGCATCGCCAGGAGCCCGAGCAGGGCCACGTTCTGGCCGGAGACGGCGAGCAGGTGACTCAGCCCCGAGCGGCGAAAGGCCTCGACCGTGTCCCGGTCGATGCCGTCGTCGTCGCCAAGGACGAAGCCACGGGCGAGGGCCGCCTCCCGGGCGGGCATGCTCGCCCCAAGAGCCATCTCGGCCCGGTCGCGAATCTCCCCACGGTGGACAAGCGCCAGGGCAACGACGGCTGCGATGCCAAGGACGACGAGTGACGGCGGCTGCCCCGTACGCATGGTGACGTCAGGGCTGCAGGCGGGAGCGCAGCGACTCCATCGTCGCCGGGCCGATCCCGCTGACCTGATCGAGCTGGTCGACGGAGGCCAGTCCGCCGTGCTGGTCGCGGTATTCGACGATCTTCCCGGCGGTGACCGGGCCGATCCCCTCGATCGTGTCCAGCTGCTCGACGGTGGCGGTGCCGAGGCTGATCGGACCTTCGTCGCCCGCCATGCCCGTCGCCGACAGCGGAGTGCCTCCCGGTCCCCGCTTCGGCACGACCACCTGCTGGCCGTCGGCGAGGCGCGCGGCGCGGTTGATCGCTTCCAGCAGTGCCCCCTTGCTCGCACCCCCGGCCCGGCGCACCGCATCGATCACCCTAGCTCCGGTGGGCAGGCGGTAGACGCCGGGCCGCGCGACCGCGCCGGTGACGTCGACGACCACATCGCCCCCAGAGCCGCCCGTTTCCAAGCTGAATTCCCGGCCGCCGCCCGGCGAGAACGACGCGCTGGACTCGCCGCCCTCCTCAGCGCGAATGGCTCGGGCGCCAAGGAGGAGCAGCACGACGGCAACCGCGCCGTAGACCACAATTTGGGACCTGCTCAGCTCGGGCATCCACGCGAACCCTCACCGACGACGGCGCGCGCGTGGTGCGCAGAATCAAGCGATTGCGTTACAAATCCTCGTCGTCGTAACCCGCAACCTCAGCGAGTTGATCGCTGTACAGCTCGGCGGCCGCGACGGGCGGCGACTGCACTGAGAGGCAGCAGAGCTCGGCCTCGCCGTCGTTGGCGACGGCGTGCTCGGTCGCCGGCGGCACCATGATCAGGTCGCCCTCGGCGACGCGCTGCGTGTCGCCCGCGACCGACATCGTGCCCGCGCCCCGCACCACGACGTAGGCCTGCTCGGCCTCCTCGTGCGAACGCAGCGTCTGCTCGGCACCGGGCGGCAGCTCGATCCAGGTCACGGAGAGATTGCGCGACCCCATCTCGCCGGCGTCCATGAGTACGCGAGTTCGCAACCGGTGCCACTCCTCGACCGGGGCCTCTGAGAACCGTCTGACCAGCACGCGCGCTTTGTACCAGATAAATCGACCGGAACCGTGATCGCTCAGCGAACGACCAGGTTGACCAGCTTTCCGGGCACGACGATCTCCTTGACGACGTCCTTTCCGTCGAGGAAGCGGGTCACCTTCTCGCTTTCACGCGCGAGCCGCAGCAGCTCCTCGCGCGACGCCTCGGCATCAGCCTCGATCCGGTCACGCAGCTTGCCGTTGACCTGAATCACGAGCGTGACCGTCTCGCTGGCGAGCAGCTCGGGGTCCGCTTCGGGCCAGGGCTGCTCCCAGACCCGTCCGCCGTTCAGCCGCTCCCAGACCTCGGCGCCGAGGTGCGGCGCGAAGGGGAACACGAGGGAGGCGGCAGTGGCGGCGGCGAAGCGGACCGCCGCGGTACCGGCTGGGTCGGCGTAGAGGCCGTCCTTGAGGCGGTAAGCGTCGTTGATCAGCTCCATCACCGCCGCGATCGCGGTGTTGAACTGGAAGCCCCGCTGGAAATCGCGGGTCACCTTGTCGATCGCCCAGTGGGCCTTGGCCAGGAGGGCGCGGGCGTCGTCGCCGGCCGAGCTCGGGTCGAGCTCGCCGCTCTCCCTCCCCTCGACCTCCTCGCAGAGGCGCCAGAGCCGCGATAGAAAGCGGTTCACGCCCTCCACCCCCTCGTCGGCCCAGTCGGCGTCGCGCTCGGGCGGCCCCATGAAGCAGATGTAGGTGCGAGCGGTGTCGGCGCCGTAGCGCTCGACGTACTCGGCGGGGCTGACCGTGTTGCCGCGCGACTTCGACATCTTCGCCCCGTCGCGGGTGATCATGCCCTGTGCAAAGAGGTTTACGAAGGGCTCTTGGACGTCGAGGTGGCCGGCGTCCGCCAGCGCCTTGGTGAAGAAGCGGGCGTACATCAGGTGCAGAATCGCGTGCTCGACGCCGCCGATGTATTGGTCGACGGGCAACCAGTGCTCGGCGGCGGCGCCGTCCCATGCAGCGGCCTCGTTGCGCGGGTCCAGGTAGCGGATGAAGTACCAGGAGGAATCGACGAAGGTGTCCATCGTGTCGGTCTCCCTGCGGGCCGCGCCTCCGCAGCGGGGGCACTCCGTGGCGAGCCACTCCTCCGCCGCGGCGAGCGGGCTTTTGCCCTGCGGGGCGTAGTCATCGACCTCGGGGAGTTCGACCGGGAGCTGGTCGTCGGGGACGGGCACGATGCCGCACTGCTCGCAGTAGACGACGGGGATCGGGGCGCCCCAGTAGCGCTGGCGCGAGACCAGCCAGTCGCGCAAGCGGTAGTTGACGGCCGAGCGGCCGCGGCCCTCCTCGGCGAGCCAGGCGACGATCTCCCCGTAGGCCTCACGATTGCCCTTGCCGTCGAAGCGGCCCGAGCCCGTCATCGGGCCGTCGCCCCGGTAGGGAAGGCCCTGCTCGTCACGGGCGGTCTCGGGATCCTCGCCCTCGATCACGCGCCGAACTGGCAGGTCGAATGCCTTGGCGAACTCGTAGTCGCGCTCGTCGTGGGCGGGCACCGCCATGATCGCCCCGGTGCCGTACTCCATCAGCACGTAGTCGGCGACGAACATCGGGATCTCCTCGCCGTTGACGGGGTTGACGACGCTTCGCCCCAGCGGCACGCCGGTCTTCTCGCGATCCTCGGCACCGCGCTCCTCGGCCGACTCGCGCGCCGCCCGGTCGACGTACTCCCGCACCTCCGCCTCGGCCGGCGTGCCGGCGACGAGCCGCTCCAGCTCCGGGTGCTCGGGCGCAAGAACGAAGAAGGTGGCGCCGAAGAGCGTGTCGGGCCGGGTGGTGAAGACGGGGAACTCGAGGTCGAGCTCCTCGCAGCGGAAGGTCACCTCGGCGCCCTCGGAGCGGCCGATCCAGTTGCGCTGCATCGTGATCACGTGCTCGGGCCATGACTCGAGCAGCTCGAAGTCGGCGAGCAGCCGCTCGGCGTACTCGGTGATCCTGAAGAACCACTGCTCGAGCTTGCGCTGCACCACGGGCGTGCCGCAGCGCTCGCAGCGACCGTCGACGACCTGCTCATTGGCGAGCACCGTGGCGTCCTTGGGACACCACTGCACCGGGGCCTCGGCGCGGTAGGCGAGCCCACGCTCGAAGAGGCGCAGGAAGATCCACTGGGTCCAGCGGTAGTACTCGGGCGTGTGCGTCGCCAGTTCGCGCGACCAGTCGATCGAGATGCCCCACTCGCGGAACTGGTGGCGGAAGGAGTCGATCGAGCGCTCGGTCGCCTGGCGCGGCGGCTCGCCCGTCTTGATCGCGTTGTTCTCTGCCGGCAGGCCGAAGGAGTCGTAGCCCATCGGGTGGATCACCTCGAAGCCGTGGCGGCGGCGGAAGTGGGCGATCGCGTCGCCGACCGCATAGGTCTTCAGGTGGCCGACATGCGGTTCGCCCGAAGGGTAGGGCAGCATCTCGAGCACGTAGGACTTCGGCTTCGAGTCCTCATATCCGGGCTGTCCGGGGTTGGCAACCTCCCAGGTCTTCTCCTCGGCCCAGGCCTGCTGCCACTTGCGCTCAATCGATTTCGGCTCGTAACCAGGCATGAGGCAGCGATCTTATGAGGGGTCGGTCCTCCAGCGCTTGCCCTATGAGCGACGCGTCGTCAGGCGCAGGCCGGACCAGGTGTTGTCGATGGCGCAGACCTTGGTGTCGACCAGGCCGGTGGCGAGAGCCACGTCGCGGACGACGTCCTCGGTCAGATCAGATTCGATGCGAGAGGAGCGCTTGGGCCAGGCCACCCAGAGGGTGCCCTCGCCGACGGCTTTTGCGACAGCTTCGAAGCGGCGCTCTAGCGCGGTGCGGGTGGTGACGACCCAGATCGTCATCTCGCGGGCGCCACGGTTGCTTGGGGCGGAGCTTCACGCCGTCGGGGAGGGGTGCCAGCGTTTGCTCGATCTCGTTGGGTGAGTCTAGGAGAGCGATTGTTGATCCGGACTTGATGCCGAGCTTCTCTGCCAGCGGTCTGCCAGAGCGTGGGCCAGGGTCGGAGTCCGGGACGACGGGATCGGTGGGTGGGTTGGCGATCGCGTCGCGCAGGTCGGCGCCAATGTCCTCCCACACGGTGTAGGTGGCGTCGGGGAGCTTTGATCGGACGGCGTCGACCTTCTCCTCGGCGCCGTCGACGAAGACGATCGGGATTGTGCGCAGCGCCTTCGACTCGCGCACCGCGCAGGCAACCTCGCGGCCATGCGACGGCAGACGCCCGAGGTCGATGACGAAAGCGATCGGAGGGTCTTCGCGCAGCTGCTTGACCCCGATGCTGGTCCCGGGGACCGTGCCGTCGACCCCGAAGCCGGCCTCTTCCAGCCGGTGAGCGCGCTCGGGTACCTCGTCCTCACTCCAATGCACGAGGCGGACGCGTCCGCGACGATCGACCATGCCGGCGATCCTATGACGACCGCTGGAGCGTGGCGGGACTCAGATCACCGGGGAGAGGGCCTGAAGGATGTGGGGCCAGACGTAGACCTCGATCGCGGCCGCGACGAGGATGGCCGGGATGGCGATCAGGACCGTGACCAGGGTGGCGGCGAGGAGTTGGTTCCACTCTCCGCGACGGCTGGCGATCAGCCAGGCGGCAAGCGGCAGGAAGAGCGCGGTTAGCTCGAGGAGCGCGTGAGGCAAGACGCTGAGCAGCAGCGTGGGCACCGAGATCTCCAGCTGGAAGGCGATCGTCGAGCCCTGGAAGCCGAGGTAGAGCGCCTGCGTGCTGAGCGAGAAGAGAGTCACCGCGCAGACGAAGAGAATCGCAAGCTCTCCGGCCTTGACGTGGACCCAGCGCGAGAAGCCGGTGCGCTGGGCGGCCGCGATCGGCATCGAAGCGCCGGCGATGAAGCCGGCGATGCAGGCGGTCCCGTGCAACGCGAGGACCAGCGAGTTGCGCCAAAGGATCGGCAGCAGGTCACCAGGCTCAGAGGGTTCGGTCAACCCCGGAAGGTGGATCCGTGTGATGTCCGGCGTGAGCATGCCGGCGACGACCCAGACGGCCCCCAGCAGCGCTAGCGTGATCACCAGGCTCAGCGCCGTCCAACCCCACAGGACGGCCCAACGCCGCCCATTCCAGGTCTCCAGCGTTTCGCGCGTATCCTGCATCCCGTGCGAGAAGACGTGCTGGTTGGCGACGTTCATCGCTAGGTCATCGGCAGGCGAGGGGGACTATTTGAGCGTCGCGGGGCCGAGCCGTGCGACCGGTTTGCCCCAGCGGGTTACAAGCGTGTCGTCGCCGGCCTCGGCTCGCCGTACATATTGGGCGAGCTTGGCGTAGAACTGGTCCATGCCAACGGCTTCATCGAGATCGGAAAAGCCGTCCTTGCAGGGAAAGCGGAGCGCTGTCGCCTTGCCTGAGTTGAGAGTGGAGCTGGAGGGACTCGAACCCTCGGCCTCCGGTATGCCATACCGGCGCTCTGCCAGCTGAGCTACAGCCCCTAGCTCGTAGTCGGCCGCGAAGTTTATCGCCACCCTCTGATTGTTCCGCGCCGCCGACGTTCGCAGATTCAGGGCATGTTTACCGGCAACCATCGCAACGGGCAGGAGGTAGCAGCGATCCAGCGTCCCACAATAGGCTCCGAGAGCATCTATCTCGTCCGCGCGATACGTGCTCCTGATGTATCCCCGTCCGCGATCGTCCCACGTGGATTTGAACGACGTCGCCATTGTGGGTAGCCCACTTGCACTGAACTCGAAGAATTCGCGAGCCAAGATCGAGAGCTAGGTCGTAGCGCTCATGCTCGGTCAAGGGCTTGAGCACCGAGTGTCAAACCACACCACTCATGGCACTACGCCAGCATCTGCTCAACCGTCCGGTGGGCGAGCGACATGATCGAGACCATCGGGTTGACGCCGGGGGCGGTTGGGAAGGCCGAGCCGTCGCCGACCCAGACGCCTTTGACGTCGTGGAGCTCGCCGCGGCCGTCGGCAACCGATGCATGGGGATCGGAGCCCATCCGGCAGGAGCCCATCTGGTGGGCGCTGAGGCAGGCGATGTCATTGGGCTCGTAGGAGGCGGACTCGACCGCACCGAGGAAGGCCTCGAAATCGTCGCCCTGCCTCCAGCGCAGCTCGCGCCGATGCAGGGTGAAGACCTCCGCCGCCCCGGCCGCGTGCTGGATCCGGCAGAGCTCGACGTTGGCGCGCTGGGCGAGGCGGCGGTCGACCGGGTCGTCGAACCCCCAACGCACCAGCGCACGCCCGTGGTCGTCGAGCACCACCTCGCCCGAGCCGTGGTCCCTGGCAACGCTCACGAACGGCGCCTGCCAGCGCATCTTCTGCATCAAGCGCTTGTGCTCGGCGCCGCTCTCCCACGGATAGCTCGCTCCGATCAGGCCAGGGAACATTCCCGTCGCCTCGATCAAGAAGCCGCAGCCGTCCTCGAGATCGGCATAGGCATCGGAGACGAGCGACTGGATCTGGCCCTGCCAGCCTTCGACCGGGTCGTCGTAGGTGCCGACGACGACGAACGCCGGATGCAGGCGCAGGTTCTTGCCGACCGCGGGCCCGCCGATCCCCGAGCGCAGCAGCAGCGCCGGCGACTCGATCGCACCGCATGCCACCACCACCGTCGGGGCCTCCACGGTTACGGCTGTGGTCGAGCCGTCGGCGTGGGTCACGGTAGCCTCGACGCCGCTGGCCCGCCCGCCCTCGACCAGGATCCGCTCGGCGCGAGCGCCGACAAGCGCCTTGGCTCCGCTGTCGGAGGCGTCCTGGAGCCACGTCTTCATCGCCGAGCGCTTACAGCCCTGCTGGCAGCCCATCGGGCAGTAACCGCAGTTCTCCGGATTGTCGTCCAGCGCAACGTTCCGCACGATCGGCCGGTGCTCGTGGCCGAGGGCGTCGAGCCCGGCCATAAGCCGCGTGTGAGTACCGTTCTGGGTCGTCGCCTCGGTGTTGGCGTTGATCCGCTCCATGACGGCTCCGATGTGCTCGCGGCGGTAGGCATCATCGTCGTCGAGCCCGGCCACACCGTGATCGGACCACTCGGCGACGATGCGCTCCGGCGTCGGGATGCAGTTCATGTAGTTGACGACTGTGCCGCCGCCAAGCGTCTGACCGGCGAGGAGCCCGATCGAGCCGCTCTCCGATGCGGCCAAGCCGGCCCCGTAGTAGAGCTCGAGGTAGCCGGGCAGCTCGAGCTGCTTGAAGTCCTGCTCGTTGCGATAGGCGCCCATCTCGAGTACGAGCACCCTCCTGCCGGCGGCGGCGAGCTTGGCTGCGATCACCGAACCGCCGGCGCCCGAGCCGACGACGCACGCATCGACCGTCAGCGTGGCGCTCTCGCCGCTGACCTCCTCGACCGCGATCGTCTTGGGCGCGGCCGCGGCATCGGGGGGCGGGCTGATCGGGCCGGGATACCCGATCGCCTCCCAGTTTGGGTTCCGCCCCTGCTCGTCCGGAAGCGCGTAGAAGAAGAGGAAGGTGAGCGCCCGCAGCTGGTCGAGGCCTTGCTTGGCCTGAGGATCGGCGTCGCGGAAGCCGTGGATCACCTGGGTCCGGACCTCGATTGGCAACGCCGAGAAGCCCTGCGCGGAGAGCGCGTCGAGCAGGCCGGCCACGCCCGCGAGCTCCTCGGGCAGCAGCGCGTCGGAGAGCATCGCCTCGACCTGCGCCGGTACGTCGAGGTCGGCCGCCGAGCGCCCCATGAACGCCTGCTCGACGGAGTCGCCCCCCTCTGCCTCCACCGGTGGCACGAAGGTCTCGCACAACGCCGTGAGCGTCGCCTGCTGGGTCTCGTCGAATGCTGGCGCAAGTACGGCCATGTCATTCCTCCATGGTCGGTGTTTCTCCGGCGAGGCGGCCGCGTGAGGCGGCCGCGCGGCGGAAGATCGCAGTTCCACCCGAGCGCTCCGTCAGCCACTCGGCGAAGCGCGGCGAGAGCTGACCGATGGCAAGCATCGGCCGAATCGGGGAGCCGCTCTCGATCAGTTCGGGCCGGTCGCGGCGGATCGCATCGACAACCCGGCCGGCGACCTTCTCGGTCGTCGTCTCGCCGATCAGGCGGTTGGAGCTGACGCCTTCGTCCACCATCCGCTGGTACATGCCGTCGCCGGTTGTGAAGCCGGGACAGATAACGGAGAAGCCGATCGGTGCATGGCGGTACTCGGCCCGCAGCGCCTGATTGAGACCGATCAGGCCAGCCTTCGTCGCCCCGTAGGGCTCGTTGTAGGCGGGCCCGATCTTGCCTCCCAGCGAGGAGATGAAGACGACGTGTCCGCGGCCTCGCGCGAGCATCGCCGGCACCACGCGGTGGGTCAGCAGCATCGGGGCGGTGAGGTTGACGTCGACCATCGAGGTCAACTGCTCGCGGCTATAGGCGGTGAAGGCCCCAACGGTCTCGACGCCCGCGTTGTTGACCAGGACATCGAGCCCGCCGAAGACCGCTTCGCTGCGCTCTATCAACGGGTCGACCTGGCTCAAGTCGCAGAGATCGGCGGGAACCGCCTCGGACTCCACCCCACGCCCGCGCAGCTCCGTGACGACGTCGGCCAGCACGTCCTCGCGCCTGCCACTGACGACGACGTTCACCCCCTCGTCGGCGAGACGGCGGGCTATCTGCCGCCCGATCCCTCCCGACGCCCCCGTGACCAGCGCCGTCCTGCCCCGCAGTTGCTCCACCGTCCCGCCCTCCTCGACTCGACTGGGTCGCCGATCATACGGCCGGACTCACTGCACGAAGCGGCTGATGGGATTCGAACCCACGACCTTCTGCATGGCAACTACAGGGGCCACCGAGAGCCACGGGCAGCGAATACGGCAGCTTGCAGGGGTTTCGCAGCGCCACGGCGGGCAGCCCCGATCAGCAATACGCGGCGATATGCAGCGATTCGGGCACTTCCGGCGAGAAGTGCCCGAAATCCGAGGTGGCGGTTTGATTCCGCAATGCCCCATTTGCTTGGTTGCCTGACCCCACCCGCAGGTCCCTTGCCCGTTGGCCCGTCCGCTATTTCCAACGTCGTGGCGCCCCGGCCAGGTATTCCGTGTAGCCGCGCAGGGCAGCCGGCGAGACCAGCGCCCGATAGCCGAACAGGTAGCCGAGGAAACCCAAGCCGTCGTGCCGAGGATGGAACCCGAGGCGACGAAAGACGTGCCGCTCCTGCCACCTGCGCAGCAGCCCATAGATGACGAGGGTGATCGGCAGCACCAGCATCGACCACCATGAGAACAGGAGTGGGTAGCCGGCGATGAAGAGGACGACGCCCGGGATCCAAAAGAAGACATAGCCGAAGTCGAGGAGCGGTACGAGGTAGTCGAGCCCGGAGACGAATCTGGCCAAGGCTCTGGGCTGCTGAGCGGGTGGGTTGCGCTGAAGGCCCTCCAGCATCCCCTGCGCCCAGCGCGATCGTTGGCGCATGAGCTGGGAGACGCGCTCTGGCGCGGCAGTGGCGCCGAGCGCGCATGGCTCGTACTCGACTAGCCCGCGGGATCTCATCATCGACCAGGTGAGGACGATGTCCTCGCCGATCGCGTCCGGCCAGCCCCCCACCGCGCGAACGTCGTCCGTCCAGTACGCGGAGAAGGCACCCTGGGCGACAAGGGTGCTGTCGTAGGCCGACTGCATTCGCTTGACCCCATTGATTCCGAGTCGGTAGTCCCAGCTCTGCATCCTGGTCAGTAGGTTGCGCGTGGGGCTCTGGACCACCAGGGCGCCCGCACAGGCGCAGACATGCTGCCCTCCGGGTTCGCACATCAACCTGCTGACCAGGTATTTCAGGCCTCCGGGTGTAGAAGGGTGTCGGCGTCGACGGTGACTACGATCGGAGCCTCGACACTCTCCAACGCCCTGTTCAGCGCCCGCCACTTTCCCGCTTCCGACTCGAAGGTGCGCCACAGCTCCAGGCCACGGCGCCGCGCCGTCTCCTCGGCGATCTCGGCGGTGCGGTCGGTCGAGTTGTTGTCGGCGAGGATCGCCGTGAGCGGCCCACCGTAGGAGAGATCCGCAATCCGCTCCAGGGTCGGCCCGATGGCCGACTCCTCGTCTCGGGCAGCGATCACGACAGTCACCGGAGGCCACGCGCCCGCCGGCCAAGGGCCACTGGGTGGATCCAGCGATGGGACGCGGTAGCGCAGCGTGATCAGCGTGAAAACCATGAAGCCGATGAGCACGGCCGGGACGTAGGCGAGGAAGATCGGGATCACCCAGGACATCACCGGACCGATCGCATCACGCAGCTCTGCCCGCCATGGAGATGACGTCCAGACGGCGAATGCCACGTAGGCAGCGGTCAACCCGAATGCCACCGCGAACCTGAGCGTCGTGGAGGGTCCCTCGCGCGACCAAGCGCGCGCCTTGTGGCGGCTCGGGGTCCGTTTGGCGGACATGGCTCGCGACATGCCGTCAGCGTTCCACAGGGGTTGGACGACCGGAACCGCTTTCGAATGAACGGCTAAGCGCCCAAGCGACGGATGGCTGATGGGATTCGAACCCACATGAATATGCGTGGATAGGCGCCGATATGCAGCGTTTCGGGCACTTCCGGTCAGAAGTGCCCGAAATTGGCGCGCCCGGTTTGAATCAACGTGGGTTTTAGATATCGAGCGCCGCAGGACGAAAATAGCCAAGGGCGAGTTGCCGGGGCGATCTCGCGTCCGGCGGCGCGGTTGGCGCCGTCACTGAGCAAGCCGCCGGGCGATGACCTTGAGGGCAAGGACCTCGTCTGCGCCCTCGAAGATCGACAGCACCCGGGCATCCACGTAATAGCGACTGACCGGAAACTCCTCGGCGTAGCCCATGCCGCCATGGATCTGCATCGCCTCGCGGGTCACCCACTCCGCAGCCCGGCACACGTAGGCCTTGACCATCGAGGCCTCCATCGCCCCCTCGCCCTGCGCCATCAGGCGGGCCACGCGATAGGCGAACTGGCGGCTGGCCTGGATGATCACCGCCATCCGGGCCAGCTTCGCGCGGGTGAGCTGGAACTCGATGATCGGCTTGCCGAAGACGTTGCGCTCAGACGCGTAGTCGTAGGCGGCCTCGTATGCAGCCTGCATCACGCCCACCGCGCGCGCCGCGGTCTGGATGCGGCCATTCTCGAAGCCCGCCATCTGGAAGTAGAAGCCGCGACCGAGCCCCTCCTCGCCGCCGATCAGGTTCTCCGCGGGGACGTACCAGTTGTCGAACGCAACCTCGTAGGAGTGCATCCCGCGATAGCCGATCGTGTCGATTGCGCGACCCTCCATCTTGCCGCCCTCTTCCTGGCTGAGCTCGAAGCCGTGACCGGCGCCGCGCTCCTTCGGGACGATGAAGAGCGAAAGTCCCTTGTGGCTCTTTGAGCGATCCGGGTCGGTCCGCGCCAGCAGCATGAACACGTCTGCCCTGGCACCGAAGGTGCACCAGGTCTTGACGCCGTTGATCCGCCAGCCCTCCCCGTCCTGGGTGGCCGTGGTCCTCAGCGAGGCGACATCGGACCCGTAATCGGGCTCCGTCACGGCGATCGCGACCATCAGCTCACCGCTGGCCATGCGCGAAAGCCACTCCCGCTTCTGCTCCTCGGTGCCGCCTGCCAAAAGTGCCCGCGCCAGGATCTCGGGGCGGGTGATCAGCGAACCGCCGACGCCCAGAGAGCCGCGCGAGAGCTCCTCGGTCGCGGCAACCATCGAGAGATACTCGCCCTCGCCTTCAGCCGCGAAGCCGTCGTACTCCTCGGGAATGGAGACGCCAAACGTCCCGATCTCGGACAGCCCTTCGATGATCTCCTCGGGGATGTCTTCGTTGTTGCGGTGGATCTCCTCGGCAACCGGACGGATCCGCTCGTCAGCAAAGCGTCGGAAGGTGTCCTGCACCATCACGAAGTCGTCGTCGAGGTGGCGCGGCCCCTGGGTCCCGCAGAGCTCCGAGAGGAACTCCGGGGAGCGATAGGGGCGTGCAAAGGCGAGTGCGGAGTCGAAAGCCCCCAGCTCGGCGCCCCACTCCTGCTCGCGACCCATGAGCCGGGTGGCAACGTCATGGATAGCGTCGGCGACAAAGGCGCATGCGATGCGGGCCTCCTCGTCTCCTCTCTCTCCGTAGTCGAGGACGGCCCGAGCGTTCTCGACCGCCGCTGCGGCGTGGGCGAGGTCGTAGGCGACGACCTGGTCGGCCTCGACATCACCCCCGGCGGCGAGGTGCTTGAAGGCGTCTTCGACAACGGAGCCGGCGGCCTCGACCGCAGACGCAGCTGCGGCGAGGTCGGGGGGCTCTACGGATGTGGCGGTGGCGGAATCAGTTTCTCGTGGCATAGGCGGGGACAATAAATCTGTGGCTTGCCCCGAGGAAGGTTCGATTCCGGCAGGGCAAGCGCCATCTAGGTAACCCGCGGCTCGTACCGCATCGCCACCGCCCCTGAGGCGAACTCCTGCCGGCTCACGAGCCTCAGGTCGACACACTTCGATAGCCCCGCGAACAAGGTCGGCCCGTGGCCCACCAGCCTGGGGTGCACCACGAACTCGTACTCATCGATCAACCCCAGCTCCGCCAACGCCAGCGGGAGGGTTACGCCTCCCACGGCCAGTCCCTTGCCCGACTCCTGCTTCAGCTCCTGAACCGCCTCCCCGAGATCCCCACGCACGAGCTCCGCATTCCAATCGACCCGGTCGAGGGTGCTCGACACGACGTACTTCCTGGCCGCGTCGATCGTGCTGCCGAAAGGCGCCATCCAATCGGGCATCTCCTCCATCTGTCCCGGCGGCCGCCAGGCGGACTCCATCAACTCGTAGGTCACCCGGCCGAGGAGGAGAGCGTCGGCCTGATCGAGACCCTCCGTCGCGTGACGATGGGTCTCCTCGTCCGGGGATATTGCACGGTGATCGCAGCATCCGTCCAAAGTGACGTTGATGGAATACCGAAGAGGTCGCACTGCGTAAACATACTTTCCGGTCGAACTGCCCCGGCACCAATCCCGACCCACCCCTGTGCAGGGGATTCGCGAAGAAGCGGCTGATGGGATTCGAACCCACGACCTTCTGCATGGCAATTAGGCAGGTCTTCGAGGCCGGTGTGCAGTGAAAGATGGCTGCTTACAGCGGTTTCGGTAAGGCGCGACCGACGGTCGCGATCAGGCCATGCGCGCGGATATGCGTCGATATGCAGCGATTTAGGAACTTCGGCGCAGAAGTGCCCGAAACACGAAGAGGTGGTTCCATTTGAAAAAGCCCTCGGGATGAATAGGCGGTTGTTCGTATATGCAGAGCCGCAGCACGGGACCCGAACGGCTCAGTGTTCCCAAAGAATCGTGCGCCCGTTCTGAAACGCGTAGACGGTGCGGTTCTCCGATGCGCAGAGCACGACCGCCTCACGGGCTGCAGCCATATCGCTCGAGCCAACGCTGCGGGGTCTCAGAGCAAATAACGTTGGTACATGTCGAGGGTTGAGCGGGATCCTGAACGCGGCCGAGCGGCTGCAGCCAAGTTGAAGGCGCTCGGCGTGAAGAGAATCCTCATCAAGGCAGCCGAGCAGGGTTACATCACGCAGCTCGCATGCAAGATGCCCGAATGCTTCTGCCCCGAGGAGCTTGGAGGCGCGTGCTACTTCGAGCCGGTCACCGCCGAGTTGAGCGACTGGATGCCTACCCACGAGCACTTCCCGCTCTCCAAGAGAGAGGGCGGCAAGGAAACCGTGGACAACGCCATCCTGGCGCACCGCCTCTGTAATCGCATCGACTACTCGATAAGTGTCGGCCGTTCGTACGCGAGCGATCTCGAGAGGATCAGGAAGGCCCGTGAGGACGCGATCCGCCGCAACAACGAAGGACCGGACGCCTTAACGCGAATCTAGGCGGGCTAAATCGCTCGAGGGAACACCTCGCCGGCCACCCATCGAATAACTCGCGCGACCTTGCCGCCTCAGTGGCGATTCTGAGAAAGCGCCCAGGGCCGGAAACCACGTCATCATGGCCGGATGACCGGAGAGGAATACTTGGTCAGCCGGCTGCAGCAGCTCCGCGGAGAAGCCCGGCTGCTCGCCGAGGATGAGCATGACGCCGAGGAGATGTGGCGATTCGTTCGGGATGCTGCCGCGCTGTTTGAGCGCTTCTTTCAAGCAGCAACGCTCAGCCAGCCTCCAAAAAACACCAAGCTCTTCCATCTCATCGAAGCCCTGGGGCACGAGGGCGCTTCAGTCTCTTCACGCACAGCGTTGCATGAGGTGCGTGAAGCGGCAAAGGACGGCAAGCACGGCGCGCGGCGACCGTAGCTCCGCCGCCGGCCGAAAGCGAGGCGGAATCGGCCGAAATCGCCGCTAATCCCTGCGCATCGGCGTCATTTTGGGAACTAGTGCCCAAAATGGAGGCGATATGCGGGGATGGTTCCATTTGGTTTCGGCGTCCCGCGCCGAACCAACCCGCCCACGTGCAGGCAATTCGCGAAGAAGCGGCTGATGGGATTCGAACCCACGACCTTCTGCATGGCAAGCAGACGCTCTAGCCAGCTGAGCTACAGCCGCACGGAGAGGTGATTCTAGCCCTATGCGGGCTGCTCCTCTTGCCGGGTCAGTTCATTCAGGGCGCTTTGGGGGTATCTACCTAATATTTAGTACGCTGTTGAGGATCCGGTGGACGGTCGCCCGGCCACGAGACAACAGGGAGGCACAGCAATGCGAAAGAACGCAGTCCTCGTTTCGTTGTTCGCGGCGCTTCTCGCGACGGCGCTCCTCCCCCCTGGCGCGTCGGCGTGGGCACCCGCGGGTCAGGCGACCGTCCATCCGGGCGTCCAGGTCTTCACCGAAGGCGCTCAGTGCACCTCGAACTTCGTCTTCCAGGACTCCTCGAGCGTCTACCTCGGCCAGGCCGCACACTGCTCCGGCACCGGCGGACAGACCGAAACGAACGGCTGCACCAGCGGCTCGCTGCCGCTCGGAACTCCGGTGCAGATCAGCGGAGCTAGCAAACCCGGCACCCTGGTCTACAACTCCTGGCTGACGATGCAGGCCAAAGGCGAGAGCGACGCCGACGCCTGCGCCTTCAACGACTTCGCCCTGATACGGGTCGACCCGGTCGACGTCGCCAAGGTCAACCCCTCGGTGCCCGGCTTCGGCGGGCCAACCGGCGTCGGCAGCGTCGGCAACCTCGGCTCCACCGTCTACTCCTACGGCAACTCGGAACTGCGGGGCGGTATCACCAAGCTGAGCCCGAAGCAGGGGATCGTCGTCCAGAACGAAGGCAACGGGTGGAGCCACAACGTCGTCACGCTCACGCCCGGCGTGCCGGGCGACTCCGGCAGCGGCTTCATGAACGGCTCCGGGCAAGCGTTCGGGGTCCTCAGCACCCTGCAGCTGGCGCCGCTCGCCGGCTCGAACGGTGTAGGCGACCTCGGCAAGGAGCTCGCCTACATGCGGGCCAACAGCGCCTTCACGGGGGTGCAGATCGTCAGCGGCACCGAGCCGTTCAAACCGAGCCTGGTCGGAGCGATACTCGGCTCTTAGGGTTCCGGCTCGGCCAGAAGCCCATGCAGGTCGAGTGGGCGGGTGTACATCTCGACCTTCTGGCCGGGCTGGGGCTCCGGCCATGCCTCGCGCGGCCTGTCCCAGTAGAGCTCGATCCCATTGCCGTCCGGATCGTCGAAATAGAGAGCCTCGCTGACACCGTGATCCGAGGCGCCTGTGAGGGTCACACCGGCCTGCGTCAGGCGCCGCAGGGCGTCGGCGAGCGCCGCCCGGCTGGGGTAGCGAATCGCAAAGTGGAACAACCCGGTCGTCCCGGGGGACGGCGGAGAACCGCCTCGCGAGTGCCAGGTGTTGAGGCCGATGTGGTGGTGGTAGCCACCGGCCGAGACGAAGGCCGCTTCCTCGCCGAAGCGCTGCTGCAGCTCGAAGCCGAGGACGCCGCAGTAGAAGCCCAGCGAGCGTTCGAGGTCGGCGACCTTGAGGTGGACGTGGCCGATGTCGACGCCGGGATCGATCGGCTCAGCCATCGAGAGCCTCGTTGACGAGGCGATCGGCCTCGGCGTTGCGCTCGCGGCGGACGTGGCGGATCGACCAGCGCTCGAAGCCGCGCAGGGCTGCCTCGACCTGCGCGTGCAGCTCCCGCAGCCCCGCATCCTTGACCTTGTACTCGCCCTTGACCTGGCGCACGATCAGCTCCGAGTCACCGACCAGCTCGACCTCGCTGGCGCCAAGCGCCGCCGCGCGCTCGATCCCCAGCAGCAGCGCCCTGTACTCGGCGACGTTGTTGGTGGCGCGGCCGATCCGTTCGCCGCGCTCCTCGAGCACCTCCCCGTCGGGCCCCTGGACGACGGCCGCGATCGCCGCCGGCCCGGGGTTCCCGCGCGCTCCCCCGTCGACGTTGACGACGAACCTCTTGGGCGGCTCAGCCAACCGGCTCCCCATCGCGCTCGCGCCCCGACGCGGCGGCACCCAGCGCGAGCTGGCCCCCCTCCCCCGCGCTGGCATTCCACTGGCGCGCGGAGCGGTCCAGCTGATCGATCTCACTCCCCTTGTCGATCGAGAAGACCGACCGCAGCTCGTCGCCGAGGTCGACTCCCCACTGGTACCAGGAGAGCTCCCAGGCGATCGTTATCCGCACCTCGCTCGGCGAGCCCGCCGCGGCGCCGACCGAGACCTCCGGCCGGCCGAGGCTGCGCATCAGCCCGGCGACGGTGCGAGCAGCCTCGCTCGCGTTGAAGCGAGCGACGGCGCGCTCGAGACGAGTGCGCGGCTCCTCGCGCGGCTCGGGCTCGGATTTCCCCACGTTCGCCCCCGGAGCAGCTGGGTCGACCCAACCTAGGCGCTGGGCGCGGTCTCGGCAGAGCTCGCAGACCAGCCGCGGTCCATCCTTGGGGCTGATGTAGGTGCGCGTGCGCTCGCCAGCCAGGATCGAGCGGCCGCAGACGCCGCAGTTGTCGTCAGTACTCACACCTGGAAACTAGTCGAACATTGGCGCAGCTGGCCAAGCAGATCAAGGACGCAGGGAGCGTGGCGTGCTCTGCACGCGAGCGAGCGAGGACGCCGATATGCGCCGCGCCAGATGCGTCACCCCTCAAGCACCTTCGAGGTTAGGTGCCCAGGGACCTCCTGGTAGCGGTCAAACTCAACCTCGAAGTCGGCACGGCCGCCGCTGATCGAGCGCAGATCGGGCGCGTAGTCGAGCACCTCGGACATCGGCACCTCCGCCCGCACCTCGGTCATCTCGCCCTTCGGCTCCATCCCAAGCGGATGCCCGCGGCGCGAGTTGAGGTCGCCGATCACCTCGCCGACGACGTCCTCCGGGCAGCTCACCATCAGCCGCACGATCGGCTCCAGCAGGACCGGGTCCGCTTCCTCCATCGCCTCCTTGAAGGCCATCGCGCCGGCGATCTTGAAGGCCATCTCCGAGGAGTCGACGTCGTGGTGCTTGCCGTCGACGAGACGCACCCTCACCCCCTTCACCGGGTAGCCGGCGACGGTTCCGTGCGCCATCGCCTCTTCGATGCCTTTCTCCACCGCGGGGATGAAGCCGCCGGGGATCGCCGCCCCCTTGATCTTGTTGACGAACTCGAGCCCAACGCCGTCCTCCGCCGGCTCGATCTCGATCTGGCAGTCGGCGAACTGGCCGCGTCCACCGGACTGCTTCTTGTAGCGAGCGTGGGCGCTCGCCGGGCGACGGATCGACTCCTGGTAGGGGACGCGCGGCGGGTGCAGGTCGATCTCGACGCCAAAGCGCCGCTTCATCCGGGCCACGACCACCTCGACGTGGACCTGGGTCAACCCGGCGATGATCTGCTCGCCGGTCTGCGCGTCGCGGTGGACGTCGAGGGTCGGGTCCTCCTCGGTGAGCCGCCGCACCGCCGTCGCCGCCTTCTCCTCATCCCCCTTCGAGCGCGGCTCGTAGGCGAATGCCATCACCGGGTCGGGCAAATCGAGGGGGGCGAAGGAGATCTCCTCCTGACTCGCGCAGAGCACGTCCCCGGCTCGCGTCTCCTTCAGCTTGGCGACGGCGCCGATGTCCCCGGCACCCAGCTCGGCGACGGGCGAGAGCTCCTTGCCGAGCGGCTGGCCTAGCTGGCCGACCCGCTCCTTCTGCCCTCGGCTGGCGTTGACCGCTTGCGAGTCTGAGCACAGCGTGCCGCGATAGACGCGGAAGAGGTTGACCCGGCCGGTATAGGGGTCGGCCAGGGTCTTAAAGACGTAGGCAACCAGGGGGCCGTCCTCGTCGGGCGCGATCTCGATCGCCTCCCCGCCCGAGCCGTTCGCCCGCAGCACACCCCGCATCGCCGGCGAGGGCAGGTCCTCGACCAGCGCCTCGAGCAGCCGCCCGGTGCCGAGGTTGCGCGTCGCCACGCCGCAGGTGACGGGAAAGAGGCGACCGGCGGTGACGCCCTGCTTGAGGGCACCGACGATCTCGTCGTGGTCGATCTCCTCCCCCTCGAGGTAGCGCTCCATCAGCTCGTCGGAGTTCTCGGCCACCTCGTCCATCAGCTTCTCCCGGTACTCGGCCACCCGCTCGCGCAGCTCCTCGGGGATCTCGATCTCCTCCGCCACGCCAGGCCCAAGGCCCCCGTAGACAAAGGCCTTCTCGTCGATTAGGTCGATCACGCCGCGCACGTCCTGCTCGGCCCCGATCGGGATCTCGGTGGCGACGACGTGCGGGCCGAAAGCGGCCTTCAGCGAGTCGAGGACGCGGAAGAAGTCAGCCCGCTCGCGGTCGAGCATGTTGACGTAGACGAGGCGCGCCAGGCCCTCGGCGTCGGCCCGTCGCCAGAGACGCTCGGTGTGCACCTCGACCCCCATCACGCCGTTGACGACGACGACGGCCGCGTCGGCGACCCGCAGCGAGGCAACTGCGTCGGCGACGAAGCTCGGCTCTCCCGGGGTGTCGATCAGGTTGATCTCGCGGTCGCCGTGCTCGAAGCAGGCGAGCGCGGCGTTGATCGACATCGCGCGCTCCTGCTCGTCGGGCTCGTGGTCGGAGACGGTCGAGCCGTCGGCGACCGTGCCCATTCGGCCCGTCGCCCCCGCCTCGAACAGCATCGCCTCGAAGAGGCTCGTCTTGCCGCAGCCCCGGTGCCCGATCAGGGCGACGTTGCGAATCCGATCTGCGGCCTTGTGTGGCACGCAATGAAGTTACACCCAGGGCGGCTCAACTCAAACCGCTTTTGCGCAATGCGCTCAGACCGCCTGCAGGCCGGACTTGAGGCGCATCACGGCCTTGGTGTGGAGCTGGGAGACGCGCGACTCGGTGACGCCCAGCACCTCTCCGATCTCGCGCAGGGTGAGGTTCTCGTAGTAGTAGAGGGCGACGACGAGCTGCTCGCGCTCCGGCAGCGAGCCAACCGCCTCCGTGAGGCGGTCCTTGATCTCGCTGCTGGCCAGCGACTCCTGTGGGTCGTCGGCGCGCGGGTCGGAGATCGTGTCGAGCAGCGAGACCTGATCGCCGGAAGAGTCCGAAACGGTCCAGAGCTCGTCGAGGGCGTAGACCGATGAGTTGGCGATCTCGAGCAGCGAGGTCTGCAGCTCCTCCTCGGTGATCTTCAGCCGCTCCGCCAGCTCCGCCTCGGTCGGCGCCCGCTGCAGCTCGTGCTCGAGCTTCGCCTGCGCCGCCTCGATTTCCCGTGCGCGCGAGCGGACCGAGCGCGGCACCCAGTCGAGCGAGCGCAGCTCGTCGATGATCGCGCCGCGAATGCGCGTCATCGCGAAGGTCTCGAACTTGATCCCCCGCTCGAGATCGAAGCGCTCGATCGCCCCGATAAGGCCCATCAGGCCGTAGGAGATCAGGTCGGCGTCGTCGACGTGAGAGGGCAGGCCGGCGCCAAGTCGCCCGGCGACGAACTTGACCATCGGCGAGTAGGCGACGACCAGGCGCTCGCGCGCGCTCGCGTCGCCATCCACCTTGTAGCGGCGCCAGAGATCGCGCAGCTCCACCTCTTTCACGCCGGTTTCCATCGCCTCGCGGGGAATCCTATGTTCGCTGACAAGTTATTGCGGCTCATGCGCGCGGATGTGTCGCAGCGTAGGCGTCACGCAGGCGGGCCGCATCGACGCGAGTGTAGACCTGTGTGGTCGAAATGGAGGCGTGGCCGAGCAGCTCCTGGATCGTGCGCAGGTCGGCCCCTCCCTCGAGCAGGTGGGTGGCGAAGCTGTGGCGGAGCGAGTGCGGCGAAACCCCGGCCGCCAGCGCCGCCTCACGCACCCAGAGGCCGAGGCGACGGGTGACGTCGGAGTTGGAGAGGCGGCGGCCGCTCTTGGAGAGGAAGAGAGCATGCTCACGCGGGTCCGTCGCCAGCGTGTGGCGGCCGCGCTCGGTGTAGCGGCGCAGCGCCTGCTGCGCCGGCTCGCCGACCGGCAGCAGGCGCTCCTTGGAGCCCTTGCCGAGCACGCGCAGTTGCTCGGTCTCGAAGTCGAGCGATCCTACGTCGAGGTTGACGATCTCCTCACAGCGCAGCCCGCAGGAGTAGGCCAGCTCGAGCATCGCCCGGTCGCGCAGCTCGAGCGGCGTGCGGGCGGGAATCCGCTCGAGCAGCGTTCGCACCTGCTCGGCGCTCAGCACCGTGGGCAGCTTCTCCTCCCGCTTCGGGCTGGAGACGAGGTCGGCCGGGTTCTGGCCGACCCGCTCGGTGCGGACGAGGAAGTCGAAGAGACCGCGAATCGCAGCAAGCTTGCGGGCAACGGTGGCCGGCGCCGCGCCGTCGCGCGAGAGCCCGGCGGCGTAGCGCCGCACGTCCCGATGCCGAACCTCGCCGGGCGAGCGCTCCCCGGCCCACTCGACGAACTGACCAAGATCGACCGCGTAGGCATGTCGGGTCCGCTCAGCCGCATTTCTCCCACGCAGGTCTCGGTCATACGCAGTCAGGGCCTCGTCCCAGCTCACGGGAGATCATTCGGCCCGTCCCACCCGCGTTCCTGCGAGCGGCGCGAGAGCCAAGCAGATCAAGGACGCAGGGAGCGTGGCGTGCTTCTGCACGCGAGCGACCGAGGACGCCGATATGCGCCGGCTCTCGCGCCGCTCGCGCTAGCCGATATAGATCGGCGTACCTACTTCGACTTGGTCGTACAGCTCTTCGACGTCGGGAATCGACATCCGCACGCACCCGTGCGAAGCGGCCGTGCCAAGCGAGGAGGTTTCTTCGGTGCCGTGGATTCCGGCTCCTTCGTAGATCCCCATCCAGCGCGCCTTCAGCGGATTCGACGGCCCGGGGGGGATCGACTGGCCGGCGAGGCTGCCGGCCCAATCGGATTCCGGGACGTGCCAGGTGGGTTCCACCTGCTTGTCCTGGATGTGGTAGAGCCCTTCCGGCGTTTCGAGCCCTACCTGGCCGACCGCCACCGTGTAGGACTTGGCGAGCTCGAGGTCCTTCCAGAGGCGCAGCGTGTAGCTGGACCTCTCGAGAGTCAGGTAGGTCGGGTACGCCGCCGCGACTTCCTTCGTCCTCACCTCCGGCATGACCGCGTGCGTGCGGGCGGCAATCGTGTGGTCCGCGTCCGCGTTCAGCACCGCCGCCCGCAGCTGTTTGGTCAGCAGGTTGTCCCGCAGCTTGCGCCCGTTCTCTGCCCGCACGACTTCGAGTGAGGCGCCGCTTGCGCTGACCGACGCGTCCTGTGGCTCCCGGCCGACCTCAGCCGCCACTCGGCGCACGAACCGGTTGACGGCACGCTCCGAGTAGGTCACGTCGGCGCCGACCTGCTCTTCGACGCTTCCGCCGGTGACGTAGCGAACGAGCCGCCCCGGCAGTCCGCCCTCGCGGCTTTCGGCGAGCGCTTCGTCGACTGCGGTGTCGAGGTCGACGTGGACCTCGAGGCTCTTGCCGGACAGTCGCCAGCTCTCACCGTCGTAGCCGACCCGGATCGAGTGCCGCAGCGGCCGCAGCAGCTGTGCGCGCACCGCCCGCTTCGCTTCGGCCGCGTCCATCCCGCCCACGTCCACCCCGGCGATCGTCACCCCTTCGGCGATCTCGTCCTTCTGCGAGCTGTCGTAGGCGTAGGCGGCGACGGCGCCGAGAACCAGCAGCGCCATCACGGCGACGATTGCGATTTGAGTCTTGCGCCCCATCACCTTTTCCCTGTGGTCGTCATCGGCAGGGCCGCGTTTGACCTTCGCAAAAGTTTAGGCATTGGGATCATTCGGCCAAAGTGGCTGCATCCCCTGCAATTCCACGTCCTGCAGGCAACCACTCGCGGCGGATATCTTTCTCCGGTGCCCTCCAGGAATCAGGTTCGCAAGGGGTCCAAGGACGAGGTCCGCAAGGAGGTCTGGAAGGCGATGGAGCGCGCCGGCGTCTCCCGCTTCCCCGGCGCCGAGGGCAGGATCCCCAACTTCGCCGGTGCCAAGCTGGCAGCTGAGAAGCTCGCGGGACAGCGCCCTTGGAAGCGCGCCCGGGTGATCAAGGCCAATCCCGACTCGCCCCAGACCTACGCTCGCCGCGCCGCGCTCGAGGAAGGCAAGGTCGTGATCATGGCTGTGCCGCGCCTGCGCGACCCCCACCCGTTCCGGGTCCTCGATCCGAAGAAGCTCTCCAAACGAGCAGTGAAAGAGGCGGCGACGATCAAGGGGGCGCTCAAGCACGGCCGCGTGGTCGCCCTCGACGAGCTGCCCGAGATCGACTTCGTCCTCTGCGGCTCGGTCGCCGTCAACCTGAGCGGCGCCCGCGTGGGCAAGGGCGGCGGGTACTCGGACCTGGAGTACGGGGTCCTGATCGACGCCGGCAAGATCGACGACCACACCACCGTGGCGACGACCGTGCACCCGACCCAGGTCCTGCGCCGCCACCTGATGATGACCGCCCACGATCTCCCCGTGGACGTGATCGCGACACCGCGCGCGGTGATCGAGGTCGAGCGCCAGTACGAGCGGCCGCGGGGCATCCTCTGGGACCACCTGCAGCCGCCGCAGATCCGGGAGATCCCCATTCTCGAACGTATGGGCTATGCCTGACGACTACGGCCGGTCAGACGGTGAGTGGCTGCAGGTCGACTGGCGCCCCCACGTCAACCGCGTGGAGCTGCCGGGAGCCACGGTCAACTACGCCGAGATCGGTGAAGGGGACCCGATCGTCTTCATCCACGGGATCACCAGCTCCTGGCAGGCCTGGCTGGAGAACCTCCCGCATTTCGGCCGCACCCACCGCGCCATCGCCCTCGACCTCCCCGGCTTCGGCGCCAGCCCAATGCCCTCCTGGCCAATCGACATGCACGCCTATGCCCGGCTGGTCCTCGACTTCTGCGAGAAGCTCGGGGTCGAGCAGGCGACGATCGTCGGCAACTCGATGGGAGGCTTGGTCGCGGCGGAGGCCGTGCTGACAGCGCCGGAGCGCTTCGACCGCCTAGTCCTCGTCTCCGCTGCGGGCTTCATCAATACCTGGATGCCGCACCAGCGCGGTAACGCCACCTCACTGGCCTGGGACACGTTCGGAAGGCCGTTCGGCGCCGCGGCGCGCTTCTTCGTCACCCACCGGCGCGCCCGCTACCTGATGTTCCGCTTTGCGATGCGCTACCCAGGCCGCCTGCGCAAGGAGCTGCTCTGGGAGCAGATGGCCTCGGGCGTGCCCTGTCCGGGCTTCGGCCCCTCGCTCGAGGCCGTGATCGAATACGACGCCCGCGACCGCCTGGCCGAGATCGAGATCCCGACGATGATCGTATGGGGCTTCGAGGACTGGGTGATCTCAGCGATGGCAGCACTCAGCTACCACCGTCGCATCCCACATTCCCGCCTAGAGATCTTCGAGCGAACGGGGCACGTGCCGCAGATGGAGAGGCCGGAGCGATTCAACCGCGTGCTCGACGACTTCCTCAGTTGAGCGGCAGGCCACTCAGAACGTGACGGCGCCTCGGGACGCTGAAGAGACGGTTGCGGCGTACTTGGACATTACGCCACTGCCAAAAGGGGAAGTTGGAGGGATATAGGCGGAAATGCGCTCTGCGATCTCCTCGTCGGTGAGGTCTACGTCGAGGCGGCGTGCATCGATGTCGAGGGTGATCGTGTCGCCCTCTTGGATCGCCGCGATTGGGCCGCCCTTGGCGGCCTCCGGTGCAACGTGGCCGATCATCAGGCCGCGGGTTGCGCCGGAGAAGCGGCCGTCGGTAACCATCGCCACGCTCTCGCCGAGACCCTCGCCGACGATCGCGGCGGTTACCTGGAGCATCTCGCGCATGCCGGGTCCACCCGCCGGGCCCTCGTTGCGGATTACGACGATGTCACCGGGGTTGATCTGCTGCGCCTTGACCGCGCGGAAGCATTCCTCCTCGGACTCGAAGACCCTCGCGGGACCGGTCTGCTTGGTCCGCTCGGTGCCGGCCAGCTTCACCACCGCGCCTTCGGGAGCGAGGTTGCCCGTCAGGATCGCCAGGCCTCCTTCGGGCTTGAGCGGATCGTCGAGGGGCCGGACCACTTCCTGGCCAGTGGCCTCCGTCGCCTCGGCCGCGATCTCGCCGATTGTCTTGCCGGTGACGGTAAGCGCGTCCTCGTGGAGACGGCCGGCTTCGGCGAGACGCTTGAGGATGATTGGCACTCCGCCAGCTCGATAGAGGTCGGTGGCGACGAAGCGCCCGCCGGGCTTGAGGTCGGCGAAGAGTGGGGTCGCACGGGAGATGCGCTCGAAATCGTCCATCGTCAGGTCTATGCCGAGCTCGTGGGCGAGCGCGATCAGGTGCAGGACAGCGTTGGTCGAGCCGCCCGAGGCGCAGACGCAGGCGATCGAGTTCTCCAGCGAGTCGCGGGTGATCACCCTGCTCGGTGTGATGCCCTCCGCGAGGACCCTGATCACCAGCTCGCCGATTCGCTCGGCGACGGTTCCCTTCTCGTCGTCTTCGGCGGGCACCATCGCCGAGCCGCCGGCGCTGACGCCCAGCGCCTCGAAGGCACAGGCCATCGTGTTGGCGGTGAACTGGCCGCCGCAGGCCCCCGCACCGGGGCTGGCGGCACCCTCCAGCTCGTTCAGTTCCTCGTCGCTCATGTCGCCGGCGTTGTGGGCGCCCATCGCCTCGAAGATGTCGAGGATGGTGACGTCGCGGCCGTTCCAGTGCCCCGGCACGATCGAGCCTCCGTAGAGCACCACCGAGGGAACATCGAGGCGAGCGAGCGCCATCGCGCAACCGGGGATCGTCTTGTCGCAGGCGCAGAGGGCAACGATCGCGTCGAACTGGTAGCCGCGAGCCATCAGCTCGATCGAGTCGGCGATCACCTCGCGGCTGACCAGCGATGCCTTCATCCCCTGCGTCCCCATCGTGATCCCGTCGGAGATTGCCACCGTGTTGAACTCCAGCGGGGTCCCGCCGGCGGCGCGAACGCCCTCCTTGACGTGCTCGGCAAGGCCGCGCAGGTGGAAGTTGCACGAGTTCGCCTCCGCCCAGGTGTTGGCGATGCCGATCGTCGGCCTGCTCAGCGCCTCGTCGTCGAAGCCGACGCCCTTCATGTAGGCGCGGGAATGGGCGCGGTCGGGGCCGTCGAAGACTGCGCTCGAGCGTGGGCGGGGCAGCTTGGTCGTGGTGGCGCCGTTCGAGCTCATGGCCGAAATCTACTGGGGCCGCATCGACGCGAGGTCGAAGACGTCGACGGGGCCCGGGCCCTCGCCGATGCCGCGCAGCCCATGCGCGACGGCGGCGGAGGAGATCTCGCGGGCTTTTCGCGCCGCTTCCAGCGGCGTGGCGCCGAGGGCCAGGAACGCCGCCAGGGCGGAGGAGTGAGTGCAGCCGGAGCCGTGAGCGGCACCGTCCGGATGGCGCTCGCCGGCGATCTCGGCGGACTCGCGCCCGTCGTAGAAGAGGTCAACCAAACGCTCGCTGTGTCCGCCGGTGACGACGACTGCGCGCGGCCCCAGCGCCAGGACCTCACGTGCCAGATCCTCCTGTGAGTCGCGCTCTCCTGCGCCGCTCAGCGCCACCGCCTCCGGAATGTTCGGCGTGACGACCGTGGCGAGGGGCAGGAGCCGCTCGACGAGAGCTGCCCTCGCGTCCGGGTCGAGCAGGATGGCGCCGCTCTCAGAGACCATCACCGGGTCGACCACGACCGGCGCCTCCCCCACAAGCCCGAGCGCCTCAACGACGGCCTCGACGGTCTCGGACGTACCGAGCATGCCTACCTTGACCGCGTCGACGCCGATGTCCTCAGCGACCGCGCCGACCTGCGCGACGATCACCTCCGCCGGGACCGACTCGACCGCCTCGACTCCAACCGTGTTCTGCGCCGTGATCGCGGTGATCGCCGTCATCCCGTGCACGCCGCAGCGGGCGAACGCCTTCAGGTCCGCCTGGATGCCGGCGCCGCCGCCGGAGTCCGAGCCGGCGATCGAGAGCACTGCGGGAACCCGTTTCGATCCGTCCACAGCGCGCAGCCTAAATACCCGGCGCGGCGAGGAGGGTCCGCGAGTAAATGCCGACCAGCGAGCAGGTGACGTAGCCGAGGGCCTCAAGCGTGGCGAGGGCCGCCGCGGCCTCGGCGCCGGAGAGGTCAAGGCGGGCGGCGATCGCATCGCTGGTCTCCGCTCCCCCCTCGATCGCGGTCAAGACGCCGAGCAGCCCCGGATCGAGAGCTGGGCCGGCGCGCTCCGCGCTGCGGACGCCGGGGCCGAGCATCGCGTCGAGCACGTCCTGGGCGCCGCGGATCAGACAGGCCCCGCCGGCGAGCAGCTCGTTGGCGCCGGCCGACCAGCGCGAGTTGACCGGGCCCGGCACGGCGCCGAGGTCGCGACCCAAATCGGCTGCGAGATCGGCCGTGATCAGTGAGCCCGAGCGCTCGGCAGCCTCCACGACAACGGTCATCTCGGCCAGGGCGGCCATGATCCTGTTGCGCGCGGGGAAGGTCCAGCGCCAGGCGCTGGTGCCGGGTGGCAGCTCGGAGAGAACGAGTCCGCTTTCGCAGATCCGCCGCCAGAGCGAGCGATGGGCGGCGGGATAGGGGACGTCGGCGCCGCAGCCGAGAACCGCGACGGTGGTCCCGCCCTCGAGGGCACCGCGGTGCACGCAGGAATCGATCCCGAAAGCGAGGCCACTGACGACGACGAGGCCAGCCACGGCGAGCTCACGACCAAGATCCCGTGCCACCTCCCGGCCGTAGGAGCTGGCCCGCCGGGAGCCGACCACGGTGACGGTCTCCTCGGGCACCAACCGCTCGAGCAGCGCGGAGTCACCGCGACCGATCAGCGACCAGGGTGCGTCTGCCGCGTCTCGCAGGCCGACCGGAAAGCGTGAGTCGTGGCGGCAGCATGCCCAGCAGCGCGCGGCGCGCAGATCGTCGACGAGGCGCCGCTCCGGCACGGCGGCGACCTGAGCCAGGACCTGGGCGGCGATCTTGGGCGCCACGGCGTCGGCGAGGTCCTCGTTGGAGAGCCTCAGCAGCTCCGGCGATCGCGACCCCGGTGCGCCGGTGGCGATCTTTTCGATGTAGGGCGCCAGGTGAGCGAGCAGGCGCGAGCGGCGCAGGCACTCCGGGCAGGCGCTGGGCGCGCTCACGCTTGGTCCCTCCGGCGCAGCTGAAGCGCCTGGGCCATCTGCTCACGGCCGATCCTCTCGACGCCGGCAAGGTCGGCCGCCGTCTGTGCAAGTCGCAGCACCCTGTCGTGGGCGCGACCGCTGAGGCGACGGCGCGAGTAGGCCTCGGCGAGAAGCGAGGCGGCGGCCTCCTCGAGCGCGCACTCGCGGACCTCACCCGGCGACATCTCCGCGTTGCAGCGACCCGGGCCGAGGCGGCCTTCCTGGCGCTCGCGGGCAACGGCGACGCGCTCGCGTACCGCCGCCGAGGGCTCACCCGGCGGCCCGCTGATCTCCTCGGCGCTCGGCTGGCGGATCGCGGCAAGGACGTCGATTCGGTCGGCGAGCGCGCCACTGAGGCGGGCCTGGTAGCCGCGCACGGCAAGTGGAGCGCAGTTGCACTCGGGGTCGCTCTCGCCGCGTCCACAGGGGCACGGGTTCGCCGCGGCGACCAGCATGAAGCGACAGGGCAGATGGCGCCAGGACCCCGAGCGGGCGATCGAGACCCAGCCGGTCTCCAGCGGAGCCCGCAGCGCCTCGAGGCTGTCGCGGCGAAACTCGCAGAGCTCGTCGAGGAAGAGGACGCCGCGATGGGCAAGCGTCGCCTCGCCCGGAGAGGGTGGGTTTCCCCCGCCGACCAGACCGGCCGGGCTGACGGTGTGGTGCGGCGCTCGAAACGGCCGGCCACCCCTCTGTCCCTCCCCCAGTCTCCCGCAGGCGCTGGCGATGCGCGCCACCTCGAGGGCCTCCTCGGATGCCAAGGGCGGCAGGATCGAGGGCAACCTGCTAGCCGCCAGCGACTTGCCGGCCCCCGGTGGACCGACCATCAGCAGGCTGTGGCCGCCGGCTGCGGCGACCTCGAGCGCATGGCGCAGGTGACGCTGACCGCGCAAGTCGGCCAGGTCGGGACCGCTGGCGGTATCCAGCCGCAGCGGCAGCGGGCGCGGGCGTTCAGGCAACCACTCCCCCGACGCCAGCGCCGGCAGCTGCCTGAGGCTCTCAATACCGATCACGTCGATGTCGCCGACCAGCGCGGCCTCAGGGCCGTTCTCGGCCGGCACCACGATCTCCTCGAGGTCGCGCTCACGCGCCGCCTCGGCGATCGCCAACACCCCGGGGACGGGACGAACCGAGCCGTCGAGCGCGAGCTCGCCAACCATTGCGAGACCACGCCGTCCGCCCAGGTTGAGCTGGCCCGAGGCGGTGAGCAGGGCGACCGCGATTGCCAGGTCGAGCCCGGGACCCGCCTTGCGCAGGCTGGCCGGGGCGAGGTTGGCGACGATTCGCTGCAGCGGGAACTCGAAGCCGCAGTTGACCAGCGCCGCCCGCACCCGCTCCCGCGCCTCGCGCACCGCTGCATCGGGAAGGCCGACGACAGAGAAGGCGGGCAGCCCGCGATGGACGTCGACCTCGACCCGCACTGGACGAGCGGAGATGCCGTCGAGGGTGAAGGTTTGCGCCGTGGCGAGCACGGCACCGAAGCTAGGGAGCCAAATCCGACACGTGGTACGCGGAACGTGCCATCTCTGTGCCATCTGTATGGCGCGGTTGAGGCGTCGGCCGAAATCCGGCCGGATCGCTCCTAGGGTCGACGCGATGACGACAAGGAGACGGCAGATCGGCCGCGCCGCCGAGGACATGGTCGCCGAGCGGCTGATCGGCTCAGGCTGGAAGCTGATGGAGCGCAACGCCCGCACCCGCTACGGCGAGCTCGACCTCGTCGCTCTCGACGGCAACGCCCTCGTCTTCGTCGAGGTCAAGGCGGGGCACGAGGGCTCCGCCTTCGGGCCGGAGCGACCGGTCCTCGGCGTCGACCGGCGCAAGCAGCTCCGCGTCCGCCGCCTGGCGACTGCCTGGATGAGCGAACAACGCGACCTTCCCCACTACGCAGGCATTCGCTTCGACGCGGTTGGCGTCACCTTCGACCGCGCCGGTCGCGCGATCGAGGTTGAGCACATCCGCGGCGCCTTCTAGCCGGCAAGCTCCAGCTGGGCGTAGGCGACAGACTGAAACGAGCGGCGGTGCAGGGGCGAGATGCCGATGCGCTCGATCGCCTCGCGATGCTCAGGAGTTGAGTAGCCAACGTGTTCCTCGAAGCCCCAGCCCGGGTAGTCGCGCCCGGCCCCGTGCATGTAGCGGTCGCGGGTCACCTTGGCTATCACCGAGGCCGCTGCGATCGCGGCGCTGGTGCCGTCGCCCTCGATCACCGCGCGGTGCGGGACCGCGCAGTGGCGCAAGCTGAAGCCGTCGACGAGGCACGTCGCCGAGGGCTCGGGCCGCAACCGCTCCAGCGCGCGGGAGAGGGCTTCGAGGTTGGTCACGTGAAGGCCGCGGTCATCGATTCCACGGGCGCAGCGCACGACCACGCTGACCCGCTCGGCGGCTCGCAGCACCGCCGGGAAGAGCTCGGACCGCTTCTCGGCGGTCATCTGCTTGGAGTCGTGCAGGCCGGAGAGCGCGCGGCGGTCGCTCACCGAGAGGCGCTCGTAATCGATCAGGACGGCGGCGGCGACCAGGGGGCCGGCGAGGCAGCCCCGCCCAGCCTCGTCGGCGCCGGCCACCAGGGGCGAGCCGAGGCCGCGGTCGAAGGAGAAGAGGCGCTGCGTGCGCGCCAGGCGGCGCCGGTGCAGCCTGCCTTTCGCCGGCGGCCTAGAAGACGCCGATGCGGTCGGGGGGCCAGTAGGTGGCAAAGGCCTTGCCGATGATCCAGTCGCGGGGGACGGGTCCCCAGAAGCGGCTGTCGTCGCTTTCGCCACGGTTGTCGCCCATCATGAAGTACTCGCCGGGTGGAATGGTGATCTCTTTGGGCAAATTGCAGGCGGGGGCCGCCCCGCAGGGCATGATGTAGGGCTCATCCGTCTTCTCGACTCCGTTGACGACGGGATGCCCTTCGCGGACGCTGAGCGTGTCCCCGGGCCCGGCGACGATCCGCTTGATGAAGTTCTGGCTCGACTGTCCGGTGGTCGACTGGGGACAGGCTTCGCGCGGCCCGCGGGGAACGCCGCACTGGGCGCCGGTGTCGGCACCCTTGGGCGGGTGGAAGACGATGATGTCGCCGATACCGGGATCGGTGAAGTGGTAGAGGAAGCGATTGACCAGAACCCGCTGGCCGACGTCGAGAGTCGGCTCCATCGATTGCGAAGGGATCTGATAGGGCTTGATCAGCCAGGCCTGGATCGCCAGCGCCAGGCCAAGCGCCAGAGCGACGATGACGACGAGCTCGAGCAACCCGCCGCCGCGGCTCTGCGGTTTGGGGATCGCGAGTTTCAGGCCGAGTCCCCGCCGGAGCCGTCGGGCTTCGCGCCCGGCGCCTCTTTCTCGGCATCATCCGCCGCGGCGTCGTCCTCGGTCTCCCCCGCCTCGGGCGCTTCGGCGTCCGTGCCTGCCTCCGCCTCGCTCTCGGCCTCAGCCTCGGCAGCCGCCTCAGGCGCGTCAGCCCCCTGCTCGGCCGTCGGCTCGGCTTCGGGCTCTTGCTCGATCTCAGCCTCTGCCGAATCCGCCTCGGACGAAGACTCGTCGGCGTCAGACGCCTCTGCCGTGGGTGGCGTGGAGGTGGGCTCCTCGTCCGTCGCTTGCGAGGACGAGGTGTCCTCCTCCGCGACAGGACCCGCGGCCTGATCCCCCTCGGCCACCGCGTCTTCATCCGCCTGGCTGATCCCCTCGGAATCGACCGCTTCGGGCTCTGCCGCAGCCGTAGGCGCGGAGATCAGCTCCTCGTCGATGCCCCAACGCCTCTCGGCGACCCGGGCGGCCTTGCCGATCCGGCCGCGCAGGTAGTAGAGCTTTGCCCTGCGGACGTCACCGCGAGCGGCGATCTCGAGCTTCTCGATCTTCGGCGAGTGCAGCGGAAACGTCCGCTCCACCCCGACGCCGAAGGACTGCTTGCGGACCGTGAAGGTCTCGCGCGCGCCCGAGCCCTGCCGGCGCAGGACGATCCCCTCGAAGACCTGGGTGCGGCGGCGGTTGCCCTCGACGACCTGGAAGTGCACGCGCACGCGGTCGCCGGGGTCAAAGGAGGGGAGTCCCTTCCTCAGCTGGCCACGCTCGATGTCGTCGATCACGCTGCTCATGCGAAAAAAGACCGCCGGGCCCGACTCGGGCGCCGCGCGGTGCGGGGAATCGTACCTACTCGGCGCCGCTTTCGAGCTGTTCCGCCCGCTCCCGACTCCGCTCGGCCCGCCAGAGCCGCACGCGCTCGTGATCGCCGGAGAGCAGCACCTCCGGCACGCCCCAGCCGCGGTATTGCGGCGGCCGCGTGTAATGCGGGTACTCCGGCGCCCCCTCCAGCACCTGGCTGAACGACTCCTCGACCGCGCTCCGCTCGTGCCCCAGCGCCCCCGGCAGCTTCCGCATCACGACATCGGCCAGCACCATCGCCGGCAGCTCCCCCCCGGCCAGCACATACCGCCCAATCGAGACCTCGTCGTCAGCCAGGTGCTCATGCACCCGCTCGTCGAACCCCTCATACCGCCCGCAAAGCAGGGCCACATGAGGCTCTCTCGTCAGCTCATCCGCCAGCTCGTCATCGAGCAACCGCCCAGTCGGAGAAAGCAAAACCACCCGAGGCCGCTCCCCATTCGAATAGGCCGCCTGCAGCGCGGCATCAACGACATCGACCCTGAGCACCATCCCAGCCCCTCCGCCATACGGAGCATCATCGACCTGCCCAGCACCGAGTGGAGTGGTGTCGCGGTAGTTGAACAGCTCCAGCCCATTCCCTTCGGCCAACGCGTTCTGCACCGACCGCTGCGACCGAAACCACTCGAACGCCTCGGGAAACAGGGAAAAGATGTCGAGCCGCATGGCCCGACTCAGTCGAGGATGTCGACGATCACCCTGCGGTCCAACCGCACGGCAGCCGCCTTCGCAATCGTCCGAATAGCGTTCGCCACCCGGCCACCCTTGCCAATGACCCGCCCAAGGTCATCCTCAGCCACGGTGATCTCGTAAACCAGATCGCCGTCCTCTTCCAACTCCTCGACCACAACCGCGCTCGGGTCCTCGACCAGCGCCCTGACGAGGAACTCCAAAAGCTCGGTCATCGTCTAGCTGCCCGAGGCCGCGATGCCCTTGGTGCGCAGCAGCGTGGCGACAGTCTCCGAAGGCTGAGCGCCGTGCTCGAGCCAGTGCCGCGCCCGCGCCTCGTCGAGCTCGATCGTCGAGGGCTCGGTCTGCGGGTTGTACTGGCCGATCGTCTCGATCGTACGACCGTCGCGCGGGGAGCGCTTGTCGGCGACGACGATCCGCCAGATCGGGTTCTTCTTCGACCCGACGCGTCTAAGTCTGATTCGGACTGCCATGAGCCGCGAGAGGTTAGCGCTATTGGCTCCTGGGCGGCAAGCCCGTGCCAATGCATCGACCTCGATGAATGCGCCATGACGTTCGGACCTCCCTTCGATGACTCGGTCCACCAAACGAGCCGCGTCTCATTCAAGGACCGATCTATCTTTGCTATAAGAAATTCGACTAATACTCCCTGTCAAGGAATGACTCGCGAAACCTGGAACAAACATGCTCGTCCAAAAGGAGGGCTCGTGTGAAGCTTTCACCAAGGCAGGCGAAGATCCTTAGCGCGACCTGCGCAACAGTTCTCTACCTAGCATGCGCTCATACCGCAATTACTCAAGCAAGCGCATTCAAAGTATTAGGCAGCGAATTCTTAAACGCGTCATTTGTCTTTAGCGTAGACCAATTACTGGAACTCTTAGCGCCATTGCTAAAAATGAAATGGGATTGTCAGGAAATCGCCACCGAAGAAGGGACTCTCTTAACCAATTCAGGGATAGGTCATGCTAAATTCCTTTATAGTAACTGTACTGTCTATTTCGAAACTACTCCTGGAAATTTCGCCACCTGCAAACCCTACCCCACAAAAAAAGATATAGAAGCGGGAACGAATAAAGGCCGCCTGATAGGAGAAAACTTACTTATTGCCTTCTTACACGAAGGCGAAGCATATTTGTTACTTGAAGGCAAAGAAATTGAAGGCAAAGAAGGACCAGTCATTTCGGGACTTTTTGACAAAAAAGAATGCCCATTCGCGGCGGGTTCCCAAATCAGAGGCTCACTAGTTTTTTCCCTTAGCTCACAGGAAGAAGTTTTTGCCCAGTTATTGAAAGCGGCTTCAAAAGAATTATTTTCGGAGGGATTGAGATATGGCATAAACGAAGTGATCTTTCATGGAAGCTTTTGGATGAGCCTCGTGGGGGCTCATTCGGGCTACACCTGGGGCGTCGTTTAACCTCTACCGCTTACGCACCCTCGGCCGCGGCGCGCCTCCTGAGAGGCGCGCCAGCTGCTGGGGGTCGGGCATCTTGCCTGAGGCCATGTGGCGCATCAGCTTGCGCATCTGGTCGAACTGCTTGACCAGGTGGTTGACGTGCTGGACTTTCGTGCCCGAGCCGTTGGCGATCCGCTTGCGGCGCGAGCCCTTGATGATCGCCGGGTTGACCCGCTCTTCCGGCGTCATCGAGAGGATGATCGCCTCGACCCGGTCCAGCTCTCCCTCGTCGACGTCAGCGTTCTTCAGCTGTTTCATCGCCCCCATGCCCGGCAGCATCCCGAGCAGGCCGCTGAGCGGGCCCATCTTGCGCACCTGGCGCATCTGCTGGAGGAAGTCCTCCAGCGTCATCTGGCCGCTCTGCATCTTCTCCTGAAGGTCGAGGGCTTCCTTTTCGTCGACCTGCTGCTCGGCTTTCTCGATCAGGCTGAGAACGTCCCCCATGCCGAGGATGCGCGAGGCCATGCGGTCGGGGTGGAAGCGGTCGAAGGCCTCGAGCTTCTCGCCGGTCGACGCAAAGAGGATCGGCTTGCCGGTGACCGCCTTGACGGAGAGCGCCGCGCCGCCGCGGGCGTCACCATCGAGCTTGGTCATCACGACGCCGTCGAACTCGGCCGCCTCGGCGAAGGACTCAGCGACCCCGACCGCGTCCTGGCCGGTCATCGCGTCGACCACGAGCAGCACGTCGTGCGGCTTCACCCGCTTGCGGATCTGCGCTAGCTCGTCCATCAGCTCCTTGTCGACGTGCAGGCGGCCGGCGGTATCGACGATGAGCACGTCGCGCCCCTCCTCGCGGGCGCGGTCGAGCGCCCAGGCAGCGATCTCGACGGGATCGGCGTCGGTGCCTTTCTCGTACACGTGCGCTCCGGCGCGCTCGCCGACGGTGACCAGCTGGTCGACCGCGGCCGGCCGGTAGACGTCGCAGGCGGCGAGGGCAACGTCCTTACCCGACTCGCCCAGGTGGCGGGCGAGCTTGGCGCAGGCGGTCGTCTTGCCCGAGCCCTGCAGCCCCGCCATCAAGACCACGGTCGTGCCGCTCGGGGCGAGGGCCAGTCGCGCCCGGTCCCGCCCATCAGCTCGGTCAGCTCCTCGTTGACGATCTTGACCACGTGCTGTCCCGGGTCGAGGCTCTCTAGGACGTCGGCGCCGAGGCAGCGTTCCTTCAGCGTGGCGGTGAAGGATTTGACGACCTTGAAGTTGACGTCGGCCTCGAGCAGGGCAAGGCGGATCTCCCGCATCGCCGCATCAACATCCGCCTCACCGAGCTTCCCCCGCGAGCGAACATCGGAAAGGGTCGCCTGCAACCGCTCCGAAAGCTGATCGAACATGAAGCGCAGCTTAGAGGGCGTGACTTCGCCCTTAGGGGCCCGTATGCACCCCTAATGGCGAAGTCAGCCCTCGGTTAGGAGGGCGTTGGCGAAGTCGGTGGGGTCGAAGGGGCGGAGGTCCGCGAGCTGCTCGCCGGTGCCGATCAGCTTGACGGGGATGCCGAGCTCGTCGGCTATGCCGAGGACCACGCCGCCCTTGGCGGTGCCGTCGAGCTTGGTCAGGACGAGGCCGTCGACCTCGGCCGCTTCGGCGAAGACCTTCGCCTGGCGCAAGCCGTTCTGGCCGGTGGTGGCGTCGATCGAGAGCAGCGTCTCGTGGGGCGCGGCGGGTATCTGCTTGCCGATCACTCGCCGCACCTTGGCCAGCTCGTCCATCAGGTTGCTCTGCGTGTGCAGGCGCCCGGCGGTGTCGACGATGACGACGTCGGCCCCGCGCGCGCGGGCGGCCTCGATCGCGTCGTAGGCGACAGCGCCCGGGTCGCCGCCCTCCGCGGAGCGCACCAGTTCCGCCCCGGCGCGCTGCGCCCACTCCGCTAGCTGCTCGGCCGCGGCGGCGCGGTAGGTGTCGGCGGCCGCCAGGATCACCGAGAGGCCGAACTCCTTCGAGAGGTGCCAGGCGATCTTGCCGATCGTCGTCGTCTTGCCGGTGCCGTTGACGCCGACCATCAGCAGCACCGCCGGCTCGCCGCTGAGGTCGATCGGCGCCCGCCCGGTGCCGGCGACCTCGGCGAGGATCTCGATCAGGCGCGCGCGCACCGCCTCGCCGTCGGCCGTCACGTTGCCGGCGTCGACCTCGTGCTCGAGCCGCTCGACCACCTTGGCCGTCGTCGGCGCTCCGGTGTCGGCAAGGATCAGCGCCTCCTCCAGCCGTTCCCAAGTGCCGTCGTCGATACGCTCGAAGAGGCTGGCCGAGATCTCCTCGGTCAGCGCCTGCCGGCTCTTGGAGAGGCTCTCGCGCAGGCGGCGGAAGACGCCGCGGCTCTGCTCCTCCGGCTCAGACGTCGCGGAGGTGTTCGCGCTCGCGCGCGAACCTAGGTTGAGAATCTCCTGCCAGCTCGTCGCCATCGTCGTCTCTGCCGCCGGAGGCTATCCGGGCAGCGGCGAGGAGCTCCTCCACGGCCTCCCCCAGGTAGGTGGAGAAGCGTTCGACGTCGGGGACCGCGTCCCGATCGGCGAGGATGCCGAAGCCAACCGTGCCGTTGTAGCTGACGATCGCTATGGCGAGGGCGTGGCGACGAGCGAGAAAGCCGACCGGGAAGACTCCGGTCACCTCGCGCCCCAGCACGTAGAAGGGAATCTGCGGCCCTGGGAAGTTCGTGACCAGCAGGTTGAAGAGGCGGGTGGAGAAGTTGATCGTCGCCGTCGGCCGCAGCAGCACCGGCGGCGCGAAGTCGCGGAACCAGTCGTTCAGCCCCCAGATCGCCTCGGCGCCGAGCGGTTGCTTGGAGGACTTGAGCTCCTCCATCCCGGCGTGCACCGCCCGCAGGCGCTCGATCGGGTCGGCGATGCCGACCGGCAGTGGGCCGCGCATCGCCGTCAGCCGGTTGCCGAGCTCCCCCTGCTCGTCGATCGTGCGGATCGAGACCGGGACCAGCGCCTTCAGTTCCATGCCGTCGGTGGCGACCTCGCGGTCGTGGAGCCAGCGCCGCAGGGCGCTCGCCGTCGCCGCCAAGATCACATCGTTGACGGTCACCCCGAACGAGTTCTTGATGGTTTTGAAGTCAGCGAGCGGGGAATCGGCCCAAGCGAAGCTCCGCGCCGGGCTGATATCGACGTTGAGCGGCACCTTCGGCGCAGGCCTCAGCAGCGCCGAGGCCACCTCCCACACGCCGGTGATGCCGTCAGCCGCGCGCCTGCTCGTGGGTCCCGGCCGGCGCACCGCCCGGCCCAGCCAGCGCGCCAGACGCCGCACCGTCGCCCAGACGCCACCGACGGCGTGGGCAGCCAGGGCGCCGCGCGACGGCGGCTCCTGGGGCTCCCAGGGCGCTTCCTCGCGCGAGGGCACGGGATTGGGCTCGGGGTCGAAGAGCAGCTTGCCGATGTCCACCGCCGAGAAGCCGTCGGCGAGCGCGTGGTGGGTCTTGTAGACGATCGCGAAGCGGTCGCCCTCCAGGCCCTCGACGAGGACCAGCTGCCAGAGCGGTCGCGAGCGGTCGAGCGGCGGCGAGAGGACTTCGCCGACGAGCTCGTGGAACTCCGCCTCGCCGCCCGGAGCGGGCAGCCTCTCCCGTCGCAGGTGATTGCCGAGGTCGAACTCGGGATCGTCGACCCAGAACGGAGTTCCCAGCCGCAGCGGAGGAATCGCGAGTCGCTGGCGCAGGCGCGGGAGCAGGTGCACCCGGCTGCGGATGTGGGCGACGAAGTCGTCGTGGCTCGGAGGCTCACCGTCGCAGACGAGCACGGCGCCGATCGCCATGTGCCCGTTGGATCTCTCGTTGGCCAGGAACGACGTGTCGAACGACGTCAACCTGTCCATGTGCCGCTGTGCCACGGACCCTCCTTTTCTTCCCCGAGGGACAGCGTAGCGCCCGCCAAGTTATGGGAACGTTCTGTTTTCTTTAAGACCTTCTCAGGCCGCTTCGGCGGAGCCAGGGCGCCCAGGGACGGCCGGCTGCTCGCCGATCATCCCCGGCGCGGGCGAGCCCTCCGAGGCGGCACCGTCGGTGCTGACGCCAGCGAAGGGAGGCGGCGCGGATGCGGCCACTTCGCCGCCGTCCTCGCTCTCCTCGGCTTCGCGCGGGAGCCGGCGCGAGACGACCCTGGTCACCCCGTCGCCCCCCATGCTGACGCCGTAGAGGACGTCGGCGGCGTCCATCGTCCGTTTCTGATGGGTGACGATGACGAACTGGGCGCGGTCGGAGAAGCGCCTGATCAGCTGCAGGAAGCGGTCGATGTTGGCGTCGTCGAGGGCGGCCTCGACCTCGTCGAGGATGTAGAAGGGACAGGGCCGAGCGAGGAAGACGGCGAAGACGAAGGCGATCGCGACCAGCGACTTCTCGCCGCCGGACAGCAGTGAGAGCTTGCGGGTCGACTTGCCGGCGGGTGTGACCTCAATCTCGACACCGAGCTCCTCGCGGGCTTCCTCGCCCTCCTCCTCTTCCCCTTCCTCGACGTCCCCGCCGGAACCCTCTTCCTCGTCGCGCACCGGCCGTAGGCTCACCCGGCGCAGCCGTCCACGGCCGCCGGGGAAGAGGTGCTCAACCATCTCCTCGAAGTTCTTCGCGGTCGCCTCGAAGGTCTGCTCGAAGGCCCGCTCGATCTCACGGTCGATGTCGCGGATCAGTGTCTCCAGCTCACGCATACCTCGCTCGGTGTCCTCTCGCTGCGCCTGCAGCGACTCGACGTGCTCGCGCGCCTCCTCATACTCTCGCTCGGCCAGCGGGTTGACCGGGCCGATCTGGGCGCGGCGGCGCTCCAGGCGCTCGAGCCGCCGATCGATGTCCGCCCGCTCCTCCTCACTCAGCGCCTCCTCGGCCGGCCCGACCTCCTCGCCGAGGCGCTCGGCGATCGCCGCCAGCTCCTTGGCCGCCTCGGCGCGGCGGTCGCCGAGGTGGGCTGCCTGGACCTCGACCTCGGTCAGCTTGTCAGAAGCGTCTTTCATCTCCGCCTGCAGCTCGTACTCGCGCCGCGAGCAGGCGCGCATCTCCTCGGCGATCTCATCGCCCTCGCCCTCGCCGCCAACCACCGTGCGCTCTATCCGCTCAACCCTGGCGAGGATCGCGGCCTCGGCCGCGGACGCTGCTGCGGCGGCGGCGCGAACGTCGTCGAGCAGCTCCTCGCCGGTCGCGAGCCGCTTGCCCAGCTGCTCGCGGTGCCGCTCGCCGAGCAGACCCTCGGCCCGGCGGGCGTGGCGCGAGGCGCGCTCGGCGCCGCTCCTCACCGCGCCCAGGGCAGCCTCGCGGACCGACTCGCTTGCGTCGGTGGAGCGGGCTTGGGCGAGGCCGTCGGCGGCGGCGCTGAGACCGGCGTCGATCTCTCCCAGCTCCTCCTCCAGCTTCTTCGCCCGTTCGCCCGGAGCGGCTGCGGCTCCGACGTCCAAGGTGAGCGGGCCGAGCTCGGCCCGCAGGGACTCCAGCGCGGCGGACAGCTCGGCCTCGCGGTCGGCGAGCCCGGATGCGCGCACTGCGACCCTCTGCTGGTCGCCGCGCAGCTTGGTCAGCACGCCCCAGGCCTGCGTCCGCTCGCGGTCGCGCGCGGCGAAGCGCTCCTCGGCCGCGCGGCGCTTCTCGCTCACCTCGGCCAGGCGCTGCTCGATCGCGGCCCGCTCGGCCCTTGCCTCCGCCGCGGCCTTCTCCGCGGCCGCTGCCCGGTCGGCGCCGAAGCGGAGCTCCTCGGCGATGAGCTGACCGCGCAGCCCCAGCTCCTCGCGCTCGATCCGCGCACCGAGCTCCGCCGCCTGCGCCTGGCGCTTCAGCGGCCTCAGCCTGGCTCGCGCCTCGCGCTCGAGGTCGAGGGCCCGGTCGAGGTTGTCGCGCGCCGCGCGCAGCTTCAGCTCGGCGCGGCGGCGGCGCTTGCGGTGCTTGCCGAGGCCGGCCGCCTCCTCGATCAGCAGGCGCCGCTCACGCGGTTTGGAGTGGACGATCGACTCGACCCGCCCCTGGCTGATCACCGAGTGCATCTCACGGCCGAGGTTGGTGTCGGAGAGCACCTCGACCACGTCGACCAGCCGGCAGCGGGCACCATTCAGCCGGTAGGTGCCCTCGCCCGAGCGGTCGAGCGAGCGGCTGATCGCGATCTCGGAGAGCTCGGTCGCTGCGCGCCCCTCGGAGTTGTCGATGACGACCTCGACCTCGGCGGCGCGGCGCTGGCCGACTCCCTTACCGCCGGCGGAGATCACGTCCTGCATCGAGGCGCCCCGGATCGCGCCTGGGCTCTGCTCGCCGAGCGCCCAGAGGACCGCATCGGTGATGTTCGACTTGCCCGAGCCGTTTGGCCCGACGATCACGCTGACGCCGGGCGAGAACTCCAGCTTCGCCCGCTCGGGGAACGACTTGAACCCCTTCATCTCGATCGATCTCAGATACATCGCTAAGTCCTTAGCTTCCCGGCCGCAAGAATCGCGTGCGAGCCGGACGCGACCGCCGCCATGCCTATGCCCCGAGGCGCTTCAGCGCCTGCTCGGCGGCGGCCTGCTCGGCGGCCTTCTTGCTCCGACCGATCCCCTCGCCGATCCGCTCCGAGTCGACGATCGCCGTCACCTCGAACCTGCGCCGGTGCGGTGGCCCGGATTCGGCCGTGATCTCGTAGCTTACGCGTGAGCGGCGGCGAGCCAGCAGCTCCTGCAGCGCCGACTTGAAGTCGATCGTGGTCTCGGCGACGTGCTCGACGCGCGACTCGAAGGCCGCCGCTACGGCGTCCGCCGTGCGCTCGAAGCCGAAGGCGACGAAGCAAGCGCCGATCAGGGCCTCGGTCACCTCCGGCAGCGGTCGCTCGCCGCCGAGCAGGATGTTCGGCCGGTATGCCCACCTCGAGATCCTCCGGCTCGTTCGCGCGCAGCATCGCCGGCACGTCGAGCCGGCGACCGACCTCGGCGCAGGAGACGCCGCTCACCGCCTGGTTGTGGATCTTGGTCAGGCCGCCTGCGTCGACCTCCGGGAAGCGGTCGATCAGGTCATCAGCGACCGCCAGCGCCAGCACGCTGTCGCCGAGGTAGGCCAGTCGCTCGAAGGACTCGGCCCGGTCCTCCGTCCAAGAGGAATGGGTCAGGGCTCGCCGCCGCAGGTCCTCCGGCAGCGCCGCGACGAGCTCGGCGAGAGCCGCTGCGCTCACGCGGGGGCGTGCTCGAGCACGAACTCGACCGCGTCGCCGACCGTCGCGATCCGCGCCGCCTGCTCCTCGGAGACGGTGATCCCGTAGGTGTCCTCGAGCTCCATCACGAGCTCGTAGAGGTCGAGCGAGTCGGCGTCGAGGTCCTCCTTGAAGCGCGCCCCCTCGCCGATCTTGGCGACGTCCACCTCGAGCTCCTCAGCGAGATGCTCGCGAACGCGGGTGAGGACTTCCTCGCGGGTCATCGACGGGTTCCTATCACGCGCCGCCGCGGCCGTCACGCTCGGCCGCCAGCTCGCCCCGCCCGGCGCCGCTCTCGCGCAGCAGGGCCGCGGTCCGGCCGACCGCGTCGACCTCATCGCAGCGCGCGGCGAGCCGAATCGCGTTGGCGATCCCCTCCGCCCCGGAGCTGCCGTGACCGACGACGGCGACCCCGCGCAGGCCGAGCAGGATCGCGCCCCCGGTCGTGTCCGGGTGCAGCTCGCGACGCAGGCCGCCGAGCGCCGGGCGCATCAGCAGGCCGCCGAGCGCGGCGAGCGGGTTGGAGCGGGCGGCCTCCCGGATCGCGCCCGTCATCGCCTTCGCCGTGCCCTCCATCAGCTTCAGCGAGACGTTGCCCGTGAAGCCGTCGGTGACGACGACGTCGGCGACCCCGGCCGGCAGGTCCCGCCCCTCGACGTTGCCGACGAACTCGACTCCGGTCGCCTCGGCGAGGATCTCGTTGGCGGCAACGACCTCCTCGCGCCCCTTGCCCGCCTCCTCGCCGACCGAGAGCAGGCCCACCCGCGGCCGCTCGACCCCCAGCACCGCGGAGCTGAAGGCGGCGCCGAGGAAGGCGAACTGGACGAGGTGCTGGGCGCGCACCTCGACGTTGGCGCCGACGTCGAGGAAGAGCACCGCTCTGCCGGGGACCGGCAGCTGAACCGCGAGCGCCGGTCGCTGCACGCCCTTGAGCCGCCGCAATCCAAAGGTGGCGGCCGCCATCGTCGCCCCGGTCGAACCGCAGCTGACCATCGCTGCCGACCGTCCGTCCGCCACGTCGGCGGCGGCGCGCACCACCGTGGCCTCTTTCTTGGCCCGCACAGCCCGCACGGGGTCCTCGTCGTTGCCGATCGACTCGGCGCAGGGAACGATCTCGATCCCCTCGACGCCGTCGAGGCCCAGCTCCTCCGCCGCACCGAAGACCCGCACCCCGATCCCGTCGGCCGCCGCCATCCGAGCCCCCTCGGCGAGCACGGCGAAGCCACGCTCGGCCCCGAAACCGTCAAGGGCGACGGTGACGCCCTCGGGCATGCCTACTCAGCGTCTGGGGGAGGAGCGGCCGAGGGCTCGGCGATCGGGTGCTTGATCACCTCGCGACCCGCATAGGTCCCACACGTCGGGCACACCCGATGCGGCAGCCGTGGGCTGTGGCAGCGGGGACAGCGGTTCAGCCGCGCCTTGCCGGCCTTGTGGTTGGCGCGCCGCTTGTCACGCCGGGCGCTCGATGTCCTCTTCTTCGGTACCGCCATAAGCAGTGGCGCATAGTAGCGGGTCAATGGAGGGCCGGCGCCCCTCCCAAAACACTCAAGCGAGGCTCCTGCCGAGCGTTTTGGGAGGGGCGCCGGCCCTCCACGCTCGCTACTCCAGCTTCAGCTCGCGCAGCTTCGCCCAGCGGGGATCTGGAGGCGCCTCGTGCTCGTGCGCCGCGGGGTCCGCGTCGTTCAGGGACTCGCCGCAGACCGGGCAGAGCCCGGCGCACTCGGGGCGGCAGAGGAATTGCGCGGGCAGGGTAAGAACGGCGGCGTCGTGTGCCCAGAGGCCGAGGTCGAGCTGCTCGTCCTCGACGTAGGGACTGCGCAGCTCCTCGTCCTCGGTGTCTTCCTGGGAGACCTCGCGCGCGTCGACCTCCGTCGCCAAGGAGGCGCCTTCGAGGCAGCGCATGCAGGGCCCCTCGACGCGCAGGGGAAAGTGGAGGCGGAAGGCGTAGCCGCCACTGGGGCGGGAGACCTCGATCCGGGCGGTCACCGTCTCTGGGAAGGGCATGTAGCTCTGCCCGCCAAGCTCCAGCGGCTCCAGCCGAACCGGCAATTCGAGGCGGCGCCCCTCGCCGTGCGACAGGGACAGTCGCGCCAAGTCGATGATCGTGGTCGCTTGTGCCATGACTCTTCCTCCGCTCGGCCCGGGCTTACGATGCCTGCGACGAGATTAGGGAATGGGGCAATTCGACTGGACACCCGAGGTCTACCTGGAGCGGATCCGCGCCCAGATCCCGCGCTACGACGAGCTACAGGAAGAGGCGATCGCCGCGATCCCCTTCCCGCCCGAGCGCGTCCTGGAGCTGGGCATGGGCACCGGCGAGACCACCCGTCGCCTGATCGAGGCCCACCCCGACGCCTGGGTCGTCGGCCTGGACTCCAGCCCCGACATGGTCTTCCGCGCCCGCGAGACCTACGACGACGTCCAACTCGCCCGCATGGAGGACCCCCTCCCCGACGGCCCCTGGGACCTAGTCATCGCCGTCCTCTCAATCGGCGACCTGGACGACGACCAACTCCAGGCCCTCTGCCGCCGAGTCAAGGACCACTCCCGCTCCTTCGTCATAGGCGACGTCTTCCCGCCACAGAAGCTCGAGTCCCTGCGCGAGTGGTCCGAGGCCCAGATCACCTGGACGGCCGACGACCTTGCGGTTCTCAGCGCCGCCTACTGAGAGCGAGACGTTTCCGCAGACGGGCCTAGCGCCCGCCTCCGCCGGGACAAGCTCGAGGCGCTGAAGCCGAGCAAGCTCAGCGGGGCGGGCGCGACGGTGACCCGCTGATCAGATGCCGGTCGCGATCAGGGCGAGGTTGCTCTCAACGTAGCTGAGCGTGCCTGTGTTTTTCCCGCAGGCGACGAAGACCGTGTAGGTGCCGGCGGGGAGCACTTTGGCCCCAACCACGCCGGTGTTATGTTCACCTGAGAAGTCGTCGTTGGTGCGGACCGACCAGTCGTTCGCAAATGAGAAGCCCGGATCGGCAGTGATGAAGCAGTAGAGGTTTGCCGCACCGGCAGCGCTGACGTCGACCGAGGCTTGGGCGACGATGCGACTCTGCGTCGTGGTCGTGATCGTCGCTTGGTTGAGGGCGGTCGGGGAGCCCGACAGCGCGATGCCGTTGGAGTTCTGGGCAAAGGCGCTGGCCGTCGGCCCGGGTTCGCCCTTGGGCCCTATCTCCCCTTTCGGGCCTTGCTCACCCTTGGGACCGGCAGGAAGCTGTCCAGCCTTGAAGTCCGTCGCAAGCAGTGAGTTGTCCTTCACCTTGCTGCTGTTGACGGCGCTTTTCCTGATCTGCTTGGAGCCAACGCTGTTCGAGGGTAGGGCCGTCGCCGCATACGAGACACCGCCCAGGACGATGAAGAGCGCAATGAAGCCTAGGAACTGCTGTCGAATCTGGCGCGTGAGCCAACTCATGGAACTCCTCCGGTAGCGAAAGTGGAAAATACGATGGAAGATCGCAGCGATCCTCGCACGCGATCCGGCAGATTCCCGCAGCAACTGTCAGCAGAGCGGCGCTACTGCTGCTCGTCGAGCTCGGCGACCGGCTGCTGCTCTTCGTCCCGCCCTGCCAGTCGATCCCGCCCCCGCTGCACGGCGGCGAGGAACTTCTGCAGGTTGACCTCGAGCGTGTTGAGGATCTCGTCCGCGTAGTCCTCGGCGCCGAGCCGGATCTCCCGCTCGCGCGTTCGTGCGTCCTCGACGATCTCGTCCGCAGCCCGCTCGGCCTGCTTGGTGACCTCCTCGTCGGAGATCAGACGGGCCTGCTGCTCGCGCGCCTCGCGCACGATCCGCTCCGCCTCGCGCTTGGCCTCGGCGAGCATCTCCTGGCGCTCCTTGACGATCCAGCGCGCCTGCTTGATCTCCTCGGGGATCGTCGCCCGCATCTGGTCGAGCAGGTCGTAGATCTCCTCGCGATCGACGCGAACCTGGTCCGTCAGGGGGACGGGGCGGGCGTTGTGGACAACGTCGTCCAGCTTGTCTATGAGAACGAGAACGTCCATCAGCAGGTCGTAAGCCTACGTGTCGGGGGCATTTTCGGTGAAGAAGCGGCTATTTCCTCGGCTTTTTGCAAGCTGTCTCCCACACCGATTCGCGATGGGAAAGCCTACCTGTCGGCCAGGCGGTCTGCCATCGCCGCCGCGACTGGGCCCGGGACGAGGTCGGAGACGGCGCCGCCAAAGGTCGCCATTTCCTTCACCCCGGTTGAGGAAAGGAAGCTGTATTGGGGCGAGGCGATCATGTAAATGCTCTCGATCCCGGGGTCGAGCTTGCGGTTGAGCTGCGCCATCTCGAACTCGTACTCGAAGTCGGAGATCGCCCGTAGGCCCTTGACGATCGACCTCGCCTCCATTTCCCGCGCGAACTCGACCAGCAGGTTGGAGAAGGTCCTCACCTCGACGTTGGGCAAGTTGGCGGTTGCGTCTTGGATGAAGGCTTGTCGCTCCTCGGCCGTGAACAGGGTCTTCTCCTTGCGGATCGGGTTGTTGACGACGCCGACGACTACCCGCTCGAAGACCCCCGCGGTGCGGGTGATGATGTCGAGGTGGCCGTTGGTGACCGGGTCATAGCTGCCCGGGCAGACGACGGTTCCATTGCGCTCGGCCATCAATCCCCTTCCCCGTAGAAGGAGACGTCGGCGGCGCCATAGCGGCGCTGCCGCAAACGCGGCAGCGATTCGATGCGCAGTGGGCGCCGAGCGCCGCTCTCGACGACCGCCCGCCCCCCGTCACCGAGAAGGCCGGGCAAATGGGTATCCAGTTCCTGCCCCACGCGGTCGGCGAGTCTATAGGGGGCATCGATGAAGACAAGGTCGAAGGCCGGCGCATTCGCGGCACCCGCCCGATCGGCGAGCCAGCGCGGGACGTCGGCACGGACCAGCTCCGCCCGTTCGCGGAGCCCAAGTCGCTCGACGTTGCCGAGCGCGGCCCGGGTGTCGCGGTCGACGAGGACGGCGCTCACGGCGCCGCGCGAGAGAGCCTCGATCGCCAGCGCGCCGGTCCCGCAGTAGAGGTCGAGGACGCTCGCGCCCTCGACGCGAGCGCCGAGCGCGGAGAAGACCGCCTCACGTACGCGGTCAGACGTCGGCCGGACTCTCCAGCCCCGGGGCGCGACCAGTCGCTGGCCCTTCATCTCTCCGGCGATCACGCGCACGTCAGAGTGGTATCGGGTCGGCGGCGCCGGCGCCGAAGCGACGCTGGGCAGCGTCCATCAGGGGACCGAGCTCGGGGGCGTCGAGGGAACCGTGGCGATGTAGGAGGGTCAACACCTCGTCGCGAGCGGCGACGAGAGTCGGCGTGTCGTCGGGCAGCTCGGCGATCGCGAAGCGCGGCAGACCGTGCTGGCGGGTGCCGAGGACCTCGCCCTCGCCACGCAGGCTGAGGTCGATCTCGGCCAGCTTGAAGCCGTCACTCTCGCGCTCGATCGCCTTCAACCGGCGCCGCGCCATCGCCCCGGCCTCTTCGGGAAAGAGCAGGCAGTGGGACGCGTGCTCACCGCGCCCCACCCGGCCGCGCAGCTGGTGCAGCTGCGAGACGCCGTAGCGCTCGGCACCCTCGATCACCATCACCGTCGCGTTGGGGACGTCGATCCCCACCTCGATCACAGTGGTCGCGACGAGGACCTCGGTCTCACCGGAGGCGAACGCCGCCATCGCCGCCGCCTTCTCGGCCGAAGGCATCTGGCCGTGAATCACGCCAACGGCGAAGTCGCGCAGCTCCCCGGTCGCAAGCCGCTCCGCCTCGACCTCCGCCGCCCTTCCCTGCAGCTTGTCCGACTCTTCGACCAGCGGGCAGACGACGAATGCCTGTCGCCCAGCTCGCAGTTGCTCACGGATGAACTCGTAGGCGGCGGCGCGTTTGCCCTCCTCGACGATCCGCGTCTTCACGGGCTTACGACCCGATGGAAGCTCGTGCAGGGCGGTCGTGTCGAGGTCGCCGTAGGCGGTGAGCGAGAGTGTTCGGGGGATCGGCGTCGCGGTCATGTGCAACACGTGTGGGGCCATCCCCTCGGCCCCCTTCGCGTCAAGTGCCCGGCGCTGCTCGACGCCGAAGCGGTGCTGCTCGTCGACAACGCAAAGGCCGAGGCGGGCGAACTCGACCGCGGGATCGATCAGGGCGTGGGTGCCGACGATCAGTCCCAGCTCGCCGGTCGCCAACCGCTCGAGCGCTTCCCTGCGCCGGGCCGCCGGGGTCGCCCCGGTCAGCAGCGCAAATGGAGTCGCCTCCTCCGCCAGCAGCTTGCCCAGCGTCACCGAGTGCTGCTCGGCAAGGGTCTCCGTCGGCGCCATCAGCACCGCCTGGAACCCGGCTTCCAGGGCCCGCAGCATCGAGTACAGCGCCACCACCGTCTTCCCGGAGCCGACCTCTCCCATCAGCAGCCGCTGCATCGGCTCCCCCGCATCGAGGTCCGAATCGATCTCGTCGAACGCCCGCAACTGGTCCCGGGTCGGCTCGAAGGGCAGCGACTCGATCCAGCGCCCCACCTGCTCACCTGGCCTGCCCAGCTTGGGCGCGGCTCGCGCAACCCGATGAGAGCGCTTCCGCGTGGTCAGGATCGCCTGGTAGAGGAACAGCTCTTCAAACCCAAGTCGCCGCCGCGCTTCCTCGACGTCCTCCTCGCTGTCCGGAAAGTGCACCGCCTTCACCGCGTCAGCCGCCCCGGCCAACTTGCGCCGCACCCTCAGCTCCGCCGGAAGCGGCTCCAGCACCTCGCCGACAGACGGGAGCGCCTGCTCCATCCACTGCCGGATCTTCTGCGCTTTCAACCGCTCGGTAGCCGGATGCACCGCCACGAGCCCTCCCGCCTCTCCCGCGGGTGGCGCAGGGGGAGGGGGGTCGAGGACGCCCTCGCCCGCAGCGCCCCCCTCCCCCTGCGACAGGACCCGCGGGCCAGCCGCCATGAACTCGTATTCAGCAACCCTGAATCCCCGTTTGTCCAGGCTCCCGGTGAGCATCAGCCGCGTCCCAGGCGCCAGCTTCCGCGCCACCCAAGGCTGGTTGAACCAGGTCGCCCTCACGCTGCCGCTCTCGTCGCCGACCTTGACCCCGAGGATCGACAGCCCTCGTTTGCGGAAGGGCCGCGGAGTCGCCCCCATCGTCTCGACCACGATCGTCGCCTTCTGCCCCTGATCGAGGCTCGCGACCGGAACGACCTGCTGGTCGCGATGCCTGTGGGGGAAACGCAGGAGCAGATCGCCGACCGTCGCGATCCCAGCCTCGGCCGCCGCCTCGGCCAGCCTCGGCCCCACGCCCTCGAGGGCCTCGATGGAGACGTCGAGGACGCGCGGACGCGGCCAGCACACCGGGGCATCGAGCAGCTGGGCCTTGCTGAGATCGGAGTTGCCGGCGAAGGAGCGCACTCTGCACTACTGGGCGGCGAGCAGCCACCACCAGCTCGGCTGGCCGCCGTCGTGGGTCTCGATCTCAACGCCGTCGGGCACGTGGGTGTCGATCTCGTCGAGGCGGATCGGGGCCTCGTCCCCGGAGATCATGGTGACGATCTCCGCCCCCGCCCCGAGCCGCTCGACCGTCGCGGCGAGGGTCGAGCCGGCGCCCCCCCAGGCGACTATCTCCTCGCCGACGAAGCCGACCGCGTCGCCGCGCCGGAACCGTCCCTGTGCGTCGTCGCGCGCGGCCGGCGCGACGCCGCCGGTCGTCACGGTCTCCAGCGCCGCCTCGAGGCGCCCGGCGTTCTCCTCGGCGGCCGCGGTGGGCTCGAACTCGACGAGAGCCAGCAAGCTCGCCTGCTGGGTGGTGGCGGCGACGACCCGAGCCGGCTTCTCGGAGAGCTCGCAGGCGCGCTCGGCCGCCATCACCACGTTGGCGGAGCTGGGCAGGACGAGCACTTCCTCGGCCGGCACCTCGTGGATGCCGGCGAGCAGCTCGTACGTCGACGGATTCAGGGTCTCCCCACCCGGAACGACGTGGGCGCCGAGCTCGGCGAAGAGGCGCTCCAGGCCATCTCCCGCGGCGACGGCGAGGACGCCGGTCCGGCCGCCGTCGAGGCGGGCGCGGCGCTCGGCGATCTGCTCGCGCATGTCGGCGACGTCGAGGTTCGTCACCTTGCCGGCGTCCTCGAAGAGCGCGACCGCCTCCTCGGGGTCGTCGGTGTGGACGTGGACCTTCAGCGTCACCTCGTCGCCGACGACCAGCACCGAGTCGCCGAGGCCCTCGAGCCGCGGCAGGAAGTCGCGCCCGCTCAGGCCCGTGCCGGAGACGATGAAGTTGGTGCAGTAGCGGAAGCGGCTGTCCTCGTGGTGGGGACGACTGAGCCGCGGCGCCTCGTGGTGGGAGACCACCGGCACGGCCGTCCCGTCGCCCCGCAGCCCTGCGACAACCCCGGCGAGGATCAAGACCAACCCGTAGCCGCCGGCGTCGACGACGCCGGACTCGCGCAGGACGCCGAGCTGCTCGGGCGTGCGCTCGACCGCGCGCTGGCCGTCGGCGATCGCCCGCTCGAGCACCTCGGCGAGGATCGCGTCCTGCTCCTCGTCGGCGACCCCGCGGTCGAGGCGCTGCCGGTCGGCGTCCAGGCGGGAGAGCTGGCGGGCCACCGAGTGCGCCATCTCGCGGAAGACCGTCAGCATCGTCCCCTCCGCCGGCTCGCGCACCGAGTCGTAGGCCGCGTCGGCGGCGCTGGCGAAGGCGGAGGCAACCAGCACCGGGTCGATCAGCTCGCCCGGCCGGCTCGCCAGCTCCTCGGCGGCGCCGCGCACGATCTGGCTGAGGATCACGCCCGAGTTCCCCGCGCCCCCATCAACGCCGCGCGCGCCAGCGCCTGGACCAGGCGGGTACGGCCGATCTCGTCGACCTCGAGCCCGTCCAGGTGATCGAGCTCCTCCATCACGGCCCGCATCGTCATCGCCATGTTGTCGCCGGTATCGCCGTCGGCGACGGGGAAGACGTTTAGGTCGTTGACCTCCTGGCGGCGCTCCTCCAGATGGGCGTAGGCAGCGGTGATGACGCGCCGGAAGCGCACGATCGATGGATCGGGCATCGTCAGAAATCTAGCCACCGGCCGGGACCCCCTCGAGCGCTCCCGGGCCGGGCAGCCGGGTTCGCTAGCGTGCGGCGCTCGATGAGACGCTTCGCCACCTGGTGCACCGGCCACCGCAAGACCGTGATCGCCGGCTGGATCGTGGCCCTGTTCGCGATGGGGATGATCTCCAGCTCGGCCGGCTCTGACTTCACCGAAGAATTCAAGCTGCCCTCGTCCGATTCCCAGGAAGCCTTCGACCTGCTGGAAGAACGGTTCCCCCAGCAGTCTGGGGTCACGGCGGAAATCGTCTACAGGGCGCCGGCTGGGACCGACTCACCCCAGGTACGGAAGAAGATGGAAGGGGTCTTCGCCGAAGCCGAGGCACTGCCCCACGTGAGCGAAGTCGCCAGTCCCTACACGCCCGGCGGCGCCGCGGCGGTCAGCGAGGACGGCGAGATCGCCTACGCGACCGTCCAGTACGACGCCACCACCGACAAGCTCGAGAAGGACGACCTGAAGAAGCTGGTCTCGATCGTGCAGGAGGCCAACGGCGACGGCCTGCAGGTCGAGGTGGGCGGAGCGCCGATCGAGGAAGTCCGCGCCGAAGAAGAAGGCGATTCCTCCTTTGCGGTCGGACTGCTCGCGGCGGTGGTGATCCTGCTGCTCACCTTCGGCTCGGTCGTCGCGATGGGCCTGCCGCTGCTCACCGCCCTGTTCGCCCTTGGTGTCGGCCTCAGCCTGGTCACGCTCGGGACCCACGTCTTCGACACCGCCGAGTTCGCGCCACAGCTGGCGGCGATGATCGGCCTCGGCGTCGGCATCGACTACGCCCTCTTCATCCTCACCCGCTTCCGCAACGGGCTCGACGAGGGGCTCGAGCCGCGCGAGGCGGCGATCGCCGCCGTCGACACTGCCGGCCGCGCCGTGCTCTTCGCCGGCGTGACGGTGATCATCTCGCTGATGGGGATGCTGCTGCTCGGCATCAGCTTCCTCTATGGCGTCGCGATGGCGGCCGCCCTGGCGGTGCTGTTCACGATGATCGCGGCCCTGACCCTGCTGCCGGCGCTACTGACGATCGCCGGGCGCCGGGTGGACAAGCTCCGCATTCCCGGCCTGGCCAAACGCGAGCCCTCCACCGCCGAAGACACGCGCTGGTTCCGCTGGAGCCGTGAGATCCAGAGGCGTCCGGTCCTCTCCGCCGTCCTCTCGGGGGCGCTGCTGCTGGTGCTCTGTATCCCGACCCTCTCGCTGCGGCTCGGCTCCAACGACGCCGGCACCGACCCCGCGGGCTCCACCACGCGGGAAGCCTACGACCTGCTCGCTGAAGGCTTCGGGCCCGGCTTCAATGGCCCCTTCGTGATGGTCGCGGCGCTGCCTGCCGAGGGCGACGACGAAGCGCTCGTCACCATGCGCAAGGCACTTCAAAGCGAAGAGGGCGTGGCGAAGGTCACCTCGATCACGCTCAATCCGGCCGGCAACACCGGCGTGTTCCAGCTCTACCCGACGACCTCGCCGCAGAGCGAGGAGACCACCGAGCTGCTCGACCGCATCCGCAACGACGTGCTCCCTCCGATCGAGCGGGAAACAGGTGCCCAGCTGCACGTCGGCGGCATCACCGCGATCTTCGAGGACTTCGGCGACGCGATCTCCGAGAAGCTGCCGCTCTTCATCGGCGTCGTCGTGCTGCTCTCGGCGCTGCTGCTGACGATCGTCTTCCGCTCGCTGCTGGTGCCGCTGAAGGCGATGGTGATGAACTTGCTCAGCATCGGCGCCGCCTTCGGCCTGATCGTCGCGGTCTTCCAGTGGGGCTGGGGCGCGAGCCTGATCGGCGTCGACGGCACCGGCCCGATCATCTCCTTCTTCCCCGTCTTCCTCTTCGCGATCATCTTCGGGCTCTCGATGGACTACGAGGTCTTCCTGATGTCGCGGATCCACGAGGAGTGGGAGCGCGATCGCAACGCCACGCTCGCCGTCACCCGCGGCCTGGCACTGACAGGCCGGGTGATCACCGCCGCCGCCGCGATCATGGTCACCGTCTTCCTCTCATTCATGATCGGCGACGATCGCATCATCAAACTCTTTGGCCTCGGCCTCGCGGCCGCCGTCTTCATCGACGCTGTGATCATCCGCTCGGTCCTCGTACCGGCGATCATGCAGCTCTTCGGCGAGCGGGCCTGGTGGCTGCCGGCCTGGCTTGACCGCATCTTGCCGAGGCTCCATGTGGAGCCAGCGGAGGGCGACCCGGCGCCGACGGGGGAGCATCCCGTGGTCGCACCGGCCGATTAAGGCCCTACGACCTCAGGCTGCCTTCGTAACCTTGTTCGCCTTGAGACAGCGGGTACAGACGTAGGTCCTCAGCTTGCGGCCGTTCTCCTGGATCCGCACCTTCTGCAGGTTCGGGTCGAAGCGTCGCTTGGTGGCGACCATCGAGTGGCTGCGGGACTGGCCGAACGCCGGTCCCTTGCCGCAGCTGTGGCATACCTTGGCCATCGGGTCGGGGATGGTACAGGTCGTCGCTAGCGGTCGCGGACCTGCCAGTTGTACGGGTTGACCTGCTTTTTCAGCAGCGCCATGCGGGCAACGGTGAGGGCGGCGTTGCGGCCCTGGTCGCGCTTGTCGCCGTTGGCCCGGGCAAGGGCCTGCTCCATCGTGTCGCAGGTGATCACGCCGAAGGCGCACGGCACGCCTGTTTCCAACTGCACGTCCTGGATGCCGCGGGCCGCCTCGGCGCAGACGAAGTCGTAGTGGTCGGTCTCGCCGCGGATCACGACGCCGAGGCAGGCGACGCCGGCGAAGCGGCCGCTGGTGGCGTGCAGCTTGGCGGCGAAGGGAAGCTCGTAGGCGCCGGGAACGGAGACCGCGCTGACCGAGGAGGACGCGACGCCCGCCAGCTCGAAGCCTGCGCGGGCGCCGGCGAGCAGTCGCTCGGCGAGGTCCTCGTAGAAGCGGCCGACGCAGACCGCGAACTCCGCGTCCGCGAGCGCCCCCCGCTCCTCGTCGGTGAAGCCCTCGAGGAACGCCCCCGCCCTCAGCCATCCACGGCACCGTCGCCGGCCGCGGCGTCGCGCTCGTCCTCGTCGTGGATCATCTCCTCGTCGAGGGCGAGGCCCTGGTGGTGCAGCGAGTGCCCCATCTTGTCGCGCTTCGCGCGCAGGTAGGCCTCGTTGTGGGCGTTGGGCGCGGACTCGATCGGCACCTGCTCGCTGACCGAGAGGCCGTAGCCCTCCAGGCCGACGATCTTCTTCGGATTGTTGGTGAGGATCCGGATGCTGGTCAGACCGAGGTCGCCGAGGATCTGGGCGCCGATGCCGTAGTCGCGCAGGTCGGCAGGCAGGCCCAGCTTGAGGTTGGCCTCGACCGTGTCGGCGCCCTCCTCCTGCAGCTTGTAGGCCTTGAGCTTGTTGAGCAGGCCGATCCCGCGGCCCTCCTGGGAGAGGTAGAGGAGGACGCCGCGCCCCTCGCGCTCGATCTGGGTCAGCGCCGCGACCAGCTGCTCGCCGCAGTCGCAGCGCATGCTGTGGAAGACGTCGCCGGTAAGGCACTCGCTGTGGACGCGGACGAGCACGTCCTCGGCCCCGTCGACCTCGCCCTTGACCATGGCGACGTGGTGCTTGTCGTCGATCAGGGAGCGGTAGCCGACCGCGGTGAAGTCGCCGAACTCGGTGGGCAGAGCCGTGTCGACGACCCGCTCGACCAGCTTCTCGGTGCGGCGGCGGTAAGCGATCAGGTCGGCGACCGTGACCATCTTCAGGCCGTGGCGCTCGCAGTAGGGGACGAGGTCGGGAACCCGTGCCATCGTGCCGTCGTCGTTCATCACCTCGCAGATCACGCCGGCCGGGGTGAGGCCGGCGAGGCGAGCGAGGTCGACGCTGGCCTCGGTGTGGCCGGTGCGCTCCAGCACACCGCCGTCCTTGGCCCGCAGCGGAAACATGTGGCCGGGGACGACGATGTCGCGTGGGCCTGAGCTGGGGTCGATCGCGACCTGGATCGTGTGGGCGCGGTCGTGCGCGGAGATGCCGGTGCTGACGCCACCTGCGGCCTCGATCGTCACGGTGAAGGCGGTCTGCAGCGGCGCCTCATTCTTCGCCGCCATCAGGTTGAGCCCGAGCCTTTCGCAGCGTTCGGCGGTGAGGGCGAGACAGATCAGGCCGCGCGCCTCCTTTGCCATGAAGTTGATCGCCTCGGGCGTGGCGAACTGCGCTGCCATCACCAGATCGCCCTCGTTCTCGCGGTCCTCGCCATCGCAGACGACGACCATTCGGCCACGGCGGATCTCTTCGACCGCCTCCTCGATCGTCGCGAACGGGCTCTCGCCGCCCTCGCGATCCAGCTTCTCTGTCTCCTGGGACTCCGTCATCTGGCTCACGTCCGCTCCTTTCCGGCGAATGGCGCCACCAGTCGCTCAACATACTTCGCCACCACATCGCACTCGACGTTCAGCTTCTCGCCGACGGCCACCTCTCCCAGGGTCGTCCGCTCCAGGGTCTCGGGGATCAGGGAGACCTCGACCCATTCCTCGCCCAGCCCGGCGACGGTGAGGCTGACCCCGTTGAGGGCGATCGATCCACGCTCGACCACGAACCGCGTCAGCTCCGGGGCGAACCTCACGCGCAACCGCCGCGCGAACCCGTCCTCTGCGATAGAGGCGACCTCTCCGACCCCGTCGCCGTGCCCCTGCACGATGTGACCGCCGAGCCTGTCCGAGGCCTTCATCGCCAGCTCCAGGTTGACCCGGCTGCCAGCCCCAAGGTCGCCCAGCGCGGTCAGGGCAAGCGTCTGGTTCATCGCCTCCACCTCGAAGCCATTCGCGTCCGAGGCGGTGGCGGTGAGACAGATCCCGTTGACGGAGATCGAGTCACCGTCCGCGATCTCCGCCCCAAGCCGCGTGGCGATCCGGAACCGGGCGCCGTCGGCGCCCGCCTGGACCGCCTCGATCGTCCCGATGCCCTCTATCAAGCCGGTGAACATCACCACTCCCGAAACCGGGTCTCGATCAGGGTGTCCTCGGCACCCGGGTCAACGGCCGAGATCCTCTCCGAGCCCCCAAGCAGCACAGGGGCGACGAACACTCTCGCCTCATCGAGCTCACCGGCGTCGGCGAAGACAGCCGCAAGGGTCGGGCCGCCCTCGAGGAAGAGGCTGGTGATCTCGCGATGGCCCAGCTCGGACAGCGCTGCCCGAATGCTGTCTGCCACAACCGTCTCGGCGCCTGCCGCGCGAAGTGCCGATACGCGCTCGGCCTCAACCTCGGCGCCCACGACGACGAGCACCGGAGCCTGGTCCACCGTGCGGAGCAGCTGAGAGTCGAGGGGCAGGCGGCCCTGGCGGTCGAAGACCACGCGAAGCGGCTGGCGCAGGTCCGTTCCGGTGCGCTTTATGTGGCCATGAGTGGCATAAAGCGCACCGGAAGGCTCGGGGCGGGCGGTGAGGAGAGGGTCGTCGGCGAAGACGGTGCCGATGCCGACGGCGATCGCGTCGGATTCGGCGCGCCAGCAGTGGACCAGCGCGCGGCTGCGCTCGCCCGAGATCCAGGGCGAGTCTCCCGCCGGGGGCGAGGTGCGCCCGTCGAGTGACATCGCCAGCTTCAGCGTCACCAGCGGCAAGCCGGTGCGGGCGTGCTTGCGGAAGGGCTGGTTGAGCAGGCGCGCGGCGGTGGCCTCCTCGCCCGCGGCGAGCTCGACCTCGACTCCGCCGTCGCGCAGGATTCCCGGGCCACGACCGGTCGCCTTCTCGCTGGGATCGTCGGAGGCGATCACGACCCTCGATATCCGGGCCTCGAGGATCGCCTCAGTGCAGGGCGGTTGCCGACCGTGATGCGCGCAGGGCTCGAGCGTCACGTACATCGTCGCGCCCGACGGGTCCTCTCCCCTGCTCCGGCAGTCCTCGATCGCGGCCCGCTCGGCGTGCAGACCGCCCAATTCGGCGTGGAACCCCTCGCCGATCACCTCCCTGTCCCGCACGATCACGGCGCCGACGAGGGGATTGGGGCTGACCCGGCCGCGACCGCCCTCCGCCAGCTCGAGCGCCCGAGCGAGATGCGACCGATCCGTGCCTGTGAGCTGGGAATTCATCGCCTGATTGACTCGTCAATCAACTGCATCCTACTCTCCCGACGACTTGGCCTCCGGATACTCTGGCCGCTCCGGTGAAGCTCATAGTCCAGATCCCGTGCCTGAACGAGGAGGCGACGCTGCCCGCGACGATCGCCGACATCCCCCGTCAGGTGGAGGGCATCGACGCGGTCGAGCTGCTGGTGATCGACGACGGCTCGACCGATCGCACGGTCGAGGTCGCGCGCCAGCACGGGGTCGAGCACATCGTCCGCCTGACCAACAACAAGGGGCTGGCGGCCGGTTTCCAGGCCGGGCTCGACGCCTGCCTCAAGCTCGGCGCCGACGTCATCGTCAACACCGACGCCGACAACCAGTACAGAGGGGCCGACATCCCCAAGCTGGTGACGCCGATCCTGGCGGGCAAGGCTGACATGGTCGTCGGCGACCGCCGCGTCGCCGAGATCGAGCACTTCTCCGGCCAGAAGAAGCGGCTGCAGCGCCTCGGCAGCTGGGTCGTGCGCCGTCTCTCCGGCACCGCGATCGCCGACACGACCTCCGGCTTCCGCGCCTACAACCGCGAGGCGGCGCTGGGGCTGCTGGTCGTCGACAATTTCACCTACACGCTCGAGAGCCTGATTCAGGCGGGCAAGATGCTGGTCGCCGTGGACCAAGCCGAAATCGGCGTCAACCCGCAGACGCGCGAGTCCCGCCTCTTCCCCTCGACCGGTGCCTACGTGCGCCGCAATGCGCTCTCGATCCTGCGCATCTACGCCCGCTACGAGCCCTTGCGCGTCTTCGCCACAGCCGGCCTCGTGGTCGCGATCCTCGCCCTCGCCGCCTGGATGCCGTTCCTGCTCGACTGGATCCTCAACGGCGACAGCAGTGGCCACCTCCAATCGCTGATCCTCGGCGCAGTGCTCTTCATCGCTGCCGTGCAGCTGCTCGCCCTCGGCGTGATCGGCGACCTGCTGGCGGGTCAGCGGGTGATGACACAGCGTGTCTTCGAGCGGGTGCGAAGGGTCGAGCTGGCGCTCGAGGTGCCGCCCTCGCACTACGAGCGCGGCGCCGCGGAGCGCTGATGCGGGCGCGGCGCAAGGCGCTGGGCGCCGGCCGCGGCGCCCGGGCGAGCGGTGGCTCGGCGACCGCCGAGTACGGCCGTACGGCGAGCTTCCTCGCGATCGGCGTCGGCCTCACCGGCGTCATCACCTACGTCTACTTCTTCATCGCCTCGCACGAGCTTTCCAAGCCCGACTACGGCCAGATCGCTGTGCTCTGGTCTGCCGTGTTCATCACGATCTCGACCCTCTACCGACCGGTGGAACAGCTGCTCTCCCGCCACATCGCCGAACACCTGGTCAAAGGTGAGGAGATTGGCGGCACCGTGCGCAACGCGACGCTTATCCAACTGGGCCTGGCGATGCTCTTCGCGGTGCTGGCGCTCGCCTTCCGCGGACCGCTGCAGGACAACCTCCTGGAGGGGAACGAAACGCTCTACTGGATCTTCTTCGGCGCCGTGCTCTTTTACGCGGCGAGCTACTTCGCCCGCGGCTTCCTCGCCGGCCAGAAGCGCTTCGGCCTCTTCACCGCGATGATCCTCTCGGAGTCCTGCTTCCGCACGATCTTCGCCGTCCTCGTCGCCGTCGGTCTGCTCAGCGGCCAGTCCTGGGTCGCCGTCGGCATCGTGGCCGCCCCGTCGCTGAGCCTGCTGGTGGTGCCCGCCGCTTTCGCGTGGCAGGCCAAGCGCAGACCCGCCGTGCCCGGACCCGATGCGGGAAAGGAGGCGGCTGAGGAGGGGTCGGTCTCGGTGGCGCACGGCACCGGCTTCGCCGCGGCCGTGCTGGTGATCATGTTCAGCGAACAGGCCTTCCTCAATGCCGGGCCGCTGGTGGTGCGCGCCCTCGACGGCGCGGCGGCGGCCGGGTTCATCTTCAACGTGCTGATGCTGGCGCGGGCGCCGCTGCAGCTCTTCCAGGCTGTCTCAACCAGCATCCTCCCCCACCTCACCGCGCTCCACACCAGCGACGCTCCCGACAGCGAGCACGAGTTCCACCGCTCGGTGCGCGCCGTGCTGCTCGGGCTGGCCGGCTTCACCGCCGTAATGGCCCTGACGATCCTCATCGCCGGGCCGCAGCTGATGCAATTCGCCTTCAGCGGCAAGTTCGAGTACGACCGCGCGGGCCTGCTCCTGGTCGCAGCCGGGACCGGCCTCTACCTCTCCTCGGTGACGGTGAACCAGGCCTGCGTGGCCCAGGGACAGGTGCGCCGGGCCGCGGTTCGCTGGATCTCCTGCGCTGCGCTCTTCATCGCCTGGAACTTCGTCCCGCTCGTCGGCGACGAGTTCCGCCGGGTCGAGATCGGCTTCACCCTCTCGGCCGGAGTCCTGCTCGCCCTGCTCTACGCCATCTACCGCCGTCCGCATGAACGCGCCGAGGACGTGCCGGCGCCCGGCTCCCCCGAGGAGCTGGAGCTGCGCCTCGCCGCCGTGGACGAGAACACGTAGGCGACGATGGGGGGACACGACGCCGAGCTGATCCTTGTCGCCGGCGCCCTGCTCGCTGCCGGCATCCTCGGGGCGCTGCTCGCCGATCGCATCCGCATCCCGGGTCTGCTGCTCTTCCTCGGGCTGGGCATGCTGGCCGGCTCGGAGGGCATCGGCGGCATCGAGTTCGACGACGCCGAGCTGGCCCGCACGCTGGGCACGATCGCCCTCGTCCTCATCCTCTTCGAGGGCGGTCTGACCGCGGGCTGGCCGGAGATCCGTCCCGTCCTGGGCACCGCCGCGTCGCTGGCGACGATCGGGACGGCGGTTACCGCCTGCACGGCGGGACTCGCCGCTCACTGGATATTCGACATCGGCGTGCTCGAGGGCTTGATCGTCGGCGCCGCGATCGCCGCCACCGACTCGGCGGCGATCTTTGCCGTGCTGCGCCGCTCGACCCTGAAAAAGCGGCTGGCGCGCTCGCTGGAGGGGGAGTCGGGCATGAACGACCCGGTCGCCCTGCTGCTCGTGATCGGCTTCATCGAATGGATCCAGGAGCCGGGCTTCGGCTTCGTCGACATGGCCGGCCTGCTCATCCTCAAACTGGCGATCGGCGCGGTGGTCGGCATTGCGCTGGGCCGGGTCGCCGCCGCCGGCCTGAATCGGGTGCGACTGCCGACCGACGGGATCTACCCGGTTGCGACGATCGCGATCGCCGCCCTCGCCTTCGGCCTGGCCGAGGTGGCCTACGGCTCCGGCTTCCTCTCCGTGTACCTCACGGCCCTGGCGCTCGGCGGCGCGCGCATGCCCGCGCGGCGCACGATCGTGGCCTTCCACGAGGGCGTCGGCTGGGTCGCCCAGATCGGCCTCTTCATCCTCCTCGGCCTGCTCGTCTTCCCCAGCACGCTCGGCGAGGTCGTCTGGGAAAGCCTCGCCCTCTCCGCCGTGCTGATCCTGCTCGCCCGTCCTCTCGCCGCTTTCCTCGCCACCGCTTTCTCCCCGCTCGACCTGCGCGAGCGCGCGATGCTGGGCTGGGCCGGGCTGCGCGGCGCGACGCCGATCTGGCTCGCCACCTTCCCGGTCGTCGCCGGCGTCGCCGGCGGCCCTGAGCTCTTCGCGATCGTCTTCTTCGTCGTCGTCACGTCGACCCTGATCCAGGGAGCCACCTTCGAGCCGCTGGCGAGTCGGCTCGGCCTCACAACCGACGAGCCGGCGCTGCCGCGCCGCCTGCTCGAGTCGGGCCGGATCCAGCGCCTGGGGGGCGAGGTGATCTCCTACCGGCTGCGCCCTGGCGCCGCCGCGGCCGGCCACCTCGTGCGCGAGCTGGGCCTACCGCGGGAGGCGCTCGTCAACGTGATCGTGCGGGAGGGGCGAGCGATCCCGCCGCGCGGCTCGACCGAGCTGCGCGAGGGCGACGAGCTCCACATCCTCGTCCGCGGCGAGCTGCGCGAGCAGGTCGAGGAGCTGACCCGGCGCTGGCACGAGGGACCGGTCGGCGCTCCCCCGATCCCGCGGCTGCCCCCCCGCGGCGCGACCCAGATCTTCACCGTGCGCCCGGCCGGCGACATCGCCGACCCGCACGCTCCCAGCTCGGTCGACGGGATCGCCGTGATCGGCATCCTGCGCAGCCGCCGCGATCGTTCCAGCGCCCTGGTGGCGCTCGCCGACGGCCGCTACGCGGTAACCACCGACACCGTCGTCGCCCTCGGCGGCCGCCAGGCCATGGCGCGCTGGTGCGAGCAGCGCGCCCAGCGCGTCGGGCCGGACGACCCGGCGGAGCAGGCGTGGTGGCAGGAGACGATCGGGGCGCTTATCGCGCGGGGCTAGGCGGCGCCCGCGGCGGCGGCTATCTCGGCGTAGGCGGCGGCGGGGTCGGTGGCGCCGAAGACGGCCGAGCCGGCGACGAAGAGCGAGGCACCGGCTTCAGCCACAGAGCCGGCGGTCGAGGCGTCGATGCCGCCGTCGACCTCGATCCTGGCGCCGCCGACGAGCGGCCGCAGGCGCGCCACCTTGTCCGGGGAGCCCGGGATGAAAGCCTGGCCGCCCCAACCCGGGTTGACCGTCATGCAGAGGACGAGGTCGGCGAGGTCGCCCAGCTCGGCAAGGGCCTCGACCGGCGTGCCGGGGTTGATCGCGACTCCGGCGAGGCAGCCGAGCTCGCGGATCGCGGCGAGGGTGCGGTTGGCGTGTGGTGTGGCCTCCTCGTGGAAGGTGATCGAGTCGGCGCCGGCGGCGGCGAACGCCTCGATATGGCGCTCCGGCGCCTCGATCATCAGGTGGACGTCGACCGCACCGCCGGCCGCGTGGACTCGCTCGGCGATCGACTCCGCGACGAGCGGGCCGATCGTGATCAGGGGTACGAAGTGACCGTCCATGACGTCGACGTGGATCACCCGCGCGCCGGCCTCCATCACCTCCTCGACCTGAGCGCCAAGCCGGGAGAAATCGGCGGAGAGGATCGAGGGCGCCACCCGCGGCGACTCGATCAGGCTCTTCATCCGTTCGCTCATACGGCTTTCAGCATGGAGTCCCCGCAAAGCTGACAGGTCATGTCCTCGGTCGTGCTCATGCGGGCGATCGTCTGGTGCTCGCCGCAGTTGGGGCACTGCGAGACGAGCTCGAAGCGGCGCAGACAGTACACGCAGCGGAAGCGGCCCGGCAGCTGCGTGGGCCGCAGCCAGGGCTCACCGCAGCCAGGACACGCCGCCCGCCGCATCACGCTCTCACCCTCGCCTCCATCAGCCATCCCGGGCATCATCGCGCCTCAGCCGGCAGATGAAGAAGCCGGTCGTGCGATCGCGGTCGGGGCGGACCTGCAGGCAGCGAGGATCGGCGGGCGCCGCCAGGCCCGGGGCGCGGGCGCCGAGGTCCTCGGTCGTGAACAGCGGGACCTCACCGGCATCGGCAGCGGCGCGCAGGGCCGCGACCTGGTCCTCGTTCTCGCGCCGCGAGACGGTGCAGGTCGAGTAGACGAGCACGCCGCCCGGCCGCAGAGCCCGCAGGCCGTTGCGCAGCAGACGGGCCTGCAACTCGACCAGGCGCTCGATCGTCGCCGGCGACTTGCGCCAGCGCGCGTCCGGGCGCGAGGCGAGGGCACCGAGGTCCGAGCACGGCGGGTCGAGCAGCACGCGGTCAAAGCCCTCGCCGAGGCGGGCGCCGCCCCCAGCCTCGGCCGACACCGCGGCGTCGGACTCGATCACGGTGACGCTGCGCAAGCCGAGGCGGCGCGCCTGGGCCGCCACTTCCTCGGCGCGCTCGGCGTCGCTCTCGACCGAGATCACCTCTCCCCGGTCGCCCATGCGCGCCGCGATCTGGCCGGTCTTGATCCCGGGGCCGGCGCAGAGGTCGAGCAGGTGCTCGCCGGGCTGCGGGTCGAGAACCTCGACGACCGCGGCCGAGCCGCGGCTCTGCGGGGTCAGCCACCCGGCGCTCACCATCTCCCCAACCGCGTCTCCACCCCGCCCCCGCACCACCACCTGCTCCGCCACCTCCAGCGGCCATTCGCTTCCGGTGCGCTTTATGGCACCCATGGGCACATAAGGCGCACCGGAAGCGTCGACGCCGGCGGCGCGCAGCTTCGCGAGGACCGCGTCGCGATCGGTCGCTAGCGGGTTGACGCGAAACGCCAGCTCGGCGGGCTCATTGCAGGCGGCGAGCAGGGAGCGGGCGTCGTCCGGCCCGAGCTCCTCCCACCACATCCGCGCCATCCACTCCGGAGCGGAGTGGGCGACGGCCGCCTTCTCGGGAGTCGAGTCGTCGCCGAGCAGCGAGTCGGCCAGAGCCTCGCGCTCGCGCGCGGCGCGGCGCAGGACCGCGTTGACGAAGCCCGCCGCGTGTGCGGCGCCGGCCTGCTTGGTCAGCTCCACCGCCTGGTCGACGGCGGCGTGATCCGGGGTCGCGTCGGCGAAGAGAAGCTCGTAGGCGCCCAGCCGCAGGGCCGCGAGGACGGGCGGGTCGAGGTCGCGCAGCGGGCGATCGACCAGGCGGTCGAGGGCGGCGTCGATCGTGCCCCGCCGCTGCACGGCGCCGAACGTGAGGCGCTGAGCCTGCGCCCGCTCGCGGCCCTCCAGGCCAAGCTCGTCCGCCGCCGCGCGGAAGGCCCGCTCGGTGTGCGCGTCCCCCTCGAAGGTCGCCCGGATCGTCTCGTAGGCGAGGGCGCGAGCCGGCGCAATCACAGCTTCGGCAGCGGGTGACCGCGCAGGTAGGCATCGGCGGCCATCGGCTTGCCACCGGGCGGCTGCACCACCTCGAGCCGCAGGGCACCCTGGCCGCAGCCGAGCAGCAGCGCCCCCCACTCGGCGCGCACCTCGCCGGCTTTGACACCGACGTCGACCGGGCGCGCTTTGCGCACGCCGAGCCGCTCACCGCCTCCCGTCTCCAGGTAGGCGCCGACATGCGGCGTGAGGGCGCGGACCGTGCGGGCCAGCTCCGCCGCCGGCCGGGAGGGATCGAGGCGGCGCTCCGCCGGCTCGATCTTCTCCGCGTAGGTCGTCCCGCCGTCGTCCTGCTCGCTGAACTGAAGCCGCGACTCAGCCAGCAGGTCGAGTGCCCGCACCAGCAGCTCGCCGCCCAGCCCCGCCAGCCGCGCCGAAAGCACCTCGAAGTCCTCCTCCGGGCCGATCTCGACCGACTCGCGGAGCGCGACAGGGCCGGAATCGAGGCCGGCGGTGACGCCCATCACGCAGACGCCGGTGCAGGCGTCTCCAGCCATCAGCGCGCGCTCGATCGGTGCCGCCCCGCGCCAGCGCGGCAGCAACGAGGGATGGACGTTGAGCAGCGGCCACTCGGAGAGGAGCGGCTCGCGAATCAGCTGACCGAAGGCGCAGACGGCGACCGCCTCCGGCTCTATCGCGCGGATCGCCGCCAGCGCGTCCTGCTCGTTGACGTTTGCCGCCTGCAGCAGCTCGATGTCGAGCTCGCGCGCCGCCTCGGCGGCCGGCGGGGACTGAGTGCGGCGACCGCGGCCCTTGGGCCGGTCAGGCGGCGTGACCACGAGCAGCGGCCGGTGCGGGGAATCGGCCAGGCGGCGCAGCACCGCAGCGGCGAACTCGGAGGTGCCGAGGTAGGCGGTCCTCACGCGTCGCTCAGGGAGTGCGTCAATCGACGCGGTGGCTTCCGGGGGCTCGAATCCGCGGCGATTGACGTGCTCACGCTGTGTGCTTCGGCTCGCGGTGCTCGGCCGGCTCGGCCTCGTCGGCATCCTCTGGCAGCGGTGGGCTGTAGCTCTCGCCCGCGCGCAGCGCCCGCAGGGCGCCCTTGCGCTGGGCACGGGGTGCGCGGTCGAGGATCAGAACCCCGTCGAGGTGGTCGATCTCATGCTGGAGCACGCGTGCCTCGAGGCCCGAGGCCTCGATCCGCACCGGCTCGCCGTCGATATCGAAGCCGGTAATGCGCGCGTGCAGCGAGCGCTCCACGTCCATCGAGACCCGAGGAAGGCTGAGGCAGCCCTCCTCGGCGAGGACGACCTCGTCCGAGAGCCACTCGACCTCGGCGTTGACCAGGGCGGTCGGCTCGCTGTCGGAGCTGGCCTGGAAGACGAGCAGGCGGCGCAGGATGCCGAGCTGGGTGGCGGCGAGCCCAACCCCCATCGCGCCGCGCATGATCGCCACCATTCGCTCGACCTCGGCCCGCAGCTCGGGGCCGAAGCCCTCAACCGGTGAGGCCTTGCTCTTGAGCACGGGATCGCCGAACTTGACCACCTGGGCCAGCGCCGCTTCGCGTCGCTCGATCAGCTCGGTGTCGAGCTGCACCTCGGTCTCGGTCTCGGTCTCTGCCGCGTCACTCATACCGGCTTGAGTCTAAGGACTGCCCAAGCACGGCCGGGCTACTGAGGATCGACGTCGATCGAGATCGCCACGTCGCGCAGGTCGCGGTTGGCGGCCATGCGCTCGACGATCTCGCGCACGGCAGCGACGGTCGCTTCGCGGTCGGAGGCCTTGAGCAGGAGCCGGCGGCGGTACCGGTTGCGGACCCGGAACATCGGCGCGGGGCCGAGCAGGTCGGTGTCGCTGGGGAGCGCCGGGGCCAAACTCGTCGCGAGACCGGTTGCGGCCCGCTCGAGGCGCTGCTCAGACTCGGCTTTGAGCACGATCCGGGTCAGGTGAGAGAAGGGGGGGTAACGCAGCGCCCGGCGGCGCTCGACCTCCTCAGCGAGGAAGCCCGCCGCGTCGTGCCCGGCGGCGTGGGCGATGCTCGGCGCTGAGGGGGCCAGCGTCTGCACGATCACCTCGCCCCCCGCCTCCCCTCGCCCGCTGCGCCCGGCCAGCTGGGCGACCATCGCGAAGGTGCGCTCCGCCGCCCTGAAGTCGGGGAAACGCAGCGTGGCGTCAGCGTCGAGGATCGCGCTCAGGGTGACCTCGGGGAAGTCGTGCCCCTTGGCGACCATCTGCGTGCCGACCAGGACGCCGCCGCGCGCCTCGCCGAAGGCGGCGAGGATGCGGGCGTGGGCGTCGCGGCCTGCGGCGGCGTCGGCGTCGAGCCGGAAGACGGGCGTCGGCGCCAGGCGCTCGGCCAGGAGCGCCTCGATCTGCTCGGTCCCGACCCCAGCCTGCGAGAGCGTGGTCGAGTCGCAGTCGCCGCAGGCCCGCGGCAGCGGCTCGGCGTGGGCGCAGTGGTGGCAGACCAGGCGCCCGCGGTCGCGGTGGATGATCATCGAGACATCGCAGTTGGGACAGCTCCAGTGCCGACCGCAGGAACGGCAGGTGAGCCAGGGAGCGAAACCGCGGCGGTTGACCATCACGATCGCCTTCGTTCCGGCGGCGCGCACCGCCTCCAGCGCATCCAGCGTGTCGGGATGGAGAGGGCCGGAGCGGGGATCCGCAGCGCGCATGTCGAGGACCCGCACCGGCGGCATCGGCCGCCCGTCGACGCGGGTCGGCAGCCGCAGGCGCGGCAGCTCGAGCCAGGACTCCGGCCGCGGCGTGGCGGTGCCGGCGACGAGCACGGCGCCGCACTCGGCGGCGCGGCGACGGGCGACCGCGCGGGCGTCGTAGCAGGGATCGCCCTCCTGCTTGTAGGAAGGGTCGTGCTCCTCGTCGATCACGACCAGGCCGAGGTCGCGCAGCGGGGCAAAGATCGCCGAACGAGGCCCGATGCAGGCGCTCGCCTCGCCGTCGCGCAGGCGGCGCCATTCGTCGTAGCGCTCGCCATCGGAGAGGGCCGAGTGCAGGACGGCGAAGCGGTCGCCGAGCCTCGCCCTGAAGCGCGCCACCGCCTGCGGCGCGAGCCCGATCTCGGGGACGAGCACGATCGCTCCCCTGCCACGCGCCAGCGCCGCCTCGACCGCGGCGAGGTAGACCTCGGTCTTGCCCGAGCCCGTAACGCCGTGAAGGAGCACCTCGCGGGGCGCCCCGGCCGCGCCATCGAGGGCGGCGACTATGCCCTCCACGGCGGCCTCCTGCTCCGCCAGCAGCTCCGGCCGCCCACCCGGAGCGCCCACGTCGGGATGGCTCGCGCTTCGCCGAACCCGCGAGCTGCGAGTCGCGATCAGGCCGCGCCCCTCGAGCCTGCGCAGGACGGCGCGATCGGCGCCGACGGCGGCGGCCAGCTGCGACGCGGACATCTCGCCGGAGCGAAGCGCCTCGAGCACCGCGCGCTGCTTGACGCCGAGGCGTTCGCCCCCGCTCAGCGCGGCCTCCCCGGCCGCGGCGATCTCGGCCCGCAGCTCTCGCTTCGAGCGAACCCGCTGCCCGCCGGCCCCGGTGCCCGGCGGCAGCGCCAGCTGCAGCCCCCGCGACGGCGTCGAGCAGTACTCGCGAGCGATCCAGAGACCGAGCCGGACCAGCTCGGGCGGCGTCCCCGCCTCGAGCGCCTCGATCGGCTCCGCCAAGCGCTCGGGCGGAAGGTCGGAGGACTCGGCGAGGTCGACGACGACGCCGAGCACGCGGCGGCGACCGAAGGGAACGCGGACGACGCTCCCCACCTCGAGATCGGCCATCGCCTCGGGCAACCGGTAGTCGAACGGGCCCCGCAGAGCACGGGCCGTCGTCAGCGGCTCGACCTTCGCTATCGACACCCGGCCACGTTATGGAGGGGGGCGGACGACGCTGGGTATGCTGCGCAACCGATGGCGCTCAACCTCAGCCCGGGAGAGCGGGTGATCTTCCAGGGCCACCCCTCGTGGCGCGCGATCCTCGGCTTCTACCTGAAGGGGATTCTCGTCGCGGCGATCCTAGGCGTCATCGTCAAGCTCTTCGGCGCCAGCAGCAGCACGGTCTTCCTCATCGTCCTGGTCGTCATCGGCCTCACCGTGCTGATCGGCTTCGTCAAGCGGGTGGCGACCACCTACACGATCACCGACCGCCGCCTCAACATCCGCCGCGGCATCGTCTCCCGCGAGGTCCAGGAGACCCGCCTGGAGCGGGTCCAGAACGTCAACTACCGCCAGTCCGTCTACCAGCGCCTGATGCAGATCGGCGACGTCGACTTCGACACCGCGGCCGGCGACGACTACAACTTCATCTTCGCGGGGGTCGCCGACCCAGGCGACGTGGTCCACCGCGTCGACCAGGCGACGGGCGCGAGCGCCGCCGGCTCAGAGGGCCTGGGCGAGGCGCAACCGCCCAGCTGAGCCGGACAGCTCAGGCCGGAGCCGCTTCGAGGCCGGCGGCCGCTTTCAAGGCCTCAGCCCGGTCCGTCCGCTCCCAGGTGAAGTTCTCTCCCTCGCGGCCGAAGTGGCCGTAGGCCGCCGTCTCGCGGAAGATCGGGCGGTGCAGGTCGAGGTAGCGGCGGAAGGCACCGGGACGGAGGTCGAACTCGGCTTCGACCAAATGGGAGATCTGGGCGTCCGGGAGCTTGCCAGTGCCGAAGGTCTCCACCATCAGCGAGATCGGGCGGGCGACGCCGATCGCGTAGGCGACCTGGACCTCGCAGCGCTGGGCGAGCCCCGCGGCGACGACGTTCTTGGCGACGTGGCGGGCGGCGTAGGCTGCCGAGCGGTCGACCTTGGAGGGGTCCTTGCCGGAGAAGGCGCCGCCGCCGTGGCGGGCCATGCCGCCGTAGGTGTCGACGATGATCTTGCGGCCGGTGAGGCCGGCGTCGCCGACCGGGCCGCCGATCACGAACTTGCCGGTCGGGTTGACGAGGAAGTGCTGGCGCAGCTCCGACTCGTCGAAGAGGCCGGCGGCCTCGGCGCCGAGCACCGGCAGCACCACGCTCTCCCAGAGGTCCGGCTTGATCTTCGACTCCGACTCCACGCCCTCGGCGTGCTGGGTCGAGATCAGGAGCTTCTCGACGCGGACCGGGCGGCCGTCGGCGTAGCGGACGGTGACCTGCGTCTTGCCGTCGGGGCCGAGGTAGTCAAGCGAGCCGTCCTTGCGCACCGCGGCAAGCCGCTCGGCGAGCCTGTGCGCGAGGTGGATCGGCATCGGCATCAGCGCCTCGGTCTCGTCGGTCGCGTAGCCGAACATCATCCCCTGGTCACCGGCACCGGCGATCAGCAGCTCGTCCTCGACCGAGCCACCGGTGCGGGTCTCGTAGGCGGCGTCGACGCCCTGGGCGATGTCGGGCGACTGCTTGTCGAGCGAGACGATGACCGAGATGTGATCGCAGTTGTAGCCGTAGTCGCCGTGGTCGTAGCCGATCTCGCGGATCGTCTCGCGGACCAGCTCCGGCACGTCGAGGTGGACGTCGGTCGAGATCTCGCCGGAGACGACGGCCATCCCGGTGTTGACGAGGCTCTCGCATGCGACGCGGCCCTCGGGGTCGCCTGCCATCACCGCGTCGAGCACGGTGTCGGAGATCGCGTCGCAAACCTTGTCGGGATGGCCCTCGGTGACGGACTCGGACGTGAAGAGGTACTCGCCCTCGGCGAGTGGCTGGGTCTCGGTCATAGCCGAAGCCTAAATGGTTGTTTCGAGTGGGGCATTTAGCGGCCGGCGCGGTTGCCGGAGTGGGGCACGAAGTCGATCACCAGCGGCACGCCCTCGAGGCCGTAGGTCTCGCGCAACCGGTTCTCCAGGTGGTAGGCCCACTCGCGCGAGATCAGCTTGCGGTCGTTGACCTGGATCGCGATCCGCGGCGGTCGCTCGCCGACCTGCGCCGCGTAATAGAGCCGCAAGCGGCGGCCGCGCCGAGAGGGCGGCGGCGTCTTGGCGACGACGTCGGTGACGAAGCGGTTGAGCTCTGGGGTGGGGATCCGCTCGCCCGCGCGGTCGGCCAGCTCCAGCGCCTTCGGCAGCAGGTTGGCGACGTTGCGCCCGCGCGTCGCCGAGCAGGTGACGACGGTCGGCCGCAGGCGCAGCTTGCGCGCGACCCGGGCGCGGGCGTCGTCGATGTCGGTGCGGGTGACGTCCCACTTGTTGAGCGCGATCAGGGTCGCGCAGCCGGCGTGCATCGCCAGCTCGGCGACGCGCAGGTCCTCGGCGGTGACCCCGTCGGAGGCGTCGCAGACGACGAGGGCGACGTCGGCCCGCTCGACCGCGCGTTCGGAGCGGAGCTGGGCGTAGTAGTCGACGCTGCCGGCGACCTTGGAGCGGCGCCGCAGGCCGGCGGTGTCGACGAGGACGACGTGGCGCCCGTCGACCTCGACCTCGGTGTCGATCGCATCGCGGGTCGTGCCCGCCTTCTCGGAGACGATCACCCGCTCGGAGCCGAGGAAGGCATTGACCAGGGAGGACTTGCCGGCGTTGGGGCGGCCGATGACCGCGACGCGGACCGCGCCGTCCTCATCCTCCGGCGCCGCCCGCTCGCCGAGCAGCTCGACGACCCGGTCGAGCAGGTCGCCGCTGCCGAGCCCGTGGGTCGCCGAGACCGCGACCGGCTCGCCGAGCCCGAGCTGCGTGGAGCTCGGCGGTCAAGTGCTCGTCCTCGGGCCGGTCGAGCTTGTTGGCGACGACGAGGACGGGAACCGGGGCGCCGCGCAGCGTCCCCGCCAGCTCCGCGTCGCCGGCGCGAACTCCGGCGCGGGCGTCGACGACGAGGAGGATCACGTCCGCCTCGGCGATGCCGAGCCTGGCCTGGCGTTGGACGTCGCGGGCGAGCTCGGACTCATCCTCGAAGTCGATGCCGCCGGTGTCGAGCAGCTCGAAGGCGACGCCGTTCCACTCGCAGGGCACCCGCTTGCGGTCGCGGGTGACCCCGGCCTCAGCGTGGGTCACGGCCTCGCGCCCGCCCGCCAGCCTGTTGACCAGCGTGCTCTTGCCGACGTTGGGAAAGCCGACGACCGCGACCGTGGGCAACCTGCTCACGCGAGGCCCCGCTCGCGGGCGAGCGCCTCGACCCGGTCGACGACCTGCTCCAGGCCGAGGCCCGTGGTGTCGATCTCGACCGCATCCTCGGCCGGGCGCAGGGCGCCGTGCTCGCGTGTCTGGTCACGCGTGTCGCGCTCGCCCTGGGCGGCGAGGACATGCTCCGGGTCCTCGCCAGTCTGGACGGCTCGGCGGCGCGCCCGCTCCTCCGCCGAGGCGGTGAGAAAGACCTTGAGCGGCGCCTCGGGGCTGACCACGGTGCCGATGTCGCGGCCCTCCGCCACGTAGCGCCCGGCGGCGATCAGCTCGCGCTGGCGGTCGACCATCGCCTCGCGCACGGCGGCGTGGACGGAGACCCGCGAGGCGGCCTCGCTCACCCGCGGCGCCCGGATCTGCCTCGTCGGCGTCGCGCTCGTCGAGGGCGACGCGTTCGCCGTCGAGGTCGATCCGGATCGACGCGGCGATCGCGCCCACCGCGTCGGCGTCATCGGGATCGACGTCTCGTTCGAGCGCCGCCAGCGCCACGCATCGGTACATCGCCCCCGAGTCGAGGTAGGTGAAGTCGAGCCGGGCCGCGAGCGCGCGCGCGACCGTCGACTTTCCCGCCCCCGCCGGCCCATCGATCGCGATCACCATGAGCGGCAGCGTATGACGCCGCCTGCGCGGTCGGCTGGCTCAGTCGCCTGACCCGATCAGCGAGGCGAGGTCCGCCTCGAACCCGGGGTAGCTGACGGCGGTGGCGTCCATCCCGGAAACCTCCACCCCGTCGCGTGACGCGAGCCCGGCGATCGCGCCGAGCATCGCGATCCGGTGGTCGCCGTGGGACTCGACCGGGCCCCCGCGCAGGCCGCCGCCGCCCTCGATCCGCATCCCGTCCTCGCTCGGCTCGACCTCCGCCCCGAGCGCCGCCAACGCCTCGCACGTCGTCGCCACCCGGTCTGACTCCTTGCGGCGCAGCTCGGCGGCGTCGCGGATCGTCGTCTCGCCCTCGGCGAAGCAGGCCGCCAGCGCCACCAGGGGCAGCTCGTCGATCGCCAGCGGGATCTCGGCGCCGCCGACCTCGGTGCCGCGCAGCGCCGACCCCCGGGCGCGAACCGTCCCGGCCGGCTCGCCGCCGCGCTCGCCGCTGGGAACCACCTCCACCTCCGCGCCCATCCGCTCGAGGATCCGCAGCAGGCCGGTCCGGGTCGGGTTGAGGCCGACCCCCTCCAGCTCGACCTCGCTGCCCGGCACGAGCAGCGCCGCGAGGAGGAAGAAGGCGGCCGAGGAGAAGTCGGTGGGGACGACGATCTCGCCGGGCTCGAGGTGCTGCGCAGGTCTCACCGAGACGCCACCGCGCAGCCAGGCGATCTGGGCACCGGCGGCGGCGAGCATGCGCTCGCTGTGATCGCGGCTGCGCAGCGGCTCCCCGACCCAGGTATCGCCCTCGGCGAGCAGGCCGGCGAAGAGCAGGCAGGACTTCACCTGGGCGCTCGCCACCGGCAGCTCGTAGGAGATCCCCCGCAGCGGCGCGCCCTCGATCCCCAGCGGCGGCAGGCGGTCCTCGCGACAGTCCAGCCGCGCGCCCATCTCCCGCAACGGCAGCGCGATCCGGTCGACCGGCCGGCGCCGGATCGAGTCGTCGCCGTCGAGCGTCCAGGTGCCCTTCGGCTGCCCGGCGAGCCAGCCCGGCAGGAGGCGCAGCAGGGTTCCGGCGTTGCCGACGTCGATCTCCGCCGCCTGGGCGCCGCGCAGGCCGACGCCAGCGATGCGGATCGTCGGCTCAATCGCCCCCTCGCTCACTCCCTCGACGTCGGCGCCGAGCGCCTCCACCGCGGTCAGGGTCGAGCGTGTGTCGGCCGAGTCGAGGTAGCCCTCGATCATTGTCTCGCCCTCCCCCATCGCCGCGATAAGCGCCGCCCGGTGGGAGATCGACTTGTCGGCCGGCGGGCGCAGGTGACCGCGCAGCGGCCCGGCCGGGTCGAAGCGGGTCGCCACCCTGGCCCTACCCGCCATCGGCGACGACGCTCACCGTGTGGCCCAGCTCGCGAACTAGCGTTACGGCCCGACCGGCCTGTTCGTCGCCGGCGACCCAGAGCGAGACCGCGCCGGAAGTCATGTCCGGCGCCGGGTAGAGCGCCATGTCCTCGATGTTGACGCCGGCCTCGCCGAGGGCGAGCGCGAGCTCGGCGATCGTCCCCGGCCTGTTGGCGACGACGACCCGCAGCTCGCGCAGCGCCCCGCCGGCAAGATCGGCCTCGAGCAAGCGGCGCCGGTCGGCGGCGGCGTCCGCGTGCCACTCCGCGACCGCCTCGCGCTCTCCCGAGCGGATCAGCTCCGCCGCGGAGCGCAAGCGGGCTGCGACGTCGTCCACTGCCTCCGCCACGGCCTCGCGGTTGCTGGCGAAGATGTCGCCCCAGATCGCCGGGTTGGCGCCGGCGACCCGGGTCGTGTCGCGGAAGCTCGGGCCGACCTCGGGCATGCGCTCGGAGTCCCGGGTCAGCTCGTCGGCGGCTTGCCGGACCAGCACGTTGGCGACCACGTGCGGCAGGTGGCTGACAGTCGCCATCAGGCGATCGTGGGCCTCGGCCTCGATCGCCTGCACGCGAGCGCCGAGGCCGGCGATCGTCCGCTGCAAGCGGTCGTAGAGGAGCCCGCTGGAGCGCTCGAGTTTGGGGGTGAGGTACCAGCGCGCCCCCTCGAAGAGGTCGGCGCGGGCGTTCGCCACCCCCGAGGTCTCGGCCCCCGCCAGGGGGTGACCGCCGATGAAGCGCTCGTCGGCGCCGAGCGCGGCGACTATGCCTTGCTTGGTCGAGCCGACGTCGGTGATGACCGTCTCCGAGCCCGACGCCTCCAGGGCACTCCGCGCCAGCCCGGCCAGCGCCGAGACCGGCGCCGCGCAGAAGACCACCTCGACCCCGGCGCATGCGTCCTCGACGGAGTCGGCGGCGCGGTCGAGCGCCCCGGACTCGACGGCGCGTTCCAACATCGAGCTGTCGGGGTCGAAGCCGACGACCTCGGCCTCCAGCCGCCGCCTGGCGGCGAGCCCGATCGAGCCTCCGATCAGGCCGACGCCGAGGACGGCGATCCTCATCAGCCGCGCCGGGCCTCTACCGCGGAGGCCATCTGCTTCACCGTGGCGACCGTCGTGTCCCAATCCATGCAGGGGTCGGTGATCGACTGGCCGTAGACCAGATCGGTGCCGTCACCGAGGTCCTGGCGGCCCTCGACCAGGAAGGACTCGAGCATCATCCCGACCAGGGCGCGATTGCCGTCGGCGACCTGGTCGGCGATCTGGCCGGCGGCCGCCGACTGCATGCCCGGGTTCTTTTCGCTGTTGTCGTGGGAAGCGTCGATCACGACGCGCTCGGGCAGGCCGGACTCGCGCAGCAGGAGGAGCGCCTCCGCGACGCCTTCGGGGTAGTGGTTCGGGGCGCCGCGGCCGCCGCGCAGGATCACGTGGCCGTCGGGGTTGCCGGTCGTGTAGAGGATCGCTGGCTTGCCGGCGTCGTCGATCCCGGCGAAGGCATGGGAGGCGGCAGCGGCGCGGACGGCGTCGACTGCGACCTGGATGTTGCCGTCGGTGCGGTTCTTGAACCCGATCGGCATCGAGAGGCCAGAGCCGAGCTGGCGGTGGGTCTGGCTCTCGGTCGTGCGGGCGCCGATCGCCCCCCAGGAGACAGCGTCGGCGATGTACTGGGGCGTGATCGGGTCGAGGAACTCGGTCCCAACCGGAAGGCCGAGGTCGAGCACTTCGAGCAGCAGCTTGCGCGCCATGCGCAGTCCCGTGTTGACGTCGCCGGACCCGTCGAGGTGCGGATCGTTGATCAGCCCCTTCCAGCCCGTCGTCGTGCGCGGCTTCTCGAAGTAGACCCGCATCGCGATCAAGAGCTCCTTGCTCAGATCGCGCGCCAGTTCGGCGAGCGATCCCGCGTAGTCAAGCGCCGCCGCCGGGTCGTGCACGCTGCACGGTCCGACCACGACGAGAACCCGGTCGTCGCTACCGTCGAGGATGTTGCCGACTTCGCCGCGGCCGCGAACCACCGCTTTTTCGCGCTCCTCCCCCAACGGCAGCTCCTCGAGCAGCCGTTCGGGCGAGACCAGCTCCTCGATCCGCTCGATCCGCTGATCGCGAACCCTGTCTCGCGTCTCTCCCCCCATCCCGATCATCATCTTGCCTTCACCTTCCTCCACGCTCAAGAGCCTACTTCCGGTTTGGCCCGCGGCGCCGGTGCGCCACGGAACTGAGTCACCTACGACGCCCGGCCTGACTCTCTATGTGTGCGGCTCTCGCCGCGCGGCCGGACGCCTAGCTAAATCGCCAGAAATAGGAGAAGCGAGCAGGGAGGGACACAGCGCCGCTGGCGCGACTGACATGCGTCGTGTCGGTGGATCGCTTCACCTTTCCTGACTTTGTAGCAGGTGAGGGTGGGTTAGTCGAGGATCTCGCCGAGCACGGCGAGGAAGCGCCGGTTCTCCTCGGTGGTCCCGTAGCTGACCCGGATGTGGCCGGGGTCGCCGAGAGGGGTTCCGGGGCGGACGGCGATCTGGCGCTCGGCCAGTGCCGCGACGACCTCCGCCTCGTCGGCCTCGCCGAGGTCGATCCAGGAGAAATTGGCGTGGGTGTCGGCGGTGGCGAGGCCGAGCTCCCGCAAGCCCTCCTCGACACGGAGGCGCTCGGCGACCGTGCTCTCGACCCGGCGCGCGACGTCATCCTGGTGCAGGATCGCCTCGGCACCCGCCGCCTGGGCGAGCGCATTGACGCTGAAGGGCTGGCGAACGGCGTCGACCGCAGCGCGGAACTTGGGGGAGCCGAGCGCGTAGCCCACCCGCAGGCCCGCCAGGCCGTAGCACTTGCTGAAGGTGCGCAGGACGACGAGGTTGGGCAGCCCGGCGAGCAGGTCGACGGTCGCGTCGGGATCGTCGTGGGTTTGGAACTCGACGTATGCCTCGTCGAGGACGACTGTGACGTGCGCCGGGAGTCCTTCGCAGAAGGCGGCGACCTCGGCGACGGGGCGGTGGGTGCCGGTCGGGTTGTTCGGGTTGCAGACGAGGACGAGCTGGGTAGCCGCGGTGACCTCCGCCGCCATCGCGTCGAGGTCGTGGACGTCGCCCTCGGCGAGCGGCACGCGGACCTCGCGCGCCCCGGTCAGGGCCGGCAGATATGGGTACATCGAGAAGGCCGGCCAGGAGTAGAGGATCTCGGCCCCCGGCTCACAGAGCGCCTCCGCAGCGGCGAGCAGGATCTCGCAGGAGCCGTTGCCAACAGCCACCCGGGTGGGGTCGGTGTCGTAGCGCTCGGCGATACGCTGGCGCAGCAGGGTCGCGTCGGGGTCCGGGTAGCGATTCATCGCCCCGGCGGCAGCGGCGATCGCCTCGACCACCTTCGGGTGCGGCGGCGCGGGTGACTCGTTGGAGGCGAGCTGAGCGATCCCCCCTGAGGCGATCGCCTCAGGTGCCTGCCCAGTTGGGACCCCAGCCTGGTAGCCCGGCATCCGGGCGAGCTTCTCGGCGAAGGTGACGCTCATCGCCGGAAGTTTGAAGGATTGTGGTTGTCCCGGCACCCACAATCCTTCATGTGGCTCGGCTACTGCGCAGCGTGGAGGTCCGCTCGGAGCTCCTGGGTAGCTCCTAAATACACGTGCGTCGGTGAATGGCCCACCGGGGCGTAGTAGTGCACCATCGCCCTGATCACTCGCGGCATCGCTCCTGGAACGTCGATCTCGCGGGCGCAGATCAGCGGCACCGAATCAAGTCCGAGACGCCGCGCCGCGACCGCCGGGAACTCGGCGTCGAGGTCCTGCGTGGTGGTGAAGAGGCAACTGACCATCGCCTCGGCGCTGAGGTCGTTGCGCTCCAGCAGCGCTCGCATCAGCGTCTCGGTCGCGCCGACGATCGCCTCCACCTCGTTGGCCTCGGCCTGGACCGCGCCGCGAACCGCGAACAGTCGCTCCTCACCCATCTGAGTCGGCATCTTTCCAGAGGAGCGCGATCTCGTCGTCGCTGAGCTTGCGCGCCACGCCCGAAGGCAGTGAGCCCAGCTCGATCGGCCCGAAGCGAACGCGCCGCAGCGCCACCACCCGGTTGCCCACCGCCTCGGCCATGCGACGCACCTGGCGGTTGCGCCCCTCACGCAGGACGATCTCGATCTCGCGCTCCCCCAGCCGCCGCACCTCTGCCGGGGCCGTCGGCCCGTCCTCCAGCTCTACCCCACGCACCAGCTTTCGCAGGTCAGCCTCGGAGGGCGGCCGCCGCAGCTCCGCCCGGTAGGCCTTGGCAACCCCGTAGCGCGGATGCGTGAGCCGGTTGGCCAGCTCACCGTCGTTGGTCAACAGCAGCAGCCCAGTCGAGTCGGCATCCAGCCGTCCCACTGGATAGAGCCGCGCCTTCGAATCAACTAGCTCAACCACCGCGGACCTCGCGCCCGGCTCCCGCGCGGTGGAAACGACCCCCGCCGGCTTATTCACCGCCCAAACCTCGCGCGCCTCCTCCCCAACCGGACTGCCATCCACGCGCACGTCGTCCCCAGCTCCAACATCCCGCGCTGGGTCCCTCACCACCTCCCCGCCAACCGTCACCCTTCCCGCCGCCACGATCACCTCAGCTTTCCGCCGCGAAGCGACTCCCCCGTGGGCGAGGAACTTCGCGAGCCTCACGAGACGAGAGCGGGAGCGGGCCCTCCCCTCACGGCTCCGCCCGCTGCTCCCCAGCCTTCAAGAGCCGCTCCCGCAGCTCTCGCTCATCCTCGGGAGTCGGATCGAACCGCGACGGATCCGGCAGCTGGTCGAGACCCGACAGCCCAAAGAGCCGCTCGAACAACTCGGTCGTCTTGAAGATCGCGGCGCCGAAGCGCGAGCGGCCCGACTCCTCGATCAGGCCGCGCTCGGCAAGCGTCTGCACGGCCGACTCCGAGGAGACGCCGCGGATTCGCGCAACCTCGGGTCGCGAGACCGGCTGCAGGTAGGCGACGATCGCCAGGGTCTCGGCCTGGGCCTGGGTCAGGGGCGGCGTGCGCGGCTTGGCCAGCAGGCGCCGTGCGGCGGCCTCGCTGGGAGGGTCGCTGGCAAGCGAGAAGCCACCGGCGACCTCGCGCAGGACGACGCCGCGCTTGCCCTCGGCCAGGTCCTCGCGCAGCAGCTCGATCGCCTCCTCGACCTGGCCCTCGGTCGCCTCGGTCGCCTCGGCGAGGTCGCGGGCCGAGACTGGTTGCGGCGAGAGGAAGAGCAGCGCCTCGATCGTTCGCGCCAAGTCGCTCATGCAGCAGTCTCCTTCTTACGAATCGATATCGGACCGAAGGGCTCGCTCTGCTCCCAGGTCGCTTCGCCTTTGCGGTAGAGGTCGAGCAGGGCGAAGAGGGTCACGGCCTGGGTGAGGCGGTCCTCGCCGCCGAACTGCTCGTCGAAGTCGATGCTGTCGTGGGCGCGCAGGGCGTCGCGCAGGGCGCGCAGCCGCTTTTCCAGCGAGACGGTCGGCCGGATGTGGTCGAGGTTGAGCTCGGGCGGGGCGGCGAGAAGGTCCCCGAGGGCGGCGCCGAGCCGGTCTGGGTCATAGACGGCGGTTGCCGCCTCGAGCGCAACCTTGCGCAGCTCGGGGGGCAGCAGCGCGGAGCGGTAGAGGTAGCCGCGCTGGGCCTCGAAGCGCTGCTCCAGCAGCGCCGCCGCTTCACGGTAGCGGCGGTACTCGAGCAGCCGCGCCAGCAGCTCCTCGACCGCCTCCTCGGGGGTGACGTCCTCGAGCCCCTCCTCTTCCCCCGGCAACAGCAGCCGCGACTTCAGCTCCAGCAGCGCCGCGATCAGGACGAGGAACTCGGTGGCGACGTCGAGCTCCAGCTCCTCCTCGCGCTCGAGGTGCTCGACGTAGGCGACGACCACCTCGGCCAGCTCGACCTCGAGCAGGCTCACCTCCTCGCGCAGGACGACCGCCAGCAGCAGGTCGAACGGCCCGGCGAAGACGTCGAGGTCGAGGTCCAGCTCGGCGACGGTCATGAAGACAGGCTCCGCTTCGCTCCCGGCGCGAAGAGCCAGATATGGACGCTTGGTCGCTCCGCGATCACGGGCAGACGGTAACGCCCCGGCGGGATGGCGACTACGCCGGGCCGAGCCCCATCCGCTCGCGCACTTCGGCGAGCGTGGCGGAGGCGATCGAGCGCGCCTTCTCCGCCCCGGCGGAGAGGGTCTTCTCCAGGGCTGCCTGGTCTGGGCGCAGCTCGGCGTAGCGCTCGCGGACCGGGGCGAGAAGCTCGACCACCGCCTCGGCGACGGCCATCTTGAAGTCGCCATACCCGGCGCCCTCGAACTCGCGCTCGACCTCCGCGGGATCGACGCCGCGGGCGACCGAGTAGACGTCGATCAGGTTGGTGATCCCGGCCTTGTCCGGCGAGCGCACGACCTCGCGGCCCGAATCGGTGACGGCACTGCCGAGCTTCTTGCGGATCGCGTCCGGCTCGTCGAGGACGAGCACGGTGCCGGCCTCGGTCCCCCCCGTAGTCGACATCTTCCGCTCCGGCTCCTGCAGGTCCATGATCCGCGCGCCGACCTCCGGGATGAGGAGCTCGGGCACGACCAGCGTCTCGCCGAAGCGCTCGTTGAAGCGGCGGGCGATCTCGCGCATCAGCTCGACGTGCTGGCGCTGGTCGTCGCCGACCGGCACCTCTGTCGCCTTGTAGGCAAGCACGTCAGCGGCCATCAGCACCGGGTAGAAGAAGAGCGCCGCCGAGACCAGCTCACGCTGTTTCGCCGACTTGTCCTTGAACTGGTGCATGCGGTTGAGGTCGCCGTGCGAGGTGACGGCCGAGAGCAGCCAGGTCAGCTCGCTGTGCTCGAGCACGTCGGACTGGCGAAAGAGGATGCAGCGCTCGGGATCGAGCCCGGCGGCAAGCAGGATCGCGGTCGTGTCGTAGAGGCGCTCGCGGAGCTCCGCCGGGTCGAAGGCAACCGAGATCGCGTGCAGGTCGACGATGCAGAAGATCGCTGGCTCGCCCCGCTCCTGCCCCTCGACGTACTGGCGGATCGCCCCGATGTAGTTGCCGAGGTGCTTGCGGCCGGTTGGCTGGATGCCCGAAAAGACGATGGGGGCGGTCACAGATCGCAGCCTATTCAGGGGACAGAGAGGGAGTGCCTCTCGCCCGGACAAGCCTCATGCGCAAACGGGAGTTGCAGAGCCCACGCTCAGGAGATCCTTCGCGGTCGGTGCTACCCTCGATGGACGGTCAACAGGTGAAGGCCCGCTTTTGGGTCAGCTTGTTTGACCGGAGGAAGGATCACATCACTCCACGCGTTCCCCGGCGCCGGCGCTCCGCGCATCTGGAAGCCGATCAGTCTGCTTCCGATCGAAACCAGACTGCCTCCGACGCCGACCAGACTGCCTCCGACGCCGACCAGACCATGGCCGACCGCGACCAGGCGGCCTCAGAAGCCGACCAGCGCGTCTCTGACCGAGATCAGGATCTCGCCGACCGCGCGCTGGAGGCTTCGCCCGCCGATCTGGCTTTGCTGCACGCTCATGAGCACGCCAAGGTCGGCCGGGGCGAGGGGACGATGACGCGGATGGCGACCACCGCGGTCCGCGCCCAGGTCGCTGCCGAGCGCCACGACCAGGCATGGCGCCGCGACGAGATGGCTCGCCACCGCGACGAGGTCGCGGCCGGCCGTGACCGCGAAGCCGAGGCAATAGACGAATCCGCCGAGAGGATGGCGAGCGAGTTCGGCGTGGACAGCCCCGCCGCCAAGGTGGCCGCAGTCGCGAGGGCTTCGGCCGCCGCCGCCAGGGCACGCGCCGCCGAGGATCGCGACCGCGCCGCGCGCGACCGCGAGGACGCCGCGCGCGACCGCGAGCTGTTGATGGCCGAGATCGAGCGCTCCCACATGGATGAGCCGACCGGGGCCTACGGACGGCAGATCGGGGAGGTGCTTTTGCGCCACGAGATCGAGCGCGCCCAGGGCACGGGCGCCCGCCCGGTGCTCGGCATCGTCACGGTCAAGGAAACCGCGCAAGCTGAGAAAGGCGACGGCGACCCCGCGCGCGACGCTTTGGCTCGCGATCTCTTCCTCGCCCTCCGGGCGAGGATCCGTCCCTACGACCCAATCGTTCGCTGGGACGGGGACGAATTCGCCTGCGCCGTCAGCGCGGTCACCGAGGAGGAAGCAAGCCGCTCGCTTGGCGATGCGTGCTCCGGCGTCGCCGAGAGCCACCTCGGCGCCCTGGCGAGCGTCGGCGTGGCGGTGCTCCAGGAGGACGACACCCTCGACAGCTTGATCGGGCGCGCCAGGGCCGCTCGATAGCGGCTCCAGAATCACTGCAGCCAGCCGCCACCCGAAGCACTTTGAGTATCCGCCCGTTCGAGAGGCACTCCGACCCTGTCTTCAGGCGGGTTCGGTAGCCGGCTCTGATGGCGCGCGGTCGGCTTCTGAGCCATGGCCGCACTCGCCGGCTTGGGCTGTGCCGCGGGTTGGAACGGCTTCGAGCCGGCGGCGTGGGTTTTCGATCCCGACACCGGAGACGACGCCGCCAGCGATCATCAGCAGGCCGGCGATGCCGATCCCGAGATGGAAGGCGGAGGTCGAGGCATCGGCGGAGGCGGCTTCGATTCGCGCAGACTGGGCCGGGGGCAGGGAACCGGTGTCGGGAACGGCGAGGGGCTGCGCCTTGGCATTGGAGATCGTTCGCTCAGCGGGGGGACCGAGCGGGCGGTCGCCGAGGTTCTCGTCGAGGGTCGAGCCGAAATAGGCGGAGATCACAGCGCCCAGCACTGCGATCGCCAGCAAGCCGGCTACGCGCGAGATGCCGTTGTTAACGCCCGAGGCGATGCCGACGTGGCGCTCCTCGACCGAGTCGAGCACGGTCGCGGTCAGCGGCGCCACCGTGGCGGAGAGGCCGAAGCCGAAGACGAGAACGCCGGGCAGGACCTCGGTCACGTACTCGGCGCCCGACCCCATCCACAGCAGCATCAGCAGGCCGATCCCGCCGACGATCGGGCCAATCGTCATCGGCAGCCGCGGCCCGGTGCCGGAGGCGAGCCTGCCCCAGCGGGGCGAGAAGAAGAAGAGGATCAGCGAGACCGGCGTCGTCGCCAGCCCCGCCTCCAGCGCCGAGTAGCCGGCCACCTGCTGCAGGTAGAGGCCGACGAAGAAGAGGCCCCCGATCAGCCCGGCGTAGGCGGTGAGCGTGGTCAGGTTGGCAACTGCGAAGTTGCGGACGCGGAAGAGGCCGAGGTCGAGCATCGGGTGGCGGGCGCGAGCCTCGTAGAGGACGAAGAGCGCAAAGCAGGCGATGCCGCCGACGAAGGGGACCCAGACCACCGGGTCGCCCCAGCCCCGGGTCGGCTGCTCGATCAGGGCGTAGACGGGACCGCCGAGGCCAGCCGCCGAAAGCCCGATCCCGGGCCAGTCGATGCCGCGAAACGCGCCGGGGTCGCGGCTCTCCCGCACCGAGTGCAGGGTGAGGGCGACGGTGGCCGCGATCAGTGGGATGTTGACCCAGAAGAGCGCCCGCCAGGAGGTGATCCCGATCAGCGCCCCGCCGCCGGCCGGACCGATCACGGTGGCGATCCCGGTCCAGGCGGTCCACATTCCAACCGCCCTGCCGCGCGCAGCGCCCTCGAAGCTGGCGGCGACGATCGCCAGCGAGCCGGGCACTAGCAGAGCCCCGGTGACCCCCTGAAGGGCGCGGGCGCCGATCAGGAACTCGACCGATGGCGCCACCGCGCAGAGCACCGAGGTGGCGCCGAAGCCGATCAGGCCGACCACGAACATCCGCCGGCGGCCGAACTGGTCGCCGAGCGAGCCGCCGACGAGCAGCAGCGCGACCAGGGTGAGCATGTAGGCCTCGACCACCCACTGCTGCCCGGCCAGATCCGCGTCGAGGCCACTCGCGATCGCCGGCAGCGCCACGTTGACCACGGTCGAGTCGAGGAAGACGACCGTCGAGCCAAGGATCGTCGCGACCAGCGTCAAGCGCTGCTGGCGGGTCACCCGGCGAGTGTACGCAGCGCCCGGCGCCGGTCGGCGACCTCGCGTGCCCGGGACCTCCGCGGGGGGCTCGGCCGTACTCATTGCGTAACCGCAAGGAGGAGGAGATGGTGAGGAGATCGTCGCTGCTCGCGTTGCTCGCCCTGATCGGCTGCGGGACGGTTGCCTCGGGGGCCGATGCGAAGGGACTCGTGATGGGTGCCAGGAACGGAGTCACCGTGGCCGGCTCTCCACATCGCTACGTAGCAATCACCACCCACGCCACGCCCAAGCACACGGCGATCGAGCGGATCGACAGACGCGGCGGCCGAATCGACCGGTGGTGGCAACTGCGAGGCGAGTACGACGTTCCGGCCGTCGCCTACGACGGCACCGGCGGCGGGCTTGCCGCGGACGGGCGGACGCTGGTCCTGAGCAGATTCGCCTGGGGCTACCCACCGAAGACGACGAGGCTGGCGATTCTCGACACCGACCTTCGCCCCTGGCGCGGTCCCGGACGGGGCCGCTCGCACCAGGCGATCGAGTACGTGGACCTGCCCGGTCACTACATCTTCGACGCGATCTCACCGGACGGCTCGACGATCTACCTGATCCACTATCTCCACCATCTCGCGCGCGAGGCCGCTTCCGCCTACCTCGCCCCCTACGAGGTCCGGGCCTTCGATGCGGAGAGTCATCGCCTCCTCCCCAAGCCGATCGTCGACCCCGAGGAGTGGGGAGAGCGGATGGAAGGCCTGCCGCTCTCCCGGGCGACGAGCCCCGACGGTCGCTGGGCGTACACGCTCTACGACGGAGGCCGCACCTTCGATGACGACGTCGACCATGAGCCGTTCATCCACGCCCTCGACACGGTCGAGGGGCGAGCCGTCTGCATCGACCTGCCCCAGCTCGCCGATCTTTCCAGTCGCTTCTTCTATCTGCTCCAGCTGCAGATACGCCAAGGGGGGCAGGAACTCGTCCTGTTGCGCCGCAGGCCCGGCCCCCCACCTACACGAGCCATGCTCAGCGTGGATACGCGCAGCTTCGAGGTGGGTAAGCCGCCTCCACTGGCCACCGCGTCAAGCGGGTTCGGGCCGTGGCCGCCAGTCGCGGCACTGGCGGCGGGGACGCTGCTGGTCGCATGGTTGGGTACACGGCGGCGCCAGGCCAGAACCAAGGCCAGCCCACCGGATGGGGCATGAGCGAAGATTGGGATGTTCCGCGGAAGAGGTGATGGTTGGGCACTGAGAGCGGCGAGAGAGAGCTCGTGCGCGAAGCGCAGCGCGGATCGCGGGAGGCGATCGCGGACCTCTACACGGGGCACTGGCGGCGTGCCCACCGGGCTGCCTACCTCGTCGTCCACGACGCAACGGCGGCCGAGGACATCGCCCAAGATGCCTTCCTCTCCGCGCTCGACGCCCTCGATCGCTTCGACCGTCGTCGCCCATTCGGCCCCTGGCTGCACCGGATCGTCGTCAACAGGGCGATCGACTGGGTGCGCCGGGAGGCGCTGCGGCGGAAGGCCGTCGAGAACCCGGGCGATGAGGTCGACGCGGCACCGCCTCGCGGAGAGATCGGCGGGGAGATGATGGAGGCGCTCGCCGAGCTCCCCGCGGAGCAGCGCGCCGTGATCGTGCTCAGGTACCTGCTCGACTACACCCCGGGCGAGGCGGCGCGGATGCTCGGGCTGCCGCGAGGAACGGTCAACTCGCGCCTACGCCGCGCCCTGGACCGGCTCGGTTCCCTGATCGAGGAGGAGCGGTGAGCGAGGACCGGCTGAAGACGCTCCTCGCAGAGGTGCGGGTGCCCGACGAGGACGGCGCCGAACGCCGTGGGCTGGCGCTGGTCGGCGCGGCGTTCGCCGAGCGACAGCCGGAACCACGCCAGCCTGCACTCCGCCGACTCGCCGTCGCCTTCGCCGCCGTCACCCTGCTCGCGGCCCTGCTGCTCACCCCGGCGGGCGCGGCGGTCCGCGACTGGATCGACGACGCGTTCACCTCTGGCGTTCGCAATGCCGAGCCGGCGCTCACCGACGTGCCCGGGGGAGGGCGACTCTTGGTCCAGTCCGCCTCGGGACCCTGGGTCGTGCAGCCGGACGGCTCGCGTCGCCTGCTTGGAAGCTACGGCGAGGCGACCTGGTCGCCGCGCGGCCTCTACGTCGCCACCACGGGGGAGCACACACTGAGCGCGGTCCAGCCCGACGGCACCGTGCGCTGGTCGCTCTCCGCCCCGGCGCCGGTGATGATGCCGAGCTGGTCCCCCTCGGGATTCCGCATCGCCTACCGGGCCGGGCGCACCCTGCGGGTCGTCGCCGGCGACGGCAGCGGAGACGCAGAGATAGATCGTGACGTCGCGCCGGTGCCGCCGGTCTGGACGCCCCTGCCCCTGCATCTGCTCGCCTACGCGAAGGCCGGCAATCTGCTGCGCATAGTCAACTCCGATACCGGCGAGGCGGTCGCCGAGGCCACCGCCCGTCCGGGGATCGAAGCGCTCGAGTGGTCACCCGACGGCGCCCAGCTGCTGGAAGTGACCCGTCGCGCGCTCTGGCTCCGCGACGTCGCCTTCGGCAAGCTCGTCAACGGCCTTCGGCTCGGGCCCCCACGCCGCCTCTCCCTGCCACCAAAGGTCACCGTCCAGAGCGCCTCCTTCTCGCCTCGCGACGGAACGATCGCGGCGCTGCTGGCGCTGCTGGCGCGTGGGGAACGCGCGGCCCGCAGCGAGGTGGTCCTGCTGAGCGCCGCGGGGGGCGCGCCGCGACCGCTGCTCACGGCCCCGGGGCGCCTCTCGGACCTCGAGTGGTCGCCGGACGGGAACCGGCTGCTGATCGGCTGGCCCGACGCCGACCAGTGGCTCTTCGTGCCCTCCGCCGGCGCCGGCAAGGTACGTGCCGTCAGCGGGATCTCGGCCGAGTTCGATCCCGGTGGCTCGACGGCTGACTCGGCCTTCCCCCAGATCGAGGGCTGGTGCTGCTCCGCCGGATGAGCTCGCTGGCACCCGAGCTCAACTCGCCTCGATCGATCAGGCCACCTCGTGCTCGAGCTCGCGCAGCTGCTGGGCAGGGGTGAAGAAGTTGCGGTAGGCGAGCGTCGTGGCAACCAAAGCGGCGATCGCGACGCTGCCAAGCAGCGCGTAGAGGAGGATCAGCTGCAGGCGCACGGCGTCGGTCGGATCGGCGCCGGCAAGCAGCATCCCGACCATCGTGCCGGGGAAGAAGATCAGCCCGGTCGTCTTGGTCGAGTCGATCAGCGCGATCATCCCCGAGCGCAGCGCGCGGCGGACGACAGGCTGCGCGGCTTCTCGCGCCGTGGCCCCGAGCGCCAGCGTCGCCTCGATCCTTCCCCGTGACTCGGTCACCTCGTCGCCGAGCCGGTTCAGCGCCACCGCCGAGGCGGTCATCGCGTTGCCGATCACCATCCCGCCCACCGGCACCAGGTAGCGCGGCGTCGCTTCGAAGACGCCGAGGGCGACGAGAAGGCCGACGGTGCTGGCCCCGGCGACGGCGAGCGCGATCAGCAGCGGCCAGAAAGAGCTCGGGACCTTCTCCGCGCGGCCGCGCGCGGTGAGGGCGCCGAAGAGCACCATCACGGTGAGCAGGGCGAAGACGAGCCAGAGCGTGTCCGCTTCGAAGATCAGGTCGATCGCGTAGCCGATCGCGGTCAGCTGGACGAACGAGCGGATCGTGGCGATGCCGATGTCGCGCTCCGAGATCGGCTCGGCGCCAGAAGGAGATCCCGGCTGCGACCGCGACCAAGGCGAGCGTTGCCGCGACTTGACCGACCGAGACGTCGATCGAGGTGCTCACGCCAGCACCCTCTCCACCGGCCCGGCCTCAGCCACCCGACCGGCCTCCATCCGCACCACCCAGCCACTCAGCCTGCGTGCTTGCTCGGGGTCGTGGCTGACGAGCACGATCGAGATCTCGACCTCTCGGCGCAGCTCGACCAGGGTCGCCTCGACCGCGTCCCGGGTCGCGTGGTCGAGGGCGGAGGTCGGCTCGTCGAGCAGCAACACCGCTGGCTCTTGCACGAGCGCCCGCGCCAGCATCGCCCGCTGCCGCTCGCCGACCGAGAGCTTGCCTACATCCCGTCCGGCGAAGTAAGGGTCGAGCCCGGCGAGCCGCAAGCAGCGCTCGGCGTCCAGCCGCTTGCCCGCGAGCCCGGCCGCGAGCTCCAGGTTCGACACCACCGTTCCCTCCAGCAGCGCCGGCAGCTGCGGCACCAGCGAGACCTCGCGCCGCAGCGCGAGTGGGTCGTAGTCATCGAGGGGACGGTCGCGGTAGGAGATCGATCCCCGGTCCGGATCGGCGAGCCGATTCAACAGTCGCAGCAGGGTCGACTTTCCCGCGCCCGAGGGCCCGACGATCGCAGTCGCCCCTGGCGGTATCTCGGCGCTAAACCCATCGAGGACCCGGCGACCGCCTCGGGTCAGGCTGACCTCACGCAGCTCGAACAGCACGGCGAGATGATCTCGCACCCTCGCAAGATGCCTCCCGCCGCCGTGGGCCGTTTGCGACCGCCGGTGCTCGGCTGGAAGAATCCGGGTAGGTGATTCCCTGATGGCGAGAGCGATCTGGAGTGGCTCGATCAGCTTCGGGCTCCTCAACGTGCCCGTGAAGCTCTACAGCGCGGTGGCGCGGCGCAACATCGGCCTGCGCGAGATCCGCGAGTCCGACGGCGCCCGGATCCGCCACAAGCGCGTCGCCGAGGGAACCGACGAGGAGGTCCCCTACGAGCGCATCATCAAGGCCTTCGAGCTGGCGCCCGACCAGTACGTACCTCTGAGCAAGGACGAGCTCGCTTCCCTCGACCCGAAGAAGACCCGTGCGATCGAGGTGCAGGACTTCGTCGACCTCGACCAGATCGACCCGATCTACTTCAACAGCCCCTACTACCTCGGCCCCGCCGACGGCGCCGAGCGCGCTTACTCGCTGCTGGCGCGGGCAATGGAGAAATCGGGCAAGGTCGCGATCGCCCGCTTCGTCCTGCGCAACAAAGAGCACCTCGCCGCGATCCGCCCCACCGACGGGGTGCTGACGCTGACCACGATGCGCTTCGCCGACGAGGTCGTGCCTCCCTCCGAGCTCGACGACGTGCTTCCCGAGGAGGCCCCCTCCGTCGGCAAGAAAGAGGTCGAGATGGCGGAAAAGCTGATCGACTCGCTCACCCGCGACTTCGACCCATCGATCTATCGCGACGAGTACCGCGAGGAGCTGCTGGCGATGATCGAACGCAAGGCCGAGGGCAAGGAGCTGGTATCGCCGCCCGTCGAGGAGGCCGAGCCGACCCAGGCGCCCGACCTGATGGCGGCGCTGGAGGAAAGCATCGCGGCGGTGAAAGGCAAGGGCGACGGCAGAGCAGCGAAACCAGCGGCGAAGAAACGCCGAACGCCGGCCAAGAAAGCCGCAGCGAAAAAAAGCTCCTCCTCGTCCCGCGCCAAGTCGAAGTCCTCGAAGTAAGCGGTGGCCGCCAGCCGTCAGGTCGAGGTCGACGGGCGGGAGCTGAAGCTCACCAACCTCGACAAGGTCCTCTACCCGAAGGCGGGCTTCACTAAGGGCGAGGTGGTCGACTACTACGCCAAGGTGGCCCCGGCGATCGTCCCCCACCTCGCCGGCCGGGCGCTCACCCTGCGCCGCTTCCCCGAGGGCGTCGACGACACCGAGGCGGCCTTCTTCGAGAAGCGCTGCCCCAAGCACCGGCCCGAGTGGGTGAAGACCACGCGGGTCCTCGCCGGTCCCCACTCCGGACACATCGACTTCTGCGTCTGCGAAGACCGGGCGACGCTGATCTGGATGGCCCAGCTGGCCGCGATCGAGCTTCATCCCTCCCTCTCGCTCGGCGAGAAGCACGAGCGGCCGACCGTCCTCGCCTTCGACCTCGACCCGGGGCCGCCGGCCGACGTGCTCGACTGCGGGCGCGTCGCGCTGCGGCTGCGCGAGGTCTTCGACCACGTCGGCGTCGAGTGCTTCGTGAAGACCTCGGGCTCGAAGGGCCTGCAGGTCTACGCGCCGCTGAACACCACCGTCACCTACGACGAGACGCGCCCGTTCGCCCAGGCCATCGCCCAGCTCTTGGCCAAGCAGACGCCGGACGAGGTGATCGCCAAGATGGGAAAAAAGACCCTGCGCAAAGGCAAGGTCCTGATCGACTGGTACCAGAACAACGAACGCAAGACGACGATCGCCGTCTACTCGTTGCGCGCCCGCGAGCGCCCCACGGTCTCGACCCCGGTCACATGGGACGAGGTCGAACGCGCGGTACAGAAGGACGATGCCGACTCACTCGTCTTCGAGGCGAGCGACGTGCTGAAACGCGTGGATAAACACGGCGACCTCTTCGCCCCGGTGCTCGAGCTGAAGCAGAAACTTCCCGAGCTGTAGGCGCGCCTACTCGAGCGTCCAGCGACGGCCGGCGAGGACCCACCTGGCGAAGACCGGGTCGACGAGCTTCAAGACCGCCTTGCGTCCGCCGCCCGAGCGCAGCAGCATTCCCTGTCCGACAAGACGCTTGGCCGCTTCATGGGCCGAGGAGCCCGGCGGCAGTCCGAAGATCTCGCGACCGGCCTTGCCGGTCAGGCTCTGGACACCGGCTGCCACCGCATCGACGACACCAGCCTCGACCACGGACAGAGAGTCCCAGGTAGCCTCGAAATCGCCCTGAAGGTAGCCCCAGGCCTCTTCGAAGGCGCCTAGCCAGGCGGCTTCTCCTGCTTCGGCGCCGGCCTCGGTGTGACGCCAGAGGAGATAGGCGAAGAGCATCGCCCGCTGCGGATGGCCATCCACCAGGTCCATCAGCCAGCCGAGGGCCCTGCCTGCCTCGCGTCCCGTTTGCTCGAAGCGATCCGCGATGTACTCGCCGAGGGCGACCCGCGGCAGATGTCCCAACTCGAGTGGCGCAGCCTGACCGTAGAAGGGGCGCTTCCGATCTGCGAAGAGGGACAGCATCATGCCCGGGTGTGAGCCGGAGAAGACGTAAGTGACGCCCGCTCCGTGATGTTGGATCACGCTGCGAATGAGCGCATCCAGCTGCATCTTGAGAACGACCTGGAACTCGTCGAAGGCAACCAGGACTCGCCGGCCGGTCCTCTCATGCAGCCGATGCGGAAGGTCAAGAGCATCGAGCAGTGCTCGCTCGCCTACTTCTCCAGCCCCCATCGCCAGGGTTGCGCCTCCGAACGGGCTCTGAAGCCCGATTGTGCCCCCATGCCTACGAAGATTGCTCCACGCCGAACGTAGCGGTCCGCTCGGCAGGGCCTCGTAGGCACGCTCAATCTGCGCAGCCATCTGACCAGCGGTTCGCACCCCGTAGAGGTCAACGAGCACCGCCCCGGCCTCCGTCGCGCGCGTATCGGCGATCGCGCGCTGGAGCAAGCTGGTCTTGCCGTAGTCTCGTGGACTGGACAACCGCGTGTTGACGCCATCGCGAGCTCGCTCGGCCAATATCGCGAGCTCCTCTTCACGATCAACCAGATCGTCAGGGGAAAGCGGCCGATCGAAGACGAATGGATTGGCTTCTGTGCTTGATTTCCGTGCCATCTTATACGGATAACCGTATCAAACAGCACGGATTATCCGTTTAATTATTCCCCGGTCTGGCGTACGACCGGCTTGCGGGTCGCCTTGACCTCGTCGAGGCGACGGACCGGGGTCGTGTAGGGGGCCTGCTTGGCGATCTCCGGGTCCTCCTCGGCCTCGGCGAGGATCTGCTCCACCGCGTTGGCGAAAGCGTCGAGGCTCTCCTTGGTCTCGGTCTCGGTCGGCTCGACCATCAGAGCCTCGTCGACGAGGAGGGGGAAGTAGACGGTCGGCGGGTGGAAGCCGAAGTCGAGCAGGCGCTTGGCGAGGTCGAGCGTGGCCAGACCCAGCTCGCGCTTCATCGGCTTGCCGGAGAGGACGAACTCGTGCATGCAGTGGCGATCGAAGGCGACCGGCAGGCGCTCGCCCGCCCGTCCCTCGGCGAGGCGGGCCTTCAGATAGTTGGCGTTCAGCACCGCCGTCTCGGAGGCCTCGGCGAGGCCGTCGGCGCCAAGGCTGAGGATGTAGGCGTAGGAGCGGACGAAGACGCCGAAGTTGCCCTGGAAGCCGCGCAGGCGGCCGATCGACTTCGGTCGCTCGTGGTCGAGGTCGAAGGTCGGCCCGCCGCCGTTCTCGCTCTTGCGCCGCACCACCTGCGGCCGCGGCAGGAAAGGCTCGATCCGCTCGGAGACGGCGATCGGTCCCGCCCCGGGCCCGCCGCCGCCGTGGGGCTGACTGAAGGACTTGTGCAGGTTGACGTGGACGATGTCGAAGCCCATGTCGCCGGGCCGCGAGTGACCCATTACCGCGTTGAGGTTGGCGCCGTCGTAGTAGAGCGTCCCCCCTGCCTCGTGGATCAGTGCGGCGATCTCGGCGATGTTCTCATCGAAGAGGCCAAGAGTGTTGGGGTTGGTCAGCATCAGGCAGGCGACGTCGTCGGCGACCTTGGCCCGCAGGTCGTCCATCTCGACCCCGCCGCGCTCGTTGGTCGCGACCTTGACCGCCTCATAGCCCGCCATCGTCACCGACGCCGGGTTGGTGCCGTGCGAGGTGTCCGGGGCCAGCACCTTCGTCCGCTCTTCGCCGCGGTCGGCGTGGAAGGCGCGGGTCAGGAGCAGGCCGGCGAGCTCGCCGTGGGAGCCGGCCGACGGCTGCAGGCTGACGTGCGGCAGGCCGCAGATCTCGGCCAGGGACTCCTGAAGCAGCCACATCAGCTCCAGCGCCCCCTGCGCGCGGCTCGGGTCCTGGGCGGGGTGCAGGCGGGCGTGGCCCGGCAGCGCCGCGACCCGCTCGTTGAGACGCGGGTTGTGCTTCATCGTGCAGGAGCCGAGCGGGTAGAAGCCGCTGTCGAGGTCGAAGTTCCTGCGCGAGAGGCGGTTGTAGTGGCGGACGATCTCCGGCTCGGAGACCTCGGGCAGCCGCGGCGGATCGGCGCGCAGCAGCTCAGCGGGGATCAGCTCCTCCAGCGGTGGCTCCGGCACTTCGGCGTCGGGCAGCACGGCCGCCCGACGTCCACGCTGCGAGCGCTCGTAGATGGTCCGCGCCCGTTCGCGTTGCATCGGCGTCTCGTGCTGCATCAGGCGACCTCCTCCGCGAGCGGCGCTTTCTTCCCGCTATCCGGGACAAAGGCGCCACGCTCGGCCTCGATCGCCGCTCCAAGCGCCTCGGCCAAATCGTCGATCTGGGCGCGGGTGCGGCGCTCGGTGATAGCGACGAGCAGGCCGTCCTCGAACTCGGGGTACTCGCGCCCAAGCGGGTAGCCGGCGGCGATACCGCGCTCGGCGCACCGCTCGAGGACGGCCCCGACCGGGGCGTCGAGACGGAGGGCGAGCTCGCGGGCAACCGGCGCCTCGTGCAGCAACTCGACGCCGTCCACGGCGGCAAGGCGCTCGCGCGCGTAGGCGGTTCGCCGCACCAGCAGCTCGCCCAGCTCGCGGAAGCCCTCGCGGCCGAGCCAGGCGAGGTGGACCATCGCCGCCAGCGCATTGAGGGCCTGCGCCGTGCAGATGTTGTGGGTGGCCTTCTCGCGGCGGATGTGCTGCTCGCGCGTCTGCAGGGCGAGGACGAATCCGCGGCGGCCGTCGACATCGTCGGTTTCACCCGCGATTCGCCCCGGCATGCGGCGGATCTGCGCCTCGGTCGCACAGAAGAAGCCGAAGGAAGGCCCGCCAAAGTCGAGCCGATTGCCGAGCGGCTGGCCCTCGCCGAGGGCGACGTTGGCGCCGCACTCCCCCGGGGGCTTGAGCGCGCCCAGGACCATCGGGTCGGTCGCGACGACCAGCAGCGCGCCATGCTCCTTCGCCGCCGTGCCGAGCGCCTCGACGCGCTCGACCGCACCGAGGAAGTTGGGGCTCTGCAGGAAGACCGCGGCGGTCTCCTCGTCGACGGCGCGAGCGAGCTCATCGCCGTCCGTGACCCCGTCGCTCAGCCCGACTTCGACGACCTCGGCGCCGTAGCCGACGGCGTAGGTCTCGAGCGTCTCGCGGCTGTGCGGGTGCAGGCCGCGGGAGACGACGAAGCGGCGCCGGCCCGTCGCGGCCATGGCCAAATAGCCCGCCGAGGCGACCGAGGAGGGCCCCTCGTAGAGGCCGGCGTTGGAGACCGGGAGCCCGGTCAGCTCCGACATCGCCGTCTGGAACTCGAACATCACCTGCAATCCGCCCTGGGAGATCTCAGGCTGGTAGGGCGTGTACGGGGTGAGGAACTCGGAGCGCTGGGTGATCGCGTCGACGATCGCCGGCACGTAGTGGTCGTACATCCCGGCACCGACGAAGCACACCTCGCGCTCGGCGTCGGCGTTGCGGCCGGCCAGCGCCGCCAGCCGCTCGAAGACCTCGGCCTCGCTCATCCCCTCGGGCAAGTCGAGCGGACGGCCCAGCCGCAGCGGCTCGGGGACCTGCTCGAACAGATCGTCGACCGAGTCGACCCCGATCGCGGCGAGCATCTCGGCCCGGTCACCGGGCGTGGCGGAGGTGTAGCGCGTCACCGGGCAGAGTCTGTCGCAAAACCAGCGTGTGCGGCTGGCGCGCGCCGGACCAAGCGGGGCAAGGACGAGGACGCCGCACCGCGCAGTGTCCGCCGCCGCCAGGCGCGCGCGATGGTTGCAGCGACAGACTTAGGGCTACGGAAGCCGGAGGCAGAGCGGACTCAATGCTTTTCCAGCAGCTTGCGGTATTCGCCGGCGTCGAGCAGGGCCTCGGTCTCCCCCGGATGGCTCAGCTTCACCTTGACCAGCCAGCCGTCGCCGTAAGGGTCCTCGTTGATCCGTTCCGGCGCGTCGGCCAGCGCTTCGTTGACCTCGACGATCTCGCCCGACATCGGCGCGATCACATCGGAGACCGCCTTCACCGACTCCACCTCCGCGTAGGAGGCGTCTTTGGCGATCGTCGCGCCGAGCTCGGGCGGATCGTAGAAGACGACCTCGCCGAGGCTGTCCTGCGCGTACCAGGTGATCCCGAAGACAGCGTGGTCGTCGCCCTCGAGCCGGGCCCAGTCGTGCTGGTCGTGGTAGAGCAGCTCATCGGGGTAATGCGCGTCAGGCAAGGCTCATCTCGCTTTCCGGTAGAGGGGCTTGGAAGCTATCCGGGCGGGGCGATGCTTGCCGCGCACGTCGATCTCGACCTCGGTCCCGGACTCGGCCAGCTCTGTGCGAACGTAGGCCATCCCGATGCCGCGCTCGAGCGAGGGCGAAAAGGTGCCCGAGGTGACGACCCCGGCTGACTCGCCGCCGGCCAGGACTGGATTGCCCGGGCGCGGGATGCCGGCCCCCTCGATCTCGAACGGCGCCAGGCGCTCAGCGGTCCCCTCGCGGCGGGCGCGAGCGATCGCCTCGGCCCCGACGAAGCCGGTCTCCTCCTTGCAGCACCAGCCGAGGCCGGCTTCGATCGGGTTGCGCTCGGGCGTCAGGTCGTTGCCGTGAAGGTGGAAGCAAACCTCGAGCCGCAGCGTGTCGCGGGCACCGAGGCCACAGGGGACGACGCCTGCGTCGAGCAGCTCCGCCCAGACCGGCGACGCCGCCTCGGGGGCGATCAGCAGCTCGACCCCGTCCTCGCCGGTGTAGCCAGTGCCGCAGACCAGCGCCGGTCGCTCGCCGACGCGGTCGGTGGCAACGCGCATCCGCTGCGGCAGCTCGACACCCAGCGTGCGGGCGACGATGGCACGCGCGTGCGGCCCCTGGACGGCGAGCATCGCGTAGCGGTCGGCGACGTCGCGCACAGCGACATCGAAGTCGCGGCTCCAGCGCCCCAGCCAGGCGAGGTCACCCTCGTGGTTGGCCGAGTTGGTGACGAGCAGGTAGCGGTCGCCGCCGAGCCGGTAGGCGAAGAGGTCGTCGAGCACGCCGCCCTCCTCGTTGCACAGGCAGGAGTACTGGGCGCCGCCGAGCGGGATTGCGGCCACGTCGTTGGAAAGCACCCGCTGCAGGGAGGCCAGCGCACCGGGCCCCTCGACCTCGACCTCGCCCATGTGGGAAACGTCGAACATGCCGGCGTGCGTGCGCACGGCCGAGTGCTCCTCCCGGATCCCCTCGTACTGCACCGGCATCTCCCAGCCGGCGAAGGGAACGAGCTTCGCCCCGAGCTCGGCGTGTCGCTCATAGAGGGGGGTGCGTCGGAGAGTGGGGTCAGTCACGCGCGGCAGCGTATTGGAGAGCTGTGGCAAGCTCACCCGCGAACGTGGCCGACGACGACCACATCGAGATCCGCAGCGCCGGAGTCGACGACGCCGCCGTCGTCGCCCGCCTCCTGCACGACTTCAACACCGAATACGAGGACTTCACGCCAGGTGTCCCAGTGCTCACCGAGCGCCTCGGCGAACTACTTGCAGACGAGGCGATCATGGTCCTGCTCGCGGGCGACCCACCACTCGGATTCGCCCTCTTCCGCCTCCGCCCCTCGCTCTGGTCCAAGGCCGCCGACGTCTACCTGGAAGAGCTCTACGTGGTGCCCGAGCGACGCGGGCAAGGCATCGGCGGCGCACTCCTGGACGCGGCAATCGAGGCGGCGCGCGAAGCGGGCGCCGACCACTTCGAGCTGACCACCGGCGAAACCGACACCGAAGCAAGAGGCCTCTACGAGAGCCGAAGCTTCACCAACCGCGAAGGCGCCCCCGACGGCCCCCGCATGCTCTATTACGAGCTGGACCTGGAGGGGCCGTCGTGAGGCCCTCCCGACGAACTCCCGCGAAGCGGCGGCGGGAGGGCCTCACGACGGCCCCTCCCACACCACCGCCCAGATCTATTCCTTGAGAAACCCCGGAACGTCGATGTCGTCGTCGCTCACCCGCAGTTTGCGAATGTCCGTGTCCTCAGCCGAGATCCGCGGACGGCTCTCGTAACGACGCCGCACCCGCTGCGGCGAGCGAGCGAGCAGCTCGAAGCCCTCGAAGCCGGTGGCGATCACGGTGACGCGCACCTCGTCGCGCATCGATTCGTCGACGACCGAGCCGAAGATGATGTTGGCGTTGTCGTCGGCCTCGGCCTGGACCAGCTGCGCCGCCTCGTTGACCTCGAAGAGACCGAGGTCCTCGGGGCCGGTGATGTTGAGCAGCATCCCCGTGGCGCCCTTGATCGACTCCTCGATCAGCGGCGAAGTGATCGCCGCCTTGGCGGCGTCGAGGGCGCGGGCCTCACCGGAGGCCGAGCCGACCCCCATCAGCGCCGAGCCGGCGTCGCGCATGATCGTGCGCACGTCGGCGAAGTCGAGGTTGATCAGGCCCGGGATCGTGATCAGGTCGGTGATGCCCTGCACGCCCTGGCGCAGGATGTCGTCGGCCTGGCGGAACGCCTCGAGCACGCTCGTGCGCCGCTCGACCGCCTGCAGCAGCTTCTCGTTGGGGACGATGATCAGGGTGTCGACGTTGTTGCGCAGCTTCTCGATCCCCTCGAGCGCCTGCTGCATCCGTCGCTTTCCCTCGAACTCGAAGGGCTTGGTCACGGCGCCGACCGTGAGCGCGCCGATCTCTTCCTTGGCGATCTCGGCGATCACCGGGGCGGAGCCGGTACCCGTGCCACCACCCTCACCGGCGGTGACGAAGACCATGTCGGCCCCCTTCAGCGCCTCCTTGATCTCGTCGCGACTCTCCGCCGCGGCGCCGGCTCCCACCTCGGGGTTGCCGCCGGCGCCGAGGCCGCGGGTCAGCTCCTGGCCGATCGAGAGCTTGATGTCGGCATCGCAGGCCTGCAGGGCCTGAGCGTCGGTGTTGACCGCGACGAACTCGACGCCGCGAATGCCGGCGTCGACCATGCGACTAACGGCGTTGGTGCCACCGCCGCCGGCGCCGACGACCTTGATCACCGCGAGGTATGTGGATTCCATCTCCCGATTTCTCCAAGCCCAGTCCCCGTTGGGGCTGGATATGTCCCTGTCCATGAGGACTGGGTTTGAGTTGAGCCTTTGTTCCGTCCGAAGCTACAGCGATGCTTAAGGGTTCAAGGGTACGCGGTAACTGCGGAAATTGCGCTCAACGTAGGGCATTTCCAGGAACCTGTCAAACTGGCGGGCGCCATCGTGCAGGCGCAATATCTCAAGTACTACTTGAGGGTTTTGCCAGCCTAACCCTGTGGTCGAGGGTCTAGGGAACGGGCGGAAGCGTATGCCCAGAGCCACCTACCGAGGGACGGCTCGGTGCGTGCAGGTCTACATAATCGAGCGTGGTGATCGAAGAGTCGGCGAGCACCGCCACGGCCGCCCTCCACTTGCGCGCTGCTTGCGCCGCGTTGCCGAAGCGCAATTCGATCCCCGAGGTGAGATTTACGTCGACCCCGCTTTCCCCGTAGTAGCTGCCTTCGACGTAGGGGCGCAGCGCCGCTGGCGCCGCGCCGAGCACCAGGGCCTGTTCCAGCGCCGGGCCGCGCAGCTTCCCCCCCTCGGGCGGGACCTGCAGCGGCAACTGGGGCAGGCTGCCGTCCTCTGGCGTGGGCAGCCAGGCGATCACGGTGCCGTTGGCGGCGACGGCGACCGCTTCTTCGCCGCTGCCGATCATCGCCGTCGGCTCAGCGGCGATGAGGCGCGGAGCGAGCGCCTCGTCGCGCAGGAGGAAGAGGTAGACGCCGGCGGCCAGGACCACCGCGGCGGCGGCGATCAGCAGCCAGCGCCTCAGAGCTCCCACCCCTCGGGCCAGCTGACCTCACCCAATATCTGCACCTCCGGCTCCAGGACGACGCCGAAGCGCCCGTGCACGCGCCGTCGGCCCTCGGCCATCAGCGCGAGCACGTCGCCCGTGGTCGCCCCATCGGCGTTCTCGACGAAGTTGGCGTGCTTGGGGGAGAAGCGGGCCCCGCCATGGCGCAGTCCGCGGCATTCGGCGGCGTCGAGGAGCTGTCCGGCGCTGCGCCCCTCGGCGCGCTCGTCTTCGGGGTTCTTGAAGGTCGAGCCGAAGGTCTTGATCCCGGAGGGCTGCGCTTCGCGCCGCTTGCCGCGCATCTCCTCCAGCCGCGCGCGGATCGCGGCAGGATCGTCTGGCTTCAGCCTGAACGAGGCCCGGGCAACGACCTCGTCCGGCACCAGGTTGGAGCTCCGGTAGGAGAAGCCGAGCCGGTCGGGGGAGCGGCGCTCGCGGCCGGCGGCGCTGCATACGTCGACCCACTCCAGGACCTCGGCGAGCTGACCGCCATAGGCGTTGGCGTTCATCTTCACCGCGCCGCCGGCCGTGCCCGGGATGTTGACGCCGAACTCGAGCCCGGCGAGGCCCCAGCCGGCCGCCTTGGCAGAGGCCGAGGGAAGCCGGGCGCCGCCCCCACAGAGTAGCCGCTCGCCCTCGCGCTCGATCCTCGCCAGGTCACCATCGAGCTTGACCGCCAGGCCGCGGAAACCGTCGTCGGCGACGAGAAGGTTGGATCCCGAACCGACGACGCCCAGGGCCAGCCCTTCTTCGCTCCCCCAGGAGAGAACCTCCAGCAGCTCGGCCTCGGAGGCGGGGCGGGCAAACCAATCCGCCGCGCCGCCGGTGCGCACCGTGGTCAGGCGCGCCAGGGAGTAGTCGCGCTCGACTCCAGGCGGCGCGGAGCTCATTCCTCGCCCCCCTCCACCAGAGCCTCGCCGATCCTGAACACGTCGCCGGCGCCGATGGTGACCAGCACGCGGTCCTCGCGACCCACGGCTCGGTCGCGATCCAAACGACTTGCCAGAGCCGTCTGGGCAGATGCTGCCTCCGGCAGCCACCAGACCGGCCGGCCCCCTATCCGCTCCGCCGCCGCCTGCGCGACCAACAGGCCGCTGACTCCCGCCAGCTCCCCCACCGGCTCCTCGCGGGCGGGGTAGACGTCGAGCACCGCGACCTCGTCGGCGAGGGCGAGCGCGGCGCCGAACTGCTCGGCGAACGCCTTGGTGCGCGAGTAAAGATGGGGCTGGAAGACCGCGATCAGACGACCGGGTTCGAGCTCGCGCAGAGCGGTGAGGGCGGCGCGCACCTCGGTCGGATGATGGGCGTAGTCGTCGTAGATGCGAGTGCCGTCGCGGGTGCCCTTCAGCTCGAGGCGGCGGTAAGCGCCGGGGAAGTCGACCAGGGCCGTGGCGGCGCGATCGAGGTCGAGCCCCGCCTGTCCGATCGCCGCCATGGCCGCGCGGGCGTTGAGCTGATTGTGGAGGCCGGGGACGGCGAGGGCCAGTTCGGCTGGGCCGGGCGCGTCCGGCCCAAATCGTCCCTCTTCCTGCCCGTCGAGAAAGTTGTCGAGGCTGCCGTTGGCCGGCAGAACGACGCTGTCCGCGCCGGCGGCGAACTCGCGGAAAGCCGCTCGCAGCTCGCCGACCGAGCCCCAGCGACTGTGGTGGTCCATCTCGACGTTGGTGACGACGGCTATCTCGGGCTGCAGCTGGAGGAAGCTGGCGTCGCTCTCGTCGGCCTCGGCGACCACCCACTCACCGTCTCCCCAGCCGGCGTTCGCCGCGGCGCCATCCGGCCCGAGGCCCGGCACCTCACCGCCGACGAAGAATGCCGGGTCGGCGCCGATCCCCCGCAGCGCCCAGGCCAACATCGCCGTGGTCGTCGTCTTGCCGTGCGTGCCGGCAACCGCGATCAGGCGCTTCTCGGCGCAAAGCTGTGCCAGGAGCGCGCCGCGGTGGATCGGCTCTACCTCCCGCTCGCGGGCCAGCGCAAGCTCGGGATTGTCAGGCGCTATCGCGGTCGAGACGACGACCTCGGCCCCGTCGGGCAGGTTCGCGGCGTCGTGGCCGACAACCGGCTCGAGACCCGCCGCGCGCAGCCGCTCCATATAAGAAGAGTCGGCGCGATCGCTGCCGCTCACCGCCGCGCCCAGCTCCGCACAGACCAGCGCCAGGCCGCTCATCCCCGCACCGCCAATGCCGACGAAGTGCAGCCGCCGTGCAGACCAATCGCTCACGTTCCGGTGCGCCTTTCCCCCGTCACAGGTGGATAAGGCGCATCGGAGCCGTCGGCGGCCGCCAAAACCTCATGGGCCACTCGTTTCGCGGCGTGGGGGGTCGCGATCGCGGCCGAGGCGGCGGCCATCGCCTCGAGGCGGGCGGGGTCGGCGAAGAGCGCCGTAACTCGGTTCGCCAGCATGTCCGCGCTCAGCGCCGCGTCCTCGATCGTCTCGGCGGCGCCAGCATCCTCCATCCACTTCGCATTGGCGCTCTGGTGGTCGGCGGTCGCATGCGGATAGGGGACGAGCATTGCCGGCCGCCCCATCGCGGTCACCTCGAAGATCGAGCCGCCAGAGCGGGCCAGCACTAGGTCGGATGCCGCGAGCACGTCGCCGAGGTCCGGCTCGTAGGCGAGCAGTTTGTAGTTGTCGCGGTGCGGCGCCGCCGCCAGGCGCTGCTTCAGCTCTTCGTAGTCGCGGCGACCGGCCAGGTGGATCACGTGGAAGTCGCGCGGGCTTCCTTCAGCGAAGGCCTCAATCGCCGTCAGATTGATCGAGCGTGCTCCCTGGCTCCCACCCATCACCAGGAGGCAGCGAGCATCGCCGGGGATGCGGAAGCGCCGGCGCGCCCCCGTCCGGTCGTCATTCAGGACCGCGCCCGGCACCGGTCGGCCTGTCAGCAGGTACCGCTCGCTCTCCCTGCCGGCGATCGGGAAGGCGAGGCAGACGCGCCGCGCGCGCCCGGCGAGCAGGCGGTTGGCGAGGCCGAGGTGGCTGTCCGCCTCGGTCAGGACGAGGGGCGTGCGCGAGATCACCGCCGCCAGGCCGGCCGGGCCTGCGACGAAGCCGCCGCCGCCCAGGACGACATCGGCCCCCCGGCGACGCAGAGCCCGCAGGGCGGCGCCCACCGCACCCGCGGCCTCGAAGACGGCCAGGGCAGCGCGCAGCGGGTTGCGGCGGTCGATGCCGCGCACCTTGAGGAAGTCGAGCTCGTAGCCGGCGGCCGGGACCAGCTCGGCCTCGATCCGGTCGCGGGTGCCGAGGAAGGAGACCTCGGCACCGCTAGCCCGAAGCTCGTCGGCGACGGCCATCGCCGGCACGACGTGGCCGGCGGTTCCCCCCGCCGCCACTACGATTCTGGGCGCTCTTTCCACCATGACTAGATTCGCTCCTTTGGCTCCTTTTGCGGGCCCCAGCAGTACGCCCGCCGTCGACGACGCGCAGTTTGCCAGCGCCGGAGGCGCGGGCCGGGCGGGCGGCCGCGGCCCGGCCGCCGCGTGCCACGTTGAGGATCAGGCCGACCGCGAACAGGGTGGTCAAGAGGCTGCTGTTGCCGTAGGAGACGAAGGGCAGCGGCACCCCCGTCAACGGCGCCAGGCCCATCACGGCGAAGAGGTTGATCGTCGCCTGCACCATGACCAGCGAGGTGAGGCCGGCGACGAGCAGCTTCCCGTAGCGGTCCCTAGCCCGCTGGGCGACCCGCAGGCCCGCGTAGCCGAAGAGCGAGAAGAGGCCGACGACGCCGAGGATGCCGACGAGCCCTAGCTCCTCGCCGATCACCGCCGAGATCATGTCCGTGTGCGCCTCGGGCAGGAAGCCGGCCTTCCCTACGCCGTTGCCGATGCCGACGCCGAAGAACCCGCCGGAGCCGAGCGCGATCTTCGCCTGCGCCGCCTGGAAACCGCTGCCGGTGACGTCAGCGCCGGGGTTGAGGAACCCCGTGAGGCGCGCCATCCGGTAGGGCTCGATCAGCGTGACGAAGAGGGCGAAGGAGCCGATGCAGAGGGCGATCAGGCCGAGGTCGCGGGGCCTGGCGCCGGCGGCGAGCAGGGTGGCGCCGACCGAGAAGGCGATCACCATCGTCGTGCCGAGGTCGGGCTCGGCGACGACCAGCAGGCAGGCGACGCTGACGACCAGGAGGTAGGGCATCAGGCCCTGGATCGAGCGCGACATCTTCGGCTTGCGCGCGAGCATGTCGGCGCCGTAGAGGATCAGCGCAACCTTGGCCAGCTCGGAGGGCTGGATCTGCAGGAAGCCGGAGCCGAGCCAGCGGCTGGCGCCGTTGACCGTGGTGCCGGCCACGAGCACGACCAGGAGGAGGAAGAGCGAAGCGCCGAGGAGCACCGGCGTGAGGCGGCGCACGACGAGGAGCCCGTGGCGCGCCACCAGGTGCATGACGACCAATCCGATGGCGCCGAACAGCACGGTGCGCTTCAGGTAGAAGGCGCTGTTGGAGAGGCCGCCGTCGCTGAGCACCTGCGTGGTCGAGCTGGCGGAGAAGACCATCACGGCGCCGAAGGCGAGCAGACAGAGGGTCGCCGTGAGCAGCATGTTGTACTCGGCCGGCGGTGCCGCGCGGGAGCGCTTCGCCTTCCTCTTTGCCTTCGGCAGGCGGCCGAGCGCGACGGACCTGGCGCTCACGAGGTCAGTCCCTCGACGATCTCGCGAAAGCGCTCGCCGCGCCGCTCGAAGTTCTCGAAGGCGTCAAAGCTTGCGCAGGCGGGCGAGAGCAGGACCGTCTCGCCCGGGCGGGCGGCGGCGGCGGCGAGCCGCACGGCATCCTCGAGGTCGGCGCAGCGATGCAGCTCGACCCCCGCCCCGATCGCGGGGGCCAGCGCCTCGGCGAGGCGCTCGGCCGAAGCGCCGGTGAGGTAGCAGGCGGTGCAGCTCTCGCGGACCGGATCGAGCAGCGCCGCGTAGGCCTCGCCCTTCTCGCTGCCGCCGAGGATCGCGTGGACACCGCCGTCGAAGGCGCGCAGCCCGACCGTGGCGGAGGCGACGTTGGTCGCCTTGGAGTCGTTGACGAAGCGCACCCCGTCGATCTCGGCGATCGGCTCCAGCCTGTGCGGGACCCCGGCGAAGCTGCGCAGGCCCTCGCGCACCGCGTCGCGGTCGATGCCCATCGAGAGCGCGGCGGCGGCCGCGGCCATCACGTTCTCGACGTTGTGCCGCCCGAGCAGGCCGATCTCGCTCACGCCGAGCAGCGGCTCGCCGTCGTGGAAGATCGTGCCCTCAGCGAGGGCGACCTCGCACACGGGCGCGGCGCCGTGGCAGAAGGCGACACGACGCGCGCAACCGCCGAGGTCTACGCCAGCGAGCGCGGGATCGTCGGCGTTGTAGACGGCGACATCGTCGTTGCCCTGGTTGGCGAAGACGCGCAGCTTCGCCGCCAGGTAGGCCCCTAGATCTGCATGGCGGTCGAGGTGATCCGGCGCGAGGTTGAGGAAGACGGCGCACTCCGGCGCGAAGGCGACGCTGTCCTCGAGCTGGAAGCTGGAGGCCTCGCAGATCACGGTCGCGTCGGGCTCGACCCCCTCGACCAGCGACGAGAGCGGCGTGCCCACGTTGCCGGCCACGGCCACCGGCTCGCCGGCGGTCCGGTAGACGTGCCCGAGCAGCTCGACCGTGGTCGTCTTCCCATTCGTCCCGGTCACCGCGACGAACCGGTTCGGGATCGCCCGCCAGGCCACCTCCAACTCCCCGACGACGTCGATTCCCTTCTCCAGAGCCGCAGCGATCACAGGCGCCTCCCGCGGAACCCCCGGGCTCTTGATCACCGTCCGCACCCCCTCGAGGAGCGCCAGTCCGTCTGCATCCAAAACGACTTCGACACCAACCTCCCGAAGCCCTGCCGCCCCCTCCGGATGCCCAGAATCAACCCCCCGAACATCCCCCCCTCGACCCGCAAGCAGTCGCGCCACGGCCTGCCCCGACCGAGCCAATCCCACAACCAGAAACGGACCCTCAAACAGCTCCGGACGTAGCTTCCTAGGCGGCGGCACGCTCATCAGGGATAGCTTCGCGCTCCCCGCGCTCGACCCTGTCAGCCCTAGACGAGGACGAGAGCTACCGTCCGATCGACTGCTGATACAGCGTGAATCCAATCCCCGAGCAAACAGCGGCGACGATCCAGAAGCGGAGCATGATCTTGGTCTCCGACCAAGCCATCATCTCGAAGTGATGGTGCAGCGGCGCCATCAGCAGCACGCGGCGGCGGAAGGCCTTGAAGGAGAAGACCTGGATCGCGACGGAGAGGGCCTCGATCACGAAGATGCCGCCGATGATGATCAGCAGCACCTCGGTCTGCGTCATCACCGCGAGCGCGCCGATAGCGCCGCCGAGGCCGAGCGAGCCAGTGTCCCCCATGAATATGGACGCGGGGAAGGCGTTGAACCAGAGGAAGCCGATGCAGGCGCCGACCAGGCAGGCGGAGAGCAGCGCCAGGTTCTGCTGCTCGGCGGAGACGAAGGTGATCGCGGTGTAGGCGAGTAGGACGATTGCGCATGACCCCGCGGCGAGGCCGTCGAGGCCGTCCGTGAGGTTGACGCCGTTGGAGGTGCCGGCGATGACGAGGAAGACGAGGATGAAGTAGAGGACCGGCCCGAGGTCGAGCGTGGCGTCGCCGATGCGGAAGTTGAGGATCGGCTCGAGGCCGACCTCGTGGCGGGCCACCCACCAGAGGCCGAACGCGAGGAAGACCTGGAAGAGCAGCTTCCAGCGCGCCGAGAGCCCCAGCGAGCGGCGCTTGACGATCTTGATGAAGTCGTCGGCGAAGCCGATCACCGCGCAGCCGATCGCGACGCCGAAGACCGCGAGGCTCTGCGAGTCGCGATCGGAGAGGACGAGGTAGGGCACGCAGATCGAGGCGAAGACGATCAGCCCGCCCATCGTCGGCGTCCCCGCCTTGGCGTGGTGCTCCTGCGGCCCGTCCTCGCGGATGTGCTGGCCGAACTCCTTCACCCGCAGGTACTCGATGAACTTCGGGCCCAGGAAGATGCAGATCAGCATCGCCGCCATGCCGGCGATCAGCACTTCACCCATGGCCGGGCTGAGCCTCCCCGGTCCCCAGCAGCTCCTCGAGCGACTCCGCCACGGCCTCCAGCCCCGCCGAGCGCGAGCCCTTGACCAGGATCGTGTCGCCGGGCTCGAGCTGCGCGGCGAGCAGCTCGGCCGCCTCCTCGGGCGCCGCCACCAGCTCATCGGGGCCGTACTCGCGAGCGGGCTCGCCGACCCCGACCAGAAGGTCGACGCCCTCGGCGCGAGCCCGGGCGCCCACTTCGCGGTGATAGCCCGGCCCCCCGGGCCCGAGCTCCGCCATCTCCCCCAGCACGGCGATCCGCCGCCCCTCTCCCAGTGAGGAGAGGTGGCTAAGCGCGGCGCGCATCGAGACTGGGTTGGCGTTGTAGCAGTCGTTCACCAGGACGATCCCGTCGCCCATCTCGAGGCGCTCGCCCCGGAAGCGGGAAAAGCCTATGTTCGCAGCGCGATCGGCCATTCCGGCGAGCGGCGCACCCAGTGCCACCCCGACCGCCACGGCCGCCAGGGCGTTCTCCAGGTTGTGCGCCTCGGCGAAGGGGAAGTGGAAGAGCTGGCGACCGGGGGGGGTCTCCACCAGCGCCTCGGTCACCCCCGCCTCGACCCGGCTCTCGGCCGCATGGACGTCGCCGCCCGGCCCAAAGCGGAGCAGGCGCGGGGCGTCGCTCAGATGCGGCTCCAGCTCACCGGCGGACGCCGGGACGACGGCGGTGCCGTCAGGTGGCAGGTGGGCGAGCACCTCGGCCTTCGCCGCCGCAATCGCCTCCACCGAGCCGAGCAGCTCGACGTGCACCGGCCCCACGTTGGTGATCACCGCGATCTCGGGCTCGGCGATCGCCGCCAGCTCGGCGATCTGGCCGGCGCCGCGCATCGCCATCTCCAGGACCAGCACGTCGGCGTCGTCGGGTGCCTCGAGGACCGTCAGCGGTAGGCCGATCTCGGTGTTGAGGTTCTCCCGATTGGCGTGCACGGAGCCCGGCAGCAGCGCCCGGGCGATGTCCTTGACCGAGGTCTTGCCTACCGAACCGGTGACGCCGACCACCCGCGCCCCGAGAGCGCGGCGCCAGGCGCGAGCCAGAGCTTGCAGCGCGCCAAGCGGATCGTCCACGGCGAAGACCCAGCTCGCCGACGTCCCCGAGACGTCGGATGACGAAGCGAGCCGCGACCCCATGCCGCGATCGATGACGACGCCCCAGGCACCGGCCTCGATCGCCGCGGGAGCGAACTCGCCACCGTCGACCCGCTCCCCCCGCAGGCCGAAGAAGAGGTCCCGCGCGGCGGTCTCGCCGGAGTCGATCGTCGCCCGCCGCGGTGTCCCCGGCTCCCCCCTGGCGACGATCTCCGCGCCGGTCGCCTCGGCGATCTCCTCCGCCGCGAGCCTCAAAGCCTGCGCAGCTCCTCGCGCGCGACCTCGCGGTCGTCGAAGGGGACCTTGCGGCCGTTCTCGAACTCCTGCCCCTGCTCGTGGCCCTTGCCGGCGATGACGACCGTGTCGCCCGGCGCCGCGCGCTCGAGGGCGAGGGCGATCGCGGCGCGGCGGTCGGGCTCGACCTCGACGGCGGCGCCGTTCTCGACGCCGGCCAGCACCTCGGCGACGATCGCGTCCGGGTCCTCGGAGCGTGGGTTGTCCGAGGTGACGATGGCGAGGTCGGAGAGCGCCCCACCCGCGTACCCCATCTTCGGCCGCTTGTCACGGTCGCGGTCGCCGCCGGCGCCGAAGACCGCGATCAGGCGGCCCGCAGTGAGGCGCCGCGCCGCCCGCAACACGTTCTCCAGCGAGTCCGGCGTGTGCGCGTAGTCGACGAGTACGGCGAAGTCCTGCCCCTCGTCAACTGGCTCGAACCGCCCCGGAACCCGCTCGGCCCGCGCCAACCCCTCGGCTGCCGTGCTCGCATCGACTCCCATCGCCCTCGCGATCGCGAACGCCGCCATTGCATTGGCCACGTTGAAATCCCCCGGCAGCCGCGTCTCGACACTGAGACCGTCGATGCTGAACCTGGCGCCGGCGGTGTCGAAGGAGACGTCCCTGGCGGCGAGGTCGGCTTCGCGCCCCTCAGCGGAGAAGGTCACGCAATCGAGCTCCCCAGCCAGGCGACGGCCGTAGGCATCGTCGACGTTGACGACCGACGTCCCCGGGCCCATCTCGAAGAGCGCCCTCTTCGAGCGGAAGTACTCCTCCATGTCGCCGTGGAAGTCGAGGTGGTCCTGGGTCAGGTTGGTGAAGAGCGCCACCTCGAAGCGGATCGCGTCGCAGCGGTGCAGCGCCAAGGCATGTGAGGAGACCTCCATCACACAGGCCTCGTCCCCAGCCTCGAGCATCCTGCGAAAGGTCCCCTGCAGGTCGATCGCCTCGGGCGTCGTCCGCTCGACCTCCTCCTCCACCCCACCGACCACCTGGCGCACGGTCCCCAGCAGCCCACACCGCACCCCCGCAGCCTCGAGCACCTCTCGCACCAGGAACGCCGTCGTCGTCTTCCCATTCGTCCCGGTGATCCCAACCACCCGCAGATCCTCCGTCGGATCCCCCAGAACCGCGCCGCCGCTGGGGCCATCGCCGCCCGCGCGTCCGCCACTACCACCTGCGCCACGTTCAAGTCCAGCTCCCGCTCCACGATCAACGCCGCGGCCCCCGCCTCGACCGCGCCACCGGCGAACTCATGACCGTCAGCCCTCTCCCCCGGAACGCAGAAGAAAAGCGTCCCGGGCCGGACTTTTCGGCTGTCGTATGCGAGGTCAGCGATGGGGGCCGAAGCGTCTCCCAAGACTGCAACGACCTCGATCTCCGCAATCAGGGATTCCAGAACCACACACGCAGGATATTTAGCCTGGCGGCATCCCCTCGTTGCATCCGCCAAGGGAACCGTATTATTCTCAAATCCTGAGTATTTCCAGAAGGGGCAATGGTGATACCTAAAGGGCGGGGCAGGCGGTCACACTCAATCCTCGTAGCTGCGACCGCTCTGCTCGGGGTGCTTGTCATAGCCCCATCGGCCTCGGCGTCTTGCGGCATGATCATCGTCGATCCTCCTCCCCCGGGGTTCCACAATTTCTTCTGTAGCCACGGGGCGGGCGCGGTGGAGTCCTGGACGGTGCCCGACAAGATCACGAGGCCGGAGTTCATCCTGCGCGGCGCCGACGATGCGGTCGGGGGAGCTGGCGGGCTGGTGCACGTGAAGATGCCGGTCACCGCGGGTGAGACGCTGGAGATCCACCGCGGTGTCAACGGGGCCGCCACCTCGATCACCAAAAGCGGCGGCGAAGCCCTGCTCGTGGCCGGCGGTGGTAACGGAGACGAGGGCAACTACGTGGATCCGTCCGCAGAGGTGATCGAAACCGAAGCGCCAGGGGGACCCGGGGGGAAATGGCCCCTTGACGGCAGTGTCTATGTCGGGTGGTACGACAGGCGCGATTTCGTCTCCGCCCCACAGCCCAAAGTCGTCGCCGACATCTTCGATAGCCAGAAGATCGTCTTCAGTCATGCCGGGTGGTGGGAATGGACAGCTCCAGCGGGGTTGGAACGCGTTTTCGTCGAGCTCTGGGGCGGCAGCGGCGAATCGGGCGAACCGCACGGCCACGTCCTCGCCGGTTACAACGTCAAACCGGGCGAAAGGCTCGGCTTCATCACCGGCGGGATCGGCGAGGATACGAGCGCCTACCGGCTGACCCCCGGCTGGCCTGAACTCCTCGCGATGGCGGCGGGCGGCGATACCGAACGACCCAATTACGTCTTCCTACCAGCGACTCGGGGCGAATCCTTTTGGGAGGGCGGCGGGATCGGCTCGCAGCCAAGCGAGGGTCGCGTGCGGCTGCACTTTTGGCTCCGCCAGCAAGAGGAACAGCTGCCGAAGGACCGACCACCGCTCCAGCCATCAGCCTGCGTTGTTCCCAGGCTAAAAGGCAAGACACCTCGCGCCGCCCGCCGGTCCCTGACCCGGGCGAAGTGCAGGCTGGGTGCCAGAACACGAGCGCCGTCTCGGCGGAGGATGCGCGGCCGCATCATCGGGCAATCGCCCTCACCCGGAAAGGTACTGCCCGCCGAGACCGCGGTTGCCGTGGTCGTGGGCAGGCGCCCGTAGCGGGGCTTCGCCCGGCGTTATTCCGCCGGCACACCGAGATAAGGCAGCGCGAACGCCGCGATCCGCCCAAACGCCGGCGCCGCCACGGACCCGCCGTAGATGTCCCCCTGCGGCTGGTCGACGATCACCGAGACCAGCAGGCGAGGGTCCCGCGCCGGGGCGAAGCCGATGAACGAAGCGACGTACTTGGTCTCCGAGTAGGTGCCGTTTTCGGCGACCTCCGCCGTGCCAGTCTTGCCCGCGAGGCTGTAGCCAGGGACGCTGACCTCGGAGGCGGTGCCGCCCACCGCGAGCACGCCCTCGAGCATCTCCCGCACCTGCGCAGCCACGCCGGCGTCGATCACGCGGCTCCCCTGCGGCTCGGGCACGACCTCGTCGCCGATCCTCTCGATCAGCCGCGGCTGACGCAGGATGCCGCCGTTGGCGATCGCCGCGTAGCCGGCCATCATCTGCATCGGGGTCACCGCCAGGCCCTGGCCGATCGGCAGGTTGCCCATCGTCGAGCCGGAGTACTCGTCCAGCGGCAGCACGATCCCTCGCTCCTCACTGGGGAATCCCACGCCGGTCGGTCGGCCGAAGCCGAAGCGGTTGATCCAGCGGCTGAAGCGCTTGCTGCCCAACTGCAGGCCGATCGTCGCGGCGCCTACGTTCGAGGAGTGGGCGAGGATTTCGGCCACGCTCAGGGTCACGGTCGGCCGCGCCTCGGCGTCTTCGATGATCCGGTCGGCTACGTGGAGCTGTGGCGCCAGCGTGTAGGTCGTCTGGGGGGTCACCATCTTTTCCTCCAGCGCCGCCGCGACGGTGAACGCCTTGAAGGTGGAGCCGGGCTCGTAGGTGAAGCCGGTCGCGCGGTTCACCAGGTCCTCGGAGCTGACCTCGGAGAGGTCGCCGGGATCGACGGGTGGCCAATTCGCCATCGCCAGGACCTGTGAGCTGCGTGGGTCCATGACGATCGCCGTCGCGCCCACGGGCGCGTAGGTTTCTCCGACTTCGGCCAGCACCTGCTCGGTCTTCGCCTCGATCGCAGGGTCGAGCGTCAGTTCGACGTCTTCGCCGTCCTCGGTGTCGTTCACCGTTTCCAGCCGGATCGGTTCGCCCTTTGCGTCGGTGACGATCCTCCTTTCGCCGTCCTCTCCGCCCAGAACGTCTTCCAGCCCGATCTCGAGGCCCGTCAGTCCTTGGTTCTCGGAGCCGACCGCCCCAACCACCTGGCCGGCCAGCTCCCCCTGCGGGTAGGTGCGGCGGCTGCTCGGGTCCTGGCCGATCCCCTGCAGCTCCAGCCTCGAGATCCGCCGGGCGGTGGGGACGTCCACGGTGCGGGCGAGGACGACGTAGCTCGATTCCTCGGTCAGGTCGCGCAGCACGTCGTCGGGCTCGCGATCGAGGATCGGCGCCAGCTTCTCCGCGGTGCGCGGCACGTTCCGCACTTCGCCGGGGACGGCGAAGATCGTCGCGGCGTCTTCGGAGACGGCGAGCTCGTCACCGTGACGATCGAGAAGGCTCCCGCGCAGCCCGGGGACCATGACGACCTCGGTCTGCTGCGAGATCGCCTCGGAGGCGAGCTTCGCGCCCTGCACGCCCTGCAGCCAGAAGGCCCGAACGGCGACGACGAGGAAGCAGAGGAGAAAGGCGGCGAAGAGGAGGCCGATCCGTCGCTCGATCGTCCGCATCGGGCGGTCAGTAGCTCGCCACGGCGAGGCGCTTTGCGGCGGTCGCGACGTCGCTTGGCCCCGCCTGGACGTAACCGATTTGGTCCGTGGTCGGGAGCGTGAGACCGAGCGCGGTCGCGTCGTGGCGAACCCGGGGGGCGCTTGAGAGCCGCGCGTCGCGACTGCGCAGGAGCGGGTTCTCCTGGTCGAGCGCCTGGATGTTCTTGTCGATGTGTCCGGCCGAGGCGGCGATGCTGAGGGTGACCACGTTGAGGGCGACGATTCCGGCGAGCAACACGCCGAGCACGGCGATCCAGGCGCGGCCACGCGTCATCCTCACCATCAGGCTCGAATCAGGCAGGTTGCGGACGGCGGTCGCGGTGCCGACCGCGAGCGGGATCAGCTGGCCCCCAGGCCGCCGCGCGGGCGCCGGGCGGCGCGCCGGCGCCTTGCGGGCGGGCGCGGTCCGCGGCGCTGACGACTTCGCGCGCACCGGAGCCTTGGTCCTCGGTGCGGGGGCCGCCACCGCCCTGCGGGCCGTTGCCGCCGCCGCCATCAGACAGCGCTCCCGACGTTCTCGGCCACCTTGACGGCGGCTCGCAAGTGAGCCGACTTCGCGCGCGGGTTGGCGGCGACCTCGTCCGGCCCCGGAGCGACGGCGCGCCGGGTCAGCAGCTCTGCTTCTGGCTCGCGGCCACAGGCGCAGACGGGCAGCTCCGGCGGGCATACGCAGCCACGGGCGCGCTCGGCGAGGAAGCGCTTGACCCGGCGGTCCTCGAGCGAGTGGAAGGAGATCGCGGCGAGGCGACCGCCGTGCGGCAGTACCCCCCATGCGGTCGGCAGGGCGTCGTCGAGCGAGTCGAGCTCGCCGTTGACGGCGATCCTGATCGCCTGGAAGGTCCGCTTCGCGGGGTGGCCACCGCCGAAGCGCGCCGAAGCAGGCATCCCGGCCTTGACCGCGTCGACCAGCTCCGAGGTCGTGGCGAGCGGCCTACGGCGCACGATCTCGCGCGCTATGCCACCGGCGTAGCGCTCCTCCCCAAATCGGCGCAGCACCTGGGCCAGCCGCGACTCGGGCCACTCGTTGACCACGTCGGCGGCGCGCAGCTGCTGGCGCGTGTCCATGCGCATGTCTAGCGGCGCGTCATAGGAATAGGAAAAGCCCCGCTCCCAGGCGTCGACCTGCATCGAGGACATTCCCAGGTCCATGTAGACCATCTCTGGGCGGATGCCTTCGCCGCGCAGGGTGCGAAGCCCTTCCGCAAAGTCGGCACCGATGAAACGCGTCGAGCAGGGCCCCGCAGCCGCGAAGGCCTCGTAGCGGGCCTCCGCGGCCGGATCGCGGTCGATGCAGATGAGGGTGCCGGAGGGGCCGAGCGCCGCCGCTATCCGCCGCGCGTGACCGCCGCCGCCGAAGGTGCAGTCGACGGCGGTCTGGCCGGGCTCGGGGGCGAGCAGATCGACCAGCTCGGTGGCTAGGACGGGTTGGTGCTCGGTTGCCATCTCGACAAGGGTTGCGCGCCTCAGGCGCGGGCCCAAGGTGGGCGCGGCTTGCTGCGCTCCAGCCGCCATCTCACCCAGTCACTCCGTTCGCGGCCAGGCCCTCGGCGATCTCCGGCGCCGAGGCATCGAGCTCCTGCTCCTGCTTGGCCCAGGCCTCGGCGTTCCAGATCTCGAGGTACTCGCCAGCGCCGATGACGACGCAGGGGCCGTTCAGGCCGGCGTGCTCGATCAGCGGCTTGGGGACGCGAATGCGTCCGGCCGAATCGAGCTTCTCGTCGAAGGATCCGCCGTGGAAGCGGCGGCGCAGGCTGCGCGCGTCGCGGCCGAAGGGGCTGTGGGGCGAGAGAAAGCGCTCGGAGAGCAGCTCGAACTCATCGGTCGTGTGCACCCAGACGCAGGGGTCGAAGCCCTTGGAGAGAACGATCCCATCGGAGAGGGCGGCCCGGAACCGCGACGGGACCGTGAGCCGGTCCTTCGAATCGAGACTGTGCTCGTAGAGGCCCCGAAATGCCACCGCGCCGGTTCCTTTCTGTGCGAGCGCCTGGGAAGAGAGTTAGGACCGAGGTGATGAGGTGGGAGGAGCCTCACCACCCCGGTCCTGGGCTTCAACTCGTCGGGCACAGTACCCCACTTTCCCCCACTTTGCAACACGACCCCACTCTGCAACCCCATTTGCAATCCCGCCGATCTCCGAACTGCATCAACTTCTCTACCTGCCAGAGGGAAAGTTGATGCAGTTCGGATTGGGGCTGCGTTAGGTTGGGCGGGTGAGCACGGAGGGGGTCAGCGGGACGGCCGGCGGGCCTGATGACGCCAATGACCTGCGCGGCTTCCACTTTCGCCAGCTGCTGCGCAGGCCGCTGACGTGGATTTTGATCGCGATCGTCTTGATCGCCGCCGGAGTCGCCGGCGCGGCGACCCTCGGCCCGGCAATTGGCGCTGCGGCCGCTGGCGCGGCCCTCCTGATCTCGCTGTTGATCGTCTTCGGCATCGCCGACTCGAAGGCCGAAGACGCCTTCTTCGAAGCCTTCGCCGAGCAGCGTGGCCTGACCCTCTCGGGCAGGGGACCGCTGCCGCCGGTGACGCCGCTCCTGCGCAAGGGCGACGATCGCTACGCCGAGCGCGCCCTCGCCGGCCCGCTGGTAGACGGGGTCGACGGCGTGCTCGCCCTCTACACCTACGAGGAAGAGACGACCGACAGCAAAGGCAACCGGCAGACCAACTACTACCGCTACACCGTGGGGCTGATCGAGGTGCCGGAGTGCGCGGCCCACATCCCCGAGCTCTTCTGCCAACGCAAGTTCGGCTTGCGCGCGCTGGAGAAGCTCGAGGACGCCTTCCGCTCAAAACAGCGGGTGAGGCTAGAGAGCGAAGCCCTCGACGAGCGCTACGAGATCTTCGCCGGCAAAGACCAGGACCAGGTCTGGCTGCGCCGCCTCTTCTCCCCCACCTTCATCGTCTGGCTGGGCGAGGAAGCGCCGAAGAAGTTCGCCTTCGAGTTGGTCGGCGGCACGCTCTGCTGCTACGCCAGCGACCACCGCAAGAGCGCCGCCGAGCTGGACGAGATCGGTGCCGCCTCGGCGGCGGTGGCTAGGCGCCTGCGCGACGAGGCCCTGGAGTCTGGGCTCGAACACAGCCCAGCTAGTCCGTCCTAAAAGCCGCTGAGCAGGATGTCGGCGTTGGCGATCAGGGCGGCGCCGATCATCAACAGGACCGACGGCACCAAGACGAGGGCCACCACCAGCTGGATCTTCGGCGCCGCCCTTGCCGCCCGCTCCTCGATTCCGCGGCGCTGATCGCGGCGGATGGCGCTGGACTGACGGCGCAGCTGCTCGGCGAGCGGCGAGCCGAGCTTGTGCGAGCGCTCGATCGCGGCGCAGAGCCCCGCGACCTCGTTGCCGGGGACGCGATCGCGCAGGGAGCGCAGCGCGCGGGAGAGCGGCCGCCCGCAATCGAGCTCCGCGACCGCGATCCGCAGCTCGTCTGCCAGCGGCCCGTCTCCCGCCGCCAGCTCAGCGAGCCCGCTCGCCGGGCCGCGCCCCGACGCCGCCGCGACCGCGAGCAGGTCGAAGGCGTCCGACAGTTCACCGACGAGACGGCGAACCCGCATCCGCGCCCGGCGCTCGAGCAGTGCATCCGGAAAGAGGAAGCCGGCACCGGGCATCCCGACCGCGACCAACAGCGAGAGCCGCCCCGGTGCCGCCGGGGCGGCGGCAAGCGCGACCAGCCCGCCGAGCGCAGCCGCGGACAGCTTGGCCAGCAGCAGGGCGACAAGTGGAAGCTGCTGATCGAGGCCGGCCCTGGCGACCCGCTCAGGGAGGCCGAGCTTCAGCGCCGCCGCGGCCGCTTTGCCACCATCGAGCGCCGTCCGCAAACCGCCACCGTCCCCATCTCGCTCGGAGAGGAGCTGATGGCACCCCGCGCATGCAAGCAGCGCCGCGAGGCCGGCGAGCACCCCCGCGACGCTCACTCCGCCACCTGCGCGAGGCGCCGGATCGCGACGAAGCCAGCGAGCTGCAACGCGGCAGCAAGCGCGAGCAAGGCCGCGGCGGCGGATGACCCCAGCACCTTTGCGAGGAAGCCGGGCTGCAGCAGCTCGGCGAAGAGGGCGCCGCCGGTCGGCATCGCAACTACGAGCAGGCCCGTGAAGCGCGCCTGCGAGGTCGCCGACCTTGCGTCCTCGGCGGCCCGATCGTGCTCGGCCGCACCCTCGGCGAAGCGACGCAGGAGCCCCGCGAGGTCGCCGCCGGCGAGGCGCTGGCTGAGCAGGGCGGCGGCGAAGGCGTCGACCCGCCGTGAGCGCATGCGCCGTTGCCACGCCGCGAGCGCCTCCGCCGTCGACGCGCCGAGCCCGAGCTCGGCGCCGAGGCGCGCCATCTCCACCGCCGCGGGCCCATCGAGCGACGTCGCCGCGGCCGGCAGCGAGGCGCGCAGCGAGCGGCCCGCTCCGAGCGAGTCCGCCACCGCGATCGCCACGTCCGGCAGCGCCCGCTCCACCGCGCCGCGGTAACGGCGCCGGCGACTCGAGATCGCCCAGGCGGCGACGCCCGGGCCCGCGACGGCCAGCGGTACAGCCAGACCGGGGCCCGCGAGGAGCCAGCCGACGACGATCGCCGCCACCGCGCCAAGCGCGGCAAGGCGACGCCGCTCGCGGGTCGACGGCAGATAGCCCTCGCTTCCCGCCCGGCGTAGCGGCTCCAGAACCGCCTGCACCCACGCCGCGACCGCCGGGCTAGCCAGCGCCGCCTCACGCGCTCCCAGCGCACCGAGACCGCCGGCCGCCGCCCCGCACAGGGTCAACAGCAGGTCGGGCGCCCCGTTCACCGGCCCGGCGTGGAATCAAGAGAGCGAACGGCGGTTGTCCCGGCAGCCCGGACGACCTCGGAGATCTCGGTGACTCGTCGCACGCCATCCGGACGCCGCTGCAGGTGCACGACCAGATCGATGCCCCGTTGCACCTGCTCGGCGATCGCACCGTGCGGGAGGCCGAGCCCGGCCATCAGCGCCAGCGTCTCCAGCCGGCCGAGCGCGTCGACCGACGAGTTGGCGTGAACCGTGGAGAGCGCCCCGTCGTGACCCGTGTTGAGCGCGGTGAGGAGGTCGAGGGCCTCCGCCCCGCGCACCTCCCCGATCACGATCCGGTCTGGGCGCATGCGCAGCGCGTTCTTGAGCAGATCGCGCACGGTCACCTCTCCCCTGCCCTCGACACTGGCTGGCCTGCTCTCCAGCCGCACCACGTGCGGCTGCTGGAGCCGCAGCTCGGCGGCGTCCTCGATCGTCACCACGCGCTCGCCGTCACCGATGAAGCTGGAGAGCGCGTTGAGCAGCGTCGTCTTACCGGAGCCGGTGCCACCGCTGACGAGGACGCTGCGCCGCTCCGCGACCGCGGCCTCGAGCAGATCGCGCTGCTCCGCGGTCAGGGTGCCCAGCGCGACCAGCTCGCCCGGTCCCGGCCGGCGCGCGCCGAAGCGGCGGATCGAGAGCGCCGGCCCGTCGATCGCCAGCGGCGGGATCACGACGTTGACGCGAGAGCCGTCGGCGAGCCTGGCGTCGGCCATCGGGCAAAGCTCGTCGACCCGCCGTCCCAAGGGGGCGAGAATGCGCTCGATCGCGTTGCGCAGCTCCTCCTCGTCGCCGAAGCGGACGTCGGCGCGCTCGATCCGCCCGGCGCGCTCGACGTAGACGCTGTCCGGACCGTTGACCATCACCTCCTCGACGGCCGGGTCGCCGAGCAGGTCCTCGAGCGGGCCGAGGCCAACCGTGTCGCGCACGATGCGGGCCTCGACCGCCGCCCGGTCCTCGGCGCTCAGCAGCGCCGCCTCCTCTTCAACCAAGCCGTGCACCTCGGCGGGCAGCTCCGCGACGGGCGGGCGGCCCGCGGCGGCCTCACCGCGGCGCCGCTCGATCAGCCGCGCTCGCAGCGATCCGGCGAGCTGCTCGAGATGTCGCTCCCTGGCCGCCACCGAGTCAACCCGCCGGCAGCAACGTCAGCTTCAGGGCAAAGCTCTCAGCCGCAATCAGCCGCAGCGCCTGGCGCTTCGTCAACGCCAGGGTTGCGGCCGAGGCGCCGCCTGGGCTGGGGCCGTCCGCCCCTGGGCCCAGCGCAAGGAGCGGCACCCCGGTCGCAGCCACGTAAGTGCGTCCCCGGCCGACCCCGCTCGGTTCCGTCGTCACGATCACGTCGACCTTCCTCCCGCGCGGTGCCAGCCCAGTCGCCAGCAGCGCTTCGGCCCCGCTGACCGAGATCTCGACCGGCTGGCGACCCCCTCCCAGCCGCCGCTTCCGCCGGTCGAGACGGGGTGGGCGCAGCTGGGTCGCGAGCAGGTAGGAGCCGGCCGGCAGCGCGGCGACGGGGACGAGGCCGATCGCTTCCTCCGGGCCCGTGAGGGCGCCGGGGGGAACGAAGCGCGCCGGCACGCGCCGTATCTCGAGCGCCGAGGAAGCCTGCGACGGCCCCAGCGGCCTGCCCGCCGGCAGCCTGCGCGCGAGCACTGCGACAGGGCGCAACGGCCCGTAGCCAGCGGCGACCCTGGACCCGTAGTCGTCCGCGACGGCCGCGGCGAGGACCGCGGCGAGCAGGGCCGCCAGCAGGAAGGCGGCTGCGCGGGCGCGCCGGCTCACGCGACCAGATCGACTCGGCTCGACGCCAGGGGCAGCTCCAGCACCGCGAGCGTGCCGCGCTCCGAGGAGCGCAGGACGAAGCGACCGCCGTGCACCGAAGCCACCCGGCGCACCACGGCAAGGCCGTGACCGTGGCGTCGGCGGCCAGACAGCCGAGCCACGACCTCGGCGGGGCTTCCCAGCCGGGACCGCGGGCGGGAGACGCGGCCCGAGTCGACGACGGCGATTCGCAGCCGACCCTGGTGCTGTCTCACCGCGACGACTATCGACGAACCGCCGTGCTCGATCGCGTTGAGGATCAGGTTGTCGAGCGCCTGCGCCAGCGCCCGACGATCACCCTCGACGGTCACGTGCCCGGCGCTCCACCGCAGCACGAGCGTCGCCTCGGCGATCGTGGCCCGAGAGCGCCAGCGGCCGACCGCCGACTGGGCCAGCGCCAGGCAGTCGACGTCCGCTCTGACCGGCGCGGATGCACCGCCGTTAATCTCCTGGTCGAGGCGTTCCAGCGCCGCCGCCGCCAGCTCGATCGGGTCGTCGCCGCCGCCCGGGGCAGCGAGCTGGGACCCGGTGGCAAGCGCCACCGTCCTGCAGTGGCCGGCGCAGCTCGTGCAGAGCCTCATTGAGGGCGGTGCGCCGCCTGCCGGCGCGTAGCCCTTGGGCGGCGACGGTCGCCGCCATCGAGGCGACCAACGGCCAGCCGGCGATGATCTGCGACAGATCGGTCATCCGTCGATCAGCCGGTATCCGTAGCCCCAGCAGTTATCGACGAAGCGGCCGTGCTCGGGATCGAGTTTGCGACGCAGGCGACTCGCGTGCGAATCGAGCGTCCGCGTGCGGGCGGGTCCGCGGTATCCCCAGACGGCCTCCAGCAGCTCGCGCTTGGCGAAGACGCGCGACGGGTCGCTCGCCAGCACGCGCAGCAGACCGAACTCCTTGTTGGAGAGAGCCACCTCGCGCTCCCCCACCCAGACCTTGCGCCGGGCGGGGTCGACGACGATCTCGCCAACCCGGCAAGGCTCCTCCCGTCCCCGCAGGCGGCGCCGCAGGACGGCGCCGATCCGCGCCCGCAGCTCCTGGTGGTGGAAGGGCTTGACCAGGTAATCGTCAGCACCGGCATCGAGGCCCCGGACGCGGTCGGCGTCGGCACCACGGCCGCTGAGGACGATCACCGGCAGTCCGGGATCGAAGCGCGAGGTGATCCCGTCCGCATCGCGAATCTCGCGCAGCACGTCGAGGCCGGAGGCATCGGGCAGGGCGAGGTCGAGCAGCAGCAGGTCGGGGCGCTCATAGCGGCAGAAGCGCAGAGCGTCGGAAGCCGTGGGCGCGGGGAGCACGGCGAAGCGATCGGCTACGAGGTGATCGCAGAGCAGCTCCCGCGTGGTGGCGTCGTCCTCGCAGACGACCAGGCTGGCGATCTCTCGTCGCTGGGGCAGCATCGCCCCTCTAAGCCGTCAACGCCGAAAACTCTCCCCCCGTGCGTGAGGAATCCCGCAACCGCCGGAAAATCGTCGCCGGCCCCGAGGCTGGCTACTTGCCGCCGTCCCCGTCGCTCTCCCTGGACGCATCTAGCGCGGCGTAAACCCAGTCGGCGGTTCCGCCGAGAGCGAGGCGGTAGAAATGCTCGGCGCCCCTGCCCGATCTGGTTTCCGCCAGCTCCACGGCACCGGCTTTGGCGAGGACGCTGACGTGGTAGTTCACTTTGCCCACCGGCAGCTCCAGCTTCCTGGCAAAGCCGCTCGGGCTTTGCAGGGAGTCGCCACCGGCGTTGAGTATCCGCAAGATTCGCCGCCGCAGGACGTGGTTCAAAGCGGCGAGCATCTGCGGTGGATCCGGGTTCATCGCACAGCCGAATTCGAGCGTGCTGCAAACGACCGAGTGTAAATCCTCATTAGAGTATATATGCTCTAACGATAAATGTACGGGTTCGGCAGTGTTGGAAGGCAGATGCCGCCGCGCCGCAGGGCCCAACCGCGTTCGCCGGAGCATGCCGCCCTCGGAGCCGCGATTCAATCGTTGCGCGAGGAGGCTGGATTGAGCCAGGAGGCCCTCGCCGACCTCTCCGACGTCCACCTGACGCATGTGGGCGGCCTCGAGCGCGGCGTTCGCAATCCGAGCTACGCGACGCTGCTGCGCCTGGCGGGCGCATTGCAGACGCGGGTCGGCAGGCTGGCGACCCTCGCCGACCAGATCCGCGACGGAACCGCTTAGCGCCAGGCGAAGGCGGAGCCGCTCGGAAGCTCGAGCACCCCGGCGGCTCTCCGGCAGGAGGTGAGACGGCGCGGCGCCAGGTCGCGATGAACCTCGATCGCGTCACCGCACCAGTCGAGAAACCAGATGTCGAGGGCGAAGCGCATGCCGAGGGTGTGGACGCTGCGGCAGCGAGGGATGAAGAGGCCGGCGCCGGCCTCGCACCGCTCGAGACCGGCGAGACCGAGCAATCGCGCTCGCCGGTCGATCGCCACGGGAACCGACGATCCCAGGACAGTGACCATCGGCAGGCGGGCGAGGCGCGGCGCCAGGGTTCGCTGGGGCACAAGACCCCAAGGCCGTGCGACGGTTTTCTCTCCCCCAAGCGCCCCGCGTAGCTGCGTTGGTCCGACCCTCCTATCGACCGGGGGTGCAAACCCTCTTTCAGGCACGGAGACGCAGGCGCATGGGACTACGATGACCGGCATGATCATGCACCTGCTCTCGCCGGGCTTGCGAGGGCCGATGGGCTTCAACCGTGGATAAGAAAACGACCCGCAGAGGGAACTACGAGTCGGGCTCCGACTACGTGCTCGAGTACGGCGAGCTCCGCTTCGCCTTCAACGAGGAGGACTTCGGCCAGCGGGTCGAGCAGGCTGCGGTCAAACTCGGCTTCGTCGCCCAGGGGCTCAGCCAAGAGGAGCTGGACGACCTGCTCGACCTCGCCGTCAGCGGCGAGATCGCCGAGCCGAGCTCCCGCCTCGGGGAGCACATCAACGAGAACTGGGACGACCTCGTCGGCCCCGCCAACCGCAGCCTCGTGCACTGGCTGCGCCGGCTCGTCTTCCGCGGCGCCTGGCTCGACCAGCGGGTCAAGGAGGGGGAGCTGGACGTCGTCTTCGACGAGCGCACGCAGACCTTTGGGTATGTCCAGCCGGATCGGAGCTCAGAGCTGATCGAGCTTTCGAAGGAGCCGAGCTGGCGCCGCATCGCCTACCGGCGTTGATGCCTGCTTAGGCGGGGCGCTCTAGGGCTGCTACGACGGTGAGGGAGCCCGAGCTGGTTAGGGACAGGCCGCCGTCGAAGATCTCTCTCGCGACTTTGGTGTCGTCGAGTTTGCTGAGGGAGTCGACGAGGAGGATCACGTGTTCGCCGGACTCGGCGCGGCGTTGTGCCTGGGCGAGGGCGTCGCTGGCGTGGCGGGTTTGGCCGGCTGCCACCAGCTCGGCTTGCGGTGCCTCTCGCTTCCAGTCGGCCAGCTCCTCGGGGCTGGGATCGATCAGCAGTGCGATCGGGTCGGGGCCGTGTGAGTCCCCGGCCAGCTGCGACGCAACTTCGCGCAGCAGCGCCGTGCAGGCGGCGCTGCTCTCGCCGTAGACGAGGGCTTGGCGACCGGGGGGCGGCAGCAGCAGGTCGTGGACGCTGAGGCCCTTGCTCTTGCGACCGAAGCGGCGACGCCGGCGACGGCGCGGCCGTGTCGACTGGGCCTCCCCGGTGCTTGCCGCGACAGGGGGCTCGGGAGAGGGAGCCGGCTCGGCTGGGGCGGGCTCAGGTGCCGCGTCTTCCCTTGTCGGACGCTCCCTGGGCGGGCGCTCCCGCTGCGGGCGCTCGCCGGAAGGACGCTCGCGGCGCCTGCGCGGGGGTCGCTCACGCTGGGGCCTCTCGCCTCTCTCGGAATTCGCCGGCGACGCTCCGGCCAGTTTCTCGACCAGCTCCTCGCGGCGCAGCATCCGGTAACGGGGCACTCCCGCCTCGGCGGCAAGTGCGTGCAGCTCGGAGATGTGCTTGGACTCCAGCTCGGCCTTAGTCAACAGATCTCCATGCGTTCACGCGCAAATCGCCCCGGATTCGAACACCCGGAGATCACCGTGTCGATTTGCGCGTTCACAGAGCAGCAGGTTATTGCAGCGACTCGATGGGTGAGCCGGCGGGATCGATGCCGGCCCGCGCCGCGGCCGCCGGCCATGCCTCGGCTTGGCGCTTGATCTCTCGCCGCGACCGCCCCAACTCTGCGCCCATCGCCGCCGCGACCGCCCGCGCGACGACCGCGTCGCGAAGCTGCGGCGCCGCCACCAGGCCGAGGCGCGTGCGGCGCAGGAGGACGTCGGCGACGCTGCGCGCCTGCTCGTGGCGCACAGCGACGACCGCCTCCGCGAGCAGGTCGGGGCGACCGGGAACGATTGGCTTCGCTAGCTTCGCGTCCTCGCGGGCGAGCGCGAGCACGTTGCGGGCCGCGTGCCCGTAGCGGAAGGCGAGCTGAGCGATCGCCTCCTCCCCCACTCCCTCGGGAGCCTCCAGGTCCTCCGGCCTCGCCTCCATCCCCAGCGGGATCTCGGCGGTGTGGCAGGGGGCCTCGCGGCCCTCGCGCTCGACCAGGCGGTCGACCGTCTGCTTCGCCATCCGCCTCCAGGTGGTGAGCTTGCCGCCGGTGATCGTCAGCATCCCCGACGAGGTCTCGTACAGCTCCGCCTTGCGCGAGATGTCGACCGACTTCTTCGGGTCGCCGGCCGAGAGCAGCGGCCGCACCCCGGCGTAGGCGCCGACCAGGTCCGACTCGCCGAGCGAGACGCCGAAGAACTCGTTGACCGCGTCGAGCAGGTACTCGATGTCCTCGCGGCCCGGACGAGGGTGGTCGATGTCCCCGTCGTAGTCGTTGTCGGTGGTGCCGATGAGCGTGCGGCCGTACCAGGGCAGGGCGAAGATCGCCCGCCCTGCGCCGGCCGGCACGATGCAGGCGGCGCTGCCCGTGGAAAGCCGGGCGCGATCCACCAGCACGTGAGTACCGCGACTGGGTGAGATTCGCGGCACGTCCTCCTGCTCGATCACCTCCTCGGGACGGATCCGATCGGCGAAGACCCCGGTTGCGTTGATCACGTTCTCCGCCTCGACCTCGAGCCGCTCCCCCGACTCCGCCTCGACGAAGGCGACGCCGGCGGCTCGGCCGTTTCGCTCGAGCACCTCGGTCACCTCGGCGCCGTTCAGCATCACGGCGCCGAAGCGCTCGGCCTCGCCGAGGATCGTGAAGGTGAGCCGGACATCATCGGTCTGGCAGTCGTAGAAGAGGTACGCGTTCTTGGGATCGCGCGCCGCCAGGGCCGGGACCAGCTCCAGCACCTCGTCCCGATCGATCGTGCGGTGGCGGTCCGGCGACCAGTAGAAGTCCTCGTCCTCCTCCTTGGAGGAGCGCATCTCGCGGCGGCCGCGGCCGACCCGCGTCGTCGCCATCACGTCGTACATGTTGAGCCCGATCCCGAGCAGCCGTTCGCGCCTCTCCTCGCCCAGGGTCGAGACGAGGAACGGCGTCGGGTAGACGAGGTGACGGGCGAGCTGGACCATCAACTGGCGCTCCAGAAGCGCCTCGCGAACCAAGCCGAGGTCGAGGTTCTGCAGGTAGCGCAGGCCGCCGTGGATCATCTTCGAGGAGCGGGAGGAGGTGCCTTCCGCGTAGTCGCCGCGCTCGAGCAGGGCGACCGAGTAGCCGCGCGCGGCGGCGTCGAATGCCACCCCGGCGCCGGTGATCCCGCCCCCGATCACGACGACCTCGAAGCGCTTGCCGGCGATCTCCTCTATGGCTGTGGCGCGGGAGAGCATCAGTCGAGGAAGGTCGTCGCCTGCTCGACCGGAGGACGCTCGGGTGCGTCCTTCTCCTGCCGGGGCCGCCCCAGGTGCAGGAGGCCGACGAAGCGCTCGGCGTCGGGCAGGCCGACCGCCTGACGACCGCCGCTGGAGCGCAGCAGGCCGGGCGTTCGCCAGTAGCCGGCGAGGCCGCGGGCGTGGGCGGCCAGCAGGACGATGTAGGAGGCGACCGCGGTCGCGTGCAGGTCCTCCTCGTTCTGGATCGGGTCGGGGCCGAGCGCGCAGGAGACCACGATCAGGGTCGGCGCCCGGTCGAGCTTTGCGGCTCCCTCCGCCCCGGCGGCCCGCTTCAGCCGTTCCAGGGTCGCCGCGCCGACGACCCGAAAGCGCCAGGGGGCGGTCAGGTTGTGATTCGGCGCCCAGCGCGCCAGCTCGAGCAGCTCGAGGATCTCACCGTGCTCCAGCGGCTCGGGGCCGAAGGCCTTGTGCGTGCGACGCGTCCTGATCGCTGTCTCGACGTCCACGTCCGCAACATAGCCGCCCCTACCAGCCGAAGCGCCGGCCGAGCCACCAGGGGGCGGCGACGGCGAGTGCGGTGCCGGCGAGGCCGATGCCAATCGGGACCCATGGAGAGGGCGGGGTGCCGGTGGCGCTGACGAGCTCTGCCTCGACGGTCTTGGGCTCAGGCGCGGTGCCGCCGGAGCTGGCCGGCGGCGGTACCGCACCCTCGCTCGCCGGCGGAGGAGCAGGGCTCACCCCGCCGCTTTCCTGCGCGGGAGGCGGACTCGGTATGACGGTGCTCCCAGCCCCCGCCGATTCGCCCGGCGCTTCGCCGCCCGCTGCCCCCGGTGCGGTTCCGGCCGGCGGTTCCGGCGAGACGCTCGTTGACGGTGCGACCGAGGTGGGCTGGGGCTCGCGAGGCGGCGGAGGTACCGGAAGTGACTTGCCGGCAGTGGCAACGAGAACCTGTCCCGTCACCCAGACCGGGGTCTGGTCGCTGTCGGCCGAGTAGCGGTAGTGGCCGTCGGGTGTCTGCCGAGCCGCGAGGTAGTCGAGCGCGCTCTCGCCGCCCGACTCGATCGCCCCGGGGTCGGCACCGACCGCGAGCATGCCCTGGACCGCCCAGGCGGTCGATTGGGCGTTGACCGCGCCGGAGGCTCCCGTCGCGAAGCCGCCGTCGGGGCGCTGGTGCTGGCGCAGGTAGAAGAGACCCTGGTTCGCGGCCTCGGTATCCGGCAACGCCTGCATCGCCGCTCCGGTCACGTCGGCATTGCTTGGCGGCTTTGGCAGGTCCCCCCAGCCGCCGTCCGGGTTCTGCGCGTTGGCCAGCCATGAGAGCGTGCGGTCTAGGCCACCGGTGGCGCCGGCAGCGCGCAGCGCGATCACGCTGAAGGAGGTGGTCCCTGGCCAGCCCACGAAGGAGCCGTTGTCGGCGCGACGGCTAAGCAGCTTGGCGACGAGGTTCTCGCCGCCAAAGGAGCGGGGGTTTACCCCGGCTCCTTCTAGGGCGATGATCGTCCGGGCGATGTCGCCGCTGCTGCCCACTTCGCCGAGGTTCGAGCCGAGGAAGTCGACCGGGGTCTTGCCGCCCCGAATCACGTCGAGCGGGTTGCGCCCTGCAGCCTCGAGGCCAAGCATTACCCAACCGGTTATCGGGGCGCTGGAATCCGAGCCGGGCGACGAGCCGAAGCCACCGTCAGTGTTCTGCACCGATTCCAGCCAGTTCGCCGCTCGGTCGACGCCGTCGGCCTGGGCCGGAGGCGCCAGCGCCGCCGGCAGGACCAGGGCGAGCAGCAGGGCAGTCGTCGCGATGGCCGGCGTGCGCCACTCGAAGCGCCGCCGGAAGCGGCTCAGCATCCGCACCATCGCCGGGCCCGCGACCAGGGCGAAGGCGATGTTGCCGAGCGCGTGGGCGGCGTCAAAGGGGATGGCACGACCCTGCAGGACCAGGAACCGTTGCAACGAGAGATCGCCTCCGTAGGTCGCCATCAACGAGAAGTTCAGCAACACACCGTAGGCGATCCCGGCGAATCCGCAGGTCACAGCGAGGGAGACGCGACCGGCATTGCGGACGCCCAGCGCGAGCGCGGCCCCGAGCAGCCCGCACATGCCCCATCCCACCATCTGCCACGGCGTCCACGGGCCCTGGCCGAACCAGAAGTTGGAGACCAGGCCGGCGAGCGCGCCGACGGCGAAGCCAGGTGCCGGGCCCAGCGCGTAGCCGGCGAAGACGACGATGTCCGTCGTCGGCTTGACGTTGGGAAAGGCGGCGAAGGCGATCCGGCCGGCGATCGCCAGCGCCGCCAGCGCCGCGACCAGCGCCACCACCTGCGATGGCGGCCGCGAGCGCTCGTACCAGGCGAAGCCCCCGACCAGGACTCCGCCGAGGATCACGAAGCAGGCAAGTTGCCAAGACATCAGCCCTCCCCCCCTCCGAGGGCCTCGGCTCCTTGCTGAGGGGTGATCACGCCCGGCAGGTCAAGGACCCGAGCGACCTCGGTGGCGAAGTACCAGCCGCCAGAGAGGATTTCGGCGGCGGCACCGTCGGCGATGACCGCGCCATCCCCCATCAGCACGACGCGCTCGGCGAAGGCGGCGGCGAACTCGACGTCGTGCGTGGCGACCAGCACTCCGGCACCCGCGCCGGCCAACCGCTCGATCAGCTTGACCAGCTCCCCCTTTCGGGCGCGGTCCATGCCCCGCGTTGGCTCGTCGAGCGCGACGAGGCCGGGGAGCGTCTCCCCGTCCATGCGGCCGGCGAGGGCTATCGCCAGCGCCAGCCTCTGACGCTCGCCGCCCGAGAGGTCGCGGGGGTCGGCGTCGACAGCGTGCTCCAAGCCGACGACCTTCAGCGCGGCCATCCCAGCGTCGTCCGGCAGCTCATCGCCGACGCGCTCGCGCACCAGGTAGTCGCTCGGATTCTGGGTCAGCAGCCCGATGCCCCTTGGGATCTCGAGCTTTCCCCGAGCCGCGCTCGTCAGTCCCGCCGCAGTCCGGAGAAGCGTGCTCTTTCCCGCTCCGTTGCGACCCATCAGGGCGACTCGTTCGCCTCGGTGGACTTGCAGGTCGATGCCCTTGAGGACGTCGCGGGGGGTCTCTCGGAGGGGTAGCTCGACCCAGAGGTCGCGGGACGTGAGCGTTGCGTCCGAGAGGAGACGGCCCCCCTCCGCACTCAACTTTTTCGGTGCGGCCACCTCCCCTATGTCGAACGGTTTCGTTGACGCGAGGGTGCGGCGGGCGTCACGGACTCCGACGGGCAGAGGTTCGATGCCGAGGAGCGAGAAAAGGCGAGCTGCCGGGGTCTCCAGGGCGGTATCCGCACCCTGGGCCCAGGTGAGGAAGTCGCGTGGGAGGCCGTCGAAGCTGATGGCGCCCGCATCCATCGCGATGACTCGGTCGGCTGCGGCGAGGCAGCGCTCCAGGCGGTGCTCGGCGAGGAGGATCGTCACGCCCCACTCCTCGTTGAGGCGCCGGAGGAGCCAAATCAGCTCGTCGCCGGCTACGGGGTCGAGCTGGGAGGTGGGCTCATCGAGGAGGACCAGGCGGGGTCGAGTGACCAGGGCGGCGGCGAGGGCTACCCGCTGGAGCTCTCCTCCGGAGAGGGTGTCCACGGCGCGGTCGAGGAGGTGCGGGATGGCGAGGGCGAGGGCGACCTCCTCGACTGCCCGGGCGCGAGAGCTGGATGGGTCGCCGCGCATCTCCAGGGGCAGCTCGATCTCGGCCGCCACGGTGGTCGAGACCACCTGCGTCTCTGGGTCCTGGGCCACGTAACCCACGGCGGCGGCCAGCTCTCCCGGGCCTGTGGCGATTGCGTCGATGCCGGCCACCTCGACGCTGCCGTCGATCTCGCCGCCGTGGAAATGCGGGACCAGGCCGCAGGCGGCGCGCAGGAGGGTCGACTTGCCGCAGGCCGAGCGGCCGGCGAGGAGGGTGAACCCGCCGGGCTCCAGGCGCAGGGAGACATCGGCGAGCGACGGTCGCGTGGACTCGGGATAGCTGTAGGTGAGGCGCTCGATCGAGAGCGTGGGAGCGGTGCGGGAGGGACTTACAAGGTCAGGCACTGGATGCGCCTCCCTGGTGGGAAATCGAGGCGCCTCCAGAGCGGAGAGGGAGCACGCGCGGGACGCGGCGAGAACTGCGGCGCAGCGGTGCGAAGCCGCTGAGGACGAGCACGGCCGCCAGGGCAAGGGTGGCCGGGCCGACGCCGAGCTCGACCGCCGGGTATTCGCTGAAGGAGTCGGCGCCGAGAAGCTTGGCGGCGATCGCGGCGACGAGGACCGCGGCACCGATCGCGTAGAAGCGGGCGTCGTAGCGGGACCGAGCTCGGCGACCCCTCGTGCGCGGCGCGCCGAGCGAGTAGCCGCGAAGCTCCAGGGTCGCGGCGACATCGACGGCGCGGTCGAGCGACCCGGCCAGCAATCGCCGAGCGAGGGGCGCCCGGCCGACAGGAGCAGCCCCAGGTCCGCGCAGGCGCGCCGCGTCGCGCAGGCGGGCGGCGTCGGCGGCCGCGACCGGGACCAGCCGGGAGACCAGGGTCGCGGTGAGGGCGGAGCGGGCCGCCAGCGGTCGCAGGGCGCGCAGCACGCGGTCGGGGTCGACGCAGGCCGAGTAGACGGCGAAGGCGAGCATGACGACGGCCGCGCGCAGGCCGAGCACCGCGCCGGCGGCGATCGCCTCGGCGGTGACGTCGACCCGGCCGAGCAGCGGCCACTCGCCGAGCCGCGCCAGCACCGTCGCGCCGCGATCGACGACCAGGGCGTTGACCACGACGATCAAGAGGGCGAGGGCGAGGCCCATCCGAAGCGCGGCGCGAACGGCGCTTGCCGCGCCCGCGAGGCGCCCCGCCAGCGCCGCCGAGACACCGACGGCGAGGAGCACAACTGGGCTCGAGTAGGCGAAGGCGACCGCCGTCAGCGCCCCGAGGTAGGCGACCGCCGCGGCGGGCGATGCCGCCTGCAGCGGGCCGGGCCTGGGCGTGTAAGCGAACGGGGACCTCATCGCTGCGGCAGCGGCGTCTCCTCCCCACCATCGACGGCGACCGCGTAATGGTCGCGCAGGCTGGCCCCGTCGAACAACCCGGCAGCCGCGCTGACACCGGCCGCGCTCCCCCCGCTGACGATCCAGACCGGCGGGGCTTCGTAGCGACGCGTGGCCGCGACCAGCCCGGCATCGGGCCCAAGGGAGTGCCCCGACCTACCGTCTTCGCCAAGCGCCCACAGCGCGTAGCCGGGGCGCCGTGCCCGGAACTCGGCGAAGACACCGCTGACCTGAGGGCCACGCTCGAGCTGCACCGCCGCTGAGTCCTCCCGCACTCGCTCCCACGGCCCCACCAGGACCCTGATCGCGTCATCCGGCGAGCCGGCGGCGACGCGCGCCCCGGCGCTCCGCAATCTCTCCCGAACGGCCGCGCAGGCGGGCCCCCCTCCCAGGCACTCGACCGCGACCGGACGCCGGCGCCCGTCATAGCCGTCGAGGAAGGGTTGCGGCCAGGAGCCGACCGCCGCCGGCACCCGCATCGCGGCGTCCCAGTCGCGGTAGTCCCACCAGATCGACTCACCGCCCCGCAGGGCGTAGTCGGCCGCCCCAACCGTCGCCTCCACTCCGTTGACGAAGTAGAACCAGTCGGCCGGATGGGAGCCTCTCTCGGCCTCCAGCCCATCGATCGCCTGGACGAAGCCGCCGCCATAGCGGGTCGAGATCTCGGCGCCGCGTTCGAGCACCCGCATCACCGTGTCGGCCTCGGTGACGTCGCCGACCGCGCTCCGCGATAGCAGCCGGGCGCCGTAGTCCCGCGTCACCGTCAGCTCGACGCCCTCGAGCTCCTCCCCCGGCCCGATGCCGCAGCCGGCGGTCGCGAGCGCTGCTGTCAGCGACAGCGCGACCGCGACCGCCGCTCTGACTAGCTCTCGGGGCACTTACCTCCCACGCACACGGCCTCGCCGTTGGAGGGGATGTCCTTGCCGTGGCGGGCGAGCAGCGTCGCGGGCTCGGACAGCGTCACCGTCGCGCGACCCGCCTGGTCGGTCGGCCCGGAGGCGCCGCTCACGGTCACGCCGGAGGCGGGCTTCTTCTTGCCTTTGTCGTCGTAGGAGAAGACGCGGACCTGGAACGGCATCCCGGCCTGCGCCTCGTCGGGCGCGCTCAGCACGAGCTCCTTCGGGTAGGGGAATCCGGCGAGGGCCCAGAGCACCTGGTCGCCAGCGCCGACTTTGACCATCTCCCCGCCGAGCTGGGGGTTCTTGTGGTTCACCTTCAGGTACCAGGACGCTTTGCTGGTTGCAGACGAGCCGCCGATCCCGCAGATGCCCAGGCCGAAGTCGAAGTAGTCGGTGATCAGCAGCGGCTTCAGGGCCGCGGTGAACTTCGCGGCCCCAACCAGGGCCCCGAGCGCGGTCGCGCCTTTGATCGTCAGCGATTTGCCGCTACCACCGGTGCCAGGGCCGAAGCAGGTGGCTTTCGAGCTGGTCTTGACCGTGGCCGTGCCAGCGCCGAAGGGGCCTTCGGCGAGGACCTTGCCGCCGGTGCCAACCACGCGCAGGTCGACTATCGGCCCCTTCGCCGACGCGATCGCGGGCGAAAGCGCGAACAGGAGAGCCAGCGCGCACGCGGCGGCCAGCCGGGATGGAACGAGTCTTGGCATTTAAGCCACCCTTTCCTCGAGGGTCGTCATGGCTGGCCGGAGGACAGGTCTCCTGGCTTCCGGGGTAGATCGACCGCACCTTCCCGGGGGCTCCGTGTCACCCCCAGTGGCTGGCGCTCTGGCGCCTGCGGCTTCCTCGACCCGGTCACAGTGGCGGGACCGCGCCGGCTTCGCACCGGACTTCCCTTGACCACCGGCCTATTTACGCGGGCGAGTCTATCCGGCCGGGCCCCGAGGAGGTGACCCGCCGCGGGTGCCGCGGAGCCAGGGCGGATCTAGGGAGGGCGGCGAATAGGAGCAGCGCCGCCCTCCCAGTCCATCGAGCAGCACCCTGGCGCCTACCGGACGCATTGCTGACGACCGGTGGTGGCGCCCGGATGCAAACGCCATGTTAAAGCTAAAAAATCGCCCCCCAAATTCAGGTCGGCGGTAGGGTGAGTTCCTGCAGGCCAGGTCTCTCGCCGGCGCGAGGAGTCAGGGTTCGTTGAGCGCTGAACGTTCGTCCAATTGATCTTGGCTGACTGAGCGGTCGAGGCTAGGCTCGCCGCCGCAATCTGTCCGAGCCGAGGGGGAGAAGATGAAACTGGGGAAGCGGCTGCCTTCGCCCGCGCTGATCGTCGGTGCCCTGGCGCTGTTCGTGACGCTTGGAGGGACGGTCTACGCGGCCAAGAAGACGCGGATAAGCGGCCGCGCGATCAAAGTGAAATCGCTGCCGGGCAACCGGCTGAAAATCGGCTCGGTACCGGTAAACAGGTTGAAGCCAGGCGCCCTGCGGGATGTGCTCGCCGTCGGTGGTACGCCGATCACGGGCGCCGAAATCGACGAGCTCAGCCTCGGTCAGGTGCCCGAGGCCGCCCACGCCGAAGCCGCCGACACGGCCAAGACCGCGACCGACGCCCAGACCGCGCTCAACGCCGTCAACGCGATCAACGCCCAGACCGTCAACGGCTATGGCGCCGGCTGCCTACCCGGCACCGTGCAATTCGCCGGCGCCTGCTGGCAGATGTCCGCGAGCGAAGCGCCGCTGAGCGCGCCAGCCGCGGCTAACTCCTGCGCGACGCAGGGAGGGACGCTGCCCGACGCGTTGCAATTGGCCACGTTTGCAGAGCAGCCGAGCGTGAACCTGGATAGTGGAGACGAGTGGACGAGTGACATCACAAATATGAGCGGTGAAAATGTCTTCGCTGTCGTGACAATTTCGGCATCCGGAACCTTCAATTTCACCGGATCGGGGAGCATGCGCAAATTCCGCTGCGTGATCCCCCTCGTCAGCTAACCCGGCGGAACAACACCCTCAGGTCTCGACCAGCCCCCGATCGAGCGCGTAGCGGACCAGCTCGGCGCGGCTGGAGAGCCGCAGCTTCTGCTGGATGTGGGCGCGGTGGCTCTCCACCGTGCGGATGCTGATGTAGAGCAGCTCGGCGACCTCCGCGTTGGTGTGGCCGAGGGCGATCAGGCGCAGCACGTCGCGCTCGCGCTCGCTCAGCTCGTCGACCCCGCGCTGGTCGGCGGCGGCGAGGCGGGCACCGAGGGCCGGCTGCAGGTAGGTGTCCCCGACGGCGGCGCTGCGCACCGCCTGCACCAGCTCCGTGTCGGCGGCCTCCTTCAGCACGTAGCCGCATACACCGGCCTGCAGGGCGCGGCGGGCGAATGCGGGCTCGTTCTGCATCGTCAGCACGACGATCTCGGTCTCCGGCGAGGCCTCCTGGACGTCGGGGATCGCATCGAGGCTGGCGCGGCCCGGGCATGTTGAGGTCGAGGATCAGCACCGCCGGCCTGTGACCGCGGACGTAGCGCACCGCGGTGTCGACGTCACCGGCCTCGGCGACGACCTCGAAGCCCGGCTCGGCGTCGAGCAGCAGGCGCAGGGCGTTGCGCATCACCGTGTGATCGTCGGCGAGGACGATCGTGGTCGTCGTCCCCGGAGTGCCGTCGGACTCGGCGTACGCCCGCACGGAGGCGAGGTTAGTCGTATCGGCGGCCCGGGAAGTCGAACCCACGACTTTCATCTAAGCCATCCCGAGCGCACTCGCCATCGGGGTTTTCCCGCTGACTCAGCAGATGATCGAGTTTGAGCGGAGGGATCGCGGTCGATACGATTGGAGTGCCTCAGTGCAATCAACGACCGGGGAGATCGTTGAGTTGGGAGATGGCACCAGGCCATGACAGCAGCGCTCTCGACGAGCAAAGGCTGCGAGAGCTGATCGACGTCGGCCGCAGCTTGGTCGCCGAGCAGGATCCGGGGGTCGTCTTCCGCCGCTTGCCGGAGATCGCCTGCAACCTGACCGACGCTCGCTATGGGGCGCTCAGCGTGCTCGACGAGAACCGCGGCGGGCTGGAGCGCTTCGTCACCCACGGCATCGACGCGGACACCAAACGCGCGATCGGCGACCTCCCGCGCGGCCTCGGCGTGCTCGGCATGCTGATCGACGAGCCGCGGCCGTTGCGCCTCAGCGACGTCGGCCAGCACCCCCGCTCCTGCGGCTTCCCCGCCGCGCACCCCTCGATGAAGAGCTTCCTCGCCGTGCCGGTGATGATCCGCGGGCGCGCTTGGGGCAGCCTCTACCTCAGCGAGAAGAGGGACGGCGAGTTCGACGAGGCCGACGAGGAGTCGGTGATCATCCTCGCCGAGTGGGTGGCGATCGCCGTCGCCACCGCCCAATCGGTCGCCGAAGACCGCACCCGTGACCGCATCGCCGCCACAGAGCGCGAGCGCGGCCGCTGGGCGCGCGAGCTGCACGACGAGTCGCTGCAGAGCCTCGCCGGCCTGCGCGTCGTGCTCTCCGCGGCAAGACGCAGCGACGCCCGGGCGCTCGACCGCCTGCTCGAGCTGGGGATCGAGCAGGTCGACCTGACGATCGCCGAGATGCGCCGCCTGATCGCCGATCTGAGACCGACCGCGCTCGACGAGCTGGGGCTGGGCGCGGCGATCGAGACGCTCAGCGAACGCCTTGCCCTCGGCGACGTGATCGACGTCGAGACGGACGTCGACCTCGACTGCCCGGCGGGCCACCCGGGACAGCGACTCGTCCCCGAGATCGAGGACACGGCTTATCGCCTGGTCCAGGAGGCGCTCAACAACGCCGCCCGTCACGGCGGCGCCAAGCACGCCAGGGTCGAGGTGTCGGAGCAGGGCGAGACGCTGCGCATCCGCGTCTCCGACGACGGTCGCGGCTTCGACCCCGGCGCGCGGAGCGACGGTTACGGGCTGGTCTCGATGCGGGAACGCATCGCCCTAGCGGGGGGGTCGCTCGAGCTGCGGAGCTCCCCCGGCGACGGGACCACGATCGTCGCCCTGCTTCCCGCGCGACACCGCGCGGAGGGCGACGGCGAAGCAAGCGGCAGCTCCCACTCCTCGCCAACCGAGCCGGAGAAAGAGCCGGCGGGCGGCTCCTGACCCGGGTCGTTCAGGCGCCGAGCATCGCCAGGTAGAAGCTGTAGTCGCGGCGGTCGGGCCGAAGGTTGGAGGCGAGTGCGAGGTGATGGCGGGCGCGCTCGGTCTCGCCGGTCTTGGCGAGCGCCCTGCCCAGGCAGAAGTGGGCGTAATCGTTGACCTGGTGGCGCTCGACCACTGCCCCGAACTCGACCGCGGCGGCGGCGAAACGACCGGAGCGGAAGTAGGCCCGTCCCAGAGCCTCACGCACCGAGGACTTCTCCGGCTCGCGCCGCGCCGCCTCCGCCAGGGGCGCCGCCGCCTCCTCGAAGTCCTCCTCCTCGAGCAACTCGATCCCGCGGCGGTAGAGCGTCAACGTCGAATCCTCACCGCGATCGTGGCATCCAATCAGTGTAGGAGGCCGGTTGGACCGCTGACCGCGTCGTTTTTCGCAAAGGTGTACGCTCGGCGCGTCCGCGGGGAGATTCGGCGTCCACGGGGAGATGGATATGAGGGAGGAACGGTGAAACTCGTGATCGGCATCGTGCGGCCGGAGAAGGCGAACGACGTGCTCGAGGCGCTCTACCGCGCCGAGGTCCGCGGTGTGTCGCTCAGCCGCGTTCAGGGCCACGGCGGCGAGCTGGAGCGGGTCGAGACCTACCGCGGCACGACGGTGAAGATGGGGCTCTCCGAGAAGGTCCGCTTCGAGATCGCCGTCTCCGACGACGTTCGTCCAGCCGACGATCGACGCGCTCTGCGAGGGCGCCCGCACCGGCGAGGTCGGCGACGGCAAGATCTTCGTCCTGCCGCTCGACCGGGTGGTCCGGATCCGCACCGGCGAGACCGACCACGGCGCCGTGACGCCGGTGAGCAAGTGATGAGCCGCTGTCGCTGCGCAGCCGCCGCCGCGATCGACACGGGCGACACCGCCTGGATGCTGGTCGCGACGGCGCTGGTGCTGCTGATGACGCCGGCCCTGGGCCTCTTCTACGCCGGCCTGGTGCGCTCGAAGAACACGCTCAACACCTTCATGATGTGCATCGCGGCGATCGCGGTGGCGACGGTCACCTGGGCGCTGGTCGGCTACTCGCTCGCCTTCGACGGCGACCGGCTCGCTGATCGGCGGCCTCGACTACATCGTCCTGCACGGGCGTCGACTTCACCCCGCGCGAAGGGACGACGATCCCCCACCTCGTCTTCATGGCCTTCCAGGCGACCTTCTGCATCATCACCATGGCGCTGATCTCGGGCGCCGTGGTCGAGCGGATGCGCTTCGGCGCCTTCCTCGTCTTCGCGGCGCTCTGGTCGGTGCTCGTCTACGCGGTGCTGGCCCACTGGGCCTTCGGCGGCGGCTGGCTCGTCGCCGGCGGCACGCTCGACTTCGCCGGCGGCGTCCCGGTCGAGATGGGCTCGGGCTTCTCGGCCCTAGCGGCGGCGCTGGTCGTCGGCGCGCGCAAGGACTACGGGCGCCTGGCCCTGCTCCCCCACAACGCCGTCTACGTCCTGCTCGGCGCCGGCCTGCTCTGGTTCGGCTGGTTCGGCTTCAACGGCGGCAGCGGCTTCTCCACCGGCGACGAACAGCGTGCTCGCCTTCACCAACACGCTGCTGACGCCCGGCCTGCGCGCTGCTCACCTGGTTCGCGCTCGACCTGATCCGCGGCCGCAAGGTGACGGCGATCGGCGCCGCCACCGCGATCATCGTCGGCTGCGTGCTGATCACCCCCGCCGGCGGCTACATCAGCCCCGGCTGGGCGATGGCGCTCGGCTTCGTCGGCGCCCTGCCCTGCTACGCGATGATCGTCTGGCGGCCGCGGACCCGGGTCGACGAGACGCTCGACGTGCTCGCCGCGCACGGCATCGCCGGCCTCACCGGGATCCTCTTCATCGGCTTCTTCGCCCAGACCGCCTGGAACGGCATCTCCGACGGCCTCATCTACGGCAACGCCGAGCAGCTCGTCGACCAGGTCCTGGCCGCGCTTGCCGCCCCCGCCTACGCCTTCGGCATGACCTTCGTGCTGCTCAAGCTGATCGGGCTCGTCATGCCCGCTGCGCGCCAGCGAGCACGAGGAGGCGCTGGGCATGGACGTCGTCCAGCACGGCGAGGAGGCCTACGTCACCGGCGAGGGCGCGATCCTCGTCGCCTCGTCCGAGGACGGCGGCAAGGTCCCCGTGCCCGTCGCCGATCCCGGTCACTAGCCCCCATCAACTTTCCCTCGCGCGGTCAGGCCGTGCAGTTCGTTCGCCTCCCGCCTCGGTGGCCGGCCGCGATCGCGAGCGGCTCGCCGTGGCGAATCAGGTCGGCGGCTCGCTCGGCGATCGCGATCGTCGGCGCGTTGGTGTTGCCGCGAGGGACGGTCGGCATCACCGAGGCGTCGACGACGCGCAGCGACTCGAGGCCCTTCGACGCGCAGCTCGGCGTCGACGACCGTAGCCGATCGCGCAGGTGCCGACCGGGTGGTAGACCGGGTAGGTGGTCCGGGCGACGTGGGCACGCAGGGCATCGTCGGAATCGTCGATCGGGCCCGTGAAGGACTCGACGCAGTAGGGCCGGAACGAAGGCTGGGCGCAGATCTCCTCCGTCAAGCGGACCGCGTCCATCATGCGCACCATGTCGGCCTCATCGTCGTAGAAGCCGTTACGGATGACCGGCTTCGCCGTTGGATCGGCGGAGGCGAGGCGCACCGAGCCACGGCTACGCTGCCGTGAGCAGGCAGGGCGAGACCCAGACGCCGTGAGCCTGCGGTTCCCCCATCCCCTCTTCGACGATGTGGATCGGGGCGACGTGGAACTGCACGTCGGGCGCCTCGACGCCGGACTCGACCCGGGCGAAGCCGCCCGACTCGGCGAGGTTGGAAGCGAAGGGCCCGGTCTGCGAGGCCTCGAACTCCTCCAGCGCGGCGGGCTCGAGCGCCAGCAGCAGGCTCGCCGGCTCCGGCGTGGTCCAGACGCGAGTAGGTGGCGGCGTGGTCGCTGAGGTTCTCGCCCACCGCCGGCTGGTCGAGCAGCACGTCGATTTCGCGCATCGTCAGGTGCTCAGCCGGGCCGACGCCGGAGAGCATCAGCAGCTGCGGCGAGTTGTAGGTGCCGCCGCAGAGGATCATCTCGCGCTCGGCGCGGTGCTCCTGGGCCTCGCCCAGCTGGGTGGCCTCGACCCCAACCGCACGATTTCCCTCGAACAGCACCCGGTTCACGTGCATGTAAGGCATCACGGTCAGGTTCGGCCGCTCACTCGCCGGGTGCAGGTAAGCGACGGCGACGCTCGCCCGCATCCCACCCCGCTGCGTCACCTGGTACATACCGACCCCGTCCTGCTCGGCGCCGTTGAAGTCCTCGTTGCGTGGCAGTCCCGCCTCGACTCCGGCCTCGACGAAGGCCGCCGTGATCTTGTTGCCCGAGCGCTGGTCGGAGACCGGCAGGGGGCCGCCGACCGCGTGCCACTCCGAGGCACCGCGCTCGTTGTCCTCGGCTTTGAGGAAGTAGGGAAAGAGGTCGTCCCAACGCCAGCCCGGCGTATCCCATCCGTCGTAATCGCGGCGGTTGCCGCGAATGTAGACCATCGCGTTGACCGAGGAGGAGCCGCCGAGGACCTTGCCGCGCGGCAGCGAGACGCGCCTGCCGGCGCAGCCGGGCTCCGGCGCCGAGGCGTAGTCCCAGTCGATCTCGGTGCGGGCGAGCTGCAGGTAGCCGAGCGGGATGTGGATGTTCTGGTTGGTGTCCGGGGGCCCAGCCTCGAGCAGCAGGACGCTCGTCTCGGGGTCCTCGGAGAGGCGCGCTGCGAGCACGCAGCCCGCCGAGCCGGCGCCGACGATCACGTAGTCGTACATCAACCGCTCCCTTCCCGTTGGGTTGACCGGCACCCTCCCGGTCGCCCTGAGACTACTCGCCCTCAGGGGGCGGGTCGGGCGCCCAGCCCACCTGCCTCAGCATCTCCTCATCGGTGAGGAAGGAGCGCGCCTCGATGATCCTGCCGTCGTCGGCGAGCCGCGCGAGCATCGCCGCGGGTGAGACCAGCTTGTCGTCCAGCAAGATCTCGGAGAGGACGAGGAAGCCATCGTCCCCGAGCGCTCGCACCTCGCGCACGTGAATCTGGAGCTCGATCTCCGACCCGCCCATTTCCTCGAACCAGCGGCGCAGGCCCTCGTGCCCGTCGTAGCGCCGGCGCGCTCCCACGAGCATGGTCGGACGGAACTCGATGGCGGGGTGAGATAGGGCCACTAGGCCTTCGATATCCCGCCGGTTGAACGCATCGACATACCGGCGCCCGATGGTCTCTACCGAAACCCGCGCCGCGCGCATATGGGTGATTTTAGGACGACCAGCCTCGCGCGTCCATTGCTTTAAACGCTGCTTAGTGGTTGACCTCGAGCCCATCGGCGTCGAGAGTCGACGGGCTGGAGGCAAGCCAGCGGCGCTCCTTCGAGCGCATCACCGGCGTGGCGAGGCGGCTGCCCAGCCTGCGGCGCACGCTGCGCAAGCGTGAGTCGTGCCCGGCCGGCAGCAGCTTGGCGAGCTGGCGGTACTCGCGCGAGACGCTGCTCGTGCGGAACACCGCGGCGATCGCGGGGAGCAGATCGGCGGGCTCGGCGACCGTCGTGCGGGCAAGCTCCTCCCCCTCGACGGTGATCCGCAGCTCGGCCGGATACTCGCGAGCGGGGGGCGGCAACAGCGGCTCGGAGAGAGCGCTGCCGATCGCCGCCGATAGCTCTGCCCTGGCGGCATCGACATCCCGCGAGCGGGCCCGCGCCCGCCCTTCGCCCTCCTTGGTAGCAACCAGCCGAGCGCTGCCCATCTCCCCCTCGCCCATTTCCTCGAGCAGCCAGCGATCGCCGCTGGCGACGAGCACCGGGATCCCCTCGGCGGCGAGGCCCTGCGCGTAGACCTGCACCTCGCTGAGCGACTCGCCGTCGAGCAGCACCTCCATGTCCCAGACGAAGGTGTGCGAGGAGAAGCCGCGCGGGCTGATCGTGCGCGCGTGGTGGCCGATCATCACGACCGCGTCGAGCGGACCGCCGTGGGCCTTCGACATCGAGGGGTCGGCCTCGGCCAGGGCCAGGTCGGCGATCGGCCGCACTTCGATCCCGCTTGGCATGCGCTCGCGTTCGATATTGGTGCCGACCATGTGCCAGTCCCCAACAGAGATGCGCTCGACCCCGGCGCCGCGAAGCGCCTCGACCGCGACGAGCACCTCATCGGTCATCAGCCTGCGGCCCCGAGCGTAGGCATCCGGATGCGAGGGCAGGCAATCGCCACAGTCGTCGATCCCCGCGATCCCCTCCATGTCGGCCGCGATCAGAACGTCCATGCCCGCCAGCCTACGATGCCTTGGCGGCGTCCGTCACCCCGAGGCTCGATCCGGGGGCTGTCCCAGCGATCGCCTCTCGCCCGCCATCCAACCGCCTGCCACCATCGCCACGCAGCCGCTGATCGCGACGTAGGGGCCGATGCCGATCTGCGCGAGCCCGTGGGCGTCGCGCAGCTCCTGCCGCAGATCGGCCAGCGCGTAGATCGCCAGGGCGCCCCCGAGCAGGCCGACCGCGAGCGCGGTCCCGCGCACCGCCGAGGGGTTCTCCTGCCGGAGCGCCACGACCGCCGCCGCGATGCCAGCGACGACCGCCGCCCAGGCCCATCCATTGCCGCGATCCGCTGCGTCGAACAGCTGGAACAGGCTCAGATCGCCGAGCAGGATCACCTTCACCCAGGTCATGAACGGCGAGAGAGCCAGCGCCACGCCGCCAGCGATGACGAGCAGCCGGTTGCGGCCGAGCCCGCCAAGGCGTGTGGATGACCCAGACGGCGGCGAGTGAACGTCGCCCGTCCATCTCGAACCATCCCAGTAGAAGAGGTTGCCGCTCCCTCTCGGATCTGGGTACCAACCGGGCACGGCGCCCCCGTCCGCATCCTGTCCCTCCGGCGTCTCTGCGTCGACGGGGGCCATACCTGCTCCGGCTCAGCTCTTCTTGTGTCGTTCGAGCACTTCGCCGAAGGCCTTCTCGACCTCGGCGGTGAGCGTCAGCCGGAAGGTCGCGTTGAGCGCGTCGACGGCGAGCGGGCGCAGCCGCTCGATCGCCTCGGTGATCTCCGGCCAGCGCTCGTCGGGGCGGCCCGGCCTCGTCGAACGGCTTCCAGAGCTCGTCGACGAAGAGGTTGACGAAGGTGCGCGCCGCCGACTCGCGAGTTGCGGTTCAGCTTCTCGATCGCCGCCAGCGCCGCCGGCAGCGGGATGCCGATCGCCAGCACCTCCTCGGCGGCCCGCAGCAGCGCCGGGCTCGGCGCTTCGAAGCGTTCGTCGCCGAGGGCGACCAGCACGCCGAGCTTCTGGGCCTTGCGCGAGCAGCTTGTCGTCGTCGGTCCCGAAGCGCTCGGCCAGCTCCTCGCGGGTGAGGACCTCCGGCGCCTCGGTCGCGAACGGCGCGGTGACCGCCTGGCGCAGGCCGACGAAGCGGTCGGCGTCGGCGCCGTGCTCGCCGATCAGCCGCTAGATCGCGCTCAGCTTGAAGCCCTCGGCCTGCATCTCCTGGATCAGGCGCAGGCGGGCGACGTGCTCGGGGCCGTAGTAGCCGATCCGCGCGCGCACCTCGGGCGGCGGCAGCAGCCCGCGCGACTGGTGGTTGCGGATGTTCCGCACCGACATCCCGGTCTCGTAGGCGAGCTGCTCGACGGTCAGCGTCGCCTGCTCGGCGGCTCTCGCTTGCGGCTTCCGTGCGCTTGGCCATACATGCAATTCTACCTCTTGCATGTAACCTCGTTTGAGGTAACGTTCATGAGGTAAGCGTAATGATGACCACTCGGAGGCGCCTGAGCATCTTCGCGCTCCAGAGCAGCCGCCTCCCGCCGGCGGCGCCGAGATCGGCCAGATCGTCATCGCGACCGTCGCCGCGGCGATCGCTCACCGCCGCCCTGCTCTACCTCGGCTTCGGCCACCGCTCCGGCCGGGTCGCGCTGCCTCGGCCGCCTCGCCGCCGTCGCCGAGCGGCGCACCGGCCTGCCCGGCTGGGTCGGCGCTGCCCGCCGGCATCGCGACCGTCTCCCTGCTCACCGCCCTCTTCGGCATGTACTGGGACATCTCCCTGCACATCGACAACGGCCGCGACGACGGCCCGCTCGCCAACCCCGCCCACTACTTCATCCTCGTCGGCCTGTTCGGCATCTTCACCGCCGGCTTCCTCGCGATGGTGCTGCCCGCGGGAGCGCCCGAGCGCCGCCGCGATCCGGCATCGGCCGCGACTGGTACGCGCCGCTCGGCGGCGTCCTGATCTGCGCCTGCGGCGCCTTCTCGCTGATCGGCTTCCCGCTCGACGACGTCTGGCACCGCCTCTTCGGCCAGGACGTGACGCTCTGGGGCCCGACCCACCTGATGCTGATCGGCGGCGCGGCGATGACCCTGGTCGGGATCGCCGTGCTGCTCGGTCGAGGGCCATGCGGGCGAACGCGGCGCCGGCCGAGCCGGCTGCGGAGCGACGCTCGACGCTGGGCGCCGCGCCGTCGCGCTGACCGGCGGTCTCATGCTCGGCCTCTCGACCTTCCAGGCCGAGTTCGACTTCGGCGTGCCGCAGTTCCGCTTCGTCTTCCAGCCGCTGATGATGATGCTCGCCGCCGGGCGTCGGCCTGGTCGCGCCGCGCATCTACGGCGGCCGCGGCGCGGCGCTCGGCGCCGTCGCCTTCTTCCTCGCGCTCCGCGGCGCTGCTGGCGCTCGCGATCGGCCCGGTCCTCGGCGAGACGACGCCCCACTTCCCGCTCTACATCGTCGAGGCGCTGGTGGTCGAGGCGGTCGCGCTGCGCGTCTCGACCGCAGCGACCGCTGCGCTTCGGGCTCTGGGCCGGGCTCGGGATCGGCACCGTCGGCCTCGCCGCCGAGTGGGCCTGGTCGCACGTCTGGATGCCGCTGCCCTGGCCGGCGGCGCTCTTCCCCGAGGGCGCCGTCGTCGGCTTCTCGCGGCGGCCTCGCCGGGGCGATGATCGGCGCCTGGATCGGCGCTCACCTCACCGTCGAGCCCGGGCGTGCGCCGGCCGCTGCTGCGCCGGCCGCGGTCGGCGGCGCGGCGTCTGATCGCGGCGCTGATCGCGCTCGCGCCTCTACACGCCCGCCCAGCGAGGGCGTCCGCGCCGACGGTCGTCGCTGCGCGACGCTCCGGCGAGGGCGAGGCCGCGAGGTCGAGCGCCACGTGCGGCTGCACCCGCCCGACGCCGCCGACGACGCCGAGTGGTTCGACGTCACCGCCTGGCAGGGCGGCGGCCTCGTCGTCGACCCGCTCGAGCGAGGTCGGCCCCGGTCGTCTACCGCACGACCGAGCCGATCCCGGTCGACGGCAACTGGAAGACGATGATCCGCCTCCACGAGGGCAGCTCGCTGACCGCGCTGCCGATCTTCCTGCCCGACGACCCGGCGATCCCGGTCGGCGAAATCCCCGCCTCGCCGCAGCTTCACGCGCACCTTCGGCGACGAGCACCAGCTCCTGCAGCGCGAGAAGACCGGCGGTCCCCGGCCGTGGTCGTCATCGCCTATGCGACCGTGATCGGCATCACCCTCTCCCTTCTGGCCCTGCTCGCCTGGAGCCTGCACCGCCTCGCCTTCCCCCCACGGCCACAGCCCCGCCGAGACCCCCGCAAGGGCCTGGCCCCCACCACCCCTGCCCTGCAGCGCTGACCATGCTCCTCCTTGCCCACCACAGCCTCCTCGTCGCGCTTCCGGCCTTCGCCCCGGTGCTCCTGATCACAGCGGTCTTGGCCGTGCAGGCGTTCCGCAACCGATAGATCCCTTCGTCACGGCAGCGCGGGGTCGATCAGGATCTTGGCGTGCCTCTCGGGGTCCTCGAGGTCCGCGAAGGCATCGGGAACGCCGGCGAGACCCACGGTGCCGGTGATCATCGGCCTCGGGTCAACCTCGCCCTCGGCGAACATGTGGAGGGTGTCGCGGAAGTCGAGTGGTGTGTAGGCGAGGACGAAGCGCAGGTCGACCTCCTTGTTGATCGCCATCGCCGGCCTGAACGAGTCGGTCCCGAAGCAGACGCCGACCACGACGACCCGGGAGAAGAACGGCGCGGAATCGACGATCTGCGAGATCACGCCAGGGACACCGACGCACTCGAAGATCACGGGCCGCTTCGGGGTGGCCCCGAGCTTCTCCGCCAACCTCCAGGCATGCCACCAGCCGAAGGGCAGGCGGCCGAGCTTCTCGCGCGTCTCGATCGCCAGCTCGAACGCCCCCGGTGCGCTGGTGATCCAGCCGGGATCGCCGTGCGCCTCGTAGGGGGAGTCCGCCGCGGGGTCGACGACCAGGTCAGCTCCACAGCGCTCGGCGAGAGCCCGCCGGCCGGGCGAGAAATCGCTGGCAACGACCGTGCGGACGCCGCTTGCCTTCAGCATCAGGATCACGCCGAGGCCGATCGGGCCGCAGCCGACCACGATCGCCACGTCTCGCTTGCCCACCTCCCCGCGGCGGACGGCGTGCAGGGCGACGGCCATCGGCTCGGTAAGCGCCGCGACGGCGGGATCGAGGCCGTTCGGCACCGGCATCATCATCGACTCCTGGACGAGCAACTGCTCCGCGTAGGCTCCCGGTGCGTGCCTGGAGAGGCCGGTGGCGTCGGCGCCGTTCTCGCCACGCAGGATGGGCAGCGCGACGACGGGCGTGCCCGCTGCCAGCTCCCCCCGGCACTTCGGCCCGTACTCGGCAACCCTGCCGCTGAACTCGTGCCCGAAGACGACCTGCTGATCGGAGCGCCCGAAGCGGTCGTATCCGACCTCGAGCCCCACCTCGGCCAGCTCATCGATCCCATGACGAGCGTGCAGGTCAGAGCCGCAGATCCCGCAACGCGTGACCTCGATCCGCACCTGACCGGGGCCCGGCTCGGGCTCAGGCCGCTCGAGCAGCTCGAACTCCCCACGCTGGCAAGCCACCGCTCGCATCCGCGCCACCGTATCGCACCCCCCAAGGCGCAACGACAGCTCTCGCGCTGCCGCGTGTGGAAGCGAGACGGGTCAGCTCGAGGCCATACCGCTACAGCGTTTCGTCCTTAGCGGAGAGATCGTCGTCCCGGTGGAAGCGGCCAAACCGATTTGAGTCAGGAAGTAGATCCATTCAAAGAAGATGGCGACTTTTTCAGCATCAATACCACGGCGACGATCGCAAATAGGACAGTACTTATTGCGTGCAGCAGCCTGTTATCGGCCCACAGGACCGCAAAAGCCGCATTCTCTCGAACGTCATATATCTGTCACAGTTGGTTTGCGGGTTTGGCCGCCATCAGCGCCAGCCGCTAGCGAAGGTCTTCAGCGTCACAGGGAAGAGCGTTGCTCTGAGCGAGGATCTCCGGATCTCCAGTCATAAGCACGGCTCCGTCCTCAGCCGCGAGAGCGATAGCGAAGCAATCGGCCAACGCAATCGGATGTTCCGCCTTGAGACTCGCAACCGCCCGCATCGCCGACACTCCAGGAAGATCCTCGCTGACCTTCGAGCGCAACTCCGCGATAACTCGTTCTGCTTCGTCCTCGCCATGATCGCGAGTCAAGCGATAACTGACCTCAACCAAGTTGATCCAACTCATCGCGGGGCGTTCACGCTCAAGGGCTTTGGCCACTGCCAGCCGCTGCTGGTTCGTCGCCGTCCAGCCACGCCAACACGGCCCACGAGTCAAGACAGACCTTCATGCACTACGGACGCTCGCGACGGCGATCCTCGACCAACCGCGCCGCCATGCCACTGCCAGCGAATCTTCCTCGCAGCGTTGAGCCATCATCTGCTCGCCTCACCACGATGCCATCGTCCAGAGGCTCGAACGAGACGCCAGCGCCTGGCCCAAGACCTGCTCGTTCGCGGAGCTCCTTGGGGATCACAACTTGGCCCTTGGCACCCATTCGCTGAGTCATACCTGCTCAGTATAACGCGAGTTGCAGAGGCCGAAGGAGCCTCCCGGATAGCTCTCGAACTTCTCCGCTAAGGCCATACCGCTACGGGGATTCGAACCCCGGTTTCCGGACTGAGAATCCGGCGTCCTAGTCCCCTAGACGATAGCGGCGGGACGTGGCCATATTAGCGAGCCGGATGGCTGGGTTTGCGGCTCGGGGTCGGGCGGGCTGGGGGCTGCGAACCGGTAAATTGCCTGCCCCCGCGGCTGTGGCGGAACTGGTAGACGCGCACGGTTCAGGTCCGTGTGGAGGAAACTCCGTGGAGGTTCGACTCCTCTCAGCCGCATGCGGGGCCGTGCGCTCTAGGCGGGCTGCTCGGCCTGGGCGCGCCAGCCGGCGCGCGAGGCGGTATCGGCGATCTCGCCGACGAAGAGGGGCCAGAGCTCGCGCGGCAGGTCGTGGCCCATGCCCTCGACGATCCGCAGGCGGGCGCCGGGGATCGCCTTCGCGGTGGCGCGGCCGCCGCTGGGACGGATCAGGGTGTCGCGGCTGCCGTGGATCACGGTTACCGGTAGATCAAGCTCGCGCAACTTCGCCGTGCGGTCGCCGGAGGCGGTGATCGCGTGCATCTGGCGCAGGATCCCGCGTGGGTTGTGGGAGCGGTCGTACATCCGCCGCGCGACATCGCGCAACCGCTCCTCGTCGGATCGGAACGAGGGCGAGCCGATCACCTCGAAGGTCCTGACGATCTGCTCCGCGTAGGCCTCCCGATCGCTCGGCGCCTTGGCCAGCATCAGGCCGAACGCCTTCAGCGTCGGCGTCCCGACCCGCCGGCTGCCCGTCGTCGACATCACCGAGACCAGTGTGCGCACCCGCTCGGGGTGCTCGATCGCCAGCGTCTGGCCGATCATGCCCCCCATCGAGGCACCAACCACGTGAGCGGACTCGATCCCCAGGTGATCCATCAGGGCGGTCGTGTCTCGCGCCATGTCGGAGAGCGTGTAGGCGGCACTCTGACGACGGCCGAGAAAGAGGTCGAGCCGCTTCGGCACGCCGGTGGAGTCGAGCATGGTCGAGTGGCCGATGTCGCGGTTGTCGAAGCGCACCACGCGGAAGCCGCGCTCGGCCAGCGTCGCGCATAGCTCCTCGTCCCAGGCGATCATCTGCGTGCCCAGCCCCATCACCAGCAGCAGCGGCTCGCCATCGGGGTCGCCCACCTCCTGGTAGGCGAGCTCGACACCGTTGACGGGCGCCAGGCGCTCTTCGCTGAGCGAAGCCATCGGCGGGAGTCTAGCCGGACAACTGGCCAGGCAGCCAGGCGCCGAGCCAACTAAGTTGCTCCGATGCGCACCGCGATCGTCTCCGACCTTCATCTGGGCAGCGCCACCGGCGAGGACCTCGGCCGCGACCCCGAGATCCGCCGCGCCTTGATCGAGGAGCTTGCCGGCGCCGACCGCCTCGTCCTCCTCGGCGACGTGCTCGAGCTGCGCGAGCTGCCGCTGGCCGACGTACTCGAGATCGCGCGGCCTTTCTTCGAGGAGCTGGGCGCAGCGATGGCGGGGCGCCGGATCGTGCTCGTGCCGGGCAATCACGATCACCACCTCGCCGAGCCGCTGCTGGAAGAGGTCGCGCTCGCCGGCGGGCCGCTCGGCCTCGAGCATCGCGGCCTGCCCTCGGGCGAGGCCGCGACCCGGATCAACGCTTGGCTCGGCGATGCCGAGCTCGGCATCGCCTACCCCGGTCTCTGGCTGCGCGACGACGTCTACGCCACCCACGGTCACTACATGGACTGCCACATGCCGCTGCCGCGGCTCGAGTGCGTCGCCGCGGCGGCGATCATGCGCGCCGGCGGCGCGCCCCCTGATCCGGCCACGCCCGGGGCCTATGAGCGGATCCTGCGCCCGATCTACGGACTCGCCCATGGCCTCGCCGAAGCGGGGCTCTCCCGCGGCGCCACGCGGCCCTCCGAACGCGCCTGGCGCTCGATCTCGGGCCGTCGTCGTGACGGCGGTCGCGCCCGCCGCGCCGCCACCAGCACCGCGATCCGGGCCGCGGTGCCCGCCAGCGTCTGGCTGATCAACCGCACCCTCCGCGCCGAGTTCGATCCCGACCTCTCCGCCGCCGCGATCACCCACAGCGGCGTCGCCGGCGCCACGGAGATGGTCCGACGACTACGGATCGAGGCTGCCCACACGATCACTGGGCACACCCACCGAGCCGGGCCAGGGGACAACGATCCACTCTGGCGCCTACCGTACGGCGGCCAGCTGCACAACACCGGCAGCTGGGTCTACGCCGACGCCTTCCACCATCCGGGCACACCACCGGGCCCCTACTGGCCCGGCACCGTCACCTGGGTCGAGGACGAGGCACCCCCGCGCCGCGTGCGCCTCCTCACCGAGCGCCCGCGCGAGGAGCTGCGCGACATCGTCGCCCGTACCCGCCGCGCGACCCCCGCCCAGCGCTAGTCAGCGAGCCACTCGGCGATGATGCCGCCGATCTCCGGCCCCGCGTCCTCCTGCAGGAAGTGCGAGGCGTTCTCGATCTTGCGCGGCGGCGGGAAGTTGAGCTGCTCGGACACGCGTTCGCCGACCGAGAAGGGCAGGATGAAGTCGGAGTCGGCCCAGAGCACGAGGGTCGGTCGCTCGTCGGTCCGCAAGGCGTCGGCGACGCGCCTGCCCTCGGCGGCACCGGGCGCGTCGGGCTCGGTCGGCAGGATCAAGGGGAAGGCACGGGCGCCGGCCTTCGACTCGGAGTTCGGGTAGGGCGCGTCGTAGGCGGCGATCACCTCGTCGCCGGGGTCGTGCTTGCAGCCTCCCCGCACCAGCATCCCGACCGGCACGTCGGCATTGTCGCGGACGAAGTCGCGGAACTTGAGCCAGGCGTCGCTCATCCGCTGCTGACCAGTGAACGGGCCGGTCTCCGCGATCACGATCCGCCCGAAGCGGTCGGGGTGCTCGACCGCCAGCCGCAGGCCGATCGGCCCGCCCCAGTCGTGGACGACGGCGGTGGCGTCGCGCACGTCGAGCTCCTCGAGCAGCTTCGCCATCAGATCGACGTGGCGGTCGTAGCTGTACCAGCCGACGTCTGTGGGCTTGTCGGAGCGGCCGAAGCCGGCGTAGTCGGGGGCGATGCAGCGGAAGCCGGCGTTGCGCACCGGAGGGATCACCTTGCGCCAGAGGAACGACCAGGTCGGCTCGCCGTGGAAGAAGACCACCGGCTTGCCCTCCCCCTCGTCCAGATAGGCGAGCCGTATCCCGTCGATCTCTCGATAGCTCGGCTCGAAGGGGAAATCAGGCAGTCCTTCCAGCAGTCCCTCGGGTGTGCGAAAGACCTCGTCTGGCATTGCGGCCGAGTCTATTTGCCTCAATCCCCATCTGATTTAGGACTTTTCTGATCGACATTGTGCTACCCTGCCGGCCTCGCTTTTAGAACTAAGCTGGTCAAAAAACTAAATCAGTCAGAAAAGGAAGGAAACCTCTCCATGCGGAACGCTCGCAATGAAACCCGGTGGCGAAACGCCAATGCGGCTCCCCTGGCCGCACTCATGGCTCTCCTGCTGGCCGTCGTCGTCGCAGGCTGCGGAAGCGGCGACAG